>MCBF01000001.1:0-15204 GCA_001742785.1 Candidatus Altarchaeales archaeon IMC4
TCCAACAACCTCCGAGACCATGTGCTGGACGTGCGAATACTTTTCGACGCCCATCAGTTTCGTAACCTTGACTGTGCCGAATTTTGCCACCCTTCCGATGTCATTTCTGCCGAGGTCAACAAGCATTATGTGCTCCGCGCGCTCCTTTTCATCACAGAGCATTTCTGTCTCAAGTTCCTTGTCCGCCGCAGGGGTCTCGCCGCGCCCCCTTGTGCCTGCTATCGGGTATGTCCAGACAGTTCGGTTTTCAACGCGAACCAGCATCTCAGGGCTTGAGCCGACAATATTGCGGGCGCCGAAATCTAGAAAATACATGTATGGCGATGGGTTGATTTCCTTCAGAAGTTTGTAAACCGCAAACGCATCCCCCTTGAATTTCACGGATAACTGCTGGGAAGGCACGACCTGGAATATGTCGCCCTCCACGATGTATTCCTTCGCGCGCACAACCATCGCCTCGAACTGCTCTTTTGTCACGTTCGATTCGAATTTTATCGTAGTACCACGAAACTCCTTTTGGAGTTTCAATGTACTCGACACAAATTTGCCTATTTGCGATTTTATCGCAAATTCTTGAAACTGCATAAGCGTTTGCCCTTGATGGCAAACGGTATCCCGAAATTGCAAAGCAATTTCGTGGAAAGCAGTTTCCAGATGCAAATTTCTTGTTTCAGGTGCTTTTTTTGGTTTTGCGGGTTTTTCGAGAGTGCGCCTCTTGTGCAGTCGCGCCTTTATCTTCTTGAGCATTTCGGTTTCAAGGGGAACGTCATCACCCTCGAAGACGTTTGCAGTCAGGTACGTTTTACCGGCGATGTGGTCGAAGATTATGTTGTTTCTTGCCAGGACAAATTCGCAGTCCGGCATGCGTCTTTTCTTGTCCTCGAGTTTCACGAAGTGGCGGACGATATCATATGAAAAATACCCCACAAACCCGCCGCAGAACCGGAAGATATTTTCTTCGGATTTGAAGTTCGACATAAGGCTGCGCATGGATTCTATCGGGTTTTGCCCGCGAACGTGTAATCTCTTTAGTGCGGGTATGCCGCTGTCAAATGAAACGTCTTTGCCCTCTATCCTGACAAATGCGATAGGGTTTATGCCTATTATGGAAAAGCGGGCCGTTTTTTCCCCCCCTTCCGCAGACTGCAGGAGGTACGTATTCTCCCCGCGAAAAGCGTCGTAAACCTCAAGCGGGTCGAGTTCCGCTTCCAGTTCTTCTATAACCTGCCTGACATCCATATTAATATATACCACAACAATAATTATAATGGTTGCCGGGAATTCAAAACTCTGTTTTTATTAACCTGCACCCAATTATAAAACTCTGCAAAATGTATCCAATGGGACCATCCGCGTACGACAGGGCGATAACGGTGTTCAGCCCCGACGGCAGGCTTTTTCAGGTAGAATACGCCAGAGAGGCCGTCAAAAGAGGGACAACTGCAATAGGCATAGTGTACGATGAGGGGGTTCTCATGGCGGTCGACAAGAGCATAAGCACATCGCTCGTAGTGCCAGGCTCAATCGAAAAAATCTTCAGGATCGACAAACACATGGGGGCTGCGACATCCGGCCTTGTGGCCGATGCCAGAAGGCTCGTCGAGGACGCAAGGCTCAAGGCCCAAAGAAACAAAATCGCATATAATGAGCCGATGACAGTCTCCGCGCTGGTCAAGGACATATGCAACATGAAACAGCTTTACACCCAGTACGGCGGCGCGCGCCCGTTCGGAGCGTCACTTCTTGTAGCAGGGGTAAACAGCAAGCCGCACCTTTTTGAGACAGACCCGAGCGGTGCATTCACCGAGTACACCGCCGCTGCGATCGGCTCCGGAAAGCGCGACGTAGAAAAGATATTCGAGAAAAAATACAAGGCAGACATGGGCAGGGGGCAGGCAATAGAGCTTGCGATGCTTGGCCTGAACTCCGTTTCGGAAACAGGCATAAAAAAGGAGAACATAGAGGTCGTAACAATCGAGGTCGGCGGCGAGTACAAAAAATTGGGCTTGGCCGAGGTTGCGCCATTCGTTGAAAAGGCAGGCAAGACAGAAAAACTGAAGCAGGATTAATCTATATCTCGAGCAGTTTCTTCGGGTCCTTCCCCTTGTTAAACAGGTCAACCACGTAGTCCGTATCAACGTAATACCGGTTCATTACCCTGCCGACGTCATCGATCGAGCGTATGTTGTGCTCTACAAGGGATTCAAGGATCTTCTTCTTTTGCTGTATCTCGTCAAGGACTTCCTGTTCGGTGAAACCCGTATGCACGCCGATTCTTTCATATAGCTGGGCGTTTACCTTTGTCAAGGCAACGGTATCGCTTCTGGCATTCCACTTGTAAATGACATTTGGCCTGAACTTAAAATCCCCGCGCTTTGCAGCCGTCTCGTCCGGAACGAATTCACCGACCTCGAACGTCCTTCTTATTCCGCGCCTTCTGTCCCGGAACATGACTACGTTCAGGTGTACGGAGTCGAGCATGCTGTGGGGTATGTCAACAGGCGGGTTTGTCAGCCTTGCTATTGTCTGCTCGCATGTATCGGCGTGAAGGGTCGCATAAACGCTGTGCCCCGTGTGCATCGCCTCGAACAACACCTCTGCCTCCCTCTTTTTACGCACCTCACCCATGATTATGCGGTCAGGCCTCATACGAAGCGAGTTTACAAGAAGGTCAAGCATCGAAACCTCACCCTTCCCCTCAGGGTTCGGCTGCCTTGTAGTCAGGGGTGTCCAGTAAAGGTACTGCGGCAGCTGCAACTCACGGGTATCCTCGATGCTGATTATCCTCTGGTTAGGCAGGACGAACGGCATGCAGATATTCAAAAACGACGTCTTTCCGGAGCCGGTCCCTCCCGATAATAACATGTTCATCTCGTACTGCATGACGAGCCATATCAGGGCCATAACCTCCGAGTTTGCAGTCTTGTTCTTTATGAAGTCGGTGACAGTCCACGGGTCGCGGGCGAATTTCCTTATTGTTATCGTGTTGCCTTTTGTCGAAATAGGCATAAGTATGGCGTTCGCGCGGTCCTTTGTCATAAGGTGCGCATCCAAAAGCGGGTTAAGCGTCGTGATTTCACGGCCGATCCTCCTTGCGATGGTATTTGAATAGTTTTGTATCTGCATCTCTGATTTGGGGGTTACATTTGTGGCCAACCAGTGGTGTTTTTTATGGTAAACCCTTACCGGCTCCTTGGCGGAATTTATGACTATCTCCTCGATCTTGTCGTCGTCCAGAAAGAAGTCTATGTCCTCAAGGCCCAAAAGTTCGTGGACCATGCTCAGGATGAAGTGGTTTTTTACATCGTCCTCAAGGTCCGGAAGCTCCGTACCCAATATAGTCCCGGCGTTTTCCTCGAACGCCTTTTTTAGATCAGTTATGGTTTTGGAGTCAAGAACCTCGCTCGTCTTTATGTCAGCGGAGCTTATCAAACGCTCTTTTATGTCGTCAAGAAGCGCCGATGTAGCCACGTCAACCTCGGGAAGGACGAGTTTGTAGTACAGCGTGTGGTCTTCATCCACGATATTCACGCGGGTTTTAACCCCAACAGATTCTATCTCGTATCTGTCTATTATCTTCCCCTCGGCCATAACATTAATTATTGCCTAAGACCTAATAAAAATAGCCCTTTTCTTTTCAAAGAAAAGGACATAATATAAGACAATAAAATACCAAAATGGAGATACTTGGTTTCGACGTACTGTACCTGCTGGGTGCGATTATGGTCTTTTTCGCAGCAGCCGGGGTCGTGCTTTCATTGGTCGGGGCGGCCCTAGTGGTGCTGTTTTCAAAGAGGAACAAACTTTTCATCTCAAGGACAACACTTATAATCCTGCGGGCGTTTGAAGTGCCCATAAAGTATCTTTTGAGCCTCTTCGGGATGGATGGAGATGTCCTTGACAGAATGCTTGTGGGCATAGAGAACAATCTGTACAAGAACGCCTTTTCAAAGGTTCCCTACAAGAAGCGCGCCATCTTCTTCCCGCAGTGCTTGAGGCACCCGGAGTGCCCTGCAAAGCTTTCCCCCGAGGGCATACAGTGCATTGGGTGCGGGCGGTGCGGGCTCGGGGAAATCAAAAAGGATGCGGAAAAACTAGGGGTGATGTTCTTCATAGTTCCCGGCTCAAGCTTCATAAAGCGCATGATCAGGAAATACAAGCCGCTGGCCGTGATTGGCGTGGGGTGTTCGATGGAGGTCAAGGAGGGGATGCAGATGATGGCGGAAATCGGACTTCCGACGCAGGCAGTTACGCTCTTGAGGGACGGCTGCATGGATACGAGGGTTGATGTTGACAAGCTGATGCAAGCCATAATGATGCCACGGGAAAACGATTTGGAAAGAACGGAAGAGATTGCAAGGAAGTGGAACGGTAGGTAGGTTTCAAGCGCATTTCAAAAAACCACATCTAATGCAAGAAACACAAAGAAACTCACGCTGACTAATGCATTTACATCAAAAAACGCGATATGAATCTTTTTTATATCGTATCGCACAATCCACTGCCCATACGATAAAAAAAGAATTATTGTTACAATCCCCATCAGGAACATGAATCCCAAATTTGACACAAAGTAAAGCGGGATTAAAAATAAAACACTTATTACGTGAAATAATAGGGTTATTTTCAGTGCGTTATCCAATCCAAAACGCTGAGGTATTGAATGCAACCCGCTCTTTCTGTCAAAACCCATATCCTGAATTGAATAAATAATGTCAAACCCCGCAACCCAGAACACCACCGATGCGAGCACCAACATAGATGGGAAAAATCCCTCAAAGGTTCCCGTAATCGCCAGCCACCCGCCAACCGGCGCGATGCCGAGGCATAGTCCTAAAAAAAGGTGCGAAAGGTATGTGTATCGCTTGAGATAAGGGTAAATTACGAACATGGCTACGAGAATTGGCGACAGCATAAAACACAAAATATTTAATTGATATGCAGATATAAAAAGTAGAATAAAGGACAATATTGTAAAGATTAGCGCGCTCCCTACCCTTATATCCCCTCTTGGGATATGTCTATCTTTTGTTCTCGGATTTAATGCATCAATTTTTGCATCGATTATTCTGTTGAGGGACATCGCAGCGCTTCTCGCTCCGACCGCCGCCAGAGTGATCCAGATTAATGTGATTATTCCGGGGATTCCATTGTAGGCAAGAACTGCCCCTGAATAAGCAAACGGCAGGGCGAATATACTGTGTTCAAATTTTATGAACTCCAAATTTTTTTTGGTTTTGGTCATCATTATAATTTTAAAAGAATTCCAAATCTGGAATTTTATTTATAATTTTAAATTTTTCTGCCAATCCGAGATATTCTAAGAGGCCGCTCTTCTCTTTTTCACCAAAATCATAAGACAGGGACGAGAGATGCCCTTTTAGGAATTCGCCATCTATTGAAATTTGGGATGCCAGTTCCTTTGAGATAGTATCCATATCTTTATAGGAATATTCCCTTGCGCGATATAATTGTCTCGTAAACTCTTTAATTTCTTCGGGTTTTTCCTGCGCGGTTTTTTTATTTACAAACCAGAGAGCATAAACCATGCTCTTTTCGGTCAATTTATACCACTCTTCGCCAAGATCTGCTAAAACACGATTTTTAGAAAACGAAACAAGCGCATTATCTCCTATAAGAAGCCCTGCGTCAGCCTTTCTTAGCATTCTTTCAATATCCGGCTCTTGATTATAGATAAATTTCGCATTTATTTTTTTCATTTTCAGTATGATTTCAATTAATGCGATTGAACTTGCTGATGTAAATGGAAGCGCTATTGTTTTTCCGGATATATCCTCTGGTGAGGAAAGGGTGTTGGAAAAAACGAGGATGCTGTTTGTCTTCCCTTTTGCGCTTATTGAAATACCAGGGAGTATCAGAAGTTTGCCGGGGTGTCTGGCATAAATTATCGATGATGCCGGCGCTATGTCAAGTTCTCCTTTCACAAGCATCTCGCCGAGTTTTGAGGGGTAATCTGTGTAAAATTTAAAGTTTTTATTAATCTCTTCCGCAACCTTCTCAAATCCGTGGTAAATGAATTCTGTGTTCCTGAAGGGGGTTTTACCTATTTTTAGCATCTTTATTCAAAAATTTTAATTATCTCATAATCTGTCGTCCTCTGCGCAGGAACCCTGCCGGCGCCCTTTATCAACATTACAAGTTCTTCCTTTGTTGCGCACCCATCACTGTATCCTCCCGCAGCATGCGCAATCCTTTCCTCGACAACCGTACCGTCCATGTCATTAACCCCGTAGTTCAGGGAGACTTGGGCAAGTTTCTTTCCGAGCATGACCCAGTACGCCCTTATATTGTCGATACAGCCATTCAACAAAATCCTTGAGACAGCCAGCACCCTGAGGTCGTCAAACCCGCCGGGTGGATTTTTTACCATGCCATGCCTGTAAAGCTCGGTGTTCTGCGGGTGGAAACTCAAGGGAATAAAAACCTGGAAGCCGCCTGTTTTTTCCTGCAAATCCCTGATTTTCAGTATATGCTCGACCCTGTCTTTTGGGGTTTCTATATGACCGTAAAGCATCGTGGAATTTGATTTTATCCCTATCTTATGCGCAGTTTCCATGACATTCAGCCACTGGGAACTTGACGCCTTGTTAGGACACAATTTTTCCCTTAACCCGTCATTTAATATTTCCGCGCCTCCGCCCGGAATAGAACCCAGCCCCGCTTCCTTGAATCTGCCTAAAATTTCTTTAATCGTGCTTTTATTTTGCTTGGCAAGAAATGCAATTTCAGTGGCAGTGAATGCCTTGATATGGATTTCTGGGAAATTCTTTTTAATTTCCGCAAGCATAGTTTCATAGTAATCCAAAGGCAAATCCGGGTTTAAACTTCCGACAATGTGCACTTCAGTAATTCCCCTGTGCACCGAATCTTTTATTTTTTTAAGGACATCCTCAACGCTCATGACGTACGCGCCCTGCGAATCCTTGTCCCTGTAAAACGCGCAGAACCTGCATTTGCTTGAGCAGATGTTCGTGTAATTCACCTGCCGGTTTGATACGAAGGTTACGATGTCTCCCGCGGTTTTCTTTCTTAGTTTGTCTGCAGTATCACCCAACAAAAGCAAATCATTTGAATTCATCAGGGATATGCCTTCTTTTTTGTCAAGTTTCTCGCCGTTCAATGCCTTTTCGCAGGTTTCATGAATGTCCTTATTCGATGTCATCTTAACCGTATGATTTTACTATTTTATACAACGTATCCCTCTGCGCCGCGGGCCTTCCGGACTCGTTTATCAACCTGACTATTTCCTGCGCAGGCATTGGGGTGGAATTAACCCCTGCGGCCTTCACAACGTTCTCTTCGATTATCGTACCTGAAAAATCGTTTGCCCCGTAGAAAAGCGCAACCTGTCCTAATTTTGCGCCCTCGGTCAGCCACGAGCATTGGATGTTATCGATTGCCCCAGCAAGGAGTATCCGGGAAAGCGCGATTACCTCCAAATAATCAATTCCGCCTGTGGCAGGGGGCCCCTCATCGTACAGTTCGGTATGTTCCGGCTGAAAACTCCAAGGTATAAATGCGGTAAATCCTTCGGTCTTTTCCTGAATTTCTCTAAGGCGCAGGATATGTTTTATTCTGGTTTTTTTACTCTCGCCGAACCCATAGACCATCGTTGCGGATGTTTTCAAACCCAACTTATGGGCCGTTATCATCACCCTCTTCCACTGCCCCCATGATATTTTATTCGGGCTTATCTTTTTTCTTATATCATCGTCCAGCAGTTCAGCCCCGCCGCCGGGGATGCTTTGAAGCCCGGCGTCAATCAGCCGTTCAAGCGTCTCTTTTACACTACTGCCTGATGTTTTTGCAATAAAAGAGATTTCGGGCGCCGAAAAAAAATGCCTTTGGACATTCGGGAATTTATCCCTTACCGTCTTAATCACATCTTCATAATACTCGATAGGCAAATCCGGGTTCAGCCCGCCCTGAATCAAAACCTGCGTGGCACCGAGTTTTGCGGCATTTGACACCTTTTCGAGAATTTCATCTATATTTAAGACATAAGCGTCTTTATCACCCGCCCTGCGGTAATAGGCGCAGAATTTACAGCCGCTTGTGCAGACATTAGTATAGTTTATGGTTGTGTCTATGACGAAGGTAACAAGATCGCCAACGGCCTTTTGCCTCAAATGATCGGCTGCTGCCCCGATGGTGTTTAAATCATACTCCAAAAGATCCACAGCGTCCTTGAATGTTACGCCGCTTGCGGCTTTCTCAAGGATATGCCCTGCTTCACCCGTCTGCTTTAATCCGGTCATTATCATAATATGTAGCGAATTGCATAATTAATGTACCAATATAATATGAAAATCCAAGTTGCTCATTCCCCTGACTCGGATGATGCGTTTATGTTTTACGCGCTGGAAGAGAAGAAAATAGACACAGGGGGCATAGAATTCCAGGGGGTATTGTCTGACATCGAAACCCTGAACAATAAGGCATTAAACCAGGAGTATGAAGTTACCGCGATTTCATTTCACAATTACCCTTACGTTTCAAAGGATTATTACCTTATGTCCTGCGGGGCAAGTATCGGCTATAAATACGGGCCGATCGTTGTTGCGAAATCAGATATGGGTTTGAAGGGAAAACGAATCGGAGTCCCGGGTGCGATGACAACCGCTTATTTAACGCTCCTTTTGTATGAAAAGGATTTTAATCCGGTGTTCATGGATTTTAATGAGATTATAAGCGCTGTTGAAAACAGTGAGGTTGACGCGGGCTTAATAATCCATGAGGGGCAGTTAACGTATGAAAATAATAATTTAATCAAAATTGTTGACCTCGGTCGGTGGTGGTATGATGAAACGAAATTACCTATGCCTCTCGGATGCAATGTCGTTAAAAAAGAATTGGGCAGGGAACTCGCCTCGAAAATAACAGGATTATTAAAAGAAAGTATTTTATACTCCCTCAGCCACCGGAAAGAAGCGCTCGAATACTCGGCGAGATTCGCAAGAGGGCTTGCGAGGGAAAAAATAGATAAATTCGTGGGGATGTACGTTAACGAGAGAACCATTGAATACGGAGAAGATGACATTGCGGCGGTGAAACTTCTGCTTGATAGAGGATATGAAGAAGGGATAATACCAATTAAAACCGAAATTGAGATGGTTTAATCAAACCCGTAATTCTTCCATTTTCCGCCAACCAATTTTTTGGTTTTTTCATCCATCTCAATTACATCTGGCCATTCCCGCGTAAACCCTTCATCCTTCCATTTTTTTGTAGCATCGATCCCCATCTTTGAGCCGATATTTGGAAGATCTGTCGCATGCTCCAAAACGTCCATCGGCGCGTTTTCAATAAACAGGGTATCCCGTTTAGGGTCAATCCTGTTTGACATAGCCCACAGCACCTCCTCGATATTTTGAACATTAACATCGGCGTCAAGGACAATAATAACTTTTGTAAACATCATCTGCCCCATACCCCATAAAGAAAGCATTACTTTCTTTGCATGCCCGGGATATTTTTTGTTTATTGAAACGATACACAGGTTATGGAAAACGCCTTCAATCGGCAGGTTCATGTCAACTATTTCAGGAATCTGCAGTTTTATGAAAGGAAGAAAGATTCTTTCGGTGGCTTTCCCTATGTACGAGTCTTCCATCGGGGGTTTTCCGACGACTGTTGCCGAGTAAATCGGATTTTTCCTGTGCGTGATGCAGGTTACATGGAAAACAGGATACATGTCGGAAAGAGAATAGTAGCCGGTGTGGTCCCCGAAAGGACCCTCCAGATGCCGTTCCTTTGGGTTTACATAACCCTCCAACACAATCTCAGAACTTGCGGGAACTTCAAGATCAACCGTTTCGCATTTCACCATTTCAACACCTTTTTTTCTCAGGAAGCCGGCGAAAAGCATTTCATCAAAATTATCCGGCAGGGGCGCGGTTGCAGCATAGGTTGTTATGGGTTCGGTTCCTATTGCTACTGCGACCTCTAATTTTTGATTTAATTTTTCTGCCTTCCTAAAGTGTTCGGCACCGTGTTTGTGAACGTGCCAGTGCATACCTGTTGTTTTTTCGTCAAAAACCTGCATCCTGTACATCCCGCAGTTTCTCTCTTTTGTTTCAGGATCTTTTGTAAAAACAAGCGGCAGGGTTATGAATCTTCCGCCGTCATGTGGCCAGCATTTCAGAATCGGAAATTTATTTAGATTCACATCATGCCAACGGATTATAACTTCCTTGCAGGGGCCTGTTCTTACTGTTCTTGGAAAATAAGAGGAGATTTCCTTTAATTTAGATAACATCTTTAATTTATCTGAGATTCCCTGCGCGTTTGGCAGCTCTTCCTTAATCAGACTTATCATCTCATTGCCGATATCCTCAAGGCAGTCTCTCTCAAGCGCCAGCTTCATCTGCTCAATTGAGCCGAAAGCATTTGCAAGAACCGGAATCTCCGAACCATTGACATTTTCAAAAAGAAGAGCATGGTCTTTATTTTTTGAATTTCTATCGAGTATTTCCGATATTTCAAGTTCGGAAGAAACCTCTGTTTTTATTCGCTTCAGCATTCCTCTTTTTTCAAGAGCATTGATAAAGTCGCGCAGGTCGTTATATGCCATCTTGTTAATTATTAATACCCTACAAATTAAAGAGGGGCAGGGACAATGGACGAACAGGGGATGGGCAAGACTGAATGGCAGGGCGTTAAGGCCACGCTGTCGGATATGGCTGAGGATTACGATGACACAAACAACAAGATTTCACTTGGTATGGTCAATGGATGGAGGACTCGCGCGGCACGCGAAAGCCAAGGAATCGATACTGCGCTCGAAATCGGCTCAGGCCCGGGGACTCTTGCAGTCAAACTGATGTCCAAAAAAATAATCTGCCTTGACCCTCTGCCAAAGATGCACGATGCGGCAAAAAGACGAATACCCTCTGATATGCTTGAAAAATTTGAGTTCATTGTCGGCTCAGGCGAGGAAATACCACTTGCAGACGAATCCGTCGATATCGTCTACTGCTCATTCTCGTTCAGGGATTTTTACGATAAGCAGAAGGGCCTTTCGGAAATCCGCAGGGTTTTGAAGAAAAACGGCAGATTGGTAATCCTTGATATTGGCAAGCCCGGAAAAATAAGAAATGCGCTCATGCACTTTTACTTCAGGAACGTTGCCCCTATTCTTGCACCAAAAAACAGGCAGCAGATGCGGTGGCTTGCCAAGACATATAAGGCGTTCGGAAGCCCGGCGTATTACTCGGATCTTGCGGCAAAAACCGGATTCAAAAAAGTAGATATTAAATCTCTTTGTTTCGGAGCCGCATTTATGCTGCTGGCGAAAAAATAGATAAAACAACCGATACTGAACAAAAATGACAGTCGTTTTCCTGCACCCTCCGTCGATCTATGACTTCAGAAAGTCGCCGTCGTTCATGGGCCCGATTAGCGATGCGGTGCCTTCCACGCAGATATTCGAGATGTACCCGATGGGGTTTGTCTCGATGGCCCAGTTTCTCGACAAAAACGGTTTCAGGACGAGGATTGTGAACCTTGCCCTGAAGATGCTCAACAACCCGAAATTCGATGCCGAAAAGTTTATCGAAAAACTTGACGCAGAGGCATTCTGCATAGACCTGCACTGGGTCGCCCACGTCCACGGCGCACTCGAAGTGGCAAAGATATGCAAGAGGTTTCACCCCGACACGCCGGTTATCTTCGGCGGCTTCACATCGACTTATTACCCGGAGGAGATACTCTCGAAATTCCCGCAGGTCGATTTTGTGCTGAAGGGGGACTCGTGCGAGGCGCCTCTTTTGGAACTTATGAGGAAGATTGATGGGCAAAAGGACAAAGTCCAGAACCTATCATGGCGCAAAGCAAAAAAAATCAAATCAAACCCGATAAGCCATGTTCCCGATTCATTCGACGAACTTGTCATCGACCCGAAGTTCCTTTTGAAGTCGATACTCAGGGCGCGGGATGTCGAGGGCCACCTGCCCTACAAGAGCTGGATTGACGACCCTATCATGTCGGTCCTGACATCAAAGGGGTGCATCTACAACTGCGTCAATTGCGCAGGTTCTGCCGAATGCTACCGAAGGATCTACAACCGCAAAAAACCGGCGTTCATGAAGCCGGATGCGATAATCGAGCAGATGTCGCTTAACGAGCAGTACCTATGCGGGCCGTGTTTTTTTCTGAATGACATTCGCATGGGCGGCAAAAAGTATTACAGAGATGTGTTCGAGAAGATACGCGCCGAGAAATTTGACCCCCCCGTCGTCTTTGAACTGTTCTCTCCCTTGGACAAAGAATTTGCAAAAGACCTGTCGCAAACGTTTAACCGCTACAATCTTGAGATGTCGCCTGAGGATTTTTCGGAAACGGTGAGGAAAAACATCGGGAAGGATTACACGAATCGGGATGTTGAGATGAGCATCAAAAATGCAAAGGAGCAAAACTGCAACAAGTTCGATTTGTTCTTCATGATAGGGCTTGGCAAACAGACAAGGGAAACAGTCGGACAGACCCTTGAGTATATCGACGGGATACTCGGCAGGTTCAACGGCGGCCAAAAGTTCGTCTATCCGTTCATATCACCCTACGCCCCGACCCTTGACCCCGGATGCATCGCATTTGAGAACCCAAAGAAATACGGATATGAGGTTTTCCACAAGACCCTCGCCGAGCAATACGAGGCGTTCAAGATGCCGTCATGGAAATACTTTTTCAATTACAAAACCGAGCACCTTTCGCCTGACGACGTGATCGAGCTCACGTACGAATCCGGCATAAGGCTTTACGAGATAAAGCGCAAGCACGGGTTGGCATCCGATGCGGACGTCGAAATTGCAAAAAAGCAAGTCTGCATATCGCGGGACATTATGAGAAGGACCGAGGAGATTGTCGGGATGGGTGAAAAAGAAGGGCATGCTGCCTTGAAATCGCTGAAGTCGGAAATCGACGAAACGATGAAGCCGCTTATGTGCAAGGACTCGGAGCTTAACTGGCCACGCGGGCGAAAGTCCCTGAAGATGTATGCCCTGAAGTGTCTGAATAAAATCATGTGAAAAATGGAAAAATACGACGCGATAATCGTTGGCGCAGGCCCGGCGGGTTCAACGACTGCAAAGTATGCGGCACAAGGCGGGGCGAATGTCCTGGTCATCGAGCGAAGAGGCGAAATCGGCGTGCCGGTTCACTGCGGGGAGTTTCTGCCGGCCGAGGACGAGATGAAAAAGCTCTTGCATGATGTTTGCGACTTTGAAATATTTGATATCGGCAAGAACTCCGTTTCGAGAGAAACAGATACCCTGCGGCTTGTTTCACCATTAGGGAAACGCTTTGACAACGAATTCCATGGCGTTGTTGTCGATAGAAAAATATTCGACAAGCGCTTAGCCGACGATGCAAGGAAGGCAGGCGCCGAAATAATGACGGGAACGCGGGTTACGGGGATTGACGGCAACAAGGCAGAGACTGACAAGGGCGACTTTTTCGCGGACGTAATCGTGGGCGCCGACGGCCCGGTTTCAACGGTCGCAAGATTCAAGGGTATGCAGTCCCCGAAAGAGTTGTCCCCATGTTATGGCCGCGAAATCGAGGGGGACTTCGAGCCGGTGGTCGAGATGCACGTGGGAAGTGTCGCGCCAGGCGGCTACGCATGGATCATACCGAAAAAGAGGTCGGCGAACGTCGGGGTCGGGATACAAAAAAGGTTCTCGCAAAAATCGCCGAGGGACGTATTCGAGGAGTTCGTTTCAAAGCGCGGGATAGAAGACGAAACCCTTGCGGTTACCGGCGGGCTTGACCCGTGTTCCGGCCCGATAAGGGAAACCTTGAAGGGGAACACGCTTTTGGTGGGGGATGCCGCAGGGCACGTCATGGCCTCCAACGGCGGGGGGATTCCGATCGCGAGGGTCTGCGGGAAGATTGCCGGCGAGACGATAGCAAAACACGCCTCAAAAGGAACGCCGCTTTTGAATTACGAAAAGGAGTGGAAGCGGCAGGTCGGCGGGCCGCTTGCAAATTCCCTGAGGGCAAAGAGGATGGCTGATTTGGTCTTCAGAAATGACAAAATGCTTGACCTGTCGATGAGGATTTTAGGCAAGGGGGGAATCAATAGGGTCGTTACGTGCAGGCGGGTTTTCGGGATTATTTGAGTTTGGGGTTTCGGCCAGATGATATGCGCTTATGATCAGGAACTGATAGGTGGCTACTTTTTCTTCTTTTTGTAGTCACCCAATTCTTTTTTTAGGTTTTCGTATTCTTTTATGTACAATTCTATTGTGGGCTTTAAGTCTTTGCCGAATTCATACGATTGAAGTGAAGCATAATATTCTACTCTGTTGCCGAAATCTATGTTTATCGGCGGCAGGCCGTGCTTGATAAGTATGTTGTTCAGGAGTATTCTCCCGACCCTGCCGTTTCCATCCCTGAACGGGTGAATGTTCTCGAATTGGTTGTGAACCGTTGCCCCCAGAACCAATGCAGGGTATTCGGATTTGTTGTTATCGTACCATGAAATCAGCTCTTTTAGCAAATGGTTTATTCTTGCCTGCGGGGCCCCTTCATGAACGACCTCGCCCATGCCGTCCATAACGACAACTTCTTCCCCCCTCTTTCGCAGATTTCCTGCAAACGGCATTGAGTTCTTGAAAACAATCTTGTGTATTTGTTTAATGAGTGGTATGGATATATGCTCCTTTGTCGCTCTTATGAACCTTATCGCCTCATCAACGCCGTACGCCTCTGCAATATCCTCTTTTGATTTGTCGGGCCATTTGTCGGTTTCCAGCAGGTCGTTGACTTCGCTCTGGTTTAATTTACTGCCTTCTATCGCATTTGTGTTATATGTGAATATTTCCGAAAACGCCTTCCAGTCCTTTTCCGACAGGTGGACTATTCTTAGGGGAATACTTCGCTCCAATGCCTTGATCCGGCTTATCTCTTCTTTCGACAATTCAAAATGCAGGGGGCTGCTGACAATCTTATACTTGTGGATTTCTTCAAGAACGAGCTTCTGCGCGATTTGTTTTCTTTCGTTTAGCTTTTCTTCTGCCAAATCCTGCCCCAGATACTTCCTGAACTTATGGACTTTCACGCCCTCCCTGTAAGAGTGCGCGAGATAATACTTAATTTTATTCCCGGCTTTTCGTTTTTCTATGTGCATAATAATACTTAGGTGACTACATATTTAAATTTTTTTGTTATAGGTGGCTACATTCG
>MCBF01000001.1:15304-30630 GCA_001742785.1 Candidatus Altarchaeales archaeon IMC4
ACGATACAAGAAAAATTTCCGAAGGAAATTTTTGTGTCCTATTAGAAAGTTATACTTTCTAATACGGATGAAAGGCGAATGCAGTGTCCACATCGGCCCCTTTATCCTAACATTTGAAATAAACGAGGAAGAACGTTTGGTTGAATTTCTGGATTATGGACACCATGACGAGGTTTATGTGAGGTAGCCGCAAACTTCTAACAACAAAATCAAATAGATTCATACCAAAATGACAGACGAATCCTTCATGAGGCGCGCAATCGAAAAAGCAGGGTGCGGCATTAATGATGGACAGGCACCCTTCGGCGCGTGCATAGTCAAGGGGGAAAAGGTCATAGCCTGCGAACATAATACGGTCTGCAAAGACACCGACATAACCGCCCACGCCGAGATCAATGCAATCCGGGCTGCGTGCAGGAAACTCGACACGATCGACCTGTCGGGGTGCATAATCTACTCGACATGCGAGCCCTGCCCTATGTGCTTCAGCGCATGCCACTGGGGGAAAATCTCAAAGATCGTTTACGGCGCGCGGATAGATGATGCAAAAAAACTGGGATTCTGCGAGCTTGCCATATCGGATGAAACGATGAGGCAGTCCGGCAACAGCAAGGTGGAAATAGTCCGGGACTTCTTGAGGGAAGAAAACCTGGGGCTTTTCGGGATGTGGTCGAAACAGAAGGATAAGAGGGTCTATTAGGCACAACAACTTTTATCCCCCAAATCATATTTCCTTTTATCCGCATTAGAAAGTGTCGACTTTCCAATGGGACGACAAAATTCGCTTGTAGCGAAATTTATTATGGTAAGCCAGGTCAATGCGGCCCACATCCTTGTAAAAAACGAGGCCAAGGCGAAGGAGATTCTTGATGCACTGTAAATTTAATTTACAGGGCAGACAAAACTTCGAAGGAGTTTTCCTGAGCAGATTAAGAAGGGCGGCAGTTTCTCGCAGGCCGCCAGGGAATTCTCGCAGTGCCCGTCTGGAAAGCGCGGCAGGGACATGGGATGGTTCGGGCGAGGTCGCATGGCGAGGGAATTCGAGAATGCGGCGTTTGAAGGCGCAAAGGGAACCGTTGTCGGCCCGGTGAAGACGCAGTTCGGGTGGCACCTGATTAAGGTGCTGGACAAAAAATAGGTTTTTAATTTACAGGCACGGATAATATTTTTGCATGAACGCCCCGGTCGTTGTTCTGCTTTTGGTTTTTATCCTGATAGCGGTCCGCAGGATAGGGAAAACAGGCATTGGGATATGGCAGGTGATGCTTGCGGGCGCGCTTGTCGTCCTTCTGACCGGGCAAATCTCCCCGGTAAATGCGCTGGGGGCGATAAATCCGGACGTGATGCTCTTCTTGTTCGGGATGTTCGTTATCGGGCAGGCCCTGCACGAAAGCAGCTACCTCCAGCACCTGTCCTACAAAACATTCGGCAAGGCGAAAACCACGGACCAGCTGGTGCTCATGATTTTGTTTGGCATCGGGGGCCTTTCAGCATTTTTGATGAACGACACCCTTGCGATCATCTGCACCCCGCTCGTTTTATACTTTGCGAAAAAACACGGCATATCCCCGAAGCTGATGCTTTTATCTCTGGCGTTTGCGGTAACGACCGGCAGCGTAATGAGCCCGATAGGCAACCCGCAGAACCTCCTGATATCGATAACCGGAAATATTTCGGACCCGTTCGTTACCTTCTTCAAATACCTCTTCCTGCCGACGATGATAAACCTTTTTTTGGCATACGTTATCCTGAAGGCTTTCTACAAGGAACACTTCCTCGAGAGGGAGATGGTTCACTACAAGGAGCCGATCAGGGACGCTGAACTCGCACTGCTTTCGAAGGTTTCGCTGGTTTTGATATTCGCTCTTGTGGCGGGGAAAATAATCCTGGCCGTCATGGGCACGGGAGCCGATTTCAAACTGACCTACATTGCGCTCGTGTCCGCGTTTCCGGTCATGCTAAGCAGAAAAAGGTTTAAGGTAATGAGAAACATAGACTGGCACACGCTGATATTCTTCGCATCGATGTTCGTCCTGATGGAAAGCGTCTGGGAATCGGGGTTTTTCCAGACGGCAATTAACGAGGCCGGCGCGGATTTGGCATCGATCCCGGCGATACTTGCGGCAAGCGTCATCGTGAGCCAACTGATATCCAACGTGCCGTTTGTGGCCCTCTGCCAGCCGCTTATAACGTCGGCCGGGGCTTCGGCAAACGGGATTATGGCACTTGCCGCAGGCAGCACTATCGCAGGAAATCTGTCTATCATGGGGGCGGCAAGCAACATCATAATAATCCAGAATGCAGAGAAGAATGGCGAAACATTGACTTTCATCGATTTCGTAAAGGTCGGGGTCCCGCTCACAATTGCCAACGTGCTGGTCTACTGGATTTTCCTGTCAGTCATGTGATGTTTTTTTGTTCCGGGTCTAATATAATCTGTATGAACTCCCAGATGCTCATCCTGAAATCCGGCCGCTGCTCATGGGGCAGGTGTATTTTTTGCGGCTACGGCAGGATTTCGGGATATGCCGCAACATCCGAAAGAGTTACTTCCGACTTCAAAAAATTCTTTGACGAGATTGACAAAGACACAGATGTTGTCAAGGTTTTCGGCTCCGGTTCATTCTTCGACGAGCGGCAGGTTCCGCTTGAGTCGAGAAGATACTTCACTCGGGAGTGCAAGAAAAAGAACCTCGCGGCAATCATAGAATCAAGGCCCGATTTCGTGAAAGACCTCGGCGATTTTTCGGGGCTTGACTTTACGGTCGCCATCGGGCTCGAAGTGGCGGACGACGCGGGGCTTGACGAGGTGAAGAAGGGGTTTCACCTTGCGGACTTCGAGCGTGCGGCAAAAACGATACACGAGGCCGGCGGAAAGGTGCGCTCGTATCTTCTGGTCAACCTTCCTTTTGAAAACGACCTTGACAAATCCGTTGAATACGCACTGAAACATTCCGACTCGGTCGTTTTGATAAACCTCCTGCCGCACGGCAACACACCGGTTTTCAGGGATTGGCTCAACGGCGAGTGGAACTTCCTGACAAAGGAGGAATTCGCAAAGGCAGTTGAAAAGTGGAGCGGAAACCCAAGTGTCGAGTTCGACGCGGAAACTTTCCGGTTCGTCCCGAAATTCCCAAAGGAGCTTCAAAATGATCTGGCGGGCGTAGGCGAGGAGTACCTGACGCATCCCTACTTCGAGGTTTGGCAGGATTACCTGTGCAGGTGGTACAAAGCGGACAAGGGCACGGCGCTGTTCCTGCCGTGCGCCCACCACAAGCCGTATTCGCAGTCCAGGACGCACCAGAACATAATCAGGGTTTTGAGGGAAACCAGGGCATTCGGAAAAATTCATGAGGTCATGCTTTCGAACGCCGGCGTGATACCGCGCGAGTTCGAGGACATGTACCCGTTCAACGCGTACGACTGGGACGAGCGGCTGGAAACACCCGAGATAAAAAACAGGTACATTGGGGTAACGAAAAAAAGGATAATGAACTACTTGGCGGCGCAGAAATACAAGAGAGTCTATTGTTTCCTGAAATACGACTCAGAGTCATATAAGGCACTCGAGGCGGCGTGCGGGGAACTCGGCATCGGCTTTGAGAACCTGCTGGCAAGGGAGACCTACGAGAAGATAAAAAACGAAAAAAGCCCGATGCAGTCAGAGGCGGCGCTTGAGGATTTGAGGGGCAGATTAATGGAGACTGCCATGGGAGATTAGTGTTCTCTTCGTTATCCTCATCCCGAACGGAACCATTGTCGCAAGGCACGACTTCGACTGCCGGTTCCAGTTCGAAAGCCCGAGCGACTTGGCGATTTCCCTGACTTGCCCCTTACCGATCCCGCAGCGGGCAAGCGGGCTTATGACGCCTTCTTCATTTAGTGCTTTAAGCCCCGGCCTGTCGCTGTGCAGATCGTCCGCGTTCGTCCCGTCGATCACGTTCTCGAGGGTTCTCTCTCCTGCAACATCCCTCAAAATCCCGATGATCTCCTTCTTGCAGACATAGCACCTATCCGGCCGATTCTCAAAAAAGGCACCAGGCATTACGGCCTTCACCAAAACGTGCTCTATCCCGATCTCGGCCGCCATCTTCTTTGCGTGCTTCAGCTCTTCGCCGGCGATAGTCCCGGTATCCACCGTAACGGCAACGGCGTTTTTTCCAAGAACCTGCATCGAAACCGAAGCAACGACGCTACTGTCAACGCCGCCCGAGAATGCGACCGCAACGGAACCAAGGGGACTTATAAAATCCTCAAGAAGAATCTTAGCCATTTGGACTAACCCTGTTTTTTTATTATCGTAAATGTCTTGTAAAGCAGGATTGCGATCAACCCCCCCAAAACAACCGGCAATACGAAGGCGAACAATACGAACACCGCCGAGATTATGCTCCTCGCAAAAGCCCCTATTGTTTCAAGAAACCAGGCAAGCCCGCCCAACAGGACATTTATGGAAAGATATGCAGGAAGGACCAGGATTTTTCCGAGTACGGAATGTTCCCCGTAACCCTCCATCACGGCAGTGTACTTGCCGAGGCTTAGAAAGCCCCAGGCCGCGCCCAGGAGCCCTGCGATTACCAGACCTAATTTGTCGCGTTCGTTTCCCCTCATTTTTTCAGGCCCTTCTTCACGTACCCGACCAAACCCCCCGCGTCAATCAGTTTGAGCAGGAAGGGAGGCATCGGGCTGAAGTTGCACTCCTTCATGTCCGTGAGATTTTTGACCGTGCCCTTTGTAAAATCCACCTCGATCTCGTCGCCGTCTTTCGCTTCGATGCCGCATTCGACCAGCGGCAGGCCGATGTTTATGGAGTTTCTGAAGAATATCCGGGCAAAGGATTTCGCTATGACGCAGGAAACCCCGCAGCCGATCAGGGCGCGCGGCGCATGCTCCCTCGAAGAGCCGCAGCCGAAGTTGTCACCCGCAACTATGATGTCGCCTGGTTTTACCCTTCCCGCGAATTCCGGCCGCACCTTCTCGAACGCGTACTTTGCCAGCTCCCTGGCATCGCCAGTTACAAGGTATTCCGCAGGGATTATCTGGTCGGTGTCCACGTTTTCGGCGAACCTCCAGACCCTTCCTTTGATTTTTTGGTTCATTACATTTTAGCAAGGATACTGCGGGCTTTAGCCCGCAGAGGAATTGCGTAATCGCAACAATGAGAATCTTTTAGATTCTCATGGCTTTGAAATTCTTTCGAATTTCAAAATCTTGCTTACCTCCTGTTTTTTAGCGTGATTTTTTCTCGCGCGCGAAATTTATGCACGCGTTCATAAAGTATAAGTTTTCCTCGAGGCGCGCTGGTGCGCGCCATAGAGGAAAAATGGACCTACGTAGCTACAACCATGGATACGGACAACTGTGTTACCACATTGTGAGCACCCCAAAGTATCGCTTCGATATCTTTAGGGACTGTGAGATTAAATCTGCATGCGAGCGGATTTTTCGCGAAATCGCCAAAGCCAACGGTTTCGTGATACATGAACTTCAGGTGATGCCTGACCACTTCCATCTTTTTGTCGGCTTTGGGCCGAACACATGCCCATCTAAAGTGATACGTCTCTTTAAAGGCATCTCCGCGCGGAAACTCTTTCAGGAGTTTCCACGAATACGCCGCCGTTTGTGGGGCGGACACTTCTGGTCGAGGGGTAAGTTTTTTCGCTCTGTCGGCAACGTTACTGCCGACACAGTCAAGCACTACATTGCCAACAGCCAAGGTGATTGGATGGGCATCCTCAAAGCCGAGGAGGTGCTTGTGAAGCAAAGCGATTCTCAGACCACTTTGCGGGACTTCGCAGCGTAACTACGCTGGCAAAATACCGCCGACTTTAGTCGGCGGTTGTTTATCTTAAAGACAACGAGGGCGACTTTTCATGGTCGAGGGTGGTGAATCTTGAGAAGATTCAGGACGAGATTCTCGAAAGGGTTGGTGTAGTGGGGGAAAAACTAGGGAAAAGTTAGGTATATACTGCCCAATGACATACTACTATTTTTCATGAAGGAATATTGGAGCAAATCCCGATATTCCTTCTCATTGGGCACAGTGGCGAAGTTAAGTAACTATCTGGCTTAACAGTACTCCTTTTAATTCTCTGGGCATTTTTCTTGAAAAGTTTATAGCCAACCATAGCCTAATATAAACCATATCCATTGTATAACCAAAAATATCTCTTTAATTTATAGATTCACTCATATTCCACTCCATCCCCAACCCCTGCCCTTTTAAATCCATCCAGTCTCAGGACGCAGGATGCGCAAACCCCGCAAGCCTTTTTCCCACCCTTGTAGCAGCTCCATGTTTTCTCAAACGGCACGCCCATTTCCTTGCCTTTTTTGATTATTTGCGCCTTGTCCAGATTCAGTATCGGCGCCTCGATTTTTATCGGAGCGCCCTCCACCGCGCGCTTTGTAGCTAAGTCTGCCATTCTTTGAAACGCCTCGATGTATTCGGGGCGGCAGTCCGGGTACCCTGAGTAATCCACTGCGTTGGCTCCGATGAACACCACATCAGCGCCTATCGTCTCCGCATACGCCAGAGCGAAGGACAAGAATATCGTGTTGCGGGCGGGCACGTAGGTTGCGGGGATCGGCGACGATTTTATCTCGTCCGGGGTTTTGCCGGTTTCGATTTCGATGTCCGAGGTCAGGGCGCTGCCTCCCAATTGCGCCAAATCGATCCTGATGATTTTGTGGTTTGCGCCGAGCCACTTTGCAATGGATTTCGCACACTCGATCTCCTTTTTGTGCCTCTGCCCGTAGTCGAACGTCAGGGCATGGACTGCGAAACCGCGGGACTTCGCTATCGCCGCAGTTACCGCAGAATCGATGCCCCCGGAAATCAGGCAGACTGCTTTCATTTTCCATTCGCCCCCTTTTCTTTGATTTCCCAATGTCCTGCCTTGCTTGAACCCCTCCAGGATACAACCCCTTCACCTTTCAGTTTTTTTAAGTGATACTTCACGCCATCCACAGTGATGCCGAGTTCCCCCGCAAGCCATTCCTTTGTTGTTCGTGGATTTTTCTTGATGAGCATTAACAGTAACTCATCCGTTTTGGGGGTAGTTTGGGGGGTAGTTTGGGGGGTAGTTTTCCCCGAAGTTTTCTGTTCACTCCTGTAAAACACGATGACAAACCCGCTTTTGCGTTTTTTGAACTCGAACCTGACACCTTCCTCCTCGCACGCATCACTTATACGTTTCAGCCCGGATGCCCATTTTTCTATGTCGTCGCTCAGGTATAAGGCATTTGCAATCAGCGGATTCCTCAAAATCGACTCGTCCTCTTCCCCTTTGATGAAATCATCCGGCTCGTATCCTTCTGGAAACTGCCCCGGATTGTATATCTCGACCCTGTCTTTGAAAACGGCTATTTTATTCGTATTCGGGTTCGCGTAGTCCCTGTGGCATAACGAATTTACGAGCGCTTCGGTTATCGCCCTGATCGGTATTTCGGGAATTTCCTTTCTCCCTTCGAATCCAAGTTCGGCTCTCCAGTTAATGCGTTCTTTGAGATATGTTTTTGACTGTTCCAGCAGGCTGAACAGGTTGCCATTGAACTGCCTGATGTCGAGAAAAGTGAGCTTGTCCGTGCCCGCGAAAACCGCCGCCTGAACCTCAAACGGGTTGTCGTCGCAGAATAATACCTCAGCGGCGTTCAATAATTTGCCGTCCTTAATGAGGTTGAGTTTCCTGAGCGTCGGTTCTACCCCCGAAAATTTGAAATTGATCCTCTTTGCACGGTTCGCCTTTTCCATGAATTCCTTCACGGCGCCTTCGTTCACGTCTTCAAGTTTCCTGTCGGAAAATTCCTTCTCCCAGAATGTCCGGTTCTTTTCGAGGATCAGCCGCTCCAGTTCCTTTGCGCTCATCTGCCGGTCCTCGTCCCCGATGCGAACATACGCCCTGCCGTAAGCGAAATACGGGCGCAGAACGCCCTCGAATTCAACCGAAATGCACTTTTTGCCGCCGAGTTCCTTTTCAACGACTTCGGGGAATATTTTCGGTTCGATGTGGTCCGATATCGATTTTGAAATGTCGCGCAACGTTTTCTCGCCGATTTCCTGCCCGACGACTTCGCCGTTGCCCTTCACTCCGAAATACAATTCTCCCTTCTGGTGTTTGTTTAAAATCGAAGCTATCGAGACTATCGCCTCCTTTAATTCCGATGTTGATTTCTTCAGTTCGATGGTTTCGGTTTCCTTTAAGTTCGTTTTAGGTTTCATTGTTCCTGAAGCATATACCTTATTGGCACCTCGTTATTAATCTTGATTTTAATTCAAATAATAACCACCAATGGAAAAACTATTCGGCACTTCTGGAATCCGGCGGCTTGCGGCAGAGCTTACCGACGAGTTCGCCATGAACATTGGAAAATCCGCAGGAACCTATGCAAAAGGTACGACTATCGCGGTTGCGATGGACCCTCGCGAATCATCCGAAAGGCTGAAAAAATCGTTGGTCGCCGGGATAAATTCTGCCGGAAAAAACGTCGTCGATCTGGGCATCGCCCCGACGCCGACCCTCGGGATGGCGGCGCAGGATTACGGGACGGGTATCATGATAACCGCCTCCCACAACCCGCCCCAGTACAACGGATTCAAGTTCTGGAGCGCAAATGGGGCATATCGGCCCGAAGAAGAGCGGGCAATCGAGGGGCTGTTTTATTCCAAGGGTTTCGCAACCGGTGCGGGAACCACCTCAAATAAGGACTACACACAAAAACACATATCTCGCATAATCAGGCACACCGGCAGGGTAAAGCCCGTGAAGGTCCTGCTTGACTGCGCAAACGGCGCGGGCGCTGTTTTGACACCCGACCTCCTTGATAAGATGGGCGCGAATGCCGTGTCGCTGAACACCGAGGTATGCGGAGTATTTGCGCACGGCCTTGAGCCGACGCAAAAAAATCTCGAAGACGTCTGCAGAATCGTAAAAGAGAACGGGGCGGACATCGGGCTTGCCCACGACGGGGACGCAGACCGCACGGCAGGGATAAGCCGCGACGGGAAACTGATCGACTGGGACGATTTCCTGAGTGTTTTGGCTTACGGGAAGAAAAGGGTCGTAACGACTGTGGATGCCTCGATGAGGATAGAAGACGTCTGCGGCGAGGTCATACGCGTTGCGGTCGGCGACGTCGCGGTGGCGAACAAGATATCGGAGGTCGGCGCGGACTTCGGCGGGGAGCCCTCCGGCTCGTACATCTTCCCGAATGTCCACAACTTCCCGGACGGCCCGCTGACTGCAGGGGTGGTCGTCAGGATGGTTTCAGACGGCACATTCTACGAAACGCTTGAAAAGATCCCGAAGTACCCGATGGAGCGCGTGAAAATCCCATGCGCGGATTCCAAAAAGATGGCGGTGATGGAATACGTAAAAAAGAACGCGCAGGACTACAGCGACATAGACGGGGTGCGAATCGCAAGCGATGATGGTTGGGTGCTGATACGCCCATCCGGAACCGAGCCATTCATGAGAGTAACTGCCGAGGGCAAAAACAAGGCGGCGCTCAAAAAGTTCGTCGATTTCGGGGAAAAACTGATAAAGGAGGGGATGGATTAGGGTTGGGAGATTTGGGGTGAAAAAATAAGATTGGATTCTAAAATTAATCAAAACTAAAATTTGCAGGCAAATACGGCCTTAATTTTATTGGCATAATATCGTCTAAATGTTCAATATCCTTGTCGGTTAATTCAATTATATTCTTTTTGTATTTTTTATAGAAACTTTTCTTTATCTCCTTTCGTCTAATGTACTTTTCTTCATCCAACCCCCAAAATTCAATCCAAACTTTCTGCCCAATTGGGATAAAAAAATCACAATAAACTTCCTCTTCAATCGGAACTCGTCTTTCATACGCATGGACTATACCTTTATGATATAACCAATTATCTATTATTTGTTCTGCTCTTGATCTTACGATATGTCCATCTTCAGTTCTTAGTTTTGCCGGAAATTTTTTTCTGAAATCACTCTCATCTAATTCGCTTTCAGATGGTTGATAGTTTTCTGATTTCTTTTCTTCATCTTTCTTCTGTTTTAACCAACAATCCTTGCAAAGCGGCAAAGTATCTTTCTTCCATTTTCCGCACTCTTGGCATTTAGTAACTTTTCCTTCATCTCTAAGTTTAAAACATTCCCTGCAAAGGGGATAAAATCCTGATTTTTCACCGCAAATTTGACAAACCATTGTTAAGTATCCAATTTTATAATTAATAAGGAATTAGATGTTCTTGGCTAATACCCACCAAAACATAATCCTTAGCCATTCTTTACTATAAAATACCTCACCTAATTCAAACGGAATTTTTAATCGTAATATAAAGTATAATGAACTATACTTTATATGCGACACAAAAATTCAAAACATTGAATTTTTCTTGTAATATATTCGAAATAGTATTTATCACTTTCCAAAAGGGACCGTAGGGTAGCTTGGCCCATCCTTCTAGCTTTGGGAGCTAGAGACCTGTGTTCAAATCACGGCGGTCCCAAAATCGGTCTTCGGTCTTCGAGTCTTCCGAAAACCCGAATACAGAAAAATGACAACGATAGAAACGATAGTGGTTTATGCCATCGCAGGCATAATTACGATTGGTTTACTTTGGGGTGCGTGGAAACTGCTCAAGATGATCATCAAGAACGGCAGCCTCCTGGTCTTAAACGGCATAATCGGCGTTGCCCTGCTTTTCGTGCTGGTAAACTTTTTCGATGTCGGCATCCCGATAAACGCGGCAACGGTTCTGGTGTCTGCGGTATTCGGTGTATTCGGCGTGGGCAGCCTCTTTGTTTTGCACCGGTTTGATATTCTCTAATTGCCTTTTCCGCCGTTCCCGCTGCCATCTATCTTAGAAATAACCTCTTTTACGGCGCTGGTCTTTGTGATTATTGTCAGAAGGTCTTCGTTATGCAGGATTTCATCGCCACACCCTATCAGGATTTCTCCGTGTCTGTATATGCCCGCGATCAGCGCATCCTTCGGCAGCCCGATGTCCTTTATCTTCCTGCCGTTTATCTTGTCGTTGGCTACCTTCATCTCAATGATCTCCGCGGCGCCGTTTGCAATCGACAGGATGCTGCGGCGGCTTCCCTGCGTAAGCGCGTTTTTGAAATAGCTCACAAGCGCGGTTATCGGGCTTATCGCGGCGGTTATGCCAAGCCCTATGTACAAGTCCTTTTTAGCCGGGTCGTTCGCCCTTGCAACTATCCGCCCCACGTTAAACTTCTTCGCAATCTGGCATATTGTGAGGTTCGTGTTGTCTTCGTGCGTTAAAACCGCGATCGCATCCGCGTGGTCTATGCCTGCGTCGTTTAGAATCCCTGTGCTGCTTCCGTCGCCGTGGATCACAAGAGCGTCTATGTTCTCCGCCAGGTATTTGGAGCGCTCTTCGTCTGACTCAACTATGACGACTTCGTTCCCCTCGCCTATGAGGTGGTTCGCCAGGGTCTCCCCCGTAACACCGCCGCCAATCAATATAATATACATACCAGCCACCAGTTAGTACTCCGTTGGTGCCATTGAGTCGATGATGACACAACCTCGGCCGGAGTTTGTAATTTGGATAACACGCGTTTGCCAACGGCAAACGGTGTCCCGTGCGGCAAAGCCGCACGAGGATTACAATGCCACAAAAATTCCAAAAAGGAATCTCAACCCCAGCCGTGTTCTAATTAATCTGAATGGTTCTTTAAAAATAAGAGATATTAATATTATAGCCCTCAGCCGGCATACGCCCTCAGGATGTCTACCATATCCACTATGCCCCTAAGCTCGTTCTTGTCGTTCACAACGGGTACGCGGATTATGCCTCTTTCGACCATGGTCTTTGCGACATCCTTCGTGGACATATCCTCGGTTATCGTGGTTATCGTTGGCGACATGACACTGCTTACGATCGATGCGCGGGCTTTTCCGGATTCCATTGAAAGCCTTGCATACCCCCGTTTTATTATGTCCCTGCGGCTTACAAAGCCGATTACCTTTTTCTTTTTCAGGACAGGAAATCCGCTGAAGCCGCTTGAGAGCATCTTGGACCATACGACGGAAAGCTCCTCCTCGGGCGTGCAGTAAACGATGTCGCGGATCATTATATCGGCGACCTGCTTCTTTACGGGATTGTAATCGTGCTCAACTAGTTTTCTCAGGACATCTGTTGCCGAAACCATCCCTATAAGAGCTCCGTTTTCAATTACGGGCATCTGCCTTACCCCGACCTTTGTCATGCGTTTGGCGATCGAGAACAGTTCTTCTTCTGGCGCCAGTACCTCGACGTTCCGCTTCATGACACCCGCTATCGTCAGGTTCGTCTTTGAAGAGGTAACCCTCAATATGTCGCCGCGCGTTACGATGCCTACAAGTTTGCCGCCTTCGACGACCGGGAGCGCCCTTTTGCCTTCCTTCCTGACAATAGAGCGGGCCTTTGTAACCAGATAGTCTGGTTTTACGCTTGGCGGGTTCTTTGTAAGGATGTCTTGTGCGGATATCATTTTCCGGAAATTACTCCTCTTCCGAACAGTCTTCGCAGACCGTGCGCCCGTCAACCGGCTTGAGGTTTTCATTGTAGTTCCCACAGACCTCACATATCCCGGTTACCGCACCGTCCGCCGAAGAAATGTCCGCTATGTCCCATTTGCTGTGCTCTTCGATAAGCGTGTGAAGCGCCGGCTCGACACGGATCACATCAAAATCCGTAAGTATGCCGATGATATTGCCCTTATTCGTAACGACCAGCCTCCTTATGTCCTTGTCGCGCATGATCCTTGCGGCATCGTCTATGTCCGCATCCGGCTTTATGGTGATAAGCGGGGAGGTCATTATTTGCGAAACCGGGGTTGACTTCGGGTCAATTCGCGCTGCCACTATCTTGCAGATTATGTCGCGCTCGGTTATTATGCCCGCTCCTTCGCCATTTTTCATGACTATCACCGAGTCTATGTTGCGATTTTTCATGATCTCCGCAGCATTTTGCACGCTGCTTTTCGGATCGACATATATTACGCCCTTGGTCATTGCATCCCCAACCCTGAGTTCCATCATTTTGTTTCTACCTCTTTGTTTAATACATTGTAATTCAATATAAAAAACCTGAATGCGCATGACGAGGAAATTGAGGTTCGAAATAAAGTCAAAGGACGTCGCCGGGCGAATCGGCAAGGTGGAGATAAACGGGAAAACCATCGAGACCCCCGCTATCATGCCGGTCTACAACCCGAATAGCCCTGTTATCCCCATCGATGAACTGCAAAGGGTTTTCGGCGCCCCCGCCCTGATGACGAACGCCTACATGGCGCTCAAGAACGAGGAGCTTAAAAAGGAGTACATCGAGAAGGGTATCCACAAGGCGCTCGGTTTCGACGGCATAATCGCAACCGATTCCGGCTCCTACCAACTGATGGTCTACGGCGGGGTGACCACGACCAACAAATCGATAATAGAATTCCAGGAGAACATCGGCTCGGACATCGGCTCGTTCCTCGACATCCCGACGCTCCCCGATGCCTACAAACCGCGGGCAGAGGAGCAGTTAGACATCACGCTCAAGCGGGCGAAGGATGCCCTCGATGCGAAATTTCTTGTCAATGCAGGGGTGCAGGGCGGCAAATACTTAGACCTCCGGAAAAAAGCGGCTGGGGAAATCGGGGCGAACTTCGAACTTGTCGCCGTCGGCGGCATAGTGCGCCTGATGGAAGACTACCGGTTTTCCGAGCTTGCGGACGTAATCGCGGCGGTCAAATCGACGATACCTACAAACCGGCTGGTTCACGCCTTTGGCCTGGGGCACCCGATGGTGTTCGGGCTTGCCGCCGCCCTCGGGTGCGATTTGTTCGATTCCGCCGCCTACGCGCTTTACGCAAAGGAGGGCAGGTACCTGACCCGCGACGGCACTAAAAGGATTTCCGAACTGGAATACCTGCCGTGCAGCTGCCCGGTCTGCTCAAGCCACACCGCGATGGATATGCAAGAAAAAGACCTGGCGATGCACAACCTCTACGTAACCTTCGAGGAAATCCGAAGGGTGAAGCAGGCGATAAAGGACGGCTCGCTTTGGGAGCTTGTGCAGATAAGGGCAAGAAGCCACCCGAGACTCCTTGCGGCGCTAGAAAGGATGGTCGAGTACCCGTACCTTGCGGAACTTGACCCGATAACAAAGGGGTCTGCGTTTTTCTGGGGCGGGGGGGAATCCGCAAAGCGGTCGGAGATTGTGAATGCGAAACGTAGGCTTCTTAATGTCGAATCTGATAATCTCGTGCATATCGCACCTTACGGAGATATTCCTGCAGAATTATCAGACATCTACCCGTTCAATTCGACCATGATGCCCGAAGAAAACGAGATTTTCGGCACTGCCAGGGATATTGAAAAAATAAAAAAGATAATGGACTACCAGTTCGGCAAAGGCGCCGGGGATTTGGTCCCGGGCAATGTGAAGATCGTCAGGTCGAAAAAAACGCGCCGCATACGGCGCATCTACTACAAAAACGAACTGATCGCAAGCATCAGGGCAAGCGACCACATGATTCTTCCGAAGAAATTGCTCCTGGATAAACTGCACAAGAAGTTCGAAAAGCCGCGCCTCAGGGTCGTAATCGACGACGAGGCGGTGCCGTTTGTGGCGGAGGGCAAAAGCGTATTCTCGAAATTCGTAACCGGGGTAGATACGGATTTGCGGTGCGGCGACTTCGCGCTGATAGTCGATTCGAAGGACAACATGGTCGCCTCCGGGAGCCTTGTCTTATCCCCGAAAGAGATGCTGGACTTCGACAGGGGGCCTGCCGTGAATGTGCGGTGATTGCCTTTTGGCAATACCAGCTGCCTTTATTTATGCCTAAGAACAATACCATATTATGACAAACTATCATGTGACAATGTTGGGTAAAAAAATAGGACTGACTTTGAGCATATCCCTACTGTTTTTATTACTATCATTACCTGTATGCGCCGACGACAATAAACAGTATATTCTATTTGCCCACGGCATGGGGGCGGATAAAAGCGATTGGGATATGTTCGCGGATTATGCAGGGCATAGTCATCACACTGTCTTTCGCACGGATGTCTCCCGGTGCGGTTCGGTAGCCGATAGGGCGCAGACCCTTGCGAAATATATCAATACTCTAGATGTCCCGGACAATAGCATTAAAGCAGTGGGCCACAGCATGGGTGGAATAGATTTACGATACATAGTTGGGGAAGCGCATGCCGGACACGAGCCCTTTTTATCGGCCGCCAAGAAAATTAAAGAAGTATATACTATTGGAAGCCCGCACGGCGGCTCTTTTGCATTGGAACTTGCAACCACCCAAGTATGTATCTTACGAGTCAATGGC
>MCBF01000001.1:30730-37512 GCA_001742785.1 Candidatus Altarchaeales archaeon IMC4
CGATGTGGGAACAACGAAGCTCATCTCGATCTTCATGGGAGATCGGATTCATCAGGTCGATCAGGCTCAGTTGCAGGCAAGCGGCGCCATTGTCAAACCGGAGCTGATCCGGCGGGTAACACCCTTTAAGCATAATTATCGGGGAGATTATCAGGCCCTGATTACGGCCCTTGCCGCGCATCAGGGCCGTAATCTCCAGATTGTCGAAGATGTTGTCCAGGCGGCGGGGTGCGCGGATACCGGGGTCCTGCTGGTGGTCTCAGACCGGGTCAGTCATTGTGAGGCCTTTGCCCGAGAGCTCGACAAGCGGGGATTGAGCGTGGCCCTGCTCACCGGTCAGACCCCGCCTGAAAAGCGGATCGATATTGTGAAAAGGGTTCAGAAGGGAGAGCTGCGGATCCTGGTGGCCACCTTGCAGCTTATCGGAGAAGGATTTGACTGTTCGGGTCTCAGCACCCTTTTCCTGACTACGCCCATTACCTTTGAAGGCCGTCTGCTTCAGATCTTGGGGCGGATCATGCGGCCTGCGGCCGGCAAGCGAGCCAAGGTCTATGATTATGTCGATGAGTCGGTATCAGTGCTGTGCCGGTCTGCCGAGATCAGAAGGAAGGTGCTGGCTGCCCTATGAGAAGGGCGAAGGGGTAGATGGGTATTGCCGCAAAGAATGTTCGGTGGTATATAAAAAACAGGAGGATGTCGATTATGCTAATACAAACAGACGCAAGGCGTCGTATCACCTTACCCCCGTCTCTTGGAATACAGGCAGGGGATGCCATTGACCTAGAGGTTCTGGAGGATGGTCGCATTCTACTGATCCCGGTCGAGCCGGTTCCCAAGCATCAAATGTGGGCGTGGACAGCAGAGAACAAACAGGCCATCACCGCATCCCTGAACGATCCGCGTCCGGCAATCGTCGTTGACAGCTCGGAGCAGGCAGAGGCGCTTGCCAAAAGGTGGGTTGGTGAGGATTGATGTCCGTCCCGCCTTTGATGAGACGGTCATGGCCTCCGAGCCGTCCGTTCGCAAAGCCGCCGCCAAAATGCTCCAACTTGTTCAGTCCCTTGATCTTCCTCAACTTTGGACTCATCCCGGTCTTCACTTTGAAAAATTGCACGGCATGATTGAGCCGGTCACCGGGCAACAGCTCTATTCCCTACGTGTTAACAGTGCTGTTCGCGCGATTGCTTGCCTGGGCAGCGGGCCAATTCTGGTGCTTGTCAGTCTGCATGCCCAGCATGACAAGGCATATCGAAAATGAAATGGTATGAAACAAAAAAAATCTGTAACTTGCTGAATAATGATTTCCTCTTGTAGCGTTTATTCGGCGGAGAGAAGAACGAAAAGGCTGATTTTATCGCTCTTTTGGCTATTTCCTTGCAAGGTTTCTTCTTTCCTGGTATAAGAAAATTTTTTGTAAATTCGTAATCGGTAAGCATCCGTCTGTCACGGGTGCTTTTTTTATTTTGATCCACGGGATCAGGGAAGAGGCAATGAAACAGGAAAAAATTCGTAACGTGGCCATTATTGCCCACGTCGACCATGGCAAGACTACGCTCGTAGATCAGTTATTCAAATACTCAGGAATGTTCCGTGAAAATCAGGACGTAGCGGAGAGGCTCATGGATTCCATGGATCTTGAGCGCGAGCGCGGCATTACCATCACTGCCAAGAATGGCTCCTATCAGTACGAGGATTTCTCCATCAACATCATCGACACTCCAGGCCATGCCGATTTTGGTGGTCAGGTGGAGCGGGTGCTGCAAATGGCGGATGGAGCCTTGCTGCTGGTTGATGCTCAGGAAGGGCCGATGCCTCAGACCTATTTCGTCCTGAAAAAGGCCTTGCAGAATAACCTGCCGGTTATCGTGGTGATCAACAAGATTGATAAACCGGCGGCCCGCTGTGCCTGGGTGGTCGATCAGGTCTTTGATCTCTTTGTCAAGCTCAATGCCCCGGACGATGTCCTCGATTTCCCTGTTGTTTATGCCTCAGCCAAAGATGGGTATGCCCTGGCCGATCCTGATGATCCCAAGGAGGGCGGCATGGGGATGCAGATCATCTCCAAGATGATTACTGAACATATCCCGGCCCCTACCGGTTCTCCCGATGCCCCCCTGCAATTACAAATAAGCACCATTGATTATTCTGCCTATCTCGGGCGTCTGGGCATTGGCAAGGTTATTAACGGCACGATTGCTATCAATCAGCCTCTGGCGGTGGCCCGTCGTGACGGCTCCATCAAGCCGGTGCGGATTTCCAAGATCTATCGTTTTGAATCTGACGGCAAGGTGCCCATCGACAGCGCCAGTGTCGGCGAGATTGTGGCCGTGGCCGGAATGGAGGACGTGACCGTGGGCGTTACCTTTACCGATCCGGTAACCCCTATGCCTCTGCCTTTGATTGCCATTGATCCGCCCACCATCTCGATGAATTTTATCCCCAATGATTCCCCGTTTGCCGGCAAGGAGGGAAAATTCGTGACCTCCCGCCATATCGAAGAGCGTTTGGCACGTGAAGTCCTGTCCGATGTTGCCCTGCATTATGAGGCCCTGACTGATGCGGTCGGCTATCGGGTTTCCGGTCGCGGCGAGCTCCATCTCTCCATCCTGATCGAGAAGATGCGTCGTGAGGACTTTGAATTTCAGGTGACCCGGCCTGAGGTGATCATGAAGGAAGAAGATGGCAAGCTCATGGAGCCCTACGAGTCACTTACCATTGATGTGGACGAAAAGTTTCAGGGCGCGGTTATTGAAAAGCTGGGTAAGCTCAAGGGTCAGATGGAGGAGATGACCACAGGGCATGCCGGAATGATGCGGATGGTCTTCAAGATTCCGACCCGCGGCCTGCTCGGGTATCGCTCCGAATTCATGACCGATACCAAAGGCATGGGGATGATGAGTTATGTCTTTGCTGAATACGGGCCGCATGCCGGGGAGATCAAGAACCGGATCAACGGGGTGCTGCTGGTCAAGGATCCCTGTACGGCTGTGGCTTACGCCCTCTTCAGTCTCCAGGAGCGGGGCACGCTCTTTATTCATCCCGGCGCACCCTTGTACACGGGCCAGATCATTGGGGAAAGTTCTCGTGGCGGTGACATGGTGGTCAACCCCGGTAAAGGCAAGAAATTGACCAATATGCGGGCCTCCGGTACGGACGAGGCGATCATCCTGACCCCTCCGCGGGTCTTGACCCTGGAGGATTGTATCGCCTATATCAATGACGATGAGCTGGTTGAGGTGACACCGAAGTCTATCAGGCTGCGGAAAAGAAGTGACGTGCGGATCAGGGGATAAGGCAGGGGATGAAGAATCTGCTGTTTGTGATTATTTCAGGGGTGGTCGGAGTGGCAACCTTTGCGCTTATTGCCAAAAAATATGGCAGTGAATGTCTCCCCTGACTGATGCTCTACGGCTCCATCGGGATGGGGCTTCTGGTGTTCTGGGTGTTGCGGACTATCTTTTAGAGGCCGTTGCTGAAAAGGGCAAGGCCGTTTAGCCCTTTTCAGCTTACGGCCTCTTATGCAACGCCCAGAAAACAGTAGTCTGTTCCGCTGTTTTCTGGCGTGGCGTGTTGCAGGCTACATCTGCATGAGTCTTCTGGCAAACTTGGCTTTGTTATTTGTTTATTCTTTTTGCCTCGAAATAATCAGCGAGAATGCGGGCGTGATCAAAGACCAGACCGGGGAGATTGTCCTCGGTAAATAAACCGGCCTCTGCGGCGTCATCACCTGCTTGAGGGTGGCTGTGGGCTTGACCGATAAAGACCGTCGAAGCGGTGTGCTGACGGGGGTCACGTCCGGGATCGGAGTAGGTGTGAAACTGGATAAGGTTCTGCATCGTCAGGCCGGTTTCCTCAAGGGCTTCACGCGCCGCCGCTGTTTCATAGGATTCACCATAATCGACAAACCCGCCCGGCAAAGCCCAGCCGTATGGCGGGTTTTGTCGTTTAATGAGCACGATTTTCTCCCCCACCTCAATGATGATGTCAACGGTGGGAACCGGATTACGAAAGCTGGGGAGCTTGGTGTGGCAGTTGGGGCAGTTCATTGAGTAGGTTGAAGTCTGAAGTTTGAAGTTTGAAGATTGAAGGTCGCTTTGCCAGGGCAAAGCTGGAAGACTGAAGGTTAGTGCTTATGGGCCTTCGGAGTCTTCACTTCGTTCCGCTTACCTGGCCCTTTTTTTACCTTCAGTCTTCAGCCTTCAACCTATTTACCTGGCTTACAACTCCAGCAGGGAATGAATCTCCTGCCAGCTCTCCACGCTTTGTAAGTCATGTCTGCCACGGTTCCAGGGTTGGGAGAAGACCAGGGGAGTGATGGCCATATCGGCCAATTGGCGGCAGGTCTCGGCTCGATCATCGATAAAATAGTGGAGATGGTGTTCATGGATGTAGCGGGCCTTGTCATCATGGCTGCCCATGGCCACCAGGCGAAGATTGGCGCAGACCGGGGCGGGGAAGAAGTGGGTCAGCCAGTCTACGACCGGCTGGTGCAGGGGACGGGCGGTGATGATCGTCACCGGCGCTGACTGGGTCATGGCCGTAATGACTTCGACTGCCCCGGGCATTGGTTGCAGGCCGGTGGTCAGCGAATCGCGGAGGATGGCGTCGAAGATTGTTTCCACTACCGGCACAGGGATCTTCAGGCAGTCTTCCACCTGGAAGCTCGTAATATCTTCCATGGTGAACGAGCAGAAGGCATGCTCTTCACAGGCCAGACGGATAAAGGCCTCCGCCGTGTCGGCAATCACTCCGTCGAGGTCAAAACCGATCTCGCTGCTTTTGATCTTCATTGTTTTCAGTCCCTGTTTGTTGTCCTGTTCGTGTTCAATCACGAGAGTATTCGTCTTCCATCTTTTTGATCTGCCGCACGACCTCTTCGTTGAACGGGGTGGCAATCCCCAGTCGTTTTCCTTCCCGAACGATGGCGCCATTGATGGCGTCAATCTCAGAGGGCCGTTTGTGGCGGCGATCTTGAAGCATGGAAGAGATATTGGTGGCTGTCTTTTTGCAGACGGCCAGGGTCGCCTGCAACGGATCGGTGGTTATGACTATGTTGCAGGCTCGGGCCACGGCCTCGGCCTCTCGAACCAGATTTTTCAGGCGGCCACGGGCGGCGCAGGAGGTGAGGATCTGGCCGTTCGTGCGATTATACAGGGCTGTCAGGGGATTGATCCCAACATTGATGAAGAGTTTGGCCCAGAGTTGCGAGCGGATATCGGGAGACAGTGAGGAATCGAGCCCCGATAGTTGGAGCGTGTGGGCAAGTGTTGCCAGAAGGTGTTGCTGCTGATCCGACGGCTTGTGGAGAAAGCCCAGCTGGGTCATGCCGCGGCCTGCATGGCGAACATGTCCAGGTGCCAGCAAGGTCGCGCCTTCTGAGCTGACGGCAAATGCGGGAGGCGCGGGGAGATTCATCTGTTCCTGGATGTCCATGTGGCCGATGCCGTTTTGCAAAAAGACAACCAGAGTCCGGGGTGAGAGCAATACCGTGCAGGTTTGGACACAGGCCGTAAGGGCAGAGGACTTGACACAGAGGAGAACCACGTCTACCGGGCCGATCTCTAAGGGATTGGCAGAGACTGGAACCATGTGGCGACGTTGGTTTCCGTCGGTTTCGTAGAGGATTCCCCAGGTATTGAGGAGGTGTGCCCGTTCAGGACTATGATCAAGGATCTGGAGGCTGTCGTTCCCGCTCTGCTCTTTTGGAAAAAGCAGAACGGCAAACAGGCAGCCCAAGGCCCCGGGGCCGACAATAGCAATACGCATTGATAAATTTTGTCGAATACAAAAGGCGATGGAGTTGCGGGCGCCGTAACGAAAGAACCAGGTACAGAACCAGGATATCTCTGAATCTCTCGTTACGGTTTTATGCTGGTTAAGTTATTGGAGGATCTTGGCCTCTTCGATGATGACCACATATTTGTATCCGGCCCCAAAATCCTTATTGGCCCGGACTATCCCTTCGATCGTGATGACTTCCTTGTCTTTTGGAGGCTGGGCGTTGGTAGTGATAACCAGATCGTGGTTGCTCTTTAATGGGTCACCGCTGCCATCCTGGAGATGAATCCAGTTCTTGCCCATGATGCCGGGGCTGAATTTCACGACCTTGCCCTGGACCCGAGCGGTCTTGCCTTCCAGTTGGGTGTTGTTGGTAAAAATTTCTTCGACAGTGTAACTATTTTTACCAGCAGCCTTTTCTATCTTGATGTCAGTAAAAGGGGCCATGGCGCCGAGGCTGCCACTTGACTCCACCTTCTCTTGTTTAGCAGCGGCTGACGGGGTCTCGGCATTGACCGCACCGGCGAAGGAATCGGCTCCGGCGTTGCTGGCGGTCTCAAGTTTTGCGTCGTGAGGATCTGTCTTGCCGGCCTGTCCTTCCATGCCCGCCAGGCCGGAAGAAAATATAACGGCATCAAAGGTCCTGTTCAGCGACTTACTGGTGAAATTCGACATGACCATGCCTGCATAGCAGGCCACTTCATCGCCTACCGCAACCTTGCTTTCGGGGATTGCCACCCACTGTTGACCTTTGGTGGTGTCCATCTGCAAGTAAGTGTATCCGCCGGAATTCATGGTCTCCAAGACCTTGCCGCTGATAGTGCCTTCTTGCTGTCTGGAGACAGCATCCGGGGCTGCCGGAGTAACTGGCGCTGGGGATTCAACGGCCGCTGGAGCCTCTGTCTTGATGGGTTCGGCAGGCACTGGAGCCGGATTCTTTTGGGGATCGGCAACGATGGTTGCCGGGGTTGTCTTTTCAGCAGTTGTTTTGTCGCTTGTTTTTT
>MCBF01000001.1:37612-45638 GCA_001742785.1 Candidatus Altarchaeales archaeon IMC4
CGAATCAATTATCTCATCGGTTAAAAACTCCCCGTTTGTAACAAGTTTCACCAAAAACCCGTTCTCTTTCAGAATTTTTAGTATTTTCACGATATTTGGGTCTGATGTTGGCTCTCCACCACCAAGATATAATCCTTTTACGTTATTCTTTTTGAGAATTTTTACGACAGCGTCTAACCCAAGTTTTAGATTGTGTGGGTTAGGGTAGGTTATATTTAACTTTTTCCGGTCTGACGATGACAGATGACTGTCCCAACCCAATAATCTTACGCACCCCCTGCACCTCCAATCGCAGCCAAGGAGATTCAGGTACGCGGAATTATCCTTAAATTGTGTGATGTGGTAGATGTTGGTTTGCATTTTTTAGGGGCATTTTTTCGGGATATACGGACACGCTGGATCCGATGCGAACATATCCCCCGTTTGAATGTATGCCCTTGCGCGGCAACCACTGCATATTGCCGTCGCCCAGCGAATACTTATAATTATAGTCCCGCGCCCGCGTGCAGAGCCAGACCAAGTGGTCCAAACCCTTCATTTTTGCGCATCCTCTGTGCCATATTCCCGAATCCACTGCGCAAACTGCTCCAAGGCATCGACTATCCTCGGGCCCGGGCGGGACACTATGTCGGCGTCTATCACATACATCCTACTGTTTTTCACGGCATTTATGCCTTGCCATTCTCCCTTGCCCGCCACTTCGTCAAAGTCAATGGCCGTGTGTTTGTCGCGCGTGTTCGTGATGATGATTTCAGGGTCTCTATCAAGCACCGATTCAAGAGAAATCACTGGATACCGCGTCTGCGCATCTGCGAATACGTTTGCTCCGCCGGATGCTTCTATCAGATTATTTATGAGCGTTTCGGGGCCTGCGGCCATTAACGGCTCTCCCGATACCGCAAAGAAGACTCTCGGTTTGTTTTTTGATTTTTCCGCGCCGGCCTTTACGGCGTCTATCCTGTTTTGCATACTGTCGGTAATCCCCTTTGCTTTATCTTTCGTACCGGTGATTTTCCCTGCCAGTTCTATGTTTTCCAGAACATCCTCAAGAACCTTCGGGCGAAGCACAACCACGGGGATCCCGAAGTTTTCCAGTTTTTCGATATTGTCCGCCCCCGTTTTATCCGATGCGAAAACCACGTCGGGATTTAATGCCACTGTCTTCTCGACACTCACGGTGCTGAAGCCGCCGATTTTTTCCTTTTCCAGTGCTTCGGGTGGCCAATTGCAGTATTCGGTAACCCCTACAATCCTATCGCCCAAACCCAAGGCAAACAGGATTTCCGTGTTGCTCGGTGCGGTCGAGATTATCCTTTCTGGTTCGGCCCTTATCGTTACGTTCCTGCCCAAGTCGTCAGTAATCGTCAGCGGGTATTCTTTGCCTGTTTGTGTTTCATTCGTTTTTGCCGTTTCGGTTAGGCAGCCGCTAACCAAAACCATGCACGCCAGCCATATCACAAATATCTTGTTTTCCATTTTTGCGCCAGCCGCTTGGATAAATTATCCAACGACGTTAATCATTAGTGCCAGCCATATAAATACGACGAATACGAGAAGCGTCGCGGGGATAAACAAGAGCGCATCATCCATCTTTTTTACGTCCAACTTATCGTCCGGGTCGCCCATCTTGTAAACCCCGGGTTTTTCAAGCTGCACGTTCAGCGCGCCCGCCATCGCCGCAATGCTCCAGCCAGAGTTTATGCCGTCGTCCTTGGGATGATCTCTCAGCATAACCTTAAGGGAATTTGCGGCATTTTTCCTGAGGATAAACGCCGAAACCACAAATAGTGCCCCGGTTATCCTTGCAGGCACGAACTGGACAACATCATCAAACCGGGCGGAAAACCACCCGAAATGCCTCTTTTCGAGGGTTTTATACCCAACGATGCCGTCAAGCAGGTTTATAACCCGGCAGGCAACCGCGCCCGGCACGCCAAACAATGCGAAGTAAAAAAGCGGGGCAATGAGGTTGTCGCAGATGTTCTCCCCGATGCTTTCAACTGTCGCGGAAACGACCTGTTTTTCGTCAAGTTTCGAGGTATCCCTGGTTACCAAGTGCCAGACGTGTTCTCTTGCCGCCGGAAGGTCGCCTGCGAGCAGGGATTCTTTCACAGGCTTTACTGTGTCAAAGAACGCCGAAAACGCCATGCAGTATTTTAGTGTCAATGCAGAAATGAGAATATACAAAACCGCATTAAACTCCACCAAACTTAATAAAACGTACACAGACCCGGCGCAAATAAAAACGACTGCCAACGCAAACAGGACGCCGTTTATTTTCTCAACCTGCGGGTTTTTGTGTTTGAATTTTCTCCACGCCTTATTAATAAAACTGCCAATCCATACAACCGGATTCCAGTTTGTCCCGGGCGGCTCCCTGATTACAAGGTCAATCAGTAGCGCCAGCAAGATTATTTCAAGCCACATTTTTTCTCTAACAACTCAACAACATCCATGTAATTTCCCGCAACCTGTGCCTTTGTTTTCAGTTCATTGTAAAGTTTCGCCGCCCTCCCCCCCGTGAAATCCCGCTCCTTGATGCCGCACTCATCTATTGCCACAACAGGAATGCCTTGTTTCACGGCCTGCGCCGCGGCCTCTAAATTGCGCAGGTTGCCCCTGCCGAACGGTATGTCTGTCAGCACGACAAAATCCGCATGGCGTATTAGTTCAAGGTTCTGCCTGTGTTTTTCCCCTGTTATGTGTGAGAAGGGTTTTTCCTCAACCATATCTATGTTAAGTTCTTTTGCCGCATCTCTGTCCGTATCGTTTTCATTTAATACCCCTGCGCTGACCATATATCCGTGATTCACAAGGGCATTCATCAGAAAACTGGCCGTGCCTGCGCCGCATATCACGTGAACCCTGCCTTTGCTTGGTTTTATCGGCTTTCTCCGGGGATGGATACTTAGCCCTTCAGGTTCCCGTTTCACTACAACCTCGATGCCATAGGCCGATTCTATATTCTTCGGCGTGATTACATCTTCGGGCCTTCCCAATGCAGACACTCCGCCCTTATCCAACAGAACCAATTCATCGCAGTATCTTGCGGCCAGATTCAGGTCATGGAATACAGCCAAAACAGCCATCTTTTTTGACAGCCCCTTGATTAAATCCAGAATCTCACTCTGGTAGTTTATATCCAAATGAGACGTGGGTTCGTCCAGAAGCAGTACCATCGGCTCCTGCGTTAATGCCTTTGCAATAATCACCCTCTGCCGCTCGCCGCCGCTTATCTGAGTAATCGGCCTGTCCGCCAAATGCAGGGTATTGGTCAGTTTCATGGCATCCTCTGCGATTTCCATATCCCTGGTGCCCTCGATTTCAAACCTGCCTAAGTGGGGGTTCCTGCCCATAAGAACGACCTCTTTTACGGTAAAATCGAATTTCACGGAAGTATCTTGTGGGACAACCGCCATATCCTTTGCGGCATCCTTTGCGTGCATCTTGTAGATGTCTTTTCCGTCCAATAGGACGACTCCGCTGGCTGGCTCAAGCACACGGCTTACGCTTTTAAGGAGCGTCGTTTTGCCGCTGCCGTTGGGGCCGATAATCCCGGTAAATCCCTTTTTTACGGATAAGCACACGCTGTCAAGTATCTTCTCATCCCCGTAAAACGTTTCTATGTTTTTTGCATTCAGCATCATATGTTCCCCCTTTTCCTGCGCAAAAGATAAATGAAGAACGGCGCCCCGAAAAAGGCCGTGATTATGCCGACGGGAAGTTCGGTCGGCGAGATTATCGTTCTTGCCAGGGTGTCTGCCCACACCAGAAATATCGCCCCGATAAGGGCGGATACCGGAATCAAGATTCTGTGGTCAGGCCCGACAACGAGCCGCGCGATGTGGGGGATTATCAGGCCGACAAATCCGATGATTCCTGAGACCGCGACCGCGATGCCCGTGATCAATGACACCAGCACAAGTAAAATCTTTTTAACGTTTTCGACCTCTATCCCGAGGTGCTGCGCATGTTCTTCCCCGAGCAGCATTGCGTTTAAATCCCTTGAAAATACGAATATGCCTATAGTGCCTAAAAAAATGAATGGGGCCGCCACCGTAACCTTGCCCCAGTCGCTGCCCCAAAGGCCTCCCATAAGCCAGAAAACAATCTGGTGCAAATCCTCTCCTGCAAGATACATCACAAGGGACGTCATGGCAGAAAAAAATGCGGCAACTGCAATACCTGAAAGCAGCAGAGTTTCCACCGGAACCCTGCCGTTTTTTTTGGCGATATTATAAACGAGAAATGCTGTCCCTGCGGCGAAGAGAAATGCGAAAACCGGGACGCTTAAGTGCACGACTATCGCAATAGATGCCCCGAATGCCGCCCCCGATGAAATCCCGATTACGTACGGGTCTGCCATCGGGTTCTTAAAAAGCCCCTGCATCGCGGCGCCAGCGACTGCGAGGGCTGAGCCGACAAGGGCCGCAAGTATTATTCTCGGCAGTCTTATTTGAGAGATTATTATTGATTCTGTTCCTTGCGCATTGAGATTTGTCAATGCCGTAAAAACGCCTTTTAGGGGGATGCTCACCGGGCCGATTGCCGTTGATGCTAGCATGCTTAAAATCAAGATTAGCACGAGGGATATTAGTATCATGCCCCATTTGGCAATATTGTTTTGTTCCATAGTTCGAGATGGATAAATTATCCAATGGTAATCTGCAAATAAAAACCGAATGGGCAAGATAATCCTCCTTGCGGTTTACGGCGCGGCGGTGGCCTACCTGTATGGGGCGATAACCGACCTTTTCATGTGGTCTGCGTTCATGGCCGAGAAAACGCTTGAAACGTATATTGCAGTGTTCATCGCGGGCGCCGCTTTTGACACGATGCGCGCGGCCGGAAACGTTTTGATGATACTTGTCCTTGGCGGGCCCACTGTAAAGGTGCTTTCGAGGTTCAGGAAGAGGCACTTGTTTTGAGCAAACGCGGCGGTATAAAAGCGCCAAATCTAATGTTTTATTCTATGGATATTCTTGTTACGGGCGGCGCGGGGTTCGTCGGAAGCAATCTGGTCGATGCCCTGCTAGAGAATGACTTCAAGGTCAAGGCATTTGACAACCTCTCCACGGGCAGGATGGAAAATCTTGCCGGCGCCTCGAAAAACAAAAATTTTGGGTTTATCAAAGGCGACGTCAGGGATTTTGACGCAAAGATTCTGGACGGCATCGATGCGGTTTTCCACGAAGCCGCGCAAATCGATGTCCGCAAGTCCGTCTCGGACCCGAAATACGACCTTGACGTGAACGTCGGCGGCACGATAAACCTGCTTGAGAGCATGCGAAAATATGACGTCGGTAAAATTGTTTATGCCTCCTCGGGGGGTGCAATCTACGGCAACCCGCAATACCTGCCCTGCGATGAAGAACACCCGACAAACCCGATAAGCCCCTACGGCGCGTCAAAGCTTGCCGCCGAGAAGTACATCGGGATATACCACGAAACCTACGGCATCGACTACGTAAACCTCAGGTACGGAAACGTGTACGGCCCGCGCCAGGACCCGCTTGGCGAGGCGGGGGTTATCGCGATATTTTTGAACAAAATCCTTAACGGGCAGAAACCGGTTATCTTCGGTGACGGCTCGCAGACCAGGGACTACGTCCATGTCTATGATGTCGTGGCGGGGAACCTCTTGGCCATGGATAAATTGAACAATGGCTCGTTTAATGTCGGCTGCGGCTCTGAAACCTCGGTGAACCGGCTTGTTGAGATAATCTCGGAACTTACGGGGGGAAAAATAACACCGAAACACGCCGAGGAGAGAAAGGGTGAGGTGCAGAGGATCTGCCTGGATATTTCAAGGATTAAGAAAGTTGGTTTCAAACCAAGATATGATCTGAAAGAGGGGATGAAGACCGTTCTGGATTGGATTAATAATAAGAACAAACAAAAATGAAATTTAAAGGTGTAATTCCCGTAGCTGGGTTCGGAACGAGATTTCTGCCTATAACAAAGGCGCAGCCAAAGGAGATGCTCCCTGTGATAGACAAGCCGGTCATACAGTACGTCATCGAGGAATTCTTAGGCGCCGGAATAGATGACATTTTACTGATCACCGGGCGGGAAAAAAGGGCGCTTGAGGATCATTTTGACACCAGTATCGGTTTAGAGATGCTGTTGAAGGAGAAGGGAAAAGAAAAGGTGCTGGAAGAGATTAATCAGATATCAAATACCCGCCTGTTCTACGTTCGGCAGAAGGAGAGAAAGGGCCTTGGGGATGCGATTTTGCATGCGGAAAACTTTGTCGATAACGCCCCGTTCATAGCGCGTGTGGGGGATACTATCCTTGCTTCACAGAAAAACCCGTTGAAAGAATTGATGAAAATCTACGAAAAGCATAAAAAACCGCTGATTTTGTTTGAGCGAGTGAGGGGCAAGGATGTTGAAAAATACGGGATTATCGACGGGGAAAAGATTGGTGGGGGGTTGTACAAAATAAATTCTCTCGCTGAAAAGCCAAAACCTGAAGAAGCGAAATCAAACATGGCGATAATCGGCGTTTATCTGTTCGACAGCCGGATTTTTGACTGCATAAGAAAAACAAAGGCAGGCGTCGGTGGCGAAATCCAGATTACCGATGCGATAAACCTTTTGCTTGAGGACGAGGATGTTTATGCCTGCGAGTTCGCCGGGAAAAGATACGACATCGGGGACCCGTACTCCTGGCTTACTGCAAACATAGAATTTGCGCTTAAGAGGGATGATCTGAAAGAGGACGTTTCAAGGTTTTTGAAGGGGTTGGACATGAACTGAGCCTGGTTTGGTTATTACAATTTACATGCCGTTTTGGAGATTATATTCCCCATTGATAATAGTTTATGAGAATGAACCAGATAAAAACAATTGCAAAAAACACGGCATTTTTGACGGCTGCGCAGGTCATCGTGATAATCCTTGGATTAATATTCGTTGTGTATGTCGCACGCTTTCTTGGAGCTGACGGGTTTGGGAAATATAGTTTTGCATTTGCTTTCACGGGGATGTTTGCGGTTTTTGCCGATTTGGGATTACATATTTTAATTGTAAGAGAGGTTGCGAGAGACAAGAATTTGGCGGGCAAATATATCATAAACACCGGGATCATAAAGATTGTCCTTTCATTTGTAACGATTGCTCTAATTATTTTGGCAATCAACTTGATGGATTATCCGCAGGATACAACCTACGCAGTCTATATCGTTGGATTATATCTTATATTAACTTCATTCTCGCAGGTTTTCAGGTCAATCTTCATGGCGTTCGAGGTGATGGAATACGAATCATTAATCACAATTTTTGAGAAATTAATCACCGTCTCATTAGGGTTGTGGGTTCTTTTCTCCGGAACCCAGATTTTAGGTTCGCAGTTAATTGCGTTGGTTTCTGTTTTTTTGATTAGCGGTATTCTAAATATACTTTTTAGTTTTGTAATCTGTTTTAAGAAAGTCGTAAGAATAGATAAAAAAAGTCTAAGTAAAAAGATAAAAATTGATTTCACATTTTGGAGGTTCTTATTTAGAGAGGGGGGCCCATTTGCAATAACCTCAATTTTTGCGGTAATCTATTTTCAAATTGACATAGTCATGCTTTCAATTATGAAGGGTGATGCGGTTGTCGGTATTTACGGCGCAGCGTATACCATGGTTGTAACCTTGTTGGTTATACCTATCACAATTGTAACAGTACTCTTTCCGGTTATGTCTAAATTTTTTGTTTCTTCAAGGGATTCATTAAAAATAACCATTGAGAAATCAGTTAAGTATGTTTTTGCCCTAGGATTCCCCATAGCAGTTGGAACAACGCTATTAGCCGATAATTTCATTTTATTACTGTATAAAGACGGATTTTTACTGTCCATAGTTGCTCTTCAGATATTAATATGGGGCATTCCATTGAGATTTATTAATGTCATAACCTCAAATGCTTTAGCGGCAATAGATAGGGCGTGGATACGAACCAATGCCGCGATAGCATGCTGTTTTGTTAACATAGGTGCAAATTTAATTTTAATCCCGATGTACAGTTTTAAAGGCGCAGC
>MCBF01000001.1:45738-56415 GCA_001742785.1 Candidatus Altarchaeales archaeon IMC4
CCGAAGGAAGGCAATTTCTCGCTATCCGCGAAGCTTATTGTAAACCAAAAGCAGGTGGATGAGAAGGTAAAGCAAAACATGATAATTGTATACGCACCGAAGGAAACAAACATAATCTGGCGCAATCTCAAATGGCTCGTTCTCGCACTACTCATACTTGCCGCAATACTCGTTTTAGAAAGCCGCCAGAAGGTTGCAGTAACAAAAACAAAGGAAGGCGAAACCGTGAAAGTCGTTGTCGAGAACAGGACAAGAAAAGATGTCCATGACTGCACAATCGAGGACGAGATACAGCAGAACTGGGAGGTGCGCGCAAAGACCATCGGCTCAACTAGGCACGACCGGCGGATCTCGTGGGAGATCGGCACCCTCAAGGCGGGCAAAAGGGTGGTTTTTGAATACAATGTAAAGGGCGCAGACATCGTTCTGCCGGCGAGGGTCTTTTGGGAAGGCGGCGAGGCTATATCTAAACAATAAGATTTTCAAGTTACAAAAAATTGTGCAAAAAACTCACGATTCTATGCCGCATAAGCGTTTGTGCCACACGCATTTGCGACATTGTCGCAAATGCGTGTGGTAATTTCGAGGACGGCACAAACGGTATCCACGAAACTCCGAAGAGTTTCGGGACACATGCGTTTGCCAAAGGCAAACGATGTCCCGAATTCGCCGAGCGAATTCAAGGATCGGCTGCCCAGCAGCCGCTTGTCCCAAAATCGCTCGGCGATTTTGTGGAAGCGTAGACTACACCTGCGTACACAACAAATATCTCCATTTGTTTATGCCGCACATTTTGAAAAAACACTACGATGAGACTTGATTTCTGGAGAAGAAAAAAAGAGGAAGTAATCAAAGAGGAGCATGTTTCTTTCGACGAACTTGAGGGGTACATAAGCAGGCAGCTCGGCAAGGAAAACGAGAGAATACGCGATGATGCAAAGAGGATAATCGAGGAAATCTCCAGGGTGCGGGGCAGCATAGCCTTAGAGATAAAAGACCTTGAAAAAGCAGGAATCCCAAAAGAGGTCCCGAAACGCGCCCACAAGGCGATTGAAACGGCAAAACCCCATTTCGTCAAAAGCATGCTCGCGGAGATCGAAAAACTCGAAGCCGGCGCGCGCAACTACGCGGAAATAGAGGAGTTCAACAAAAAAACGAAAGAGGCCCTTTCGTCGATAGAGCAGATGCTCCTGCGCGGCAGGTACCTACCAATAGCGTTCGGGGAGCAGTACCACAGGATAGTCGCGCAGTCAAAAAAACTTCTCGAACAATCCGACCAGCTTGACGGCCTTTTGCACTCGAAACAGGCAAGGGAACTGCGCAAGATACTCTTAGAGCAGCGCTATATACTGGAAAAAAAGGGCGAAATCAGGAAGCGTTCGGCGGCGAAAACGACGGCACGAGAGAATCTTTCCGGTGCCGAAAAAGACCTGAAAAAGATAGAAGATGACATTGAAAAAATCACAAAAGGAATGCCCTACCTTGCCCACAAGGAACTTGAGAAGAAACTCAAAGACACGCAGGAAGAGGTTCGAAAAACAGGCGAGCGCATCCACGAGGGGATAACTCCTCTGAAGAGGCAGCTTCGCATGTTCAAACGGGGCGCCGACAGGGTGACGGAGAAACTCATAGATGCCTACATAGAATGCCCGATTTCCGGGATGATGTCCGATGAAAAAAACGAGATGGACAAACTCCTCGCAAGCATGAAGGAATCGGCGGGGAAAACTCTGGAAGATGACGGTGAAAAGATTACCCACAGGATAGATGCCGCAGTAAACGCGCTGGCAAAAAGGCAGGACTACAAAAAGGCGCGGGACTTGGTCGAAAAAATAAAACAGGAGGTTTCGGCATCGGGGGTTCCCCACGCGATGCAGCGGAAGGAATCCGAGGCAGCAGGAATCAAGAACACTATCGCGGCAATCGAGACGGAGATAAAAAACGAAGGGGAAAAGATTAAAGAAGCCGAATCGGAAATCAGGGACAAAACAGATGCCCTTCGCAAATACCTGAAAGAACGGAACATTACCCTGGCCACAACATAAATTTTGGGAATTGTTTAATTTCCGTACCAGTTATCTATGGAAATCGCCATATATAACTGGTAAAAATGATTAAAAAGTTTGCACGCAAGTTTTTGGAGGCAAAAAAGTGCGTATTTTGCGGAAAATACGGACTTTACAAATTGAAGGATAAGCGGGTTAAATGCAGACACTGCCGGAGGGCGTACAGCATCAGTAAACTAAGAAAAGAGATGGAGGTCATGCACCTGTTCTCGCTTGAGATCTCGGCCAGAAAGGCATCCAAGGTGCTTGGTTTGAGTTACGGTTCGGTGTATGACAGATTCATGTCCTACAGAGCGGCAATAGTAAAACGCTGTGAAGAGGACTTTGAAAAACTGAGCGGCGAACTGGAACTGGACGAGAGTTACTTCGGTGGAAAGCGAAGGGGAAACCGGGGTCGAGGGGCGTTCAACAAGCAGGCGGTTTTCGGCGTGCTTGCGCGTGGTGGGAAGGCATACATTGTCCCGGTTCCTGACGTGAAACAAGAAACATTGATGGAAGAGGTCAGGGGCAGAACCTACAAGGGGTCGGTGTTCTACACTGACTGCTTCAAGAGTTATGCGGGCATAAGGTTTTATGGCAAGCATAGGAAAGTGAACAAGGAATATACGTTTGCCAAAGGCAAAAACCACATTAACGGGGTCGAAAGCCTATGGGCTTTCGTTAAAGAGCGAATGTACAAATTTCACGGAGTGAAAATCTACAACTACTATCCTTACCTAAAGGAAATGGAATTTCGGTTTAACAACCGAAATTCCAATTTATTTAAGAAAGTATTCAATATAAGGTGATTATGGCAAATCTGCACCAAATCACCCATAAATTATTTTGAACATCTTCTTAAATACACAAACAATTGGCTTTGCCAATTATTGTGCGCTGGCAAACGTGGTTTGCCTGCGTATCGGAGTTTCGGTTGTTGAACCGATTTTGAAATTGACATACAATTTCAAAGCCATGTGAATCTTCGATTCACAATGAACTCCATCTCTTTGAGGTAGGGATAGTAATTGCCCTTGTTAATTCCATGATACTTGTGGAATGTGGCGGACTTATAGTCCGACACGTGTCAGACACAAAGTGTCTGCCACATCTCTCCTTTGCAAAAGACCAGAAACCCTCGATTCCATTGATATGGTTTCGACCCTTGGCAAAGGTCTTTTCCTTATTTATGCGGCAGTGCTTGCCGTACTGCTTCAGGCCTTTGTAGCTTTTGAAGCAGTCGGTGTAGTACACCGACCACTTCTCAGTTTTAGTCCGGATATTACCCATCAACGTTTCGGCTGAAACGTCCGGGACGACACGCGAATTCCAGTGGGAGTTCGGTGTACTGAACTTGCCGAAGCAAGTTCATTATGGTTGTGTAAACCTTACCCTGCCGTTCCAGCACACCGAAAATCACTACCTTGTTGAATGCGCCCCTGCCTCGGTTACCCTTTCGTTTTCCACCGAAGTATGACTCATCGAGTTCCAGCTCCCTACCCCGTTTGCGGAAACTCTTGTCCTGATATTCCGCGAGTTTCTCGCGGAAAAACATGTAGCGGGAATACACTGTTTCATAGTCCAAATCCAGTACCTTTGCAGTCTTGCTGGCGGATAATTCTACTGCGAAATAGTGGAGGACATCAAGATCGCGCTTCAGTTTGGATAGGCTGTAGAAGCGGCCACACGCACCGCACTTAACACGTTTATTAGCCAAACGGTAGAGTATGTATTTTCCGCAGAAAATACACTTTCTACCATCCAAAAATTTTCCGGTAAAGTTTTTTGCCATTTGCACCAGTTATATATATCGATTTCCATGAATAACTGGTGCAGATTTGCCATAATCACCTATAAAATTATTTGAAAATAAACAACCGCCGACTAAAGTCGGCGGTATTTTGCCAGCGTAGTTACGCTGCGAAGTCCTGCATCCGCGTGAATCCGCTGATCATGTGAATCAATAGATTCACAGGACACCGTTTCCGATTCGTCGGAAACGCGTGTTCACGGGACAAGCGATTCCTCGAAGGAATCGATGTCCCGTATCCCTCGTAGGGATACGAGGACACCGTTTCCGATAAATCGGAAACGCATGAAGTGGTCTGGGGACCGCTTTGCTTCACAGGCAGGGTTTCGACCTCGGAGTCAAACTTCCATTCACCTTCCTCATGAATCGTAGATTCATGGGACAAGCATTTGCCGAGGCAAATGATGTCCCGAAACTCAAAAGAGTTTCGAGGATACCATTTGCGATTTAATCGCAAATGCTTATGGCTTTGGGCAATGTAGTGCTTGACCGTGTCGGCAGTAACGTTGCCGACAGAGCGGTAAAACTTACCCTTCGACCAAAGGTGTCCGCCCCATAAACGGCGGCGGACACGCATTTGCGACAAAGTCGCAAATGGTGTCCCGTGAATCTGTGGATTCACGCGGATTCGCGGAAACTCCTGAAAGAGTTTCCGCGCGGAAACCCCTTTGAAAAGTCGAACAACTTCAGATGGGCATGTGTTCGGCCCAAAGCCGACAAACAGGTGTATGTGGTCTGGCATCACCTGAAGTTCATAGATTGTGACAAGCAAATCACAAAGTGATTTGGTGTGCAAAAATTGCAGAGCAATTTTACGCAAGCCGTATGCTTCGGCAATCTCGCGGAAAATCCGCTCGCATGCGGATTTAATCTCACAGTCCCTAAAGACATTAAAATCACGAAGTGATTTTATGGCTTTGAAATTCCAAAGGAATTTCAAAATATCGAAGCGATACCTCGGGGTGCTCACAACAAGCAAGACACTTTTGTGTCTTGGTGTCCGCGTGAATTGTAGATTCACGGGACGTCGTTTGCGACATGTCACAAACGCTTGTCCCGAAACTGCAAAACAGTTTCGAGGATGTGGTAACACAGTTGTCCGTATCCGTGGTTGTAGCTTCATATAGTATGTGATTTTTATTCTGGAACTTTTAATTGATTACATGACGTGGAATTTACCTGTTGGCGAGGACTTTCTGCCAAACATTTCCATTGATTTTTTAGAGAAACGTTTGGCCCAAGAGCAAAAAGCGAAACCCCGCTTGCGGCTGCTTGCCGCATTGCGGCGCAAGCAGAACTGGAGTTTTGATGAAATCGCGAATGATTTACAGTTGCCGCGGCGCACTGTCCACGGCGCACTATGGCGTTTTGTGGAACGCGGCATTGATGCTGCCTACGATGCCGCAAGGTGCGGCAGGCACCATTATCTGAATGAAGAACAACAGATGGATTTACGGAATCGCCTGACAGCTGGACCCAAGGCCAACGGCTTCAGGGAGGGTTTCTGGACGACGCGGATGGTTTTACACTTCGTGGAGAAAAAATACGGCAGGAGATACACCCGCGAACACATGGCGCGGACACTTCAGAAAATTGGATTCAGCAGCCAGAAACCTCGACCACGGAACGGTAGAAAACCGTCGGATGAAGACATCATACGGTTTAAAAAAAAGCGCACCGTATGGTGTCTTACTACGTGAAGCGGGGCTACACGTTCTTTTGTCTTGACCAGACCACCTTCAGTTTAAAGCCTTACGTTGCCCGCGGATGGTTTCTTCGCGGCAGCCGCCCTGCCGTGAAGTTCAACTGGACGCGTAAGCGTTTCCACGCTTACGGCGCGATTAATGGCGAAAAAGAACACTATAGTGAATGCCGCAAATAATTGGACAATATGGCATTCACAACTAGCAAAGGACTGTACAAATAACCATGTCCTTTGCTATACCTCTTCTACGACGAAATAAACTGGCGGACGGTACTGGACTTTATCAGGTACCTTCATCGACATTATCCGAAATTGCTGTTGCTTTGGGACGGCGCGCCGTGGCACAGGGAGCGCCACGTAAAGGCATACCTCAAGAAGTACGGCATCAAGACGCTGAAATTCCCTGCGTATTCGCCGGAAGAAAACCCCACGGAACAGGCGTGGAAAACCACCAAACATGCAGCGGCTAATACATACTATCCTGATGAGGAAACATACCGGTGGGAAATCCGCCGGATATTGCGCCAAAAAAATTTGACTAAAATGTTCCGTTATTTAAATCACTGACTATATATGTATTCGCGATTTTTAGAAGAATCAGCTAAAATTACTATGAACAAAAAATTATCAGAAGCGTCAGAAAAGATATACGAATCTGGCAAATTGTTTTCTAAAATTGGTTTATTGTTCAAAAATGCAGGAAATGACCAAAATATTAATGAAAAGATAGAAATCGCAAGTGAGGCATTTAAAAGAATTGCAGATATTGAAGAAGAAGCATTTAATTGTCTTTCAACTGGGATTAAATAATGATCCCTGATCATGGCTGGGTTCAGAAACCTACCTTAAAAGGAGGAAACCTATGAAACAAATAAAATCAAATCCGAAAAAATACTCAGTAAGGGAATACCCAACAATTGGTGTATGCGGTCTTGATTGTGGTTTATGCCCAAGATACTATACTGTGGGGGCTTCCAAATGTCCTGGGTGCGCAGGTCCTGATTTTTTCAATAAGCACCCATCTTGTTCCTTCATAACCTGTTGTGTCAAGAAAAAAGGTCTTGAAGTATGCGCAGAATGTCCTGAATTTCCATGCTCAAAATTTAAAAGCAATGAAGAATATCAGCAGTTGAAAGAATCTTCTTCTTACCCATCGTACAAGAAAGTCATGCCGAATTTGAATTTTATAAAAGAACATGGAATTGAAAAATTCATAGGACAGCAAAAAAAACGAATTAAATTACTTGAAACAATGATAAGGCATTTTGATGATGGCAGATCAAGGAGTTTTTTTTTGCAAGGCCGTGACCTTACTTGATTTAACAAGCATAAGAAGTTCATTAGACAAAGCAACCCAGAAAATCAAAACCGACAAGATTAAACAAAATGATGTAAAAAACAAGGCCAAAATCTTAAAGGCAATCCTTAATGAAATCGACCTAAATCCCCAGCACTTTGGGCACTATGATTCCAAATAACCATCCCAACCATCCGATTTATGATGCCTCTTATGAATGAAACATAGTGGGTAATTGGGCACTATGTTCACAAAAATGTTGCTACCATCTGCTATTGAAAACGCCAATATAGTGCCTAAAGTGCTGGGAATTTAAGAAAATCTGACTTCCGTATGAACCAATGGGTTCATTCTTGTCGCCTTACGGCGGGTTTGGCTCGATGTGTATCGTAACCTCCTTTATGTCCGGGAATTCGGCAATCAGCCTTTCCTTTACGTCGTGGGAGATATCGTGGCCTTCCTGCACGGTTATGTTGCAGGAAACCTGCACATGGACATCAACGAGTATTTTTTTCCCGACGTAGCGTGCCTTAAGCTTGTGGAAGTTTTCAACGCCGGGCGTGGAGGATATTATCGTGCCTATCTGCTTCATTACCGCATCCTGCGGGCTTACGTCCATCAGTGCGTTAATGGATTTTCTGCCGAGGCGGTATGATATCCACAGCATGAGCAGCGCAACGAATATCGCCGCAAAGGAATCGAACATCGTGAAGCCCGCCATAACGAAAACAAGACCGACTATTACGGCTATCGCCCCCAACATGTCGGTTGTGAAATGGTATGCGTCGGCCTCAAGTGCGGAGCTTCCGTGCTCTTCGCTTGCCTTGTGCAGGTATTTTGAAACAAAGTAGTCAACGCCGATTGTCGCGACCATTGCGATAAGCCCGAGCTCCGTAGCCTCGATGGGCTTCGGGGAGCGGATCCTGTCCAATGCCTCGTAGATTATGATTACGCTTGTTATCACTATCAGGATTGTCTGGGCGAGCGAGGACAGGTTTTCAAATTTCTCGTGCCCGTAGTGGTGACTGCTGTCGGCGGGCTCCTCGGCTTTTTTTATTCCCGTATATGCGAATATCGAGGCGATCATGTCGAAAAACGAGTGGGCAAGCTCGGCGAAAATGGCAAGGCTTCCGGTAATTATCGCAACTGCCAATTTAATTACTATCAGAAACAGGTTCACCCCGATCGACATCGAAGCTGCGCGAAGTTTTTTGCTTTTTTGAACGGGGGGTTTATCGGTTTGTTTTTCCATCGCTATATAAGGGGTTTTCTGTATTTTGGTTAATGCTCCGGGGCATATCCAGAATCCTTCCATAATCTCTTGGATTAGCACCTTTAAATCAGAAGAACTTGTTTTGGAGTTAAACCTCCGGCGCCCGGTATATCTTTATGAAATTCTAATAGTTCAAGAGCAAAATGAACCAGCTAAAACCTGCCGTGATGATCGGCAAAAACGGCGTAACGGAGACCGTGATTTCAGAGATAAGGCTCCAGATTGCGAAGAACAGGAAGATTAAGGTCAAGATCCTCGGGTCTGCGAAGGAAGGCACAACCTGCAAGGAGATTGCCGAAGAGGTCGCAGGACTTACCCGCACGAAACTCGTTGATGTCCGGGGGAACACGTTCGTGATCTCAAAGTAGTCTATACTTTCCGCCAGCGCTTCACGCGTTTGCATTCAACGAATGCAAACGGTGTCCTCGAAATTGCCGTGCAATTTCGGGAACCAAAAGTGCTTTTGCACTTTTGCGTTCCTGTAAATCAAAAGATTTACATGATTGCGACAAGCAAAAGGGCTGGGGGGAACACGTTCGTGATTTCCAAGTAGCTATCATGGCAAAAACATTAGCCGAAAAAATCCTCGGCGAGCACATCGTCGAAGGAAAATTCAGGAGGGGGCAGGAGATAGGCATCAGGATAGACCAGACGCTGACTCAGGACGCGACCGGCACAATGGCTTATCTTCAGTTCGAGTCTATGGGAATTGATAGAGTTAAGACGGATTTAAGCGTAAGTTATGTCGATCACAACACGCTCCAGACGGATTTCAGAAACGCCGACGACCACCTTTTTTTGCAGAGCATAGCGGAAAAATACGGCATCTGGTTCTCGCGGCCCGGAAACGGAATCTGCCATCAGGTTCACCTTGAGCGTTTCGCCGTCCCCGGCGGGACGCTTCTCGGAAGCGACAGCCACACCCCGACGGCGGGCGGCGCCGGGATGATCGCAATCGGGGCGGGCGGGCTTGACGTTGCGTGCGCGATGGCAGGGGAACCGTTTTACCTTACGGCCCCTGCGATTGTAAATGTCAAACTTGAGGGCAAACTGAGTGCCTTTGTGTCCGCAAAGGACGTTGCCCTTGATGTCCTGCGGCGGCTTGGGGTAGCGGGCGGGTTCGAAAAGATTTTGGAATACACCGGAGACGGCGTAAAAACCCTGGGCGTCCCCGAGCGGGCGACCATCACGAACATGGGCACCGAGACCGGCGCGACCACCTCGGTTTTTCCATCCGACGGGGTTACTAAAAGTTTCATGGAACAGGAAGGCAGAGGCAAAGATTGGGTTGAAATCTCACCTGATGCGGGCGCGAAATATGACGAGGAGATCACGATAGACCTCTCCAAGATCGAGCCGCTTGTGGCGGCCCCGCACAGCCCCGGAAACGTAAAAAAGGTTCGGGATGTTTCCGGCACGAAGGTTAACCAGGTAATGGTCGGAAGCTGCACAAACTCTTCTCTTGCCGACCTGAAGATTGTCGCAAACCTGCTCGAGGGTAGGGTGGTGAATAAGGGCGTCAGCCTCTTCATCGCGCCGGGCTCAAGGCAGGTCGTCGAGCATTTGATCGAATCTGGCGAAATGAATATGCTTGTTTCGGCGGGCGCGAGGATTCTTGAGTGCGCGTGCGGGCCGTGCATCGGGATGGGCGGGGCGCCGCCAAGCGGCTCGGTCTCGGTCAGGACTTTCAACCGCAACTTCCCCGGAAGAAGCGGGACATCTGATGCAGGGGTTTATCTTTCAAGCCCTGCTGTTGCGGCGGCATGTGCGGTAACGGGAGAAATCTCGGACCCGCGAGATGTTTTCGACGCACACACCCTTGAAAAGGTGTCGCTTCCGAAAAGATTCATAATCGACGATTCGATGATAATCCCCCCCGGCAAGGGTGGTAAGGGTGTAAAGATAATCCGCGGCCCGAACATAAAGCCCATGCCGGCGTTCGAGCCCGTATTGAAAGGGGGGCGGATTTCCGGCGAGGTGCTCCTCAAGGTGGGCGACGACATCTCAACGGACGATATCATGCCTGCTGGCGCAAAAATCCTGCCTCTTCGGAGCAACATACCTGAGATAAGTAAATTTGTGTTTAGTGCAGTTGACGAGGATTTCGCCAAGAGGGCCGCCCAAAAGCACGGCGGCTTCATCATCGGGGGGAAAAATTACGGGCAGGGCTCAAGCCGCGAGCATGCCGCAATCGCGCCGAGGTATCTTGGCATCAAGGCAGTCATAGTGAAATCGTTTGCAAGGATTCACGCGGCAAACCTCGTAAATTTCGGGATACTGCCTCTTGAGTTCGAAAACCCTGAGGATTACGACGGGGTTGCAGCCGGTAATGATATAGAGATAATTACAGGGAACTTGATTAGTGGTAAACTCATTATGAAAAATAAAACCGAGCGTGCAGATATTCCCTTAAAGCACAACCTCGGCGAGAGGGATATCCGGTATATAATTGCAGGCGGCAAGCTGAATTATGTCGGCGGAAAATTCGGGGAATCAAAAAATGACTAATGACTAAGGAGTAGTTATCAGACTTGAAGAACAAAGATT
>MCBF01000001.1:56515-64178 GCA_001742785.1 Candidatus Altarchaeales archaeon IMC4
TCTACAGTAAACTGATCGAGGGAGAATCCACCGTATGCAAACCTGAGGAAATGGATGCTGAAGACCCGCTGTTCATATTGTACACGTCAGGCAGTACCGGAAAGCCAAAGGGTGTTTTACACACAACGGGCGGATACATGGTAGGAACGACAACCACTTTAAAGAACGTGTTTGACATTCACGAAGGAGACCTCTGGTGGTGCACTGCCGACATCGGATGGATCACCGGACACAGTTACGTTGTTTACGGGCCGCTGTGCCTTGGAACGACAACCCTCGTGTACGAAGGGGCGCCCGATTTCCCTGACCCGGGCATATTCTGGAAGATTGTTGAGAGATGCGGAGTAACGCAATTCTACACCGCACCGACCGCAATAAGACACCTGATGAGGTACGGTGACAAATACCCGAATGAGTACGACCTTTCGTCCCTGAGGATACTCGGAACCGTCGGTGAGCCAATAAACCCGGAAGCATGGATGTGGTACCACAAGAACATCGGTAAAGAAAAGCTTCCGATAATGGACACATGGTGGCAGACCGAAACGGGTGCGTTCATGATCGCGCCGATGCCTGTCGTTGCGTTAAAGCCCGGATCTGCAACAAGACCGCTTCCCGGGATAGAAGCAGATATAGTTGACAAGGACGGAAAGCCGGTACCCGCCGGTAAAGGAGGGCACTTGATCATAAAGACGCCGTGGCCTTCAATGCTTAGAACACTTTACAAGAATCCAGAAAGATACGTGAGCGCCTACTGGAAGGTTGTCCCCGGAGACTTTTACTGCGCAGGAGACGTCGCAAGAAAGGACGAGGATGGGTACTTCTGGATACAGGGCAGGTCAGACGACGTATTAAAGATCGCAGGGCACAGAATAGGCACAAGCGAGGTCGAGTCGGCATTTGTTTCGCACAAGGCAGTAGCAGAAGCCGCAGTCATAGGAAAACCAGACCCTGTGAGGGGTGAAGTGATCAAGGCATTTCTCATATTGAAAGAAGGATATGAGCTGCACCACGAACTCGTAAACGAATTGAAGAACCACCTCAGGCATGAGCTTGGCACCGTTGCGGTCATCGGAGAAATAGTGCAGGTCAAGTCTCTTCCGAAAACAAGAAGCGGTAAGATCATGAGAAGAGTCCTCAGGGCAAGAGAAAGAGGCGAGGACGTTGGAGACACTTCAACACTAATAGAATAAATTAAAATTTTTATTTTTTTTAATTTTAAAAATTTTTAAAATAAGGGCAAAACAAAAAAATAAAAAAAAGGATAAAAATGGCTAAAAACGAAGTTATGAGGGAAAATGTAACCTCTAAGGAACCGCCAGGAGGCAGGTGGATGATCGTAGTGGTGGGTATGGTAATCCAGCTTTGCCTTGGTGCAATTTACGCGTATGGGGCAGTGAGAATTTATCTTCTTGAATACTTCAAGAGTCTCGGTTTAACCCCCACAGCGTTAGATATGACTTGGCCATTTATCATATTTTTAGGGATATTTGCGATTACAATGCCGTTAGCCGGGCCTTATATACAGAGATTCGGGCCTAAAAAAGTATGCATAACTGGTGGAGCGCTGTGCGGCCTCGGATGGTTCGCAGCTTCTTATGCTTCATCGCCGTTTATGCTTATCCCATTATATGCCCTTATCGGGGGTGTTGGGGTAGGTATTGCATATGGAGTAGCCATTACCACATCAGCGCGATGGTTCCCTGATAAGCGTGGTCTTGCCGTGGGACTTACCGTATTAGGTTTTGGTTTATCTTCAGCGTTGATTACTTATTCTACAAAATATATGGTGGCCACAATGCATATGCCGATAATGGATGTCCTAAAAATCTTTGGCGTGGCGTTCTTCATCATAACCATTCTTTTATCCCTGTACCTTAGATTCCCGCAAGCGGGCTGGACGCCGGCGGGCTGGACGCCGCCCGCGCCTCAAGCAGGGGTCGCACCAAAAGTTGACTTCATGCGCAATGAAATGGTTAAGACGAAGACTTTCTACGGGCTTTGGTTATGTTATACTATCGGAGCATTGGCAGGGCTTACGGCTATAGGAATTTCCGGGCCGGTGGGTCAGGAAGTGATGAGAAATAGCGGCATGGCTACGGCTGAGATAACGAGTATGGTATTCGCTCTGGTTCTTCCCTTTGCCATTTTTAACGGGTTTGGGAGACCGGTCTTTGGCGCTTTAACGGACAAGCTAAACCCGAGGAATACCGCCATAATCAGTTATGTACTCATCTTGGCAGCATGTTTGCTAATGTACACATTTTATTCGTCTGTATGGGCGTACATAATTTGCTTCTCCATTTTATGGGGGTGCCTCGGCGGATGGCTTGCTATTGCCCCAACGGCTACGGCAAGTTACTTTGGGATGAAAGACAACGCCAAGAATTACGGATTAGTCTTCACAGCATACGGCGCCGGAGCGGTGATCGGTGGTATAGTGTCCGCTATGGCCAAGGACATTCTGGGTGATTACAAGCCGTTCTTCCTGATTGTGGCCGTACTGGCAATAATCGGTCTTATCCTGGCATTTTTACTCATGAAGCCTCCGATTAAGAAAACGGGGTAATTTTTTCTTTTTTTCTTTTCTTTAATTTTTTCTTTTCTTTAATTTTTTCTTTTTTTCTTTTCTTTAATTTTTTCTACTTTAGGGTTAGCCCTATAATCTCTAAAGCTCCTTATATTTAACATGGAGTTAAATTATGAAACCTACGTTGAGGCGGGCCGGGAACTTCTGGTGAACGTCAGGGTCGACCAGCCCCACGTGCTCCTTTTGTTTCCGCTTGCCGTGCTTTTGATGTATTTCTACCTGAGGCCGGTCCGGCTCCGCGCCCGCAATTTCATCGTTTTGCGCTCGATTATCCTGGTCCTGATTCTGGCCGCCCTTGCGTCGCCGTACATAACCGAAAGCAAGGAGGTCAAGCAGGACGTTGCGCCGATTACGATTCTTGTCGACAATTCCACTAGCATGCTCCTTTACCACGGGGAGCTCGAGAAAAGGATATCGGATGACCTGTCCGGGGAAGAGAACCTCGAGGGCATCGAAATCGAATATTTTTCATCAGGAAACGAGACTGCCATCGGGGATGCCGTTTACCGAGGCGCGCTCAGGTCAAGGCAGGAAAGCATGATGCTTTTGATAAGCGACGGGCAAAGCAACCGCGGCAAAAACCTCAATGACGTCGGCAGGGTGATGGGGGAATCCAACCAGACCCTTTTCTCGCTGGTCCCTGCGATTGGGGCGGAAGACATAGCGATAACCGGGGTGGCGGGCGAAAAGAAGATACCGGTCAAATCGAAATACTCACTTGGCGTCATGGTAGAGAAAAACAGCATGCAGACTGCGAATTACTACCTCAAGATAATAGTTGACGGCAGGGAATGGTCGAGGAAACTTATTGAGCAAACAGAAAGCAAGAGCCTGTTTTACCTGAACATGTCATTCCATGAGAAGGGCATACACGAGATAACTGTGGAGATATCGCCGGAAACGGAGGACTACTTTGATGTCAATAACGTGTTTTACAAGACGGTCGAGGTGGTGGAAAAGCCGAAGGTCCTCCTGATGACCGAAAGTGAAGAGTCGCCCCTGTTCAAAACCCTGTCCGAGTTCTACACGGTTGAGGTGAGGCAGACGCCGACGGCCGCATTGAAGGATTACTCTGCGGTCGTTCTTGACAACATTAATGCCCAAAAGCTGAACAAGGAATTCGTCGGATATCTCAGGGCTTATGTCCTTGACGGCGGCGGCCTGGTCGTTGTGGGAGGTCGAAGCGCTTACGACTGGGGCAACTACAGCAACAGCTATATCGAGGGGATACTTCCGGTTAACTCGGCGAAGGTGCCTGAGAAAAAGAGAAAGCCGATGGCGTTTATTTTCCTGATTGACATATCGCAAAGTACTGAGTACAGCCTAACCAAAGACAAGAAGATTGACGTAGAAAAGGCCGTCGCGGTGAACATCCTTCGCGGCTTGCGGATGAACGATTCCTTGGGAATCATTGCATTCAACAACCTGCCGTTTCTGGTTTCGGGCATCCAGCGGATAGGCACACGAAGCAAGGAACTGGAGGATAAAATAGCTATTCTGAAGGAAGGCGGGGGGACAGACCTACTGCCACCACTAAGGATGGCGGAGATACAGTTCGAGGGGATTTCGCTAAACAAGTACCTCATAATAATATCTGACGGTGAGATAGCAGAGGGCAAGACAAAACTTGCGAAAGAGCAGGTAGAGCGGATGGCAAAAAAAGGGATAAAAACATACACGGTGGGTGTTGGGTTTGACACCAACGAAGAGATTATGTCAATGCTCGCATCGGCCGGAAACGGACAATACTTCAAGATGGAAGACAACCAGCGCCTTGTTCTTGAATTCGAGGAAAAGGAAGCCGACGTTCCGACCTACAACCTCGATGTTTCCGACCGCTACCACTTTATAACCCACGACCTTGACATTTCCGGGATTTCGGTCAAGGCCGTCAACGATATCGAGGCAAAATCCGCCGCACAGGTCCTTGTTACCGCAGGAAGCGACCCGCTTCTTACCGTCTGGCGCTTCGGGCTTGGGGGCGTTGCGGCGCTTGCCACCGACAACGGGCAGGTCTGGGGCGAAGAAGTTTACAGGAACACCCGGTTCGTTTCGGCAATATCCAACTGGGCGATAGGAGACATGGAGGCAAAGAAAAATGTCAGGGTCTCGGCGGAAGACGCGGTTTTGGGGGGCGAGATTGCAATCCTTGTCAGGTCATTGAGCGAGCCGGAGGTTACCGTTTCCCACGCCGACATGGTTGGGAAGATACTCGCTGAGGAGAAGGACAAGAACACGTACGCCGCGAAATTCACGGCGAGAGACTATGGGTTTTATGTTATAGGCGCAAAAGCCGGCGAAGAGGACATCGAGGGGCTGGCTGTGAATTATCCTTACGAGTACCGGGAGATACTGCCGGATACATCCGCCATCGGGGAAGTGGCCGTCGCAACCGGCGGGATGCTTTACAACGAATCCGACATCGACTCCCTTGAGGAACATATAAGGGCATATATCGAGCGGGGCTCGACGAAAAACGTAAACCGGCGCACGGACATCGGCATTTACTTTATGATTGCCGCCTTGACCTTGTTTTTTGCGGATGCGGCATTCAGAAGGGTAGGTGAGATTTTGAGGTTGAGACAAGAGAGATAAGACTACTCCAAAACGACCTTTGCGCCAATCCTTTTCAGATCCCCAAAGAAATCAGGGTAAGACTTCGCCACGCACTCAGCCCCTTCGATTATGCCGCCGGACGATAGCGCCGCAACCGCGCAGGCCATCGCTATGCGGTGGTCGTTATATGGGTTTATTCTCGCACTTTGAAGTCCGCCCCCCTCAATTATCAGTTCGTCTTCTTTTTCAACGATATTCGCGCCCATTTTTTTCAGTTCCGATGAAATCGCAGAAAGGCGGTCGCTTTCCTTGCCCCTGAGCCGACCTGCGTTTTTTATTCTCGTTTCCCCTTCTGCGAAACAGCCGAGGGTTGCGATTATCGGGACCAAGTCCGGGATGTCGCGAACATCTATTTCTGCCCCGGAAAGATCGGATTTTTTCGCCCTTACCGAGTCCGGTGTTTCGGTGATGTCCGCGCCCATTCTTTTTAGCACATCGACGATCTTTCTGTCGCCCTGCACCGAGTGCGGATTTAGGTTTTTCACATCAACATCCCCTGCTATCGCCCCTGCCGCAAGAAGGAATGCCGCGGATGAGAAATCTCCCTCGACTGCATATTCGGCGGGTTTGTACTTTTGCCCGCCCGAAATACAAAATGTCCTGAAATCGTCCGATACGTCGATCTTTATCGTAGTACCTTGAAACTCCTTTTGGAGTTTCAATGTACGCGACACAAATTTGCTTTGCAAATTTCTTGTCCCGAAATCCCGAAGAACCCCGATGGTCATCTCCACGTAGGGCTTTGATTCAAGTTCCGTCGTTACCTCGATTGTCGTATCTTCTTCTGCCAGAGGGCATGCAACCAGAAGGCCTGAGATGAATTGCGAGCTCACGTTGCCTACGATGGATGTTTTGCCGCCGGATAACTTTCCTGATACGGTTATTTTGTCGCCCTCTTGTTTGCACCTAACACCAAGTTTCGCCATCGCAGAAATTATCGGCCCCATCGGGCGCTCAAGGAGGCGTTTGCTTCCCGTAAGCTCGATGTCTTGCCCAAATACGGACACCATGGGGATAAGAAAGCGGATTGTCGTCCCCGATTCGCGGCAGTTTATTGTAAGGTCAGTTATTGCGCCGTTTGTACCTGTAATTTCCAGAACGCCGTTTTTGTCTTTAATCTTTGCGCCAAGCGAGCGGCAGGCATCAATCGTAGCCTGTGTGTCATCGCAGTCGAGATAATTTAAAATCGTGGATTTGCCCTCGGCAAGCGACGCGCAGAATATGGCCCTGTGGGTGAGGCTCTTTGACGGCGGCGCATTTACGGTTCCGCTAACCTTTGATTTTTCAATAATGTACCTCATTTTGAAAATGTAAACTTTTCAAAGCCATGAAATTGCCTGCAATTTCAACGTGGTACACTATAATGAAGAACCACCTGGTCGCCGTGCTGGATTATTCCCTCAAGGTGCGGTTTCGCACTTACAGGGGCCTTGCCGTTGAACAGCGCTATACCTTCGCCAAGTACGACGGGCACTAGCGTTATATACATCTCGTTTATGAAGCCTCCTTCAAGCATGCTATGGTTCAGCGCGCCCCCGCCTTCAAGAAGCACCACCTTGATGCCGCGCTCGTAGAGGTTCATCAAAAGGTTTTTGAGGTTGACCATTCTGTCTCCGGTTGCCACCATCTTGAGGCCCGGGTGATTTTTTTTCAGGGTTATCAGCCTGTCCCTGGAGGCGCCGTTTGAAACTGCAAGTATGACCTCCCCGGGCTCGGTTAAGACATTTGCCTTCACCGGTAGGCGGGCGTTGCTGTCCACGATTACCCGGACTGGGTTTTTCCCGCCCTGTCTTGCGGTAAGCTGGGGGTTGTCAGTGATCACCGTATTTATCCCGACCATTATCGCATCTGCATTGCCGCGCAGGTTGTGGACCCTGTCGAGGTCCTGACGATTGGACAATAGAACTTGTTCTCCCTTCTTACCGATTTTACCGTCAATGCTCATCGCACAACTTAGGATTACGTGTGGGTACATATAATTATATATGATTCTAAAACAAAAACAATTACGATTAAAATGGACTACGATACGGTCATCGTCCGCTACGGCGAGATATTCCTGAAAAGCGACCCGGTCATGCGAGAGTTCGAGAACCGGTTGGTCGAGAACCTGCACTCGGCGGCTGGAGAGGGACGGATTTCTAGAAGGAGGCACCGCCTGTATATTCACCCGGGCGACCCTGAAGAGACCGCCGTGCGGGTGTCCCTCGTTTTCGGCGTGGTGTCGGCGAGCCCTGCAAAACGATGCAAAATTTCAGACATCTCGGATATTGCAGTCCGTCTCGCGAAAGAACGGATAACCCCTAATAATAAGTTCGCGGTCCGCTGCGAGCGTACGGGCAAACACGACTTCTCCAGCAAGGACATCGAGGTGCGCCTCGGAAGCGATATTGTAAAAGCGACCGGTGCCGGCGTGAACCTGACAAGGCCGGATGTAACCGTATCCATCGAAATCCG
>MCBF01000001.1:64278-85002 GCA_001742785.1 Candidatus Altarchaeales archaeon IMC4
GGTAAGTATGCAGTTTCTTATTGTGCTCCCTGATTTTCCGTTTAAATATATGCCGTAATCTGACCCGGAGTCATCTCCATCAATCGTATACCCCTGACAGTCAAAGGTTTTATTGTTGAAATTTGCAGGATTATTAATACAAGTTCCAGAATGGTTAATAATATCAGAGTTCAACTTCACAACACTGCAATTCGGATAATTCNATGCGTCCATACAATTACCACAATTCGAGCATTCGCAAGTTCCGTTCCCCGTGTAGTTAAAACTCAAACCATAGATTGAATAATGTTGTAGGATTTCATCTGCTGCGAGAGAATGATTGTAGATGCGGACTTCGTCTATCGCGCCGTTGAAGAAATGCATTGTGGCTTGATTGATAGAACCAATCTCAAGATATTTCGTTGTTAAAGAAGGAGGAGACACAGTAGAAGTTTCCATGTTACCATCAAGAAACCAAGTCATTGTTGTTCCAGAAAGAGAAAATGCCACAAAATGCCAATTTGTATCTTGAATTTTTAGAGTTGGCGCAAAATAATCAAGAACACCGTATTTTGTATATCCTAATCTATTATTTAGCGCATTTTCTCTTGAAGCAAAAAAACCGTACCCGCTTACACCGCCAGTTCCTTTTGAAACAAGTGTATAAAGATTAGTATGCGCTGCATTCTTCTGTTTCACCCACCCCATAACTGTAATATTGCCCGTGATATCCAAACTCGTTCCATTCCCGCAATTGATATCATTACTCCCGTCAAACTTAAATGCTCCTGCATTTTTACCTCCTGTTGCGTTATAGATAATCCCTCCAACTGTCGTTCCATTATTCGTTCCGTTGAGAGCGTAATCATACACTTTATCGCCCGTTGACGGTGATGTATAACTTTCACCGACTGAACTATCATTGTTAAATTTCCAGTAGCCTACCTGATCGGCATTCCCGACTCCTGCCGCTAAAATTACTAAAACCACAAACAAAAAAATATTTTTTTTCACCTTTTTTCACCCTCTCTATTCAGTGCGTTTGTACAGTCCGTACATATTTCGGCGGCGGTCATTGTTGAGTTTCCGCAGAAGAAAGCAGTCGTGTTGTCTGTGTATGCGCTTGCGGCCCCGCACAGTGCGAGTAAGAACAAAAATCCAAATAATATGTTTGCGGGTTTCATCTTGTTAGATTATTTTCCCCCCCCCCTATATAAATTGGTTGGCGGGTTTGGTGTTCCGCGTTGGCTGAGGCCAACTGGACAAGAGAATCGCAAAGCGATTCGATGTCGCGTGAATCTGACAGATTCACGGGACAGGAAGATCACAGAGGTGATTTTGTGTCCCACGAATCCTCAGATTCGTGTGGAACCAAAAGTGCGCGGGACTTTTGCGTTCCCGAAACTCTTCGGAGTTTCTCGGAAGGCAAACACTTATTTCGGTTTTGCATAAGCATTTCCGCAATAAGCATTTGTGCAGAAGCACAAATGGTACCCCGAAACTACACGGCAGTTTCGAGGGTTGTGATTGTGGGTTTTGTCGGGTCATTTTGGTTTAGGTTTTAGATTTGGCGAGGGTGAGGATTGCGGCAACTATCTCTTTTGTTGCTGTTCTCGCTTCTTTTCGCTCTTTTGCGAGTTCTTTTTTGAAGTCCTTGCGTTCTGCGACAAATTCCTCGAAAATTTTGTTCATGCTCTGGGCAATTGCGTTTATGTTCTCTGACAATATGCCGTATTTTGTGTTGATGGTGTTGAAATCGTTGTCGGTTTTTGTAAAACCGTTTCGTGTTTCTTTCGTGAGGTTTGCAAAGTTCTGGTTGGTGTCGTTTCTTGAACCTTTGAACTCACATAACAAACCATTTGCGGCATCAACAAACTTATACTGCTGTTCCGTCATGAATCTCATCCTGAAAGAATCCAGCGTACCGACATACTCTTCGCAATCCTCAATAGTTATCGCGCCGGAATCAACCTTTGCATGCTCCGGGAAATTTTCTGGTTTCTTCGCGAGGTCAAAAAATTTGTTTATGTTTTCATCGGATGATCCGAGCAGAACACGCACGACCTGCCTGCCATTGGCTTTAACGTTCTTTGCGTTAAAGTTCCCGATTCCCAAATCGTCTGCCAGATTTGTCAAAAGCAGGCGGTAGCCGACATCATGGACTTTCTCGCCTTTGATCAGCATTTTCTTCTTTACCGTTGCCATTGTTTAGAATATAACATTTTCATAAATAAAAGAGGTTTCATGCAGTCGGAACAGTTCAAGCATTGAAAATAACTGCCTTCGTCGGTGTAAGTGGTTGCATTCCCACGAATCAAAAGCATGACCAAGCAGTCAGTCAGAAAGTTTTTGCGTTCGCCCCCCCCCCTTATATAAATTGAAGGGGGAACTTGTTCTCAGGGCGTAGGCGCTACCCAAGTTCGACCACGCCGCTTGCCCCCGTGTAAACGAAATACGCCCCGCCGGTCGACAAACTAAAGTTGCTCATCTGGAAGCCCGCATCGTACTTTGAAACCGCGATGCACCCTGTTTTACTGCACAATTCGGCAGAGCCGCTTATGTTCGTGGGCACGCTTCCTACCATGTTCCACCCCTGCGAAAGCGAGACGTTTATGCTTGGGCGGTACCTTCCGCCAAAGGAGAGTTTGCTCTGGTTCTGGCAGAAGATATAGTAACCCCTTCCTATTTCAAGCGGGAAGTCGAATGCGGGGCTTCCCCTGATGTGCGAGATTATCCCGCCTTCGTATTTCGAGAGGATTTTGCAGTCCGCCGCTTCAAGGATTCCCGAGGCGTTGTAAGGCTCATCGAACGGCAAGGAGAACACGCTCCAGCCGGCGGTGAGGTTTATCGCATCCGTCCCGAATATGTCCGTGTTGTTGTCCTCTTTGCCGTTGAAATATGTCTTCACTTGGTAATACTTCTTCATGCCAGATAGGTTTATGCTGTTTTCTGCCGTGGTCGCCAGTGTGTCGAATCCGCTTGTGGTATTTGATACATAGACAATGTACATCAGGTCCTGCGAAACCATCGGCGGCTGCCACGTCATCACGCCGATGCCGCGGATTATGGACACGTTTACGGGCGCGGGCAGGGTTATGTTCCTGTCGACTGCCAGGGTTCTGGTGTCCGAGGTTACGCTATAATTGGGTCCATACGGCCAGTAGCACTCTAGATTCCATGTGTAGTTTCCGTCATCCAACTGCCGCGTGAAGTTATTTGAGCCGTCGGATGCGCTGATATTGGCCGCGTAGGTATCATTCATATAGAACCAGCACCCATACGCCGAGTTCACCCTGTATGCAAACGTCACGTTTCCGTCAAGGTCTGTTGCGCCGTTTGCCGGTGAATCCAAGATTAAATCTACCCCGGGGGTTATGTTCAGGACTATGCTATCTGCTACCTGCCATTCACTTCCGTTAATTACAAGTGTGGTGTTCCCGGTAATATTGTTGTACGTCGCACTTATCATCAGGGTGTCAGTGGTGTTGGCGCACCCCATCTCATTAACCGCGAAGGCATAAACGCCCAGGATACTCGTATTTGTTATATATGCGCATCCTGAATTATTGAGGTCGGTTACCGTGATATCCGCCCATGGCTGCGGGGTCTGCCCGTCAGATTTGAACACGCTACCCCTTATGTTCTGCACGGGAGGCAATCCACTACCCACCACAGCAGATATAAGATTCATCTTGCTCATGCTCGCTTTCCATTGCCCTGACGCCGGCATCTCAATCCAGTATCCGTTCCTGTTGTTCAGCATGAAGTTGTCTCCCGCCATCCCGGGGCAGTAGTACACCTTGTAATACCCGCGCGAGGCATTATAATACAATATGCTGGTTGCGTTCACACTACTGCATATCTCCTGCGCCGTCTTCCCTGTCTCGTTTATCCAGCTGACAAGGTTCCATATTGGGCTGAGGTTCAATGTCACGTTGGTCAGGTAACTGTAGCCCGTAAAGCTCCATATCGTGTCGTTTTTGAGGTTGACCCAGTAGCCCCTGCCGTTCTCCAGCGGGAAGTCGTTCGCCACGATGCCGCCGACGTGGCTTGTGTAGCTCTGGGCCGCATCGTCCCACGAAACCGTTTCCTTTGCGCTACCTATGTTGATTATCAGGTCCTCGGCGGTTGCCCCCGTGACGTTGAGGGGCAGCGATATGAGGTTCCAGCCCTTCTTCAGGGTGTAGTTGCAGTACAGGGTTTCATGAACCTGCGAACTCTCGGGGGATGTGTTGTTGCCTGCATCCTGCGCCAGAACCTTGTAGTAGTAGGTTATGCCTGTGCGTGCCGATGTGTCGTTGTATCCCGTTGTGTTTATGCCGTAAACCGTGTTCAGGAGTGTCGCGTTTGCGGGCGTGAAATCTATCGCCGTTGACCTGTGTACCTGGTAGGCAATAGTCGTGTCCGTATTTGCATTCCACGACAGGCCGATGCTTCTCACGTTGTTTGTCGCCTTGAGGCCGGTTACCTGCTGGAGGTTGAGGACATTGATGGTTAAGAGAACGGATTTGTTCCTTGCCGGCTCAATCTCAAGCGGCGGTACGTTCAGCGGCACGATGGCTATGCTTGCGGTTTCCATGTACAGGCCCGGGCTCGGCGTCGACAGGTAGGTAACGTTCATTACCCGGGTATCCCCGCGGTTCACAACTGCGTAAGAATCGCTCACATTGAAGTAGGCGGAGTTGTTCCCTGTTACAAGGATGCTGAAGTTCAGTTTCTTGTTCCCGTTATTCTGGATCAGGAACGAACCTAACGAGCCGTTCGTGCCCACAGTCACCGCTTTGCTTATAATGACAGGGGTAACGCCCCATGCCCAGCTGTCTTCCTCTTCTACGAGCACGTAAGCGGATGTGGAAAAGCCCGCAACGTTCGCCGTTATGTTGTTTGCATCGAAGTCTATTGCCGAGGGGGCCTCCTCCCACCCCGAGCATGTCCTGTTCAGGTATGTCCAGTTCGCACATTGGTATATCCTCAGGTTGGCCTCTACATACCCGTGGCTGTCAAGGTACTGCTGGCTGTAATGCATAACTATGCTGCCTGATTCGTTGAACGTTGTGCTCATCGCGATGCCTTGTACGGGATTCTTGAAGGGAATGCCTGTAAGCGGAAGGTTGTCAAGGTCTATCGGGTCGTTGGCTGCCGAGAGGTCCGCCTCGTTTAGCGAGAGGGTGGTATTGAACGCCGTTATCTCAAGGTCGTATGTCCGCGCATGGAGCGTCGTGTTATAGGTGCCGTTGAGCGTTGTGATGTTCTTTGCCAGTTCGCTGTTGATCGGCTTGTAGAACATGAATGTCGCATTGACCGGCGCCCCGTTTGCGTCCGTTATATTACCCCAGAAGCCGCGCTCTTGGTAGACCTCGAGGTAATCCGTCGTCGTGTTCGAATTTCCGCTTGTGTCGGTCATGTTCAGCGTTATCTTGTAGTCGCCCTCGCTAAGCGTGAGGTTGAGCAGTATCGAATCGTTCGTCGTGTTGTAGACCGTGCCGCTGACGTTCACCACTAAGAGTGCAACGCCCACGTTGTCGGATACGTTGTATTGGATTATCGCGCGGCCGGGGAATGCCACGTTCTGGACGTATTTATACGTTACGTACGGCGGGTCCACATCCCTGTAAATGACTGCGTTTTGCTCCAGGGCGCTTGCGTTGAAACCCGAGTACGATGCGTTGACAACGAGCGAATTGTTCGTTGTGTTAAGCGGCGGCAGGGTGCAGTTTATGCGCCATCCTGACGAGTACGCCGCCGACAGGTTCGTGCAGTTTGCGCCCCCCACGGTGGCGTGCCACGTTACGTTGCCCGTTATTTCGGTCGCGTTGTCCACCACCCGCAAGAGGGTTGCGTTGATCTCCAGGATGCCGCCTGCCAGCACGTTCGTTGCGGGCGAGGCCTCGGTCGGTGCGGTTACGTTGATGCTTAGGAATACGGCCGGCAGGGTTATGGACGTGTTCCTCGACGGCGGGTTCGCCGAGCCGTTTGCCATTGTCACGTACACCGTGTGGGTCCCGGCTCCTATCGCGGAGTAGTTCACGACAAGCGAAGCCGTGGACAGCGGGGCAACCAGTATGGTCTGCGGCGCGGAAAACGCCGTTGTGTTGCCCCCCAGAGAGACGTTAAACTCGATGGCTATGTTTCCTATGTTCGTGATGTTTATGCTCGTGCTCCCGTTTGTTCCCACCGCAGCCGCATCGAGCGTCATCGACTCCGGGGTCCTTACCCACGCCCAGTCCGAGGGGACTATCAGGTAAAGGGTCATATTGGCCTCCCCGGCCGAGCTTGTGAAGTTCGCTGTCATGTTATACATGCCGGGCGCGTAACCCTGCGGCGCTGTCGCGGTGATGTTTATGTCCGTGCTGTTGCCGGCACCAAGCGAGGCGATTGAGGACGGGGCGATGGTGATGTTGAACGCGGTGCAGTTCATGCAGCCAATCGTTATGTTGCCGACCTGCACGTTTCCTGTGGAGTTTATCGTGAAGGGGGTGGTGTTGGTGGTGTTCTGCGCAACCGCAAATGTCTTTGACGACGGCACCTCGAGAACGGGGTTTTCCGTAACGTTTATGGTGACGTTTGTCATCTCGGCTCCAATGGTTCCGTCGGGGTTTCTCCATCCTGCGGTTATGTTTATCGTATAAAGCCCCGGCGCCGTCGCGTTCGGTACTGATATTACCGACGAGTTCGTAATGCTTGTGCCGTTTGATATGTTGCCGTAGCCCATCTGCGAGGGCGTTGCACTCCAGTTAAGGCTCAATGTAACGTTTGCGTTTATTGCCGTTGCGAGACCCGTATTAGCCAGTGTCACGTTCATGGTGAGGTTTTGCCCTTCCCTTTGCGTGATCCCCTGCACGGTGGCTGACACGTTCACTGTCATGTTCAAGGTGGTGTTCCCGACTGCCGTGAAATTGAGCACCGCCGTGGAAATGCCCCCCTTGGTGTCGTTGGCGTATATCGTGATGTTGTAAAAGCCCGCCCGTTCCGGTTTGTATGCTGCCGAGTATGTGCTGTCATTTTTGGACATATTCCTGATTGTCCCGTTTACGTTCGCCCATACCGAGCCAACCAGGTAATTATCGGTTACGTTCGCGCTTATGGTTACCGTTTCGTTGACATCCGCTATCGGCTTGACGTATGCGTCGGTTATGTTCGGCGGGGGATCCGTAACGTTCATGTAAACCATTGTCGATGCCTGCTCGGGGTCGAAGGTGGAGTTCGCAAAGAAGGTTATGTTCGCCACGTACATGCCGAGCGGCTGGTCAGCAGGGACAAAGTACTTGATGATGAATTCTGTGATACCCGCCCTTTGGACGAATTTTACCGTTGGGAATGAGGGACTGTATATAAGCTGAATACTTGCGTTGCCGGCTGCCGTTACATTCATGTTTATGTCAACGTTTCCGCTGTTGTTCAGGTATACCGTGAAATTGCCGGAAGTACCTGCGGGCGTCTCCCTGCTTAGATTCTCTGGGGTTCTCATCCAGGAGGTATTCATCGGAACCGATACGTTCAGTTCGAGCGTGTCATAACCCCCGTTGCTGCTGTTTATGAGGAGTGTCGTAGAGTAATTGCCGTACGTCGTGTTCGACGGAACCGAGACGTTGACCGATATCTTCCTGCTGGTTGCGCGCGGTATCGTGTCCCTGGTATCGTTATACGTAATCCATGCGGATGGTATATCCCCGCCGGTGTTTGTGTAAACCAAATCGGCGACAAATTTATTTCCGATGGACTTGAGCGTGAATTCCCCGACCTCTTTGGTTTCGCCGTGTTTTATGGTTGCGCTCAGGTTGGTTTCCGGTATGTCGATTCTTGCATTTGGCTCGACGGTTACTGATGTTGTATTTGTTGCGTAAACTGCAAGAACCTCATTTGGATTCAGCCACAATGCGCGCTCTTCGATAATGTAGGTGTTCGGGGGCGCATCGGCCGTTACATTCACAGCAAACGAACGCGCGCACGACTCGTTTGCCGAGAGGTTGCCGCACCCCTGCGAGGTCGTGTTTGCATAGAACCCCGTCTGCAGATTAGACAGTGTGAGGGTTACGTTTTCTGCGGTTTCGCTTCCGGTGTTCGTTACGTTCAGCGTAAGGTCGAACTGGTACGGCGTGTACTCCGTAACGTTTGTCGCTGTTATCGAAGTGTTCGAAACCGAGAGTATGCCGCCTGCAAAGTAGACATAGATGTAGACCGGAATCTCACCCCACGATGCATCGGAACCTGAGCCCGTGGCGTTCACCAGGATCGTCCCGTTGTAGGTTTGGTGCACAGGTGTGGCGCCGGGAACGGAGACGTTTATCGATACCTCTGACGTTGCGTTCGGTTCCATATCGAAATTCGCGCTGCCGAACGTTACCGTGAAGTTTTCACATACTGCCCCTGACGAGCATTTCAGGGTGATATTCTCGAGCTTGTAGTTTCCTAATGAGTGGAGGGTTATGCGCCCTATGTTTTCCTCTGTCCCGTTCTGGACGGCGCGCGATATGTTGGTTTCAAGTATCGAAAGTACTGGGTTTGCCGTAACGTTGATTAGGGTGGTTTGGGTTGCAACCCCCTGCGTATTATCCGGGTTCATCCAGGCTGCGGTCGAGTTTATGTAGTACACGCCGTATGTTGCCGCTGCAACCGTTATGTTGAAGGTATTGCCGCAGGAGCCTGTTTCTTCGACCTTGCCGCACTGGCGGGTGGTGTTTCCGCTGAACACCGACGGAAGGCCGAGGGTTATGTTCGTGCCGTATGCCCCGCCAAGCCCGGTATTGTTGAAAGTCACGCTCATGTTGAACGAATTTGTCTCATCAAACACTGTGCCGTTTACCTCGATGCCCGGAGCAATTATCTCGCCGGTAGTATTTCCTATTGCCGTGAAATTGAGCATGTCCGAGTATGCGGTATTGCCCGACGTGTCGTTTGCCGCGATGACCACGTGATAAACACCCGATACATTGGCTGTGTGGCTCAACTGCCAGGTGTCGGCGCTTGCATTGCCCATTTGGATGTAACTGCTGACGCCGTCGGTTATGTTCGCGTAAACCCTGTCGACGCCTATGTTATCGGTTACGTTCACGCTTATCGTTAAGTTTTCGTAGTTCACGTCCACCACGTTCGGGGTCGATGGTGTCGTTATCGTGAAGTTGCTTATGGTCGGCACTGTTGCATCCGTTACGTTGATGGACACCGAGACATTCAGCTGCGAGGGCGCGCTCCCGTTCTCGGCATCTATTATTATGACCCCATTGTAAATGCCCGGCGTTTGTGTCAGCGGGATGCTGTAGTTTATCGAGAGATTTTTGGACTCCATCCTTGGGACCGTGATATTCGAAAATACCAGCATCGGGGATATGTTCCCTGACGAGGATACTGTAAAGTTCAGATTCACGTTTGCCGTGTTGGTTATGTTAATGTCCCCCAAGGTTCCGGTTTCGTTGTCCACTACGTTCTTCATCGCCAATAGGTCAGGTGTCCTGGACCACGTCTTCATCTCGGTTATGGTTACGTTTATCTCTACCGTGTCCGTGCACCTCGAGGACGTGCAATTGGAGGCCGTTGCATTCGCAAAGATTGTTCCGTTATAGGCGCCCTGGAGATAGCCAAGCGGCACGGAAACGTTTACAGCGATCGCTTGCGTTAAGCCCTGCGGCAGTTCAACAACGGAGGACGGCGTGAACGTAACGCTGAAGTTCTCGCATACCGTTCCGTTCAGGCATTCGATGGCTATGCCGTCCAGCTTGTAGTTGCCCGTAGAGTTTATGTTAAAACTCACGGTATTCGAGGAATTCGGCGCGATCGTAACCGCGATCGAGTCCTCGATTATGTCAAGAACCGGGTTCTGGAATACAGTAACGTTTCCGTACCCCGCGGACGAATCATAGGTGTCGTCAGGGTTTGTCCATTCGCAGGCTGAGGTTACGGCGTAGGTGCCGGGCATCCCGTTTGCGGGTATGGTTATCCTCGCGCTTGTTGTGCAGTTTTTGAGCGACTCGAGGGTTCCGCATGCCGTCTTTGTGAAGTTCGTGCCCCAGCCGGATGGGAGCGTAATGTTTGTGATGTTGACGGCAAATGCCCTGACGAGGAGGTTATTGCAGACCATGTCGACAGTTATGTTCTGCCCGTAGGCGTATTTAACGTCGGTCGCATTTGAGCTCACGGGGATTATCATGGCCCCTACCGTGGTTTTGCTTGTGATTGTGAAGTTGTAGCCGGATTTGTTTGCCACTAAGCCCGATGTATCGTTTGCATAGAATGTGACGATGTACGTTCCGTTGGCTGCAAAGGTGTCCGAGTTATTGTAATGGTTCCCCGATGTCCTGTTCAGTTGGAAGTCTATTGCCGTCGTGTTTGGCTGTATTATCGTTACCCATACCCTGTCCACCCCGTCCAGTATGTTATCCGTCACATCTGCGCTGAACACGATTTCGTCGCTTGCAATGGCACCGACCGGGTAAACATCCGCGTAGGTTATGTTCGGCTTTGTCGTGTCCGAGATATTGACAGTTACGTTGCCCTCGTTCGCCTGGGATTTGTTGTAGTATTGTGCCGGGTCGTCGGTTATATTGCAGACAATATCGTGCAGGCCGATGTCCGAGGTGTTCCAGTCTTTCGGAGTCCACATGTACGTGGCTGTTCCTGCGGTCGAATTCGTAACGTTCAGCAGTGTGCCGCCATCGTAGAAGTATACTGTATAATTCAACAGTCCGCCCGTATTGACGTCCCTGATAATGCAGGTTATGTTTATCGTTTCTCCGTATGACCAATTCAGCGCGGTCGGCGATGTCAGTGTTATGTTCGACCAGCCCCATATTTCCATTGAGATGTTATCGGAACCGGAATCGTAGTAATCCTTCGATGCGTTCAGGGAGAGGGTTTCAATGCCAAGGGGGTAGCTGTCCGACACGTTCCACAGCAGGTTCTCTTCGCTTCCTATGACTTCCTGTGTCGTGTACCACGCAACGTTCGAACCGTTTATCAGGTTGTTGTCCGCGTCGTAAATCGTCGAATTCAGCCCTATGTTCTTGTCTCCCCTGTGCAGTACCGAGCCGTTTGCCGGGCTTGTGATGTTCGGCGACAGCGCACCGAGGACGGTTATGTTTCTTGCGTAGGTTTCCGATGGTTTATTGCTATATATGCCTGCGGCCTTTGTTGCGTTTATCAGCAGTGTGTGGTTACCTGGCAGGAGACCTGTATTGTACTGCATTGTGAAAGAACCGTTTGAATCCGTCAACGCTGTTGTTTCTCCAAGATCATCAAAAACGTGGACTGCGGCAAGAGGAACGTCTCCGTATTCTGCATATCGTACTTTTCCGGAGATGTTTATAAGGTAGGGGTACAATGAATCGTGCCTGTAGACAATCGTCGGGTTCAATGTAAGGTTTACTATCCGTATCGTATCTATATCAGTTATGTTCGCCTGCTGCGATGATATCTGCGGCGTGTAATAAAGCGAAGTGTTGTCTTCGGTTATGTTGCAGGTCAAATTATTAAGGCCCGGGTAGATGTTGTCTGCTGTCGAAACGTTTATTGCGAAAGTCGCATAACCGGTCCCGTTCGTCTGCGCCGGCGACCTGCCGCCGCCCAACTCGGGGCCATTAACGTAAAGGCGTACGTTATAGCCGGGTATGCCTTGTGAGAACTCGTCGATGACCTTGCAGCTAAGCACGAATGCCTGGCCTGTGTAATATGTGGCGTTTGCAGGCGTTATCTCAGAAACGTTCGCATAGCCAAATACCTTGATGGTTACGTTCTTCCGGCCCATTTCATAGTACTGCCCGCTTGCGTTCGCAGTTATTGTCTCGGGACCCCTTGCATAAGCCGGCGGGATGGCCCATATAGCGTTTGTGCCGTTTGCGATATCGTAGCCGGTCTCGTTCCACCACATGTTCGTGTAATTGTTTGACGGATAGCCGCAGGAGTCGTTCACTGTCGCATTAAGATTTATTGCCGAGCCCCTGTAAACCTTCAAATCTGCGGTCGGGTAGGTTATGCTGACGACAAGCGAATCGTTCAGCGTCAGGATTGCATTGTTGTCGTTTGTATATGAAGTGTCGCTCACGTAGACGCTTATGTTGTGGCCTCCCAAAAGATATGAGCACTGCGTTCCGTTCGGCCACGTGTAGTTGCAGATTCCATTGCTTGTGGTGCTGTTGAATATCTGCTGTCCGTCGACTGACCACTGGCAGTTGATGTTATCCAGGGGTTCCTTCGTGACGTTTGCAGTTACGTTCGCCTTTATGGTAATGTTGCTGGTTCTGGCGACGCTTTGGTCCTGCGTGATCACCCCGAAGTAGATGTCGTCTATGACCAACCGCTTCGTGTCATTGGCAAGAGTCGAGTAATCTGCCGTAACGTTCGCCAGTATCGTGAAGTTTCCTATCTCGTGGTCGTCTGCCGGGTTGTAGTAAAGCGTTGCTATTCCGCTTGATGTTGTGTTTGAGCCGAGAATGCTGTAAGAACCGCTCACGTTCTCGTAGAAACTCACTGTCAAACCGTCTTCGGCCTGCCCCTCTATGTCCGTAACGTTCGCGGTAAACGTGACGTTTTCCGCCCCGATTCCGGAAACCCTGTAGATATGGTCGGTGCTCATGCCCAGCGAAAGGAACAGCTCCCTCACCAAGGTTATGTTAACGGAACTCGTTGCATTGTCGTAATATGTCTTTGAAACGTTGACCGTTATCCTTACCTCACCTTCCGTATCCGTTGTCGTGTTGCGCGTGCCTTTCCATAGTTTGGTTGACGAATTGAAGGCTAATCCGGGGTAGGACACCGATGCGGCCTCGAACGTGCAGTTTATATAGTTCAGTGCCGAGATAGTCCCGTTCTCGTCGGTTACGTTTGCGGTTATGTTAACCACCTGCCCCTTTATGACCTGCGCGCTTCCGGTAGGCGATACTATGCTCACATTCAGCCTGCCCCAGACCTCTACTGCAGATGTTTTGTTGCTCGGGTCGTACCAGTCCTTTGAGGCGTTGACCATGAGCGTGTACGGGCCTACTGTCTGGTCTTGCGGTACGGTCCATGCCCAGTCCTCGCTTTGGTTCAGGAGGGTGCTGTTGAGGTACCAGGTGAAGGAGGGGGTTACCGGGTTGTTGTTCTCGTCCATTATCGTGGAGTTCATCTGGTAGGTGTCCTTCCTGTAGAACATGGTTTCTGCGGTGTCCATGGTCAGGTTGAGCACGCCCATGATGGCAAGCCATTTCGTGTCGGATGCCGCGCTTGTGTAGCTTCCCGTCACGTTCGCCTTTATGGTGAAGTTCCCCGGCGTGTGGTCTTCTGCCGGGTTGTAGCCGAATGTGGCTATGCCCGATGATGTTGTGTTCGAGCCTATTGCTGTTTCATTCTCATAGAATGTCACCGTGAGCCCGGAAACGCCGCCTGCTTCATCGGTTACGTTTGCAGCCAGGAGCGTTGTGTTAGCGCCCGAGTTGTTGTTTCTGTATATCGTTGAGGGGCTGACGTTCAGACTGAGGTTTACCACGCGGTTGATTGTTATGTTTGTCAGGCTTGTCGTCGGGTTGTAGTAGGCTTTGGATGCGGTGACGTTGACAGTCCATACCCCGATGCTGTCATTTGCCTTTGTCGTGTAGCTGCCCTCCCAGAGTTCCGATGTGGCGTTGTACGCCATTGTGACATTGCGGTAGTCTGTCTGGTTTGCAGTGTTCACTATGGTGGAGTTTACGGTCGCAGCGTTCACCACCTCGATTTCGTTTGTGAGGTTTGCCTTGACGCGTATTATGTCGGTTCTGTTGAAGTTCTGGTCTTGTGATGGAGATACTGTGCTTGAGTTGAGCCTGCCCCAGACATCTATGTTTGATGTGGCATTGTCAGGGTCGTACCAGTCTTTTGATACGTTCACCATGAGGGTGTACGGGCCTACTGTCTGGTCTTGCGGTACGGTCCATGCCCAGTCCTCGCTTTGGTTGAGTAGGGTGGTGTTGAGGTACCAGGTGAAGGAGGGGGTTACCGGGTTGTTGTTCTCGTCCATTATCGTGGAGTTCATCTGGTAGGTGTCCTTCCTGTAGAACCTCGTTGTGTTTGTATCCATGGAGACGTTCAAGACCCCCCTAATGGCGAGCCATTTTGTGTCTGCTGCGGGCTGATAATTAGTGCCCGTTACGTTGGCCAGTATCGTGAAGTTCTCTGGTGTGTGGGTTTCCGCAGGGTTGTAGCCGAATGTGGCTATGCCCGATGATGTTGTGTTCGAGCCGATATAAGTTCCGTTCTCATAGAAATTCACTGTCAGGCCTGTCGGGCTGTTGCCCTCTTCATCAGTCACGTTCGCGGTGAACCGCGTAACGTTTACCCCTGAGTTGTTGTTTCTGTATATTGTGGTGGGGCTGACGTTAAGCGTGAGGTTAAGCTTCGTGTAGAGTATGACCGTTATGTTGTCCTGCGCACTGTCGTAGTAGTCCTTGGACGCATTAACCTTGATTACCCAGTCGTCTATTGCGTCGTTGCTCAGGAACGTGTAATTGCCGCCCCACAGCTTCGTGGCAGCGTTGTAGGACATGTTCACTATCTTGACGTTCGAGGAGTTGGTCTTCTGTGCGAACGTGCAGTTTACCGTTGCGTTGTCTACTGCGGCGGCAGGCCCTGTTATGTTCGCTGTTACGTTCACGTTGTCGCCCCTTCCGAACGTGGTTGCGTTGAGTGGCAGGGTTATGTCGACCTTCAGGCAGCTTTTTATCAAGACGGTCATATTCGCCTCGCTTCCCTGGTTGTAATACGGCTTTGTCACGTTCGCCTTTATGGTAAAGTTCCCGACGCTGTGGCCGCTTGGGGTGTAGCTGAATTGCGCATTGCCGTTCACCGTTGTGTTCGAGCCTATATTGTTCCATGCAGTGCCGTTATACTCGTAGAATGTTACGTTGGCGCCCGATATCCCGGCTCCATGGTCGTCGAGGGTTGTCGCGTTCAGGAGCACCGAGGTCGGGGCGTTGCACGCGTTTTGATACACGGTGCTGCTGCTTGTGGAAAGCGATGTTACGTTCAGCATTCCATAAACTGTGTATGTGACCTTTATGTTCGTCGGGTAGAGCATGTAAACGTCATCTTTGTTCCAGTACGAGTAGTTGTTCCCTATGTCCCTCAGGAGTGTGAAGTTTATTCCCGAAGTCATGTTCTGGCCGGGGGTAAACCCAGACGCGCTCCAGTTTCCGAATGTGATATTGCTTGTATTTGAAAGCGGTATCGTGTCGTTGAGATTATCCTTCAGCACTATGCCGACCAGCGTAACATTCGGTCCGTTCGGCGGGTATCTCGTTATGTTCCCGAAGCATGTCTTTTCATCCGTGCAGTAGGTTGCGTTCGGGCTCCATGTGACGTTTTCTACGTGATCGTATTTTCCGATGACCCTGTATGTCCGGTTGAGTCCCAAAAAGCCGCAGTAGCCCCCCAGACCTGTAACATTGGTGTAGGCCGTGTTCAGTGTTCCGGCAGGTACCTGGCTTACGTCCATGTTCGCGGTATTTTTGCTGAAATTACTCGACCCGAGCTGGACAAGGAGGTTGTCCCTCACCTTCAAGTCTATGGTTATTGTTGGGCCTCCGTCCGGTCCGTCATTGTAATTGTTAATTACGTATTCGATGTCTGCGCCGACCGATACGTTTTTATCCGGGGTCCATCGGACAGACGTACCGGTTCCTTCGTTCCAGCCGACCACAGTCTTGTTTATCGGTATCTTGATTGCATAGTCAGGGGAGGTGTTTGTCAGGCCGTGGTAGTAGCCCTTCGTCAGGGATATCCGGAATATGTCCCCTGCGGTGTCCGTGTCGGAATCTCCGATATCGTAGGTTCCGGATGTCGCATTGCTTATGTAGCCGCCCATCCATGTAACGTTCACGCTCACGTCTATCGGATTGTTGTTTTCATCCCTTATATCCGTGACGTTCCAGCTGATCAGGTAGGGCACGCCGATGTCTTCGCACCCGGGGGCCCTCGAGAGGTTTCCGCTTGAGGGGGTTATGTTGAACTGCGCGGTTATCGTCGCGTACATGTTCACGGCGGCGTAATCGTTGTTTATCGTCGCGTTGTAGAAACCGCTTGCGTTTGTCTCGATCGTGCAGTTAAGCATGTACTGGCCCGCGGTTACATTGCTTGCGTTCCACAGGTATGATGCAACCCCCGATGCGTTCGTGGTCGCGTTGTATTCATTTGTTCCGTTGACCCAGAACATGACAGGGTAGCCCGCCGTCGCCTCGTCGTAGAAGGTGGTTACGTTGCACCTCACCGGGATTATACCCCTGTCGTAGTCGCCTTCTTCGGGTTGCGACATGTTTATCCTGATTCTTGACCACAGCGTAAATCGCGATGCGTTCGTCTTTTCCAGTCCGTTCTTCCATGCCGATACAAATGCGCTGTAGTTGCCACGCGAGTACGACGAATTTGTCTGCCATGCACCAGTGTACACCCCTGTGGACGTGTTCGTAAGCGTTATGTTGTAAACCGCGCCGGAGCAGTCTTGCGCCGTGCCGTTCACTATGCATGCGGAGATATTGTCCGCATTCTCGAACCAGCTTCCGTCGGTTACGTTCACGTAAAACGAAACGCTCTGCCCCAAGTAGTAGTCCGTCTTATCTGTTTTGGCCGGCAGGGCAAGCGAGTGCCTTACGAGGAGCCACTCGGTCGCGTTGTTGCCCGAGGTGTCGTTTGCGTAGAGCGTTATGGTGTATGCGCCCAGCTTCGTCAGGTTGTACGTGGCCCGGTAGATGTTAGGGCTCTGGTTCGCCAGGTTGATAATCTCCGATGTGCTGTCCGGGGCAGATATGTTCGCCCTGACCGCGGCAACCCTGTAATCGTCCGTAACGTTGGCGATTATCGTTATGTTCGTGTTAAGCCACGTGCTGTTCACATCCAGGGAGTTTATGACCGGGATTATTATATCGGCAGTCGTGTTCGCGGTGTTGTTGACCCACGTCCGGTTCACGTTTCCGAGGTTGTCAACCGTTCTTGTGCCGATGGTGTGCCCTGTCCCCGGCTCAAGCCCCGTGAGGTTGTAAAAGCCCATCGCACCCGGCGAGCCTGTCTGGTTTTCCGTCCAGTTCCCGTCAATCCATATCTCGGTGTGGTTGAAGTCGCCGTTAGACGGGTTCGTCCAGTTCCACCAGATCCACGTGTAGTTCATCAGGGTGGCGTTCAGGCCCATGACACCGCCGGGCGGGGTCGTGTCTATCGTCAGGTACCTCGGTTGGGTCGAGTTGTAGAGGTTTCCTTCCCCGTATGTCCAGTTCTGGTTTCCTGCGGAGTCGTTGGCCCGGCCGTAGTAGGTGTAGGTTCCGTCTGCCAGATCTGTCTTGTTGATGAAGAACTGGTAGTTTGGTGCAGTTCCTGCAATGGTTCCGCTATTACAAGTTGTGGAATTACAGTTTGCGTCCAGCGTTCCGTTCCAGTAGAACTTGAATGTGTCCAGATTTAGTTCAGTTATGCTGATGTTCACCGCGGTCCAGTTGCGGGTCAGGTAGGAGTTGTTGGCGGGCGTTTGATTGGTGAAGTTCAGGGAGGGATAAGTGGTGTCGATGGTTACGTTTATGCTCGTTGTGTTCGAGTTCGTTGCGTTGTCGTATGCCGTTGCGTTAATGTAGTACATGCCGTCGCCATGCGTTATGTTTACCGTCCACGACCAGTTCTGCGAGTAGTTCAGCGTAGAATTCACCAGGGCGAATGAGTTGCCGCTCCAGACAGGGGTTCCGTTTCGCTTTACCAGGAGTATATGATTCGGCACCGTTACGTCGTAGATTTTTCCGGTGTATGGGGTTTTTTCTATGCTTTGGACTTTGACGTGGTTAAGGTGCTGGTCAAGGAAGTAGATGGGTTGGTCGGTGGGGAGGTCTGCGACTTTTTGGAGGGAGAACGTATTTTTATACGTCGAACTTATATTATTACTGAAAATGGAATTAGTCGTTAATATTCCCAAGGAACTAGAACCCGGATTTGAAGAACTCGACAAGGCGGAGGTAAACTCGGTTTTTTCCAATGCGATGAGAGAGCGGCTATCTGAGAGGTTGATGTTTAAATTAGCAGATGACTTGCTGAAAAACTCCGAGATAACAGATGAGATGGCACTAAAGTGGGGTTCCGAACTCAAGGAGAGGGTCGCCGCAAGGCACTGATTATAGCCGAAGATGTCGGAACAACTACCTAAACTCCTGATAGTTGACGCCTGCGTATTATTCTCGTTCTTTAAGAAGGACTCTGCCAGGAGGAAGGTCATCGAGAAATTGCCAAATTTTGGATGCAGACTGATCTCCCCCGAATTCGTTTTCGAGGAACTGGCCGACAGCAGAGAAAAGATAAAGAAATCCGGTAAGGTTAATAATCTGGTGTTTGCATTCTTATTTACCTTGCTTGAGCGGAAGATAGAATCGTTTCCTGAAAATGTGTATGAAAGATTCTTGCCAGAGGCCAATAGTATCTCTCCGCACGGCAAGCACGTTACAAAGGACGATCCATACTTTGCATTAGCGTTGGCGCTTAATTCGCCAATCTGGTCTGACGAAGAGGAATTTAAGCAGCAGGATAGGGTTGAGGTATTTAATACGAATGAACTGCTGAAAAGACTTGGGTTAATCCCCGCGTAAACCTTATGCTCCGGTGAAACTAATAGGTCTCCCACGTGGATTGGTAATCCACGGGACACCATTTGCTTCGGCAAATGCTTGTCAAGTCTTCCTGTCTTCGGGTCTTCCATCCTGATTTTGTACATCTGCCCGTCGTAGTCGTAGGTCTGATACTCAGTCGGCTTGTTAAATTCCGTTTCCCCGTTTTCGGAGTTCAAGGTCAGTACCTTTTCACCCCCGCTCAGTTCCCGGAAATATTTCCACCCCCCGTCCGTCAGAACCTGCGTTTCGTTGTCATAGCACCCGAACTTCTCGAAGATGCTGACGTTCGTGTAATTCAGGTTCGTGTCAATCGTTGTGCCGTTTATGGTTATCGTTTTCGTGTTGAAGTACTGCCCGTTTGCAGGGTAGGTTATGCTCACGGCTGGGTTCGTGGTGTCTATCTTCAGGTACCTCGGCTGGGTCGAGTTGTAGAGGTTTCCTTCCCCGTATGTCCAGTTCTGGTTTCCTGCGGAGTCGTTGGCCTGGCCGTAGTAGGTGTAGGTTCCGTCTGCCAGATCTGTCTTGTTGATGAAGAACCAGCGGTTTGGGGCCGTGCCTGTGATGTTCCCGTTGTCGCACGCGGTGATATTGCACGTCGCATTGGTCGAGCCGTTCCAGTTGAATACGAATGTGTCTAAGTTGGTTTCGTTGATCGAGATGTTTATCTCTGTCCAGTTGCGGGTCAGGTAGGAGTTGTTTGCCGGGGCAAGGGTGAAGTTCAATGCAGGATGGGTTGTGTCTATCGTTATCGTCCTTGCCGCGCTTGAGTTCGTCATGCTGTCGTAGGTGCAGTTCACCTGCCACTGGTACACCCCGTCGGGGGCTATGCTGTTGTTGGCTGTTACAACCTTCGCAATCCCGTTTTGCGCCACGCTCGTGTTGTAGCCCGTGCCGTTTATCAAGAGGTGGCATGTGTAGTTGGCAATGCTTCCGGATACCGTGTAGTTGAACTGAGGCGTGGAGGTGTTTGCGAAGTTGTAGTCTGCCGGGGAGTTCGCTGCGACCGAGAACCAGGTACCTGGGCAGGCATACATGCACCCGAATGGCTGGCCGGAATCCGCGAAGTTGTACCACGAGTTACAGGTATTATTTATACCTGTATTCGAATCGAGGTCATAGATGTCTGTGTTCGTGTTTGCGCAGGCGGTGTTGTTGGTGAGGGTGTTGCCAGTGGAGTCCGCGGTGAAGTACGCCCCGTAAGTGGAGTTGGTAAGGTTGTTGTTTGTGAAGTTGTTGCCCGTCGCGCCGCTTGAATAGATGGAGTAGTTCTGGGCTAATCTGATTGTGTTGCCCGAGACTGCGCTGCCGGTTACGCCGTTGAGGTCTATCCCGTAGCTGCAGTTGGAAATCGTGTTGTTTGTGATGTTGAGGGAGGAGACGGAGTAGGAAACTATGCTATATTTAATTGCATCAGCAACGCTATATGGACTTCCAACCACAGCACTAAGTACTACTTTTGTCGGTGAAGTATATGTTCCTATTTTTACCCAACCGGAAAGATCTTCAGAATTTCCGAGAGTTCCATCAGCTTTATATCGTTGGTTTACGCGTATTTCAGTAGAAGATGTGCCGGAAGTGCAACTGACTATAGGATTTGATATACTAGGACATGCAAGATGCCCCCCATGTGTCACTACATATTTAGTAGATGTGTAAGCATCATCAAAGACAACATAGTGAACCCACACGTCATAGCTTCCGCTTGAAGTAAAAGTCCAAGTATATGTTGCACTTGCTGAGCCGCTTTGCCAGCTGTCACCGCTATAACCTACGACGAGGTCAGTCCATGTTCCACTTTTAGATGTTCCAGTACCTCCGTCATCTATAATTGTCGCGCTTGCCGGCGGCACCGCATTAACCACCCCCCATTCAAAGTCCGTAATATTGCAGTTCTTTATCGTTACGTTGCTTGCGTCGCTGGTTATGTTCACTGCGGCCCCTGAGGAGTTTCCGTCTATGTTGTAGCCCGCGCAGTCGAGGGTTTTGTTTGCTGCGGCGGCCGGGACGCTGATGCAGGTTCCCTCGGATGAGACGGCGTTGTCCAGATAGATGCTCGCGCACTCGCTGGAGTTGAACTTATTGGTGCAGTCCTGGCAGTAGCTGCAGAAGCATGTCCCTGCGGTGCACGGGTGAGAGCATCCTGTCGTTCCTGTGTCGTTCCAGTTGTATG
>MCBF01000001.1:85102-91081 GCA_001742785.1 Candidatus Altarchaeales archaeon IMC4
AAAGTGGAAATGCTTGTTTCCACAAAAGTGGAAATGCTTGTTTCCACAAAAGTGGAAATGCGGGTCATCCCAAAGAAAAAGATTATAGTAAACTACAATAAAAATGGCAGGAATAAGGCCCGGAAGGTGCTACAAGTACAACACCAGCCCGGCATACACAAGGGTGGCGAAGAACCCAGGCGATTCGTACATAACGGGGATCCCGGGCTCGAAGATCGTGCACTACGACATGGGGGATGCGAAAAGGAAGTTCGATATGCAGTTATCGCTCGTAACGGAAATGCCGATGATCCTAAGGCACAACTCGCTTGAGGCGGCAAGGGTTGCTGCAAACAAGGTGCTGGAAAAGGAGGTCGGCGTCGCAAACTACTTCTTCAAGGTCAGGGTCTACCCGCACCACGTCCTGCGCGAGAATGCGATGGCAACGGGCGCGGGCGCGGACCGTGTCCAGACTGGCATGAGGCTGTCGTTCGGAAAGCCCTCGGCAAGGGCGGCGCGGGCGACCAAAAAAACGACGGTCATGAGCATCGCATTCAACGAGAGCGAAGAGCGGATCGGGCAGGTCAAAAAGGCAGCGAAAACAGCGCTCAAGAAGCTGCCGACAGGCCTTAAGATCACGATTAAGCCGCTGGCTGCGTAGGTATTCTTTTCACGATGAAGTCTGTAAAAGACATAGATGTTTCTAAGGTAGAGGGAGTCGATAATCTTGTCAGGCAGATGTCCGCATCGGGCGGGTTTACCGCAAAGAAACTGGCGGCGGGCGTGGACATCTTAGAGGACATGGCAAAAGACGGGGGCTCCGTCAATTTTCTTTCCTTTCCGGCGTGCATAATATCGACAGGGACGCGAGGCGTAATAAAAGAGCTGGTAAAGCGGAAGGTCTTCGACGTTATAATCACGACCTGCGGAACCCTCGACCACGACCTTGCGAGAATCTGGAAAGATTACTACCACGGCGACTTTCAGATGGATGATGCGGCGCTTCACAAGAAGGGCATAAACCGCCTCGGAAACATCCTCATCCCGAACGAGTGCTACGGCGAGATCCTTGAAAACAAGATGCAGGAAATGCTCGCCGATATCTGCCGCGGAAAAGAGCGTTTTGCGACCTATGAGATAATCGGGGAGTTCGGCAGGCGGATAAAAGACAAGGACTCGATACTCTACTGGGCCTCGAAGAACGAGATCCCCATAATCGTCCCGGGCATAACCGACGGGGCGTTCGGAAGCCAGCTCTTTTTTTATGCGCAGGACCACAAGCTGGACATCGACGTTTTCGCCGACGAGAAGCTTCTTGCCGACATCACATTCGATGCGAAAAAGTCCGGCGCCCTGATGATCGGCGGCGGGATCTCAAAGCACCACACGATATGGTGGAACCAGTTCCGCGGCGGGCTTGACCGCGCGGTTTACATAACCACCGCCCCCGAGTACGACGGCTCGCTTTCGGGGGCAAGGATAAGGGAGGCGGTCTCGTGGGGCAAGGTCAAGGAGAACGCGAAGTACATTACTGTCGAGGGCGACGCAACGGTTCTTCTTCCGGTCATGATTTCTGCGCTTTTGGAGAGATTGGGTTAATGTGCGCCGACCGACAATCAAACCCTATATCTTTCCGACCTCATCCGGCTCCTCAAGTTCGATTCTCTCAAGGACCGCGATAAGGGCTGCTATCGGCTCAAGGAACATCGCCGCNGTTATCCCAATAGCAGCAAGCCAGTTCATACGCCCAAGCATTATCATCGGCGCAGTTATCAAAAAGAACAAGGCAGCCATTGACATCAAAACCCCGATGAAACCCCCGAACTGAACGACCTCAAAAGAGACAACCGCAATAACGGTTATCTCAACGACAGGGAAGAATATCCAAAGTATCGTCTGTATCGTGAGCAGTTCGCCGAGTTTCTTTGTTGTTTTAAAGGAGTATAGGAATATTGTCAGCGGGAATATCATCGCCAGAAAGACCACGGCGATGTAGCGGAATGTCATGATAATTATCGGGCCGCTTAATAGGGTGAAGAGTATAGAAAAGAAGGGCAGTGCCGCACTTGGCTCTAAATCCTTTGTGCTAAGGATGGTGTCAGTCAACCACTTAAATGAGGGTTCCACTACATTTTCAATGCTCTGACTTCCAATCCCGGTCGACGTGATTATCGCATTCGTTATCGTGCAGGAAATAGTAAGCATAAGCTGAAACAGCGAAAACGCGAACGTAACCAAAACAAGGCCTACAACGAGCCTCAATAGTATGGATTTCGCCTTGGCCCTGCCCTCGAAGGACGCAGAAGCAAATATAAAATACGCCCCGACGGCAAGGAATGCCAGTGCGTAGACTGCGTAGGCTAGGTCTGAGAGGTAATTTGTAATGTTTTCGGTGCCGTCCGGGAGGGAACATATCGTAAGAAGGCCCAACGTCTTGTCCACCAAATCTTCTTTTAAGTTAAGGCATACGTAATAGAGCTCCTGCTGCCACCACCAAAACCAGAGCCTTTCGCAGGCTATGTCCCCGGCCGCGCCGCCCGCTATTCCAGCAATATATTGAAAGAATCCCGTCGTACTCTGCACCAGGAGCAAAATAGCAATCAATGCAGGTATTTTCCTATTCATTTTCCACCTCTATGCTTTCAAGCGCCGCAACCATTGCCGCCAAAGGCTCAGCGAAAAACGCTATGGGTATACCCATCCCGGCCACCCAGTTCATTATCCCAAGGAGCATCAATGGAGCGACAATCAGCATAAATGCGCCGGCCATGCCTATCGAGGCCTGTATAAGCCCCATACTACCGGAACAGCCGTCCATCCCGAACGCGCCGATTGCCTGCATTGCAATGCCCCACACAACAAGCACAACCGCCTCTATAAAGGATACAAAAACCCACATAACCGTTACCTTGAATATCCCCCTGCCGATCTTTCTGGTGGGTTCGAAGCATGAGAAGAATATCGTGGCGGGGAAAAGGGCCCCGAGAAATATAAGCGCGATGTACCTGAACGTCAGAATCACCAGCGGGCCGACAAGAAGCGCAAACATTATGAGGAAAAACGGGATTGTAACCGTCGGTTCCCAGTACGTCGTGCCTAACCACCCCCCGCACAATGAGATCGTGTGTTTCAGCCACCCTATTGTCGGGTCCATCAGGTTGTTTGAGTAATCATTTAGCGGGGCACCCTCAGCGTTTCCAATACCCACCGTCAGCACAACGTTTTTGGCAAAATGGTTGACATCCACGATAAACATGAAGATAGGCACCGACAGCGTTAGGAGGGCCATGCTCAGAATAAGCCTGAGGAGCATCGATTTTGCCTTTGATCTCTTCGAAGGCGATGCAGAGTTGAATATGAAATACGCCCCGGTAAGAAGCAGGGCTACGACATAGAACTGGGCGATGATCTTAATGAAGGTGTGCATAAGATTCAAAATCTCCGGGCTCTGCGGGTTAGGTTCAAACAGGAGAAGCGGTATAAAGTTATCCTTATGGGTCGTAGTAAGGTCATCCAATATATCCCTCACTGTTTTTTCTGCCATGAAATTTTCCACATTTATGGGCAAGAATTTAATCGCAGCAAATGCGGGACCCATTTTTTTTTCCTTCCAAAATTTATCGAAGGTAGGAGTAGCCAGAACATATTCGGACATATGGACCGAGGCAAGCAATATGAATATCGCCGCCAATGCAACGAGTTTTGTCTTTTTCATCGTAGTTTTATGTATCATGGTAAAAAGTGCTTAAAGGAGGATATGAACATAAATGGGACGACTATGAGCATCACAAGCGTTGTCATCGCCATGAGGTGCTGAAGCTCTCCGGACTGCGTGTTTATAAATTTCATCCCGTACAGGGCGATAAAGAGCGCAAGCGCTTCTACCACGGATACAAAATTCCAAAGCAGTGTCTGTTCAAGCATCGTGCGGCCTATTCCGCGCGTGGGTCTGAAAAAATACAAAAAGAGGGTTAACGGGAACATCACCGAAAAGAATATGACAACAAGGTAGCGGACAGCCATAACGAGCATCGGTCCGCCGGTTAGCATGATAGCCAGCCCCGCATATGGCATGGCCCACTCGACATTAATGTCCTTGTTTCCCCCGTATTTCTGCTGTACGAGCCATCCATTTAGGGTAGTGTCGTAAACCTGCTTGAGGTCATCACTATTCAGGTTGATAACAAGGGACGTCAGGTTGTATGACACAGATACCATCGCATCGAGTATATACCCGGACAATGTTATGAGCACCATACCCAAAATTAGGTTTGGCAGTATTGCCTTTGCCTTTGCCCTCATCTTTATCGAGCCGGAGGCAAAGATTATGTACGCCCCGAGAAGCATTATCGCAGCAACGAATACGGGTTCTAGTACGTGAATAAAGAAGAGCATAAGGTTTCTTGTACCGCCGGACATCACGGGCGGCTTAAGTATCATGTTCCTGAAATCAAGATAAAAAGGCTCCATCACTTCGTCTGTCACACCAGTAATTTTATCGACAAGGACATGCCTTGCTAAATACATCTCTGCAACGGCCGCCCCAATACCGCCCACAAAACCTTTAATACACTCTGTCTGCCAATCCCCGCTAACTGCCGTCATCGCCTCCATGATAAGCATGGATATGACGATGGCCGAAAATATTTTTCTTTTCGTAGTTTTCATGGCAGGAACCTCCTGAACGATGCGACCATCATGGGGATAACCAATATCAATATGAAAAAGGCGGAAAGTCCGAACACAAGGTCAATCCCGGTTGGGTCCCCTGATGTCGCAATCAGCCCGATCCCCCCCTGTCCCGCGCTGCCAAGCAGTTTCCAGCCGATTACTACGGAAACAAGGGCAGTTGCCTCTGCAACCTGCCCGGCGCTCCAGAGTATTGTCTGCTCGGCCATCCGCCTTCCCAGCCCCTTTGTAAGCCCAAATGAATAGAAAAATATCGTAACCGGCGAAAGCGCGATAAAAAGCATGAGTAGGAGGTACCTGAGATATAATACAAGAAACAGCCCCCACCAAAGCATCAGGCTTATAACCCCGAATACGAGGCCGTAAGCGGGCGACCACAACCTGAAATTCGTATAGTTTAGCGCCAACCATATATCTGCCCTATCAAGGGGTGTGGTGTCTATCACAACCTGCGAAAGTATCGTTTCCGCAACAGAATGCGTAATCTGCAGAAGGATCTTTACCAATAGTGGCGCCAACGTTACAAGGCACATGCCGACTATAAGCGCCGGAAGCATCGATTTCGCCTTTTGGCGCCCCTCAACGGTTGTTGAAAGAAGCATAGCGTACACCGCAACAACAAGTATCGCAAGCACGTACATGGGCTCGATTATGCCCAAGAATACACCTATCACTGGCTTTAGTCGCGCATCGGATGCGTCCGGGTTCCACAATATGAGGCGCGGCAGGAGGACATCGTAAGAAACGTCTGTTTTTGGCGTCGGCAGAAAAATTTTTGCAACAGCATGGGTGCCGCCCGCCCCTATATTCTCAAATATTTTCTCGCATAGATGTCCCTTCACATTTGCTTGTGCCGCCTGCCCTAGTAGTAACCCCGTGAGGATAATCACTGCTGCAAATACCGCGATGCGCCTGATTTTTTGGTTTTTCATTACATTTTAGCAAGGATACTGCGGGCTTTAGCCCGCAGAGGAATTGCGTAACCGCAATCTTGCTTACCTCCTGTTTTTTAGCGTGATGCATAAAATTGCTGTGCAATTTTTGCACACCGCCTGCGAAATCGCTTTTTGCGATTTCGGGGCACCAAATCACTACGTGATTTGCTTGAAACACTTCGTGTTTCGCTTGTTTTTCGCGCGCGAAATTTATGCGCGCGTTCATAAGATATAAGTTTTCCTCAAGGCGCGCAGGCGCGCGCCACCGAGGAAAATGGATCTACGAAGCTACAACCATGGATACGGACAACTGTGTTACCACATCCTCGAAACTGTTTTGCAGTTTCGGGACAAGCGTTTGTGACATGTCGCAAAC
>MCBF01000001.1:91181-94561 GCA_001742785.1 Candidatus Altarchaeales archaeon IMC4
CTGGCTCCGCCCGCATTGTGTTGAGGAAAATGAGCTGGTGGATCTGTTTTATGCAATCACAAATTGTCATGGCTGGATCAAGTCTACCAAGGCTGAAGTTACGGTACGACTTGAACCGCTGCAACAACCAAAGCGCAGATGTGCGCAAGAGCTGCTTTGTCGCAAATTGACAAATCTCAGAGCCCGCACTCCAGCCGGAAAATGGCTATTCGTTGAGGTCGGCGAAGAGCCAATAACAAATGTCCAAAAAAAATGACGCTTTTGGCATGTTGTTTACGAGGTCTGAAAATCAATCTTTTCAGTAATATCTATTTTACTCGTGAAAAAATATAAAGGGATTTTCCAATTGATTACAAGCCATGAACAAATAAAAGCTCCGGATAATGGGCTAACAATTCGATCATACAAGATTGCTTTAAATGAATTGGCTATTTCTTGAATCATAATTTTGAGTGTCAGTAATATTTGTGAGACTTAATGTTTGAGTTCAGCGGCGCGCGGCTTTTTGCGCGTCCGCTGGAACGATTTGTGTACGCCCGGCACGGGCGTGAACTAATGGGGTGTAAGTCCCCTGTATATGAATCCTGTTACTGTCGTGAAGATAGAAACACAAATACTAACCGAAGGCAAGGGCGTTTTCGTGAGGAAAGGTCTGAAGGAAGCCGGAGTGTAAAGCTATGAATCGACGAACAGAAATGGCATATAAGGCCGAGCCTCCGGGTAAGAAGTACCTGAAACAATCCAATTATGGTGAATTGCAGCACCCTTTTGATACAACGACCTTCTGGCTGGATGGTTCCCTTCAGGTCAGCGCGTTTGAGCAGGTGCATTTTCTCAAGAACATCATCCAGCACCTACTCCCTTTCAAGCAAACGGCCTATGATACGCTACAACAGATTATGCTCGTGGAAAAAACACCAGCGTATTCCTTGTGGGCAAAGACCGGCTGGGCCACACGAGGCACGCCTCAAGTCGGCTGGTATGTCGGCTATGTGGAAACATCAACGGATACATGGATCTTTGCCCTGAACATGGTAATCCAGAGTGAAAAGGACTTACCCCTTCGTCGGGAGTTGGCGCTCACGGCGTTGAAACTCAAAGGAATCATAGAGTAAAACCATGCATAAAAAACTTCTGATTCCTGCCATTGTGATGGCCCTGGTTCTGGCGGGATGGCTCTGCTATTATTTTTCCGACGAAATGGTGATCCGGCGGCAATTTGCGGAACTCGCGCAGGATCTTGCCAAAGAGGAACAGGAACAGCCACTCCAGATGGCGTTGAAGATGGGCAGGATCAAGACCATGCTGGCAACAACCTGTCAGGCAACCGTCCCCGAGAAGGGGTACACCGAAGAGCTGGAACAGGGGCTGGCTCTCCAGTATCTGATCTATTACCGCAGCCGTTACACCCGGTTGACCGTTCAACTGGAGGAGCTGCAAATAACCATCCCCGCCAAAGGGCAGGCTGTTGTTCAGGTCACGGCGCGTCTTCAGCGCCATCTCCCCGGACAGGTCGATGCGCCCATGGAAAGCCATCGCGTGGAGCTGTCCCTGCTCAAAGGCGAACAGCGCTGGCTGATTCAGAAGGCCGTCCTTCCCGCATCCCTGATCAACGAGAACACCCTGCCATGACCACTCACCCGTCCTGCCCCTGCCAGTCCGGCCGTTCATTTGCGGATTGCTGCGGTCCATTGCTTTCTGGCGAGCACGCAGCCCCGACCGCCGAGGCCCTGATGCGCTCGCGCTACACCGCCTTTGCCGTCCGCAATGTCGGATACCTGCTCCAGTCCTGGCACGCCTCGACCAGACCGGAGGCCATAGACGCCGCCACCATCCCCGAATGGCAAGGCCTGTGGATCATGCGGACGGAGGAGGGAAGGGAGGGCGACAGCAAGGGCGTGGTTGAATTCAAGGCCACCTTCTCCACGGGAGGACAAGGCCGAGGGGTGTTGCGTGAGGTCAGTCGCTTTGTCAGAGAAAACGGACAGTGGTTCTATGTCGATGGCGATCTTCAGGACTCAGCCGTAGCCGCTCCGAAGAAAGAGGCCAAGATTCAGTAAAATATATCTGTCCCGTTTTATGTTGTTTTATGTTTCCGGGTCATGGAGTCCTCCGGCGAAACCGAAGGGTACCGCAAAGGAGGGGTTGCTGTCACTGATTATATTGCCGAAACTGTCGTAATCAACTCGTTTAGCCGTGTTGCCGGCGCTATCGGTGATCAGGCGCAGGGAGCCGATCTGGTCGTAGGCGAGGTAGTAGGTTGCGCCGCCTGCGGTCATGGCATAGGGGACGCGGTCGTCGGCGTATTCGAAGCGTTGGATGAGGTTGCCGGCGCCGTCGTAGACGGCGAGCAGGGTGGTTTGGTTGAGCCAGAGGTATCTTTCTGGGGATAAGGGGGACACCATTCGTATTCCACCCTTTACAAAAACCATCCCGCTCAATATCGGACTTGCTATTGACAACATGTAGCCGCATGGCTACAATCATTCCCTGGTTGAAATACGGAAAACTGATCTCTTCGCACATTGGCTTGATGAACTTCGCGATATTCAAGCGAGGGCGCGTGTCCAGGCAAGGATTGAACTGCTTGCTGCGGGAAATCCCGAAGATGTTGAGCCTCAAATAAAGGGGACACCACAAATAAAGGGGACACCATATGCATTAACTGGCATAAATACATATGGTGTCCCCCACTATTTGCATATGGTGTCCCCCACTATTTGATAAATACATATGGTGTCCCCCACTATTTGTGGTGTCCCCCACTATTTGGGGCGATGACGGACTGCCTACAACGATTGCATTACCCGATGACTTCTCCACACGGTGTTCCATCTGGTTCCCATGCGGCGCCTCCCAAGGGCATTTCCTGCGGGGCGCAGGGTACCAAAGAAAATTCGATTAATGTATAAGGCGTCCCCTTATTCCCCCGAATTCCATCATCAATTTGCAATTTTGACAGTTTTGATTGTAAACGGCAAGGGAAATTAGGTAGAGTAGGAAGCTGACTTACCGATCATGGCCAGGACTTTTATTGACGCCTCGTCGCACGCGACTACTATGTGTCCACCGGCCCTGATTGTTCCCGTACAGGTGGTCAATTTTCGGTTGTCATTTGCAACAAAGATCATTATACAGACCTCGTAAACAACATGCCAAAAGCGTCATTTTTTTTGGACATTTGTTATTGGCTCTTCGCCGACCTCAACGACTAGCCATTTTCCGGCTGGAGTGCGTGCTCCGAGATTTGTCAATTTGCGACAAAGCAGCTCTTGTGCACATCTGCGCCTTGGTTGTTGCAGCGGCTCAAGTCGTACCGTAACTTCAGTCTTGGTTGACTTGATCAGCCATGGCAATTTGTGATTGCATAAAACAGATCC
>MCBF01000001.1:94661-109859 GCA_001742785.1 Candidatus Altarchaeales archaeon IMC4
CGAAAAAACGATAGATTCACAAAAGAGGGGGTTAATCAAACCCCTCATTTACATGATGTCCCGAAACTGCAATGCAGTTTCGAGGACACCGTTTGCAACAAGTTGCAAACGCGTGTGGCTTTGAAGATTTTACATCTTCAAAATCAGTGAAGTTGTGTCCCATTAGATAAGCGAAACTCAAAGAGTTTCGGTACGCGCGAATCACTATGTGATTCAGCGTCCCGAAACTGCGTTGCAGTTTCGCGGACGCCGAAATTGCCGTGCAATTTCGAGCGAACTATAACTTTCTAATGTGGACCAAGAAGGAGAGGCCTGCGAGGGAGAGCATCGTTGTCCTTGAGAAATAATCTTTATCTATAAAACCCAAATCAATTAAACCATGGGTGCGATTTCCAAAAAACAAGAAAAATCAATCTCTGATTGATTTTTGTGTCCTCATTATAAATAATACGGATAAAATGCCAAAACCGCTTCTGCCGACGCTTCGGGAAAAAAACCGCTACATCGCCTTCGAGGTAATTTCGGACTCGCAGTTCGAGCGAAACGAGCTTGTCCGGGGCGTATGGGCGGGCGTGCTTGGTTTTCTTGGCGAGCAAGGCGCCGGCAGAACGTCCCTCTGGGCGATGGATTGGGACGGCAGCAAAAGCACGGGCATCCTGCGCGTAAACCGCAAAAGTGTCGAGGAGGTGCGCGCGGCGATGGCACTGATAAGATCGGTGAACAACAAAAACACAGTCTTCCGTGTTCTTGGGGTTTCGGGCACGCTGAAGAGTTTAAGGGAGAAATTTTTAAATATTTAAAAGTCTGTAGCGTTATCTATTTAATCTGTGGAAATGGCAAAGAATACCAAAAGTGTAAAAATAAAAATCGGCGACATGAAGTCGTGGGACGATTTCGAGACTACCGACCAGCTGGAGATACCGAAAAAATTGGTGGACCAGGTCATCGGCCAGGAGAAGGCGGTAGACACGATAAAGAAGGCGGCAAGGCAGAGGCGGCACATCCTTCTCATAGGCGAGCCCGGCACCGGAAAATCCATGCTCGCAAAGGCGATGGCGGAACTCCTGCCGTTCGAGGGGCTGACAGATGTCATGATCCTGAACAACCCCGACGACGAAAACAACCCCAATGTCCAGGTAACGGAGGCGGGAAAGGCCAAAGAGATGGTCAAAGCCGAGCGGGAAAAGGAGCAGGTTTCGACAAAGGGCAGGGGCCCGAACGTGCAGGGGCTGATGATATTTTTGATAATGCTCACAATCGCAGTCTACGGCTACCTCTACTGGCAGTTCTGGTCCGGCAAAAGCGAGACTGCCCCGGACCCGCTGATATTCATGATGGTTCTTGGTTTTGCGTTCTTCATGTTCATCATGTCAGGGGTGAACCTCAGGGCGATGATGATGGGCGGCGCAAAATCAATGGCCCCCCACATTATTGTAGACAACGGCAGCAGGAAATCGGCCCCGTTCTTCGACGGCACCGGGGCGCACTCCGGCGCGCTTTTGGGGGACGTAAAACACGACCCGCTTCAATCGGGAGGCCTCGGCACGCCTGCGCACTCGCGCGTTATCGCCGGGATGATCCATAAGGCGAACAGGGGCGTCCTGTTCGTAGACGAGATCGGCACCTTAGGCAAGTCCCAGCAGGATCTGCTTACCGCAATGCAGGAAAAGCAGCTTTCGATAACCGGCAGAAGCGAGATGTCAAGCGGCGCCATGGTTATAACCGATCCGGTTCCTTGCGATTTCATACTCATTGCGGCAGGCAACATCCACGACCTTGCGAACATGCACCCCGCCCTTCGCTCGCGTATTCGCGGCTACGGCTACGAGATATACATGAAGGACACTATCCCCGACAATGACGAAAACCGCAAGAAGGTCGTAATGTTCGTGGCGCAGGAGGTTACCAACGACGGCAAGATACCGCACTTCACGAAGGATGCCGTTGAAGACATAATAATGGAGTTCAGGCGCAAGGCAGGCATGAAAGGAAAACTGTCGCTGGTCTTCAGGGAGCTGGGCGGGCTCGTGCGGGCTGCCGGGGACATAGCGACCGAGCGAAAGCACGAATACGTAACGAGGGAAGACGTTGTAATCGGCAAGAAGTCCGCAAGGACGCTTGAGCAGCAGCTGGGAGACATATATCTTGAGCGCAAAAAGGAGTACAAGGTGCTTGTGACGAAAGGCTCGCTTGTCGGGCGGGTCAACGGGCTTGCTGTGATCGGGGACGGCGGGACGGTCCTGCCGATAGTCGCCGAGGTTACCCCCGCATTCTCGAAACCGGAAATCGTCGCCACCGGGAAGTTGGGGGAAATCGCAAAGGAGGCGGTCCAGAACGTTTCGGCCGTCGTGAAAAAGTACTTTAAAAAGGACCTGCCGGGGGAATACGACATACACATCCAGTTTTTGCAGACTTACGAGGGCGTCGAGGGTGACTCGGCTTCGGTGAGCGTCGCGGTTGCGGTAATATCCGCGCTTGAAAACATCAAGGTTAAGCAGAACGTGGCGATGACCGGCTCGCTGACCGTGCGCGGCGAGGTGATGCCCGTCGGCGGGATAACCCCGAAAGTCGAGGCGGCGATAGATGCTGGCATAAAAACGATCATAATCCCGAAGAGCAACGAGAATGACGTACTTCTGGAGGAGCGCTACAAAGGCATGGCGGAGATCATCACGGCAAAGGACCTGACTGACGTCCTGAGAAATGCGCTGGACGGGGGCGAGGAAGTTATCAATAAGATCAGGTTGGAATAGGTTTTATTCTTGGAATCATAGGGATTAATTGAAATGAAAAATAGAGAGTTGTATGATATACTGCAAGATGAAAACCCTCAATGAAATAAAGGATGTGCTGGCAAGATACAAGAAAGAATTAAACCAGAATTATAGAGTGAAAAAAGATAGTATATTCGGATCGTGCGTCAGAGGTGACCAGAAGAAGGAGGGATATCCATCAACCGGCAATATTATTGAAAAAAACACAGCAAGTTCGAACACATATTATGGTATTGCATTGATGACCATGTCTGCGAACAATATACTCAAATATAATGTTGCTTGTGGGAATAGTCATATTGACATGTTTATTTATGCGGATATATCCACACGAGTGCCGCTTTCTTATACCGCACCAAACAATAAATGCAATAAAATAGATGATGTAAATTCAATTGAATGCACTTATGATAGAATCCAAGATGACAATAAACAAAGAATTAGGCAATATACTGCATGAGTTCAAGACGGAAGTGGAAAAATCCACTTATCCCGGCCCTGAAAAAATGCTCCTTTTTGGCTCTCATGCAAGGGGCGAGGCCGTGGAAGGCTCAGACATTGACCTGCTTCTTGTCTTCAACAGAAACGTACCCGCAAGCACAGAGCGAAAAATACGGAGCATCTCCAACTCCCTGTCGCTCAGGCATGATGTGGTCATTTCCGAATTCCTGTTTACTGATGATGATTTTAAGAATCACAGAACTCCGTTTTTGCTGAATGTTAAAAAAGAGGCCGTGGTAGTATGAACGAGGAGATTAATAATCTGGTGGAAAAAGCAAAAAGAAGTGTCAATGCGGCGAAGATGCTATTTGAAAGCGGAAATTACGATTTTTCGGTTTCAAGGGCATACTATACCATGTTTTATTGTGCAGAAGCCCTGCTCCTAACAATGGATTTAAGTTTTTCAAAACACTCGGCAGTCATTTCTGCATTTGGCAAACATTTCGTAAAAACAGGATTATTCCCGCCCGGTGCATATTCTAATCTGAATGACGCATTTAGGGACCGGCAGATTGGCGACTACGAAACATTTGCTATTGCTGCAATATCCAAGGAACGAGCGGAAGGGCACATAAAAAATGCCGAAGAATTTGTTGAACAAACCTCCAGATATATAGAAACTTTAAAACTAAACGGATAATAATTATTAACAAAATGACAGAAACAAACATCGAAGACCTGCCAGGCGTCGGAGGCACGACTGCCGAGAAACTGAGGGTGGAGGGCTACGGCACGATCGAAGCGATAGCGGCCGCGTCAACCGGCGAACTCATAGACGTAGGTATCGGCGAGGCCAGCGCAATAAAGATAATCAATGCCGCGCGCGAGTCCCTTCATATGGGGTTCGAGACGGGGACCGAAATTCTCAAAAAACGCGCCTTGGTCGGGAAGCTGACAACCGGCAGCAAGGCGTTTAATGAACTCATAGGCGGCGGCGTTGAGACGCAGGCCATAACCGAGTTTTTCGGAAAGTTCGGCTCGGGAAAGACGCAGATTGCCCACCAGCTTGCGGTCAACGTGCAGCTTCCGAAAAAGGAGGGCGGGCTCGATGGCTGCGCCATCTACATCGACACCGAAAACACCTTCAGGCCCGAGCGTATCCAGCAGATGGCGAAGAGCGCGGGGCTTGATCCTGAAGAGGCGCTGAAGAACATATTCGTCGCCCGCGCTTACAACTCGGACCACCAGATGCTTTTGGCGGAAAAGGCAGGCGAGGTTGCCGCGGAGCATAACGTACGGCTTGTAGTCGTAGATTCATTGACTGCGCACTTCAGGGCGGAATACTCCGGCAGGGGCACCCTTGCGAACCGCCAGCAGAAACTCAACCGCCACATGCACACCCTCCAGAGAAAACTTGCGGATTTGTACAACTTAGCCGTTGTTGTGACGAACCAGGTCATGGCGCGCCCCGACGTAATGTTCGGCGACCCTACCGAGGCGGTCGGCGGGCATATCGTCGGCCACCACTCGACGTTCAGGCTTTACCTGAAAAAGAGCAAGGGCGACAAGAGGATCGCAAGGCTTATCGACTCGCCGAACATGCCGGATGGCGAATGCATTTTCGAGGTCAAGACCGAGGGGATAAAAGACGAGAAGCCGGAGAGCGCGGCGAAGGCGAAGGCAAGGATCGCAAGTGAAAGTGACGAATGAAATCCAGAAAACTGTTTATTCTTGAGACGAACGTAGATGACGCGACACCCGAAGCGCTGGCTTATGCAATCGAAACGATTATGGGCGACGGCGCCCTTGACGTCCACGTCATACCATGCCTCATGAAAAAGGGGCGCCCCGGACACCTTATAAGGGTGCTGGCCGATGACCCGAAAAAGTTCTCAAAAATCCTGATGCGCGAAACCAGTACGCTTGGCGTTCGTGCTATTCCCGTCGAGCGCTTTGAGGTGGAGCGGACGATAAAGACGGTTGAGATAAGCATGAGCGGCAACCCAGAAAAAATACGCATAAAGGAAAGCGAACTCGGAACAAAGCCCGAGCCGGATGACATCGCCCGCCTCGCGAAAAAGTACGGCCTTGCGTACGCTGATGTCATGAAGCAAGTAAACAAACAACTGCCCTAATTTAAACCCGCGCCGAATATATTACATGCTTGTTTTTTCCGGTTCGAAATCTGCGGGGCTTGCAAAGCGGGTTTCTGAAGAATCCAGAATTAAACTTGGCGAAACCGAACTCAGGAAATTCACGGACGGCGAATTCTACATCAGGATTCTGTCCGGCGTTAAAAACGAAAATGCCGTCCTGATAAACTCCGTCGTCGATAACGAGTCCCTGGTCGAAACCCTACTGCTTCTTGACGCCCTGCGGGACAACGGCGCAAAAAGGATCGACCTGTTCGTGCCGTACATGGCGTACTGCCGGCAGGACAAAGTGTTTAAAGACGGCGAGGCGCTCAGCGCAAAAACCGTGCTGAAACTGCTCGGCAATTTTTCAGATTCGATAACCACGCTCAACGCGCATTTTCTTGATACCTACGGGCGGTTCGAACCGTGGGGCGTGAAGCTGAAAAACCTGGATGCATTCCCGCTTCTTGCAAAGCACTTCGCAGGCAGGGTACGGAGTCCTGTTGTCATAGCACCGGATAAGGGTGCGATGCATTATGCCCGAAACGCGGCGGAAATAATCGGCTGCGAATCGGATTACCTTGAGAAGACGCGGGTATCCGACACCGATGTCCGGATGAAGACAAAAAAACTGCCCGTCAAGGGGAAGGACGTCATAATACTCGACGACATAATCTCAACCGGCGGGACGATGCTCAAGGCGGCGGGCATGCTCAGGGGCGCCGGGGCGAAAACGATAGATTTAGGGTGCGTCCACGGGGTTTTCTCGAAGGGGACGGAAATGTTCGGGGGTGTCGTTGACGAGCTGGTCTGCACCGATTCGATCGAGCGCACCGAAAGCAGGGTCTCGGTTTCGGGGCTTATCGCGGGGGAAATACAAAAGTGAAGAGGAAACTTTTTCTGCCATTGCTTCTTGGGTTTTTGCTTCTTGTAATATTCGGCTTATTTTATAATTCGGGAGGCCCACAGACCCACCATGGCAATTCCGCCGTTTGCTTCGGCGAAACCTGCGTGGATGTGGAGATAGCGGACGAACCTGCCGAACGGACAATGGGGCTGATGTATCGTGATGGTCTCGACAAAGGCCGCGGCATGCTCTTTATTTTTGAAACGGAAAGCCCATATTCGTTCTGGATGAAGAACATGAAGTTCCCGATTGACATGATATGGATCAATTCAGCCGGGGGGGTCGTGCATATCGAAGCGGACGTGCCGCCGTGCACTTCGGACCCGTGCCAGAGTTACACGCCGAAAGGCAGCGCGAAATACGTCCTTGAGGTGCCTGCGAATTTCACAAGAAAGAGAGGCGTTGCGGTCGGGGATGTTTGCCAGATCCGGGTTAGTTGATTTATTTACGTTAATTCCGATAAGTATAAACAAATGAAAGAATTTAACGCGATAATCGAAAGGGGTGAAGATGGCTATCTTATATCCGAGGTAATCGAACTTCCTGGCTGCCACACCCAGGCAAAGACCTTCGATGAACTTCTGGAAAGAACCAAAGAGGCAATCTCGCTTTATCTGGAATGCACCCCTGTCGTGATTAAGGAACGATTTGTGGGGCTGCAAAAAATCGCGGTTTAGAATGAAACTGCCTCTGTTATCCGCAAGAGAACTATTTGGGATCTTGGAAAAACTGGGTTTTGAAAAGATACGCCAAAAAGGCAGTCATGCCTTCTTTATGCATCCCGATGGGAGGACGACGTTAATACCGGTTCACCCATCCGAAAAAATCGACAGAGGACTTCTGAACAAAATTATCAGAAAGGACTTGGGACTATCACGGGAAGAATTTATGGGGCATATCTAAGGGTTTAGCAGAGGGCTGCAGCGGACCTTTTTTTGTGCTCATTCTTCTTTATCATCGTTTTTATCTTTTTTACCGTGTCCGACTTTCCCTCTCCTGTCGAGAGAAACCTGTCCAATTCTGCGTAGGTGAAGCCCATCTCCTCTTCATCGGTCTGCCCCGCCCACAAACCTGCCGACGGTGGTTTTTTAATTATCTTTTCAGGAACACCAAGCGACTTTGCAAGCTCAATAACCTCGGTTTTCAGGAGGCCCCCCAGCGGCAGAAAATCCGCCGCGCCGTCCCCGTGTTTCGTAAAGTAGCCGACCGAAATCTCGCTTTTATTGCCTGAGCCTGCAACAAGATAATTCTTTTGGTTTGCGGCGTAGTAAAGCGCGCACATCCTAAGGCGCGCCTTGAGGTTGCCCTGTGTTTTTTTATCAGATTCCCCAAGCGGTTTTACCGCCCCTGCAAAGACCTCGCTCAAATCAATGACCTGTGTTTCTACGCCAAATTTACCCGCGACAAGTTTCGCATCCTCAAGGTCTTCCGGGCCGCTTTCGCAGGGCAGGATCAGGCCGAGCGTGTTCCCGCACGCCTTTTTGCACAGGGCCGCGGCAACCGAGGAGTCAATCCCTCCGCTCATGCCGATAACTATGCCCTTGGCCCCTGATTCTTCTACCTGTTTTTTTATCCAGCCCGTTATTTTTTCAACCTTTGGTTTCATTTGTGGCCCAGTTTTCGAATTCTTCGTTAGCTTCGGCGCTTATCCTAATGATGCACGGGATTTCGTAACTGTGAATCTTCTCGACTTCTGTTTTTATTATTTCAAAATCTGCTGTTGTTTTTGCTATGAGAACCGCTTCGTTTTCTTCCACCACATTTCCTTCCCACCGATAGATACTTTCCGCAGGGAAGATATTTGCGCAGGCGATAAGCCTCTTGCTAAGAAGGTGTTTGGCAATCTTTTTTGCCTCCCGATTATCCCTGCACGTCATGTAGATAATATACAGCGCCATCTTTCGTTATTTATTCCCCCAAACACATTAATATTCCGAGGCAAACGGAAAAATGGATCTACTTGAGAAACTTTGCAGGACTGGGGGGATATCGGGATTCGAGGACGACGTGGCGGCGATAATGCTGAAGGAGCTTGGGCGCGTCTGCGACAGGGTTGAGGTTGACGGCTTCGGGAACGTCGTCGGTGTAAAAGGCAGGGAAAGCGCAGGCAAGAAGAAGATAATGATCGCGGCCCACATGGACGAGGTGGGCTTCATGGTGAAGCACATAAACAAAGAGGGATTCATAAGTTTCGTGGAGATCGGGGGCATTGACGACCGGATACTCCTCGAGCGGCAGGTTATCATAAAGGCAAAGAAGGGCGATCTTAGGGGCATAATCGGCTCAAAGCCGCCGCACATACAAAAGGAAGAGGAACGCAAGAAGGTCGTGGAGCACGACGAGATGTTCATAGACATCGGCGCAAAGGACGAGGCGGACGCCAAAACGATGGTGTCGGTCGGCGACCCGATAATATTCGAGCCTTCGTTCGGGCAGATGGCCAACGGCCTTTATTACGGGAAGGCCGTGGACGACCGCTTGGGCTGCTGGGCGCTAATCAAGGTCATGGAGGCGCTTAAAGACGTAGACGCGACGGTTTACGCGGTAGCCACCGCGCAGGAGGAGGTCGGGCTCAAGGGCGCGAGGGTCGCGGCGTTCAAAATAAATCCGGACTGGGCGTTCGTGATTGACGTTACGATAGCGGGGGACACCCCCCAGATAAAGGAAACGGAATCCGCGCTGAAGCTTGGCGCGGGCCCTGCGATAACAATAACCGAGGCATCGGGCCGCGGCATCGTTACGCACCCGAAGGTCAGGGAGCTTCTGAGAAAGGTGGCGCAGGAGAACAATATACCCTACCAGACCGACGTGCTCGAAGGCGGGATGTCCGACGGGGCGATAATATACCTCACAAGGGAGGGCATCAAGACCGGAGTCGTCTCGATACCTACAAGGTACATCCATGGGCCGGCAGGGGTCTTCCACAAGAAGGACCTTGAGAATTCTGTCGAGTTGGTTGTTAAGGCCGTAAATAAGTTATAGAATGCCTAATCTCAAAACATCCGTCGCAGGGGTCGAACTTGAAAACCCGACTGTTTTAGCATCCGGGATCTTAGGGGTTACCTCTGCTTTGATGCTGCGTGTCGCGCACTCCGATGCGGGGGCAGTCACCACGAAGTCCATCGGGATCGAAAAAAGAAATGGCCACGAAAACCCGGTCATAGTCGAGGTTGAAGGCGGGCTTCTCAATGCGGTCGGCTTATCGACGAGCGCGAATGCGTTCGAAGAGCTGAGGGGCGCGGTGGAAAAATCGCCGGTTCCGGTGATAGCCAGCATCTGGGGGAAAACGATTGAAGAGTTCGGCGAGGTTGCCGCAATGGCCTCCGAATGTTCGCCCGCATTAATCGAGGTCAACATCTCGTGCCCGAACGTCAAGCATTTCGGAAAGGTCTTCGGCTCGGATGCCAAGACCGCGGCGCAGGTTACCAAAGCCGTAAAGGCCGAAACCAAAATACCTGTCATCGTAAAACTGACCCCGAACGTCCCTGACATCGGCGAAATCGCAAAAGCGGTCGAGGCCGCGGGCGCGGATGCGATATCTGCGATAAACACGCTTGGCCCGGGGATGGTAATTGATTTGAAAAGCAAAAAGCCGGTACTCTCGAACAAGACCGGGGGTTTGTCAGGCCCTGCGATAAGGCCCGTTGCCGTGAGGTGCGTTTGGGAGATTTACGAAACGGTCGAAATCCCGATCATCGGCATCGGCGGGGTAACAAGCGGAAAGGACGCCATCGAGATGATGATGGCAGGTGCTTCTGCGGTCGGTATCGGAACCGGCGTGATGTACCGCGGAATCGGGATATTCGAAGATGTCTGCGAAGAGATAAAAACGTTCATGTTGGAGGAGGGGTACCAAAACCTGAAGGAAATAATCGGGGCCGGGCATTGATTTTATATCTGTAATTCAGTTCGTCATACTAACGCTCGCAAAATCCAAACATCTCGCTCAATTCCGGCTGGAACCTTATCGGCTCCGTTCCGGCTCGGATGGCAACCGATGAGGACCTTTGCCAGAACATAACCTCGTGCATTGCAGTAGCAAAATACGATGCCGGTTTCACTACGCATACAAAGGGTTCTGCAAGCGACTTTAATGTTTCGCAGGGCGAAGGGTATTTTGTTTACGTTACGCAGGACAGCAGTTGGATGGGATAATCATTGGCCGGGCATGACTAATCCCCTTTAACCCGCATAAGAAATTCTATATCCTCCCTTATGTCTTTTGTGTGCGCGCCTTGCGAAACCTTCCTCAGGACATTGCCGGGATTTTTGACCCTTGCACCGCCTATCGCATCCGCGCCGTAATCGAACAGGACATCCGACATCGGCGTTGTCGGCCCCAGTACTGCGGTAAACGCGTTCCTGCTTAACTCAAGAAGCCGCTCCATGGATTTGTTTATCAGGGCCGTCCCGGTTATCATGACGATGTCCGCCTTTGGCAGGAGGTATTCTGCGGCCGTGTCAGGGAAATCGCCGGCCTGTTGGTTTTTCTCGATAATCTGCACATCGCCTATCTCGCGCAGCGGGTCTATGTCCCGGTCCGGGAAATGGCCTATCACCGCGATCTTGTTGTCCTTGTTTGCGAACTTATCGTGTATAAAACGGAATATGTTGGCGCGCTCGCCTTCCGGCTCTATGAGCGAATTTATCGCCGCAACACCAACCGATGCCTCAGCAAGGTTCCATGATTTTGCGTATTGCGCAAGTTCGAGCGCAGGCCTTCCCGCCAGTTCGCCGCACCCTGCGATGAAGCACTTGTGATACGCGGGGGGCATTGTCATGGCAAGCCCGCAGCGCCTGCTTTCAACCGCGCACCAGTGCGGGCCGATGCGTACGTCCTTGACATTTGCGTCCTCGAGACCGCCTATCAGGTCGTCTACCAGGCTCATTTTGTAGTGTAATATTTTTGGCTAATGCACCCCCTGCAAAGCCCGTTATCTGCCTTAGGGCACGGCTCGCCGCATTTTTCGCAGAACATTATAGCGAACTTAACGCTTCCCGAGCCCTTGACTCGAACCTCCTGATAATCCAGTATTTCCCTTTTTGCGCGTTTGATATCCTCGATGACGCGCTCCTTCGGCAGTTCGTGCTTTGATTTCCTTTTCAAAAACCAGTCGTAGAAATCCCGGTATTTTTTTTGTTTTTCCTCGCCGGTTATGATGCGAACCCGCACCCCTTTTCCGTTATTCTTATCGCCCCCTTCGTGCTTGTTGTAGTAGTACAGGGTGAGCGCGAACTTCCCCCAGCCAAGTACCCTAAGCTTGCCGTTTCCTATCGTACAGTGGGTCATTACCTGGATGCTGTCGGGAAGGCACACGTCGGTTTCCGCTGCGGCATAGATGTTCTTTGCAGTTTCGTCGTTTTTGATGTCTATGCCATAGAGTTTACCCAAGAGTTCAGCCGCATATTCCGTCATAAATGCGCCGACAGCGGTGCCGGGGCTTTCGTGCCCGTGGAGTTTGAATACCCCCTTCATTGCTTCATCGGGTTTCAATATCATCACCTTTGTTTTTTACGTCTCAACCAGATCGACATGCACCTCGCTTTTTATCCTGTCCACTATTTCTTTTACCGCATCGAAGGCCTCTGCCCGGTGTTCCGCCGAAACGTGGATATAAACGACTGGGGACTTCGCCGCAAGGTCGTCGAGATTGTGGCAGATTGCAGTATTGACGATGCCGTGTTTCCGGGATGCCTCATCGGCAATCGCGCGTAGTTTATCCTCCGCAGTATCGGCTAAGCCGAGGTGAAGTTTCTTGACAACCCTGCCGCCAGACATTTTCCTGACAATCCCCGTAAAGGTTACGACGCAGCCGATTCTGTCCGAACCCGGGCCCGAAAGTACGTTCTCCATTGCCTGTGCGAACGCATCGGCGCCCAGTTTCGTGATTTTTATGTGGTTCATTCCTTGGTATCACTGGTTTATTCACTCATTTTTACTTAATAAAAATCTCCATAACGGGACGTATTCAACCATTATGCCGCCTTTTGCTTCTACTTTATCACGGTCACGCTTAATATATTTTTGGATATATAAATATTGAGATTAATATACTGTCCAAAAATCTATCTGCCTTTAACCTTCTCAACCACCCTCACATCAGCAATCCTCGTATCCGGGTACTGCCCGTTTTCGTCTTTTTCAAGGTATTTCACCATATCCCAGATTGTCAAAAGCGCGGCACTTACGCCGGCGAGCGCTTCCATCTCGACGCCCGTTTTCGCAACAGCCGTGACCGTTGTCCTTGCGGTAATCGTGCCGGTGCCGACCGCAAATGATGTTTCAACCTTGCTTATCGGTATCTGGTGGCAAAGCGGGATGAGCCGGGGCGTGTCCTTCACCGCGTTTATCGCCGCGATTTCCGCAACCGTCAGTGGGTCGCCCTTTTTTATTTTTTTATTCTTTATTTTCCCCATCGTGCTTTTTTTAAGGAATATTTTTCCTTCCGCAACCGCAGTCCTTCTCACAGGTTTCTTTTCCGAGATGTCGACCATCCCAATCTGGCTTTGCATTTTGCATTTTTCAATTTGCATTTTACGAATCTCCCGGATAGTACGGCTGCCTGCGCCCCATCGCTTCGTTAAACAAATCCTGCACGTTTTTTCCGTTGTTCACCTCTACAAGGTTGTCATCCCTCATCAGGCAAGGCTTCAGTTTGCCGTCGCTTGTAAGCCGGATCTTGTTACAGCCCTCGCAAAACCTCCTGCCGGGCCTTACCACCTCCACCACGACGCCGTCAATGTGGTACTGCATTCGGTTTTGCATCTTTCTTTCGGCTGCCTTTACCGCCATCGTTTTAAGTTTTTCCTCGACAGGCCCAAGGCTTGCATGGTATTTGTCGTAGGTGGGCTTGTTCAGGGGTATCAATTCGATTAACTGCAGGTTCGCCCCCTGCCCCCTTGCAAACTCGATCATTTCCCCTATCTCGTGGTCGTTCACTCCCTTGAGGACGACCATGTTAAGCTTTATCGGCGCAAGCCCTGCTTTCTTTGCGGCACGAATGCCCGGAAGTATGCCGCGGGCGTTCTTGTCCATTGCCCCCGAAACCGAATCGCATCCGATGTTCACCCTGCAAAGCCCGGCATCGAAAAGGGGCCATGCAAGTTTTTCAAGGAGCGTTCCGTTGGTGGTCATCGAGACCTCTTCGATCCCGTCCGTCGCGGATATGCGCGATACTATCTCCACTATATCACGGCGAACCAAAGGCTCCCCGCCGGTTATCTTCACGCTTTTGACCCCCCACTTTGCCGCGCACCCGACAACCTCGCATATCCTGCCGATGCCCGCCTCTTCCCCCGAGCGGTTCTCGCCCTCCCGGTGGCAGTAGATGCAGTCCAGGTTGCACCTTTGGGTTACGGATATCCTCAGGTTTTCCACAGGCATTTCAAAGCGGTCGGTTAGGTTCATCGTTTTTCCCATCATAGGGTGCTGTTTCAAAGTCGAACAGGTCGCCTATTTTTGACCTCATTACGAAACCGGTAAATTCGTCCCTGTCCATCTTCGGCAGCCTCTGTTTCGGGGCGTTTTGCCTAAGTTTGACGTTTAAGGCGGTTTTCTCGGATTTCCGGGCGAATGTGAAACTCCAGTCCATGCGCTCTTTGTCCGTGTTTTCTATAATCAGGTTGCCCCTTGTTTTTGCGCGGGTTATGAACTCAAGTGCGTCAACTGCGCACTTTGGCAGTTTGTTAGTGATTATTATTAAAAAATCATCCCTCTTGGGTATTTCATCGCCCCAAAGAGACATTGCCGCAAATTTTGTCGCCTTGAATCCCACTGCTATGCCAGGACATAACCCTCCGTGATACTTTACAATATCATCGATAGTTATCTCAAGAAGACGCGTCTTGTCGTATATTGAAATACCTTCTGTGTCCATCTGCCCGCGTTTAGGTTCCTTATTTTCCATACCAAAAGAGACCCGGCACTTACGGTTGCAAGCACCAGTATCCTCTCCATGCTTACCGCAAGGGCGGCAAGGTCGGTTGGTCCGCACATTTTGCATTACCTCTTAATTATTTTCAGTACCAAAAGTGAAAGCACGCTAAACACCACCGCAGAAAGCGCGCTGACGGCGAATATGATAAGTACCTTGCTGCCTGTTAGCGCCGCGTACTTTTCGGGTGCGCTCTTTGCGAATATGAAAGGCAGGGAATATGCAAGGAAAATCATGTCTGCGAAAACCGCTGATGCCGCAAACCTGACGGGCTCCCGTACCTTCGAAAAAAGGTAAAGCGCCGCTTCAAGGGACAAACCAAGAAGTACCGCGCCTATAAAGAACTCGACACTTCCGAGCCGCCCCGGGTCCGCGGTCTGGAGATTAAAAACGGAAACTACGGTTGACATTACCGCCCCGAATGCTGCCGATGATACCGCCGCCGCCCAGCGTTTGCCTGTCAGCCGGGATGCCGCCAGCGCGCAAGCCGCCATGAACGGCCCGAATACGACCCCGAAGCCCACGCCGGGGCCAGGCAGTTTTAAAACCTCATGCATCAGGGTGGAGATCGCGCCGCTGGGAAATATGAACAAAAAAAGCAACGCTCCTGCGATGCCGATTGCCGATGCGGTGGCCATGTCCTGCAGGTTTGTCTTGTTTGCCATTTCGTGATCGTTAACGATTAATAATTGTGCATTATATCCTTAAAAACATAACGATTATTCCCGGCCGAACACCTCGGTGAACTGTTTTTCAATCGCCGCATCGACGCCCATCCTGAACCGCCCGTATTTCTCAAGAAGCCTGCGCGCGTCCTCTGTCAGTTCGGCCCCGCCGCCCGATGCGCCGCCGGTTTTTGTCCCGACGAGATTGAACCCGAAACGTTTTTCCATCAGCTTCACGTCGCCCCATGCCTTCCTGTATGACATTTTCAGTTCCTTTGCCGCGCGGTTTATGGAACCGGTATCCCCTATCAGGGAAAGAAGCTCGTACCTGCCGTCGCCGAA
>MCBF01000001.1:109959-127123 GCA_001742785.1 Candidatus Altarchaeales archaeon IMC4
TTATAGGTTTCGTTTTACCTTGCGCCCCGGGGGTATGGATTACAAATCTGGTTATTGGTCCACAGGGCTCCCCTGAAAACGACGCATACTTCCCGATACTCGGAGGGACCTTCATGATTGCGTGGAATCTTTTCCTGCAGACCAAAAACATAAAAATAAAACTGTTTTTCGTACCTGCGTGGATATGGGGTGCAGCATTTATAGTAATGGGCATATCGAGAGTTGTTGGACTGTAGGTATTCCCATTGGTTCTTGATAGCAAACAGATAACCAAAAATGGCGCATTATAACGACTACAGGAATCCAATCATGTGGGGGATCAATACGGTTTCGTTCGTGTTTGGTATCGCAGGGTATGTTATCGCAGGTAGCAGCGGTGACCAGAACATTGCAGGTTCAGCAGGAATCATAGCACTGACCACGATAGTAGTATCATGGATCGTTATGTGGGAACTCTACGAGCGGACAGACAGATTTAAGAAGCGGTACGAGAAAAATCAATCGTAGATTGATTTTTGTATCGAGTATATTTGTTGTACTTACCACTACAAGAAAGCACACAGCAGATATAATGCCCTTTAGCATCCTACTTACTCCTCATTAACCGCAAACTGCGCTTCTTTTTCATTATGCGCGCCGGTTTACGGTGCACACCCCTCTTTTCAAGCGGGGTCCTTTTAGGCAGTTGCTCATGGCCATCGAGTTCCGTTATTGAAATCGTATGGATCATGCCGCGTTTCTCTGCAGCAATCCTCTCTTCCAGCGCCTGTACAGAGCGCATGTGCTGCACCTTTATCTCCTCAAACTCCTGCGGCTTCTCGATAACGGTGCCCACGATTGACGCAGTCCTCTCGCCGCTCAGTATCTTCGGGAGAACGACATAATCAGCGCCTTCATTGTAAAGATCCACGGCATAATCCACATTCGAGGTCGTCATTATGAGAACCGATTTCGGATTTGTTGATTTTATCCTGGTCACCATGTAAAGGTTGCTGCCGTATTCATATTCTTCTATGGTCGATACGATTATGTCTGCGGACTTATAGCCCGCTTTCTCAAGGACCTCGGTGTCGTTTACATCGCCGTAAATAGCAGGTATTTTCCTCTCCGCAAGGGAGGCAACGACATCAGGATTGTAGTCAATGATGACAAAGTCCTTACCCTCCCTCTGAAGCCTGCGGACGATACCCATTCCGACCCTGCCCCCGCCGCACACTATTGTATGTTTTGACATGGCAGTGGGCCGTTCCTCATCAAGTTTTTTCATCCTCGGCGAGATTTGCTCGAATATCGTCAGCCACCTTGACATTAGCTTGTAGATCTCATTTTCAAAACGGATCATATATGGGGACGCCGTCAGGGTTATCGCAGTGAAGATAGTTATCAGCGAAAACACCTCGGGAGAGATGTGCGGGGGGTCGAATGAATAATACCCCGCAAAAGCGATTATCAGCGAAAATTCGCTGACCTGCGTCAACCCCACCGCCGTAAAGAACGAAACCTTTTTCCCGTAGCCCCAGAAGGAACTTAATACGAAACTGATGACCGGCTTCAAAAACAATGCCAGAAACGCAAAGATAGCTGCAGGCAAAATTACCGAGGTAACGAAGTGTATCTGCATCCCAAGAGAAACAAAGAATATTGTCGCAAAGAAGTCCCTCAGCGACCGCACCTTGTGGCTTATCTCAAGGTTGAACGGGAACGAAGCGATCGATACCCCGGCAACAAACGCCCCTATTGCCGGCGAGTACCCGATGCTCTCGGAAAGCCCTATGAACAAAAAGCATATCGAAAGTGCTACAATGAAAAGCAGCTCCCTTGATTTTTCGGCATAATGCAGTACCGGCGGGAATATAAACCTGCTGGCGACTATTGCAATCGAAAACAAACCGAAGCCCTTTATGAAGGAACTGGCAATGTTCGGTATGGTTATCCCGCCGGTCGTGCCTAAGAGCGACAGGACGAATACGGCGATTATGTCCTCGACCAAAAGGATACCGAGGAGAATCCGGCCGTGCAGCGTATCCAGCTCGTTTTTGTCGGACAACAATTTAATAATCAGCATGGTACTTGAGAACATCAGGGCAACGCCGATGTAGACTGCGTCCATTTGGTTGAATCCCGGCATTAGCGCCCTTACGAGGATATATCCGACAAAAAACAGGATTACGCTCTGCACAAAAGCCGCAATTACCGGGAAGTTACCTACTTTGCGCAGGCGGTTAATGTCAAGTTCAATGCCGACCACGAACAGCGAGAATGCGATACCAAGCTCTGCCACGTCCTTCAGAACGTCCTGGTCCGTGATGCACCCTAACATCGGGCCGATTACGAAGCCTGCGATTATGTACATCGGGATCAGCGGGTGTTTAAAGCGGTGCGGAACGGCCGCAAACAGGGTCGCCACGATTATTACAAAACCGATTTTATCGATCAGCGTGAAATCCTGCGTAAGAGTGGAGCAAAAAGTGGAATATTCCATCTTAGATTATTCGCGGCGAGAATTAAAAAACCTGCAAGAGGAATCAAGGGGGCAGCCAACGCACCTTGGATCGGGCATGCAAAAGTTTTTGCCAAGTGATACGATGAGCGCGTGGAACTCGTTGTAGAGTTCGACGTCTTTAGGAATATGTTTTTCCACTAACTGCTTCAACTCATCATATCCGATATTTTTCTCGACCAAACCCTGCCTCTCAAAAATCCTTTTCGTGTAGGCATCAACCACGAAGGATGGCTTTTGTGCCGCGTACAGGATTATCGAGTCTGCGGTTTCGGGCCCGATGCCCCAGATGCCAAGAAGTTCGCTTCGCAGTTTTTCCGTTGGAATGGAGAGGAACAGGTCGAGGTTTCCGTCGTAGTTTTTGTCCACGAAACCAACGAACTCCTTGAGTTTGCGCGCCTTCGCGTTGAAGTAGCCAGCTGGTTTTATGAGTCGTTTAAGCTCCTCATCGTCAATCCGCAAAATTCCGTCGAAATCAAGAACGCCCCTCTTTTTCAGGTTATCGATCGCGATTTCGACGTTCCTCCATGCGGCAGACTGCGTAAGTATCGCGCCGACTACCACCTCAAAAGGCGTGTCGGCCGGCCACCAGTGCTGTCTGCCGAAATGCTCCAAAAGAAGGTAATGGATTTTTAGAAGGCGAGACATAAGTGATTACTGGTAATATGAACAAAATAATACTCGAACTTTCCAGGGAGCATGAGGCGCTGCCGAAGGCGGAACTTGCTGCGGTTTTGGAGGTCGAAGGCGGCAGGGTTACCTGCGAGTTCTCAAACATCGCAATCGTTGAATCCGAAAACCACAATTTTGTGAATCGTCTGGCATTCACAAAATCCGCCGCGCTTTTTGTCGCGAAATCCGGAGACATCTCCGATATCGGCAAAGAGGTTTCCAAGCACATAAACGGAACGTTCGCAGTCAGGACAAGGCTGAAGAAATCGGAGACTATTGAAAAAGAACTTGGGGCCGAAATCGCGAAATACGGGCACAAGGTAAACCTGAAAAACCCAGACACCAAGGTCGTATGCTTCAAAAACGAGGGCAAGTACGTGGCAGGCATTGACATTCACCTGCCGCACGATTTTGAGGCTAGGAGGCCGAAGTTCCGCCCGTTCTTTCACCCGACCTCGATGCACCCGAAGCTTGCCCGATGCCTTGTCAATCTTGCGAGGGTGAAAAAGGGAGACACCGTCCTTGACCCCTTCTGCGGCACCGGCGGGATCTTGATAGAGGCGGGACTCATGGGGATGAAACCCATTGGCATAGAAATAAACAAGGAATGCGCACAGGGGTGCAGGAGGAACATGGAGCACTATGGGCTGACCGGCGAGATAATCTGTAAGGATGCCCTTGAGGCTAAAATAACGGCCGACGCTGTTGTTACTGACCTGCCATACGGAAGGTCATCATTTATGTCCAGCACAGGACTACAGCGAGACTTCCTTCTGGCTGCCCATAGATTCGTCAGGGAGGGGGGCTATATAGTAGTAGTTCTGCCAAAAGGGAAAAACATAAAACCTAAGAAGACGGAGATAGTAAACCACTATGATGTCAGGGTTCACAAGAGCCTTACGCGAAGGGTATGGGTTTTTCGCAAGGTTAGTCAATCTTGAGAATCTTGTTCATAACACCCTTATGTATTATGGTTCTGATAAAGATCACCGAGAAGATTATGCTTAGGAGTATTGCAGATATAATAAGAGCAAATTGTGTATTCTCTGAGAACTGGTGGAAATCAGGGTATGCCTCCAGTATGATCACAAAAACCTCTGAGAAGAGTACAACATTAAGCATGAATAGTACAAAGTCCATGAGATGCATGGACTCCAAAACGTGCTCTATCTTTTCTTCCACGCTTATAGACTTCCGTATAGCTGAGAGGGTTTCAGTAGTCGTTGCATTAAGTATGGTCTTTTCAAGGGCATCAACTCCGGTGATAAGGCGGTGCATCTTGAAGTTCACGTCATCGTTCCTTCTTCTGGTGACCCGTACTATGTGCGATATTATACCAGATCCTGTTATACGTTCTTCTCCGATGTGCTCTAACCTTTCCAGTATCTCCTCGTTGTGCTTTACTACAAGAGAGACCCCTTCGCTTTCCTTCAAAAGCCCATCTTTCAATTCAAGGCAGTTCATGAACTCATCCCTGAGCCCTTCTAGGTCACCGTCCTTCTTTATTATTTCTTCTATTGCCTGGTAAACCCTTCTATTACCTTCTATCACACGCGGCTCTATTTTTATCAGGTATTCGTCCTCCTCACGGAGTATGTCGTTGGACAGCAGAAGCCCTGTTAAATCATGGATTATGTCGAGTCTTCCATTTTCTTCCACACATTCTGCGGGGCTATCGTGAAGGAAAACAAACCAGTAGTTTATAGGGGCTTTATACGCTGTTGCGAAAAATATGTAGCCTCCGTCCAGCCTGGACAGGGAGGTGTACTCTACGGGCAGGTTAAGGTCTATGGAGCCTATCCTACTGTCGGAATAGTTCTTGTATACATTAAGCAGGACCACACGGGTCGTCAGATAAGGATAAAGTTTACCGATAACATATCTCTTTGTTATTTCGCCGATAGTTTTCATCTCGCTGCTTTCGTCCTCGCTTGACAGGTGATCCATGATTATCCTTAAGAAGTGGATCATCTGCCCGATCTCACCATCCCCAAGAGGGATGTCTAAGTCAATCTCCCAGTGGAACGAGCGATATATCCATATATTTGCAGTTTTTATCCTGTCTGAAGAAGTGAATTGTTTTAAATCGAATGTTATTTTTCCAATTGTCTGAGTTTCAAGATTTTTGCGGTAATTCGCGTTTGCATTTTTGACCAATTTTTTTATGTCGGTACCCTTCACACCGTGCCACTCGCATACCAACCTGTCGTCTACTTTAAGTTCTGCAAGTGATTCCAGGTGCTCTATCATTAGTTCCGGTGGCAGATACCTGAAGGCAAAGTGCCACCTGCACCATACGTTCATGACCTTGATATTTTCCGGCATTTTGTTCTAATACTATGGTAGTACTCCTATATATTCCTGCGCGATACCAATCCTCCGCAGACCCCGCAGCTTCTTATCGCATTCGGGTATTTCTTCCCGCAGCCGCGGCACAGCCATACCCACTGGATATCCTTCGTTATCCCCTCCTTGGCAACCGAGACAAACGGGACATTCAGTTTCTTGGCAACATTCTGGATGGCGTAGTCATCAGTCAGCAACATCGCTTTTTTTTCGAGCGCAAGTGCCAAAAGCCTGATATCGGTCATGGACAGCGATTCTATGTCGCCGGTGTCTTTTGCTGCTTTGGCAACCGAGGAGGTATATTTTTCCGTTGGGTCTGAGATTGACAAAAAACCCATTCTGAGCGCCGAGTTAAGCACGGACTTTGCGTTGTCGCTTATTATCTCGCCGAACGCATCGTTTGTCATCAGGTAGCCTCCGTCTGAAAAATCAATGCTCGAGTGCAGTACCGCCGAGGAGTCTATGACCTTTTTTTGCATCGTATTACTATTCTTTTAATGGACTGAAAAATGCAAAATTACACGCTTGTAGATGCGCACTGCCACATAGATTTTCCGCAGTTCGACAAGGACAGGAACGAGGTAATCGAAAGAGCGCAAAAAGAAGGCGTGGCCGTCGTGCTGTCATCCCTCAACCCTCAGGATTTCGAGAAGTGCCTCGCGATTTGCGAAAAACACGACAACGTCTTTCTGACAGTCGGTATTTCCCCGACAGAGGAAGATGCCCACAAAATAGACGAAACCATCGAACTCATAAAAAAATACGGCGATAAAATAGCAGGCATCGGAGAGGTCGGGCTGGATTACTATTGGGTCGGGGAGAAGGAAAAGCACGAAGCACAGAAGAAAAACTTTGCGCGTTTTATCGAACTCTCAAAGGAACTCGACCTTCCGCTTGTTGTCCACTCCCGCAACTGCGAAGCCGACTGCATAGAAATCCTGAAAAGGCAAGGCAAACCCGCGATGCTCCACTCGTTCAGCGGAAGCGTCGAGCAGGCAATCGAGGCGGTTTCATTCGGCTGTATAATCTCCATCCCCACAAACATCGCCTACTCAAAAAATAAGCAGAAAATTGCAAAGGAGATACCACTTGAATCGATTGTCCTTGAGACCGATGCGCCGTACCTTTCGCCGGTTCCCAAAACAAGGAACGAGCCTACAAACGTCAGGGTGAGCGCCGGCAAGATTGGTTTATTGAGGGGTATTGACACCTCGATTGTGGAAAAAACTACGACAAGGAATGCAGCAGGGTTTTTCAGAATCAATTTTTAACACACAACACCAAATACTAAACAATGGAACAGGGTTACAACGAGCTTCTTGACAGGGCATGGGGCAGCCTGCCGGATAACCTGAAGGAGCACTCAAGATTCGAGATACCAAAAGCCGATACGTTCATAGAGGGCAACCAGACAACCATACGGAATTTTAACGAAATCGCAAACGCCCTCGGCAGGGACCCCAAATACCTGATGACGTACCTCTTCAAGGAACTTGCCGCCCCCGGGGTTTACGACGGCAACCGCGTGGTTATCCAGCGAGTCCTTAAGCAGGGGGTCATCGAGCAGAAGATAAATGCGTACGCACTGGAGTACGTCATCTGCCACGAGTGCCAGCGGCCGGATACCGAGATAGCGGAACTTGCCGGGCAGAAGATAATCAAGTGCCAGGCATGCGGGGCGTGGAAGCCGATGAGGCGCATTAAGTAAATGCATCCGCGAAATTGCCCTGCAATTTCGGGACACCGAATCACGTAGTGATTCGCATGAAGTGCAAAATTAAAAATGCAAAGTGCAAAATTGGCAGTTAGAATTCTGGCAGTTGTTTTAATGGTTTTGTTCAGCGGATGCGTTGAAAAGCAATATTTCTTTCCAACGCAAAAAGAAACAGTCACAACTTATATGGATGCGTTATTAGGGGGCAGATTAGTAGTAGACGATGGTGGATGTCTTCGCGTGAATGGGTATCTGCTGGTATGGCCTTATGGGTTTTCACTAAGCACTTTCAATGATATGAAAGAATTACAAATCCTCGACAATGATGGTAAGTATGTAACACAACTAGGACATAATATCAGAGTTAGCGGCGGCGAAATATCAGGCGACGATAGCGGAAACGTATCTGCATATTCCACGCAGTTGCCGAGTGATCGCTGCATGGGACCTTACTGGATTGTTGGAAATGAGATAGCAGAAGTCGAAGAAAAACCAAAACAAATCACAGAACCCCAGGCGATCGCAATAGCCAACGCAACCGAGGAAGCGCAGGAGTTTTTGAAGTTGTATCCTGATGCTAAAACTAATGTTGTTTCAATACCATCAATGACTCCACCAACATCTTTAGGCATAATCGCTTTGGATAATGGAAGTATTAGATTAAATTGGAGTGCTCCACTTGGTGGACCCGTGGCACAATATAACATCTATAGAACGACAAACACGGGAGATACATATGGTCATGACTTCTTTTCAGCTTCCCCCTATACTGCCATAAATGGAACAGAATTTATTGATAACAAGGTAACTATTGGAACTGATTATTTCTATATAATTCGTGCAGAAGATGTTAAAGGAAATATAGAAACCAATCTGAATGAAGTGACTGCAACATCTGCTTCTGGAGCACCAGTATCTAATTTAACCGCTACTACTTTATCAAATGGACATATTGAATTAAATTGGAACTGTGTTAATGATAGTAATGTGTTACAATACTTGATTTATCGTGCCACATATAGAGGAGGGCAAGATTTTTTTGGAGGCCCACATGGTATAACTATAAATACCACATATATTGACACATATGTAACACATGGAGAGCAATATTACTATGTTGTTGTACCCATATACACAAATGGTATGATAGGATATAATACAAATGAGGTTGGCATAACATCTCTCAATTATTCAAAAATACTCGCTTCATTTGGAACAGAATGGTATGATATGATATGGCAAGTTGAAGACAAAGAAGTAAAATGTTCTAAGAGAATTGATAAACTGACATGGGTTGTTGTTTATCATAAAACCGATGCATGGAAATCACCAAATGCCGTTGCCGTTAAAATCGGCATTGACGCAGAGACGGGCGAAATCATTGCAAAATCTCCGAAACTTGAATATATCAAAGATTCAACTTACTGTGAGAAAGATGAAGATTGTAGGATATCGATTAAAAACTGTTCTTGTAACAATTATTACAATGACATAAGACCCCCTATAAAACTGGTGATAAGATGTGATGAGGAGGGAATTTGTATGACTGTCCCACTACCACAAGAGGAGAATTGTGATTTTAGAGAACTTAGAATTAGTTGCAAATGCGTAAACAACACATGCGCATCGGGGGAGAACCCGCCATAATCAGTGATTGTAAAATGTACCTAAAAATCCACAAAAAACAGGGTGAGGCAGTAGTTGCGGCATGCGACAGGGAGCTTCTTGGAAAAACGCTTTCAGAAGGGGAAATGGAATTTGAGGTACTTGAAAAGTTCTACGGCGGCGACCTGGCGGACATATCAAGGCTTCCGGCAGTTATTTGCGAGGCCACAATCGCAAACCTCATTGGCAATAAGGTTGTTGAAAAAGCAGTCGAGGGCGGGTTTGTTGAAAAAGACAAGATTATCGAAATCGCGGGCGTGAAACACGCGCAGGTTATCGTTATTTGAGGTGATAAAATGGACATAACCGTTGTTATACCGACATTAAACGAGGAAAAGTACATAAGGAGGTGTATAGAATCGCTTCGCAACCAAACGAGGAAGTGCCAGATAATCGTGGTTGACTCGGGAAGCGACGATAAAACGCGAATAATCGCCGCACGGCACGCCGATCTTGTCCTGAGGGGCCAGAGGAATATTGCATATAACAGGCAAATAGGGGCAGAGAACGCCTATGGCTCCATCGTCGTTACAACGGATGCGGACTGCTTTCACCCGGCGGACTGGCTGGAAAACCTATGCGGGCATTTTGACGATAGCGATGTCGTGTGCGTATCCGGGCCGACCATGCCCATCCCTGAAGAAGGCAACGTGCTTGACCGGTTCTGCTACGAAAGCACCAACTATCTGCTCAAAGTGCTGAACGACGTTTTCAAAAAAGCGCTGTTCCGCGGAAGCAACACGGCTTACAGGAAGGATGCGTTCTTCAGGGCGGGCGGCTACAACACACGCCTCAGGTCAAGGGAGGATTCGGACATTACGATGAGGATTTCGAAAATCGGAAAAACCGTTTTCGACATGGACGCCTTGGTTTACACATCGATGCGCAGAAGGAAAAAACTCGGCTGGCTAAAGACGATCCGGTATTATCTCGACACGCCGATTTCGATGATTACGGGAAAGCAGTATTATGAAGAGGCCAGATGAAATGCAAAATTCAAAGTGCAAATTGAAAAATACGATCGGGGTTTCTATTTATCCCCTCTTTTCTATATTGTAATATGAAGCCGATAAAATATCTTGCACTGCTGGCGATTCTTGTTTTAACTTCAGGGTGCGTTAATGCACAGGAAGGTGGGGAACGTGGAAAAATACTTTTCTATGAAATCGGGTCGTCGGCTGATTACGGTTCTTCAACTGGTTACTCGGAATTCGCCGATCAACTTAAAAAAAGAGGTTACAATATAGCCGCATTAGTAGGGGGTGAAATAACAGGAGAAAAATTACAATATTATGACGTTCTGATCATACCAAATATGAACGCATCTCTCACCCCAGATGAGATGGCAACCGTGCTTTCTTTCGTGATACGGGACGGTAAGGGAGTATTTATAACCGTGGGTTCACCAAGTGCTACGAATCAACTGACCATACTGTTTGGTATAAGGGTTGATTCGTCGGGTAAACTAATTGATGTGGAAAATCAACTCATAGGGGACGATAGTAAATATCACTTCGCAATAACCCGCTTCTCTGACGACCCTACCATAAGAACGATACGACAGGGCATAAACCAACTTGGATTTTATGGTGGTTCTGGTTTATACCTGACTGGCAACGCAAAATTTGCTGCTGCTGCAAGTAGGTCTACTTATTCAACAACCGGGACATTTCCACTTGGAAGTATCCCCCCCGTAGTAGCCGCATCTCGTCTTGGGGATGGTTCAATATTTGTAGGTTCCGACCCTGACATGTTCAAAAATGAGAATATAGAAAGGTATGACAATATGAGGTTTGCGACCAACGTTATTGAGTGGTTGGAGCCCACTTGTTGTATTCCAGAGAACAAAACACCCAACGATATGGTACGTGAACTAACAATAGAGAAGAACAGGTTGAACAGGGAAAATGAAATTCTTGATGCCGAGAAAACGATGCTTCAGGAGCCGGTGAATGCCTTGGATGACCAAATCGGTAAGTTAGATGAAGGTGTCGATACATGCCATGGCGCAATGCAATATAATTATGTGGCCATCGGCGCAATCTGCGCTTCAATAATCATCTTTGGAATATGTGTCCTGCTCGCCGCCATAATCTATTCTTCGAGAAAGAAATAATCGAGATTGTCCTCTCATTTTGCGCTTTGCACTTTGAAATTCCAACATGAAGGCAGTAATATTCGACGTAGATGGAACGCTGATCGACTCCGTGGAGATGATCTGGGAAAAGCACAAAAAGATTGCAGGGCTTCTTGGCCTGAAAGTCCCTTCCAAAAGAGGATTTTTGTCGAAGGTCGGCAAGCCGTGGGAAACGATAATCAGGGAATTGTGGCCCGGAATAAAGCCGCATGAGTTCATGGATTTCTATCGCGAAAACGTCAGTTACCTGCTGATTCCTGCCGTAGACGGAACGTCTGAAACATTGCAATCGCTAAAGAAAAACTATCGCATTGCGATAATGACCTCCAAGGACAGCCAGACGCTTTTCAGGCACCTTCTGGATGCTGGCATAGACAAGTCCGTTTTCGACATTATCCATCACGAAAACTCGCTGAGAAACCACAAGCCGCACCCGGATGCACTTTTTCAGGTCTGCGAAGAACTTGGCATAAAACCTCAAGAAGCGGTTTATGTCGGGGATTCGGTGATTGACGCACAGTGCGCGATATCGGCGGGCGTGAATTTTATCGGGGTTTTGACAGGGGCAGCGGATAAGGAAGATTTTGAGAAACTGGGCGTGAAATCAGTGGGTTCGATAAAGGATGTTCCGGGATTTATCCGTATTAGAAAGGCATACCTTTCTAATAGGACACAATTTCACTGAGAGTGAAATTCTTATTGAAGGTCTTTGAATTTCTGCCAGATGCCCGCGATTTCGTTCAGCCTGAGCGAAAAATTATCAGAAACGTATAACTGGTGGTCCATGACCGCCTTGTTGTATCTCTTTTCGACCATCCCCGCGTTTTTAAGTTTTTTCAGCATGTTGTGGTAGGTGCTCTGAGTGATTTCTGCCTTTTCGCAGTAGCCTTGCCACCCCGAAACCCTGTACGAGGATTCGGTGTTCTGCCACTGTTTTATGTGCCCCAGAAAATCAAGGGCAACGGGAACGAGGGATTTCTCCTTCCAGAAGGCCTGTTCAAGCAGTTCCTCGACGTTTGCCGGCGTTTTTCCGATTTCAAGTTTTGTCATATTCATCATTATTCCACGTTACATTAAAATAATAAGTAGACTAATATAAAAATAAAAAGAGAGGATATTTGTTATTGCAAGATAAGGTGAAATAACAAACGAAAAGATTAAATAAAATCCGATAAGAAAAAATCCTTAAAAAACCGAAAGCTTTTTATACCCCTATGTTAAATATATCTAACATATAGTTGTAAACAGATAACAAATAATTAGAAATAAATAACAAAGGTGAAAAAATGCAAATGATTGATATTGACCGCATAAAGCGGGCGGTTATGATGGATGAAAAGGTGTACGCTGAAATCGCAAGTGATAAGGAAGCGCTGCCCCAGGCCGTTGTTGTTGTCGTTTTGGCAATGATAATCGGGGGGTTATCTGGTATAATCCTGAGCGGTGGGCTGTATCTACTACTTGTTCCACTACTTATAGTGACGTGGGTTATCATAACTGGGATAATGCACATAATCGCCAAGGTATTGGGCGGAAAGGCAGACTTCGTTAGTTATCTCAAGGCGATTGGTTTTGGGCAAGCCCCTGGCGCACTTGAAGTGATACCCTATCTCGGATTGCTGATCGGAGTCGTATGGTCTGTTGCCGGCTGCGTTGTAGCGACAAAATCAGTCCATCAGTTGTCTACCGGAAAGGCCGTAGTTGTTGTTTTTGTGCCAGTTGCAATACTCGCTATAGTATTATTAGTGGTAGCGGTACTAATCGGAATCGGGTTTGGGGCGTTTTATGCGATGGAAGATCCGATGATAGCGGGGTACTAAATAGATAATGAAAACATTAGACATGTTGCTTAATAAGCCAAAATTCGACCTCTGCATAGCGGTTTTGGGCAAAAAGCCAAAAAACCGCCACAGCATAGCGAAAAATGAGTTATTTCGCAATAAGTCTATTACTAAATAGGAGGATACTGACCGATTTTGTTTTAGGTGAAAAATGAAAAACGAACAAATGGATAACACGAAAGACAACATAAAAAGAAATGTGCAATCACGTTATCTACAGGTGATGATGGGTTTGTTTTTAATTACCGTGGATATATTCCTTTCGTATTACAACAACGATTCCAACGATTCTCCAGGATTCCTTACATTACTTGGAATTATCATGGTAATTTACTACGGATATGAAATCATTCGATACAAAAGAACAGGTGAAATACGAATAAGAATTGACGAACTGACGGAATTGAACAGGTTAAGGGCAATTGATGTTGGATTTAAGTTTCTTACCCTTTCAATACTCGTAGTAATGATATTGTCTCTTGAAGAAAAGATGGGTGCAACAGAAACATTGTATCTTATATATGCTGCTTTTTTTGTTGCATGTCTTTTGTTCATCCTATTTTATTACATCATTTATGGGAAACTATCAAAATGAAAAACGAAGAAAATTCGCAGGAAAATAAATTTAATTCCGGTTTGAAAGTTTAAAGGATGAAAACCCGCATCAAAGAACTTCGGGCGAGGTACGATTTAACACAGGAAGGTCTCGCAAGCAAAGTCGGGGTTCGGCGGGAGACCATAGTTTTCCTTGAGAAGGGGAAATACAACCCGTCGCTCAAACTGGCACATGACATAGCAAAAGCCCTTAACTCAAAAATCGACGAGTTGTTTATTTTCGATGATTGATTATTTCTCCAACAACCATTTCCACAGAGGCGTGTATCGTATCATCCCCCCACTGATTTCTTCTTCATATTCATAATCGTCGGTTATCACCAAACCATCCTTCAGGTTGAAGTTTTCCATCGCGCCGAGTAGGGCATTGATTTCCTTTTTCTTTGTATCAGGGTCTTCGATGTCATAGCAGACTTGTATCAATTGCTTCGGTTTCATGCCCTCCTTTATAACGAAGTCCACCTCCCTTTGTTTCCCGTCTTTCCAGTAATATATCTCCTTGCCCCTGCGCTTTAATTCCAAAAAGACAATATTCTCGATCCTTGCCCCTATGTTCTGCGACTCCTTGAAAGCCATGTGGTCTGCCAAACATGCGTCTATGGCATAGACTTTTCTTGGCATCTTTACTATTTCGGCCATCGAACTTGAGTAATTTTCCAAAGTGAAGATAAGGTATGCCTCTTCCAGATAACCGAGGTACCTCTTTATCGTGTTGGGGCTGTTTACCTCAAAGACGTTGCCCAATTTCCTGAATGTTATAGGCCTGCCGTAGCAGGACAGCACATATTTTGCGAGTTCATTGAACAATTTTTTATTCTTTATCTCATATCTGTCGATTATGTCCCGATTTATTATATCCCTGAAATAGCCGGACAGCAAATCCCTATCTTCGTTCAAAAACACCGCGGGGAAACCGCCGTATTCCATGTACTGCTTGAGATTGGCCCTTATCTTAGCGGTTTCTTTGGTATCGTAAAGGTTCGCCGGTTTGCAGATTTCTTTGAAAGAAAATGGAAAAAGCGGGAATGTTATATTTCTGCCCGTAAGAAGCGAGGATATTTCAGATGAAAGCAGACGCGCATTGGAGCCAGTTATGAAAAATTTTACGGACTCGAATTCACCCATCCTGTTCACCCATTTTTCCCATTTTTCAACTTCTTGGACTTCGTCCAGAAAGATAAAGACCTTCCCTTCTGGTTTGTACGCACTCAGGTATTCCTCCCACAATACGTTGAAATCTTTGACCTTGAAACCATCCAACCGTTCGTCTTCAAAATTCACATAAAGGAAATCTCCAGCCTGGTTTTTTGCGATTTGACCCAGAAGGGAGGATTTTCCGCATCGCCTCACACCGCTTATTACAATGCTTTCCTTGAGGTTGAGTTTTTCTGCTATTTTCGGCTCGATTTCCCTGCCAACACCATGCTCTCTTTCGAGAATCCTCTCCCGTTGCTCCTCGAACACCTGCCGGATTATTGTTCTGTTCATAGCACAAAATATACGATTTTTGTTCTATATACTATTCACAACTACTATATAAAACTGGAATGTGAACCACACAGTTCAAATTATTAAGAAGAAGATTACTGCCGTTTCTTCCCGGACTTTCTGGCCTTCTTTTTTACTTCAGGTTCGGCAGGCTCTGCCTTAGAATACCTCGTTGCCACGACGTCCGCTATCATGCCGTAGACCATGCCGAAGCCTATCAACTTCGGGTCGGGCACCCATGCGGCAGTCACAAGCGCCCCGATCAAAGCCCCGCGCACGACCGGCTCTAGGTCTACGCCGTCCGCAATACCTACAAAGAAGCCTATCAGCGTCCGATTATAGACTATAAACAGGACAGGAGCCAGCATCGGCGGTATAATGTTTTTCCATATCGCGCCGTATGCGCAAAAAAGACCGCATAATACCCCGACAAGCGTTGCGATTATAACCCTTTTAGTGTTCATTGTATTTTTTACCTCCAGGACACAATATTACTCGAACCTCCTTGGCACAAAACCGCACCTTATTCCGTGGTCCGCCAGAACCAGCGCCATCATCGCCTCGGCAACCGGGACTGCCCTCGGGACTATGCAGGGGTCGTGCCGCCCCTCGACTTCAATCGTTGTCTCCTTCATGGTCTTCAGGTCTACGGTATTCTGCTTTTTTCCTACGGATGAGGTCGGCTTTATCGCGATGCGCGCAACTATCGGCATCCCGTTGGAGATGCCGCCCAATATGCCGCCGCAGTTGTTCGTTTTAGTTATGATTTTTCCGTTCCTGACCGCAAATTCATCATTATTCTCGAAACCGCGCATCCTTGCGGCCTCGAATCCGAGTCCGATTTCGACGCCCTTCACCGCCGGGATAGACATGAGCGCCTTTGCAATGTCCGCGTCAAGGCGGCCGAAAACCGGCTCCCCGAACCCTGCCGGCACCCCAAGCGCGATGACCTCGACAATCCCGCCGACCGAGTCCTTCTCCTTTTTTGCGTCCAGTATCGCCGCCTCCATTTCCTTTGCCGCGATATTGTCGGCGCACCGCACGGCATTGGATTCTATTGTTTTTCGGTCTATCTTTTTCGCCTCGGCCCTTATCCCCGCAATCTCGACAGAGTGCCCGATAATCCCGATGCCTACCGAATCCAGAAGTTTCTTAGCCACGGCCCCCGCGGCAACCCTTGAGGCGGTTTCCCGCGCGCTGCTTCGCCCGCCGCCCCTCCGGTCGGTGTGCCCGAATTTTTCAATGAACGTCATGTCCGCGTGGCCGGGTCTTGGTTTGTACCTGATGTTTTTGTACATCTCTGAATCAACGTCCTGATTCTGGATTAACAGCGATATAGGTGTTCCAAGGGTTTTGCCCTCAAAGATACCTGAAAGTATCTCTACTTTGTCTTTCTCGTCCCTCGAAGTTGAAACCTCACTCTGCCCGGGCCGCCTCCTGTCAAGTTCTGTCTGGATGTCGTTTTCCTCGATCTTAAGCCCAGACGGGCAGCCGTCGACAATGCAGCCTATCGCCTTCCCGTGCGACTCCCCGAAGGTTGTTACCCTGAACATCTCCCCGAACGTATTCATCATTGTAAATATTGGGGGCATTCGTATAAATCTCAATAGTTCTCGTTCCTGAACCTGAACAAAAGGAATCCGATGACCGAAAGCCCCGCAGCCGCATACATAACCGCATGAAAGCCCCATAGTTGGGACACTGCCCCGCCAAGAAGCGGGCCGAAAATCCCGGAAATGCTTATCACCGAGTTCAGCATCCCGACCGATGTGGCCTTTTCTATGTTGTGTTTCATCAATGAGATTAGTGAACCGACATAAAGGCATGACCACGATAAAGCCAAAAGTATCTGTACCGGGACAACCTGCAACGGAGTGCTTGCCAGTGTGTAGCCCAGGCAAACGAATGCTGAAAGCAAAAGCCCCGCATTTATCAGCCTTTCGTTTTTCACGTGCTCTATGCGCGGCATTATAAGAAACTGCATGCCGGAGTTTATCGCGTAGATCGCACCTATTACAGCATAGCTTGCCCCCATATCCGCAAGGTAAAGCGGGAGTATTAGCCACACCGAGGTTGCGCCAAGGTGCCGCGCGAAAACGGAAACGTAGAGAACGAGGTTCTTGCGTATCAGCCCCAAAGGAAACACCGGAACATTGATTTTCTTGCGCGAGGGTTCTTTTAGCCTC
>MCBF01000001.1:127223-139323 GCA_001742785.1 Candidatus Altarchaeales archaeon IMC4
GCTTTTCCTGTGGTTTTAGCTTTTCCTGTGGTTTTAGCTTTTCCTGTGGTTTTGGCTTTTCTTGTTGGGCTGGCAACCTAATTCCGCGCAGAGCGAATTGCTGCCTCTTTTTCTCGGCGGTCCGCCGCTTCATGACATCCAGCAACTGGTCTACCTTGCGCACCTCGCCAGTCTGGGCCGCCTCCTTTGCCTCTTCAGTTACCGCCTCGTGGGCCGCAGTGCCCTCAAAATTTTTCCCCTTCCTGAGAATCGCGTCACCGACTAGGGAAAATTTTATCTCGATTATGTCCCTGTCCTGGAGTATCTTTGCGAGAGTGGTCATGGACGCACGGTCGAGGTTCAGCGCCTTAGCTGCATCTGACAGCTTAACCTCTCCCTTCTCAGAGATCAGCCCTATCAGGTCGTCGAGCGTGGTCTTGATTTTTGTGTACGGCATTTTGATGTCTGCATATTATTACATTAAAATTATTACAGGTAGGTTATTATATCTGTCCTGCCCGGTACAAAAACTGGTACGCGCTTTCCGGCGGTATCGCCCCCCGCTCGGTTATGATTGCGGTTATGTTGTATGCAGGGGTTACATCAAATGCGGGGTTCCTTATTTTAACTTTTGATATCGTCGTCACCTCGGCCGGGTCGCGCTCCTCTATTTCAACGTATTTCCCGAAAAGGCTCTCCGAGGAGAATTTTATGGACTGGGCGGCAACGAAGAAGGGTATTTCCATAGCGTGCGCGCATATTGCGACCTGCGAGGTTCCTATCTTGTTCACGACGTCGCCGTTCGCGTATATCGTGTCGGCCCCGACGAAAACCTTGTCCACCTTCAGTTCTTTCATCATCAAGTGGACGGCCGAGTCTACTATTAGTGTAACCGGCAGTCCATGAGTTGACAGTTCCCTTGCGCTGATATGGCCTTGGTTTCTCGGCCTTGATTCCGTGCACACAACGCTTATCTTCTTGCCGTCAAAATGCGCCTTTTTCAGTATCTCCATTACCGTGTCGGAATTGCAGTGCGTCAGTATGGTGTCGCCGTCCTCGATAATCTCCGCGCCGATTTCTGCTATATGGGCTATCGCCTTTTCCTGTTTTGTGATAAAGTCCTCGATTTTAGAGGCCATTGTTTTTTTGAATTTTGCGGCGCCCATATGCCGGTTTGCCTCCGCCTCCGAAAGGACATAATCGACGGAATTAGGAAGCGAAATCGCCGTCGGCCTTGCTTTTTTTAATTTCTCGCCTGCAGACGCAAGGTGGGCCGTTATTTCCGTTGTGTTACCCCGCGCTTTTTTCACAAACTCCTCAAGAGCGCCGGCCGCAGCCATTGCGATGTCCATCGCGCCGCGAACCTGCATTGTTTTTATTTTCTCGTAGGTATCATCGATCACATTTGAGTTTTGCATCTTTAATTCGTCAGTATATAATTTAAACCGCCGAAATTATAATATATGAAATCTGCCGTTGTACTTTTTCTGGTTGGTTTGGTCTTTTTGTCCGGCTGCATTGAAAAAATAGAAAATTTTTCCAACGCTCCCGAAGATACATCCCCTGTTAAAATTGCATGCTACAACAATTCCGGCTGTGGAAATGACGCATATGTGCGCGAGCCTTACTGCATCGGCGGAAATGTCGCATGGGACTTTGAGACGCACTACTGCGAGAACCCCGGTAAAAACGACTCCATGTGTTACGATTTCGTAAAGACGCATGTGATAGAGGAATGCGGGGATAATTACATGTGCATAAACGGCAGTTGTGTGAAATCAACATGCTCGGACGGTATCCAAAACCAGAATGAAACTGGTGTGGATTGCGGGGGGCCGTGCTTGGCATGCCCCAACTGCTCGGACGGTATCCAAAACCAGAATGAAACTGGTGTGGATTGCGGGGGGCCGTGCGCATTATGCCAGTGCTTCAACGGGGTTCAGGACCCGAACGAAATCAGGGTGGATTGCGGGGGCTTCTGCCCGCAGTGCCCAAGCTGCTTCGACAAAGTAAAAAACCAGAACGAGACGGATATGGATTGCGGCGGAAATTGCAATAAATGCCCTGTCGGCATGGTGTGCAGATCAAGCAGCGATTGCGCAACAAATTACTGCAATTACGATGGGATATGTGCCGCCCCATCCTGCAGCGACGGTATCGCGAACGGTTTTGAAACAGGCACCGACTGCGGAGGGCCTTGCAAAAAGTGCCCTGCGTGTTATTTCGATTTTGAATGCGGGCAGGAAAGTGCTCTAGGCGACGAATATTGTGAAAGCGGTCACATAACAAGGAAATTCATAAAACCGGTTTGCGCGTGGTCAGGTAAAGAAAATGCTGTATGCAACAATGCAACAATAGTGAAGACTTGGGACACTGCGTGCTAATAGAACTTCTTCAGCATCGTCTGCGAGTACTGGATGTATTTTTCGGCGTCAAATCCTTTTGTTTTGTCAAGGTATTTCGGGTCGACGTACACATAAAAAATCAACTTGTCTGACTCGGAGCGCTCAAGGGCCTTTGCAAGGCTCGAAACCTCGTCTATGCGCCTCATCTCACCCTCGCAGTCAACGAGTATGCGGAACTCCGACATCTTGGTTTTTGGCATGTCGATGAGGACCGACCCGCGCTCTACCCCGATGTCGTCTGCTATCTTGTTATCTATCTCGACCTGCCTTTTTTTTGCATCCTCCCTGAAGCTCTCAAGCAATAGGGATACGTTTTCTTTGAAGAACCTCTTGAACAGAAGGCGGCGGTCTATGCGACCCATTATGCCCCGCGAATAAGTGCCGGAATTTCTCAACGAATGAACGAGGTCTATGTCGTCCATCTTTAGTATGCTGTCGTGGCGCATGCCTTCTTCAAACGCAGATTGTATCGCCCTGCGGAACATTGCCTCCGCAATCCTTTTCGTGTGGTGGCGGTAAACGGTCTGGTACATCATGTTGCGGTTTATCAAAAGGGATTCCGCCGCCTCGAGGCCGCGGCGGTCTACGACAATTTCCCGGCCGACCAGTTTTATGCTGCTGATTATGCGGTCCAGGTCGATAACACCGTATGCGACGCCCGCATAATACGAATCCCTTATCAGGTAGTCCATCCTGTCAACGTCTATTTCAGAGGATATCACCTTCCCCAGATTGCCCCTACCCATGACCATTTCCGCTATGACGCTTGGGTTCATGCCGTGCGCCTTGAGTATGTCGGACAGCTCTGTGGTTTTTATTAACTCTGAAGAGCGCTCCTCGTGCGGCACCCCGAACTTCGCTATAAGTTCGTCCAGTGTGTGCGAGAACGGGTAGTGGCCGACGTCGTGCAGAAGCCCTGCAACGCGAAGCATCTCCCAGTCATCGTAATGCACCCCCAGTTGGTCCGCAACGCGGCCTGCGAGGTGCATAACCCCCAGCGAGTGCTCAAAGCGCGTAGAATTCATCGCAGGATAGACCAGGTAACAGAACCCGTTCTGCTTTATGTTCCTAAGGCGCTGCACCTGCGGCGTGTCTAAAACCGCAACCTCAAGATCGGTAAGGGTTATGTTGCCGTGTATCGGGTCGCGGACAACCTTTGTCTCCTTCAGGGCCATGGTTATACCTGTGTATCTTGGAAATAAAAGTGAGATATGGGGGAGGGAGACCGAACCGAAAGCTTTATATACAAGCAAACCCAGTAATAATAACGCAACCTTTTTTCTTTTCAAAAAGAAAAAACGTTGATGAAAAAAGAAAACGATTTAGTGGGGTGATAAAATAAAATGATACCATCCAAAAAAAGAAACCCGTTCGGCCTTTTCGGCCCGGACTTCATGGCCGGCATTGAAGAGGAACTTGCAATGATGCAGGAAAACATCGAGCGCATTATGAGCGAAACAATGAGCATGGAACCCGGCGAGGGCGGACCCTTTGTCTGGGGGTTCTCCATGAGAACGGGGCCTGACGGCAAGTCCGTAATCAACGAATTCGGGAATGTGCCGGCCGCAGGGAATGCCATCGAGGCAAGCGACATAGAAGCCGACGAGCGCGAGCCGCTGGTCGATGTCATAGAGGGCGAAAGGGAGGTAACGGTAATCGCCGAACTTCCGGGCATACGGAAAGAGGACATAGATTTGAGCGTTTCCGATTGCTTAATGTCAATAATAGCGGATACCCCTGATAGGAAGTACCACAAGGAAGTGGCGCTTCCGTGCGAGGTAATGCTAGGGGATGTCAAGGCAAACTACAAGAACGGGGTTTTGGAAGTAAGAATCCCGAAGGCGGGGGTACCCAAGGGGAAGAAGGTTAAGGTCGAATAGAAGATATAAGGGGTTTTGGTTTGGGAGGGTTGCTGTTGCAACCCGCCCTGTTTTTCTTTTGGGGACAATTTCTTTTGGGGACAAGCGAAACACGTTCCTTGTGAGTCTGTTGACTCACGGGATAAGCGTTTCGCTTTTTAGCGAAACGACACCCTGTGAATCCAATGGATTCACGTGGGTACCCTTTTCCTTACAGGAAAATGCTTATCGTGTTTCGGTGTCCCGAAACTGCGTTGCAGTTTCGTGGACGCGACACCTCCCGCGTTTGCCTCGTAGGCAAACGGGGCACAAACAAATGCGGAGCACTTCCTCGTGTTCGCAGGGCGAACACGAGACATCGTTTCGGTAGCAACCGAAACGCTTGTGTTGTGCAGAAACTTTTCACAAGTTTCTTGCACCATTTGCCAAAGGCAAATGCTTGTTTCTTTTCCTAAAAAGAAAAAGGGTTCATTTATATACAACCAAACCCAGTAATAACTCCACCGAATTTTACTAAAAATAAAAAGGTGAACAAACGAAAATGGCACAACAACAACCGATATTTATTTTGCCCGAGGGGGCGTTTAGGACGACTGGGAGGGATGCCCAGAGGAACAACATCGCAGCCGCAAAGGCGGTTGCCGAGACTGTAAGGACGACACTTGGCCCGAGGGGGATGGACAAGATGCTGGTTGACACGCTTGGTGACATAACGATCACGAACGACGGGGCAACCATCGTCGAGGAGATGAACGTCGAGCACCCTGCCGCCAAGATGGTCGTAGAGGTTGCAAAGACGCAGGACAGCGAGGTCGGCGACGGCACGACCACTGCGGTCGTTTTGACCGGCGAGTTTCTTTCGAATTCCGAGAAGCTTCTGGACCAGAGGATACACCCGTCGATAATCGCACGGGGATACCGCATGGCCGCAAAGAAGGCGCATGATATCCTTCCCAAGATGAGCACGTCCGTTACGCTAAAGGACGAAAAGCTTCTTAGGGAAATAGCGGAGACCGCGATGACAGGTAAGGGCGCGGAGGCCGCAAAAGAGGGGCTCTCGGAACTCTGCGTCGGCGCCATAATGCAGATAGCAGAAGTGAACAACGGCGTTGTAACCGCCGACCTGGACAACGTTCAGGTTGAAAAGAAGGCGGGGGGCAGTACTTCCGATTCCGAACTCATACGCGGGATAATCGTTGACAAGGAGCGCGTACACTCGAGGATGCCGAAGAGGGTTGCAAACGCGAAGATAGCGCTTCTGGACTCGGCAATTGAAATCAGCAAGACCGAGACCGACGCAAAGATCAGCATAACCTCCCCCGACCAGATCCAGGCGTTTGTCGCGCAGGAGGAAAAGATGCTCAAGGACATGGTCGACGTTGTCGTAAAAAGCGGCGCTAACGTCCTTTTCTGCCAGAAGGGGGTAGACGACCTGGCACAGCACTTCCTTGCAAAGGCAGGGATACTTGCGATAAGGCGCGCCAAGAAATCCGACATGGAAAAGCTGGCAAAGGCCACCGGGGCAAGCATAGTGACAAGCGTGAAGGAGTTAGGAAAAGCAGACCTCGGTTTTGCAAAGACCGTCGAGGAGGTAAAGATAGCGGGCGACGAGATGATATTCGTCAGGGACTGCAAGAACCCGAAGGCTGTCAGCCTTCTTATCCGCGGCGGGACAGAGCACGTGATTGACGAGGTCGAAAGGGCTGTAAAGGACGCGCTCGGAGGCGTTGCAGCTGCCCTTGAGGTCGGCAAGATCGTCGCAGGGGGCGGTGCACCTGAGATCGAGCTGGCAAAGCAGTTGCGAGAGTACGCAGACACCGTCGGCGGACGAGAGCAGCTGGCAATAGATGCCTTCGCAGACGCCGTTGAGATAATCCCGAGGACGCTTGCAGAAAGCGCGGGGATGGACGCAATTGACACATTGGTCAAGCTTCGCGCAGAACACGAAAAAGGCAACAAGAATACCGGTGTTGATGTAAACAACGGCAGAACCGCTGACATGTGGAAGCTCGGCATAATTGAGCCCCTGAAGATAAAGACGCAGGCGGTGCAGTCAGCAGCCGAAGCCGCGGAAATGATACTGCGGATTGACGATGTTATCGCGACCAAGAGCTCGGGCGGCGGCATGGGCGGAATGCCCCCCGGGGGAATGGGCGGCGGCATGGGTGGAATGGGAGATATGTAGATCAAGTGGGCATTTAGCCCACTTTTTTAATTTTTTATTTTTCTTTTTTATTTTCAAAAATGTCCGTCAAAAAGGGCGAAAAGAAAAATTGTGCAGAGTTTGAAAAAGAACTGCTTGCGGAGAGAGAATTATCCGGAAAACGCCTTGAGCAGTTGAAGTACCTCCATGCGGATTTCGACAACTTCCGAAAGATTGCGGAAAAGCAAAACAGCGAGGTTGTGAAGCGCGCGAACGAGCAGCTCGTTTCGCAGATTCTGCCGGTGCTTGACGACTTTGACGCGGTTTTGGCAAGGTCAAAAGACGCCGCTTCAGAATCTGTTCACAAGAAACTTATAAATGTCCTGATGGAGAGGGGGCTTGCCACGATAGGGGCAAAAGGCATGTTCGACCACAACCTCCACGAGGCGATATGCTGCGGGAAATCTGACAAAGAGGATGGGACCATAATTGAGGAACTTCAAAAGGGATACACGCTAAACGGCAGGGTGATAAGGCACTCGAAAGTCAAAGTGGCAAAGAATGATTAAAACAACGTTCGTTTTATTTGGGATTTTGGCATTGGTTTTCGTTAGCGGATGTGTCGATGAGACGGGAAGCAATAAGCAAGGAGTCGATATCACAAAAAAAGCAACACCGGACAACGGCATTGATAAAGAAAAATGTATAGCCGAGTTTGCATCAAACGGTCGTTCACTATCAACTTCAGAAATCAACTCATTCACCTCAACGACAGAGACACTAATCCAAGAGAACGTAGATATTTCAATAAAAGAGTTAAATACGATATTTGGTATAGATTCGTCAGTACATTCTTTAGAGTTGGAATTGGTTGTTTCAGATATGTTAGAGTGCGATGTTGATCTTCATGTATATGACGAAGGGGGCAGGCACACCGGTTTCAGCTACCTGAAAAATTCAAATGAATATTTGATACCGAGTTCCAGTTATACCGGGCGCGAAGCTTGGATAGAAAGAATAAACATTAACAACACCGATAGGGGACAACATAATTACAGAGTTGTAACCAGAACCATCGCGGTTCCAAAACATGGAACCCTAATAAAGGTCAGTTTAACTAAGATTCCAGAAAGACCAGCGATATTGAGGGCAATCCCCCTACAAACACGTGATAAAGTTTCGCGTGGTGAAAACGGGGGCATAATAGTTGAATTTGAGGAGTATGGGAATCAAAAACCAATTTATAACATTTCGATATTTGCTGAACCGTTAGTTGATGAATCAGGGAATGAAATAGAGTTACCATTGAACGTGCAAGAAGCAGATAAATTAGACCCTGGAAGATATTTGTCGGTTAGGGGCGACATCAATGTTTCGGACGATGCGGCACCGGGCATATACTATGGTCAAATTTATGCAACATCCAGTGCCGGTTGTGTTAGTATCCCGATCTACTTGGAAGTGCTGGAAAAATCAAAAGAGGGTTTATGACGTTAATGTTAATCTAATTGAGGTAAAAAAAATGACGCAAGAAAACAAAACAAAAAAGGAGAAAATCATAGGAATTGACCTTGGAACTTCGAACTCCGCCGCGGCCGTTATGATGGGTGGAAAGCCGACGATGATTCCGAGCAAGGAGGGTACAAGCATGTACGGCAAGGCGTTCCCAAGCTACGTTGCATTCACAAAGGACGGCCAGCGGCTGGTTGGGGAGCCGGCAAGAAGGCAGGCGGTAAGCAACCCGGGGGGGACGGTCTACGCCGCAAAAAGGAAAATGGGGACCTCCCATAAGTTCAAGGCGCAGGGCAAGGAGTACACGCCCCAGCAGATTTCCGCGTTCATCCTCCAGAAGATAAAAGAGGACTCGGAGGAGTTTCTGGGCGAGAAGATAAATAAGGCGGTTATAACCGTGCCTGCGTACTTCAACGACAACCAGCGCCAGGCGACAAAGGATGCGGGCGAGATTGCGGGCATTGAGGTCGTGCGCCTTGTGAACGAGCCGACCGCTGCGTCGATGGCTTACGGAATCGACCGCCTTGAGGAGGAGCAGGAGATACTTGTTTTCGACTTCGGCGGCGGGACCCTTGACGTTACAATCATGGAATTCGGCGGCGGGGTTTTCGAGGTCAAGGGGACCGACGGCGACACCCAGCTTGGCGGAACCGACATGGACAACGCTCTGATCGACTACCTCGCGGGCGAGTTCAAGAAGAAGGAGGGCGTTGACCTAAAATCCGACGAGAAGGCGTTCATCCGCCTCAAGGAAGCGGCCGAGAAGGCAAAGATCGAGCTTTCGACTACCATGGCCACCGAGGTGAACATACCCTACATCCACGAGCAGAAGAGCCTGCAGATGGAGATAACGAGGGCAAAGCTCGAGCAGCTTGTGATGCCGATAATCGAGCGGTGCAAGGCGCCGCTTGAGCGCGCGCTGAAGAAGGCGAAGATGACCAAGGAAAATGTAACAAAAATAATCATGGTCGGGGGGCCTACGAGGATGCCGGTCGTGCAGAAGTTCGTCGAGAACCACATAGGCAAAAAAATCGAGCGCGGCATGGACCCGATGGAGTGCGTTGCAGCGGGAGCGGCCATCCAGGCCGGCGTTCTTGCGGGCGATGTAAAGGACATCGTCCTTCTTGACGTGACACCGCTGACCTTGGGCATCGAAACCCTCGGAGGGGTTGCCACTGCGCTTATCCCCTCGAACACCACGATACCGAGCAAGAAGTCGCAGATATTCTCGACCGCCGCGGACATGCAGACCGCGGTAACGATTCATGTCGTGCAGGGAGAGCGCCCGATGGCGGCAGACAACACGTCGCTTGGGATGTTCAACCTTGTCGGCATACCGCCGGCACCCCGCGGCGTGCCGCAAATCGAGGTAACATTCGACATAGACTCGAACGGGATACTGCACGTGAAGGCGAAAGACTTAGGCACGGGAAAGGAGCAGGGCATAACCATAACCGCCTCTACGAAACTGAACAAGGGCGACATCGAGAAGATGAAGACCGAGGCCAAGAAATTCGAGGAAGCCGACAAGAAAAAGAAGGAGGAGGTCGAGACCAAGAACGAGGCCGATTCGCTGGCTTACACTGCCGAAAGCACGCTCAGGGAGCTTGGCGACAAGGTAAGCGCCGATGCAAAGACTAAGGTCGAGGATGCGGTAAAGGAAGTCAAAGAGGCGCTTTCCGGGGACGACATCGCGAACATAAAGGAAAAGACCGATGTCCTGAGAAACGCCCTCCAGGAAGTCGGCAAGGCGGTTTACGCGCAGGCCCAGGCGGGGCAGCAGCAGGCGGGGCAGCAGGCGCAAAGCGAGGAAGCATCAGGTAGCGGGAAGAAGGAGAAGGTCGTTGATGCCGAGTACACCGTTGAGGACGAGGAGAAGAAGTAAACCTTCTTCTCTTTTTTTCTTATTTTAAAAAATTGAAAAATAGGTCTGAAATTCCAGAGGCGATGGCAGTTTCGGTGCTGGCTTTGATTTTAGCCGCATCGATGAGTGGGTGTATTGGTAAAGAATTTGGGGGGACACATAAGGAAAGTATAGCCGAGATATCTGGTTTGGATATAGAGAATCGCGAATTACATCTTGGAGACAAGCTGATAGCAAACATGAGTATAGCAAACTATGGGCAGACACTGGAAAATGCTACATTGAATATCAGTATTCATAATGTTGATTATTTAGACAATCCAAATGAGGAGATACCTATAATGACAATTCCTATTTCAATTGGCGCGGCAAACTGGACATCTCTTAATTACAATTTTACAGTCGAAAATATACCTTATGGGTGGTACCTACTCAAAACATTTTTATATTCCTCAAATGGAACGAAACTATCTGCATGGGTAACTGACTTTAGAGTTAATCCAGTGGAATATATTGAATTAAGGGTATATCTAGAGAACTATAAATATGATGCATATTTAGATGAGTATATGTATGCTCCGGGTGGCATAGTCAATGCAAGCGTTGAAACTATAAATATATCTGGGGATTACATCCCGGCAACAATAACAGGAAAAGTATTAGCGCCAAATGGTGTAACCTATCCAGTAATTATAACAGAAGTAAGCACAGGAAGATGGTATGTAACCTTTACTGCACCAAACGTAACTGGCGCTTATAAATTAAGATTAAACGCAACTAAAGTTGATTGCACACGATCAGAAGAGAGAGGGTTTAGAATATCTAACTAACCCAAAACCATGACAACAACCCGCGACTACTACGAAATCCTTGGAATTGACAGGAATGCAACGAAGCAGGATGTAAAAAAGGCCTACAGGAAATTAGCGATGCAGTACCACCCGGACCGCAACAAGGAGCCCGGGGCCGAGGATAAATTCAAGGAGATTTCCGAGGCGTATGCGGTACTTTCCGATGAAACAAAGAAACAGCAGTACGACCACTATGGCCACGCAGGGATCGACGGGCGCTACAGCGAGGAGGACATATTCCGCGGCACGAACTTCGACGACATATTCAGGGAGTTCGGCTTCGGGGGGTTCGGAAGCAGCATATTCGAAAACGTCTTTGGCGGCGGGGGGCAGGGCAGAAGGCAACGCGCAGGACCCGAACGCGGCGACGATTTGCGGGTCGACCTTGAGCTGAGCCTCGAGGATGTTGCAAACGGGATAAAGACCAGCATAACCGTCCCGCACACGAAGACCTGCCCGAAGTGCAGGGGTTCGAAGGCAATGCCCGGAACAAAGCCGAAGACATGCCCTTCCTGCAGCGGTACCGGCCAGAAAAGGGACGTAAGAAGCCGCGGATTCAGCCAGTTCATAAGCATAACCACGTGCACCGCATGCGGCGGGCAGGGCAGGGTCGTGGAAAAACCGTGCAACGAGTGTTCGGGCCATGGGGTTGTCGAGGTAAAAAGCAAGGTCCACGTGAGGATCCCTGCGGGTATCGACACCGGCTCGCGCATCAGGATATCCGCGGAAGGCGACGCCGGGGCCATGGGCGGACCGCCGGGGGATTTGTACGTCGTGGTGCACGTAAAGCCGCACCCTGTTTTCGAGCGCCACGCCGACGACATAATCTGCCAGATGCCTATAACCTTCGCGCAGGCGGCCCTTGGAACGGAAATCGAGGTACCTAAGCTTGCCGGAAAGAAGGCAACTATCAAGATCCCCGCGGGAACCCAGACCGGAACCGTCTTCAGGCTTAAGGGCATGGGCATACCTCACCTCAGGGGCGGGGCGGGCGACGAGCTTGTCAGGGTGGTTGTCAAAACCCCTGAAAAACTGGGCAAAAAAGAAAGGCAGCTGCTCCATGAGTTTGCGCACCTTCGGGGCGAAAAGGTAACACCCGAAAAGGGCATAATGGACATGGTGAAGGGCGCGCTCGGAAGTTAGTTTTTAAAGTTATGCTCCCTATCATTAAAAATACGAAAATAAACAACCGCCGACTAAAGTCGGCGGTATTTTGCCAGCGTAGTTACGCTGCGAAGTCCCGCAAAGTGGTCTGAGAATCGCTTTGCTTCACAAGCACCTCCTCGGCTTTGAGGATGCCCATCCAATCACCTTCCTCATGAATCGTAGATTCATGGGATACCATTTGCGATTTAATCGCAAATGCTTATGGCTTTGGGCAATGTAGTGCTTGACTGTGTCGGCAGTAACGTTGCCGACAGAGCGAAAAAACTTACCCCTCGACCAGAAGTGTCCGCCCCACAAACGGCGGCGTATTCGTGGAAACT
>MCBF01000001.1:139423-147234 GCA_001742785.1 Candidatus Altarchaeales archaeon IMC4
ATGTTTGATGCCGCAAGTGCAATACTCACAAAACTGGATATGCAATGTAAATCACACAGGGGTGTGTTAAACCAATTTGGAGAGCATGTGATAAAAAAAGAGTTATTAGACGACCGGTTCGGTAAGATGCTCAGGAGGGCGTATGACCTGCGCCAAAAATCTGACTATGATTTCTATGCAGTTATAACCGAGGAAGAAACCGAAGAACTCGTTAAAAACGCAGAGGAGTTTGTCAATAAGATGAAGGGGGTTATCAAAGGGTGAAAGGGTTTGCGTTGATGATTTTGATTGTGGGGGTTGTGCTGGTGAGTGGGTGCATTGGTGAGGAAAACCCCACTAAGCCAAATAACCAATCAGCACCTGCTACACCCTCCACCGAACCCGCTACATCACCCACTGAGACAGACACTACTTCTGGTTTGGTTATCACTATTTCAAAACCGCAGTATGTGTCCGAAAACACGTTTGAGAGAATCATAGAGATTAATGTTACAGGTTATTCGGTTTCTGAATCCGAAGGGTTTATTTTCATAAATATCAATGGTTCTGAATTAGCCCATGGCGACAAAAAGCCACAAATACCGAAAATAAAATATATTAGACTATCATTACCGACAACAACTGAGAACATTTCCCTTTCTTGTGTTCAAAATGTTTCTGAAAACATAGGTTATTACAATCTGCCATGTTACAGAGCAGTACATCAGGGTTGTGTATTCGCAGGAGAAGGGGCATGTAATACTCTGATCAGTTGCGAAGGTTTACCTGATTCAGACGAGATGTTTCCGACACCGTTTTATTGGTTTCACACACACAAACTTGACGATTACACAGGAGTTTCTATCGGTTCGGTGCTTGTACAACACAACCCACAAACAAAAGAGACAATTTTATACAATTACACAAAACTGAAGATAGTCTACACTACGGAAACGCCGATCATACCAATAATCTCTTTTTCCAAATCCAAATATAAAATCAATGAGACGATAAACATAACAACCTCGGTTGAAAATGTGGGTGCAACGGATTTAAGAAATCTGAGGATTAATTACGAGGTCGGGGATTATTCTTCGAATATGCTTGCAGAGTACAACTCCACTACGTTTGATGTTAGTTCCGGTGGGGAAACTTCGGTTTCGACACTTTTGATTAATCCATCACTTTCTGCTGGAAGTTACTCAATACATGCAAGGGTGAGCGATGGTGAAGGCAATTTAATAGGCGGCACAGTAAAACGCACGCACATTTACAGAAACAATTAAAATCCACGAAATCCCAATTAATAAAACACAAAGATGGTTACAATAGATGACACCTACGCGGAAGCGTTCAGGGGTATATTTGCGAGATTGGTGATAACTGCACAGGATGAAAAACGCCTTGCGAGGGCAGCCTGCACATCAACTGCACTGCCGCTGACCGTCCTCGGGGAATCCGAATGCGGCATTGAGAAATGGCTTTCAAAGGACGAGACCCCTGACGGGCGCATCGGCGCAATCATACAGGTCTGGGTGAACTACGGCAAGGAGGCGCCGGCGCGCCTGGAGAAGGAGCTCGGCAAGCGCATAAGGCAGGGCATCCTTGTCGTGCCGACGACGAGGATTTTCAACGCCTGCGAATCGGGCACGTACATCGACATCATGAACAAGGTCGGCCACTGCGGCGACGGCTACGAGTGGGAGGAGACCCGCTACGGGCGCAAGGTCATAAACATCCCGATAATGATGGGCGAGTTCTTGATAGAGCGCAGGCTCGGCTACAAGGAGGGTGTTATGGGCGGCAACGTCTGGTACTTCTGCAAGAGCATGGATGACGCCCTGAAGATCGGCGACAAGGCGATGGATTCGCTTTCCAAGGTCGACGGGATCATAACTGCGTTTGACATATGCTCCGCCGGGTCAAAGGTCGAGACCAAATATCCCGAAATCGGCCCGAGCACGAACCACTGGTTCTGCCCGACGCTGAAGAGCAAAATAAAGGGCTCGCTCGTCCCCGAGGGTGTCGGGTCAATCCCGGAAATTGTCATAAACGGTGTTGACATCGACGCAGTCAAAGAAGCGATGAAGGTTGCGATAGACTCTGTCCGCAACATGAAGGGGCTTGTAAGGATCTCTGCTGGAAACTACGGAGGAAAGCTCGGGCCGCACAAGGTGTACTTGAAGGACATAGTGGAGATATAAGGCCTTTTTCGGTTTTAAACATAATACTGACGTAAAATTGCTATATGGCCGAGGCAAAAAACCAACGAGCTCGGCAGTGGTAGTCGGAGGCGAAATCGCCGGAAAAGGAACCCACCATGTGCTAGGGGGCAGTAAAGGGGCAAAGAAGTGAAAAATGCAAAATAAAATCAGGTTAGCATTAGGATTAAGTTGCAAGTGCCAAAACAACACCTGCACCGCAGCAGAAGAATGAAACCAAAAACAACGGGCTCGGCAGTGGTAGTCGGCGGCGGAATCGCCGGGGTGCAGGCATCGCTTGATTTGGCAGAATCAGGTTTCAAGGTCTATTTAATTGAGAAAAGCCCGAGCATCGGCGGCACGATGGCACAGCTTGACAAGACCTTCCCGACAAACGACTGCTCGATGTGCATCCTTTCTCCGAAGCTGGTTGATGTCGGCCGCCACAGGAACATCGAACTTGTAACAAACGCTGAAGTAGAAGAGGTTAACGGAAAGGCAGGCGGTTTCAAGGTAAAGGTCAGGAAAAATGCAAGGTATGTAACGGACGCCTGCGTTGGGTGCGGATTGTGCGCCGCCGCATGCGTTTTGAAGGGCAGGTTCACTAACAAATTCGAAGAGGGCATCGGGAAAAGGGGCGCAATCTATATCCCATTCCCGCAGGCAGTCCCGCTGAAATACGTCGTCGATCCGGATAACTGCCTGTTCTTGAAAAACGGCAAATGCTCACAGAAATGTATGGAAGCGTGCGCGGCAAAGGCGATTGATTTCGGCCAGAAAGACGAAACTATCGAGATAGACGCCGGCGCGGTTATTTTGGCGCAAGGCTTCGACGAGTTCGACGCCAGAAAAAAATACGAGTACGGCTACGGCAGGTTCGCCAATGTCGTAACGAGCATCGAACTTGAGCGAATGATGTGCGCCTCAGGGCCGTCCGGCGGAATCGTGCGAAGGCCTTCCGACGGCGCCGAACCGAAAAAAATCGGATTCATCCACTGTGTCGGCTCAAGAGACGAAGAAAGGGAGTACTGCTCGTCAGTGTGCTGCATGTACACTACGAAAGAAGCCCTCATCGTAAAGGAGCATCAGGAGGTCGAGTGCAGCATATACTACATAGACATGCGCTCCTACGGGAAGGAGTTCGACAGGTATATCGAAAGGGCGAAAACGCAGGGGGTAATCTACCGGCGCAGTATGCCTTCGGTCGAGGAGGCCCGCGGCTCGAAAAACCTGCGGCTCACCTATGAAACAGAAGACGGAAAAACCGGGCAGGAAGAGGTTGATTTGCTTGTCCTATCTGTCGGGTTATGCCCCCCGAAGGATAGCCAGAAAATTGCCGCCAAGGTCGGAATCAAACTGAACGAATACGGTTTCTGCAAAACCGGCGAAACGTCGCCGACAAAAACGAACAAGGACGGAATATTTGTCTGCGGCGCCTTTTCCGGGCCGAAGGACATTCCCGAAACCGTCATGCAGGCATCGGCTGCCGCATCTGGGGTAATGGGGCTTCTTTCGGATTCGAGGGGCGGATTAGTCGTGGAAAAAGAGTACCCCTCTGAAAAAGGGGTATTGAAGGTGCCGAGGACCGGGGTATTTGTCTGCCGCTGCGGGATTAACATCGGAGGGGTGGTGGATGTCCCAAGTGTTGCAGAATACGCGAAAAATCTCCCCAATGTCGTGTATGCTGCCGAAAACACGTATTCGTGCTCGCAGGACACGCAGGAGAAAATAAAGGACGCTATCGAAAAGCACAATCTCGACAGGGTGGTGGTTGCCGCATGCACCCCAAGGACGCACGAGCCGCTTTTCAGGGAAACGATGCGGCAGGCGGGGCTTAACCCCTATCTTTTCGAGATGGCGAACATCCGCGACCACTGCTCATGGGTCCACAACAGGGAGCCAGAAAAAGCGACGGAAAAGGCCAAGGACATGGTGAAGATGGCGGTGGCGAAGGCGAACCTCGCCGTGCCGCTTAAGACAAGCACCCTCAAGGTCGCCAAATCTGCGCTCGTCATCGGCGGAGGGGTTTCCGGGATGACGGCGGCTCTTGAAATCGCAAAACAGGGGTATAGGGTTGCGCTTGTCGAAAAAGAAAAGGGGCTTGGCGGAAACCTAAAAAAGATTCACTTCACACTTGAAAATCCTGACACATCGCACTACCTGAAGGACCTGATTGGTATGGTGGAAAAGAACAAATTGATCAAGGTCTACAAAGGCGCCACCATCGAATCCGTCGGCGGGTGCATCGGGGATTTCACCGCAAAAATTGACAAGGGCGACGAAATAAAAAGCGGCGTCATAGTAGTGGCAAACGGGGCGCAGGAATATAAACCACAGGAATTCATGTACGGGCAAGACCCGCGGGTTTTAACGCAGTTGGAACTCGAGGAAAAATTGAAGGGCAAAATAGATGCAAAAAACGTAGTTATGATCCAGTGTGTGGGCTCGAGGAACGACAGGCGCCCGTACTGCTCGAGGGTCTGCTGCTGGACCGCCGTCAAAAACGCGCTGAAAATCAAGGAGCAAAACCCAGATGCGAACGTGTTTATACTTTACAGGGACATAAGGACATACGGGTTCGGCGAGAAGTATTACAAAAGGGCAAGAGAAAAAGGGATTATGTTCATAAACTATGAGGGGGAAACCCCGCCGAATGTGAAAATTGACAGGAACATCGAGGTAACAGTCGACGACAAATCACTTGGCGGAAAAATCAAGCTTGATACAGACCTGCTTGTTTTAAGCAGTGCAGTAGTCCCGCAGGGGGATACCAAGAACCTTTCCGAGATGCTGAAGGTTCCGCTTACGCAGGACGGCTTCTTCCTTGAGGCGCACGTGAAACTTCGCCCGGTAGATTTTGCAACGGACGGCATATTCCTATGTGGAATGGCGCATTCCCCGAAATTACTCCAGGAGAGTATCTCGCAGGCGGCCGCTGCCGCCGCAAGGGCATCGATCGTTTTGAACAGGGGGTTCGTCGAATCCGAGGCGATCACATCCCACATTGACGCCGAAAAATGCATAGCGTGCGGCAACTGCATCGCGGCATGCCCGTACGGCGCATTGAGCATGAACGATAGGGAGCATATAGTAGAGTCGAACCCGCTTTTGTGCAAGGGGTGCGGGACGTGCGCCGTGAAGTGCCCGGTCGATGCAATCGAAATGAAGAACTTCACGAACGAGCAGATAACAAGCATGATAAGGTCTGCCCTCGAAAAACTGCCAGAAGACGAGCCCAGAATTATCGGATTTTTGTGCAACTGGTGCAGTTATGCGGGTGCGGACAATGCGGGCGTTTCCAGATTCCAGTATCCTGCAAACATGCGGGCCATCAGGGTCATGTGTTCGGGCAGGGTCGAGCCTGAGTTTGTTTACGAGGCGCTTCTGCTTGGCGCGGACGGCGTCCTTGTGGGCGGCTGCCACATCGGGGACTGCCATTACATTTCTGGCAACCTGAGCGCGAAAGAGAGGATTTCAAGTGCAAGGCAGCTGGTAAAGGATGCAGGCCTTGAGCCTGAGAGGGTGCGGCTTGAGTGGGTCTCGGCAGCCGAGGGGCAGAGGTTTTCCAATGTTGTATCCGAGTTTACAGAGGAATTGAAAGGGCTGGGCCCGAACCCTTTGAAATTAAAGAACAAACGAAATGACTGAAAAGACAATCAATCCGATGGAAAACGAAAAGCTGAGAAAGCGGCTAATCGAGAAAACAGGAGGGGATATCCTGAAGTGTTTCAGCTGCGGGAAGTGCGCTGCAAGCTGCCCGGTATCGCAGTTCCTTGATTTCAACCCTCGCAGGGTCATAAGAAAGGCCGCCCTCGGCGCGGACATCGATGAGGACTTCTGGCCATGCGTTTCGTGCTTTACCTGCAACGCCCGCTGCCCGAACGGCATAGACATAGCAAGGGCAATGAACATTTTGAGAATCGAGGCGCAGAAAGACAAAAAAACCGCAAGACTTCCGGGCATCATATTCGCAAGAGCATTCCTTGAAAGCGTTGAGAAAAACGGCCGTTTGTATGAACTGGGGATGCTCGCCAAGTATAAAATCAAATCTGGCCGGCTGCTTGACGACGTGGAATTCGGCCCACCCCTGATGCTCAAGGGAAAGATGGGGCTTTTGCCGCACAAATCGAAGAACGCGAAGGCGGTGGGCGAGATATTCCGAAGGGTGCGGGAAATCGATGCGAGGGGTGAAAAATGACAACGAAGGGCTACTACCCCGGGTGCTCCGCAAGAGGCACATCGAAGGAATACGAGATGTCCGTAAAGAAGGTCTACGAAGCGCTTGGTATCGAACTAAAGGAGATTGACGGCTGGGTGTGCTGCGGCTCTTCCCCTGCGCATGTTTCGTCGCTTTTATTGGCCGATGCGCTTGCCTTGAAAAACCTTTCGCTTTCAAAAGAGCAGGGGCTCAAGGAATTGGTAATACCCTGCATGGGTTGTTACTCGAGTTTCATATCCGCAAAGCACGAGCTTGAAAACGATTGTATCAGAAATAAAGCGGAAGAAGCGACTGGTTTGAAGTACGACGATACGGCAAGAAGAATAGGGATTATACACCCGCTGGCGGACCTTGCAAACCGCGCGGACGAGATAAAAAGGAGGGTAAAAAACAAACCCACTGGCCTTAAAGCAGTCTGCTATTACGGCTGCGTGTTCACCCGTCCGCCGAAGGTTACCGGGGTGGAAGACTTCGAGGACCCGAAACAGATGGACAGCCTGCTTGGTGCCGTGGGCATAGAAGTACTTGATTGGGGTTCGAAGACAAAGTGCTGCGGCGCGGCGTATTCTATAACAAGGCCGGACATCTCCCTTCCGTTGTGCGAAAGGATTCTCTCGGATGCTCTTGATGCGGGCGCCGACCTTATTGTTGTCGCATGTCCGCTTTGCCATGGCAACCTCGACATGAGGCAGAAGCAGGTCGAGAAGAAATTCGGAAAAATGTTCGGCATCCCGGTGGTCTACATGACACAGGTTCTTGGCATTGCGCTCGGGGCTTCGCCGAGGGAGGTGGGGCTTGATAAATTATTCGTTGACCCGATTGGTGTTTTGAAATCGAAGGGTCTGTTGCGCTAAACGACACAAGGTGATAATATAAAATGATAACTGCACAAAGAAAACCAATGGATGAAATAGCCGGAAACCTGGCGGACAAGAAAAGGGTTCTTGTCGTTGGGTGCAACGGCTGCACCGCCTTCCACCGTGTCGGCGGGGAAAAGCAGGTCGGGGAGTTCGCGAAACTTCTCAGAATAAACACGGGCCTCAAGGACAAAAAGATGGAAATCGTCGAGGCCTGCGTCGAAGAGCAGTGCGGGAAGGAACTGGTCGAGGATGCGCTGAATGCCGCCGTAAAGGGGTGCGATGCGATAGTCTCGCTTGCATGCGGGGCAGGCGTCCAGCAGATTGCAGAAATCTACGACAGCATACCTGTGTATCCTGCGAATAACACGTTTCAGGTCGGAATCGAGAATCGGAAGGAAGGTATGCTGAGGGAGGTCTGTCTTGGCTGCGGCGACTGCGTCCTTGCGGAAACCGCAGGCATCTGCCCCAGAATCAGGTGCAAAAAAGGGCTTCTGAATGGCCCGTGCGGGGGGGTTCACAACAGTTTGTGCGAACTTTCCACGCCCGGCAATG
>MCBF01000001.1:147334-182136 GCA_001742785.1 Candidatus Altarchaeales archaeon IMC4
AACATATCTTGAACTTGTAGAAAGTTATCGAGAGAATGGAAAAGTCAAGCACATATTCAAGAAGTATCTCGGAAAAGATATCAATGGAAAACCCATAAGACGGGTAAAGACAAGCGACATAGGCGTGGAATCAGTAAAGAGATACGGAGACGTCCTATGCGTGGATAAAATAGCACAAGACCTTGGCTTGCACGAATTCCTTGACAAGAACGTCCTGTTGTTGGCATATTCTCACGTTCTGGACGATGTCAGTATGAACAATATGAAGGAGTGGGTGGAGCAGACAGAAATCCCGGAAATCCTTGAACTGGATACTATCTCAACAAAGAAACTCTATGAGGCATTGGAGAACTTAGATGAAGTAGATTTCGCGCCTCTTGAAGAACGCATATACAAGAAATTTTCCAAACACGATAAAGGCAAAACAACGGTTGTTGTGGACGTCACGGACACCTATTTCGAGGGTAAGAGGGGCTCTTCATCGAAGAAAAGAAGAGGAAAGGACGGGAAATACAGAAATCTCCTGCAGATATGTCTGGCTGTGACCTTGAAGCATGGCTTTCCGGTCATGCACAGGACATATGGCGGCAACGTGTCGGGTATAAGAATCTTCCAAGACATGACGACAGAGTTAATATCAAGGGGCTTTGATTCGATAATAGTTGACCGAGGGGTGCGCAGCACGGAGAATATAGAAATGATGCAGGAACTTGAAATGAAGGGCATAATGGGGGTAAAGAAAATACAGAGCATCAAGGAAGGGTTTCTCGATACCCTTGTGGGGGGAGAGATATACTGCAAGGACACACGCATTGTCCTGAAAAACACCACGGTTCATGCAAAAGAATTTGATTACATGGACGGCAAGCTAATCGTGGTTTACAACCCTACACTTGAGGTTCAGCAAAGGGAAAACCATTATGCAAAAGGTGGAGATGATGAAGGGGCGAAATACATCGGTTACTCTCTGATATACCACAACACAGGCATGGATGTGGCCGAGGTAGTGAGACAATACTTTGAAAAAGACATTGTGGAGCGTGCATTCAAACAGATAAAGGGTGCATTATCCTTGAGACCGATTAGGATGTGGCTGAAAAGCCATGTGAACGGGCATGTAAGAGTATGTTACCTGTCATATGCCGTGCTCAGCATGCTTGCGTATCAGATCGGGGATATTGAGTTAAGCCCGCAAGATGCACTGAAGAAACTCAAGACGAGTTATAGGGTTCATCTTAAAGACAACGAGGGCGACTTTTCATGGTCGAGGGTGGTGAATCTTGAGAAGATTCAAGACGATATTCTCGAAAAGGTTGGTGTAGTGGGGGAAAAAGTAGGGAAAAGTTTGTTATTGTAAAAAGCGACCACCAATTCATCCTTAAGCCCGTAAATGACATCGGGAAAAACCTTGTTGAAGATATAGATTTCGCGCAGAAGACAATGGCGGCGCTTGACAGATATAACAAGGGGGGTTTTAAGCAGATGGAAGGGGGTGAATTTTTGGCCAAACTTAAGAGATGGTAACCGTATCCTTCGAGCCCCGTTTCGAGATGGCCGTTCGCAGGATACGCGACCTAGTTTTAAAAGAACGGGTTAAAAAACAAATCGCCAAAATCATCGAACGACCCGAATGCGGAAAGCCGATGCGCTACACTAGAAAAGACAGCGGGAAGGTGCGCATACCGCCTTTCGGGCTGTCGTACATGTATCTGGAAAAGGAAGACAAAATAATCCTCCTTGACTTTTATCACAAGGACGAACAGTAATCACTCCTTCTCATATTCGCTCCCTAGAACCCTCCGTATTTCCTGTGCCTTCTTGTCGCCTATGCCCTCGATTTTCTTCAACTGCTTTTCGGACGCCCTCATAACCTTTTCGACCGTCTTGAATTTCTCCAGAAGCCGCCTTGCAAGGACCGCCGAAACGTTCGGCAGGGACTCGACGACGTAGCGCTGCATCTCGTTGAGTGTCTGGGGCTTTCTCTCGCCGCGAAGCGGAACGTATCGCTCATCATCCTCCTGCTCGCGCTTTGCTATCGTGTAAAGGATTTCCGCGGTGTCCTCCTCGTTTTTGCTTGGTATCACCGAGATTCCAAAGCCCACCGAAAGCGCTGCCAGCGCGCCGCGGATTGCATTCGGGTGGATGTTCCGAAGTGCATAAATGTCCTCGGTTCCCTCAAGGATAAGGATCGGTATCCTGAAGTTGCGCATCATCTCGACCGCCTGCGCGTTCAGGCGCTTGTCGATTATGGACTGGATGAAATCCTCCTTTGTTTTCCTTTCGACGCCCACGCGGTCGCTGAGTATGAAATCCCCGACCGGCAGCTGCCTTATCTCTATGTTTGCTTTCTCTTTCAGAATGCGCGCCACGCTTGACGTTCGCTCGCGGGTGTCGACGTATATCTTTATTCCGGGTTCCTCGCCAGCCACAGCGTATTCCATCAGGCTTTTCTGCCCAGCCAAAACGATGCCTACGACATCGCCACTCCCGTGCGAAACCGTTTCCTTGACCCCCTTGAACCCGCTTTTCATTTTTTCGACCTCCGAGTGCATCCTGCGCTCCTTGTGGAAGCCCGCCCAGTAGTAGGCCTCGTCGCGGGTGTTCTTTGCCATCAGCATCACGACCTTCCCTGCGGCGCTTCTTCCGGTCCTGCCGCGGCGCTGTATCGAGCGTATCTCGGACGGAATCGGCTCGTAGAACACCACAAGGTCGACCGCCGGTATGTCAAGCCCTTCTTCCGCGACGCTTGTTGCAACCAGCGCAGTGAAGCGCCCCTTCCTGAAATCCTCAAGCGCCGCAACCTGCTGTTTCTGGGTCATGCCATTTTTTCCGTCCTTGGTTGCCTGCCCGACAAAGTCGCGCGCGGAAATCTTGTTGTCCGAGAGTTTCTCGACGATTTTGTCAACGGAGTCGCGGTACTGCGTGAATATTATCACCTTCTTGTCGGCGTAGTTCTTAACGATTTTGACCAATTCGTCAAACTTCGGGTGCTCGACCCCCAACTCCCTCAAACCCCTTGCAAGCGATATCGCCTTGTTTATCCGATCGTCCGCCAGAAGGAACTTCACCGCCTTCGAGTGCTGCTTTGAAAGCCGCCCGAGGTAGCTGTCAAGGGATGCCATGCCCTGGGTTTCGGCAAGCTCTATCGCGTGCTGCACCTTTATGGCGGATGCCGCAATCGATGCCTGCGCGAACGATTCCTTACCCGATGTTATTTCCTTTCTAATCTGCGACTGCGCCTCAAGGAGCATCCGCTTGTTCACGCCCTTGACCTGGGCGGACTTTATGTAGCCGTATCCCTTAAGCTCGTTCAGATCGTCCTTCAGCACCGATTCCAGAAGCTCCTTCACCTTTACGAATTCCTGCGGAAGCTCGACCTTCACCCAGTCAATCCTCACGTCCTGCACGTAGTCCCTGACGTCTGCGTCGGATTCGGTCTTCACCTCGACGTTTTCTATGAACAGGTTATTGCAGACCTCTTTTATCTTTTCGCCGTCGGCACCGGGGGACGCGGTCAGGCCGAGAACAAGCGGGTTTTTCGCGCGCTTTGCGTATTCGCGGGCGATGTAAACATATGAATAATCCCCTGTCGCGCGGTGCGCCTCGTCGAAAACCAAAAGCGAGACATCTGATATGTCAAGCCCGCGCAACATGTCGTTCTCTATCGTCTGGGGGGTGGCGAACAAGAGCTTGTTCTGCTGCCACAGTTCGGAGCGTTTTTCGGGGTTCTCGGCCCCGGTCAGAACGGCCTGCCCCTCGACGGCGAGGAGTTCGGAAAACGTCCGCTGGTGCTGGACTGCAAGCGGCTTCGTCGGGGCCAGAAACAGGATGCGGGATTCCGGGAACTCGCTAAGCCGATGGACTGCCACCATCGCCGCTATCATCGTTTTGCCAAGCCCTGTTGGTAAAACAACGAGGGTGTTTTTTCCAATCGCCTGAGAGATGATCGACTCCTGATAGCGGCGAAGTTCTATCCCTTTTTTTACAAGCGGGTGTGTAAGTTCCATTTCGGGGGTTAGTTGATGTTCACTTTTTCAAAACTTCCGTCGGGGGCGTTTATTATTATCGCCCTGCCCTCGGACAGTTTCCCGATGTTTACGATTTTCGTCTCCCCTATTTCATCGGTTGCCCCGCCGCACTCGTGAACGTGCGAAGACACGCAAAGGGTAGGTTTGTACTCCTCGATTATCCTGCGCAGGGACGTGCTTCCGACGTGAGTCCCGAAGTTGGTCTTGTCGCATTTTGTGCCGTAAGGCGGGACATGGCAGATCATAATCGCACCCTTTCCTGCGGTTTCCATCAACTGCCGCAGATTCTTGTAGATCTCCTCCTCGGAAAACACGATGGGAGAATTGAACGGCGTCGGGCTGCTTCCACCGAATCCTGCAAAATCCATGCCGCCGAGATTCATCACCTTCCTGTGCAGGTTCATCCCGGATTCATCAAGGAACTCTACAAGGTTTCTGCAGTCGCAGTTGCCGGGGATTGCAAGCACGTGGCCTAAGACTTCAAGCATCTCCTTCGCCTGCACGAGCCTTTCGCCGTCGCCGATGCCGTAAACGCAGAAATCCCCTGCGACGATTATCCTGCCGATTTTGTTCTCTTGCGCGAACCTCGCCGCATTTTTTGCCGCTGCGGCATCCCCGTGGATATCGGCTATGCACAGGATTTTCAATGATTGTTCCATCCTAAGTTATCATAATTTTATCCGTATTTATAAAATATATGGTTTTTATGCGAAAGCGAACTTGCGTTGGAACGTTTTTGTCGTCGGCACCTGCCCAGAATTTGACAAAAAGGCAAATTCCTTTTCTTTTTCATCACACGCGTTTGCGAATTTTCGCAAACGGTGTCCCGAAACACTCTGTGTTTCGCGGAACATTTTTCTTTCCTAAAGAAAAAGGTTGATTTATAAATAACTTAGACCTAATCTATAAATCTTCTTTTTTCTGAAGTATACATTTGGAGGCCAAATTGTTAGACAACATACTTATCCCCAAGCACGAAAAGTTGAGCGCCAAGGAAACGGAGGCAGTGTTAAAAAAGTATAAGATAACGACTGTAGAACTGCCGAAGATACTGAAAACCGACCCGGCTCTCTCTGAGATGAAGGTGAATGCAGGGGATGTCATAAAGATAACCCGCAAAAGCCAGACCGCCGGAGAATCTTTCTATTTTAGGGTTGTGATAGAGGGCAAATAATGGTAAAAGTAAACGAATTCATGACGGGGGAGGATTTAATAAAATTCCAGATCGACTCTTTCAACTGGCTCATAGAGAAGGGCCTGCAGGAAGTGATAGACGAGCGCGGCCCGATGGAAATAGAGATCGAGGGCTATTCGATTGGGCTCGGGAAGATAACTGTGGGAACCCCCCAGGTCATCGAATCCGGGCAGTCGCCTGAAAGCAGGCTTCCTTTTGAGTGCCGGCTGAGGAACCTAACGTACTCAGCCCCTTTGGTTCTTGAGTTCATAGAGGAAAGCGGTGGCAAGAAGGAGGTCGTCCCGGTAGAAATAGGGCATATGCCGGTAATGCTCAGGTCAAAAGGATGCCTTCTCCATGGTTTAAGCGACAGCGAACTGATAGGGGCCAATGAAGACCCCATGGACCTGGGAGGGTATTTCATAATAAACGGTGCCGAGAGGATACTCATACTCGTCGAGGACCTGGCGCCGAACCGTATCGTAACGACAAGCGAGGTCGTAACCGATAAGCAGGTAACGACCGCGAAGGTCTTCTCGATAAGACAGGGCTTCCGCTCAAGAGTCACCGTCGAAAAACGCGAGGGTGCAAGTGGAGAAACCCTGTTCGTTACGTTCCCCGGGATACCCGTGCGGATGCCCATCGTAGTCCTGATGAAGGCGCTTGGCCTTCAAAACGATGAGATAATCGGCTTGTTTGACGACAAAACGAAACTGGAGCTATACCTCAACATGGAGCCCGTTCAGGACATGACCTGCGAGGAGGCCTTTGAGTACCTTGGCCGCCGGGCGGGGGTGGGGCACGCGAAACAGTACCAGGCAACCCGTGCGAACCAGGTCGTGAACAACTTCCTTTTGCCGCATATCGGAAACAACGAAGAGTCAAGAAGGGCAAAGGCAGTATATCTCGGGATAATGGCAAAAAAGGCGATAGAGCTTGACAGCAAGACGAGGCAGCCGGACGACAAGGACCACTATTCGAACAAAAGGCTTCGCCTTGCCGGCGACCTTATGCAGGAGCTGTTCCGTGTCAGTTTCAACAAGATAACAAGGGACATAAAATACCAGCTTGAAAAGCAGCACGCAAGGCACAGGACCGTAAACATAAGAACCGCCGTGCGAAGCAACAATCTAAGCGAAAGCATTGATTATGCGCTTGCCACGGGCAACTGGACCGGCGGCAGAAGCGGGGTAAGTCAGGTGCTTGACCGCATGAATTACTTATCTTCGATTGCGCACAAGAGAAGGGTCTCGTCGCTTTTGAGCAGGAGCCACCCGCACTTCGAGGCGCGTGATTTGCATTCAACACAATGGGGTAGGTTGTGCCCGAACGAAACCCCTGAGGGGCAAAACTGCGGGCTTGTGAAAAATCTGGCGATTGGTGCGGTAATATCCCCCGGCGAAACGGAGGATGCAGTTGAAAAACAGCTCACGGCTCTGGGGGTAAAATAAAATGGCAGGCGTATATCTTAACGGAAGGTTCATGGGGCGGCACGAAAAACCGGATGCTTTAGTGGAGGCGCTGAGGGAGTCCAGAAGAAAAGGGGCTATGCCCAGGAACACATCGATAAGCTACAGGGAGGAAAACAACGAGGTCCAGATATACACCGACCGCGGCAGGGTTTTGAGGCCCCTTATCATAGTCAAAAACGGGAAGCCCCTTCTCACAAAGGAGCATAAGGAACTCATCAAAAACGAGAAGATGTCATGGAACGATGCCGTTGGGAAGGGCCTTGTCGAGTATATAGACGCGGAGGAGGAGGAGAACGCCTATGTCGCAATATACGAGGGCGACCTCACCAAGGAGCACACCCACCTCGAGGTTCATCCTGCGCTGATACTCAGCATAGCAAGCGGTTTCGCGCCGTACCCGGAACACAACTCGTCCCCGAGGATTACGATGGCTGCCGCAATGGCAAAACAAAGCATCGGCCTTTATGCGTCAAACCACTATTCAAGATTCGATTCGCGTTCCGACATCCTGATTTACCCGCAGAGCCCGCTTGTGAGGACCGACATAACCGAATGCATAGATTACAACAGAAGGCCAGCGGGGCAGAACTTCGTAGTCTCCATCATGTCTTTTGAGGGCTACAACATGGAGGATGCCGTTATCCTGAACAAGAGTTCCGTTGAGCGCGGGCTTGGGCGTTCGATGTTCTACCGGACATATACGACGGAAGAGCGCGGCTATCCGAGCGGACAGTACGACAAATTCGAGATACCCAAAGAGGGTGTCGAGGGCACCCAACCCGAGGAAACATATTCAAAGCTCGACGAGGACGGGTTTATATTACCCGAGACCGACGTAAGTTCGGGGGATGTCCTTGTGGGGAAAACATCCCCCCCGAGATTCCTCGAGGAGATAGGACCTTACGGCATAGTAGAGGAGCAAAGGAGGGAAACCTCGACTACGATGAGGCACATGGAACACGGGGTAGTTGACCGCGTCGTCCTCACGGAAACCCTTGAGAAGAATAAGCTCGCAAAAATAAGGGTGCGAACCCATAGGATTCCGGAACCCGGTGACAAGTTCGCATCAAGGCACGGGCAGAAGGGTGTCGTCGGCATGCTCGTCCCCCATGAGGACATGCCGTTCACAAAGGAAGGCATAGTCCCCGACCTGATAATAAACCCGCACGCGATCCCGTCAAGAATGACCATAGGGCACCTCCTTGAGATGGTCGGCGGGAAGGTGGCTTCCCTTGAGATAGGCAAGGTAAATTCGACCGCATTCGTAAATGACCACGAGGACTACCTCAGGCCGCTTTTGGAAAAGAACGGGTTCAAGAGCACCGGCAAAGAGGTCATGTACAACGGTGCCACCGGCGGGAAGTTCGAGGCCGAGATTTTCATAGGGGTAATCTACTACCAGAGGCTGCACCACATGGTGGCAAACAAACTGCATGCCCGCGCAAGAGGACCGGTACAGATGCTGACAAGACAGCCTACTGAAGGGCGCGCAAGGGAGGGAGGGCTTCGTTTCGGTGAGATGGAGCGCGACTGCCTGATTGCGCACGGGGCTTCCATGATGCTGAAGGACCGCATGCTTGACGAATCGGATAGGGTTGTTGTCCCGGTTTGTGAAAAGTGCGGCCTGATAGGTGTGAGGGACTTCGAAAGGAGGTCTGTGCGCTGCCCGCTGTGCGGGGATTCGAACATAGAATACGTAGAGATAGCGTATGCATTCAAATTATTGCTGGATGAATTAAAGGGGATGTGCATACACCCGAAGCTGAGGCTGGGGGAGAGGGCTTAAGAATAGCCCTTTCTTTTTAAGAAAAAGAGAGGGTTATACTCGAAATTGCTGTGCAATTTCGGTACACCAAAACACTTTGTGTTTTGCGTGTCATCCCAAAGAAAAACAGGGCGGGTTGCGAAGCAACCCACCCGAATAATACGACAAACAAAATTCAAATACAAAAAGATGGCGATAGTAAGGAAAAAGGTCAGGGAGATTGAATTTGCTCTGTTTTCACCAAAGCAGATAAGGGCATTGTCTGCGGGAAAAATATTCACGCCGGACACTTATGACGATGACGGCTACCCGATAGAGGGCGGCCTTATGGACCCGCATCTCGGGGTAATCGACCCGGGGATAAGGTGCCGCACCTGCGGGGGGAGGCTCGGGGAATGCATGGGGCACTTCGGCCACATCGAGCTTACGCGGCCGGTTGTGCACGTCGGCTACGCAAAGGAGATATACAGCCTCCTGCGTGCAACCTGCAAGGGCTGCGGAAGGCTTCTTGTAACGGAAGATACGCTGCAGGGCTATGACGCGGCGAACCTGAACTCCGAAAAGTTTAACGAAATACTGGAGAAGGCCGAGAAGGTTTCGGATTCTTCGGGCAGGTGCCCTCACTGCGGGCAGCAGCAGCAGAAAATAAAGTTCGTCAGGCCGTATTCTTATCACGAGGGGGACGACACGCTTCTTGTGACCGACATACTGGAGCGCTTTGAAAAGATAAGCGAAGAAGACCTGATGTACGTCGGTTTCAACACGAGGCCAGAGTGGATGATCATGAGCGCGATACCGGTCCTTCCGATAGTTACAAGGCCGTCGATAACCCTTGAGTCAAGCGACAGGAGCGAGGACGACCTCACTCACAAACTCGTCGATATACTCAGGATAAACCAGCGCCTTGAGGAGAACATAAACTCCGGCGCGCCGCAGTTGATAATAGAGGACCTTTGGGACCTCCTTCAGTATCACGTTGCCACCTACTTTGACAACGGCATAACCGGCATCCCACCCGCAAGGCACCGCTCGGGCAGGCCGCTTAAGACCATAGCGCAAAGGCTTAAAGGCAAAGAGGGCAGGTTCAGGAACAACCTTTCAGGAAAGCGTGTTAACTTCTCGGCAAGAACTGTCATAAGCCCGGACCCGAACATAAGCATAAACGAGGTCGGGGTCCCGGAGGTCATAGCCGTCGAGCTCACCGTCCCGGAAGAGGCAAACAAGGATAACATAGATTCCCTGAAAGGGATGGTAAAAAACGGGCCCGGTAAGTTCCCGGGCGCACACAGCGTCATAAAAGAGGGCAAGCGGCGCAGGATCCTGGAGGAAACGAAGGACGAGGTCGCAGAAACCCTTGCAGTAGGGGACGTCGTCGAGCGCCACCTTTGCGACGGCGACATTGTCATATTCAACAGGCAGCCATCCTTGCACAGGATGTCGATGATGTGCCACACCGTAAGGGTTCTGCCGTATTCCACATTCAGGTTGAACACCGCAGTCTGCGCCCCGTATAACGCGGACTTCGACGGCGATGAGATGAACCTGCACGTCCCGCAGTCCGAGGAAGCCAAGGCCGAGGCGGAAATACTGATGAAGGTGCAGGAGAACATAATCTCCCCGCGGTTCGGTGAGCCCGTGATGGGCGGCCGCCACGACCACGTAACAGGGATGTACCTTCTTACCAAAGACGGCAGGATTTTAAGCCGCAGGGAAGCGCTCCAGCTGACCAGGAACATCGTGAACCTGCCGAAAAAGGACACGTACACCGGGAGGGATATATTTAGTGCGCTTCTGCCGAATGACCTGACTATGTCCTTTGAAGGAAAGATGGGCCCGGTGGTTATAGAAAAAGGGCAGGTCAAGTCCGGCGTTATAGCTGCAAAGGGCATGGCAGGAGAACTACTGAACGAGATATTCCTCAAGTACGGCTCGGACGCGGCAAGGCAGTACATCGACAAATCCACACGTCTTGCGATAAACTCATTCATGAAGTACGGTTTCTCAACCGGAATAGACGAAAACGACCTGAAAAAAGACGGAATAAAGGAGATCACGGATGTCCTTGATGCCGCGGAGAAGGAGGTCGACAAGCTGGTCGAACAGCACCACAAGAAAACCATGAAGGTCGTCCCCGGGAAAACATTGGACGAAAGCCTTGAGGATTACGCCCTTATGACGCTTGGAAAAGCGAGAATGGACTCCGGAAAGATAGCCGCACGGCGCATCGGCGAGAACAGCGCGGTGATAATGGCAAAAGCGGGGGCCCGCGGAAGCCTTCTGAACCTTACCCAAATGGTCGGGTCGATCGGGCAGCAGGCGGTCAGGGGCAAGCGTATAAAGCGCGGCTACCACAACAGGACGCTGTCAAGTTTCAAGAAACACGATGTGAGCGCAAGGGCAAACGGTTTCGTCAGGTCAAGTTTCAAGAAGGGGCAGACCCCGCAGGAATACTTCTTCCACGCGATGGGCGGGAGGGAAAGCCTTGTGGATACTGCGATAAGGACGGGGCGCAGCGGTTATATGCAAAGGAGGCTCATAAACGCACTTCAGGACCTTAAGGTATACCCCGACGAAACGGTTCGCGGGGACGGGAAGATATTGGTGCAATTCAGGTACGGGGAGGACGGAATAGACCCTGCGAAGACCGGATATATCAAAGGCGGCAGGAAGGATTACGAGAAGGCTAGGGTTGTCCCCGGAGAGGCCGTCGGAACCGTTGCTGCGCAGTCAATAGGTGAACCCGGGACACAGATGACCTTGAGGACGTTCCACTACGCGGGTGTCGTCGAGTTGAGCGTTCCGCTGGGTCTGCCGCGGCTTATAGAGATAATAGATGCCAAGCGCTCGCCGAGCAACCCGATGATGACCATATACCTCGACAAGGAGCACATGCACGATGAAAAGAAGGCTTCCGAGCTTGCAGAAAAACTCGATGAGAAGTTCATGGAGGATGTCTGCGAAAGCACCGTCGACGCGAACAAAAAAGAGATCATAATAAAAACAAAGGACAAGGCGGCGCAGGAGGCCCTGAAGGAAATCTCCGAGGCAAGGGCGGCCAACACGTTCGTCGTATCGGGGGAGTCGCTTCCTGAAATCAAAAGGACGCTTGGAAAGCTTATGAAGAAGAAGGTGTCCGGCGTAAAGGACATAAAAAGGACGTTCGTAAGGGAGCTTAACGGGGAGACCGTAATCTACACTGAGGGCTCAAACCTGAAGGCAGTATTAAAGATTAAGGGCGTTGATACCGTGCGGACGACGACAAATGACCTCTACCAGATATATGAAACGCTCGGCATAGAGGCGGTAAGAAGCGCCGTCATAAACGAGGCATCGAAGGTCCTCAAGGAAGAAAGGCTGGATGTTGACATAAGGCACATGATGCTTGTCGCAGACCAAATGACGGTTACCGGGGAGCTTCAGGCGGTCGGAAGGCACGGAATAAGCGGCTCGAAGGAGTCGATGCTTGCAAGGGCCGCTTTCGAGGAAACCGAAAAGCACATACTCAATGCCGCTGTTACCGGAGAGGTGGACATGCTCGACGGCGTTGCAGAGAACATAATCATAGGGCAGTCTGTCCCCGTAGGGACGGGCACCATTGACCTAGGGGTAAAACCCGGCATTATCGGCAAGGGAAAGTAACCGACTTAAAAAATGAAAACACTCAAAAGGGAATTAGCGAACGCACAGAAGAGCGGAAACGTGGTAACCGGTTCGAAAAATACGATATTATCTTTATTAACGGGAAATCCCAAGTTGATAATATTGAGTAACAATTGCAAGGTTGTTATAAAAGAAACAATCACCTATTACTCGAGGTTATCTGGCACTCATTGCCACGTGATTGAAGGCGACAGCATAGAACTTGGTTCTGCTTGCGGCAAACCGTTTCCGGTGTCTGCCATTGCAGTCATGGACGAGGGCGAGTCAAATATCCTTGACTTTGCCAAAGGGTGAATTCGCGGTGGACGGGATAAGGATCGGCGCGAACGAGACAAGAAATTTGCGGGGCAAATTTGTGTCGCGTATGAGGTATCAGATACCTCATACCGCGATAAAGCATATCACACTGTTCGAGTCCATAACCGGTGCGATGGCGCGCGATTGTGTCGAGGATAACGAATCGGTCGCCTTTGTTGTCGAGCCCGGGGACATGGGGCTTGCGATAGGCAAGGGCGGTTCAAACATCCAGAGGGCGCAGCGGTCACTTGGCAGGGGGGTGTGGGTGATCGAGCATTCGAAAAATCAGGCGGATTTCGTAAGGAACATCTTCGGGCCCGCTAGGGTAAAGAACATAAAGGCTATGGATGATAAGACAGTGGTCGTCGAAATCAAACGTGGCGAACGAAGAGGAATGTTTGGCAGGAATCCAAAAAGGATTGCAATCGCAAAAAGCCTTGTAAAGAGGCACCATGGGGTCGAGGATATAATAATAAAAACGATATAACTTAAACTCATCAAACTCAAAAATGGCAAGGGGAGAATTTTCGGGCAAAAAGCTTGAGGACCACCGGCATCAGGCAAGGTGGAAGAAAAGCGACTACTGCAGGAGGGTGCTTGGGCTGAAGCAAAAGCACGACCCGTTAGAGGGGGCTCCGCAGGCAAGGGCCATTGTGCTTGAGAAGGTCGGCATAGAGGCGAAGCAGCCGAATTCCGCGATAAGAAAGTGCGTAAAGGTTCAGCTCATGAAGAACGGCAGGCAGGCGACCGCTTTCTGTCCGGGCAATCACGCAATCACTTTCATAGAGGAGCACGACGAGGTAGTTATAGAGGGCATCGGCGGCCGAAAGGGGCGGTCGATGGGGGACCTTTCTGGCATAAGATACAAAGTAATAATGGTAAATGGCATCTCGCTGAACGAACTGTGGCACGGACGGAAGGAGAGGGCACAGAGATAAAATGACTGACATAATAAACGACACGATTGTGAACCTGAAAAACCATGAGCGCAAGGGGAAATCGCAGTGCACGATTAAGCCGGTTTCCAAGCTGCTGATTGAGGTTTTAGGGGTATTCCAAAAAGAGGGCTACATCGGCCAGTTTGAGGTGTCTGAGGACAAAACCGGAGGCAGCGTGCGTGTTAATCTTGTAAAGAGGATAAACGAGTGCGGCATCATCAAGCCGCGCTACTCTGTAAGCCACACTGAATTCGACACCTTGGAGAAGAGATTCCTGCCGGCGAAGGATTTCGGGACGATCGTTGTAACGACGCCCAAAGGGGTTATGAGCCACAAGGACGCAAAAAAGAAGAACCTCGGCGGCAAGTTAATAGCATACGTTTACTGAACATGGACGCTTCACTTGACATTCCGGAGGGCATCGGCGTTGAAGTCGATAAAAATCTGGTGAAGGTAAAGGGCCCGAAGGGCGAAGTGGAAAGACGCTTCGGTGCAAATGTAAAAATATCGAAAAAGGACAATGAGATAATCTTGTCCGTCGGATCAAGCAAGCGAAAGGAAGCCGCGTGCCTTGGTTCGGTGGCCGCCCACATAAAAAACATGATGGGGGGCGTGGCTCGTGGCGTAAATTACAAATTAAAAATATTATACTCGCACTTCCCGATGACTGTTAAGGTCCATGGAGATGAGGTCCTGATAGACAACTTCTTGGGGGAAAAATACCCGCGGAAGTCAAGGATACTGCCCGGCGTTAAGGTCGGGATAAAGGGGCAGGACATCACGGTTGACGGAATAGACAAGGAGGCCGTCGCGCAGACCGCCGCAAACATAGAGTACGCGACAAAGATAAGGGGCCGCGACCCGCGCGTGTTCCAGGACGGGATATACCTGACCGAAAAAGACGGCAAGCATTTGAAATAATTTCAAATATAGCATGGCTAAATCAAAATCAGACAAGGTTATGGAAAAGAAGGGGGTCCTGACTGCCAAGAGGGCGAAGGCCGCCGAGGATTCCAAAAAGAAAGGTATCGGGGTGAAAGAGGAAGCCGCCCATGAGGAACCCTCCGAAGAAAAAGTAAAACCGATAACCGAAAAGAAAAAGGCCAAAAAAACTTCCGAGGAAGCCGCAAAGGCACCAAAGCCCGTGGAAGCCCCTGAAGAAAAGGTCGTTGAAAGGATAATAAAAACAAGAAAGGAAAAGCCCGTCGAGAAGATAAAATTCTTCGGTGTAAAGAGGAAACTGTCGCAGGGCATTGCCCGCGTTTTCAAGATCGCGAAGGTTGCAAAGAAAAAGAAGCCGAAGTTCAACCGGCAGGAGCTCCACAGGTACAAGAAGCTCAAGGATGTGTGGAGGACGCCGAGGGGCATCGACAGCAAGCTTGCGCGGGACAAGCGCGGCAAGGGCGCAAGGCCTAAAATCGGGTATAAAAACCCGCCGGCGGTCTCGGGGCTTGACCCGTCAGGATTTCTGCCAATAACCATAAATAACGTTAAAGAGTTGGCAAAGGTCGACAAATCCGTCAATGCGATAGTAATAGCGGGCAGTGTCGGCAGGAAAAAGCGAAACGACATCATAAAGGCCGCAAACGAGAAAAAGATCATCATACTTAACCCCAGAAAGGGCGAGCTTCCCGGGCAGGGCGCAAAAAGGGTGCTGATGGTCATTGCGCCGAAAAACTTCAGGGACGAGGAGTTGATAACCCCGAAAGAGGTGTTCGAATCCGCGGGTTTTAACGTCATGATAGCAGGGGTCTCAAAAACCAAGGCGGTCGGTGCGGGCAGCACTGCCGTTATACCGGATGTTGCGATAAAGGATGCAAAAGCCGAGGATTACGATGCTGTCGTTTTTATCGGAGGCCCGGGTGCAAAGGAGCACCTGTGGGACAACAAGGATGCACATGCCCTTGCAAAGGGCGGCGCAAAGGCAAAGGCGCTTGGCTCGATATGCCTCGCGGGCGTTGTGCTTGCCAGAAGCGGCGTGCTGAAAGGCAGGGAAGCGACGGTGTTCGAATCGGAGGAAACAATAAAGGAGTTTGAGTCGGCCGGGGCAGAGTACGTCAAAAAGCCGGTGGTCGTTTCGGGTAACATCATAACCGCAAACGGGCCTGAAGCGGCAAAGGCGTTCGGGGCAAAAATCGTCGATATCGTGAACAAATAAAATGAACCTCAGAAACCAAAGAAGGATGGCTGCCAAGGTATTGAATGTCGGGGAGAATAAGGTAAAGATCAGCCCTGATTCCCTTGATGAGGTTTCGCAGGCGATAACCCGCGACGACATAAGGCACTTCATAAACAACGGTATAATCACTGCAGCCCCTGAAAAGGGTAACAGCAAGGCAAGGCACGCACTTTACGCTGAACAAAAAAAGAAGGGCAGGCACCGCGGACACGGAAGCCGCACCGGCTCGAAAAAGGCAAGGACCCAGGGGAAGCGCTCATGGATCCAGAAGGTAAGGGCGCTCAGGGACGAACTCAAAAACATGAAGAACTCCAAGACATTGGGGAAGATTTCATATCGCAAGCTTTACAGGCAGGTCGCAGGCAACATGTTCCACTCCAGAAGGCACCTGCGCGAACATATAGAGAGGCAAAAATAGGGACATCAAGATTCAATAGAATGCTCGAAATTGCAGAGCAATTTCGGCACACCGAATCACAAAGTGATTCGCGTGTCTCGTGGCTTTGAGAGTCACAATTTCAAAATGGCAACCGGCGCTACATACGTGGTCCAGTACAGGCGGAAAAGAAGTCAGGAAACGGATTACAGAGACAGGCTTGACCTTCTTAAATCCGGAAAGCCAAGGCTGGTTATAAGGCCGTCAAACAAGCACATAGTCGTTCAGGTCATTGGTTACAAGCCGAACGGCGACATGGTGCTCGCGTCTGCAAAATCGTCAGACCTCGTCGGGTTCGGATGGAAATACGCAAAATCGAATATACCTGCCGCGTACCTCACGGGGCTCTTGTGCGGAAAGCGCGCAACCGATGCGAAGGTGAAGGACGCTGTCATGGACATAGGGCTTTGCCGCTCGGTAAAGGGGTCAAGAATATACGCCGCGCTGAAGGGCGTGGTTGATTCGGGGCTTGAGGTTGCGCACGACGAGAAGATATTCCCGGACGAGTCCAGGATATCCGGGCAGCACACAAAGGCGGCAAAAGAGATGTCTGCAAACGCAAAGGGGGTCGCTGATGCGATAAAAAATAAAGTAGCGCCCAAAACAATAAAAGAGGTAAAACCCAAAAAATAAAATGGCATTCAAAGGTGGAAAAAGAAGGGCCCAAAGGGAGATGACGTCCGATGAACTGGCGGCTTCCTATGAGCAGATGATCGATACGTGGGTTCCAAAGACTGCGTTGGGTACCATGGTAAAAAAGAAAGAAATAACGAGCATGGGTGCCGTGATGGCATCGGGCATTCCTATCAAAGAGGCCGAGATAGTCGAAATGCTGCTTCCAAACATGAGTGAGGAAGTAATCAACGTCGGCAGGGTCCAGCGGACAACCGACTCGGGCCGAAGGATGCGCTTTCGCGTTACCGCCGCAACAGGCAATAATAACGGATATATCGGGATCGGAATCGCAAAGGGTAAGGAGGTCGGCCCCACCATAAGGACTGCAATTAAAAGGGCTAAGATGAATATAAAGGAGATAAAGCGCGGCTGCGGAAGCTGGGAATGCGGCTGCGGAAACCCGCACACCGTCCCGTTCGACGTGGAAGGGGATTGCGGAAGCGTGAGGGTCAAGCTGTCTCCTGCCCCGAGGGGTGTCGGCCTTATCGGCAGCGAAACCGCAAAGAAGGTGCTGACCCTGGCCGGGGTAAGCGATGCGTGGGTAAAATCAAGCGGCCGCGCAAGAACAACGCTGAATTATGCTTATGCGGTGCTTGATGCGCTGGTTAACACGAATTACATGAAACTTAATGAAACTGACAATAAAAACCTGAGCATCGTCCGCGGTGCCACATCCAAGAAAGAACTGAAAGCAGAAGATGATACAAAAGAACAAACCGCAGGGTAAACCGGAAAAGGTTTCGGAAAAGATTCTGACGAAAGCCGGGCCGAAAGCGGCGAGCGCGCCAAAAAAAGCAGTTGTTGCGGTTGCGCCCAAAGTAGAGTCTGTTGCAAAGGTTTCGAGGCAGAATGCGGACAAGCAAAATCGCACAGCGATTTTGGTGTCCAAAAACTCAAAGAGTTTTGCGGACAAGCGAATCGCAATAATCCGCGTCAGGGGCAGCGTCCATCTTAGAAGCGGTATAGCCGACGCCATGAAAATGCTGAACCTGAACCGCGTCAACCACTGCGTCGTGGTGGACAACCGCCCGCAGTACATGGGTATGATAAACAAGGCCAAGGACTACATAACCTTCGGCGAGATAAACGAGGAAACCGTGGCATCGCTTATTGCAAAGCGCGGCAGGCTCCCTGGAAACGTAAGGCTCGATGACGCTTACGTGAAAAATGCCACCGGCAAAGACATCGCAGGTTTTGCAGGCGCGTTCATGAAATTCGAAAAAGAGCTGAAAGACATCCCGGACATAAGCCCTGTTTTCCGCCTCAGGCCGCCGAAAAAGGGCCACGCAAGGGGCGGCATCAAGAAGCCGTGCTCTGTCGGTGGCGCTCTTGGGAACCGAAAAGAGAAGATAAACGACCTTCTGGCAAAGATGATATAACCGCGGGGTATCCTGCACATTGTTTTTATTTCTAAACAACCCCTGCCCTGCTGATGCTTACCGTTTCTATGGTAAATAACCTTTTTCTTTAGAAAAGAAAAATGTTAATGAAAAAGAAAAGGAATTCACCGAATTTCCGCAGAAATTCGCGTGAATTCTAAACAACCCCTACCCTGCCGATGCTTACCGTTTCTATGGTAAACATTACCAGTATGAAGAGGGTATAGAGCATTATCAGCCCGATTCCCTCCCGCCACGTCAGGCCTTCTTCCGAGCCAAGGAACGTCAGGAATATGAAGCCTGCCGTAAGCATGAAAAAGGCGCTGGTTATAAAAAGCAGGAACGAGCCCCCTGATAATTCAATCGGCGCGATTAATGCGCTTACCCCCAAAACAACGGTGGAATTCGCAACAAGGGTGCCCAAGGTATCCCCGATTGCCATGTCCCCCCTGCCCATAAAAGCCGCCCTGACTCCGAATGTGAGCTCCGGCAGGGTGGTGCCGAACGATATGAGGAAAAGGGAGATAAGTATCAGCGGCAGCCCGATTTCTGTCGAGAACTCCTTTGCGAACCGTATGATAAAATCCGCGCTCACGAAAAGGATTGCAAGGCTCGCCAGAAGGGCAAGCACGCTCCACAATAACTGGCCCACCGACACCCCGTCCCGCCCGCCGTTTTCGTTAACCTTGCTGATCTTGCGGTCTTTCGTGATTAACCACATCGAATACCATAAAAACACCGCCAGAAGTACAATGCCGTCGATGCGCTCAAGTTTGCCGTTGAGCATTAATATTATCGGAACGGCCATTATCGCAAAGATGTGCATCGTATCCCTCATGTTTATGTTGCTTCCCGCGCCGACGCGCCTTGCAAGGAGGGCGACGATCCCCATGATCATCGTGGCGTTTGCGACGTTTGACCCGATTACGTTGCCGATTACAATCTCTGGCGTCTTCTCTATAGCCGATGCTATGCCTATAGAAAGCTCGGGGATGGACGTTGCAAACGCTATCAGGACAAACGATATGGCAAATCCGCTCATGTTGAAAAATATAGCAATGCGGCCAATGGACTTTACCATGACGTCCGCGCTTTTTACCAGTACCGCGCACGAAACAAGCAGAAAAAACAGGTTTTCCAGCATCATCAGAAATCCACCCCGGAAACAAGGCATAGCACCGCCATCCTTACCGGGACGCCGTTTCTTGCCTGCTGGAAGTACTTTGCGTTTTTGGTTTCGTCAACCTCGTGCTTTATCTCGGTGACCCGCGGAAGGGCGTGCATTATTATCGCATTTTCCTTCATCATATCTGCGACGCCCAGGTCAACGACGTAGCAGTCCTTGACCTTTTCGTATTCCTGTGGGTCCGGGAAGCGCTCCCTTTGTATGCGCTGGACATAGACTATGTCGCACCCCTGCACGTTAAGGTCTTCGCGTTCTTCGAATTTTATCTTCGATTTTTTGAGTTCCTTTGTCATATAGGCAGGTATCTTCAGGTTTTGCGGCGATATGAAGCGAAGTTCGACGTCGTACATCTTCAGGGCATCCACTAGCGAATGAATGGTCCTTCCGTACTTCAAATCCCCGACCATACATATATTCATACCGTCGATTTTTCCGAACTGTTTTTTTATAGTGTACAGGTCAAGAAGCGTCTGGGTCGGGTGCTGGTTCGCGCCGTCTCCGCCGTTTATTACGGGCACGTCAACATTCTCCGACGCAAGCCTTGATGACCCCTCCACAGGGTGGCGCATCACGATCATATCCGCATACCCTGCCGCCATACGCACTGTGTCGAGCATGGTCTCGCCCTTTTCGATCGAGGTGTCAGAAACCCCGCTGAACCCGATGACCCGCCCGCCAAGGCGCAGCATCGCCGCCTCGAAAGACATTTTCGTGCGGGTCGACGGCTCGAAGAACAAGGTCGCAAGAATCTTGTCGCTCATTAGTTTTGTTGATTTGCCGGATGCGAGAAGCCCCTCCATGCGCGCGGATTTTTCGAGAACAAAATCTATTTCAGCCCTTGAGAAGTCCTTAATCGAGATGATGTGTTTTTTTGACCACTGCATTTTTAAGATATATGCGTTGAAATATAAATCCAATTGTGGTTGTTTTTATATATGAAATTCTAATAAACCATAGTTATCAAAAATGATAACTATTGCATCATGAAAAAAATAGCCTTGGTGAGGGAACTTGAAAAGTATCCTGTGTTTACCCTCGCTACCTTGCGGAGGATAATAAAAAAAGACAGGAATTACGCCAAACTGGTTATCCACAGGTTGAAGGACGAAGGGCTTGTTTTAAAAATAGAGAGAAACAGATATACCGTCCATAAGGACCCGATACTCGTGGCTTCCAACATAGTATGGCCATCATACCTGTCGTTCTGGACCGCGCTTAGATATCATAGTCTGACAGAGCAACTGCCTCAAAACATTTTTGTCATAACGCCGAGGACAAGAAAAAACAGGGATGTCGAATTCATGGGCACGAAGATATCCTTCGTAAAGGTCGGTCCGAAGTACTTTTTCGGGTTCGCGAAAGAACCGTGCCGCAACTTCACTATTTTGGTTGCACGCCCCGAAAAGGCATTGGTCGATTCGGCCCTCTTCAGGAAAATATCGTTTTCTGAGATATCAGAAATAGTAAGGGAAAACCTTGATAGAATCAGCCCTGAACTCATAGTGCAGTACTGCCTGAAAACCAAAAACAACGCGCTGATAAAGAGGTTCGGGTTTTTGCTCGAGGCCCTCGGAGCAGATTTTCCTGAAAAGGCAGATATAAATCCGAATTACATACCATTGGATTACGCCATGCCAAAGGAGGGAAAGAAAAACAAAAAATGGAGGATTATTGAAAACATCGAAATTGCAAAGTAAAAATGTTGAACTACGATGAACTTGCAGATGCTGCAAGAATGAAGCGGCTGTCATTGGTGAACGCCGAAAAAGACTACCTTCAGGACGTAGTGCTTTTGAGCATTTATTCCCATGTCGGGGATGAACTTGTATTCAAGGGCGGTACGTGCCTTTACAAGGTGTTCGGGCTGAACAGGTTCTCCGAGGATTTGGACTTCACACTTGCAGGAAAGGTCGGTGTGGATGATCTGGCAGATAAGATCGTACGCGACATCGGCCTCCTCAACATGAAAGGGGCGGTAAAGGAAACAAAAAAGTACGCAAACGAGATAAACGTGAGGATGATTTTTAACGGGCCCCTTTACAATGGCGGTAGGGAAACCCAATGCTTCATCCCCCTTAACATAAGTCTCAGGGAGAAGCCGGTCTATGGTGCGAAAAGGGAAACCATAAAGTCAATGTACACGGAGATACCTGATTTCGATGTGTTTGCTATGCACGAGGAAGAGATATTAGCAGAAAAGGTGAGGGCGGTCATGACGCGAAACAAGCCGCGGGACGTCTATGATTTGTGGTTTTTGTTAAAGCGCGGCATGACCATTAACCGGGAGGCGGTAAACAGGAAACTTAAGCCGTACGACCTTGCCTTTGACACCGAAAAACTGCTTTTGGAAATCAAAAGGAAAAGGCAGTTGTGGAATATGGATCTGAGAAATCTGGTAATCGGAAAACTTCCGGATTTCGACGAGGTGGTGGAGCAGATTGAGGGAGGATTATACTGATGCCGGAGGTAACTTTTATGTCAAACCGAACAATATCTTCATGTAATGAAAATCGTGCTTGCATATTCGGGCGGTCTTGACACCAGCGTTGCGATAAAGTGGCTCAAGGAAAAATATAATTCCGAGGTCGTAACCCTGACGCTTGAGGTCGGGCAGGGTGAGAAAGACCTGAAGGCGATAGAGGAAAAGGCAAAGAAAATCGGCGCGGTAAAGACCTACAGCATCGACGCCAGAGAGGAGTTCGTCGAGGACTACGTTTTTCCAGCGATAAAGGCGAACGCCCTGTACGAAGGCAAGTATCCGGTAAGCACTGCCATCGCCCGGCCTTTGATCGCCAAGTGGATGGTTGCTATCGCGGAAAAAGAGGGGGCCGATGCGGTAGCGCACGGCTCGACCGGCAAGGGCAACGACCAGGTTCGCTTTGACGTTTCGGTCATGGCGCTGAACCCCCTCCTTAAGATTGTCGCCCCGATGCGGGAGTGGAAACTGACACGCGACGACTCCATCGAGTACGCGAAAAAGCACGGCATCCCGGTCCCTGCGACCAAAAAATCCCCTTACAGCACCGACGAGAATTTGTGGGGCAGAAGCTGCGAGGCGGGAATCCTCGAGAATCCGATGAACGAACCGAAGGAGGAAGCGTACGGCTGGACGACCGCGCCCGAGGCCGCGCCGGACAAAGCGCAGTACGTAACAATCGACTTTGAAAAGGGGGTTCCGGTAAAACTGGACGGCAAGAAGATGGGCGGCGTCGAGTTAATAACGAGGCTTAATAAAATCGGGGGAACGCACGGCATCGGACGCATAGACATGATCGAGGACCGCCTCGTGGGTATAAAAAGCCGCGAGGTTTACGAGTGCCCGGCGGCAGATATTCTTCTTACCGCGCACAAGGAGCTCGAGCGGCTTGTCCTGACGCGCGAGGAGAACCTTTTCAAGGAGATGATCGATGCAAAATGGGCGCAGATGGCGTACTTCGGGCTTTGGTACGAGCCGTTGAAAAAAGACCTTGATGCCTTCATAGAAAAGACGCAGGAAGTGGTAACCGGAACGGTAAAGATAAAGCTCTACAAGGGGAAGGCTGCGGTAGCCGGGCGCTCATCACCCAAATCCCTTTACGACGAAGGCCTTGCGACGTACAACAAGTCTGACAAGTTCGACCACCGGCAGGCCGAGGGGTTCATAAAAATCTGGGGCTTGCCGAGCATGATTGCCGGGAAGAGGAAATAGCTACTGCCTTTTTATCAACACCCTCAGCAGCAGGGGGGTTATTATCGTCGTGACGATCGAAAGCAGGACAAATGCTGAAAAGACCGCCTCGTCGTATATCCCGAGCGTCAAGCCCATCGCCGCGATTATCAGCGCAAGTTCGTTTCTCGGAATGCACGCCGCTGCGATTATCAGCGACTCCCGGTTGCCGAACCTTGATATCTTCCCGCCTATAAAACCGCCGGTTATCTGGAATGCCAACAGCGCAAATATCAGCGCGGCTGCAAAAAGCCCGACGGATGCCAGCGACCCGAAATCAAACATCAGTCCTATATACAAAAAGAAGAACGGCACGAAGAACCCGTACGATATCCCCCGCACCCTGTGGACAACCGCGTCGGATTTTATCCTCGGAACCATTGCGATAGAGGCGCCGAAGATGAACGCGCCGATGATCGTGCTCAAGCCGAATATGCTCGACAGGTACGCAAACGTGAAAAGAACGCCCACTATCGTCGCGAATACCGCCTCCTCGACTATCATCTTGTCCAGAACCCTTGCAAGCCGCGGGAATATGAATTTTCCACAGAGGTATATGATGAGGCAGAAAGCCGCGAGCTTCAGGATTGTCGCCGCCATCTCGGAATAAGAAACCGCCCCATGTGAGATTATCCCGTAGATTGCGGCGAAGAATGCCAGGCTCAGGAAGCTGTCAGCGACGGAGGTTGCCATAACAGCCGACCCGGCGGCGGTGGCTATGTACTTCATGTCCATGAGGGCCCTTGCGCTTACCCCGATGCTCGTTGCCGCCAGGGCGGTTCCTATTATGAGGGAGCCCTTTATTGCATTTTCCGGAAAGAGCTCGGGAGAGAAGATGTAGCCGACGATAAACCCGCCGGCAAACGGGAACGCCGCACCAAGGAGGGTTATCGGCAGCGCCCGCTTAAGGTTCGACATTATCTTGCCCATGTCCACCTTTTCAAAACCTATGGAAAACAAGAGGAATATCGCGCCGATTTCGGCAAGTATCTTGATTACGCTTTGGATCGACATGGTCTCGTCGGCTGAAGAAAGCACCACTACCCCAAGCACCGGCCCGATGAGAACCCCCAGGAGTATCTCGCCGAATATCGACGGCATCTGGATCCTCTCGAACAATTCCCCGAGAAGTTTCACAAGAATCAGTATAAGCCCGATCTCAAGTATCAGCAGGTATATTGTTTCCGTATTCATTCTACTGGTGCGTCTTGTCCTGTCTTAAAATCCTCAGGATTTCTTTGATTATGTCCTTTTTCCCGACAATGCCGACAATGCGGCCATTTTCCACTATCGGGATGGTCTGTATGTTGTTCTCGAACATCAGGTGCGCGGCCTCCTCTATCGTGTCCTCCGGGGATAGGGTTATCGCATTGTTCGAGCGTATCGCCCTTATCGTGGACTGGCCTATGAACGAACTGCATTCTACGAGTTTTGCGCCGTAACACCCGTGAAAAAGCATCAGTTTCAAGAGGTCGCTCCATGTCACTATTCCGACTATCTTGTCCTTGTTGTCAACCACCGGAAACCCCTTGTACGCATATTTTTCAAGCATGTCGGCAAAGTCCAAAAAGTTGGTTTCGTCGGTAACGCAAACCACTTCCTTGCTCATCATATCGCCGACCTTGCGCTTGCACATATCCGCAAACTTTTCGCTTGCTGCCTCAAGACATTTTTCTTCACCTTCGGCCATTTTAATCCTACGTAATTAAATATATATTGGTTTAAAGGGACTAATACAAAATGCAGGACAAAAATACGGACAATATTTTAGACATATCAAAGCGGCGAGGCATCGTTTACCCGTCGTTTGAAATATACGGGGGAGTTTCTGGGTTTTACGACTACGGCCCGATCGGGACAAGAATCAAGAAGAACGTCGATGACCTGATACGCGAGTACTACGTGATCGGCGAGGGCTGTGTCGAGGTCGAGTGCCCGACGGTTTCCCCCGAGCAGGTCTGGGTTGCATCAGGCCACGTGAAGAACTTCTCGGACATGACGACCGAGTGCCTGAAGTGCGGGCAGCCGTACCGCGCGGACCACCTTATCGAGGAGGACCTTAAGATTTCCTGCGACGGCATGAAGATACCCGAACTTCAGAAACTCATCGACGACAACAACATCGCCTGCCCGAAGTGCAGGGGGAAACTCGACAAACTCTACGACTACAACCTGATGTTCGCAACCTCGGTCGGCGCGGGAAAGGGAGCGATGACCGCCTACCTTAGGCCCGAAACCGCCCAGACCACATACTTAGCGTTCAACCGCCTTTGGGAGATAACAAGGCGCAAGATTCCATTTGGGGTTTTGCAGATTGGAAAATCCTTCAGGAACGAAATCTCGCCAAGGCAGGGGATGCTTCGCCTTCGCGAATTCAGCCAGGCGGAGGTGCAGTTCTTCGCCGAGCCGGAAAACAAAACGATGGAGAATTTTGGCGATGTGGCAGGCATTTCGGTAAGGATACTTTCAAAGGACGAGAAGGAAATTTCAACAACGATCGGCGCGGCGTTCGAAGACAAAATCATAAAAATCCAGATGATCGCCTACTTCCTGGGCAGGTCGGTACAGCTCTTCGGAGACATGGGCATAAACACGGAAAAACTGCGCCTCAGGCAGCACAAGGACGACGAGCGCGCGTTCTATTCCTCTGAAACTTGGGACATCGAGTTCATGAGCGGCGCCTTCGGGCGGATCGAGATAGTCGGCATTTCGGACAGGGGGGATTACGACCTTTCGGCGCACCAGAAACTGAGCAAGCAGAGCATGGAGGTGAATATCGAGGGTAGGAAGTTCATCCCTCACGTCGTCGAGGTCGCGTACGGAATAGACCGCCCGATATACTGCGTGCTGGAATCCTGCCTGCGGGAAGACGAACGCGGGGCGTACTTCGCGTTCCCGACAAGGGTGGCACCGTACAAGGCCGCGGTATTCCCGCTTGTCAAAAAGGACGGGCTTGACGAAAGGGCACTGGAGGTTTTCCGCCTTTTGAGAAAAAGCGGGGTGTACGCGATATTCGACCGCTCGGGAAGCATCGGCAAGAGGTACGCAAGGGCCGACGAGGTCGGGATCCCGTACTGCCTGACGGTGGACTATGACACACTAACCGATGGCACCGTTACGGTAAGAAGCCGGGATTCGAAGGAGCAAAAGAGGGTTAAGATCGAGGAGATTGTGAGGCAGCTGGACTAAAAATTGAAAACTCAAAACATATTTATACCCAAAAACTAAAGATTTTTAGACTAAAAAAAATTAGTTAATATGGCATTCACATTGAAACCGGCGCAGGGGGATGATTTTGTAGACAGGGAACAGGTCATCGCGGAGATGGTGAACACCCTATCGGACAAGGAATCCCGTGTTGGTTTTGCTTTGTATGGAAAAAGACGCGTTGGTAAGACGTCAATACTAAAAGAGACAAAAAGACTGCTTAAGGATAGAGAGGATATCGTTGTGATTTACTTCTCACTTTTTGAACTTGCGCCAAAAACAGTACCCAATTTCGTTAGAAAATTCTCAAGCGAGGTGCTTGAGGCATACAAACAGAGATTGTCGCTGAAATACAGAACGAAGGACTTGATGATGGCGCCCCTTGCAATTATCAGAAAGCATATCGGGGAGATGAATATCGGCGTGAAAGTCGGGGAGGATATAGAATTTTTACTTACGTTTAATGAAGATGAAACGAAGGACTATGGAGAACTTATAAAAAGGGCGTTTGACCTCCCGGAAAAACTTGCCGGCGAGACAAAAACGAAATGCGTCCTCTTGATAGACGAATTTCCGCTCATTATAGATCTGAAAAACGGCTCAAGAATCGGCGAGGACATTATCGGGGTTATAAGAACCGTTCACGAGGAACAAAAAAATACCGCCATGTGCATCTGCGGTTCCATAAGAAAGACCATGGAAACGGTCGTTTTATCCTCCGCATCTCCGTTTTACAGGCAGTTCATATCAAGAGAGATAAGCCCGTTTGAGAAGGAATATGTCGGAAAGCTGTTGAAGAAAAATATAAAGAAAGAAGTCATGGACGGGGGTGTTGACAGGATGTATTCAACCACGGAGGGCTTCCCGTTTTATGTTCAACTGCTTGGCAAAAAATTGGAGTTCGTCAACAAGGATGTGATTGGGCCGGATGACATAGAGTCTGTGGTTCGCAATACTCTGGAGGAAGAGGGGGACCTCATATTTATGGAGGAATTTAATGCCCTTTCTCCGAATGAACAAAAGATTATTATCTCGATGGCGCATGACAAGCATTCTCCGAAGGATATTTCCGCCGCATCCAAAATCGGAATATCGACTACATCGACCTATTTGTTATCACTTCAGGAGAAAGGGGCAATCTCAAAAGATGCGCAGGGGATATATAGTATCGACGACCCGATGTTTCGAAAATGGGTGTGTATGAAATATGATGTGGGGTGAAAACGTAAAAAAAATGATGCCGAAAAAACTACTTGAAAAAAGGCTTGTCGAGATGATCGAGGAGGACGTGCAAAGCTACGACCTGACGTCGGCTTTCATGCCGCAGAAAAGGGTCGCCGCGGTGATAAAGACAAACGAGGACTGCATAGTTTCTGGGATCTATGAGGTTTCGATACTTTTCGGGATGTTCGGGATAGATGTCGTTGAGTCGAAGAAAGACGGAGATTTCGTGAAAAGGGGGGGCACCATATTCCGGATTTCCGGAAACAGCAGGGAGATGCTTACCGCCGAGCGGACCGCGCTTAACATATTGTCCCGGATGAGCGGCAAAAGCACGCAGATAAAGGGGCTGATTGACCGGGCGAAGGCTGCAAACCCCAGGATAAAGGTGGCTTCAAGCCGCAAGACGACCCCCCTCTTTCGGTACTTTGAAAAGATGGGCGTCAGCGTCGGCGGCGGGGATACGCACCGGATGAGCCTCAACGACTGCATAATGCTAAAGGACAACCACCTGAAGGTCTTCGGGGACATCGAAAAGGCTATAAAGGCGGCGAAGGAAAACGCAAGTTTCGCCCACAAGATAGAGGTGGAGGTCGAGAACAAAAAGGACGCGATAAAGGCGGCGCGCCTCGGCGTTGACATAATCATGTTCGACAACATGCCCCCGGAAGAGATAAAAACGGCGATAAAGGAGCTTGGTGCTTTGAGAAAGAACGTGATACTCGAGGCCTCCGGTGGGATAACGCTTGATAATATTGCCGACTACGCAAAGACCGGCGTTGACGTTGTTTCGGTCGGAAAACTCAACAACATAACCGATATGAGCCTCAGCATCACCTGAAAATGCAATACGTAAAAATTCCAAACGAGCGCATAGCAGTGCTTGTGGGGAAGAACGGCGCAACCAAGGAGAGTATAGAGAAAAAGACGAATACGAAGATATCGGTAACGGACACCTCGGTTTCGGTTGTGGGCGCGGCGATAGACGAGTGGGTCGCGAAGGATGTCGTTTTGGCGATAGGCCGCGGCTTCAGCCCGGAAAACGCGCTGCGCCTTCTGAAGGAAAACAACACCATCGAGATTCTGCGGATCGGCGACATTGCAAGGTCCAAAAATGACCTGGACAGGTTAAAGGGCCGGATAATCGGCGAGGGCGGCAAGACAAGAAAGACCATCGAGGAAATGACCGGCTGCTCTGTTTCTGTCTACGGGAAAACCGCCGCCATAATCGGCCTCGCAGACGATGTCTACACCGCGAAGGAGGCTATAGTGAAGCTCCTTGACGGTGCGCAGCATACCTCGGTCTACAAGTTCCTGGAAAAGAAGAGGGTGGAAGGAAAGCCCATGATTTTATAAATAGCCCTTTTCTTTCCCGCGTAATTGCGGCGGCAATTACGGGGCACCATAATCGTGTTCGATTATGCGTGTCCAAAAGAAAAGTGCTATCCTCGTGAATCGGAGATTCACGGGACACCATTTTCGATAAAATCGAAAATGCTTGTCATCCCAAAAGAAAAGGGATGTGCCTTATAAGACAACAAAAATAAGATGTGCCTTGCGATACCCGGAAAAATTCTTGAGGCGGATGGCCCGGAGGGCATCGTCGATTTCGGCGGGACCAAACGAAAAGTCAGGCTTGACTTAGTTGATGCGGGGGTCGGCGATTACGTCATAGTACACGTCGGCTACGCGATAGAGATTATGGATGAAAAAGAGGCAAAAGAGACGCTAAAATACTGGAGTGAACACCTTCTGTAAAATGAATTTCAGGGATAAAAAATTAGCGGACGCGGCAGGCAAAAAGATAGCAAAACTTGCAGGCAAAAAGAAAATCAGGCTGATGCACGTCTGCGGCACGCACGAGGACACGATAACGAAATTCGGGATACGGGGGCTATTGCCTGAAAACCTCGAAGTGCTGTCCGGCCCAGGATGTCCGGTCTGCGTAACGCCTGCAAAGGAGATAGACGAGGCGATAAAATTAGCCGAAGGCAACGTGATCACGACGTTCGGGGACATGCTCAAGGTCCCGGGAAGCCGCGGCTGCCTCAGTGATGCAAAGGCCGACGGATGCGACGTCAGGGTGGTTTATTCGATATCGGATTCTCTGAAGATGGCGAGGTCATCAAAGGGCGAGGTAACCCACATAGGCATCGGTTTTGAGACGACCGCGCCGACTACCGCCGCGGCGCTCTTGCAGGGGCCGCCAGAAAACTTCTCCGTACTTTCATGCCACAGACTAGTTCCTCCGGCACTCGAAGCGCTCCTGTCATCGGGCGAGGTAAAAATAGGCGGTTTCATACAGCCGGGCCACGTCTCAACCATAATTGGGGCAAAGGTATATGAGCCTGTAAGCGAAAAATTCAAAATCCCGCAGGTGATAGCGGGCTTTGAACCTCTGGATGTTCTGTTCGGGATAATAACGCTCCTGGAAATGTTGGATAAAGGAGAATGTGGCGTGAAGAATGAGTATTCCAGAGTAGTCCACTACGAGGGAAACAAAAAGGCTCAGGCCGCAATGGGCGAATGTTTCGACATAGTGGACACAAAGTGGCGTGGGTTCCCCAAGATACCGAAATCCGGGCTTGAATTGAACGAAAAATTCGAGGGATTCGACGCCAGAAAAAAGTTCAACCTCAAGGTAAAAGACTCCGCTGACATGCCCGCAGGGTGCAGGTGCGCGGATGTCCTCAAGGGCTTGATTTACCCGAACGAATGCCCGCTTTTCGGGAAAATTTGCAAGCCTGACGAGCCGGTCGGGCCCTGCATGGTCTCTGCCGAGGGCAGCTGTGCGATATGGTACAAGTATAAGAGATAAAAAATAGAATATGTCTTAAACAAAAAATGGCGACTTTAAAATCTGTTGATACTGAAGATTTGCAACTGGTGCTTGAGATTTGTATGATAATTCCTCAATCCCCTGAACCTTGGGTAGAATACAAGATAGAATACCATACTGGCACATTTAACATAAAATTATGGAGGGATAATTTACCTCAAGACCGATGTTCTGGTTTCAAAAAACTTTTGGATGGAATAAACAGCATAATCAAAGGGCAAAAGGATTCTATAGAATACGAAGCAATAGAGCCGGATTATGAAATAAAAATAGTGTTCAATAAACCAACAGAAGCCAATCCAGAGGGGTACTATTTAGTTACCCTTTGGAGGGATTTGGGGAATCTTGAGGAGGGGGTGTATGGGCTTGATGCCCTTGGATTGCGACTTGTAACCGATAAGAAGAATCTCATAAAATTTTATACTCAATTGAAAAAAGAATTAGATTAATGAGGAGCAGATTTCCTCCGCGTCTCTGCGGTGAACAATTACAATGTAAGATGCACGAACTTTCAATCGCCCAAAGCGTAGTGGAAAATGCGATAGATGCGGCGGAAAAAAGCGGGGCGAAAAAGATAAAATCGATAGAGCTGGAAATCGGCCTGATGATGATGGTGAACCCCGAGCAGTTGAGGTTCGCGATGGAGATAGTCTCAAAGGGCACGATTGCAGATGGCGCGAAACTAAAGATAATCAAAAAGAAGGTCAAGGCAAGGTGCAAAAACGGACATGTTTCAACGATCGGCGGGGACTTCTTGCACCTGATGTCATCGCTTTCATGTACCAAGTGCCAAAGCCGCGACCTTGAGATTCTTGAGGGCAGGGGCATAATATTAAAAAAGATAGAGGCAGATTGACATGCACATAATCAACGTAAACCGCGACATAATCGGGATAAACAGGAAGATTGCCGAGCGCAACCGGAAGTTCCTTGACGAGCGGGGGATAAGGGCGGTGAACATAATGGGCGCAATCGGCTCCGGGAAAACCATTATGATAGAGGAGCTTGCCGAGAAACTGAAGGATGTCCGGATGGCGGCAATCGCAGGCGACGTCATCTCGGATGCGGACGCACGGCGGATAAAGAAGGCAGGCATTGAAACCATCGGCGTGAACACCGGGACCGAGTGCCACCTCGACGCCCACCTGATCGACCACGCGTTCGGAAAGCTGAACCTCGGCGGCGTTGAGCTGCTCCTGATAGAGAACGTCGGAAACCTCGTTTGCCCGACGGACTTCGACTTAGGCGAGCACAGGAAAATCGTCATAGTAAGCGTAACCGAGGGCGACGACACCGTTGAAAAGCACCCGGCGATATTCGTGTACTGCGACCTTTGCATCATAAACAAGGTCGACATCGCGGACGCTGTCGGCGCGGACGTTGAGAAGATGGTGGCCGACGCCAGAAGGATAAACCCGCGCCTTCGGATAATCAAAACGAGCATGAAAACCGGGGATGGCCTTGACGAGTTGGTAAAATGGTTCAAAGAACTGGCAAAAGGATAAAACTATCCGACGGCGGCGGCGGGCAGGCCATGCAGAGGCTGCTTTCTGAGTCCGTAATAGGGAACCTGAAGAACGTAAAGACAAAGGGCGGGATCGGGCTTGAGGCGATGGACGATGCCGCGGTGATAAAAGTAGGGGGCGAAAATCTGGTTTTCACTACGGACTCCTATGTCGTTGAGCCGGTCTTTTTCAAGGGAGGAGATATAGGAAAACTTGCGATTTGCGGCACGATAAACGACCTTGCGGTGATGGGCGCAAAACCGATAGCGATATCGTGCGCGCTCATAATATCCGAGGGCTTCCCTATCAAAGACATCGAGAGGATAATGAAGTCGATGAACAGGGTTTCACAGGAGCTTGACATCCCCATCGTAACCGGCGACACGAAGGTCGTGGGGGCCGCCACGGGCATCTACATAAACACTACGGGCATCGGGATCGCGGAAACTGTGATCCGGGACTCGGGGCTTCAAGTTGGCGACAAAATCATCGTGAGCGGCACCTTAGGAGACCATGGCATGGCGATACTCTCGCAAAGGGAGGGCATCGAATTCGAAACCGAACTGAAATCCGACTGCGCGGCAGTTTACCCGATGATCAAAGAACTCCTGGATGCCGGCATCGTAATCCACGCCGCAAAGGACCCGACGCGCGGCGGGTTCGCGAACGCGGTAAACGAGATGGCCGAAAAGTCGGGGGTCTGCGTTGAAATCGATGAGGACAAAATCCCGATAAACCCTGCGGTGAAGTCATCGTCCGAGATGCTGGGCATCGACCCCCTGGAGGTGGCGAACGAAGGGAAAGTCGTTCTGGGAATCCCGGAAAAACAGGCAAAAAAGGCGCTTGGGATAATCAGGATGAATGAAATCGGAAAGCACGCAGAGATAGTCGGGAGGGTAGTCGTGGGCGACAGGGTTATAATGAATACGGTCATCGGCGGAAGGCGGATCCTGGAAAAACCGATGGGTGACCCCGTGCCGAGGGTGTGCTGAGGGCGCTATATTCTAGTTAGAATAAGGTTATGAACCCAATTAGACAATGAAACTCAGGCAGAAAATCGAGGATTTCCGGGTTGAGGAGGTGGGCACATTCGGCCTTCAGGATACCGGCAAATATAAACTTTATCTGCTTGAAAAGCGGGGGCTGGAATCCTTTGCGCTTTTATCCTACCTCTCAAAGGAGAACAGGATACCAAGAAATAGTTTCGGGTTTGCCGGCCTGAAGGATAAGTACGCGGTAACAAGGCAGTACCTGACCGTCCCTTCGCAGTACGAGATCAAAACCTTAAACGAGAGGAATTTTAATATAACCCTTCTGGGGTTTGTCAAAAGCGCCGTTAAAATCGGTGATTCTGCCGGCAACAGATTCGAGATAACCGCAAGGGACATAAAAGGGGAGGATCTGCAAGAGATAGACGAGAGGGCATCATCCCTCAAAACCGTGGGTGTTCCGAATTATTTCGATTCGCAGAGATTCGGAAGCGTAGTTAAAAACAAATTCATCGCAAGATCGATTGTAAAAAAAGACTACGAAGAAGCGGTCAGGTTGTTCCTCACAGGTTACGCAAGACGTGAAAAGGCGGGCATAAAACATGAAAAAATACATATATCGAAGAACTGGGATAACGTCTCGAATTTAAACATAAAAAACCTCCTTTTTGCGAGGATAATCGATGAATACAAGAAAACAGGCAGCTGGCTTTGTGCGTACAAAAGAATACCCTGCAACCTGAGGGAGATGTTCGCTCTCGCATACCAGAGCTATTTATGGAATGAATGCGTAAAGCTGGTTTTAAAATGCGCGCTCAATGAGAAAAAAATTTACGGCGTAGAATACAATCTGGGGGAGCTGTTATTTTATAACGACATCGGCCCGGACGAACTGAAAAAAATTCCAGAAACATTCAAAACTATATGCCTCGGGGTTAAGCCATCTGAATTCGAAGAAAAGATAATAAACGAAGTGCTGTCAAGGGAGGGAGTCACGATCGACGATTTTGACATTAAAAAAGAAACCGAAATGTTTTTCGGGGTGTATGAAAGGAACACAATCGTAACCCCTGCCGACTTTAAAATATCCCCTCCGGAGGTTGACGAATTGAATGATAATGGAAAAAACAAAAGATTTAAACTGGCCGTTAATTTCACGCTGCCCAAGGGATGCTATGCGACGGTTGTCACAAAAAGGATATTTAACAACTGATCTTTGTTAAACTATCTGTTTCTAAGGCAGTTCTCCTTCTGCCATGCCTTTCACAAGGTCTGTTTTTGTCAGAATGCCCGCCACAAGCGACGTCCCGCTGACGACCGGAAGCCCGGATATTTTGCGGTCAAGCATTATTTTAACTGCATCCGAGACGGTATCGTCCTTTGTGATTGTCGCAGGCCCCCTTGTCATGAAGTCGTCGACCTTAAGCCTGTGGATGTCGGCGTGCTTGTACTTGTCAAGCGCCCTCCTGAATTCACGAAGCCCCGATGCTATGTCCTTTTCGGAAAGAATGCCTTTTAACACGTCGTCATCAACCACGAGAAGCAGGTTAACGCCTGCATCGATCATGGCTTTCCTTGCGTGGACTATGGTTGTCCCCGGAGGCAGTTCGAGGGGTTTTTTGCGGTAAAAATCCCCGATTTTCTTTTTTGAATTCACAAGCTCCTTGATTAAGTCGGTTTTTGTAACGATGCCCGTTATCTTACCGTCCTCTACTATGGGAAGCGCCGATACACTATCCTCGATCATCATCTTGGCCGCGTCAATTATCCCCGTATCGGGCGATATTGTTTTAAGGTCCATGATTACCGATGACGAGACGTGGAAATGGGTCTCGCGCATTTTATTCTCGGTTGCAAGGTCGTGAGCATCCGCAAGTTTTCTTGCGATGTCCCGCCCGGTCACGATTCCTATAATTTCGTCATTCTCTCTCACGAGCAGATGCGATATGTGCCTTTTTTCCATTATGTCCATCGCCTCTACAAGACTCTGGTGCTTGTTTATCGAGGCAATGTCCGTTGTCGCCTTAATTTTGTTTTTCATTTTCCTGTAGTGGCTTCTTTTTTATATTATGGTCTTATGAAATGTAGTTTAATGAATATATTTATAGTATGTGATTTTTATTCTGGAACTTTTAATTGATTACAT
>MCBF01000001.1:182236-186735 GCA_001742785.1 Candidatus Altarchaeales archaeon IMC4
TCAACATGGTGTCGAGGAATCTCTCCTTAATGCTTTGTATCTTCTTTATACCCATCACACAGTTCATTTCAAGTTCCTGCATCATTTCTATATTCTCCGTGCTGCGCACCCCTCGGTCAACTATTATCGAATCAAAGCCCCTTGATCTTAACTCTGTCGTCATGTCCTGGAAGATTCTTATACCCGACACGTTGCCGCCATATGTCCTGTGCATGACCGGAAAGCCATGCTTCAAGGTCACGGCCAGACATATCTGCAGGAGATTTCTGTATTTCCCGTCCTTTCCCCTTCTTTTCTTTGATGAAGAGCCCCTCTTACCCTCGAAATAGGTGTCCGTGACGTCTACAACAACCGTTGTTTTGCCTTTATCGTGTTTGGAAAATTTCTTGTATATGCGTTCTTCAAGAGGCGCGAAATCTACTTCATCTAAGTTCTCCAATGCTTCATAGAGTTTCTTTGTTGACACTGTTTCAAGTTCCAGAATTTCGGGAATCTCCGTTTGCTTCACCCACTCTACCATATCGTTCATACTGACATCGTCCAGAACGTGAGAATATGCCAACAACAGGACGTTCTTGTCAAGGAATTCGTGCAAGCCAAGGTCTTGTGCTATTTTATCCACGCATAGGACGTCTCCGTATCTCTTTACTGATTCCACGCCTATGTCGCTTGTCTTTACCCGTCTTATGGGTTTTCCATTGATCTCTTTTCCGAGATACTTCTTGAATATGTGCTTGACTTTTCCATTCTCTCGATAACTTTCTACAAGTTCAAGATATGTTCCGCTCTTCTTTTTTGTTTTTTTGATGAATGCCATTTTTGTTTGTAGTTAGTAATTTACTAACTACAAGTATAAAAAGCATTTGTGGAAAAAAGGTATCAAGAACTCAGTTATTGGACGTAGTGGGGGGAAAAAGTAGGGAAAAGTTAGGAATATAATTTACGGATGATTTGGTACGTTTTTTACCTAATCACCTAAAGTTATCATGAAACTGCTTTGCAGTTTCAGGATACCATTTGCGACCTCGTCGCAAATGCCTATACTTTATATCACGACAAGAAGGGCTTCTTACATCTTACTCAACTTATAGAGCCTCTCAAGCGACTTGTTAATATTATTCTGTATGAAATTTATCGCCTCTTCGTTCTTCCGGGGCTTGAACAGGTGCGCGAACCTGCCCTGCGCCGAGAGGTATTCCTCGATCGGTTTTACGGCCCCCTCCAGGGGCATGGACACCTTATATTTCCCGTTCTCCACTTCGTAAAGCGGGATGAAGCCTGTTTCTACCGCAAGCTTAGCCAGCTTCACGGTCTTCTCGCCGGGGGTCCTCCAGCCGGTCGGGCATGGGGCATAAAGGTTCACGAACGTCGGGCCCTTGGTTTCTATCGCCTTTCTTATCCTCTTGTAGGCATCCTGCGGGTAGCCGATCGACGCGGTCGCCAGGTACGGCGAGCCGTGCGCCAGCAGGATTTCGAGCAGGTTTTTTTTCTGGCTGTGTTTTCCAAGGCTCATCGAGCCGCTCGGGGATGTCGTGGTCGATGCGCCGTACGGCGTCGCGCCGCTTGCCTGTATCCCGGTGTTCATATAAGCCTCGTTGTCGTAGCAGATGTAGGTGAAATCGTCGCCGCGCTCAAACGCGCCAGAGAGGCAGCCAAGCCCGATATCGTAACTGGAGCCGTCCCCGCCGAATGCGACGACATCGACGTCCTTCTTGCCGAGGACATCAAGCGCCGCGCGGACCCCTGAGGCGATGGATGAGGCATTCTCGAACGCCCCGTGGATCCATGGCAGCCTCCACGCGGTTTCGGGATACGGCGTTGAGACGACTTCCATGCAGCCGGTCGGCTCCACGAGGATGCTGTTTTTCCCTGCGGCCTTCGTGATAATCCTCAGCGCTATCGCCGCCCCGCAGCCCGCGCACGCCCTGTGCCCCGGCGCAAAATACTCCTCCTCAGGCAAACCCATGATAGCCATTTTAGAACATCCACCCCCCAGCGTTTCCGGCTTTTGTCATATTGTAAATCTTTTCGATATGCTCGGTCTTTACGTCGCGCCCGCCGAGCCCGACAACGTAGCTTCCTACTTTCGGGCGGTTTTCGGAATCATAAAGAAGCGACCGCACCTCGTCATATAGCGGCGGGTTCGCTCCGGGGGATATCGCCTTCTCNACNACCGCGATATTTTTAATGTTCTTCAGCGACTTTTTGATTTCCTCGGCGGGAAACGGCCTGAATGTAACCATCTTCATCAACCCGACCTTTTCACCCTTCCTGCGCAGGCCGTCAACGACATCCTTGATGGTTCCGCATACCGAGCCCATCGCGACAAAGACCGTTTCCGCGTCGCCCATCTTGTACTGCTCGACGTGGTTGTAAATGCCGGGCCGCGAGCCGCAGACCTCGACAGGGAACATTTTTGAGAATTCCTTATAGACCTCGCCGATGACCTTTGCCGAGTTCGCAATCGCATCCGACTGGGACTTCCTGAACTCCATGTAGTGCGATGGGAACCCGATTGCGCCAAGGGTCAGGGGCTGCTTGGGGTCAAGTACCGCGTGCTGCGGGCGGTACGCCGGAAGGAACCCGTCAACGTCCTTTTGGTCCGGGATGTTCACCGGCTCGTAAACGTGCGAAAGCGTGAAACCGTCAAGGCAGACCATGGACGGCGTGAGAACGTCCTTGTGCTCGGAAATCCTGAACTGCATCAGCGTGAGGTCGTAGCACTCCTGCGCGGTTTCCGCGTACATCTGGATCCACCCCGCGTCGCGCTCTGCCATCGAGTCCTGGTGGTCGTTCCATATGTTTATCGGGGCCGAAAGCGCGCGGTTTGCGACGGTCATGCAGATGGGGAGCCTCATGCCGGAGATTACGTAAAGTATCTCGTGCATCAGGGCAAGGCCCTGCGAAGACGTGGATGTGTAGGTCCTTACACCGGTTGCCGACGAGCCAAGGCACGCCGAAATCGCACCGAATTCGGACTCGGCGCGTATGTACTTGCCTGCGAACGTCCCGTCGGCCGCAAACTCGGATAAGCGCTCGACGATGTGCGTCTGCGGGGTAATCGGGTAAGCCGCCACGACTGCGGGATTTGCCATCCTGACCGCCTCCGAGACTGCGTGGGACGCCTCCATTATTGTTTTTGTCATTCTCTTGCCAAATCATCCTTTATCTTTCGATTTTTTTCTTCAAGTCGGGAATGTCCGCAACCACAACCTCCCATGCCAAAGCCAAGTCAACCTGCCAGTATCCATGAATGAGAATATCACGCGTCCCGGCAATCTTTTTCCAAGGTACTTCAGGATATTTGTCTTTCACTTCCTGCGGGATGTTTTTGGCCGCTTCGCCGATTATCTCTATGCGGCGAATGACTTTATCCTGAATCTCAACGGAAGTTATGAAATCCCCCTTAGTTTTATCCTTGGTATATTTCTCTATCAAGCCAATGCATTCAAGCATGTGTTCCAAAAATATTCCAACGTCTTTTTCCATCTACGTTTCACCAAAGATTATTTCCTGTTCACCCAATATCCTATCCTTGAGAAGGGGGTGGAGCGAGTTATACGTAAGCACATCGAATTTTTTACCCATCTTGTCTTCGAGTTCTATGCTCAATCCCGCAAGGTCAAGGAGACTCTTTCTCCCCTTGAACTCAACGAGCAGATCAATATCGCTTTTCGGAGTATCCTCTCCGCGAGCATAAGACCCAAAAAGGGCGGCTTTTTTTACTCCGTGTTTTTTCAGTACCGCAGTGATGCCGCCCTTTATTTCCTCGATTTTAGCGTTCATTTTATATCACCTTTTGCATCGTATTCAATGATAGTTTTGTCATTTTTACTTCTCCTCCCTCACCATCTCTATCACCTTCTTCGGGCACTCCTCGGCGCATATCCCGCAGCCCTTACAGTAATCCAAGTCAGACTCAAACTTTCCATCCTTTCTCTTGTGGATGCACCCCTCGGGGCAGAACGTCCAGCAGATCCCGCAGGCGACGCACTTTTTGAAATCGACGACGGGCCTCATCGAGCGCCANGAGCCGGTCTTCGTTTTCGTGGTCGAGCCCGTGCTTTCGAGGACCGCGCCGGTCGTGATTTCTACACCCCCTATCGTTTTCTTTAGTTTTTCGTAGTCTATCATCTTGAGTTCTTCGCCATCTCGTAAACCCGCTCGACCAGCTCAACGTTCTTCTGCGCAATCTTCCCAGGGAAGTGTTCCTTTACCGCATCTATTATCGACTCCTTGCTTATCTCGCCGGTAAATGCGGCAAACGCCCCGAGCATCGCGGTGTTCACAATGTCGCGGCCGATGACGTCAAACGCCTCTTTTGTCGCATCAATGCAGCGCACGTCAGCCTTCGGGAGGCCGAACTCGCCCGGCTTCTTCTCGGAGTTTATTATGATCATGCCGCCCTCCTTCAGCCCCGATGGGATGTCTACGACGGCGAAAAGCGTAGGGTCAAGAACAACAAGGACGTCGGGCGTGTAAACATTGCTTCTGCCCCG
>MCBF01000001.1:186835-196087 GCA_001742785.1 Candidatus Altarchaeales archaeon IMC4
AAAGAAGCTCGTACCTGCCGTCGCCGAACACCGGCTTGCCGTCCTTTTCAAGCCAGAGCTTTATCTTCGGGTTCATTTTGAACTTAGAGCAATTAAACCGCAGTCGGCCTTGTCAGGTAGCGCATGTCAACGCCGTAGTTGTTGAAGTTCACCGTATAATACCTGAAGTAATCCTTAACGTCCTTGAGCACCTCGTTTTGTGTGGTTTCGTCAACGGCCCTGTCCACGAAAAATGTCCTGCCGCATCCCACTGCCTTGATATTCCCGCCTTCGGCCACAACCTGCCCGTCCTTTATCGTGTATGCCGTTTTTGAGAATTTTTCCTCTATCGTTTTGTAGTCGCCCGTGTTCAGGTCGTGCGGGTTTATGTCGTACACCGAGACGTCCCCGTCAGCCCCCGGCCCGATGTGCCCCTTTCGTTTTTCAAGCCCGATGGTCATTGCCGGCGTTGCGCGGGTAATTTTTGCTATGTCGTAAATGGAAAGCTCGCGGTCGGTTGAGGTTATCCTTGTTTTCTCAACGCCCGATTTATGTATCATTTCTGCGGTGTCCTTTCGTGCCTTCGAGCTCATAAGCCATGCGATGAGTTTCGGGTATTTTGAGAACGGGCCGCCGTTCGGGTGGTCCGTGGTCATGATTACCTTGTCAAGGTCGTCGACGTAAAGGGCAAGCTCAAGCCCAATCGCCCACTGGATCGAGTGTATCGGCTTGCCGGTGAGATACTTGAACGGGATGATGCCTGACCCCGTCTCAAGCTCTATATCCTTGCCGGACCACTTTCCGCCCGTCAGTTTGTAGATGTAGTGGATAGACGGCCCGTCCCCAGTCATCACGGTTGCGTTGCCGAACGGGACCGCCCCCAGATCGAGCACGACGTGGTCCTCCGCATTCACATAATCGGTTATCGTCTTGCTACCTGATGCGAAGTCCTCCCACCCCGTGCCTGCGAACGAATTGAACTGCGCGTGGGCAAGATAAAGGTTCTGCTTTCTGCCCTTCGAATTGACCTTGATGCTTTTTGTAACCTTCAGCGAATCCCTTGTTATCTCGCAGTTGCCCGGCTTCCCGAGATTGTTTGCGTGAAGGTGGATTGACATGGGAAGCTCAAGCATCTCGTTGACTTTGCACAATCCGTCTATTATCTCCCTTGAGCTTATGTCAAAGTTATCAATCTTCTCGTCAAGGCTCTGAACGTTTTTACCCCACTTCCAGTTTTCAACACCCGCAGGATTCACGATTTTTATGCCGTAGCCTTTCGTTCTTTTCAAAAGCCACGCGACGTAAGCCGCGCACTTATCAAGGTTTCCTTCCTTCAGGTACTTCATGACAAACCAGTTGTTGCCGAAAACCTCGTAAGCGCCTTTGTCAATGATCGGGATGTGCATCATCTCCTCGTGGGTGTGCATTGCCTCAAGAGGAGGCATCGCAGCTTCCATGACAGTCGTGTACCCCATTGCCGCGTACTCGTAGCCGGTAATGTGCACGCTCGGTACCGTCTGGCCTGTCCCGGAATGAGTGAGCTTTGTTTTTGCAACGGTGTGCAGCCTGCTGTCTTCAGGCCTCATCAGCCTGCCGGTATTGACTTTTGAACCAGCGATGTGAGAATGCGAATCAACGCCTCCGGGCATTACGGTTTTTCCCTTTGCGTCAATTACCTTCGCATTTGACGCATCCGATAATTTTTCAACGACCTTGCCATCCTCAATGAGGATGTCCTTTACCTCGCCGTTGACCCCGTTTGTCGGGTCATAGACAAATCCGTTTTTTATTATCATTGATTGCATTTTATTTCGATAGTTTGTTTAGTAGAATTTACCGAAGGTAAATTCCTTTTGGGATGATAGCCCTTTTCTAAAGGGCTATTCGTATACGAATCCGTTTTTTATTATCATTGATTGCATTTTATTTTGTGATGGTTATCGCATTCACAGGGCACGCCTTGGTACACATCCCGCAGCCCACACACACCCCTGCCCCAAGAACAGTAGCGATGCCGTCGATCACAAGGAGGACTGCGCCTTCCGCATCGGGCTTTCCTGATGCCGTCTGCGGGTTTTTGGAATTGACCGGGCAGTTCACGACGCAGTTGCCGCACCCCATGCACAGGTCCCGGTTTATAGTGATTTTCGCCATTTTAATTTTATTTTTTTCTCTTCTTCACCCGCTCGAAAAGCTGGTTCAGCGTGTCCTCGTCGGACTTCGTGAAACCAAGCGGCGACTCCATCCCCTTCCTTGAGTAAAGCGGGACGTTGTCAAGGCGGTACATCGTCCCCTCGCTTTCTATCGTGTGGACGCCCGGAAGCACCACCTCGCTTAGGGTGGTCGTCGGGGTCATGGCGACGTCTATCGTTATCAAGGGGGTTTTGCTCAGGTTTTCAACCGACTTTCTCGGCAGGTGCGCGCCAAGGTCCCCGGCCAGGCACAAGACGGCATCCGGCTCGCCTTTGGCAAGCATGTCCACGGTCGTGAACTCGCCGGGGTTGAACCGGGGGTAGCCCTTCGAATAGTTGACGCTGAACGGGTATCCCGAATAATAGCTAAGCACCTGATTGAAGCCCGCCACGTTGGCATGCCCCCTCAAGGCGCCCATGACAAACTTGGTGTGGCTGTTGAGCTCCTGCACGAGGTGCATGGCGGCGGCCTGCGTGCGGTATTTCCCGAACGAGCTTGCCGTGCCGAGCCCGACGAATATGGCCCCGAACTTCGCCCCTTTCATCATCTCGATAAGGCCTTTGATGTCATCCATGCGAACCCCGGTTGTGTCCTCTATCGACGGGTCGACCGGGTTGCCCTTCAGTATCGCGCGAATCGCTGCAAATAGTTCGTAATCCGTGCCCGGCTTTATCTGGATGAAAAGGTCGGAAATGTTCGCGCTTGGCGTTTTGCGGGGGTCGACGACAACGATTTTCCTGTTTCGCCTGCCGGCCTTGGTAAAGTACCCGCGCGGGAACACCGCATAATGGGACATGTGCCTCGGCATTGACTCTATCGGGTTCGTGCCCCAGTAGATTATCAGGTCTGCGCGGTTCTTGACCTCCCCCATCGTAGCGGTTACAAGGCCTGCGTCCTGGATCCCCATAACCGTCGGGCCGTGGCATATCGTCGCGTTTCCGTCGACGTTGCCCCCAAGGTACTCGGCCATCTTTATCCCGACAAGCTGCGCCTCGGAAAAGCACTCCGAACCCATGAAGAAGAGGGGATAATCCGCGCCCGCAAGAATATCCGCGGCCCTGTCAAGCGCCTCGTCCCAGCCGCATTCTACGAGATTTCCGCCCTTTTTTACCATAGGGCTTGTTATGCGGTGCTCGTTGAATACCTCGTGGAGTTTCGCGCTGCCCATCCTGCACGCATTTTGGACATTCATGGTCTTTTTTTCCGGGTCGTACTCCACGGTCAGGTCATCGCAGGTTGCACCGCAGACAGAACACATCGCGTCTTTTATTATCATCTTATATATTATTTAACATGATTAAACATGATTAAATATAAATAGGCATTAATATAATAAATAACACATAAGAACATGAAGGCAATCCTGAATACCGGCGGCACCATGGAACAGGGGCGGGTGACAAAAGGCGGCCAAAAGATGACCCCCGAATACCGGATGGCATCCGGCGTATGCCGCATCAACCCTGCAGACTGGGGCGCCATGGGAAAGCCCGATCGTGTCGAGGTATCCACCGAGGTCGGCGGGGTCGTCCTGTTCGCAAAGCCCGACGAGAATGTGAAAAAAGGCGAGATATTCATACCGCGCGGCCCGTGGGCGAACGCTATAATAAGCGCAGACACGTTCTGCACGGGCTCGCCGATATACAAGAATATGGAAGCGGTTGTGAAGCCGTCAGAAGGAAAAGTCCTCGAGGCGGGCGAACTCATAAGACAATATTATCAATCCTAAAAAATCCAAACCAAAATGCAAATAAACGGTGTCGAGATTGTAGACACGTTCGCGGAGGGCTTCGATATGTGGGCCGCAAGGTTCATAATAACGGGTATCAACGAGCAGTGGGCACTAAACTCTGCCAATGCCGTTACCGGGTTTGCGACCTCGGTTATTGCCTGCGGTTGCGAGGCGGGAATAGAAAGGGTGATGGCGCCGCAAGAAACCCCTGACGGCAGGCCGGGTGCGAGGGTTCTTTTGTTTTCCATGTCATCCACCGAAATGGGCAAGCAGATGATGAACCGCATCGGCCAGTGCGTCATGACCTCCCCTACGTCGGCGTGCTTCAACGACATCTGGCCGAAGGGGGAGTTAAAAACATTCGTTGTCGGCGGCAAACTCAAGATGTTCGGCGACGGCTTCCAGATAAGCAAGAGGCTCCCGTACCACGGTAGGGGCAAAGAGGCAAGGAGGTTCTGGAGGATTCCCGTGATGGAGGGCGAATTCCTCTGCGAGAACGAATTCCACGCCCAGAAGGCATCGGGCGGCGGGAACTTTCTCGTAATCGGGCGCGACATAGAATCGGTCATCAAGGCGTGCGAGAAGGCGGTCGTGGAGATAAAGAAGGTTCCCAATGTGATAGTGCCTTTCCCGGGCGGCGTGGTTCGAAGCGGAAGCAAGGTCGGCTCAAAATACAAGGTTCTTCCGGCATCGACAAACGATGCCTACTGCCCGTCGCTTAAGGCTATGACGAAATCCCATCTGAAGGAGGGTGAAAACTGCGTCCTCGAGATCGTGATAAACGCCCTTGACATCGATTCCATGAACCTGGCGATGAAAAATGGGATCGAGGCGGCGTGCACCGTAAATGGGGTTACCCGGATTTCGGCGGGTAACTACGGCGGCAAGCTTGGAAAGTTCAACATTCACCTGCACAAGTTGTGGAGTAATAAAAAATGATAAAACTCACCCCGAAGATAAAAACGAAGATCCCGGTTTTCGCCGACTGCATAACGCCCGACAACCTTTCGGGCAAAACCCCGGACGAGATAAAGAAACTCAAACTGCTTCACGGGAACAAGGAAAAGGAACTTGGAGATTTGTTCGAGGTTTCCGGTTCCGCCGGAGATGAAATTACAATTAAAGGCGATGCCTTGATGTTCCGCAATATCGGGCAGGGCATGACACGCGGCAAAATAGCGATAAGCGGAAACGCCGGAATGCACCTTGGCGCCCAGATGGAAGGCGGCGAGATAATTGTCGAAGGGGACGCCGGCGACTGGCTCGGCGCCGAGATGAAGGGCGGGCTGATCCGGGTGAAAGGAAATGCCGGAAGCCTTGCTGGTGCCGCGTACCGCGGTGGCGACGGGGGCATGGACGGGGGCATCATGATAATCGGGGGCAGCGCGGGGAACGAGGTCGGCAACTACATGAAGCTTGGGACGCTCGTTGTCATGGGCGACACCGGGACGTTCTGCGGCACACACATGAAAGGCGGCACCTTGGTCTGCTTCGGGAACATCGGAAAGCGGGCGGGGGCCGAGATGCAGGACGGAAGCATCGTAGCCATGAATCCGATAGAGTTGTTACCGACATTCAAATCAAACACTATCACAAACCCGACATTCATCAGGCTTCTGCTTTTGGAACTTCGAAAATACGGGGTCGATGTGGCCGACAAATATGTAAACGGCCTTTACGACCGCATAAGCGGGGACTTTGCAGAAAAGGGCAAGGGCGAAATATTCGTCTTCAACGGTAGGTAAGGGGTGTTTTATAATGAAACTTGACGTAAACGAAAAGGCATACAGGATACTTGACGGGATTGACGCTGAGCGGAAGGTTTTCGAACTGCCGGGGGGGAAGGTAACCGTTCTTGATCTGGGCGTTACCAATGACGGCGGAAATGACATCGGTGTCGGAATAAAGGTCGCCGAGGCAACAATGGGGGGTCTTGGAAAGATTTCTGTGGCAGGCAATAAGATTCATGTGAAAATCGACAAACACCCGGCTGTAGCAACGCTTTCGTGCCAGATGGCGGGCTGGAGGATGAAGACCGACGGCAAGACTGCTATCGGCTCCGGGCCTGCAAGGGTTCCGGCAAACCAGCCGGAAAAAACGATAGCAATGGTAGGCTACATGGAAAAACCGAAACGTGTCGCGCTTCTTCTGGAGACCGACGTTATACCCAACGAGGAGAATGCGAAAACCATCTTAGAAAAGAGCGGAGCGAAGGATGCGATCGTCGGCGCGTTCAGGGGAAGCTCGATGGTCGGCCTGATGAACGTCATGGCACGCGTGGTCGAGATGGGCTTTTACCGCATGGAGCACCTGAAGTACGACGTAAAGAACACAGTAAGCGGCGAGGGCACCTGCCCCATCCCGAAGATAACGAAGGATCTGATGTTCACCTCGAACGATGCCCTGATCTACGGTGGGGACGTCGTAATAAAAACGAAAAACTGGGACGAGTCGCTGACCGGCAGGATGTCATCCTCGAACTCGCCGGCGTACGGCAGGCCGTTCAAGGAGATATTCGAGGGCGTGGGCGGGGACTTCTACAAAATCGATGCAGGGATTTTCGCCCCTGCCAAAATAAAAATAATAGATGCGGACACCGGCAGGGAGTACGTCGCCGGGAAGATTAATGAAGAGATTGTAAGTAGTTTGTAGGGAATGAAAACAAAAATCACAACATGTTTGGTTGCCTTGCGGGCAGTGGTTTGGGTCGTTTTGATTAGTGGGTGTGTTGGTGAAAAAACGGACAAAGACTATTATGATGTTGCCCAACGCAAAAAAAGACCGATCAATATGCGACAAAATTAAAGATGAAGGTGAGAAACACCAGTGTTATCGCGTAGTATGATAATTAAAATTCAAAAAAATTCAGTTAGAAGCAATCAACTCATTAGAGACGAACCCAAAGATGTGTCATTGAGCGCCTTTAGGCACGAAAATGGCACTATGAGGGGGTCAGGATTAACCAAAAGTGGATACGGATACGGATAAAGCATTAGTCGTGTTTCAGGGAAAAGAAATCAGGAGAACGTGGCATAACGAGGAATGGTGGTTTGTTCTGGAAGATATTGTTTTTGTTTTAACGGACTCTAAAGACTCCAAACAATATATCCAACGAATGAAGCAAAGAGATGAACCATTGGCCGAAGGGTGGGTACAAATTGTACATACCCTTCCCGTAGATACTGTCGGTGGAAAACAGATAATGAATTGCGTTAACACTGAGGGGGCGTTTCGACTCATCCAATCAATTCCCTCGAAGAAAGCCGAACCCTTCAAACGCTGGCTTGCGAAAGTCGGCTACGAGCGGATACAGGAAATTGAAAACCCCGAACTTGCGCAGGCGCGGGCAAAGGAATACTACAAACTCAAGGGCTACCCGAAGGACTGGATTGAAAAAAGAGTCAGGGGAATCGCGATTAGGCAGGAATTAACAGATGAATGGGTGCAGAGGGGGGTCAAAGAGGAAAGAGAGTACGCAATCCTCACAAATGAGATTTCCACTGCGACATTCGGCGTACCAATCAAAAAACATAAACAAATAAAAGGGCTTGACCCAAAGTTCAAAAATCAAAATTTAAGAGACCATATGACTGATTTAGAACTTATCTTTTCAATGCTTGGCGAGGCATCAACGACAGAAATCGCAAGAAACAGGGACGCGCGGGGTTTTGTGGAAAACCGACAGGTAGCGAGAAAAGGCGGTGAAATTGCAGGAGGCGCCCGGCGGAAACTGGAATACGAAACCGGACGGAAGGTCGTAAGCAGTGATAATTATCTGGAAATCGCAGGGAAAGTGAAAAAGATAGGAAACACTTCAAAGTCAAAATATAAGAAAAATAGATTGACAAATCTGTAGGTGAATATGATGAAAAAAATACTGATATACCTGAGCATGGAAAAGCACGCAAGCCCGTTTGACCTGATCGAGGCATACGACGCAGTTGACGACCTTGTTGTCGTCCCATACGCCGGCGTTGAAACCAACGACGTTGCCGGGCTGATAAACGATACGATATTCCCGCGCCACCCGAAGGATCTGGTAAATACGGCTGTATTTATCGGCGGCCACGACGTCGTCAAGGGCGACGAGATGATGGAAAAGGCGGTGAAGCAGATGTTCGACCCGTTTCGGATTTCCATCGTTGCGGATACGGACGGCTCGAACACCACGGCGACTGGAACTGTCGTGAAGGTCAAAGAAGCCGTTGAGAAAAAGGGGGAAAGTTTGAAGGGCAAGAAGGCGATAGTATTCGCGGGAACCGGCCCGGTCGGGCTCCGCATCGCGGCGCTCCTGGTCAAGGAAGGGGCGAAGGTCGCGGTAACCTCGCGTAAGATGGACGGCGCGAAGGCCGCGGTCGAGAAGGTCAAGCAGGTATACAACGCAGACATCAAGGCCTACGAAGTCCGAAGCGACGAAGACACCACGAAGGTTATCGGGGAATTCAAGCCGAATATAATCATAACGACCGGGCCTCCGTCCGTAACATTAGTCAAGCGCGAAATCTGGGGCAAGTACGGATTCGTCGAGGTTCTGGCTGACGTGAACGCGTACCCGCCATACGGCATCGAGGGGGTTGACGCAAACGACAACATCAAGGATGTCGGCGGAAAGCTCGGAATCGGGGCCCTGCGAATCGGCTCGGTGAAAAACGACGTCCAGAAAAAGATAGTCAGGAAGCTGTTCGAAAAGCAGGGCGCCGTAATCCGGCTCGAGGACATTTATGCGGCGGCGTTCAAATGAGGGTTTGCCTGAAATTTAAGGGCGTATGTTTATAGTTAAGCAATGAACAAAAGGGTCAAGAAAGCGGTTGACGAATTTGTGGAAGAGGTCAAGAAGTTCGATGTCGATGAGATTATACTCTATGGTTCTGCCGCGCGCGGGGAATATGTGCCGGAAAAAAGCGATGTGGATATTCTGGTGGTGAGCAGAGAACCAAAAAAAACGTATGAGAAAATTTTAGACATCGAATCCGACATAGGACTGCGGGATAATGTCCTCTTAAGTGCAGTTGTCAAATCACCCCACAACTTTAAGCAGGAATTAAAGTGGGGTTCGCCATTTCTTAGGAACGTTGTTGGCGAGGGGATTGTCCTTTATGGAAAAAACAATACAAAAACAGCTGGAACAAGCGGATGAAATGCTCATCGATGCTAAACTGCTGTTTGAGCAGGATAGACTGAAGTCTGCCGCCAATAGGGCGTACTATGCAATGTTTGATGCCGCAAGTGCAATACTCACAAAACTGGATGTGCAGTGTAGATCACACAGGGGTGTGTTAAACCAATTTGGAGAGCATGTGATAAAAAAAGAGTTATTAGACGACCGGTTCGGTAAGATGCTCAGGAGG
>MCBF01000001.1:196187-203444 GCA_001742785.1 Candidatus Altarchaeales archaeon IMC4
GGGCAAAGGATTTCGCTATGACGCAGGAAACCCCGCAGCCGATCAGGGCGCGCGGCGCATGCTCCCTCGAAGAGCCGCAGCCGAAGTTCTCCCGCGCAACTATGATGTCGCCGGGTTTTACCCTTCCCGCGAATTCCGGCCGCACCTTCTCGAACGCGTACTTTGCCAGATCCCTGGCATCGCCAGTTACAAGGTATTCCGCAGGGATTATCTGGTCGGTGTCCACGTTTTCGGCGAACCTCCAGACGCGTCCTTTAATTTTCTCTCTCATCTTTATTGATTTTATTTTTCCTAATCAGTACTCAATCTTGAACGATTTGAAGCTGCCTGTGTAAGGCAGGTACTTGACGTCCGCATTTTCAACGCTTGAGCCGGCGGGGCCTTTCCTGCACCACTCGAATGCCTTTTTCACCCGTTCCTCGTCCCCCTCGAACATCGCCTCGACCCTGCCGTCCGGGAGGTTCCTCACCCACCCAGTCAGGCCGAGGGACTGGGCCATGTCGCGCGCGGATGCCCTGAAAAAGACACCCTGCACGTTCCCCGTGATCTTGACATTTGCCGCGACGTTCATTTTCCGTTAATTACTGTTAATTACTTTATTCCCCAGACAGACATAATAATTTAAACCAACATGAGAATCGCGGTGTTAAACAAGGACAGGTGCAAGCCGAACCTGTGCAATCACCTGTGCACAAGGATGTGCCCGAAGGTGCGAAGCGGCGACGAGACCATCGTAAAGGGCGAAGACGGAAAGCCTGCCATATCCGAGGAGCTTTGCACGGGCTGCGGAATCTGCGTAACAAAGTGCCCGTTCGCCGCGATCCACATAATCAACCTCCCCGAGGAGATCGGCGAGCCGGTTCACCAGTACGGCAAAAACGGGTTCCGCATCTACAACCTACCCACTCCCAAAAAGGGGGTGGTAGGTATCATCGGCTCAAACGGAATCGGGAAAACCACCGCGCTGAAGATACTGTCAGGGGGGCTGAAACCGAACCTCGGCGGTGGCGGGCAGTGGCCGGAGATAATCGAAAGGTTCAAGGGAAGCGAGATACATGGATATCTTGAAAAAATCCATGCGGGCCAGATGCGGGCGGTCTACAAGCCGCAGTACGTGGACGGCATACCGAAGGTGTTGAAAGGCACAGTGCGCAGTGTACTTGAAAAAGGCGACGAGCGCGGGGTTCTTTGCGATCTGGTCAGGACCCTGAACCTCACCAACTCGGTTGACAAGGACATAAAGGAACTTTCCGGCGGGGAACTCCAGAGGGTCGCGATGGCGGCATGCCTCTCGAAGGAAGCGGACATGTACCTCATCGACGAGCCGTCTTCGTATCTTGACGTGGGCGAGCGCCTTAACATGGCAAACGCAATCAGGTCGCTTGAGGACAAGTATGTTTTCGTGGTTGAGCACGACCTTGTCGTCCTCGATTACCTCTCGGACTACATCCACGTCATATACGGAAAGCCCGCAGCATACGGAATAATCTCCGGCATAAAAGGCGTGCGGGTCGGGATAAACGAGTACCTTTCCGGTTTCCTCAAGGCGGAAAACGTGCGGTTCAGGGGCGAAATCAAATTCGACATCCGCGCGCCGAAGGAGATGTCGGACAGGAAAAAGCTCATGGAATACCCACTCCTCAAAAAGGATTTCAAGGCGTTCACCCTCAAGGCAGACCCCGGGACGATACACTCATCGGAGGTGCTTGGGATACTTGGCGCAAACGCGACAGGAAAGACGACGTTCGTCAGGATGCTCGCGGGCGTATTCGAGCCGGACAACACGAAACTCGACCTCGACATAAAGGTCTCTTACAAGCCGCAGTACATCGAAAAGCCAGACAAGAGAGTATCGGAGCTCTCTATAAGGGAGGTGTTCAAAAAAGGCATGAACATACAGCACCTTATGGAAAACAACATAAGCGATTTATCCGGCGGGGAACTCCAGAGGGTTGCGATAGCGGAGTGCCTTTCCAAAAAGGCAGACATCTACCTTCTGGACGAGCCGTCGGCATACCTTGATGTCGAGGAGCGGTTGCACATATCAAAGGTCTTGAGGGGGTTTGCGGACGAAAGCGAATCAGGTATCCTGGTCGTCGACCACGACATCCTGGTCGTGGATTACCTGAGCGACTCGCTTCTGGTCTTTGAAGGCGACCCCGGCAAAACAGGGCATGCGACAAAGCCCACGTCGCTCAAAGACGGCATGAACCAATTCCTGAAAGGGATGGGGATTACGTTCAGGAGGGACCCGGAAACCGGAAGGCCGAGGGCGAATAAATCGGGTTCTGTGAAAGACCGGGAACAAAAGGCAAGCGGCGATTATTACTATCTTGGATAGTTCAGGTGTATTGAGCGTAGCGAAATACGCCATTGCGCGCCACCGCGTGAATGCAGAGCATTCACGGGTTCCATATATCCGAAGGATATACGCGAAGCCGAGCGTAACCGGCTGGCATGAACCAATTCCTGAAAGGGATGGGGATTACGTTCAGGAGGGACCCGGAAGGCCGAGGGCGAATAAATCGGGTTCTGTGAAAGACCGGGAACAAAAGGCAAGCGGCGATTATTACTATGTTGGCTGATCTGTATACTACATCTTCTCATGTCTCACCTTAAACGCCCCCATAGCAAGGGATATTCCAACCGCGACACCGACGCTTGACAATGGCGGGGTCCCGTAGATTACCTCTGCTATTGCGGTGACGTATCCTACAAAGATAAGCAGTGTAAAGGCAAACACAAATGTTTCTAACCGATTCATGGAATCTGCATTTGCCCTAACATCGGGTAATTTGAAGATCTTGTAGAAAAAGTAATACATAACTACAAGTGGCATGGCATTCAGGAAGAGCCAGATGTAGTAGACAATTTCGTTGTATATTAACTTAACAAAGACTATGTCATTAAAATTTCTATTTTCTACACCAGTAATCTCCCCACATATAATCGGTAATAATCCTATGAGGAGTGGTAAAACCATAATCCTCAATATTGTCTTGTTTTCAAGCTTACTTTGAAGTGTCAGGGGCATCAGCATGAACAGAAAGACGGTGAGTGGGTATAAGAAACCTATTATGTCTTGCAAATAAATCGAAAGCATTACAGGACCTGCAACCTGCGTCAGAAAATCCAGAATGCAGATCACCCCGCCAAATAAGGAAACCAAACCAAATATCTTCCTGCTTTGGCTTGGGTTCTTTTTTACAAAGAATGTCCGGTAGGCCACCGTAAAACATATTAAAGCCCCAATAAGGTACACGCCCGTCCAGGGTTCGAACATGATATAGATTAGGTAGTTTATGGCTAAATATATGTCTATTATTTCCTGCAGTTATTCTCCAGAATCAGCTCGGCAACCCTTTTCCCGGACAAGAGCATGCCACCGAAAATCGGCCCCATCCTCGGCGCACCGTAAACGGCGTTGGCGGCCATCCCCGTGACGTACAGGCCCGGATAAACCTCCTTCGTATTCTCGACGACCATCCTTTCGGACTTGTCCGCCCACATCGATTTTTCACCCTCGATTTTCCCGGAGGGGGTCGCAAGATTTCCGACCTTTCTCTGAACGATGCTGCAGACCTCGACCGGGTGCCCGGTTGCGTCGATTACGTATTTTGCGGCCATCGCCAGGGGGTCTACGTGAAGCCCCGCCACATTGACGGAGCTCCAGTTCAGAACAAGCCCGCACACGGCTTTTTCGCGCATCATGACGTCCTCGACCGTTATGCCATTGAATATTTCTGCGCCCGCGTCTATCGCGCCGGCGGCCAGCTTCGCCACCGATTCGATGGAGTTCGCGACAAAATAATCCTTGCCTTCGTACTTTATTTTGAAGTCATCCATTATCGGCAGGGCCTCTTTCTGCACCACGATTTTCGGGTACATCATCCCGCCGCCCCACATCCCGCCGCCGACGGATAATTTTCTTTCAAAGAGTGCGACCTTCAGTTTTTCTTCGGCAAGATACTTTGCGGCAACAAGGCCTGACGGCCCGCCGCCGACAATTGCTACGTCAACCTCGAGGTTGTCAAGGAAGTCCTTCACAGCGGATTCGACTATCGCGCGGGTTATCCTTGTTTCATCGAGTTTCATCGTTTCAAATATTACTTTTTCAATTTATTAATAAGTATCGCGCGGACACTTTTGGCATCCGCCCTTCCTGCGAATTTTTGCATCGCAATCCCCATCATCGGCCCGAAGGCATTGTCGCCAATCCGCTTGATAAGTTCGGAGTTTTCCGAGATGATTTTTTTCACTTCTGCCTCAACGTCCTTTTCCGACATCAGCGCCAGATTTTTTTGCGCGATTATATCGTCCACGCTCATTTGCGGCGTTTTGCTGATATCGAGCATTATGTCAAAAACAGCATCCTTTGTTATCTTCCCGCGGGCAACAAGCCCAAGGATTTCCCTGCACTTGCCGAGCGGAACATCGATGTCAATGTCATGCTTTTTCTTTATCTCCTTCGGCATGGACAGAAGCATGGTTGCAATAAGCGTCGGGTCTGCTTTTGTTTGCAGGAGTTCATCAAAGTCGTGCATCCTTCTTGAGCGAACCACCTGATTCGCCATCTCCCTGTTCAACCCCAGTTTCATGTAATCCGCCATCTTTTCTTCGGGAAGTTTCGGCAGGTTCTTTTTGATTTTCCCGACCATTTCATCAGTTATCTCGATTAGCGGCTCGTCGGTTTCCGGGTACATCCTCGCGCTTCCCGGCAGAGGCCTCATGAACTCGGAGGCACCGTCCGGCGCCGCCCGTCTGGTCTCCTCGGGAACCCCCGAAAAGGCAGCCTTCGCGCGCCCTAAAACTGCCGAAAGCGCCTTTTCCACGACATCCTTTTTTTCGGCAACAAGGACGAAAGCGTCATTTTTTCCGATAGCAAGCTGTGTTTTCACAGCACCAACATCTGCATCGGTTATCCCATAATCCGGAAGCTCGTCGGAGTGGAAAATGCCCTTGACACCCGCAGCGCCTTTTGCGTACTGTGCAAGTTCGCGGCCAAGCCTGCCGGCACCTTTTTGCGCGCCGGGCAACGTGCAGGATTTGCTTCCTAAAAGCCCCGCGAATCCCGGAAGTTTTACACCCATTACAACCCCTATATTTTCCAACGATTTTTTTATTACCTCTGATTTCGTGTTTTTGAACAGGCCCGAAAGGTCGGTGAACGTGCCGTCGAAGTGGCCCGATTTGACGCCCCTCTTTTTCAACTCGTCCATAATCTCAATCAGCAGGATTTGCCTCGCAACCTCGTTTTCGGCGACCTTTGATATGAGCCGCAAATCCTGGACGCCCTTCACCTCGATCCGCTGCCCCCCTGCAATCGAGACGTTGACGTCCTGCCTTATCGTCCCAAGCCCGCGCTTCACCCGGCTTGAGCGAAGCATCGAGCCCAGTTTTTCCGCAACCTCCCGAACGTGTTCGGGGTCTTTTATGCCCGCCGACGTGCAGATCTCAACCAGCGGAATTCCGAGGCGGTCAAGGCGATAGGTCGTTTCGTTTCCATCCTCCTTTATCTTCCGCGCGGCATCCTCCTCGAGGCATATCGTCGGGATTTCAATCCTCCCCTTCGATGTTTCGACAAAGCCGTCCTGCGCCACCAAAATAGTGCGCTGGAATCCCGAGGTGTTCGAGCCGTCGATTACGGTCTTTCGCATTACCTGAATCTCATCAACGGGCGTCGCATTCAAAAGGAGAGAAACCTCGATCGCGATTTCAAGCGCCTGCCGGTTAAGCTCATGCGGCGGCTCCTCGTCAAGTTCGACAAGGCAGGTGGTGCCGGTGTACGCCTCGTAAACCGTTACCCTGTCCCTTAGAAACTCCTGAAGCGCCGCAGGGTCGACGTTGCCGAGTTCGCCGGCAACCGCGCGCATCTTCCTCTTCACGATTACGTCCGGCTCATCCTCGCGGATTTCGCAGGGGCAAGAGCAGAAAAGCTTGTGCGTGTCAAGCTGCTGGTGGATTTCGATGCCTGCCTTGAAGCCAAGTTTTTGGTAGTCCATACCATTAATAGGGAATTGGGTAAAAAAACGTATCAATCCCCCGTCATTTATCCCGAATATTTTGTAATTCTTTGAATTACAAAGCCATGAGAATATTTCATATTCTCAATGTCTGCTTAAATATTTGCATCAGTTACTGCATATTAACCTTAAATACCCCCAAGGTAACTCCGAGCTATATATCCTGCCCCTTCATAAGCTGAACTCAAGATAAGCGATAGGATTCAGGACTATACTTTAATGCGAAAGTAATAGCTCTTGCAGTATGGACATTGGTAACGTAATCGGCGAATACTCAGGGACTTACAATCTCAGCTTCAAGCTGAAGAAGATGGAAATAGCAAAAAAAAAACTGCTTGCTGAAATATCCGCTGAAAATAAAATATTCAATTTAACAGGCGGCGGCGAGAATTTAATGAATATCCCAAGAATTACCGTCCCGGAGTTTAAGGAGATAATCCAGAGCAGGGTTTAAGTGCCCTGCCTTACTGCGGGAGCAGGCGTACTGCCTGATTCTCCCGTTTCAGAGTACCATTTTTTCACGACGGCTTTGTTTTCAACGTCAACGAGCGCGGAAACAACAACCGGCTTTTTATCCTGAGACGCCCACGTAACGCTGAATAGTGTTTTTTCAACGCCGCCGTATTCTTTCGCGTCACCGGGAAGTATTCGTTTCACCATCGGCTCGGAGTGAATTTTATAAATCATTAATTTCTGCTGTATTTCCCCGTCATTCAATGCCGTACTCACTGCGCTCATCTTATCCCTTTCTGAAATGGCCATAAGCACGTATGACTGAAGAATCATATCCTTACTGGTTGAATCATATAAAAACAAGTACTTGTCAATGAAAGGCACGCTTTTGGACGCGCATTCAACCTTCACTTCATAGTCGTTGTTTTTTCTGCCAACCGAAATATTTATTGTGTCGCAGGCTACTCCTGCGAATGGGCTTATACCGTTAAGAACGGCGGTTTTTATATCCTGCACCAGTTCATCACTTATTTTTGTACCTGAATTTACCGAAATTTCAGAAGCATCCTGCTTTTCACCGCTGGCGTTTACTGCAACTGCAACCGTATCATTCGTTAATGCAGGAGTTTTACCTGTTTCTTCAACACAGCCGCTGATTAGAACCGATGTAGTTAAAATTAAAAGTAAAACTAAAATTTTCATCAGTATTAATATTTAATGTCAATACCATACCAGAAACTGAAGGTGTTCGCAGGCATTATCTTCAATATCCATTCGCCGT
>MCBF01000001.1:203544-208863 GCA_001742785.1 Candidatus Altarchaeales archaeon IMC4
CCTTTGGAATTTCAAAGCCATAAAATCACTTCGTGATTTTAATGTCTTTAGGGACTGTGAGATTAAATCCGCATGCGAGCGGATTTTCCGCGAGATTGCCGAAGCATACGGCTTGCGTAAAATTGCTCTGCAATTTTTGCACACCAAATCACTTTGTGATTTGCTTGTCACAATCTATGAACTTCAGGTGATGCCAGACCACATACACCTGTTTGTAGGCTTTGGGCCGAACACATGCCCATCAGAAAGGTTATGATGTCCGGCAGGTTTTCGCTGGGTGTGGTTTTCAGGAAATCCGCAATTATCGCGGACATCTCAAGCCTGCTTTGGGTCTTTTCCAGTTCCAGATACGTTTTTACGAGTGTTGAAAATTCCATACATTACGTATTATCCAGAGGCAGTTAAATTAGTAAATTCACTATTTGAATTTGTGAATGGCCCAGACAAAAATAGGAACTCCAACGGTGTTTCTTTTTGGAAACAGAGACCACATATATTTGTTTTTTCGGAATATTCTATCATTATTGAGATTGGCTATTGCCTTTGCAGCAGATATCTTAGCTTTTTCACCGATAGCGAAAACCAACACCTCTGATTCTTCACTTACTATCTTACTCATTATCACCTCATCAACTTCTTCCTTAGACATGTCCTGTTTTACCCACACAGTCATCTTATCCCAATTATCCAAGAACTCCTCAAAGCGGCAGGCACATGACTGAGGAGACAGTTCCTCACCGAGCTGAATTGAGCTAATGTATGCAATTAGTGCTGGGAGGGCACCGGAACTTGCGATATTGATTACCTTCATCGCCCTTTTTGGATAGCGATGAGACATCTCACTTTTAATCTGATTAATTAAGTCGTGTTGGCCTTCCTGAGTTAAATCCATTAGATAAAGACCAACTTTAATTAAACCAAGAGACCAATGTTTACCAACGCATTGTTTAAATCGGATGTAATCATTCGATTTTGTAGTTGAGTTAATGCTTTTTGCTAAATGTAGCGTGGGTGTAAAACCAAATTCCTTTTTGTATGATACTCTGCACCAAAGTTCTTCGATTCGCTCTTCAAGAAAATCCAGACCCTTTTTAGACAACCGATCAGCAACCTTGAGTCCCGCGGTATATTTTATTAGTTGATATGCATCAAGTTGTGAAACGGCGTTTATTATCTCTTTAAGCGGAACATTTGTCATCCTCAAGGTACTCCGTAACATACTCAGACAGGGTAAATGCAGAAGTATTAATTATAACTGTCGACCCCGGCAATATAGATGCGTTCTCAAATTTAACCTTCCCATTTGTGTAAGGACACAAATGGACCCCTCCGTTCGGATCACGTACATATCCTTCACTATCTACAGAATAACCTAAAGCTTCAAGTAAAACTTTTTTTTCATCACTATCTAACGAAAGAAATTCCATTTTTTCACCACAAGTTTATTAGATATATTGAAATGTGATATATAAATACAAATATTTTGGCTCCATTCAGGGGCGTATTCTAATGGATACCTGAGATCACAAAAACTTAATCCCATCGGGCAGTTTCCCCGCCCTTTTGGCGAATTCCTTCGGCCATCCGGCGGGGTCAAGCCCGTGCTGGGCGGTAAAGGTGGCAAGCCACCGCTCAAGCCCGATTCCGGTACAGCCTGACCAAAGCTCCCCGTGCTGCGCCTTCACGTTGAACCCCTTCGGGTATTTGTCCCCGTTGTTCGAGAGGTTCTGGAACTCAAGCCACGGCGAATCCCGCCCCTTGTAAGGCAGGTAGGACTCGAAGTCCGTGGTCCCCACGTCCTTCTTTTCGGAAACCCCGATCATCCCCTCCTGCGCCATGAACCAGGGAGTAACCCTTGCTATCCGCCACTCAAGGAGAAGTATATCGTTGAATATGTGCCTGTAGGCTTCAAGGAGTTTTGCGTGGGTTTCCATCAGTTTTTCCTCTTTGTCGATCCAGACGATTTCGATGCGGTGGAACTCGTCGACCCGCTCGATCCCGTGAATGCCGCCGGATTCGTATCTCATCGACGGCCCGCTTCTGTCAAACACCTTTATCGGTAGGGAGTCGTCGGCTATCGTTTTTCCTGCAAAATACGGCCAAAGCGGCGGGCACTGGGCGTATGAAACCCCGCCGATCGGCGCCTTTATCTTCTCCTTTATCTTCTCCGCAGGAACCTCGCCGGTTATCTTGAACTCGTCGGTTATGTCCTCCCAAAATTCCTTGTCGCGGGTTTGCGGCGGGCACAGGAAGTAGACCTCGGGGTATATGCTCTTGGCGTGCCCGGACCTTTTCCAGACGTCCCACGTAACCGCCTTCGGGATTATGACCTCCTCGAAGCCAAGCGGCTTTATCAGCTCATCCACCACAATGGACTCGAAGGTTTTTATTATCCGTGTTACGGTCGGGCCGAAGATCCACTGGCCACGGCCGCGGTGCATTATCCAGCCGAGTTTTTCCATCTCCTTCGTGGGGTCTTTTGCCCATTTGTAATCCCTCTTTTTTCCTTCCCACAAGAGCTCCCAGTGTTCGCCCTTTCCCTCGTACAGCTCGGCATCGGCCTTTTCCTTCACCAGGTTTATCATCCGGTCCGCGAAATTGTCCTGCAGGAAATTTTCATCGACGTTCTTTATATCCAGTTTGCACTTTTTTCCTGAGAATGAGACCTCTGCGTACGGAATCTTTATCTCCTTCTTCGGCTCGTTTTCCAGCTCGAATTCGATGGTGTACCTCTTGCCGTGGATCTCCCGCACGCCCACCTTGTACCTCTTCCCCAATTCGGCGCAGAGGTGGTTCTTGAGCCTGAAAACAGCATTATGCGGGCGGACGTAGCGGCCGGAGGTTATGGTCATTTGTATTTCGTCGCCGGAAATCCCGCACTTTTCAATGACCGCACCCTCGCCGTCTGGGGCCCCCTTCTTCAGCAGGTCCGCCGCCGAGGCGATAATCTCCTTTATGTCGGCTTCGACGGGCTTGCTCAGCTTCATTGCGCAATCGAGTTTGAATCTCATTCTTTTTATCCGTCCTAATAATTATTAGTATAATGAAATTTAAGTCTAAGATTCCTGCCGACGTTGACCCGACCGAATTGGCCGACAGGATGAAAAGGAGCATGACCAAAAAATTTTTGAAAGACCTCGATGATATCAGGAAGTTTAAATCTCATCAGGCAAAGTAATTTTGATGGCTTTAAGCCCGTTTTTCTTTAGGACATCATCTCTCATTCAGCCACAGTCACTACATCCAGATCAATCAGGATTTTTTTCTTCATACTATCTAAAACACTCCTCAAGTTTCTTGATCAGATCCTTATTGCCGAGGTGTATCGGGGTCCTCTGGTTCGGGTCGGTCGGCTTTACCTCAAGCACGGAGCCCTTTTCGTTCGAGCACGCACCCCCTGCCTTCTCCACGATGTAGGACATCGGGTTTGCCTCTATCACGAGGCGGAGCTTTCCCTGTGGTTTGCCGACAAGCGACGGGTAGCTGAAGATGCCGCCGTAGTATAAAATCTGGTTGAAGTCCCCGACGAATGCGCCGCCGTAGCGGACCTTCAGGCCCTGCGCCATCGCAAAGTCCACGAACTTCTTGTACTGTGGCGCCCAGTCCTTCGGAGCCCCGCCGAGCCCCATGAGTTTGCCTTTATCCGGCAGTTTCATGTTTTCCCTGCCCAAAAAGTAATCGGTGGAACCCTTCCTGTGCTTTACGAACTCGTTGACGCCGGTCTTTTTCGTGGCGTAAACCAGCGTTGTGATCGGGCCGTAGAGGTTGTAAAACGCGCAGACCTGGTTCTTGCCGGTGGTGAGGGTTTCCTTCTCCTTGTGAACCCCGACGATGGTTCCGAACAGGTTGTTGCTTTCTATGTTCGAGGAGCCGTCAAGCGGGTCGAGGGTTACGGTGTATGTGCCGTTGCCGTCGGGGTTCTCAAGGGGCTGCCCCAATTCCTCGGATATTATGGTTTTCACTACGGCGGTTTTCATCAATGCCTCGACGATTACGTCGTTGGTCCAGACGTCCAGCGCCTTCTGGTCCTCGCCGAATACATTTTTTGTCCCGGCCATCCCGCGGCGGTGGGGAAGCTCCGAGTGTATCCTGTCGGTGAGAGAAGCGACAGCCGTTATTATTTTGGCGAGTTCCGCATCGAGTTCCTGTACGTGTTCATTGAGGGATTCCATTTTTGGGTTTATTTATTTTGATTTATAGCAGATAGTTTCCGTTACCGGGCCCACAGCAGAGAGCTCATGCTCTGCGCTAAGCAGATCCTTACCTGCTTTGTCAACCCATGCGCTTATCAAGTCATCCTTTGTTTTCATAGACAAGGTGCCCATTTGTTATGATACGTGTTATAAATGATTCTTTTACATTTTTCCACTCCGCAATCTCTTTTGGGGTATAAACCAGAATATCCATAGGGGTTTCAGCAATCCCCCAAAGGTATTTTCTAAGTTCCCTTGCCCTTTTATACCGTGGAAGGTTGCTGTCTTTTACTACCAGTAAATCGATGTCACTCTTCTTGGTTGGCTTACCATAAGCATGGCTTCCGAAGAGTATTATCTTTTCAGGGTTGTAATTATCTGCAATCATTTCTACTATTTTGTCTATCTCGTTTGTTTTCACTTTAATGCATTAAATTATTGTTGCGGATTAATTAATACGTGATTTGCATGGAAAAAACGCCGAAACTGAAAACCCACCGGGACGTTTATGAGCCTGCGGAGGATTCTTATCTTTTAGCGGAAAACATTGATGCCAAACCAGGCGAAACGGTTCTGGACGTCGGCACCGGATCCGGGATTCAGGCGATTGTCGCCGCGAAAACCGCAAAGAGCGTTCTTGCAGTTGACATAAACCCAAAAGCGGTTAAGCTTGCGACAAGTAACGCCGAACTAAATGGTGTAAAAAACGTCGAATTTCGGGTTTCGGATTTGTTCGAAAACGCAGGCGGAAGGTTTGACCTGATAATATTCAACCCGCCGTACGTTCCTTCGTATGAAACAGACCTTCTCGGAAAGGCGTGGGCGGGAGGCAAAGACGGACGGGAAGTAATCGACCGGTTCCTTTGTGAAGCCGGGGAACATTTAACCGATGAGGGTAGGTTCCTGCTTCTGGTTTCGAGTTTGAACAAAATCGATGAACTTGGGCATGAGTTCAAAAAGCATGGGTTCGGATTCGAGGCCGTTGCTGAGAAAAAACTGTTTTTCGAGAGGCCGTATGTCGTGAAAGGACGGCGATTCATATAGTTATAAAACATTATATTTTATAACAAAAACTAATAAAATGGTCAATGCGATTATAAACCTCGGGGAACATGAAAACATGGTC
>MCBF01000001.1:208963-225655 GCA_001742785.1 Candidatus Altarchaeales archaeon IMC4
TCTGTCATGTTCATTAAGCCATTGATAACTCTAACCAGCCGGCCACAGGCATTTATTAGTGTATCCAACCTAATAAATGTTAGGGTTGGTAGTTACGTTTTTTCATTTTAATCTATAATTTTTTCATCCAATCATCCAATCTTTTAATCCCTTCTTCAAGACTTACTTTCGGTTCCCATCCAAGCAACTTCTTTGCCTTTGAATAATCACAGAGCAGTTTCGGAATTTCGCTCTGAGGGTGATGATGGGGCACATGCTTTATCTTATTTTTATCTTTTGCGATTAACATAGCAAGGTCATTTATGGAGATATCTTTTCCGCATCCTGCATTGATAACTTCTCCAACCGCTTTTTCTGAAAACGCCGCTTTAACTATGAAATCCGCACAATCCTCAACATACAACAAATCCCTTGTTTGTGTTCCGTCACCGAAGATATTAAGGGTTTCTCCTTCAAGATTTCTTTTGACAAATATTGAAACTACGCCTCCTTCCATATTGCTTTTCTGGAATGGGCCATAGGTATTGAAAGGTCGCACGATAACAACAGGCAACCCTAAACCGTAATAGTAAGATTCTGCTAACGCTTCAGCCGCAACCTTTGAACCTGCATAAGGCGATGCAGGCTTAATTTTATGCTCTTCGGTTATTGTACCCCCTCTTGATAAGTCATAAACCATGCAGGTTCCAAGTAAAACAACTTTTGTTCTATACTTTAATGCTTCAGTTAAAATATTGTAGGATCCGATAACGTTAACCTCAAAATCTTTCTGAGGGTTATCAAGGCTTTCCTGAACGTTGATTTGCGCTGCCGCATGAATGCAGACGTCAAATTTATTTTTAAATAAATCTGAAATTAAATCTTTATTCCTTATATCTCCCTTAACAAATTCCTTAAAATTTGGATTATCTTTAAATTCTCGTATATTCTCTTCACGCCCGTTTGATAAGTCATCAACTACCCAAACATTATGCTTTTCATCAAGCAATTTTTTAACGACCCATCTTCCTATGAATCCTGCCCCTCCGGTGACTAAGATTTTCATCGTGGTTATTATTAATAAGGTGATTGCTCAAAATCAGCACCAAATCATCCATAAATTATCTCGAATGTCTCCTTAAATATATCAGAGTTTCGGTGATTGAACCGATTTTGAAATTGACATACAATTTCAAAGCCATGTGAATCTTCGATTCACAATGAACTCAATTTCCTTTAAGTAAAGTGTATAATTATCGCGGTTTATCCCGTGATATTTGTGAAATCTCTTTTTGCATAGCTCCAAAAACCTTCCAAACCGTTGATGTTATTTCGACCGCATGCGAAGGTTTTTTGGTGGTTCACACGTTTGTGTTTTCCGAATTGCTTTAGCGATCTGTAAATACTCAAAATCACATAGTGATTTTGGTACACCAAAATTTGTTTTCACGAATTTTGCGTGTCTTGAAACAATCGGTGTAAAAGACGGATCCTTTTTCGGTTTTGTCTTCGATTTCACTCATCAAAGTCTTTGCCGAAACGTCTGGGACGACCTTAGTGTAAACTTCGCCATCACGCTCCAGTATGCGAGCGACTTTGTCGCTGCACGCCGGAACTGCTTGCAGTTCCTCGTGCCCAGAAAACTATGGCTTTGTTGAAAGCTCCACGGCCACGTTTTCCCTTGCGGACGCCGCCAAAATATGTTTCATCGAGCTCTAATTCGCCGGACAGTTTTTCGAAGTTTTTGTCCGAATATTCGGAGATTTTCCGCCGGAAAAACATAAACTTTTGATGAGTAGTGTTGTAACTCAAACCGAGTTCCTTCGCCGTCTTTCTTGCTGAAAGTTCATAAGCATTTGCAATTCTATCGCAAATGGTATCCCGTTAATCTTCGATTAACGAGGAAGGCAGAAAAGGTGCAGAATACCTACGTCCTGTCTGAGTTTCCGGACACTGTAGAAACGGTCACATTTTCTACATTTGACTCGCCCGTCGGCGAGTCTGTAAAGGTTCCAGCTACCGCAGAAAATACACTTTCTGCCCTCCAAAAAACTTTACGGTAAACTTTTTTGTCATTTGCACCAGTTATATACATCGATTCCTATGAATAACTGGTGCGGAAATTAAGCAATCACCTAAATTTATTTGTTCCGATCTTCTCGATGATGATGCTTTATGCCTTTCTGGCAATTACCAAGGATTTCAAGGACATTGAAGGCGATAAAAAACATAAAAAGCACACATTTGTCATACGTGTGGGGCATGAGTGGGCAATACAAGTAGCATTGGTAGGTACGCTTATTTTCTATCCACTAACTATGTATTTTTTCTACAATATTTTCGATAAGATAAGTATGGTTGTTTTGATGTCCCTCACGTTTATAGCAAGTCTCTATGAAATAGGGTTGGCGGTGGAAAATGGAGAACGAGTATTCACTAGGATTCGTATATTCTTTCTATCCCTTATAATAATTCTGATAGTTTACTCAACAGGTTGGATATGAAATTCCGATTCTAACGGTTTTTATATCCCATTCTCAACACCAACCATTTATTTTACCATCTGCATATATTATAATCCCGACAATGGAATCCAAACTCCTGAGATTGCGCGAGTTACTGACAAAACTGAACGATGGGCATGCAGAGATAGACGCGTGCATGATCGCGAAGAAGAATCTTGAAGGCGTCCTCATTATACCCGAAACATTCAAGAGAGACATCGCCCCGATATGGGAAATCCTTGAGCAGGCATTAAACGACGAACTTGACGTGGTGGCGAAGTACAGTAGATAAACTGGAAAGATATAAATGCTGTGTAAAATTGCCAATCGTGCAGTACTTAACGTGTCGTAACCACGCACCCGTCTTTAGTTACCATCACCGTGTGCTCGAACTGGGAAACCGTGCCCTCCTCTTTTTCGTGCAGCACCGGGTGCGCCTTCAGCGCACCCCTTGAAAGAATGTCCTGAATTGCGAGGGTGAGTTTCAGAGGGTTTATCCTTTTCGCATACCAGTGGGCGGCAAACGGGAGCCCGTGCCTTTCCTGAAGCAGGTTTATCAGGGTTCTGGATTCCGGGATCCTCGACGGCTTGCCCGCAATTAGCGAAAAAATCTCGGCGTGCTTGCCTTCCACTATCCTGCCTGCGCCGTCGGTTGCAAACGGCTCTATCGCAATGACCATGCCCTCCTTTATTCTCCGGTCGTAGGGTACCGGGACGTTCGGGATGGAAAGCCCTGCGTGAAGCTCATACTGCTTGACCTCGTGGCCAGTGAGGTTTTCTATCGGCCTGAATCCCGCCCCCGTTATGGTTTCCTGGACAGCGCGCCCGATTTCGCAGACGGAAACCCCCGGCTTTACGAGGGATATCGCCCTCGAAAGCGCCGCCTCGTTTGCTTTTAGCATCTTCTTGTACTCGCCCGAAAGGTCGACGGTATAAGCGGTATCGGCTATGAATCCGTCGACATGAACGCCGAGGTCTATTGAAACCACGCCGCCGATCTCCGTTTTATCGTTGAGCTTCGGGGCGTAGTGGGCCGCAACGTCGCCTATGCAGACGTTGGTCGGGAAGGCAATATGCGCGCCAAGCTCCAGTATGCGCGCCTCGATCTTGTCGGCCACATCGATGGCTGGCGCCCCTTCCTTGATAAGCCCCATGCTCCATTGACGGACATCCGAGGCGATTTTGCCCGCCTTCATGTATTTTTCTATTTCATCGGGTTCCATTTCAGTAAGTTATTTCCTTTATGATTTTATAACTCCAATTCAAATAAATTACTCTCCTTTCATGGGAGCCCGTGGCTCACAGCCTTTTAAGAAAAGGCTGGCGAAAACAGGTGCTATCTTCGCTAACGCTCGATGACACCGCCGCGGTACTTACGTTGGGGGCCCGTGGCTCAGCTTGGTTAGCGCGCTCGACTGATAATCGAGAGGTCCGGAGTTCAAATCTCCGCGGGCCCAATTTCGGTACAAGCGTTTGTACTGTGGCACAAACGACAAGCGTTTGCCAACGGCACAAGCGTTTGCCTCGTTAGGCAAACGACAAGCAGTTGTGCTGTGGCACAACCGGTGTCCCGAAATTGCACGGCAATTTCGCGGATTCGGTCTTCGGAAGACGGAAGTGTCGTCGAGCCAAAAGGCGAAGACGGCACCATTGTCCTCGGCAATTTCCGAGGTTCCAAATCTCCACGGGCCCAAATAGTATAATTTATTGGCAGCAAAAATGAGAGTACTGGTAACCTTGGGGCCGACGCAGGAGCCGATCGACCCCGTGCGGTACATCTCGAACCGAAGCTCCGGCAGGATGGGGGCGGCACTGGCGCGGGAGGGGCTAAAACGGGGGCACGAGATAACGATAATTTCCGGCCCGGTGAATATCCCGCTGCCTGAGGGCGCAAGGATTCATCGCGTCACCACATCCGGCCAGATGATAAAAACAACACTTTCCGAACTCGAAAAAGGTTACGACGTGATGATTTCAGCCGCCGCGATATCCGACTATAGCGTTGATTACAAAGAAAAAAAGATAGACTCCGGCAGGGAACTTTCGCTGAAGCTTAAGCCGCAGGTAAAATTAACGAAACACGCAAAGGAACTTTACCCGAAAACCTTGGTCGTCGCGTTCAAGGCAGAAACAAATGCGAAAGGAGATGAATTGGTAAAAAAGGCAAGAAAAAAAATTCATGACGAGGGGGTTGACCTTGTTGTGGCAAACGACGTTTCGGGCAGGGTTTTTGGCAGCGGCGAGAACGAGGTCTACATAGTGAACGGCGGCGTTCTTCATGTCCCAAGAGCCAGCAAGGCCCTCGTTTCAGAAAAAATCTGGGATGCCGTGGAATCTAAAATCCAGATACTCCTACTTCGCTGATTTCTTCTTTGAAAAGTCAAGGTGTTTGCACTCCTTCCCCAGTAGCGCTATCTGCTGCTGTTCCAGAACGCCGGGGTTGAACGGAACGATAAGCCTTGATTTGCTCGGCGCTATCGAATCGTTCAACGACTGTACAAGTTTCAGGACGTCGTCAAAACTGTTCTGCGTGATCAGGTACTCAAGGCCCTCGAGAAGGACAACGCTTTTGCTCCCCTTGCCTATGAATTCCCGGATCGTGTGGGCAAGCGATATAAGGTCCGTCGGGTCGACGCGCTCCGCGTAGTCCTTTGAGCGGCTGAGCCATATTATGGGGGTTTTTATATCGTATCTCTCGCGCATCTTGTCAGGGTGCGTCCTTGTTATGCACAATCCCTCAAGCCCTATTGAGACAAGGTCCGTGAACAGCGCTATGCTATCCTGCCCTGTTTCGTCGGTTGCGAGGTATATCACGCCCGATTCGAGCTCGCTGCCGATCGCCTCTTTCTTATGCTCGAATAGCCTGTTCTTCATGCCCACCGCCTCCTGCTCTATGCCGATAAGCTGCTTCTGGTAGTCGCGGACTATCTCCCTGAAGCTTTCCTCGTCAAGCTCGCGCTTGTGGTATTTGTACTTTGAGCGCTCTATGGATTCCATGATGCTTCGCCGTTTGTCTTCTGTCTCCGCAAGGTGCTTTTTCAGTATATCCGTCTCGTCGGGCGGGGCGTACGTTCGTTCTTCCTCTGCGACACGCGATTTTTCCCGTTTTACAATCTCCCTTATGTCGTCTTTTGAGTACTCGCTCCTGGCTTCGATCTCGATGATCATGTCGAACAGGTCCTTGTAGATCTCCTTTTCCCCGCTCTCTTTGAGCTGCTTTTGCGCCATCTTCGCCCAAGGTATGAGCGAGGACTTCTGTCTCTTCACTGCGTTCAGGAGATCGTCCGTCGTTATCTTTTTCCTTTCCTGCCCCCGGACCGCCTGCTCCCAAGGTATGTCGGCCGCCGCCCTGCATATCTCCTTCATGTCCGATCCTGAATAGCCCTCCGTTGCGTCGGCAACCCTCTCAATGTCGGCATCATCGTCAAGCGGCATGTGTTTTGTGTGTATCTTCAGTATGCTGTACCTTGCCTTTAAGTCTGGCGGGGGCACGAGTATCTGCTGTGTGAACCTACCGCTTCTTCTAAGGGCAGGGTCTAAGCCCCACGGCTCGTTTGTTGCGGCCATAACCACTACGCCAGCCCTGCACTTGAACCCGTCAAGTTCGACAAGGAGTTGATTCGTAATCCTCCTGCTTTCGTCTTCTTTTACCGACTCCCTTCTTCCGCCCAATGCGTCAATCTCGTCGAAGAATATGATCGCGGGTGCGTTTTTACTTGCGCGCTCGAATATCTCCTTTATCTTTCTCTCGCTTTCCCCGGGCTCGCCCGACAGGATATCCGTCGCCCCCACATTAAAGAACGACGCGTCGCACTCCCCTGCCGTCGCCTGTGCCATATAAGTCTTGCCGCAGCCGGGGGGGCCGTAAAGGAGTATCCCGCCGCCGACCGTCCGGTAGTACTCTCTTGCCAGTTCTGGATACTTCATCGGGTAGACGACAAGCCTCTTTATCTCCTCTTTCACCTCCTTCAAACCGCCGATGTCCGAGAAGGATATCTTGGGTTTTTCCACCGGGTCAACGCCGGCCCCGTATTTGGCTATGTCCCGGCCGAAATCTTTGTAGAGGTCAGACTCCCCGCTTTTTAGTATCTCCTTTTCCGCTAATTTGAACCACGCAATAAGCGATGACTGCTGCTTTGTTATCGCCTTTGTGAAATCCTGATTCGTTATCTTCCGTCCTGTGCCGTCTTTTATCGCCTCCTTCCAGGGAATCCTTGCGGCCTCGTCGCATATCTCTTTTATGTCGGAGCATGAATACCCCTCGGCCAGTTCGGCAAGTTTCTTGAAATCTATGCCCTCCTCTATCGGCTCCTTTTTTGTGTATTCTATGAAGAGCTTCTCGCGCATTTCGGTATTCGGCGGCGGCACGAATATCTGCTTCGAGAACCTTTTGCTTCTCTTGAGCGCAGGGTCGATGCTCCATGGAGAGTTCGTAGCCGCGATTATCAGCACGTTTTCGCTCATCGTTTCAACCCCGTCCATCTCGGTCAGGAACTGGTCTACCCCCCTCCGCTCCTTCCCCGTCTGCTCCGAGCCGCGCCTGCCTCCTATTGCCTCTATCTCATCGAAGAATATGATCGACGGCGAACTCTTGCATGCCTTTTCAAATATCGAATGCAGGGCAACCGTTGCGGATTCTCCCCCTTGGCTGAATATGTCGCTCAGGTTGACGTTGAAGAACGAGACCCCGCACTCCCCGATCGTCGCCTTTGCGATAAACGTCTTTCCGCACCCCGGGGGGCCGTAAAGGAGTATCCCGCCGCCCCCTTTCTTGCCGAACTGCTTTGCTAAATCCGGCCGCATTATCGGGTAGATTATGTCGTCGCGTATCTCGTCCTTGACGTTTTCAAGGTTTACGACATCCGAGAAATTGATTGTCGAGCGCTCTACCGGGACGCCTTCGTCACCCATTCCGGTGCCAAGGGATACCGGCCTGAGTTTCTCGCCGGTTTTATAGATTGCGTTTTTCTGCCCTTTCCTGACCAGCGGGAACTGAAGTTCCGACTTTCTGCCTTCGTATTTTGTGGTTGAGTACGTGTATTGGATAAACGGCAGGTAGACAAGCGCCTCGAGCTTTACCTCGCCCATGAAAAATTCGCTGATGACCTTGCTTACCTCGTCTATCGGGTAGTGTATCGGGTGTTTTTTGTAGTCGTCCATGATCGTATCCTTTGCCTCGAAATATGCGGCAAGGTCGAACTTCGGGTCGCCAAATCTGGGGAACTCGAACGCCACCTTTACGTGTTTTTTAACCTCGTAGGGCGGGCGTTTCGGGTCGGGGTTCAATTCGTTTTCTATCGCGTTTGCTATGTCTTTGATCAGGGGCCTGAAAACCCGCACCATCCTGGCGCCGCTTAGTTTGAATATTATGTCGGGGTTCAAATCCTCGTAAAGCGTGTCCCCGTAGCGCAGTATCCTGCCGAGCGTCTTTCTTTCCTCTGGCGCAATGTCCATGACACGTTTTATCAGGTCATAGCGCATTATCTTCGAGCCCTTCCGGTAGTAAAGTTCGCAGGTCGTTAGGTCGATGAAGAAATAACTTTCGGTAACCGGAATCGCGGCTTCCTTTCGTTTTATGCCGCTTGAACCATCTTCCGGGCGGGAAACCTTGAACTTCACCAGGGGGAAATACCCGCATTCCCTCTCGGTTATGTCTCCGCCGCGCGATAGGAGAGGAATTCCTTTGGGCCTTTCGCGCTCGAGGCGTCTCTTGCACTTTGCTTCGGACTCGTCCGTTACCGCAAATGAAAGTGTTTCTACACGGGTTATTTTCATTGTTAGATATCTGCCATAAACCCCTCGATTTTTTCAAGCGCCTCGGTTATCGTCTCCCTTGAAACCGAATAAGAGCATCGGACATATCCCTCGCCGGACTGCCCGAATGTCGAGCCTGGGACTGTCGCCACCTTCGCCTCCTTCAGGAGCCTCTGTGCGAACTCCTCGGATTTCAATCCGGTTTTTTTTATGTTCGGGAAAACGTAGAATGCGCCGGCAGGCATTATGCATGAGATCCCCTGGATGGCATTCAGGCCCTTGACGAGCAGTTTGCGTCGGTGGTCATATTCCCGGACCATCCCCTTGACCTCGTTCTCGCAGTCAAACGCCCCGAGCATCGCGTACTGCGAAACCGACGGGGCGCAAAGCATGGCGTACTGGTGGATCTTCATCATCGCTTCTATGAACTCGTGGTTTCCTGCGGCGTAGCCTATGCGCCAGCCGGTTGCGGCGTATGACTTTGAAAACCCGTTTATCGTTATTGTCCGGTCTTCCATGCCGGGAAACGAGCCGATGCTGTAGTGCTTCCTGCCGTCGTAAATCAACTCTTCGTAGATTTCATCGGATATGACAACAAGGTTATTTTCAACCGCCAAACCGGCAATATCCTCAAGGTCTTTTTTTGTCAGGACGCTTCCCGTCGGGTTGTTCGGGGATGCGACAACAATCGCCCTTGTCTTTTTCGTTATCCTCTTCTCTATATCCTGCGAAGTTATCCTGAACTCGTTTTCCTCGAAGGTCGGCACCGCAACGGGCGTGCAGTTTGCAAACCAGACGCACGGCTTGTATGAAACGTAGCTTGGTTCCGGGACAATGACCTCGTCGCCCGGGTTAAGTATCGCCCGGAACGCCAAATCCAGTGCCTCGGACGTGCCTGCCGTTACGAGGACCTCGTTTTTGGGGTTTGCGCTTATCCCGTTTTTGTCCTTCAGTTTTTTGGATATTTTTTCGCGAAGTTCGATCAGGCCGTAGTTCGAGGTGTAAGCAGTATTGTCCGATTCGATCGCCCGGATCCCCGCATCCTTGAGGGGCTCAGGGGTTGGGAAGTCTGGCTCACCGACCCCAAGGCTGACCACTCCCTCGGTCTCTTGGACCATATCAAAAAACTTCCTTATCCCTGAAAAGGGGGTTTCCCTTACGCGTTTTGATATCATTTAGGTTACAAACTGACCTTCAGCCTCTTTACCTCGTCGTCAATGAACATCTCCCCGTCCCGCTTGAAGACCTTCATTATTATGTGGGTGTTCGTGCCGACGATCTCCTTTTTCGGGGCAAGCTTGTCCGTTACGAACTCGCTGATTTCGTCTATGTTTTTGCCCTCGACAAACAGCATAAGGTCGTAGTCGCCCGTTGCAACGTAAACGCCGCGAACCCTTGGGTCCTTTGATATCTCCCTGCACGTGCGCTCGAACCCCGCCCGCTCCTGCGGCACGACCTTGGCCTGGATCACGGCATTAACCTCGTGTTCGCCTGCCTTTCTCCAGTCAATGACTGTTTTGAACTTTTTTATGATTTTTTCCTTGCGCAGCCGTTCAATCTGCTTTTTGATGTCTGCCTCGGAAGCGCCGAGCATCGTCGCGATGTCTTTTTCAGATATGCGCGCGTCGTTTTCCAGAATCCTAAGTATTTCGATGTCGCGGTTGGTTTTCATTTCTTAATACTATTATCTTCCAAATAATTAAGTGAAATGTTATACCTTTTGGATACGTGCATTTATGGTGTTCTGGTGGATAAAGGGCATAAGGAATACACAAATGTTAGAAAAATACTGGATTACGCAAAGAAACATGGCGATAAATTTGTTACCACATTCATAATAGCGAATGAGTTGGACGATATGATGAAGGAGCATAAGGATATAGTCCTGCCCGTCTATTATGCCACCGCCCAATCCATGATTGAACATCTGATAGGCGAAAAAGTAAAGGACGTAAGGAATCTCGCTTGGAGGTACATTCAGGAACTGAAGATTGACGATGCTGAAAAAGTATTCCCGGACGCTGAAAATTACTCATGGGCGTGCCATGCCAAAATAGACGCATTCGTAACCATCAACAGAAGGGGTGTATTATCAAAACACCTGCAACCAAGAATAAAACGAATCAATGAAGAAGCGCAGGTAAGGTACGTGGAAATAACGACACCTACTGAGTTTTTGGGCTTTTTGGCCTCCCGAACTCCGTAACGTATTCTTCATACATCCGTTTACCGTGCTCAAGCTTAATCCGATCCAATTGCTCCCAGACGGTTTCTTTCTTTTTTGTCATTTCCGATAAATATATCCGATTGCGGGTATAAATATCGGCAAATCTATGAGATAATATGGAAAAAATAAAAACTTGGGCACAGTCAAATAAAGAACGATTGGTTCATTTCCTTGTCCTTGTGGTTATTACAGTAATTTGTACGGTTTTCTTGGATTTTGGCAATATTGGTGGCGAGGCGAATTTTATCCATTATTTGATGGCGGGTTATCTTGTGTTTGCCTTGTTTATACCTGTGTTTTTCATTCTCTTGTTTGGGTCATTAATAGACGCACTACCCTACGTCGGCTATATTATTTTTCTAATCCTTACAACTATAACCCTGTGGCACATATCTGGAATGTTTGTCAGCATTAAGTCAAAGAAAATTAAACCTAAACATAAACCTAAACAATTTGTACTGTCTTTAATTCCGTTTATAATAATCTTTCTGATACTTGCGTTTATTATTTCTCAGATGGGCATTCTTGCAAAACCGGCAATCTACCTATACCCTGAAGAAGATTCTTTTGTCGATGTCAAACTCAACATAAACGGAAAAATAACTGTTACAAAACCGCCGTATGGCGATGGCTGGAATGTTTTTGCAACGAAAGAGGGTACCATAAATGGAGGATACGATTACTTGTTCTGGGAGGCAATTCCATATAACCTTGGTATGCGTTCTGACCTGCCCTCTGAAGGTTGGGTCGTGAAATACGAGGATTTGGAGTCTTGGTTTGATGTAAACCTAATCAAACTCGGACTGAACGAAAAAGAAAAGGGGCAGTTTATGGAGTACTGGCTGAAGAAATTGCCGGAATCGGATTATTACGAAATCAAACTGCTGAGTGATGAATTTATGGCAGAGAACATGGATTTGATAGTTTCGCCGCAACCGGACACCGTTATCAGGTTAAACTTCTACTTCAAACCCCACAACGAAAAAATCGATTTGGTTGAACCTGAAATTAAACCCCCGCAAAGAACCGGTTTTGTCGTTGTCGAGTGGGGCGGAATCTTGGATGACGGACTTTTCTAATAGAAAAACAACGGTGAAAATCACAAACAAAACCCAAGACTTTGCCATAAGCGAAAACGCGAAGCTTGCGGATTCGTTTTTCGGCAGGTTCCGCGGGCTTATGTTGTCTGCGCCCAAGGACATCGTTCTCGTTTCACCGAAGGAAACGATCGCCCACTCCTCGATACACATGCTCTTCATGCGTTTCCCGATAGACGTCATCTGGCTTAGTTCTGAAATGGTAGTGGTTGACATCCAGCGAAAACTAAAACCAAACACCATGAAAATCTCCAAGCCGCAAAAAGCTGCGAAATACGTTGTTGAAATAGGCCACGGCGACGCCGGAAAAACAAAAATAGGCGACACCCTGGGATTTATTTAGCCATGCGCCTTTGTTTTATCTCCCGCCCGTAAGGGTAAACAATCACCTTCTTGCAGTACGGGCACGTCTTTTCGACCTTGTGCTCGTCCGAGTTAAGCCGGACTTTCGCAGCCGACGGCAGAAGGTAGCGGTAGCAGTATTTGCAGAATTTCCTTTTGTGCTCGGCGGCAACCGAGGTGTTGGTCGCCATGCCGATTTGGCGCGCCTGTTTAACGTAGCGGTCTGCGGCTTCGAGGTCGCCTGCGAGCGCCTCCTTGTCCGCAAGCCCCATCAGAATCTCAATGCGCTCTTCGGCGATGTTCTGCCTGCCTTTTTTTGCCCTTGCGCGGGACAGCATCTTAGGATTGCAGTCCTGCCTTCTTCAGGGCGTCCAAAACGGCTTTGTCGTCGGCACCCTTCTTTATGTCGAGAACGTTCGTCAGAGGCTCGAGGTCAAGCGCGTTGACCTTCCTTCGCTTTACTGCCTGCCCGGCGATCGTAACACGGTTATCCTTCGCCGCTTCCACCACAACGCACGTTTTTCCTGCATCGCTTCCGTTTACCTTTTTGCAGACCCTGCCAACATCAAGTATCATTTTTAAAATCTGATTCTATTATTTAGACTACTATATTTTGATTCGAAGTAAATAAATATAGTTATCGTGAAATCGCCTAAGCGATTTGCTTATCTTGCCCTTGTAGCTCAGTTGGTAGAGCGCTCGACTGTTAATCGAGTGGTCGAAGGTTCAAGTCCTTCCGAGGGCGCTGATTATTATTTTTGTCCATTCTTTTAAATTCCGATACATAATTACTAACGATGGTCGGCATCGGCTGGCGTTCCAGCCGGCAGAACATTGGAATTTGCCTGTGGCAAATTCCACAATACTAATCAAAAACGCTAAAACGAAAATGGTTGGAATCGTTGGTTACGGCGCCTACATCCCGCGCTACAGGATAAAGATTACAGAAATTGCAAGGGTGTGGGAGGATGACGGCGAGCGTATAAGCAAGGGTTTATTTGTCTATGACAAATCCGTCCCGGAGCTTGATGAAGACGCCGCAACCATCGCGGTCGCCGCCGCAAGGAATGCTGTTTCCCACTCAGGCATAAACCCCCTTGATATCGGGGCGATCTACGTCGGTTCCGAGTCCCATCCGTATTCTGTCAAGCCGACCGCCACGATAGTTGCCGCCGCCGTCGAAGCGGTCTCGGAGCTTACCGCCGCAGACTACGAGTTCGCGTGCAAGGCAGGGACCGCCGCGATACAGACCTGCATGGGCCTTGCAAAGTCAGGGATGATAAAGTACGGCCTCGCAATCGGGGCTGATACCGCGCAAGGCAAGCCCGGCGACATTCTTGAGTACACCGCAAGCGCGGGCGGGGCGGCGTTCCTCATAGGAAACGACAACACGGTTGCCGACATACTTGACACTTATTCTTACACCACGGACACGCCGGACTTCTGGCGCCGCGAGGGCCAGGAGTTCCCGATGCACGGAGCCCGCTTTACCGGGGAGCCTGCCTATTTTAAACACGTGACGAATGCCACGAAGGGCATACTGGAGAAAAACAAGATGAAACCGGAAGATTTCGACTACGCCGTCTTCCATCAGCCAAACGGCAAATTCCCGCTTGCGGCGGCGAAGATGCTCGGGTTCGAAGACAAGCAGATGACGCTCGGGCTTGTAACGCCCTACATCGGAAACACGTACTCGGGCGCCGCTATGATCGGGCTTGCGAAGGTTCTTGACGACGCAAATGAGGGCGACATGATCCTTGTCACGTCGTTCGGCTCCGGGGCAGGAAGCGATGCCTTCATAATAAAGGTTACCGGAGAAAACGAAAAAAGGAGAAACAAAGCGAGGGTTCAGGATTACATCGACAACAAGGAGTACGTCGATTACGCAAAATACGCAAAACTTAAGAGGAAGATAAAGGGGGTGCACCTGCAAAAATGACGCGCGTGGCAATAATCGGGGTCGGGATGACCCCGTTCATGGAACACTGGCAGGAGGGGTACAGGGACCTGATAACAAGGGCCGGCGCACAGGCGGTGAACGATGCCGGAATCGAAGGGAACGACATCGATGCGTTCTATGTCGGCGCGATGTCGCCAGGACAGCTCATCGGGCAGGAGCATATCGGCGCGCTGATTGCCGATTTCGTCGGGCTCTCGGAAAAGGCTTCAACCCGTGTAGAGGGCGCGTGCGCATCCGGCGGGCTTGCACTTCGGCAGGCGTACCTTTCGATAAAGGCGGGCATGAACGATATCGTGGTTGCGGCGGGCGGGGAGAAGATGACCGACGTTCCTACTTCGTCGGCGGTTGTCGCACTTGCAGGCGCGGGGGACGAGGAATGGGAGTCCTTCAACGGCGCGACATTTCCGGGGCTTTACGCCATGATGGCGCGAAGGCACATGCACGAGTACGGAACAACCGAGGAGCAGATGGCAATGGTCGCGGTCAAGAACCATCATAACGCGACGATGAACAAAAACGCGCAGTACCAGTTCGAGGTAACCCTCGAGCAGGTAATGAATTCCTCTCCGATTGCAACGCCCTTGAAGCTCCTTGACTGCTCGCCGATTACTGACGGCAGCGCTGCCGTTATCCTTGCAGGCGAGAAAACCGCAAAAAGGCTGACTGACAAGCCGATATGGATAGAAGGCACCGGGCAGTCCGGGGACTCGCTTGCCCTTCACGACAGAAAAAGTTTATCGAGAACGGATGCTGCCGTGAGGGCATCAAGACTGGCATACGAGATGGCAGGCATCGGGCCGCAGGATATCGACACTGCGGAGGTTCACGACTGCTTCACGATAGCGGAAATCATGGCAATCGAGGCCCTCGGCTTCTGCGATTTTGGGCAGGGGGGCAAGATCACCGAAAACGGAGAAACACGAATCGGGGGGCGCATTCCCGTCAACACGTCGGGCGGCCTGAAAGCGAAGGGGCACCCCGTCGGGGCGACCGGAATCGCGCAGGCAATCGAGGTTGCGCTCCAGCTTCGCGGCGAGGCGGGAAAACGGCAGGTCCAGGACGCGAAAATCGGGCTGACTCACAATGTCGGCGGCTCAGGGGCTACATGCGTGGTGCACATTCTGAAGAAGGATTACTGAATTACGGAACTACCATCACCTCAAGCACGTTCCCGACCAAAATCATCGCAACGAACGCCAGAAGGAATATCGGGGCGAACTTTATGCCCCACTTGATTTGAATTTCCTGCGGGATTTTTCCGTCTGCTGCGAGTTTTCTTATCTGTTCGATTTGCCCGCTTTCCAGCCCCTCAATGTCGTTCTTTTTTGCTATCAGTTCTCCGTCGGTTTTTATGTCCTGCGCCGGGACATCGCCGATGGAAAGCGCATCGACATTTATCGTTTTCTGAAGCGCGACCTTTTCGACTGCCTTGAGGTAGATTGAAAGGACTATGTATGCGGGAATGACGAGAAATAGGCACTGGCCAAATCTGGCAAAGAAAAACACGGACAGGGCTGTCGATGCCGCCAGAAGTACCAGATATTGCGGCTTAACCGCCTCTTTTGCAAACCTGCTGAAAACGCCAGGGGTTATGAACCCAAGCACCAGGGCGTAAACCGCGGCGTATGGTATCGCGGCAAACCCCATGTTGACTGGGTAAACAAGGTAATAGGGGATGATGCCCTTGTGCGCAAGTGCGCCGAAAAGCCCTGCGGCGTTCATGTACCCAAGAAGGCACCCTATGCCTGCGAACAGTTTGACGTCCCCGCCGCCCCACTGGCCGAGCCGTAAAAGCAGGTATGCGGCGATAAAGTAGGACGCGCCGATAACTGCGGAATTTACTATGAATGAGGGATTATGTGAAAAAACAGAACTTACCAGCGCGATAAACAGAAAAAACCCCGCCATGCCGAGGCTTATCCTGTCCGGTATCTCGCCGGTCCTTAGGTCATAGTAGCTTGCCGCAACCAGAAAAAACAGCGCTGCGCCGATGACGAATTCGATCATAAGTATAATTTATGTCGGCGTTCATAAATCTATCTATGAGGATTATTGTAGCGGTAACCGGTGCGTCCGGCGTCGTAATCGCAAAAAGGGTTCTTGAATCGCTGTCCGGCCACGAGGTTCACCTCATCGTCTCGGAAAACGCAAAAAAGGTAATGAAGTACGAGAGGGTCGAGATTGATGAGAACCTATGCAAGAAGTCGTATTCTGAAAATGACATGGCCGCCCTGATTGCATCCTCCTCGTTTGCGGTGGACGCGATGGTAATCGTACCCTGCTCGATGAAGACGCTTTCCGCCGTGGCAAACGGCTTCTGCGACAACCTGATAGTGCGGGCTGCCGAGAACGTCCTGAAGATGGGAAAGCGGCTTGTGGTGGTGCCGAGGGACACACCCCTGACGCTTGCCGCCATAGAAAACATGAGAAGGGTGAAACTCAGCGGGGGGATAATCCTGCCGCCCGTTGCCGCCTACTACAACGAACCGAAATCTGCGGACGACATGACCGACTTCTTCGTCGGGAAGATTCTGGACGTTCTTGGGATCAAGCATGGGCTGTACAAAAAGTGGAAGGGGGATTAATTGTTTACTAACGATACGTTGTATTCCTTAAATTTTAACTTTGTATAAGGTATTATGTTTAAAAGATTAAATATTTGAAACTGTAACTACCAACCCCTCAATCAACCCGCACTTGCTGGACTTATTTGAGGAATAAACGGATGCCCCTCAAAAGCGTCTTGTATTGCACCTATAACCCTGCACTTGTTTTTTCGGGCGGTTGAGATATATCCACGAATACGACAGAACCTTTTTGCTCCTTCAA
>MCBF01000001.1:225755-234384 GCA_001742785.1 Candidatus Altarchaeales archaeon IMC4
GACATAATAGTTCGGAAGGTTGCGGCTCTGCGGTACATAAGCCCGGCAAACGGCAGCGAGGTTGTTCGGGGGAAAGATGCAGAGAACGAAGACAGTGCAGGTCATCTGGCGGGCAATTACCTTACAATTTCGGCAAGGGTTTACAATTACTACAACACGTCGGAAGGCATCTTAGCAAACTGCTCGTTCTACTGGAATAATTCGCTTCTGGGAACGAACCAGACATCCGGCGGGAACTGCTCTTACACGTTTGACAAGTCAAACAACAACACGGGCTGGTACGATATAACAGTCAATTTCACGCTGACGGACACGGAAAACTACACGAAGCACGACACGCTGAGCGAGAACACAAGCACAGTAAAACTCGTTTCCATAATCACGACCGTCACGGAAGACAACCTCAGAGGGTCAGCGTACAATGTAGGAGATGCCGCAATAATGCTCATAAACGTAACGCACGACGGGCAGACGTATGACCCGCAAAACATAACGGTGGAAGTCAAGGCAACTGGCGGCGACTGCTTCCAGAGAGGGCAGGGCGCGATTTACGCCACCCACACATGGCCCGGCGACATAACCAAAATCTCCAACGGCTCCTACTGGTCGAAAACCATAATACAGGACAATGCAACAACCATGTTCAAATGGTGCGTCTATGTCGAGAACTCGACTGCCAACCTGAGCACGTCCATGCACGGGGATATCACGAAGAACCCGGCAAACTCCATCCTGAACGTCTCCGCAGTAAACTCGACCAACGAAATAATCGACCAAACGAATGTAGAGATATACGACGCAAACCTATGCAGAAGAACCATAAAAGAACTCATCATCCTGAACAACTACACAATAGCGCCCGCGGTTTCAAGGGACGCAACCGCAGGAGACAACTACACCATAAACATCACCACGCCGCAGAACGAATCAATCCTCATAAGGAATGTCAATTTCACGCAGAACGTAACGGTTCGCCCGCAGCTGTCGAACATCGCCGATATGCCCCCGCACATAAACGGCCTTACCAAGGCGATAGCCCTTAACACGTCCGCTTACGGCTTCACGAACGCCACGATAACCCTTCCGAAAAACGGGCTTGAAATCAACAGCATCTGCCACTGCACCGAATGGAATTTCTCGGACGGAACCTGCGGGGCATGGCAGTGCAATTCAACAAGCGACTACCCCGACTTCGCAGACGACGGAACCTACGTAACCTTCACGGTTACAGAGTTTACGGGATACGCCGGCGGGGCAGGAAACGACTCCACGCTTTCGATTTTCGACGACACCAACGACTACCCGCTGGGCATGAACGCAACTTACTATCCGAACCAAGAGGTCGGCTTCTACGCAAACTACACGAATACCACGTCCGGGAACCCGATAGACAATTCCAGCAATGTCTATTGCGAAATAATATTCAACATAACCGGTGGCTGGACGTCGCCGGCGAACATGACGTATAACGCAACCAGCACGCTTTGGAGATACAACACGTCTTTCCTGGAGAGCGGAACCTTCAACTGGAACGCAACCTGCCACAACGGCACGACCGGTTACGAGACCCTCGCTGCAACCGACAACTTCACGATAGCGCCGAATTCGGCACCGACTGTAACCCTAACCCGCATCGGCGCAGGCATGAACGGCACCTACCTCAACGCAAACCATACCGACATCCAGTTCAACACCTCCGATGCAGAACAGCAAAACCTAAGTTGTTCAATCTACATTAACGGAACGCTGAACAATACAAACACTTCGGTAACAACAGGCACGCCGACCAACATCACCACAACCGAACTGGCGGACGGCAAGTATTCGGTTTACGTGAACTGCTCGGACGGGTTGCTAACGAATGTCTCGGACACTTGGGTTTTCACGGTTGACACCCGGAACCCTGCGGTGAACATTACCTACCCGACAAATTGGCAATATCTAAACTCATCGACAATCCAGATAAATGGCACGTCATCGGACACAAATCTCAACTACACAAATATAACCGTGTACAACAGCACTTGGTCGCCGGTGAACTCCACCGTAAACCAAACCTCGCCCTGGTCGTGGACTGTAACGATCACCCAAGGTGACGGACTCTACCATATCAACGCAACCGGATACGACAACGCCTCAAACAGCAACCAGACCGGAATAAACGTAACCATAGACACCAACTATCCTGTCCTGAACTTCACCCAAGCACCGGAAAACAACACCTTCCAGAACCAGAACTGGACCGCGATAAACATCTCAATCACAGAGCAAAACCTGGACACATTCGTCTTAAACTGGAACGGGACGAACACACCCTACAACAAAACACAACTCAACGGCACGGCACCAAACTACTGGTTCTTCGTTAACAAGACCGGCATGGTGGAGGGAACCTACACCTACTACGGCTGGGCCAACGACACCGCAGGGAACATAAACGCAACAGAAACGAGGACTCTCACGATAGTATCCATAAAAGACATCACGATAACGAACGTAACCTACGTGCCGGCACAACCCGACAGCCGCCAGAACATCACGATTTCGTGGAACACGTATAACCCCGCGAATTCGACGGTTTACCTCTACGATTACACCCCTGCAAAGAAGACACTCCGGGCTATAATATCCAATTCATCGAACGTAATCTCCCATGCGCTCGACATAGGTGCGCTTCCTGCGGGGGAGTACGTCTTCTGGGTCGAATCCTGTGATATAAACAGTTGCACATTTGACAAGAACGATTCCGGGCTTGGACCGCAGTATTATCACATAACAGTAATTCCATACGACGATGTGCCGCCGATCATAACCTTGATAAGCCCCGCAAACAAAAGCGAGATACTGCCCGGCACGATCATCAGGTTCAACGTATCGGACCCGAATCTGGTTTCTGCGAATTACACGGTGAACGGCACGACGTACGACTTCACGGCGCCGTACAGGATATCCACGGAAAACTGGTCGGACGGCACATACACGGTAACGATACGCGCAACAGACCAAAATAACAACCCCGCCGCTTCAGGCTACACATTTACGATAGACCACACGATAAGCGACATATGGCCGCCCGAGATAACCCTCAACTCGCCAGCCAACAATTCTGCGATAAAGCGCGGCACGACCATCGACCTTGACATCGACGACCCGAATCTTGCGAACGTTACTTATACTACAGATGGCAGCACCAACCCCTTTGCCCAACCATACGACATAAACACAAGCAGCTGGGGTTTGGGTACGCACAATGTAACGATAAATGCGCGAGACACGAGAGATAACAGCGCGTCAAAGGCCTATGTGTTCCACGTCGAGGCATTCGGCGAGATAACAAACTTTACATATCCCGGGGGGGTAATACGGAACCAGACGGCAGTATTCGCGATAACCTTCAACAACACGGGCAATATTGCGGTGAACGTCACGCCGTTTGTGTTGATCGGTTCGCAAGAGATAAACGGAACAACGGCATTGGTAACGACAAATTATACGTTCACCATCGACTGGCCCGCCGACAGGATTCCCGGGTATTATATGGTTACGCCCGGCGTGGTATATGACGTAAAGAACACGACGCTGTCCCCCGTGCAGATAAGGGTCCTGAAAAGGCCGGAGCTTGTGCCTTACCCAAAGGTCAGGACGATTTATCTCGTCCCGAACCAAACTGTCGAGATAGAGATAACCCTCAGGAACTCCGGCGAGGCAGACCTCGGTAGCGTCATCCTGCACGCCATCGGCAATAACGTCACGATGGGGAAGTTCAGCAAAAACAATTTTACAATCCCGCCCATGAACTCGACGACAGTGAGGATGAACGTATCTGCCAAAGAAGAGGGGAACTACACGGAAAACCTCTCCATAACGACGCCGTGGAATAACGTTAGCATAACCTTTTATGTCTACGTGGAACCCGGCGGCGGCCTTATTCTTGACGTGCAGGAGGTATTCCACGAACTTTTGGAAGCAGAAGAGGGTGTCCCGACATATGCAAACCTGACGCTGATAAACACGATGAACCGTACGGCATACAACATAAGCATATCGCAGACCGGGGCGGCAATATGGCTGAACCTCACGAACGTTCCGGGCAACGTTCCAGGGAACAACCACTCGCTTATTGAATATACACTCCTTGTTCCGCAAGGCACCCCCTCGGGCACCAACACAGGCCAGATAAACATAAGCTACAAAACAGTCGTTGACAATATGACCCCCATTGATTATGAAATCTCCTACAGCGTAACCATCATCGTAATGGGCTCGAATATGACCGTCAGCGGCGGGCCGATAACAAAGACAATACAAAAGGCATCTTATGAGGCGCACGAATTGATAATCGGCAATATAGGAAATATGGATATGACGAACATCATCCTGAATGACCCGGAACTCGGGGGTATTGAAAGTGGCATAAGCGTCTCATTTTCGCCCAACGGATTCTCGACAGCACCATACACGGAGCAGTCCGTTACCGTGACAATAGCGGTTTCAAACGAGACCGCGTACGGAACTTATGAGGGATACATAAACATAACATCCGCCGAGGGCAGGAACGCAAGCGTCTATATAAGCGTTAATGTTCCGAACCCGATCAAGCCAAAACAAGACACGGTGATCCAGGCAGTCGGCGAATGCGTGGATAAACCGGTTACGATCATAGTTTCCGGCGCGCAAGACGGAAAAAGGGCGCGTGATGTAAAAGTGGATATTTTCTTTAACGGAAGCAGTATCGCGAGCGCATCCACGGACTATAACGGCGAGGTGTCATCTGTCGGGGACTATCCGGGAGTTTACACGATAAAATCAGAAGGCACAGGATATAATCCTGCGCAAACGACCATAACGCTTAAGATATGCATGAACTGCTCTGACGGCGCCCAGAACCAGGACGAAACCGACATTGACTGCGGCGGCGTCTGCGGCCCCTCGTGCGAGGAAGACGAAGGATGCTCAGGGGATTACGACTGCAAAACCGGCATGTTCTGCGACGACGACGTCTGCACTAGACCCACATGCAGCGACAAAATAAGGAACCATGGCGAAGAAGGCATAGACTGCGGCGGCCCCTGCGGCCCCTGCAAGGTAAAGAGGCCTGCCTCGTGCTTCAATAAGCGCCAGGACAAGAACGAGGAGGCCGTTGACTGCGGCGGCCCCTGCGACCCCTGCCAGTGCTTCAACGATTTCAAGGACGCCAACGAGGAAGCCGTCGACTGCGGCGGCCCCTGTGAGCCGTGCCAGTGCTTCAACAATTTCAAGGATGCCAACGAAGAAGGCATAGACTGCGGAGGCCCCTGCGACCCCTGCCACTGCAAAAACGCTGTTCTGGACGAAGACGAGGAGGCCGTCGACTGCGGCGGCTCGTGCAGCCCGTGCATTATGACCTGCGAAGACGGCGTCCAGAATCAGGGCGAAGAAGGCATAGACTGCGGCGGCCCCTGCGGCCCATGCCCGACCTGCTCCGACGGCATCCAGAACCAGGGCGAAGAAGGCATAGACTGCGGAGGCTCCTGTGAGCCGTGCCCCACCTGCGAAGACGGCATCCTGAACCAGAACGAGACCGCCACAGACTGCGGAGGCCCCTGCGGCAAGTGCCCGCAGTTGAGGATGGATAAGGAAGGGTTTGTAAACGAAACCATAAGGATAGAAATATTAAACCCAAAGCCAAACATGACGATAAAACTGACGATGCCAAATAACCAGACAATGATAATAGGGGATTCTTTTGTCCCGCAGATACTTGGCAATTACACGATAGAACTCGTCGGATATGACAAGGGAGTCCTAGCCGTAAAGGAACGGACACTTGGCGAGGCAGTGGTAAATGAGATAATTAAACGAAAGAGCTACCTACTGTATATAATTTTCCTGGCGATCCTTTACAGGTTCCTGAGGAGAAGGACCAAGACAGTGGCCGATTCCGAATCAGTCAAGGGTATGATAGCGGACGGAACAATAGAGGACTACAAGAGGCTTTATGTACTGGCCGAAACAAAGGAAATGTTCCCGGACCTCAGGAATCTGGTCCCTATCGAACTGACCGATATGGACGAGGACGAGGCGCATGAGATAGCATCCGAGCATAACATACCCCTGGACATGGCCCGGAAGGCCGTTTTCGCAAGAAGGGTCCGGGCAAAAGCGCTGGTTACCCGCATGGAACTCCCAAGCGAACTAAGGGACTACCTGAAGGGCGTTACGATAGCAAGCATCGAATAAAACCCAAAATGAAACCAAAATATATAAACATTCTGGCGTTTGCAGTAGTTATCGCTATAATATCCCCTGCGTTCGCTTCGATGTGCATCCCCGGCCCCGTCTCCCCTGCACACCACAACTGCATAAACGGCGTTCCGTATCAAAAATACCAAACCGACTACTGCGCTACCGGTTGGGTGAGGGATTATAACCCACTGTTTCAGGGCATATGCGGCCCAAGGAATTTTACATATGACGACGGTACGATTCAGACGAACCAGTATTTGGGGCAAAGGAAGCCGGACCCTGCAACCTACGGGCTTTACCTGAAGAGGATGCTAGCTAATATGAGCAAAAGCGCTTTGTCCACAGGACCAAGCCCGAAAACCAAAACCACAGGCTATCCTTGCGAGCCCGTGCCGGTAACGCCCGCTGTTCGAAAATGCTACTATTCTGGCGGACGGGAAAGTGGTGTCCTTATCGAGGTTCAGCAGAAAAGCGACTGTACGAAAGAGTGGGCAAGATCCAATAATACGCTTTTGGAAAACCACCTGTGCAGGATACTGCACATTGGTTACAAGGAGGAATCTTAGGCAGAGGCGATTTGCTCGACCCTCGCTACAGTATCTGCGTCTTCCGCCCCCTTGTCATCCCGAATCCTGACAAGGCGGGGGAACCGCAGGGCGTAACCGGACGTATAACTTGGCGATTTCTGGATTTCCTCGTATGCAACCTCGACCACAACGCCGGGTTTAAGCACTACCTCCTTCCCGGCCTCTTCCAGGACAAGGGGTTTAAGCGTTTCCGTAATCTCGGCGAGCACCTCGTCGGTGAACCCCGTCCCAAGCCTGCCGATAGTACAAAACCCGCCTACCTCGTCGCGCGCCGAAATCAAAAACGACCCGAACCAGTTCGCCCGCCTGCCCTCGCCCCACGTTGCGCCGGTTATGACAAGGTCCAGGGTTTCCATCACGGGCTTTATCTTGTACATATAACCCACCCTTGAGCCCGGCTTGTACGGCGCGTCGAGGTTTTTCACCATCACGCCTTCATGCCCCATCGCAAGCGCGCCGTCGTAAAACTTTTGCGCAATCACACAATCATCGGTTACCACTTCCTCGGCAATCCTGAACGTCCCGGTTTCGTTTATCACCCCCTTTAGTTTTTCGTGCCTTTTTGAAAAGCCGCACTCAAGAAGGCTCTCGCCGTTCAGGAAGACAAGGTCAAAGAGGTTTATCTCGATAGGTACGGATTCGACCATGTCCTCGATGTCGTACTTGCGTTTTATCCTGCGCGACAAATCCTGAAACGGCCTCGGCTTTCGGTTGTCCTCTATCGCAACCAGTTCGCCCTCGACGATGGCCGAGTCCGCGTTTATGTTTTTGCCGGCCTCTTTAACGAGTTCAGGAAATTGTTTCGTTACGTTCTCAAGCCTGCGGGTGAACAGCTTTATCTCCTCTTTTGACTTGTGGATCTGGATTCTCATACCGTCGTATTTTATCTCGAAGGCGCACCTGCCGAGTTTTTCAACCGCCTCGTCTATCCCCGAAATCTTCTGCGCGAGCATGACCTTCATCGGGATGCCGGGCTTAAGCCCCACCTCCTTCAGGCCAAAATCCCCGTTTTTCCGTGCGGTCGCTGCCACTTCCCCCAGATCCGAGGTCAGGTTGCAGGCGTTCTCCACGAGTTCCTTCGAAACCCCGAAGGCCGAAACTATGGCATCCTTTATTACCCCCTCGCCGACCCCGAGCCGCAGTTCGCCTAAAATTAATTTCACGACGTATCTTGTTTCAACGGGGCCTGCAGAAGAAAGCATCTCGGATATGTACGCCATCTTTTTGTCCTGGGAGCCCTTGCCCCCCAGGTCGGACATCTTATTCAGGCTCTCTTTTACCTTCTCGACGGTCAGGGTTTCGGTAAAAAGCGTAGTCTGCGAAGCATCGGCGCAAATCTTTTCGGCAACCTTCCCGGTATCGCCGAGGTCGCGTACCATGCCGTCTATCCGCCCTTCGGCAACACCGGTTGTCTTTGAAAGGGACTTTATCATCAGTTTGTTTGCAACGCCAAGCTCGCGCTCGCTCCACGGGGCAAACGCGCTTCCCATCAGAAAGTTTATGATGTCCGGCAGGTTTTCGCTGGGTGTGGTTTTCAGGAAATCCGCAATTATCGCGGACATCTCAAGCCTGCTTTGGGTCTTTTCCAGTTCCAGATACGTTTTTACGAGCGTTGAGAATTCCATTTGATTTTACAATGCATCTTGCGCCAATTCCTGAAAATCAATTGTAAATTGTTTTAATGGCATGGTTATTTTTTATTTTAATTTTGGTGATTATGGCAAATCTGCACCAGTTATTCATGGAAATCGATATATATAACTGGTGCAAATGGCAAAAAACTTTACCGGAAAATTTTTGGATGGTAGAAAGTGTAT
>MCBF01000001.1:234484-242861 GCA_001742785.1 Candidatus Altarchaeales archaeon IMC4
AAGAGCATAAGTTAAAATAAAAAGTTCCAAAACTTATGCTCTTGCCTATAGTAGTAAAAACTGAAGAAAAGACTGAATCCTACGGATGTTCTTGACCCCATGAACTCGGCCACTATTTTATCTAGTCCGCTGAAGTAGGATACCAACCCAATTAGTATAAGTATCGTGAATGCTATTTTTTCGTGTCTGGTAAATCTCATTCTCTTGATTCAATCAACTCAACGACTCTTTTGGGACCATCAAGTTTCTTGGAGTAATCCTCAAGCCTACGGCAATTTCTTTTGACTTCTTTGTCTTTTAGCAAATCATTAATCACGTCGGATATCATAAACGGCGGCGTGTGGTAGCTAAGTCGTCTGCCAACATTTAACACGTTCAGTTGCTCGGCATTATTCTCCTGTTCACCGTGATTCATATCAGGAAATGAAATCAACGGAACGCCGTAGGTCATGCACTCCATCATCGTGCTGTGCCCGCCTGGTGCAATAACAAGATCTGCGGCCTTGAGGTAGGAAAATGTGTTAGGTATGTGGCCTACAATCTCCACATTATCTGAGTGCCCCTCCAGTTTTATGGGCTCTACGTTAGGGCCTGCTATTAAAGTGAAATCGAGGTTCGTATTTTCTCTAGCTACTTCAAGAATGTCCAGCAACAGTTTCTCACGATAACCAAATCCTCCAATAAGGGAGAGAATATGCGGTTTTTTAAGATTCAGTGCCTTAACAGCCTCTGGTTTCTCCCTCACAAGCGGACCGCTATAATACAGAAGTTCCCCCAGTTCTTCGACGTTGTGTTTTGATATTGTCCAGGGCGGTGGGAAATCCGGTATAATAACCTTCTCAACATTGTCGAACACGATATCCATGAAATAACGCATGAATGTTCCCGCGACCTCCGCCCTCACACCGCGGTTTTCGAAGAACTTGCTGGTGTTGGTCTGGTTTACTGTAAGGTATACTGGAACCCTCCGTATTTTTGCTGCGATTACAGCGAGAAAGTAGCTATCCGATATTATTGCATCGGGCTTACCTTTCCTTATTTGATTCAGCACTATGGGGAGCCCTATTGGCTTCATTTGCTTCACTGTGGCTTTTATCGTCTCTTCGATATTCAAGGAACCAGTATTCCCCACAAGCTTTATCTCCGAGGGGATTTCAGTCGCCTTGAACCCGTTTTTCTCTATGTGTTTTTTCGAGGAACCGTATGCGTGGAAGCTCACATCATGCCCGGCATTAATTAATCCACTACCAACCGCAAGACATCTCGAGGTATGCCCCAACCCCTCACCGCACATGTAGATCTGGATTTTCATAAACAGACTATAACATACTGATATTGAACGTTAAAAAGTTGCAGCAATCGAAGTTTTGGTGCTACTCCCTCAAAACCTCATTCGTTGTCAGATCGATTATCCTCGATGGCCTGCCGAATTTGCACCGCCCGCCGTCTATCGCAAGGTCTGCAGAGGCGAGTATGCCCTTCTCAATTTCGGCGAAATCGGATGGCGGCGGCCCCCTGTGGGTGTTTGCGCTCGTGGTTATTATCGGGCCTGCGAGTTTCGTTATCTTGCGGACAAATAGGCAGTCAGGGATCCTTATGCCAAGCGTGCCGGAGGCTACCCTTTCCGGGACATTATCCTTCGCCTTCAGGATAAATGTGTACGGCTCGTTCTGGTGCTCCTCTATGAAAGCCCTCTGCTGCCCGCTCATGTAAACGAATTTTTCTGCAGATTCCACATCCGAAAATGCAACGGAAAGCGGGGACCTCGGCTTTTTCTTTATCTGGAAAATCCTTTCGACCGAGGGCGTTTCGATCATGCACCCGATGCCGTAAACCGTGTCGGTCGGGTAAACGATTATGCCGCCTTTTTTCAGAATCTCTGCTGTGGTCATGACGGCCGATTCTTCCGGCGATGTTGAATTTATCCGTATGACATTCATCATTTAGGATTATTTGCGGCAATGCTTTTATCCGTATTAGAAAATAGGGAGATATTTTCTAATAGGACACAAAAATTCAATACATTGAATTTTTCTTGTCTATATGTATCTGATAATCAAAATAAATGGAATAACGCATTAAAAAAGATTGTATTTTTATACTAATAGAGCATATATTTAAGTGTTAAAAACTAACCCACGGGGGGTTGGTGCCCCCTACCCCCCGTGCTATAATCGCCTGATTGTCCTTTTTTCTGTGGTGTCAAGCAGACATAAATAATATAAACAGAAAGCCGCCGTCTGCAATATCGAAGCCGTTTAACAGGAAGGCCCGCTTATGCACTCGTCCAGGTCATCCAGATACTGCATGAGTTCCTCGACGGTGCGGTCACCCATGTGCGGGATCCTGAAGGAAACGTCCTTGAATTTGCCGTAGCCGTTGGAGAACTCGTAGCCTTTTTCGGCGAGCTTCTTTTTCAGGCCGCCGAGGTCCATGCTTTTTGTGTTCCTTATCGCAGTTACCGTGTTCGATGCGTATTTCTCCTCGGGTATCAACTCGAAATTATCGGCTGCCCATTTCCTTGCGATGCCGGCCATTTCCGCGTGCCTCTTGTAGCGGTTCTCCTGCCCCTCTTTGTTTATTATCCTGTCCAGCTGGTAATCCAGCGCGTAAAGCAACGAAATAGCAGGCGTCGTCGTGGTCTGGAGTTTGTCTATTGACTTTTTCAGCGCCAGAAAATCGAAGTAGTGGCCCCTGCCCGTGATGCCTTCCGCTTTTTTCAGCGCGCCGTCGCTCACTGAGCATAGCGCAAGCCCCGGCGGCAAGGCCATGCATTTTTGCGTACCGTACAGGCAGACATCGATGCCGAGTTTGTCGACCTCGATTTTAACGCCCGCCATTGAGCTTACAGTATCCACGAGAAAACTGACATCATAATCCTTCACAACATTTGCAATCTCGGAAATCGGGCTCATAACGCCGGTTGATGTTTCGTTGTGAACCATCGTCATGGCGTCGTATTTGCCAGAGGAAAGCGCCTCGTCCACGATATCCGCGGTAATCGGTTTGCCCCACTCGACGCTTACGAGGTCCGCCTCCTTCCCGCATTCCTTTGCAATCCCATGCCAGCGCTCGGCAAACGCCCCGTTTGCGAAATTGACGCATCTTTTCGAGACGCAATTCCTGATAGCACCCTCCATGAGACCGGTTGCGGAGGACGTTGATATCAATATCGTGTTTTTTGTGTACATCAGTTTTCTGGTGTTTCCTATGATGCGCTCTAAGATGGCAGATATCTCTTTTCCGCGGTGGCTTATCATCGGCCTTTCCATCTGCTTGAGCACCTCGGGAAGCACATCAACGGGCCCCGGAATAAATAACTTTTTTTGCATTTTGTGGGTTAATTATTGGGTCGGGGGTTTATAATTGCCTTGTCCAAAAAACCTCTTAACGTGTTCTTCGGGTTTCTCGCTCAGGATAAACTTGTAATCCTTCGGGAAACACCTCATGTAGTTCTGCCACTTGAACCGCTCGTCCATCAGAACTATAACGCCCCGGTCGGTTTCGCTCCTTATGCAGCGGCCCATCGCCTGCAGGACGTTGTTCATCGCAGGGAAAACGTAGCCGTAATCGCGGCCCCTGCCGAGCTTTTTGTCGTAGTACTCTATCAGGCAATCCACCTCCAATGTCGGCTTGGCAAGCGGGATGCCGACGACGATGACGCACTCGAGCAGGTTGTCCGCGTAGTCCGTGCCCTCCGACATCGAGCCGCCGAGCACACCGAAAAGGACTGCCCCGCCCTTTTCCTTCGCATCGGCGAGGGAATTCAAAAGCCCTGTTTTCATCTCCTTCGTCATCCCGCGCTCCTCGACCAGTGCCTGCTTTTCCACCCCGATGCCATTGAGAACCTCGTTCATCAGGTAGTAAGACGGAAAGAAGACCGCTATGTTTCCGGGCACGTTTTCCGAAATATCGCCGATGCTTTTTGCGATTTTGCGGAACATCTCATCGCCACGGCTTGTGAACTTCGTGGTTACCCCCGGCACTATTATCAGCATCCTGTTTTCCGGCGGAAACGGGGACTGGTACTCCGCAAGCTTCGCACCCGTTATGCCCATCAGGTCCGCGTACATCTGCATCGGCGTCAGGGTGCCGGACATCATCACGGAGGCATGCGCGCCGTCGAAGACCTCCCTTGCTATCAGCGACGGGTCCAGAATCTTGTACGAAATCGAAGGGGCGCCCATGTTCTGGAGTATCCTCACTGTTCCCGTGTCCGGGCCGTCCCATGCCCTGAGGATCTCCCCTAAGTCCGCCGCGTAGGAGCGGTGGCGGTCCTTCTCTTCGAGCAGTTTCTTCCCGGTTTTTTTCAATACCTTGACAAATTTGTCGTAGTCAACAGAGAGATTCTTGTCCATCTCTCTTTTCAGTTCCTCTTTGGTTATCCGCCTTTCTTCGCCGGCCTTCATGTCCTTTGCAAGTGACTTCATCGCAAGCGATATCGCCCTTATGTCGCTTCGCACGGGGGCGTATGCCGGCGCCTGGAGTTCGCTTACCGCCTGCTTGATGATATAATCGGTTATCGTGTAGTCCAGAAGATTCCGCACCCGGTCCGGCAGGTTGTGCGCCTCGTCCACGATTATGATCAGGTCCTCTATCTCCTTTCCTGTCTTGTGCAGGACGTTCTTCCTGATGTCCTGCGAAAAAAGGTGGTAGTAGTCCGCTATCACGATGTCCGCCTGCTTTGCCGCTTCAAGGGTGGTGTCGTAGGGGCAGATGCACGACTGCATACACTCTTTTTTTATCTCCTCTGCATGGAGCGTCTGCCTCTTTATCATCTCGACCATCTGGCCGTAATGCTTGTTCTTGAAGTACTTGCAGCTGCCTTCCTCGCGGCGTGCCTTGCACAAAAGCATGAATTCCCACGAATACAAATCCCCGACATCGTGCGGACACATCGCCTGCCTGCCTATCAGGTCAACGGCGAATATCCCTGCATTGTGCCGTTTGTTTATCTTTTTTATCGTCTCTATCGCTATCTTGTGCTGGGACATCTTGGACGTGAGGAAGAATACGGTTTTTTCGTTATTCATTGAAAATCCGAGGGCTGGGACGATTGCGGCTGCGGTTTTTCCGATGCCGGTCGGCACGTGGGCGACAAGGTGGCCCCCTGATTCCACGATTTTTCCGACATCCTCCATGAACTCCCTCTGCCCTGCGCGGACTTCATCGAACGGGAAGATTCCTTCGGTCTTTTTGGCCGCATCGGTTTTTCCGGTTGTATGTTTTTTTTCAGTCTCTTTTGGTTCTTTGACGCCCACGTCTCTTTTTTCAATCTCCTGCACCACCTTTGCCGCAAGTTTTCTAATCAGCGCGGAATCAGATTCTTTTGCGACTTTGGAAAGGGCATCAACCGCCCGGAAGTCGCCGATTATTGAAAGGGACTCCATGGCATTTTTAATTACGCCGTAATCCGCATCGTCGAGGGCTTTTATCAAATCGGATATCACGAACGGCTCGGCGTTCTCAAGAAGTTTCGCGGCAGATTGCCGTTCTTCCACAGTGCCGTATTTCAGGTTCCTGCAAAGCAGGTCCGTTTCTTCGGGGTTCATTTAGGGTGAATAAACTAAAAGTTACGATACGCATCCTTGCGGTGGCGAACCCTATAAATAGAAATGATTTTATTTTCGGTATCCACACCGTAAACCACCCGATAATCACCAATCCTTATTCTGTAACTGCTTTTGCTTTCTACAAGCTTTCTGGTTTGCGGTGGAAACGGGTCGTCCGTTAGCGGCTCTACCGCCTCAATAATGCGATGGATATATTTGCTATCTATTTTTTTAAGTTCCTTGACAGCAGATTTTTTCCATTCAACCTTATAAGAGCCCCTCATTTTTCAACTGATCTTTTAGTTCCTCTAAGGTTATTGTGGGCTCTTCCCTGCGTTCGGCTATCACTGCTAAATCATGAATGTCTGCTAAAAGTTCTTCATAATCCTCAACAGGAAGGATTACTGCGGTTCTATGCCCTGCGTTATCCACGACATACTCCTGCCGAATATTTGACAAATTCACATTCATCATCATTATTAATATAATCTCATTAAATAAAAGCCGTGAGGTTTTCTGTTTTACCTGCCCGCGATTATCTTCACCACGTCGCCGTTTTCAAGCACGTGGTCTTTTCCAATCTGCCTTCCAGTCTTGCAGTCTATCGCCCCGATGAACTTCTTGCCGATGTCCGTGTGCACCCTGAATGCTAAGTCGAGGGCGGTGGTTCCCCTCGGCACAAGATACGCGTCCGGCAGGACATTCCCCTGCTTGTCTGAGAGTTTGTGCTCGTCCTCGACCGGATAAACCGCAATCAGCTTCAGGACATCGAAAACCACGTGGTTCACCAGTCCCTGCGCGCCGGTCGAGCCGTACTTTTTGAGGATGCTGCCCTTTATGAAATCGAGTGCCTTTGCCTGTTTTTCATTAGCGCCCGCGATCGTAAATTCCGAATCTCCGGGCACGTAATCGATCATGCCTGCCGATTGGGCTTTCCTAAGTGCAAGCTCCGCCTCGGCGCAAACAGGGGGGATGTCGTACTTTTGCCTTAGCCTCTCGTAATTGCCGGCGGTGTCCTGGTCGATTTTGTTGGCGCAGAGTATTATCGGCTTCCAAACCGACCTCAGCGCGACCGCAAAATTCATCAACTCATGGTCGTCAAATTTCTCTATCGGTGCCTTCAAAAAGGCCTCGTGTATCTGTGACTCGGTTATGCCGACCCCCGAAAGCACCTCCGCGAATTTCTTTACCACATCGGCCTTGGTGTGCTTCATCTTGGCAAGCACCTTGGTCACGTTCTTTTTCAGCACGTTGTAAAACCAGAGGTTGACCTCCTCCTCAAGGAACTTCACGTCGGCTTCGGGGTCGTGGCTCGGTACCGGCTCGCCGTTCTCGTTTGTTTTCCCGCAGATGTCGATTACGTGGATCAGGATGTCTGCCTGCCGCAAATCGTCAAGGAACTGGTTGCCAAGCCCCCTGCCCTCGTGCGCCCCGGGGACCAATCCGGCAACGTCTATGATCTTGATGGGAACAAAGCGGCTGCCCTTCGTACAGTAGGAATTTTTCGGTGCGCATTTTACGTTCAGTTCGGTGCAGGCACAGTTTACCCTTGCGTAGCCGACCGCGACGTTTGCCTTGATAGTGGTGAACGGGTAGTTCGCTACCTCCGCACCCGCCATCGTCAGGGCGTTAAACAGCGTGGACTTCCCCACATTCGGTTTTCCTACGATTCCAATTTCCAATTTGATTTTACAGTTCTTTTAGTAAAACAACCACCGCGCCAAGCATGATAAGAACTACGAACGCTATGGCAAATATGCCGAATGACCCGCTTCGGGTCGGGATCAGGTAATGCGTTACTTTTCCTTTGTCGGTTCCGGTCGTCAAACCATAATCATCCAGATAAGACGCTATTATCCCGGACTCGTTCTGCGAAGCCAATTGGTAGCCGTTTATGGTGTAAAGGTAGACGTTGTCCTCAAGTGATACTGCATAAAGGTTCCTGCCGGATATCCCGACGGATGTTACGCCCGAGTCCAGATTTTGCTTCCACAGGAGGGTTGCGTTTTTGTCAAATAGATAAAGGTTTCCGTCCCTTGCACCCACCGCGACATATTTGCCCATTATTGCGATCGTTCCTATCTGGTCGCCGATTGTGTAGTTTCCCGTCTCCAAGCCATCCGCTGTGAAAATGTGGAGCGTGCCGTCGCCCAACCCAAGTGCAATCGTGCCGTCCGAGAGCGCACAGGAGCGGATGTAATACTCAATGCCTAGGTTTGCCCTTTCGTTTCCCATGATGTCAAAAACATACCCCTGTTTGTCTGAGACTGCAAAAAGGGTGTCGTTCACTAATTTGACGTTCACGACATACGAGCCGGTCGTGCGGTTCCACAGGAGGCTGCCGTTCGCATCGAAAAGGTAAACGACTCCGTTGATACCGCCGACTGCGATGTAGTCCCCGGCAAAAACTGCCTCTTTATAGCCAACCCCTGCGCCGATGTTTTTCCACCACAGGAGATCTCCCTTCGTGTTGAACACGTAGATATTGCCGTCAGTGGATGCCGCTGTGATGAGGTCATTAGATATGCTTATGGTATTCAACTCTTTATTTACGCTGCGCGACCACCTCTCCTTGTCCTTAACAAAGTATATCGCGACGTTGTCCTTTGACAAAACCGCGCACCGCTCATCTTTGCAGTCCATCGATTTTATCCCCTGTTCCACGCCGTACGACCATTCCTTATCAAAACCGGCACAAACAGGGCCTGCAAGAATAAGCAGCACCATGAAGATTGCGGGATATTTCATTTTCACCTGATATATATTAANGGAATTAGTCGTTTTCCGTACCAAATTGCCCATATATTATATTGAATACTTTCTTA
>MCBF01000001.1:242961-251180 GCA_001742785.1 Candidatus Altarchaeales archaeon IMC4
ACTTTTTCTTCAGTACGGAATCGAGCGTTTTCACGTCCTTTTTAACCTCTTCGATACTGTAACTAATCGGAACCCCCTTGCTGTTCAGAATCGTCATCATCTCCCACTTCGTCTTAACGCCCGCAAGCTCGGCGGCCTTTCCAAGCGATAAAGCGCCTTCCCTGTACATTTCTACTGCTAAGTTTTTTCTTACAAATCCTTCGATATTCCGGTTTTCGACCTTCATCTGGAACAATATGTTCTTGGGCAGGTTTATGGTTGCGTGAAATGAGTCCATTTTTGGCATTAATATTTGGTATTTAAAGTATAAATCAGGGCATCAGTAAATCCTGAAATCCATCGAATATGTGTAGTTGGCTTGTGCGTAGGCTATGTCCTGCGGAAGCCGCTTGCCGTTGAAGTCCACGATGACTGCGTACCTGTCTTTTGGCGGCACGTGCGCCTCGTAGAACCCAAGGCCGTCGGTCACATCAGATGCCACCGTCGCATTTTTTGAATGGCTGTATATGCTCACCGTGAGGTTTTCGTAGCCCCCCCACCCCCTCATGTCCCTGTCGCGGTTGTAGACGTACCCCTTTACCGTCGTCGAGTTGTCGCTTTCGTTAATGTCAAAAAGCAAGGTGCACAAATCCCGCGTAAGGTTATTTTTGATATTGGTGCAGGTAGATATATCGTACTCTTTTAAAGCGATGTTCATGTGGCATTCATCCGCGTCGGCGCCCTGCATGCCTTCGCATTCGTCGGTTTGCGCCGTTTGAGATACATCTGGCGCGTTGGCTGTAGAATTGTCCGGTACACCCGTTTCGCCCGGCACCACATTGGGTTCGCTCAGGTTCGCCCCGACGCTTTCGTTTATCTTTGCGGTATCATCCGGCCCGATACATCCCGAAAGCGAAACGGCCAAGATAGCCGCGAAAAATAAAAGCCCCGTATTTGTTTTGTTCATCTGTATCGCCACTGTGTTAAACTATGGTTGCGCGGATTAATTAACAAATCAACAGGTAAGCCGGTTGCTGTAAAAAACAAACATTGCCGTAGCCACAAGCCCCATTGCCGCGCCGTAGATAAATGTTAAGCCCCCTGTGGGGTCATATTCCCACAGCCCCCCTGCAATCAAGCTTGCCGGAAGCGCAGCAAGGCCTATTGCGGTGTGGAACGTGCCAAGCCCCGTGCCCCGTATGTTCTCCGGAATAAGGTCTGATGCGAACGCCCGCTGGGTTGCGTCAATTAACGAATATGCAACGCCGTACAGAGCAAAGAATATGATGAACGTCACAAGCGAGTTCGAGAATGCAAATCCGACGCACGTTAAAGTAAACAGCCCGTAGCCCGCGATAAGTATCTTTTTCCTTCCAATCCGGTCGGATAGATTCCCGACGGGCATTGAGAATGCAGCGTAAACTATGTTGAACCATACGTACAAAAGCAGGGGCAGCGCTACCGCCATCTTGGGGTCGGAAAATGCGCCCTGTGCCTTGAGTATAAAGAACATGTATGTGAAGTTCCCGAGAGCGAAAATGCTTGCTATTGCCACAAACATCCGAAAGTCGCCGGGCAGCGCCTTCAAGCTTAATTTAAGCGAGGTTTTAACCGGCGAGTTATCCTTCTCCTTCACTAATAAGACCGGTATTAATGAAAAAAATCCTATTATCCCGGCAGCGAATATTATCGTCCCAAAACTAAGCCCGATGTAGTAAAATAAAACAAACGACAGTGCCGAGCCTATGATGGCGCCCGTCGTGTCCATTGCCCGGTGGAAACCAAAGGCTCTGCCCCTGTGGTTTTCGCTTGACTGCGCAAGTATCGCATCCCTCGGCGCATCCCTTAAGCCTTTACCGACGCGCTCAAGCGAAACAAGGACAACCGCATAATGCCATGTGGTCGAAAATGAGAGAAGTATCTTTGAGAAACTCGAAAGCCCGTAGCCGAAAAAGACGAAAGGCTTTCGTTTCCCGACACGGTCGGACCAGTAACCTGAAACGACCTTAAGAATCGCAGACACGCTGTCGGAAAGCCCCCCGATCAGTCCTATGATAAGCCCCGCGCCGCCAAGGGATGCTATGAACATCGGCAGAATCGGAAATATTATCTCGCTGCTTATGTCCGTCAGGAAACTGACTATCCCGAGGAGGATTACGTTCCTGCTTATTTTTTCTTTCATGTTGGGTGCGGATTATTTGATTTATTCTTATTCACCTAAATAACTAATTCAAATTAAAAATGCGCATACTCCTGATACACGCGGACTCGATGAGTTTCGAGGTGAAGAAGAAAGCCATAAAATCGGCGCAGGACCTGAAGGAAAAAACCGGGCATGCCGCCGAGGCGCTGGTCGTTTTCATGGCAAGCGAAAAGCCCGACGAGACCAACCCCCGGTCCGTCGTCGAGAAAACCGCAGATGAGATAAAGAAGGTGTTCGCAAACGTCGGCGCAGAAACGATTGTCCTTTACCCTTACGCTCACCTTTCGGACAACCTGTCGAAACCCCAGGTCGCGGAAAAAATCATCGATGACCTCTACCTGAAGCTCAGCGGCGAGTACAGCGTGACGAAGGCGCCCTTCGGCTGGTACAAGTCGTTCCACGTCGAGTGCAAGGGGCACCCGCTTTCCGAGCTTTCGCGTACGATACGCCCCGATGACGCAGGGAAAGAGGGGGTGAAGGAGTCCGAGGCGCTGAAGACCGAGGACAAGCTGAAGTCGCGCTGGTACGTCCTCGATACCGGCGGCAAGCTCACGGACGCGGATAAATTCGATTTTACGAACCACAAGAGCCTGAAGAAATTCGTCGACTACGAAATCTCAAAGGTCAGGGCTGTCGACCAGGAGCCGCCGCACGTGACTTTGATGAGAGCGCACGAGATTGCGGACTACGAGCCCGGAAGCGACCCCGGCAACATGCGCTGGTACCCGAAGGGCTCGCTGATTAAGCGGCTTCTCGAGGAGAGCGTTTCTTCAAGGGTAGGTAAGATGGGCGGCATGCAGGTGGAAACGCCGCTGATGTACGACTACGAGCACCCGCACCTGTCCAAATACCTCAACCGGTTCCCGGCGCGCCAGTACGTCGTGAAGTCCGGGGACAAGGAATTTTTCCTGCGGTTCGCGGCGTGCTTCGGGCAGTACCTGATGAAGCACGACATGACGATTTCTTATAAAAATTTGCCGCTTAAACTCTACGAACTTTCGCATTACTCATTCAGGCGGGAGCAGCGCGGGGAGCTTGTCGGCTTGAGGCGACTGCGGGCTTTCACGATGCCGGATATGCACACCCTTGTTGTGGACATGAAACAGGCAAAGGGGGAGTTCCTTTCGCAGTACAAGGCCTCGATGGAATGGATGGAGGGTTTGGGGCTGCCATACGAGGTCGGCATAAGGTTCGTGAAGGACTTCTATTACCAGAACGAGGACTTCGCAAAAGAACTTGTCGCTCTGATAGGACGGCCTGTCCTGATCGAGATGTGGGACGAGCGCCCGTTCTACTTCGTGATGAAGTTCGAGTTCAATTTCATCGATGCCCTGAACAAGGCATCCGCGCTTTCGACGGTCCAGATAGACATCGAAAACCCTGAGCGTTTCGAGATAACATACACCGGCGAAGACGGCCGGAAGAAGACGCCGCTGATGCTCCACGCCTCGATTTCAGGAAGCATCGACCGGAACGTTTATGCGCTTCTGGAAAAGGCGCACATGGACCAGGCCGCCGGCAAAAAGGCGTGCTTCCCGCTTTGGCTTTCCCCGGCACAGGTGAGGGTCGTGCCGCTTTCCGAGAAGTTCCTTGATTTCGCTCTCGGGATTGCGGAGAAAATCGATGCGGCCGGCATAAGGTGCGACATCGACGACCGCACTGAAAGCATGGGCAAGAAAGTAAGGGAAGCGGAAAAGGAATGGGTGCCGTACATTATTGTCGCAGGCGAGGAGGAGGAGAAGACCGGCCTGTTGTCGGTCAGGGTGCGCGAAACCGGCGAGCAGGAAAAGATGGCTATAGATGAACTGGCAAAGGAAATCGCAAAAAAGACGAAGGGGTTCCCGTTCAAGCCCCTACCGCTTCCAAAACTCCTGTCAAAGAGGGCGAGGTTCGTGTGATGGCCCAAAATGAAAAACCGGGCGTCGGCATCTTAAGTTTTTTTAAGTGGACGGATACCTTCTCCCTGATGTGCGGGGTCTTCGGATTTTTATCCGTGATCCGGGTAGTCGGGGGGGATTTCTTCCTCGGCGCCGTGTTTCTGGCAGCCGCGGGGGTTTTTGACTACATTGACGGTTTTGCCACGATGAGGTTCTCCAAACCGACGGAGTTCGGCTCATATATCGACACCGTGTGCGATGCCGCGGCCCTTGCGATGGCGCCCGCGGCTTTCATATATTTTTACGCGCTTGGGAATTTCCCGGAGCAGGCTGTGTTCTACCTTTTGGTGTCGGTCGCAGTCCTGTGCGCGGGACTCCTGCGCCTTGCGAGGTATCTGGTTTTGGCAAAACAGGGTTTAAAGTCCTATGTCGGGCTCCCCATAACGTTCAACGCCCTTGTAATCCCGCTCTTGTACCTGCTTTCCGAATCGTCCGGCATAAACCTCTTCTTTTTGGCCTTGGTAAGCGCCTTCCTGATGGTTTCCGAGGTGAAGGTCAAGAAATTTTGCATTTAGCAAAATTTGTGTCCCATTAGAACGTAGGGGCGTTCTAATGCGGACAGGAAGATCGGCTTGAGTTAGGTGCCGAATATTTTAAATCCTAAACTGAATATCATAAACCAGATGAACCCGAAAATCCTAATCATCGGAATCGTGATTGCCGTGGTCGTTGCAAGCGGCTGCCTCGGCTCGCAGGATAATACAAAAGACGACAATACCGCACCCGCACCCCCGCCGAATAAAATGAAAACCGCGATACTTGAAACAAACAAGGGAACGATTAAAATCGAACTTTACACCGACAAGGCGCCGGTGACGGCCGCGAACTTTATCAGGCTCGCAAACGGCGGGTTCTACTCGGGGCTGGTCTTTCACCGCGTAATCCCCGGCTTCATGATACAGGGCGGCGGGTTTTACCCTGACGGGGGACAGAAGGCGAGCCCATACGGTGCGATAAACCTTGAAATCAACCCCGCACTGAAACACACCGACGGAGCGGTCGCGATGGCAAGGACAAACGACCCCAACAGCGCCACGAGCCAGTTCTACATATGCGACGGGCCGCATGATTTTCTTAACGGAAACTACTCGGTATTCGGGCAGGTTACCGAGGGGATGGATATTGTAAAATCGATAGCTTCTGTTAAGACCACGACAAAATTCGGGCACTACCACGACTGGCCGGTCGAGGATGTTTTAATCGAAAGCGTTAGGGTTGAATGACCGGACTTATTAGCAGGTTGTGCGCATATCTAAACATGTCATCCAAAAGGGCTCAGTCCGGCCTGGAGCTTATCATATCCGTCGGATTTGTCATACTGCTGTTCATCGTAATTCTATTGTTCGGGATTGACAAAACAAGATGGAGCAACGACTTCCGAACGCTCCTTGATGCCAAGATGGTGTGCAACAGCGTGGTTGACAATGTCAATATGATAAGCCTTGCGGGCTCAGGGTACTACCGCCATTTTTCAATACCTGCCGCTATCCATGGAGGAAACGATTATAACATAACGATCGATGGCCGGCGTGTAGAAATATCATGGGATACCGGCAGGTGGAGCGCACAGGCGGTAACTAGCAACATCACCGTTTTCTGCCTTGATTATGGCCTTGAAAACCGAAACACCGTGTTCAACAGGGACGGTGTGATATTGGTGGGCTGCAACAGGCCGGACCTGTTTGTGGCGGGTGAAACGCTTACGCCGAAGATCGCCGGTTTAAACACGACGGTGAGCGCGAAAGTAGACGTGCTGAACTTCGGGCCGCATGATGCGGGCGCTTTTAACGTAACGCTCAATAACGAATCGGTGAATGTAGCGGGTTTGGCGGCGGACACACTGGTTACCGTAAGCGCGAACCTTAACCTTACGGTGGCATGCAATTACTCTGTCAATATATTGGTTGATTCCGGGTACAATGTAACAGAGAGCATCGAGAGCGATAATGTGTATAACGGCAGTATTGTAGTTGGATAAAAAATGGAACATAAAAAGGGCCAGAGCTTCAGTATGGAGGTTTTCGTGAGCTATGCAATTTTCATGTTACTCTTCATCGTTATCGTTTTCCTGTGGAGCCAGACCATCAGAAACATCGGGGGGTCTCAGTCGCTTTACGAATTCGAGGAGCTGGCGACAGACGTTTCCGAAGGGCTGATAAGGGCCCCCGGAATCCCGTCCGACTGGAACGAAACCACGGTCGAGGTCATCGGCCTTTCATCAAACGGAAGCAGGGTTCTTGACCCCCTGAAGGTGCTGGCGTTTGTCAATATGATGAACTCAAGCAATTACGAAAACAACAGCGATCTGGCGGGGACCGGAAAATATGATTTTTACGTCAGGTTCACAGATATAAACAACACAGTCATTGAAATCGACGGGGTTTCCTGCGCTACGGGAAAACCGTACGTTAACGAGACAAAGATGATAACCGAGGTAAAGACCGCGGCCTTAAACGGGCAACTGGTAAGGATGCACTTTACCTTGTGGGCGGGCGAGTAACTGCAAAATGCAAATTGAAAAATGCAAAATTCGGCGTGAAAACTGCAAAATGAAAAAACGCGGGTATGCGATGCTGCTGGACGTGATGCTGGCAGTGGTGGTCGTTTTGGTGATATTCGCCGCGATATCTAACACCCAGTATTTCAAGGTGTCAAAAACGACGATGAGTTCCGCAAAGGATCTGCACTATACGGCCGAGGACGTTCTTGACACCCTGAACAAAAACGAGGCCCTGGACCAGATCGGGGAGCAGTGGGCGGCGGCGGAAGGAAATTCGTCTTCGAGCGCTTGGCAGAACGCGACGAACATAACTAGGGGGTATCTGGACAAAGTTATACCCCGGCAGATGGGTTATTCGGTAACCATAGACGACATAGAGGTTTATAGCACTGATAATGACACTGCAAGCGGAAGGCCGAGCATGGCGCTTGCTGCCTCGGAAACCCACTCCACACGCCTGCTTGTCGGCTATTCGGCGGGGCTGCCCACCCTTGCCCACGTTGCAAGGGCCTTTTTGAANAACATAAGAGAGAAGACGACTTCATCCTATGTGTACTTCGGAGGTTTCGTGGGAGAAGGAAATATTACCTCTTACATAGAACTTCCGCAATACCATGATATAGTATCCGTTTATATGGAATTGGCTGCCGGGGACGCTTTCAACCTGTACATAAACGGGATTGGCTGTAAGAACCCGCGCACCATCTCCCTTATCGGAAATATGAGCGCGAACGTGAAAGAGGATATAAGCGCCTGCAACGGAAGTTTCCAGCAGGGCAATAACACAATAGAAATCAATTTCACAGGCGGTAACATCAATACCCAGTACATAGGCGGCGGTTTTATACAGGTTGAATACACGACAAACCAGACAAGTGCAGAAGATACGGGTGTCGGCTACTACCGGTTCCCGGGCATCAACGGCTTGATAAACCTTTACTCCTCCTTTTATGTTCCCGGGACCCTGAATTCCATGAATGTCCATCTGAGATTCCTTAACAATTACACGACCTACTTCATGATGGGGGACAGGATGATTAACTCTACAAGCGGCAGTAATGAAACCCAAGTGGTCGATTTGACGGATAACGAATTAAAAGCGATTTTCGACGGTGTATATCCAAATTGGCTCAACTCGAACACGGTACCGATTAGAATGGGCACCGGAAATATTTCATATTCTATCGCAGGCGGCGATGCGGATGTTATTCTCATCACCGATGTGTCCGGAAGTATGAACTGGAGAATCGGGTACAGCGATTCAACGGCGGGTGTCGTAAGGCCCTGTTGCCCCCACCCCTTCACGTCCAAGGGCATAGTAACGGATGTTGGTTCAAACGCTTACGGCATGACGTCGGCGGACTTCGACGGCGACAACGACACGGACTTCCTTGTGGGGGATTATGCCGGACAGGTGGAGCTCTTCCTTAACAATGGCACGGGAGGCTTCACGTCCAAGGGCATAGTAACGGATGTTGGTTCAAACGCTTACGGCATGACATCGGCGGACTTCGACGGCGACAACGACACGGACTTCCTTGTGGGGGATTATGCCGGACAGGTGGAGCTCTTCCTTAACAATGGCACGGGAGGCTTCACG
>MCBF01000001.1:251280-260240 GCA_001742785.1 Candidatus Altarchaeales archaeon IMC4
CCCTCGCCGAGCGCTCGATGTCCTTCGACTGCGTGATGTCGCGGCCCACTATCAAAATGTCCGCGCCCTTTGCCAGTGCCTCTGGAGCGGTCTTTGCGGTTATCCCGCCTGCCACCGCCACCATCATCTTGCTTTTCGGGAACGCCGCCTTTATCTTGCCGATATTGTCCCACTGGCTTGATGTCTTCCTGTCGCCCTCGACACCGCTTGCATCGGTCTTCCGCGAAATCGCCGAGCGATTTCGGGACACCGTTTGCGCCACATCGCAAACGCTTGTCCGCTCGGAGTCTATCGCGCGGTGAAGTATTACGACGTCGGGCAGCGCCTTGAGGGACTTGAGCATTTTCACAGGGTCCGAAACGTTCATCGTGTCCACTATCGCGCAGGTGCTCAGGCGGTTCGCCTCGTATATGAACTTGTCGATAGTGTCCGTCGTTGCAAGGCCGGATGCCACGACCGCGTCCGCGGTTTCGTCGAACGCCATGTCCACCTCGACCTGGCCGACGTCGAGGGTCTTTAGGTCTGCGATTATGAAATTGCCTCTTGCAACGTCGCGCAGTTTGCTTATTACTTCGATCCCCTCCTTTTTGATAAGCGGGGTGCCGGCCTCGAGTATGATGCGGTCGCTGTCCGGAAGCTCCTGTATAACCCTGCGCGCGGTTTCGACGTCGGCAACGTCAAGTGCAACCTGCAGGTACGGCGGCCTCCAAAGCCGCGGCACCTTGAAGCCCATTATCGCGTGCGTCGCGCGGTCCTTGTCGTACATTATCTTGTCGTAATTCGGGTAGTCTGTCATCGCGCGCCGCAAGGCAAGCCTTACTGCGCTGTAATTGTAGTGGTAGATTTTTCTGTAGTCCTCGGCAGCAGGGTGTATGAAGACGCTGCAGACGATGACGTAGTCGTCAATCTTGTCTTTCGGAATGACCCCCTCCTCGACCGAGTCCGCAATCGCCTTTGCAACCGCGGCCTGCGCCGGGCCGAATATCTTGTTCACGTCCTTCAGATTGCCGACGGTTACCTTCGGAACGATAAGCGTGTACGGTTTTGCAGGAAGGTTCGGCCTTATTACGCCGATGAGCGGCGTGTGCCCCTTTGAAAGCTCGGACATCCCGCTTGCAAAGGCCTGGCCGACGGGCCCGTTTTTGTCCCCTATCATCAAATCGATGTGCGCAATCTCGTTCCCCTTCCCGACCAGTGCCTCGCCTATCTTGTACATTTTGAGTTTACTTTAAATTATTAAACTGGGGGTTAAAAAAACCAAACCAATTAACCCCTTTTTGCAAGCATGTATCCGGCAAGTACGATGAACAAGGCTGCGAGAATAACTTTTATTGTGGTGGAGTTTGAATAATCGGGGCGTTCACCAATAGGTTTTCCTGCGTCAAAAGTCGCATTGTCTGCATCAGGACCCGCGGTTTCATTTACCGTGACTTTTTCCGCTTCGGTTGAATTTCCGGTGCCGCCCCGTAGTGTTTCATTTTCGGTTTTGTTTTCAAAAACCGACGGGCTTTCGCCGGTTTTCGTTTCATTCGCCCCAGATTTCATGCTTTCGTTCATGGCTTCGTTTTCTCCGTCAGGGATTTGTTCGCCCGCTACCGTGAAATAGATGGTTTTGCGTATGCTGCCGGAAGCGCCATGGAGGTTCAAATCCACCACATACCTTCCCTCTTTTTTCGGTGTGAAAATATAATTCCGGTCAAGTTCGCTTGTAATTGAATCGCTTGTTCCACAAATGCTACACCCTGATGCCATAATTTTCCGCTCGTTTGTCCATTTCTTCACGCCGTCCTCTTCCCCCACCTCGTAAACGCTAACCTGTGCGCCCACGCCGGCGCTTTCGTTTGGCTTGATATCGACATGTATCCAAACTTCTTCGCCCAGCACCACGGTTTCATTGCTAATGGAAACATCCGCAGTGGTTGCAGAAACGGAGGTGCACATAAAAAACAGTGCAAATAACAACATCGGTTTTAGGTTCATCTTGGTATAATATATATGATAATATAATTTAGTTAAGACAATGGCCGAATTCACCGACCCGCAAAAGGAGTTTGTACGCCTCAGGAAGATCGAGGCGGAACTTGCGTTGGAGAAGGGGCGCAGGAATAAGCTTGAGGCAGAACTGAAAAAGAAGAACGAAGAGCTAAAGGAGGAGCGCCGCCGCAGGGTCGAACTTGAGCGGGAACTTGTAGAAATAGAGCGCGAACTTGAGCGAGAGGAGGGCGCCCGCAGGAAGGAACTTGAGGGCATACGCAAAAAACTCGTTGCTGAAAGGGACGAGCACATGGGTGCCGAAGAAAAAATCGAGGCCGAAGAACACGAGATTGAGGGTGTTGAAAGCGTTGTCGAGGACAGGATAAAAAAAGACATAGGCAAACTAATGAAGGAAAAGGCGCGTATTGAAGACATGATAAACCTCGCCCGCTCAAAGTACCCCCGGAAGGGATCTTGACGAGGAGAGTTTCCGGGAGATTGCGCGGGACTACGAAAAGCATCTCATAGAAATCGAGGAGGAGATAAGAAATACCAAATAGATGAAAGTCCTTGGCATAAGCGGCTCGCACCGCAGGGGAAACACCGATTTCGCGGTAAAGCGGGCGCTGTCCTTTTGCGAGAGCCACGGCATAAAGGGCGAGTTTATCTCTCTTTCAGATTTACGGATTGAATACTGCGACGACTGCGGCGGATGCGTTAAGGGAAGGTGCCCCAAAGGCGATGACGTTGAAAAAATCCTGAATGCTATGGCCGAAGCGGATGCGATAATCATCGGCTCGCCGACNTATTTCGCATGCGTTTCCGGAAAACTTAAGGCATTGCTGGACAGGACGCTTCCGCTGAGAAGACAGGGCTTCAAACTTGCCGGCAAAATCGGCGGGGCGATTGCCATAGGAGGCAGTAGAAACGGCGGGCAGGAATTTACCACGATGGCGATACGAAACTGGATGCTCGTGCAGAACATGGTGGTCGTGTCCGACAAAGGAACGGCGCACTTCGGCGGCATCGCTGTCGGCAGAACCCCAGAGGACATAAAAAACGACAAAACCGGGCTTGAAACGATTGACAACTTAGCGCTGACTATTTGCGGATTATTAAGTAGGAAGCGATAATCTATAAAGATGACATGGCATGCGATTGAATCTATAGAGCCGGCGTTCGACAAAACCATATGGCTTTTGTTCAAACCATTCGCCCTGAGGCTCTGGCTGAAACTCGCGCTTGTCGCGTTCCTGATGGGCGGGGGCGGCGGCGGAAACCTCGGGAATTTCTCGGATTTCGGCGACCGCGGCAACAGCGGGAATTTCGATGATTTTGATGGCCTGATAATGGACAATATCGGGCTTGTTACGGTTATCGTCGGGATAATCCTCTTGATAATACTCGCATTCAGCTACGTCGGTGCCGTTATGTCCTTCGTCTTTCTGGACTCCGTCGTTAAATCGAACGTTGAGATAGTTGCGGGTTTCAAGAAATTCATGGGCAAGGGATTTTGGCTTTTTGTTTTCGATCTTACCCTCGGTATAGCTTTATTATCGTGCATAGCCGTTCCGGTAATAGTGTATGTATTCGTTTTAGGCGGCGGGTTCAGTTGGGTGCTTCTGGCTCTTGCCATTGCCGCCCTTATATCGCTTATCATAGTCTACTCTATCATATCCTCCTTTACAGCCGACTTCGTAGTGCCTTATATGCACAAGGGAATGGGGTTGATTGAAGGATGGAGGCGACTGATAGTGGTTTTGAGAAAGAATATCGCCCAGACAGCAATCTACGTGCTTATGAAAATCGGGCTTGGCATCGCATCAGGGATACTGTCGATTATCATCATGATTCTGGGCTTGATTATCATGGCCATTCCAGGGATAATAATTGTGATTTTGCTGGCAGCGATAGCCGGTGTTATCGGCTTGTCGGGGGCGGCTTCATGGTCAATGTTCCCCGTGCTTTTGGCGATAGGCATCGTGCTTCTGGTTGCGATATTGCTTTTTATCGCTTATCTCTTCGTTCTTGCAACGCTTCCGATCCCTGTCTTTTTCAGGCATTATAGCTTGATATTCCTGACAAGTATCGACGAAGGCTTTAAAATTTTTGATTATCATGAAACTGCTTTGCAGTTTCAGGATACCAAAACTCGAAAGAGTTTTGCTTATACGAAAAAGCAGGATATCCCCCTGGAGAAAACGTATGTTGCGGACGAAGAACCGACCCGCATCATGCAGGAAAAAGACCCATTGTACACTCCGAAAAAATGACAAACGCAACGGTAATCGGCGCGTCCGGCTACACCGGAGGGGAACTTTTGAGGCTCCTTGTAACCCACCCGGACATCGATGAGATTGTCCCCGTTTCAAGGACAAATGCCGGAAAGCCCGTCTCTTCGGTTCACAGAAACCTGAATGGCATCTTCGAGTGCGACTTTGAGGATTTGGATATCAGGGGCATAGATTCGGACGTAGTATTTCTTGCAGCGCCCAACGGGGAGGCGATGAAGTACGCCCCGGAACTTCTTGAAAAAGGCCTCAAGGTAATTGACTTGAGCGCGGATTTCCGGCTTGACAAAGGAACGTACGAAAAATTTTACATGAAACACGAAAGCCCTGAGCTGATAAAGAAAGCAGTTTATGGGCTGCCGGAGCTTTTCCGCGACAAGATAAAAAAGGCGCGCATGGTGGCAAACCCCGGCTGCTACGTGACGTCTGCGATACTTGCCATAGCGCCCCTTGCGAAGTTCAAGGACAAGCTGGACATGGAGAAGGTTGTCGTCGACTCAAAATCCGGAACCTCCGGGGCAGGCGCAAAGCTAACCGACTTCCTGACGCACGGCGAGGTCCACGACAACCTCAAGCCCTACAACGTGGTCGAGCACCGCCACCGGCCTGAGATGGAGCATATCCTGTCTCAGAGCATCAAGGACATCAGGATATCATTCACCCCGACCCTGGTGCCCATAATCAGGGGCATACTGACGAACGTCCATGTTTTCGGGAAAACCGGCGCAGACCTGCGAAAGCATTACGAAAAGTTCTACGGGGGCGAGCCGTTCATCAGGATCGTCGACATCCCGCAGGTAAAAGACGTCGTCGGCACGAATTTCTGCGATATCGGCGTGCATGCGGACAAGCACACGGACAGAATCCTGGTGATATCGGCAATAGACAACCTCCTCAAGGGTGCATCGGGGCAGGCTGTGCAGAACATGAACCTTATGTTCGGGTTTGACGAGTGGGCCGGTTTGACAATGGTCGCTGGGCACCCGTAAAGGGTCTTCAGTCTGCGGTCTTCTTTTGGGGTCTTCAAGTCCTCAAGTCTTCCATCAATAACGGTGTAAATCCTACCGCTTCTAAAAGTGTAACTTGTGGGGATACCATCGGGCTTAACCGAAGTTTTGACCCCTCGAAAATTTCGACCTCGTGAGGATTTTCCCTCAAACCGCAGTTCAGAGCTGGAAAATCCGAACAGAGCTGGAGAAATTTTCAGAGATGGGGCAAAATTTGGACGGAGAAACCTGCAAGGTTTCGTAGTCGGTTAAGCCCCGTTATACGCTTTTTCTCGAAGAGAAAAACAAGGTTTAGTGCAACGTCCCGAAGGGAAACCGAAGAGTTAAATTTTAGTGGCAGTCGTTCAATCAAGCGAACAAAGTGAGCCATCAAGAACATACATCAAGGAGACAATTTTAGTCCGTCGTCGTTAGGGGGGGCGTGTGTTTTGGTTCTTTTACAAAAGAACATTATAGTTTTAAGAATCTCCAGTCGGACAAATCATTCTCGTTATAATCATATTTCTCGTTATCGTTATATCTGCAACTTCCATCTTTAAAGATGACTATTCCTCCAAATAATTTTTTAGGGAATTAGTCGTTTTCCGTACCAAATTGCCCATATATAGATAATTAACTAACTTATGTTGTATCAAACAATGGCCCATAAACGAGTGATTTCAACAATGATTTTTGTTTTTGCATGCTCCATAAAGATGAGAGCGCAAGTTTTTTGAGTTCTTTAACCGATTTTGCCATATGTGTTTTTAATTTATTTTCTTTGAGATATGCCCAAACGTGCTCATCACAATTGAGTTCTGGTGAGTACGATGGCAAATAGTAAAGTGCGAATGTCTTTTTCTTCGACTCTGAAAACTCCTTAACAGCATTAGCCGTATGTATTGGCGCTTTGTCAGATATAACAATCACCCTTCTCTTCTTGTGCTGTTTTATAACCTTATTGAGAAAATCTATGAACGTTTTTGCAGTCATTTCTTCTTTTTCCACCCTGAAAAGCAACCGTCCTGCGGTGCTAATGGCAGATGTGATGCAAAACCCACCTTTCCTTCCAGTTACTTCTACGATCGGGGTTTCTCCTTTGGGAGCCCACGTTTTCCCCAAAACAGGAACGAGTGAAACCCCCGCCTCATCTACGAAGTATAATATTGCTTGCCAACGTTTTACATGCTTTTGGATCTTCGGCCAATCTTCTTTCACCCACCGTTTTACTTCTTTCGAATCTTGTTCTATTGCCCTTCTTTCCGGTTTTTGATTGGTCAACCCAAAACGTCCCAATAATTTCCATACTCCGACTTCTGTGAACTCTTCATGAAACTCCTTCCATATCGCGTGTTTGACTCGCTTGCATGTCCAGAGCGGAGTCTGAAAGCCATATTCGGTTGCTGGCTTTTTGAGATATTCCAGAAGTTGATTCAATTTTTCAAGCGTTAATTTCGGACACCTTCCCGTACCTTTTACGCTTTTGAGTGCTTCCTCCCCCTGCCTCTTGTGTGTCGTAAGCCATCTGGACACCGAAGCCGGATGCACCCCGAAAAACTCTGCGATTTCGGAATTCTTTTTTCCCTTCTTCTTTAGTTCTATTGCACGAAAACGATAGGTTTCAAGCACTTCGTGAGAGAATTTTCGCCCATCCATGTAGTATAGTAGGAACAGTCTATAAAAATACAACACAAATTAGTTAAAGGTCAATAATACCTTGGATGGGTCTTATGTTACTTTGAATATTGACTGGGAAAGCACGAATGAGTTTGGCGAGGTTGAGAGGATTGAGATATTTAGGAAAGGTAAATCTTGGGAGAATTTGACTGGTAGTGAGATTCCAAATAAATTAGAATATAGTGGGAAAACATGGGATGATCCAACCACAATAACCTCCCCAACCTTCTACCGCCTCGTCGCCTACACAGACAAAAAGAGCCCGGCAACGGGCGAACCCTATCAGGCCTACACAAACCCGATCTGGGTTACGCCCAAAACGCTGAAGGTCGGTGACACGGTAAAAATCTCAGGAACGATACACAACTTTGGCAATGCTCCGGTTGAAAACGGAGTGGTTCAGATCTTCGACACATATCTCTTCAACAACAGCGTCAAAATCCACGAGGAAACGGTTGACATCCCTGTTAATGGAACAAAACAGGTCTCAACCGACTGGACGGCAACAACGTGCGGCTGGCATACCTTCTGGTTTATTACAGACCCATCGAAATCGATTACAGAATCAAACGAAACAAATAACAATGCCTTTAAAACGCTTGACGTCTATTGTGACTTTAATATTACAAACCCGTACGCAAACCTGAATATGGTTTCCTACGAAACGGCCACGGCAGCCATCAACCCGGTAGGCGACCCGCACATCCTCGCCTATGGCAACGGCACCAGGTACGGCATCGGAAAATTCATTAACATCACGTCGGACAAAGGGTTCAGGTCTGCAACAATAAACCTGTCCTATGACGAAAACCTACTTGGCGACGTCCCAGAATCCACCCTCAAGATGTACTATTGGAACGAAACACTCAAGCAGTGGGTCCTCTGCGACAAAACCGGCGTAAACACCGAAGAAAACTACGTCTGGGCTGAAGTGGATCACTTCACGATCTTCACCGCGATAGGGCAGCCCCTGCCAGACCTAACCATAAACGTCTCTGCAAACGACACGACCGAAGGCTTGAGCGCCACAATCGCCGCAACCGTAACAAACTCAGGCGCAGCAAACGCAACAAACCTCTCTGTCTGGTTCTACGACGTTACGAACGGCACACTGCTTGCCAACAGAACCATTGACTCACTGGCAGTCAACGAAACGAAAACCGTAAACATCTCTACCAACATCTCAGCAGGGCAGCACGAAATCTACGCAGTGGCCGACCCGATGGACGAGATTGCAGAAGGCGACGAAGACAACAACGCAGCAAACATAACGATAAACGTATCTGGCAGGGTGCAGGTACAGCAAGAACCGGTAAACGTTACGCTTGTATCGCCACTGGATAACCACACGGAAGTGCAAAACCAAATAACCTTCACATACAACGTTACAGGCTCGCCTGACAACTGCTCCTTGTATTTGAACGGTGTGGTGAACGCTACGGCGGCAGGCGCGTGCAATAACATCACGGCAAACATTTCAGACGGGGTGTACCTTTGGACGGTGGGCTGTGATAACATATTCACAGGCAACAGGACGCTAAAAGTGGACACGCAAGCGCCGAACATCACGATAAACTCCCCGCCTGATAATGAAACCGACACTGACGGGGCGGTTACATTCAGTTACGCTGCAGCCGACACCTCCGCTATTGCGAACTGCTCCTTGTACATTAACGGCACGCTGAACCAAACGAACACAGGACAAACTACGTTCACCCTCAACCTGACGAACGGCACGTACAAATGGCAAATCGAATGCGCGGACGTCTATTCGCATTCGGCAATTACGGATAACAGGACGCTGTTTGTGAACACATCACTGCCGGATACAACGCCGCCGAGCGTAGCGCTCATTTCGCCGCCGAGCGGAACGACCGATAATGACGGCTTCGTAACGTTCGCTTACATGGTTTACGACGCATCGCCTGTCGTGAACTGCTCGCTGGATTTGAATGGAACACCTTACATTGACACAGAAATAACAATCGGCAGCAACCACTTCGATGTGGAACTGGAGGATGGCTCTTACCTG
>MCBF01000001.1:260340-265115 GCA_001742785.1 Candidatus Altarchaeales archaeon IMC4
GCGATGCGCGATTTTGCGAAAAAGTACAACATCGGCAATTACTTCGAGGTCGGCCGCGGCGGTGTCTGCCACCAACTAATGATAGAGCAGGGATTTGCCGCACCGGGCAGGCTGATTGTCGGCGCGGACTCCCATACCTGCAGCTACGGCGCGCTTGGGTGTTTTTCGACAGGAATCGGCTCGACAGAGGCCGCCGCCGCGATGGCGACCGGGAAACTCTGGTTCAAGGTGCCTGAAACCCAGAAATTCTCAGTTATTGGGAAACTGCCGAAATACTCGATGGGAAAGGACATAATACTCAAGATTATCGGCGACATCGGCGTTGACGGCGCGCTGTACAAGGCTATGGAGTTTTACGGTGAAACGATTGAAGGGCTTTCGCTTTCCGACAGGATTTCGATATCGAACATGGCGATCGAAGCCGGCGGCAAGGCCGGGATAATACCCGCCGACAAAAAGGTTGACGATTATCTGAAGGGAAGGGTCAGGGGCAGTTATAAGGCGGTTTATGCGGACAAGGATGCGGATTACTGCGAAACATTCGAGTACGATGCTAAGGAAATCCCGCCGATGGTGGCAAAGCCGTTTCTGCCGGAAAACGTGGCCCCTGCCAGAGAACTCTCGAACATAGAGATAGACCAGGCATACCTCGGCTCGTGCACCAACGGCCGCATCGAGGACATGCGGGTTGCGGCGAAGATAATGAAGGGCAAAAAGGTAAAGCCGGGTGTCAGGATGCTCGTGGTTCCTGCGACAAAGGATGTTTTTGAGGCAGCGATGAAAGAAGGCTTGATTAAAATCTTCATGGACGCTGATGCCTATGTTTCGGGCCCGACATGCGGCGCATGCCTCGGCGGCTACATGGGCGTTTTAGCCGCCGGGGAAAAGTGCATCTCATCAACGAACCGAAACTTCATCGGCAGGATGGGGCACAAGGACTCGGAGGTTTACCTCGCAAACCCAGCAGTCGTTGCGGCAAGCGCGATAACTGGCAGGATAACGGACCCGAATGAACTTGAATAAACCCGGCAGTAACCAAAATCAATTTAAATAGACTGGTTCTAATATGTTCCATATGGCACAAAAAGATTACAATCTCGAGATGGTACTTGATCTTCTGAAAAACAGGGAGAACCATATAAGGGGCATGGCAAAGAATCTCGAAACGTCGCATACGACAATATTGCGAAAAATAAACGAACTTCTCAGAGAAAATATACTTGATTATGTATGGGGCGGGAAGAATAAGGTGTTCCGTCTGAAAAGAAACCTTCCTGCAAAAAACTGCATATATATGGCGGAGCATTATAAACTTCGCAGGCTCTTTGAGGAATATCCCTCGTTGCGAATTACACTTCAGGATGTTTTGGCAGAAGTGCCATCAGGGCTTGCAATCATCTTTGGCAGTTACGCGCGTTTTGAGGCCGGAAAAGACAGCGATATCGACCTTTTCATAGAAACAAATGATGCGGAGGTTAGAAAGAGGATAAGCCTGATTGACAAAAGAATAAATGTCAAAACAGGCGCGCTTGACCCAAGTAATAAACTTGCAACGGAAATAATAAAAAACCACGCCATAGTCCGGGGTGTAGAGGAATTTTATGAAAAAATACGATTTTTTAAAGATGCTTAGCGATGAGGGAAGGCTTAGGGTAGTGCCCCCATCGGCTGAGGTGTCAAAATCCTACCTTGAGAAGTCGGCAAATTCGTTGAGGGCTGCGCAGTTGTTGATTGAAGCGGGGTTGCTTGAAGAATCGGTTTCGATGTCATATTATTCGATGTACCACTGCCTTACGGCACTTCTTCGCGGGTGCGGGATAAAGTGTGAAAACCATACCGGAAGCATGATTATCCTGAAAGAAGTATTAGGAAATGACAAACTATACGAGATAATCTCAAATGCAAAACGCGAAAGAATCGATAAGCAATATTTTATCGACTTTGCAGTCGCAGAAGCCGACGCATTAGACCTTGTGGAAAGCGCCCTGTATTTCACATCAAGGTTGCGGCTTATGATTGATAATTTGAAAACGGCAGAAATTCAGGACATAAATGCCAAGATGAAGGAGGTGCTGGCGCGAGAATGAAAACAACAGCGATTTCCAACTGTCCTGTGAACCTTGCAGGTTCACGTGGACACCATTTGTCTCTGGCAAATGCTTGTCCCGTGAACCTTGCATCAAGTTTGTCAAAGGCATCCTCATTTGTGATAGATATCCCGACAAAGGTCACGGTTGAACTTCTGGAAAAGAAGACAAAAACCGGGGACAACCCTGCCAAAAAAGTTGCAGACAATGTAATGGATTTTTTCGGAAAGGATATGGGCTACAGGATTTCGGTCGATTCGGAAGTCCCTTTGGATTTCCATGGCAGAAACGAAGCAGTCTCTGTTGCGGCCGCCCTTGCAGTCGCCGGCGCGCTTTCTGCTATCAGCGGTTCGGTCAACGAGCTTCTCATAGATAAAAACACACGGGAGCAGTTCTTCGTCGTGAACGAAAAAGTCGTGAACAAACTGGATTTGCTATCATGCTGCTGCATTGCAGGCAACCGATTCGATATGCTCGCCGCGGCAATGTTCGGCGGGTTTGCGGTTTGCGATAATTCGAAAAAGGAGATTCTCCGCCGCGGCGAGATGGAGGAACTCGATGTAGTCGTTTTGCTGCGGCATTCCAAAAAACCGCCCATCCATACCGAACTGGAAATCGCATTCAACGAGGCGCTCAAGGGGAACCTCTACACCGCGATGAAGATTGGTGGGATAATAAATGGCTCTGGCGAGGTTATCGAAAAACTCCTGAAGCCCGGGGCGATTTCGGTCTCGGAATCAAATGGGCTGCTGATTGCGCTTGTGAGGGACAAAAAAAGAATGCCAGAAGTTTCGGACACTGCCAAATCCCTTGGCGAAATCATCACGGCAAAAACCTCGAACTTCAAGGCATCCGTCCCGGTGAAGCCGCGAAGGTTGGTGAAGATGGTACAGTTTCTGAAGCTCAAGGGAAAAGACGAGTTTTACTGGCTTTGATGATATTGCCCTCGATTTCAACATCAAACCCGAATTTTCTGCAGACTTCGACATTGGTTCTTGTATGCTCCGTAACCTCGCTAACGGAAACCCCCCCTCCGAATAGCGCAAGGTAGGGGACTATCTGGTCCGCCATATGGACATCAAGGGCGGCGCCGGAATCGACCTCTTTTATCAGTCTACCTGCCGCTTCCTGCCCGACGATTTCTGCAGATTTTCCTTTTTCACCGAGCGCCCCTGCGCCGAGCCGGGAGTTTTCGGTTTCGGCCCACAGGGTTAATCCCGATCCGTATGATTGGGCCCGAACGTACTGCCGCACGATACCGATCTCCTTATGCGTTTTGTTGTACAAAAGCGGCCTTGCCGCCTTCATTTGCCTTTCCGCAACCAGCCCCTTGCCGAGGCTTGCGTGGGCATGCGATACCCCCTTAACCGAAATGACCCGGCCGCGCTCTTTAAGAACAATTTCATTCATCCTGCACGGCGTGATTTTAGCGGTAACCTTCCCCCCGCCTGCGGGGTAATAGCCCCTTTTTAATAATTCGACGGCTCCTGTGTACCCAAATCTCCCAAGCAAAGGCATGGTAACGTTCGAGAGGTAATCGATCGGCGGGCTCCAGTTCACGTCGGTTCCTCCGCGGATTTGGAATACCGTGGTTTTCTTTGCGAACATCGCCGGAAGCATCAGTGCCTGCAAAACCAAGGTAATTGAGCCGGCAGTCCCGATGTCGATGTTGAACCTTCCGCCCGAGATTTCCGAGGGCGTAAACTCGATTTCTTTTGAGCCGATGGCTATGCCTTTGACTTCTGCACCGCACAACCGGGCAACCGCCTCTATTGCGCCGATATGCTGGGCCATGAGCCCCTGATTTTTGCGCTTTGCTCTTATGTCGAATACCCTGATGGGACGCCCGGTTACCGCGCTTAGGGCAACCGACGTGCGAAGGACTTGCCCTCCGCCTTCGCCTTGCGAGCCGTCTATCCGTATCATCTTTTTAGAATTAAAACTAATGATTATAGATGAAAGCAAAAGTAGAAAAGGTACTTGAAAGGATAAGGCCAGCGCTTCAGGCGGACGGCGGGGACGTCGAACTTGTGGAGGTCACCAAGGACGGGATTGTCAAGGTAAGGCTTCGGGGCGCGTGCGCCGGCTGCCCGATGAGCCAGATGACGCTCAAGATGGGAATCGAACGGATGATAAAGCAGGAAATCCCGGGGGTAAAGGAAGTCATTGCGGTTTAATATATCCCTCCCAAGACGGCTGATTGATTCGCGAGACTGCTGGATTTCCTGCCGAACCGCCACCGTTGTTCGCGCGTTTTTATGCAATTGTTGATTCATTTTATACGTTGGTTTACTAATACTTGATATTACAATCAAGTAAGTTCATACCAACGTATCGTTATAGAACAATTATATCTTAAGCGCCCGTTCAATTATATCCTCTATCACATCCCCCTCTTGCCCTTTCTGGAAGGCCTCATGGAATTCTTTCTGTAAAGGGTATGCTTCCTTGAGTTTGTATCTTTTTTCTGCGGTTTCCCAGAGTCCGCGACTTTTCAACTCCTTTTCAGTACTGGTTAGGAACTCACATACTTCCTAACTTTTCCCTACTTTTTCCCCCACTACACCAACCCTTTCGAGAATCTCGTCCTGAATCTTCTCAAGATTCACCACCCTCGACCATGAAAAGTCGCCCTCGTTGTCTTTAAGATGAACCCTATAACTCGTCTTGAGTTTCTTCAGTGCATCT
>MCBF01000001.1:265215-281353 GCA_001742785.1 Candidatus Altarchaeales archaeon IMC4
CTTTCTGAGATTTCAAGGCGTCTTGGAAGGGCTGCAAGGGTTATCGGCTCGGGAGACACCGAGAAAACTATATACGACCTGATTGCACCGGCGAGGATTGTGAAGATAAACAAGGTTTACAACCCGGAGGGTACCGTCCTGCGCGTGATTATAAATGCCGAAGACCGGGAAAAACTGCGGATTGGCGAGGCGCAATTGAAGCGGATTCTTGAGTCTGTTGCCATGTGCGGGATTGAATTCACGTTCATGAATTCCGAATGAATTTAGGGTCAAGGGAATTCAGGAACGCAAAACTGCTTGCAGTTTTGGTTTCTAAGACTCAAAAAGTCTTGAGAACACCAAAATTCTTCGAATTTTGCGTGTCGAGTGAATTTTTATACTACTTATTCCATACATTTATTGATAACAATGAAGAACAAAATCTACGATTACGTTGTGTTAATCGAACAGGACGAGGATGGTGTTTATGTTGCCAAGGTTCCAGACATCCCCGGATGCTACACACAAGGTAAAACCGTCCAGCAGGCCATGGAAAGAATCAGGGAGGCCATAGATGTTTGTATTGAATCGGAGCGTGAAGAATTAGTACCGATGAGATTTGTGGGCCTTCGGCATATTGCAGTGGAACTGAAAGCGATAAGTACCTGCTGATCCCAAAAATAATGGGCGGATTAACTATTATTTCCGGAAGAGATTTGTGCAGTATTCTTGAGAGGGTTGGGTTTAAAAAAAGTGCATCAGCGAGGCAGCCACGTAAAATATGAGCATCCAGACGGCAGGAAAACCATCGTGCCGGTTCATGCAAACGAAAAGATTGGGAGAGGCCTTCTTAGGGATTATCCTAAAACAAGTGGAAATAACCAGAAAAGATTATGAGAGGTTAAGGCGTTCTGTGTAATTTTTACCTTTAATCCCAATATCTATCAATATGGAAAAAATACTTGTAACCTCAGCACTTCCCTACGCCAACGGCCCGCTTCACGTAGGCCACGCTGCCGGGGCGTACGTCCCTGCTGACGTTTACGTTCGCTACCAGAAGATGAAGGGAAGCGACGTGATCTACATCTGCGGCACCGACGAGCACGGAACCCCGATAGCTGTCGCCGCCGAGCAGGAGGGTATCGCCCAGGGGGAACTCGTGAAAAAGTACCACAAACAAATGAAGGCCGCCTTTGACAAACTCGGCATAGGTTTTGACAATTTCTCGGGGACCCACCGGGACATTCACATAAAAACGTCACAGGATTTCTTTCTGGAAATCGAAAAAAGAGAGCACATATACGAGCAGGAGGTCGAGAGGCCGTACTGCCCGAACTGCAAGAGGTTCCTGCCAGACAGGTACGTAAGGGGCATCTGCCCGAAATGCGCCGCCGAGGACGAGCGCGGCGACCAGTGCGAAAAATGCGGCAAACAACTGGAGCCGCACGAGCTTAAAAAGCCGTACTGCATAATCTGCAAGGGGCCGCCCGAGATGAGGAAAACGAAGCACTGGTTCTTCAAGCTTAGCGAGTTCAACGGTGCTCTGACCAAATGGATAACGAAAAACAGACACTGGCCTGACAACGCCCGCAACTTCGCACTCGGCTGGCTCAAGGAAGGTCTTGAAGACCGCGCGATAACCCGCGACATCGAGTGGGGCGTCCCCGTGCCTGTTCCGGGTGCGGCGGGTAAGGTCCTTTACGTCTGGTTTGACGCGCCGATCGGCTACATCTCAGCGACAAAGGAGTGGGCCGAACGAGAAGGAAAACCTGATGCGTGGCGCGACTACTGGACAGGCGGCACAAAAATCGTACACTTCATCGGGAAGGACAACATCCCGTTCCATGCGATAATCTGGCCTGCGATGCTGATGGCTCACGGAGACTACAACCTGCCGTGGCAGATAGCAAGCAACGAATACCTGACGCTTGATGGCAGGAAGATGTCCACGAGTCGCAAGTGGGTCTTGTGGCTCCATGATGTGCTTGGAGAGTTTGACGCGGACGCCCTGAGGTACTATCTGATTTCGATTGCGCCGGAGACGTCGGACAGCGATTTCCGGCTGAAGGACTTCCAGAGCAAGGTCAACAGCGAACTGATAGGGACGCTGGGGAACTTTATAAACCGGACGCTGATGTTCATCGAGAGCAAGAAGGGGAGTATTATACCTGAGCCGGATGTCGGGAAAGAGTTGTTAAGAAGGATTATAGATGACAATGGTAAAATTCCTGAGAATCTACCACGCCCATCCGAATCGGGGATCGGTCCGGATCTACTTGGAACAATAAGAGATTCTGCGGAGATTGTTGGAAAACCCATGGATAGGTTCGCATTCAAACTCGCACTATCCTATGTGTTGGGGAAATCCCAGGACGGAAACATCTTCTTCCAGAAGAACGAACCGTGGAAAAACGAAAACGGCACAACACTTTTCCTGTGCGCCAACCTCTGCAGAAGTTTAGCGATTTTAATGCACCCGTTCATGCCTGCCGCCTCCGAAAGGGTCTGGAAGATGCTCGCCCTCGAGGGCTCGGTCGCAGACCAGAAATGGGAATCTGCCGGCGAACTCAAGATAAAGCCAGGCCACAAAATCGGGCATGTCGAGCCGCTTTTCAAAAAGATAGAGGACAACCATATCGAAGATTTTGAGAGGAAGTACCTGCCGAAATCAGAAGAGGTGCCTGCTAAATTCAATCTTGACATACGGGTTGGCAAAATCGTCTCCGTCGCAAACCACCCGAACGCAGACAAGCTCTATGTCGCCGAGGTGGACATCGGAGAGGAAAAACGCCAGGTTGTCGCCGGGCTTAAAGAACACTATACCGCCGATGAACTAAAAGACAAAACTGTTGCCCTCCTTGCGAACCTGAAGCCCGCGAAAATCCGCGGAGTCGAATCCCGCGGGATGATATTGGCCGCAGACGACGGCAAGAATGTCAAGCTTCTGGAGCCGAAGGGGAAGCCGGGGGACGCGGTTTATGTTGGCGCTCCGGCCAAGGCTGGCGAAATCGAATTTTCCGAATTTATTAAAACCGAAATGCTAATTGAAAACGGACGGGTGCTGTATAGCGGAAAGCCGCTGAAAACCGATTCGGGGGATGTTAGGGTTTGCGGCGTTGAAAGCGGGGCGAGGGTGAGATGATTGCTATTTATATAATCGCTGCAATATTTTAATGGTGGGAAAAATGAGCATATGTGTGGGAAAAGTGGATAACAAAGGGAGGATGGTTCTGCCTGTGAACATAAGAAAAATGCTCAACATAGAGCCATTTGATTATGTCGAATACGAAATAAAAGAGGTTAAGCGTGCAAGGTTTGTTGACAAATGGGAGGGCGCAGTCAAATGCAAAGCAAACGACCCGGTTAAATTAATACATGAATCTTTTCTGAGGAAATGAGATATCTGGATGCCTCAATTCCGGTAGGTTTGATGATTGGCCAGCCAAAGCAGAAATTAGAGGACATAAGAGCAATTATGGAGGCGGTCGAGGCAGGCCGCGAAAGGGTCGCAACGTCTGTGTTCACAATCGCCGAAATCGTGTACGTGCTCGAACGCGAGGGCAAAGACGGAATGTTCATCGCAGAGGTCATAGACGATTTTCTGGGCTGTGGCGGCCTTAAGGTAATCGACGCAAAGGCGGACGATGCCCTTGATACTGCAATGGAAATCTACAAGAAGTACAAGATTGATTTCGTGGATGCGCATCACATAGCGACGATGCAGGAAATGCGGATACGCGAGATTTATTCCCTCGACCCGCATTATGACTGCATCCCGAAGATTAAGCGTCTTGAACAGGTTGCGGCAAAGGTAAGATGAAACCAACAATATCAATAATCGGCGGATACGGCGGGATGGGCCGGCTGTTCTCGAAACTGTTCATAGACGAAGGCCTGAAGGTGATAGTCTCCGGGCCGACCGAGAGCAAGGGCGTAAAGGCCGAGAAAGAGCTCGGCGTGGTTTACGAAAAGGACAACAACAAGGCCGCAGAATGTGGAGATGTCGTCATAATCACGGTGCCGATAGAATACACCCCCGAAACCATAAAAGAGGTCGCGCCGCACGTTAAAAAGGGCTCGCTTTTGATGGACTTCACATCCATAAAGGAGGAGCCGTGCCGGCTGATGCAGGAATGCGCAAAGCCCGGCGTCGAGGTCATAGGCACGCACCCGGTTTTCGGGCCGCGACTTTCATCAATCGAGGGGCAGGTTTTCGTGATAACGAACGTCAGCGGGAAAAAATGGCTCAAATGGCTCAAGGAATTTCTCGACAGGCAGAGGGCCAAGGTCATAGAGACAACCCCCCGCGAGCATGATGAAACCATGGCGGTCGTGCAGGGGCTTACGCACTTCGCCTACATTGCAATCGGAAAAACCTTAGAGGAGATGGACTTCGACATAAAGGAATCCCGCAGGTTTTCATCCCCGATTTACGAGCTGATGCTGAATCTGATAGGCCGCATCATAGGGCAGGACCCACACCTTTACGCCTCGATACAGATGGAAAACCCAAGGGTCCTTGACGTGCACAGGGTGTTTTTGAAAACCGCCGAAAATCTGAGCAAGGTCGTAAAGAAGGGGGATGAGAAGGAGTTTGTCGGGATAATGTCCCGGGCAGCCAAGCACTTCGACGACGTGGATTATGCGATGGGCATGTCAGACAAGGCGATAGCCTCGCTTGTCAATGGACTTCAAGACCTAAAGGATTTGTCGGGTGCCGAAGTCAGTCTGAGGCACATATATTCCGGGCAGGTCCACACCGGAATCATAAGGAAGGTAACGGCAGAAAACGTGATAATCGATGAGTTCGGCAAGGAATCGGAATTGAAGCTGTCCAACGTGCAGATCCTGCCGGACGGCCAGCGGCTCAAGAACAAGGCGGATAAATTCGGGACCGTCTCCCGCGATTTTTCCGTAATCCTGAACGACGGCGCGGACGAGGGGTTCATAACCGGGCTCGTTTCGGCAAGGGATAACGTAACGTCAGTGGAGATAAAGGATGTTTACAAGGGCGGGAAAATAGGCAGCGATAAAAAATCGGTGTGCTTCAGGGTTACAATGGTGAACCACAGGCCGAGGGAAACCGAGGGGCAGATTGCGGATTTCTTCAGAAAAATCGGCGGGGTTTTGAGATAATGGTTACAAGAATCGGCGTCATAGGCCGCGACGGCGAGATCCCAGAAAAGATAAAGGACATCTGCGAACAGATCGGTGCGGAAATTGCAAAAAAGGACTGCATCCTGATATGCGGCGGCAGAACCGGTGTGATGGAGGCGGCTTGTAGGGGCGCGAAGAAGGCGGGCGGGGTAACGGTCGGGATCCTTCAGTCCACGGACAAAAACGAGGCAAACCAGTACGTGGACATCCCGATAACCACCGGCATGGGAAAAATCAGGAACGCGCTCGTTGTGATATCATCGGATGTTTTGATTGCGATAAACGGCCGCACGGGGACGCTTTCCGAAATCGCGATTGCGCTCAACCACGGCAAGCCGGTCGTTATGGTCAACGGAACCAGCTGCGTCGGGGAACCGCTTAAGGACCCGAACCTGTTTTTTGCGGATGCGAAGGACGCTGTAGGGGTGGCTTTGGATTTGGTGAAATGAAAAAATTCGAATACCTTGACCACGTGGCAGACCTTGAATTTATCGCATACGGCAGGACGCTTTCAGAGTGCTTTGAGAACTGCGCGCTTGCCATGTTCTCGGCGATTGTCGATTTAGGTTCGGTGAAACAAAAAGAAACAAAAAACATATCGCTGTCGTCCGACTCCCCGGAAAACCTGCTTCACGACTTTTTAGACGAGGCGCTTTTTATCTTCTCGACGGAACACCTTGTTTTCAGCAGGTTCGATGTCGGGGTGGACACATCGGGTAGGTATGCCCTTGATGCAAAACTTCACGGGGAAAAAATCGCAGGGCACCAGATACTCGCCGACATCAAGGCGGTAACGTACCACAACCTTTCGGTTTGCGAAAAAAACGGGGTGTGGCAGGCGCGGGTTTTGTGCGACACCTGAATCATTCTTCGGCCTTCCACGTGCCGGGCCTCTTGCGCTTGCCGTGGACCATCTCGTTTGCTATCTCGAACTGCCGCTCGTAAAGGTGGATGTTCTTTGAGAAGGCGTACGTCTTGCCCGGGGAAACCCCGATTTCGTCCGCCATGTACTCCTTCAGGAGCTGCAAGCCCGCGACGTTTGCAGGAAATCCCGCATAAGCGTCCCACGAGCGGAAATAAACAAAGAAGTGCAATTTGTTGTCGGTTAGCTCAGTGTCAAGGACGGTAAGGCACGGGGGGTCGTGGCTGTCTATGTCTTCGGGGCGCCTTATCAGCATCGTGTTCTGGCGGTCGCCCTTATACTCCCGGTACCGCTCGATAACCCTCTGAATCTGATCCACCGGCGCCCTCAGGCGCTGGCCGTATGTGTACTCTTCGCTGTCTTTTTTCTCCCCGATGAAGAGGTACTCCAGCGCGTATTTTTCGACGTACTTTGCGGAAAACGGGCAGGCCTCGTGAACCAGCGGGCGGTTCTCGGGATTCGTTATCTCGAGGGACATTGCAATCTTCCTGGTGTTCGTTATCTCGGAGCCTCGCTCGATCCTGAAAACGTCCCCCTCGTCGCTTATTTTCTCGACCACCTGCGACCACGCGTCGGGTATGTCAAAGGCGGTTATGGAAAAGAATTTCATGATATTAATATTACTGCGACCAATGATTAAAAAATGTCGATAAAGAAAACCGCTGCAAAGACGCTTCTTCCGCCGTTGAAGTTCGTTTTATCCGAGCTCAAGGAGAAACAAAAACGCGATGAGGAGAGAAAGAAAATGGTGGCCGAGGAAAAGGAAAAAAGGAAGGCGGGCGGATTCCAGAGGTTTATGAAGTTTCTCATTGGGGCGATGGTCGTTTTTATACTACTTTTTTTCGCCCTTCTGTTTCTGGTGGGTTCCGGCAGTTTGGGTTCCACATCGGCAGGGGAAACGAACATGACCACGATAATCGACGCCTACGGCCAGAACCCGCCGGTCGTTATCGAGATATATTCCGAGTCGTGCCCGCACTGCAAGGACATGAACGATGTCATCGCCGAGTTCAGGAAGGAGAATCCCGATGTGAACATAATGCAGATAGAATCATCCGGCTCAAGGGTAAGCGTCCAGTACATCCCGACCCTTGTCATAGTAAGAAAAGACGGCACTCACGCCGAGCGCGTCGGGGCTATGGGTATGGATGATTTTAAGGCTTGGGTCGGGGGCAATTATTACTGATTATTTAACGAACTCAACGTTTTCCATGCCCTTGAAATCGTCATCGCCTGTGAGGAGTTTGACGCCGAGGTGTTTTGCAGCCACATAATTAACGCAGTCAATGTACGACATCCTCTTTTTGCTTTTTAATAAATAGCTTTTGAATTCACCGGTTTTCTTTATTAATTCATCATCCAAACCAACGGCTTCAAAACAGTCATTTACTTCTTCATAGACTTGCTCGGCTTTTTCCATGCCGAACCTTGAATGCACCAAATAGTACAACTCCAGAAGCGTCAGTTGCGTTACGTACCCGCCAGATGCCTGCATCTCCTGAAGGTAAGGCTTGTATTCTTCGCTTCCGTGTTCATACCATTCAATCAATGCGTATGTGTCTATAAGGTATCTCACTTTAGCACTCCCAGTCCCTTTTAAGTTCGTTTATGAGATCCTGTGTGGTTTTTCCGCAGGAGAGTCCTTTTAGGGAAGCGCCTACTTCTGTGAAAGAGCGGATCGGCTTAAGCACAATCCTGTCGTCTTCGATCGTTTCTATGAATCTCATGCGTGGTTTTAAACCAAGTTTTTCCCTTACCCCCTTGACTAAGCATATCTGCCAGTTCCCAGAAAGTGTCACAGTCTCCATTTTGTAATAGTATATTATAAAATTATGGCTTAAATATAAAATATCGGAATCTTATTTTATGAATATGATTAATATCCGCATCAAACAATAATCTTACAATGCAAAAGCAAAACGTAAAAATCCAGAGCATAAGAAACGGCATAGTCATAGACCACATCACAGCGGGCAGGGCGATCAACGTCCTTAGAATCCTCGGGGTGGACCAGAATTTCCCGGACACCATAACGCTTGCCATGAACGTCCCAAGCAACGTCATGGGGAAAAAGGACATAGTCAAGGTCGAAAACCGCGACCTTGACAAGAAGGAGATAGACCAGATTGCCATAATCGCCCCGGATGCGACCATAAACCGGATAAGCCAGTCCAAGGTGATAAGCAAGGAAAAGGTCGTTCTTCCCGATGTGATTGTCGGCGTCGTTTCCTGCCCGAACCCGAAGTGCGTTACCAACGACCCGAAGGAAAAGATAAAATCCACCTTCACTGTAAGGAGCAAAAAGCCGCTGGTCCTGCGCTGTCGGTACTGCGAGAGGGATGTTTCTTAGTGTATTCGGCCAACACGAAGCCACATATCAAGTCCTTCTGTGCCGAATGCCCTTGTGTTCTTTATGGCCTCGACCTTATCAAAGTTTTGAACCTACCTCAAGGCATCAACGTCTGTTTCTGCCTTCTCAAATATCCATTTAATCCTTTCCGTAACGTTCTCTTCCTTCGCCCGTTTCATCAGGTAACCTATATCAAAGTCCTTGTGGGCCCTTATCAGGATTATTGCCTTTAATTTATCTTCTTCGTACCAAACGCTTGCTCGCATAATCAGGTAGTCCTCCGGGGAGCAGACATTTATCTTTTTGCCGTCAAATTCCTTGACTTCAATCTGGATGCCCTCGACCAATTTAAATCCGCTGACCTCCGGGAAGATGTGCAACACCATACCGGTTTTGTGTACAAACTGGCCGAATGCACGTAACTTTTCGATGTCATCATAATTTTCCGTCGGCTCCAAACCGATGGCCTTTAATTTTTCCAGTAATTCAAAATCTATCTTTTTCGGGTCTACGACAAAGTCAATATCTGTCGTTACATACGGCGAGCCGTAAATAACTGCCGAATAACCCCCGATTAACGCGTATGTGGCGTTATGTTCTTCAAAAATTTCACAAACCCCGGATAGTAATTCTCTTAATTTCATTTGCAGACCTCAAACTGAGCAGTTCTTCTATCCTGTCGATAAATTCGCCGGCAGGTATCCTTTTTCTTTCTTCTATCTTCCTGTCAATCTTTTTAATATCGACTTTGAATTTCCCGCCATATTCTATTGTTTTGCTCGTTTCCATTGTAACATCTGAAATTTACTTACTCCTCAGCGCCTCGACACCCGGAAGCTTCTCACCGGCAAGCAGTGTAACCGCCGCGCCCCCGCCGCTGCTTATATAGCTTATCCTCTTGTCAACGCCGAGTTCGCGCGCCGAGGCTATCGTATGGCCCCCGCCGAGCACCGAGAACGCGCCCGATCCTGCGATCGCCATTATGATCTTTTGAGTCCCTATGGCGAACTTTTCATCCTCTATCACGCCCATCGTGGCGTGCGCGAATATCGTGCCCGAACCTTTTATTATCCTGAAATAATTATCTATCGTCTGCGAACCGATGTCGTATATCGGGAAGTTCTTCGGCAATTCCGACACGGGAATCTCGATGCGCTCGCCGTTTTCGTTAAGTGCAACGTCAACAGGCATAACGATTTTGCCCTCGTATTTTTTTAACAGTTCCTTTGCGATTTCAATGTGCGGCTCGAGCCCCTTGCCCTTTATGTAAACCATGGTCGGCTCGCCTAGGTTGTAGCCCTTTGCGGCCAAAAATATGTGGCTCACTATCCCGCCCGTGAGGACATAGTCGATGTTGCCGTCGAGTGCCTTTTGCATTATCTTGAACGAGTCGGCCGCCTTCCCGCCGGCAAGTATGAATGTAACCGGCTTTTTGGGGTTCTTTGTAACCTTGCCCAGAGCCTCAAGCTCCTTCTCAAGAAGCCTTCCCGCACACGAGGGCATCAGCCTCGTGAACCCGACAACCGTCGGCTGCGAGCGGTGGGAAACCGAAAAGGCGTCGTTCACGAAGATATCCCCGATACCTGCGAGCTTCTTTATCACGAAGGTCTTGGTCTGCGCGTCCGCCGGGCGGTTCTCGTTTTCCTCTGCATAGAAGCGGACGTTTTCAAGCATCACGAGGTCGCCGTTCTTCATCGCCTTTACCTTTTCCTTTGCGTATGAGCTGAATAACGAATCCACGTAGGTTACCCTTTTGCCGATTATCTCGGAAAGCCGCACGGCATGCTTTTCAAGCGTCGTGAAGTCCGAATCGCCGGGCCTGCCCTGGTGCGCAAGTATCACGATCTTTGCGCCTTTTTTGACCAGCTCGAGGAGCGTCTCCTTGTGAAGCCAAAAGCGCCGGTCGTCTATAAACTCTCCGGTTTTCGGGTCAATCGGCGAGTTCAGATCAAGCCGCAAAAGCACGGTTTTCCCCTTAAAGTTCAAGTCGTCCAGGGTTTTTATGTCTTCGAACATTTTTTTGTATTTAGGTATTGATTTCAGAAATTAATAAAAGATGAAATTAACGGATTTGGGCGAGCGCGCAATTATCGGGAAACTTGGCAAAACGCTCAATATCGGGGACGACTGCGCAGTCATCCCGTTTTGCGGAACAAACCTTGTTCTGACGACCGACATGCTCTGGGGCCCGACGCACATTCCAAGGGGGATGGCCCCGGAACAAATCGGGAAGCTTGCAGTCTCGGTGAACCTAAGCGACATCGCGGCGATGGGGGCAATGCCGTTTGCATTCCTCCTGTCATACGGAAGCCCTGACGTGGATATTGACTATTTTGATAGCATTATTTCCGGGGCGAAAAGGCAGTGCGAGAAATATGGCGCGGAGTTTGCAGGCGGGGACACCAACCAAACCGGCGAGCTAACGCTTGCGGGAACTGCAATCGGGCAGGCAAAAAAGCCGGTGATGCGAAGCGGGGCAAAGCGCGGGGACGTTGTCGCGGTAACCGGAAAACTCGGCGCTTCGGCTCTTGCGCTAAAAATGCTCGAGGCGGGGATTTCCCCGCCCGGGCCCGTCCTTTGCTCTCTTTACGAGCCCGAGCCGAAAATCAGGCAGGGGCTGAAAATCGGAAAATCCGCAAACGCGATGACAGACATAAGCGACGGGCTTGCGGTAAGCCTCTACGACATAACCTGCCAAAGCGGCGTCGGGATGGAGATAGACCTTGAGAAGATTCCAATCGGCGAAAATGCAAAAAGGGCGGCAGGAAGATCGGGCATTGACCTCTTGGAGTGCGCCCTTTACGGCGGCGGGGACTACGAACTCGTTTTTACCGTGCCGAAGGATAAGTGGGAAAAGTTAAGCGGACTGGCTACAAAAATCGGGGCTGTTGCGGGGCGGGGGGTTTTCGGTGTAAAAGGCGGGAAAAAGGAAAAGATAGAGAGGAGAGGGTATGAGCACTTTGTGAAAAAATAAAAATTGATTTATATAACTATAGTCTATAAATTATAACATGAACACCACAATACAAATAAGCGACCATACATTGCATCTCTTAAAGGAACTAAAAAAGTCATTTCATATGAAGACCTACGATGCGGTTATAAACAAACTGGTTCACAAAGAGGTCCCTATTTCGATGTTCGGAGCGCACCCGGAGATGAAGTCGTTTACACAGGAAGACGAAGCAGAATTCGAAGGGGAACAACATGAACTATAAATACGTTATCGATGCATATGCGTGGATAGAATATTTTTCCGCAAGTTCGCAGGGGAAGGCCGCAAAGCGATACATTGAAAGTGGCGAGTCGGCAACCCCCGCCATTGTGCTCGCGGAACTCGCGGATAAATATGAGCGGGAACACTGGCCGCATTTGGAAGAGGATTTGAAATTCATAAAGAAGGCAGGACTGATTATTGATTTGGACGAGGGGATTGCGCTTTCTGCGGGCAAATCCAAAAATAAGCTAAAAAAGAGGGCAAATGGTTTCGGAATGGTCGATGCCATAATTCTCGCTACTGCACTGGCGGCGAACGCAAAGATTGTAACCGGCGACGAGCATTTTCGCGGGTTCAAGGAAGCGATTATGATAAAGCAAAAGATATGAGCAGTTCAGCCGGTTACGATACGGTTCATAAAGTGGATGATGTCGGGGGGTTGGTTGGATAACGGATGGCGGATAACGGAATCGAGCTATACGAAGTCGGCGATAGCCGATTTGGGCGAACGAAGTGAGCCGTATAGCCCGTGTTATACGCATCCGTAAGGGTCGGAGCTTTGCGAAGCAAAGCGGAGAGTTCGTTCATGGCGCCTTAACATCCCAATTACATATATCGTTTGCGCAAATCATTCCTGACATTACGACAGCTTCAATTCCACCTCCTGGAAAAGTTGATGCACTTGCCAAATACAAGCCTTTAATCGGTGTTTTAAAGTAGGGTCTTTTAACTCCAATTGATTGGTCAAAGGCGTAGAGCGCACCTTCTGGCATGGAAATATATCTCTCGAAGGTTTTAGGTGTTGCTGCATCTTGGACTATTATGTGCTTGCTCAAATCTGGGATAACTTTTTCTGCTCTTTGGATTAGCATTTCAGCCATCTCCCTTTTCTTTTTTGAATACTCTTCTGTTCTTCTTTCCGGAAAATCGTGGTAGTCGGCACCAGTTAATATTGTAATACTGACTTTATCTTTCGGCGCCAAACTTGGATCAGCATTTGAATTGATGACAATATTATAATCCTCATCTATATTTTTAATAAGTGTTGGATAGTTAGATAAATCCATGTCAACACCCAGGAATGTCATAAAGCAAGAAGGCGACATTTTTAATCCTTTAATGTATTCAGCAAAATCCTTATCTAAATTGTCTACCCCAACAAGTTCTAAAAATGTAGTTTGAGCGTTTGCATTGGATACAACAATAGGACTTCTGAAAGTTTTATCAGCGACTTTTACTCCTTTAACCTCCCTGTCCTCCATCAATATCTTATCTACTTTATGCTTAACTAAAACTTTGCCACCATAACTCTGTACGATCTCTTTTAAACTATCTGCGAATCTCTGTGCCCCTCCTTTTGGAAAATATCCCCCGTAAAGATAATAGGAAACACATGCAGTAAGTGCATTGCTTGCAAAAGTTTTCTCAGGCTCTGTTCCAAGATAACCTAGTAAAGTGCAAAGTAGTGTTTTTAAGTCCTCGTCTTTGAAATATTCATCAAGTTTTTGTTTATATGTTTTATTCATCCAGTCGTAAAAGTGAGGGTGCCCTCTTGGATAATCCAAAAGTTTTCTTTCACCAAAAACCTTTACGATTAGCTCGGCAGGTAAAGGCGTGCCGTAGATTTCGGCTTCTCTGTAACACTCCTCATAAGCTTTTTCGACTTCATTAAAGAAAGCGGAAATACTTTTCTTTTCATCTGGAAACTTCTCTGAAAGCAATTTTATGAATTCTTTTAAATTACGAGTTGCATCAATTTCCTTACCCTTGAAGATATACCTTACTGTGTTTTTCATGAACAAATCCTCTTTTTTAAGCCCGAGCTCTTTGAGAAGGAAGTTAATAGGTCCTTTTTCCAATAGCCCACTTACATCCTCTACCCCTGTATTAAAAACAAATCCCTTTCTCTTGAAAGAAGAACAATAACCACCAACTTGAGAATGTTGCTCTAAAACTAAAACCTTATATCCTCTCTTTGAAAGCAAGGCACCGCATGTTAAACCTCCTATTCCTGAGCCAACGATAATAACATCGTATTCATTCTCCCCTTTTGGCTTTTGAGGATCTATTCCAATGCTCCAGTCATATTTCTTAAATTCCTTCAAAACAAAATAGGAGGGTGCTTTCAAAGGGAAGATGATTGAGAAGACTATGCCGAAGGTAATTAAAATGTTTGAAAAGATCACTGTGAAAGGCATATTAAGAAGTAAAAATATGGCTGCATTTACTAGAAAAACGCCAGCCCAAGCTACCGTTATTATATTGTTGATAGCTAAAAATGATTGGTCTTTCCAATAAATCTCTGGGTAGTCTCTTTTTGAACATTGTAAGGTGTAAGGTTGCTTAACAATTAAAGAAAATCCGGCCATTAGAAACAGGGCAGAATAGCCCAGAAAACCGCTGCTTTCAACAAATGTATTCAGATTGAAAATAAATGTGCCCACTGTAGCTATACTGAAATAGAGAATAGAAGTAAGACTCATCAAATTGAAATCTCTTTTGCGAATTTGAGGGATTATGAGAAGCAAAGAAATCGCAAAAGGAACAACTATGCCCAACTCATTTCCCATTCCACACAATATCCAGTAAATAATCCACGGAATAAAGGAAACAAGTAGGTAAAGCATGCCAGGTATTTTTCTTTCATTGTCGTACATATTTCTTTTCATTTCTTATATCTCCTTAAAATTTCTTGGGCGCCATGAACGAATTGCGTATAACGGAATCGGGCTATACGAAGTTTGTGAAGCGTAGCGGAGCAAACTTGGGCGTAGTGTAACGAAGCCGTATAGCCCATGTTATACGCAGGGAGCAACGCAAGGAGCGACCGCAGTTGTGCGAAAGCTGATCTAAAATTATTTGATTCCATGTTCTTGAGCAATATTGTGGATTTTTGGAATAAATGTAAATGAATATGCTAAAACACCAAGAGATATAACGAAGAATACTGCAGTCTTGAAGACATCTACGCTCATGACGTAGTAAACCAAACCAAGAATCGCTGGTGTTGCTGGCAACGAAAAGAAGACTATTGATTTTGTAAATATCTGATGTTCTATGGTTGGGGTCTTTTGTTTCTGTTGTCTGGCACCCAGCAGAGCTATTACCCCCACCAATAGCCATACAACACCAAGGATTAATGAGGATTGTCTGTTTTCTATGGTATATACTCCAATCATTAATACACCTATAATTACAAACATTATTCCAACCAACTGACTATCTCGCTGCACTTCTTGTGTTGTCTGCACCAAAGTTTTTTGAAATAATATTTTGAACATAAACCACGGCACTATAAAATCTGCTATTGAGACCACAAGAAATGCTATGAAGATGGTTTGTAATGTTTCCGGATTCGCTGTATTGGAATACTCACTGACGTTAAATGCCAGTATTAAAATTGCCAATCCAATTATTGATATCACTCCAATACCAAACGCAAGATAAATTTTTTTGTTAATGTCCATTTTTACTTAATGTTTTTTGATTTACTTAATGTTTTTTGAAATATTTAAATTAATTTTGGTGTCTAAATCAGCCGAAGCACAATTGCGTATAACGGAGGAGAGATAAAAGAAGTTTGCGGAACGGAGTGGAGCAAATTTGGATGGAGTGAAACGGAATCTTTTATCTCTTGTTATACGACGTATGACGCAGGCAATTTATTTTTTCATTTTTTAAGGGACTATCCAACACGAAGCAATTTTAAATTGTATCTTCTTTTAACTTCTTCTGCTTCCTTATGGATGTATTCCGTTTTTCCTCCAAAGAGAAGTGGTTTGTTTCATTATACATTTTCTCTCTTATCTTATGCAGTTAATGCAACATTTTTGGTTCTTTCATTTTCATTCCGAATATGCTTCCTTCTCTAATTTTTTAAATTTTTCGTAAAGATTTTTCATTGCGAGGTACTCTTTTGACTTTTTATCAGGGTATTCTTCCGAATCATCAAGAACATACGAAACCACATCAACCAGGCAATCAATGTCCCAACGGTAAAAACCTATCGGTCGTTTGCCTCGATAATTCTCAATCCTGCGGTCAAGACCAAACGCTTCAGCCATGTGACATGTTTGTTTCTGGAGTTCTTCAAGTTCCATGCCTGTTATGAGGATTTTATATTTCCTGTCTTTTGAGCCAGGTTTCATGATGAATTTTAATTTCTATCATTTTATTATTGTATCTTCGCCGAGTAATATGTCGTATAACGGAATCAGAATATACGAAGTTTTGCTGACGAAGGATGCAAAATTTCACGAAGTGCAAGGCGTAGCCACAGCGTATATTCTGTGTTATGTGATGTAATGCGAAGGCATATATATCTATCTCTTCGATTTATTTGTCAAGATCGCTCTCATCCCCCCAATTTCATTTTAGATTCCTTGTAAATTTGTGCAAACATTCGCATCTCAACTAATATATAATAAAATAGAATTATGCCCATGAATATAATTCCAATAAGTGTAAACATTGCGATAACCACCACAATATAAACTGCTATATACAGAGCAAT
>MCBF01000001.1:281453-294088 GCA_001742785.1 Candidatus Altarchaeales archaeon IMC4
TAAAAATCCTGTCAATGTCTGGTGTAAACTCAAGCAGTACGGCTTTAGACTGCCGTATTATATCTGCCGGGTGCTTTTTGTATCTTTTCTCTATCAGCCGCATCAGCGTAACATAAGCAAGTTCGTCCAAAGTCATGCAACTTGTGACACCCGAATGTTCGCCGGAATGTATCTTTTCAAATACTTTTTTTACCCCCTCAGAATAATCCCTGTGCTCAAAAAAGAGAAAATAAAACGCATTCGTATCCAGATATACTTTCATCTTTCATATTTTGCGATTAAACCCTTGACATCAACTGTTTCATCGTCGCTGCCGAGAAACCCTGCCATTGTTAGCGGCTCAGCCATCTTTGGTTTTATAATCATCTCGTTTTCCATAGCAATAATGATCATCTCATCGCCTTTGTGCAGGTTCATCAAAGACCTGACCCCGGACGGTATCGTCATCTGCCCACGATCCTTTAATTCAGCATTCACGATTAATTCCATTCTAACCACGTAAATATATTGTCAGACATATTTAAATATTATCCGAAACTATCTTGAAATGTCTGATTTAAAAGATTTTTTAATTCCCCCGCAGACTTGCTCATCTGGAACTTCGCCCCATGATGCCTTTGCTCGATTTCGTTTATCAGATTTTTTATCGCCGCGTGCAGCGAATCCTTCAGGGCGGACTTGGCAAATACTATCTCATTTATCATGGCAAAACGCAGCACCTCCTCATCCGAGCAGTCCCGCAGCGGATTTATTATTATAGGGGGGCTGGTCCGGATTGCAGGCTTCATACCAACGGACACCAATCTCCCGATGGCAGAAACCACTCCCTCGTCGAGGTCGTGCCCGACCGCAATTTTGGTGGCATTCAGTTTTTCTGATTCGGTGTCGAGGGTTTCGGACACACCGCCTGCCGAACCCGGAATCACATAATGCTTCACATCAAGTTTCCTGCAGAGATTCTTCGCATACTTCAAACCCTCCATATCCCCCTCATAAACAGTTATCGCAAAAAGCCCCTGCATCGGGAACATGAGGTTCACATTTTTCAGAAGGTAAAGCAAAACCGCAGATTTCTTGCCGCCGGAGACGGCGACTGCTATCCTGTCGTCGTGCCTCAGAAGCCGGTTGGTTCTGATGGTTTTGCGGACGCGTTTTTCGAACATTTCATTAAAGCACATTGCACACATGGATTCGCCGCGATATTCCAGCTCAACGGGGGCAGGTTTTCCGCATTTGCATTTCATGATTAATACTGATGGTCGGTTAAAATTACACAATCATCCCGAATCCGATAATCCAAAGGGGCAGTGTAATGAACGCCCACAATTTCTTGCTGTATCGGAATATGTGGTATCCGTCAACAGGCTCCATTGGAAACAGATTATCCAGGGCATAAGCAACATTTAATACTGCGAGGATATGCATCATAATCCGCATGGTTTCCCCGACCGGTATAAAATAGAGAACGGCGGTGGTCACCGAGAAGACTAATAGGTTGGCATAAGGCCCGGCCAGTGCTATCCCCACTAATTTATCCTTTTCAATATCTTTTGTTTTTATCCCCATAACCGAGGCGAATACATCCTGCAGTAAAATTGCAACGCCAATGACTAAGCCCAAACCCAGCACCCAAGGCTCAAACTCCAGTTTTTTGTTATACCTGCGTGCAATCAGGGTTTGTGACAGGTTGTGTACCAAGATAACAATCAGGGCAACAATAAACGAGAGAAACGCAAATAATGGCGTTGGAATACCCTCGTGCTTAAAAAGCAGGACCGACACTAAACAAAGCACCATGCCGGAAAATATCAACTGGATTTTAGCAGGAATCCGAATTAACTTTCCAGACGCTCCCATTGGCTTAAAAAAGCCTCTTGCCACATCCTTGATATCATCCCATGGCGCGGGTATTCTTCCCTTAGGCATAAGGTGAATTTTCACCAGAATATCGGATACAAACACCATTATGTAGATAACGGCTCTACTAACTAATTGCTGTATAAGGGGTATTTGAAATAACCAGACAACCAAGCGAATCCCTATCCGAGGAGCGGCGCGCGCCTTTATTCGGGGAAGCAATCTAGGAATTACTCTGGCAAACGTGCGGGCTCCAAGGTGCTGAGCCGTTCGTACGCCTATTCCGCCAAATATTCTGCCGCCAGTAGTTCCAACTATTCTTCCAGAGAGGGCGGTTAACGCGGCTACAGTCCCTCCGGAAAGCAACTCCTCTTCCTGTGAAGTGTACAATACCCCCATAAAAAACGTAAGGGGTATCATAACCAGGGTTATTATGATTATCTTGTTCATCCTAACTTCGCAGCCGCGCCCCTGACGAATGCACGCGCCTTTTTGTGCGTGCAGATTATATGCCTGATTGCTTCCTTATCGGCATCCATAAGGCACTGGATCCTTGGAGCGAAACCGCATTTGATATTTATCTTATCAGGATTCTTTTCCAGGTATTCCGCCCGCTCCATCGCCTCTTTTTTGCCCCCCTGTGAAAACGCTTCGGCAATCTGCAAAAGCGGCCTCATGTCTGAAGAAGACAAACCGATATTCGCGTAAGGCACGGAATACTCGTTGCCGTTGAACGCCACCGCAACCCCACCGCCGCGGCGAACCTCCCGGAGCATCTTGAAGTCAGTTATGCTGTCCCCGACCGCAATCACATCGCTTAGATTCGCCCCAGCGCGTTTTGCGGCATCCTTCATCGCATCGACCTTCCGCTGCCCGCCGGTTACCTTCACATCCCTTATAACCGAAAATTCGCCTTCTGGCAGTTCGTGCCAGTAAAAGTTATCCAGAATCGAGTGGATTTGCTCCTCATCCTCCACCGAAAGTATCTTCTTTTCCACGTCCTTGATGAGCGAAAAATCGGAATCCTTGAACCTTTCGATGTATTCGTCAAGCGGCAGTTTCGTGCAGTAGATGTGGTCGAGGCCAACCCCGACATGCGACCCGACATTATACGCGTGCGGCTGGTATGAAGTCGAAATGATGAAAACATCGAAGCCCGCTTTTTTCAGCCCGGCAATCGTTTCCTTTACCCCCTCGACAATCATCGCCTTTTGCGACACCTTTTTTATGTCGGCCTCGGTTATCCCGTGATAAAGAAGGAGGGGTATTATCAAGGACAGGGTGTCGCCGGGCTCGTAGCCCTTTCTGCCCTCAAGCGTCAGGACATCGTCGTAGCGGCTCAGGACCTCGAATATCCGGTGGCCGTTTTCAACGAGGATGCCCATCACGTCATAAGCGTTGTCCTGCGGGGAAAGCGGCCCCTCAAGGTCGAAGCAGACTATTTTCAACTCGTTTAATCATTGCGAAGGTTAAAAGAAAAATCACAGTTTCGCACCGGAAAGCGCTCTTGAGCAGACACAACCTCTCTTTTCAGGTATCTCCGGAAGCGCGTCCCGAAGTATTGCCTTCACGCCCCCGACATATTTTTCGACGCCCGCGATTATCTCATCGGCCGCCAGTTTTTCCTGAAGCCCTGCCGCGTAGTTCGTGCCGATCGCGATCGTCGAGTAGCACATCTCAAGCTCCCGTGCCAGGATCGCTTCGGGGACTGAGGTCATGCCGACAACATCACACCCGAGTTTTCCGAATATTTCAATTTCCTTCGGCGTTTCAAGGCGCGGGCCGGAAACGCACACATACGCTCCCTCGGACGCCTTTACGCCGAGTTTCCTGCAGGATTTCAGTATCAATCCGTTAAGTTCGGGGCAGTACGGCTTTGACATATCCACATGCACCGGCTTGTCGTAGAACGTGCGGGTCTCTTTCGTGTGGTCAAAAAAGTCATTCACGACAATTATCTTCTCCATGGACATGTTGATTATCCCGACCGAGCTTATCCCGATAATCCTGCCGACGCGGCACTTCTTCAGGGCGGCGATGTTTGCCTGAAAATTTATTTTGTGCGGCGCACAAGCAAATTTGCCATGCAAATTTGGTATCCCGAAATTACTACACGCGTTTGCGACAAAGTCGCAAACGGTGTCCTCGAAACTGCATTGCAGTTTCGGGACATCGTTTGCCTTTGGCAAACGCTTGTCATGTGAACACGCGTTTCCGAGTAATTGGAAACGGTGTCCTGCAAATCTTCGATTTGCATGATCTGCGGATTCACGCGGATGTAATTTCGATGGAAATCTTTCCTTGCTGCCGTGGCGGTTGAGGAACACGACATCGCAACCTGCGAGTTTCCCGAAATCGGCCTCGACCGTGCCGTAATCTGTCTTTATTTTTTTCCGTTCAGCGTTGTCAAGAAATTCGCGAATCCCGCTTCCTGCGATTATCCCGATTGGGTTCATAATCATCTGTTAACTACTGGCACGCATCATCATGATGTTTAAAAGAACAGAACGTAACAACGTTTCCGGCTATTCTAAAGGAGATTACAAAAGAGCCGACATGCGCGCGCCGTTTGTTTTTGTGTTTTCCACGAAGCGGTTTGTAATGTTCCGGGTTTTTGAGTATTTCGTCGATTTTCTTTTCAAGCCGCGCAAGAAGGGATATGTCTTCTCTTTTCAGCCGCTTTACATTTTCTAGAAACTCATCCGCATAGTCCTCGACATAATGCATTTTACAGGGACATGAAAAGTTCACGCCTTTCCCCTGCAGTATTGCAGCGGGTTACCCTGCCTGCTTTTATGTCCTCATCGGCGCGCTCGAGACTCGCCATGAACGCAGGGTCATTGTAGATGAGCAGTTCGTCCTTCAACTTCTCAAGGTCTTTCATTCTCGTGTTTGCCTTTGTTATGAACTCCTCGAAATCATTTATCATGCCCAGCATGGGGTTTTCATGTTTGTGGCGTAGGATTGTTTCCATCTTCTAATCATAACTCAGATTCAGGGCTTAAAAATTATCGGTTTTCAAGTCTTCCGCGTGAATCAAATAGATTCATCGGACACCGTTTGCGACCCGTCGCAAACGCGTGTCGGGTCTTCAAGTCTTCTTGTCGTAGTATAAAGTATAACTTTATACTCGACACAAATTTCCTTCGGAAATTTCTTGTCTTCACCGCAGAGGCGCAGATGATTGACAACAATTTTGCACTTTGAAATTTTAGAAAATGTCCTCGGTTTTCAGGCCATAGGAATAATCAGGAACATGTCGGCAGAATGGTTGGGATTTGTTACTTCACTCGGCCTCAAGAACGCCTTCTTTAAATTTGAGATTTACATTAAAATGCCTGAGGAAACTAAGGCCCAAAAGACCCTCAATTTCTACAACCTCGAGTATATCGTGGCAGATTACGTCTACATTCTTGTCGTAGTATAAAGTATAACTTTATACTCGACACAAAAATTAATCTGCGATTAATTTTTCTTGACTTTAAGATTGCCGATAGACATTGACTGCACTGCAATTAACGGCACATCTATCGGCCCGTTTGCAGTAACGACACTCGCCCTCTTTTCTGTTACTGCAAGGTCTTAGCCAATATCCTTCATGATGTCCCAAGAAACAGCAGTGTACATGGCACCTGTATCCAAGAGCATATCACATTCTCTCGAACCTTTTGGGCCCGTGAGTTTTACCCTCAACACTACAGGAACGTCAATTGGGAATTTCATTGAACATTGCGGAATATCCAGGTTTAATAACCGGGCCTGCGTATGTTACGTATGCATCCTTTACGTGTTTTTCCCTTAACTCTCTGTGAAGGTCTCTCCTGTCTTTGTTATGGGTTATCAGTTCCGCTTCTGTGACTTCTCTATTTTCGTTCTCCTTCAGAACCTTCGCGGCAATCCATTCGCCGTGATACTTTTTCTTCAGGGTTTCGATGTCCATCTTGTTATAACTGTTGGATTTCGGGCTTAAAAATTATCGGTTTTCAAGTCTTCGTGTCCTGTTGTCTTCAAGTCTTCTTGTCGTTGTATAAAGTATACTTCGTATACTTATACTCGACACAAATTTCCTTCGGAAATTTCTTGTCTTCACCGCAGAGGCGCAGATGATTGACAACAATTTTGCACTTTGAAATTTACATTTTTCAATTTTAAAAAAATCTTCTGTTCCGATTGGGTTCATTTCAGCAACTTTAAGAGCCCCTCAATTGTAAGTTCTGCCCGCCTAACCGTAGCAGAAACCACACCCTCGCTAAATCAACCCCCCACAGCTTCCCGCGCCAAAAACGCGGTTGCAGATGGTTTCGTAAAGAACCTCTACAAGTGTGAAGGCAATCGCTATGACGATCAAGCCTAAAATCACAAAGGCAATCCCCCGTTTCGCATCAGCTCTCGCCTCCGGGCTGTCGGCCGTCAGCCACCTGAATCCGTGGAAGGTTATCATCAGCGCGGCAATCCCTGCGGCGACGGCGTAGAGTATTTTGATTACGTAGGAAATCGTGCTGGCAACGTTGCACTCGGCTTCGCATTTGTTTATGCACGACCGGTCGGTTCTGCAGTTTCTTCCTGAGATGCACGCCTCTTTGCACCCTGCCGGGTCAACGGTTTTGTAGCCGCAGACCTCGCCGGCATTTATCTGTTGATTCTCCTTATCGGTTCCCAGTGGGCACGTACATCCCCTTTTGCAGTTGCACTGGTTAAATGGGCCCTGTGTGGTTTTGTGGCACTCGCCGCCGCAGTTTTTGTCGGGGCCTACCGATTCGCCTTCCTGATAACTGTTAGCCGGACAATTGCACCCGCTCATGCAGTTGCACGTTTCACTTAGTCCAAGGCTCTTTACACACAGCCCGCCGCAGTTTTTATTTATGGAAACCTGACTGTTTGCATATCTGCAATTTTGACCGCACGTGCACCCGCCAAGTGAAGCCCTGCACTGGCAGGTTGCGTAGCAGTCTATCAGCACTGGAGCGCACATAACACATGAACCTGAACAGCACTCCTTACCAATTCCGCAATAATCGCTTATCGGATCCGTGTTGCACTTATAATCTGATGCGCAGCATGTTTTAGAACAACCCTCAGTCCCAGCCGCACACGAAGGATGATTATTGTCCGCACCAAATTTTGTGCACATATCCTTTGAACTGAAAACATTATTGCTATTGCCGTCGGCGCAGCACCAGCGGCCGGCAGGCGCTATCGTATTCCCACACATGCACCTATTGTTGTTCTTGGCGAAGCATGCAGGTTCTCTGCAGATTGGCAGGAGTACGCAGGTTTTGCCATCAGGAGCAGGTTCGTAGCCGCTTGGGCACCCGCACATCCCGGAGTCATCCACTATTCTTCCATGTACATCGCAGTATTTTGGTTGAGGACTGACGCATTTACCTTTTTGGGAACAAGCATCAGCGCAAGACGTACAACAGACATCGCCACCCAGGTCATAATAATCCTTGCAGAATCTATCAAAACTGGTTGCTGCTGCATCGCTTGCGCATTTATCGCAGCATTGCCTATTCCCCTTTTTATAGCAAACCTCCGTGCCATCTGGCGCAACTGACACGTCGCATTGTTTTTCCTCGCATACACCGTCTATATCGCACACCTTTATTTTTACAGTAAAGCTCGCTGTTGATGGCGGTAGATTGATGAGCCCCAGCTGGACAGCGCTACAATAAAGTATCGGTGACGATTGTCTGCTTATCGTCCACCCTGAAGAAGAGGATGGTTTGCAGTCAATGTAATACCTCAAATCTTCAGGTTTGCCATCCGGGTCGCGGGCATTTACCGTGAAATCCACACCTGTAGGAGCATCCCCTTCAATGGTTTCCCTGCCTATAACATTGGGGCTTACACACCTATTTCCACCGATGATTTCGGGTTTTGCCTTTACGGTTACAAAATGCTCTTTTGTATCAGAAAGCCGACAAAACGTGGATCCGCTCGTTTCAGCTACGGAAACAACGATACTATGCATGCCGGGGTTGTTATACGTGCAGACTGCTGTATAGGTGGTACTCCTGTAATTGTTTGCGTCTATCGGATTACCTTTGAGAGCACAAGACCCCCCACCCGACCCATCCTGGCAGGTATACGTACACTGAAATGAATCATATATATCATCAGACGTACTGCTGGTCGCCCCATCTAATCGTTTTTTATCCCTCACATTTATCGTAAACTCCACAGCCCCGGGATTTAGTTTTTTGTCCGACGCAGGGGTTATCTCAGTTATCTCTGGCGGCTCATTTGGGAAATCGTTTGTGCCAATCAGGGTTATCTGAAATGTCCCCTCTGCAGAGCGGGATTTGCCGCACACGCCGCCCTCATCTGCCACGCGGACGGTTGCACTTATCGGACCGGCGGGTGGACTGTTGTAGTTGTTGAACGAACAGGAAACGGTATTAGTTTTAGCATTTGTAATGTCGCACGTGTTCCCATCTGAAAAATCAATCGAGTATCTGAGATTGCTTGATTCGGCATCCGATACCTGTACCTTAAAGTTTGTCAGTGTCTTTATCTTAGCCTCGCAGGGTAAAAAACTTTCTATTTGGGGGGGCTTAATATTGTTGTTTGTTTTGATGATGAAATTTTGGAATATAGGGGAACAGCAGATATTGCCATCATCGTCAGCATTATTACAACCCCTAAGAATATATTTAATTTTTATTTTTGGGTGATACTCCTTATTCGCTGATGAATAGGTATGGATTATTTTAATTGGTCCACTAACAGTCCCGGAGTTCTGCCATGTTGGGTTTGCGTCATTCCATGGGGTATCTCCCCAATTAATCCAATAGTCATACGGATCATATTGGCCATCAACACTCGAAAAACCGAAATCTATTGTAAATTCAACGGGAAGGTTAGGGGCAACTGTGATAGAATCCATATCGGACGTATAGTAATCCTCTTGTTCCGGCGACCCCTCTGATCTAGGACAAATGCTAAATGCTAAGTCATCTACCGCAAGCACGTTTTCCCCAACGCCCACAATAGGCCTTACTTCATTTGCTTTGCTGCTTCTTATACCGCCTGAATCTTCCGCCCACACCTGCACAATATAATTTTTGGGCTCGCAATATACGTGCTCAAGACATCTACTATAAATCGCGTTATGGCCGTTATTGCCAGAAGAAAAGCCACCGTACTCCGTCGTTTCAGATTGGCCGTCGCCCCAATTTATTATAAACCTTATCTTATTGTCAGTATCACTCCCGTATCGTTCATCATCCTTCGCAGACACCCAGAAATGGGAAATACTGCACGCCTTAAGCTGTTCTGATGCGAGTCCAGCATTGCCACAACTGATAGGGTGATAGGCAATCGCTATCATTTCAGGCGCCATGTTCTCATATCGGCACTTGTCTGTTGTAGCACTGCCTTCTACCTTATCGCAGTATTTGCTGGCGCACCAATCGCTTTGCCACTGACCGCCGTATTTACAGTTTTTAGTGTCTTTTATACACCCTGTCTTATCCGGATAATCAAGGTCACCGATACCAACTACATCCGTATATGGCGGGCAATCCGAGCATGAAAAACTGCAGATGCACTTATCTATCGAATCATCAATTTGGTCGCAGTCGGAACTCCAGTCCACTGCAGAACACGAAATACTCATAGAAAGCAAAACCCCCAGAACAAAAAGAGCGTTAAAACAAAATCTCATATAAATTATACATTTTGAAATAATAAATAGAGTATTCCCAATACTTAAAAAACAATGAGACTAAAAACAAGTAAGAGGGGTATCAAAGAGATAGAATACCTCCTCCCGAAAATAAAACAGCACATGGTGGATACATACGGTGGTAGATTAGAGTCCGTTGTTCTTTTTGGTTCGTTTGCCAAGAACAATGCCACATCCGGCTCAGATATTGACATAGCCATAATTCTTAAGGGGGATGTAAACACTTCGAGAGAGATAGATAGGATTATCGGGTTTATCAGCGACACTGGGTTGGAGCACGATGAGCTCATATCAATTCTTCCGGTTTCTTCGGATGACATTGACAACTCGGCATGGCCGCTTTATAAAAGCCTACGGGAAGAGGGGGTGGCAATATGAACGAAGTAAAGGAACTTATCAAGAGGGCCAACAAATATGTAGAATCTGCCGAATTGCTTTTGAATAGCGGCGACTTCGATTCTTCGATTTCAAGGGCGTATTATGCCATGTTTTTTGCAGCAGAGGCCTTGCTGTTGACAAAGGAATTGAAATTTTCTTCCCATAGAGGTGTCATTTCCGCATTCGGTCAGCACTTCGTTAAAACAGGAATTTTTCCAAAAGAAATGAATAGGTGGCTCTATGATGCTTTTGAGAAAAGACAGGCGGGGGACTATTCGTTTCGGTCGGTAATCAATGGAGATACCGCTAAAGAGTCATTGACAAACGCAAGAGGGTTTATCGGCGAGATCACCACGTATTTGCGCAATGGGTTATATGATGTATGAACCTCTCATGGTGTGAACATGGCAACATTCTCCGTCGTTCTGGTGGAACCAAGGTACCAGGGAAACATAGGCTCCGTCGCGAGGGTCATGAAGAATTTCGGCTTCAGGAATCTCGTGATGATAAACCCCCCTGAGGTCGAAAGCGAGGCGCGGGCGTATGCAGCGCACGCTCAGGAACTCCTGAAAGGGGCTGTCATCCTGAAAGATTTTTCACAGCTCAAAATTCGGTTTGACTTTCTGGTCGCAACCACCGCGCAGGTTGCCAGCGACAAAAACTCCCTGAGGACACCGGTTCTGCCGGATGACCTGAAAAACGCCGCAGCCTTGGACGGCGACGTTGCCCTGATATTCGGCCGCGAGGACTACGGCCTGTATAACGAAGAGATTGCGGCATGCGACCTTCTGGTTTCCATACCCGCGGACTCGCAATACCCGACACTGAATCTCTCGCAATCGGTCGCCATTCTCCTGTACGAACTTTCAAAACCGGAAAACTCAAAACGGCTGCGCTCCATGAGGAAATGCAGGAAGGCAAACAAAATCGAAAAAGACGTCCTTCTGAAAAACATCGACGAACTGGTTGACAAGACCTACGGCCAGGAGTTCGAGGGCAGGCTGGCGAAAAAGACATTCAGGCAGATTATCGGCAGGGCGTTCATCTCGGGCAGGGAGGCGTTCACGCTGGTCGGGCTGTTCAAGAGGATTGGCAGGCCGCAGAAGTAGTGGCTTTTTAATAAGTGCCGCATAATAATTATTTCTTACTGACGACCCAGAACGAGGGACATCAAACCAAAAAAATGGCACACGGCGACAGAAAAACCAGAAAGAAGCGCGGCACACGCTCATGCGGGTGGGGCAATACGCAGAAGCATAGGGGCTCGGGAAGCCGCGGCGGTGTCGGCATGGGCGGCGGAAAGAAGCAGAAGTGGCACCATACATCCAAGTTCATGCCCGACCATTACGGCGGCACTGGGTTCAAAAGGCCCGATTCCATGATATACGATGACGAGACGATAAACGTCGCGGACATCGAGGAGCGCATAGACGGCTGGGTTTCAAAAGGCACCGCAAAATCCGACAAGAAAAAGTATTCGCTGAACCTCGCCGAGATGGGCATCGACAAACTTTTAGGCTCAGGCAGGATAACAAGGGCGGTCGAGATAACCGTTGACAAGTGCACGGACCGGGCGAAGGAGAAGATAGAGGGGGCCGGAGGGAAGGTTATCGTTCTTGAAGCGGCCGAGACAGAGGTCAAGGAGACCAAGGCATAATCTAGATAAGCATTCGATTAATCCAATTATTTGAGGAATTATTCAAACCCCTCAAATGTTTAATTTGGCATCTTAAACTAAAGACGAAATGTTTAAGATACGAACTTCTATAACGGTCGAAAAGTGCAGCGAATCCGCAAGGAAGAAGGTCGAAGGGGCAGGCGGGAAGGTTATCGTCATGGAAGCGGCTGACGAATCGGTTGATGCGGAAGCAGGATAAGCGGGCTGGGTTCGGCAAATTGTGGTATATAATCCGCAATTGTATATAATCTATATGCGAACAGGTTTATACCGCCGGTTGTTTTGGGGTGGTTTTTAATCTTAAACACCATAAATCTTAAAAAAAATGGAGAGCATGATTATAAAAACATCGCCTATTTTGATGGACGAACTTGACTATGTTGTAGATAAGGAACATTACAGAAGTAAATCCGATGCCATAAACGATGCGATTCGTTTTTTCATTAAAAAACACAAGTTGAGTATGGTAGATTGGAAAATTGAGAGGATTAGGGAGGGGACAGAAGGCCTACCAAGTTTAACCGAAGCGGTTGTAGAGTCCCACGAAGAAGAGGATGAAAGATTATGATAACTCTGGATGCGAGTGTCGTTGTCAAGTGGTTCAAAAAAGGCGAGGCGTTTGAGGATGAGGCGTTATGGCTTTATCAAAAAATCAGGGGCTTGGAGATTAATGCCTCTACAAGCGAATGGACGATTTTAGAGGTAACGCGGGCATTGACAAACTCCTGGGGTCCGGCAGGATAACAAGGGCGGTCGAGATAATCGTTGACAAGTGCACGGACAGGGCGAAGGAGAAGATAGAGGGGGCCGGAGGGAAGGTTATCGTTCTTGAAGCGGCCGAGACGGCAGTCAAGGCAGAAGCCGGATAATCGGGGCAACTAATCCATGAAAAACTCACACCCCCCCGCAATTATCTTTTTCATTTTGGATTTGTTCAATAATTCTTCCTGTTTTTTTGTTAATTCTCCGCCATATTTGCATTCAAGTAATGTGTCCTCAAAAACAAAATCCAACTCTACACCAGCCTTATAG
>MCBF01000001.1:294188-301696 GCA_001742785.1 Candidatus Altarchaeales archaeon IMC4
TATCACATGCATCCTTTTGAATGCCTCTTTTTTTGGTATGAGCTTGGGGTTATTCAGCCCCCGGTCTACCTTCTCGATCCAGCCCTCTTTTTCGAGTTCGTATGCAATATCCAGCACCTGTTTTTCATCAGCGCCAAGTTTCCTTGCGGCAGATTCAAGAGGGATTTCTCCGACCTCCACAACAAGCCCCAGCAAATCATCCTTTTTTATCATATTATTACAGGCCAACCCCATGGATTTCAGCGCCGCATTTCGGGCACTTCGAATCCCTCACGTTGTTTTCCATTACGTTGAATACGTATCTTGTTATTAACGGCGTTTTGCACTTATAGCAATACGTATTTTCGCCGACGCCGGGGATGTTTCCTCCGTAAACGTATTTCAGCCCGGCGCCGTAGCCGATGTCCACGGCCTTCTCTATCGTTTTCCGGGGTGTTGACGGCAGGCTCACCAGCTTGTAATCCGGGTGGAAGGCAGAAACGTGCCAAGGTATGTGAGGGTCAACATCGGCTATGAACTGCGCAATGCCCTTCAAACCCTTTTTCGAATCGTTCAGGGTAGGGATTACCAGCGTTGTTATCTCGACCCAGATGCCGAGTTCCTTCATCCTTTTGACGTTTTCAAGAACAGGCGCAAGGCGCGCGCCGCACACCTCGCGGTAGAATTTTTCCGTGAACCCCTTGATGTCAACATTAGCGGCGTCAAGATACGGGGCGATAGTTTCCAATGCTTCTTTTGACATGTAGCCGTTGGTTACGAACGTATTGCAAAGCCCCTCTCTTTTCGCAAGTTGCGCCGTGTCATAGGCGTACTCGAAAAATACAGTCGGCTCGGTGTACGTATAAGAAATGCTTTTGCAATCGTATTGTTTCGCCAGACGCACCACTTCTTCGGGAGGCATCCCATCACCTGGGATACCCTCCAGCTTCCCGGCGCCCTGGCTTATTTCCCAGTTCTGGCAGTGCTGGCAGCGGAGGTTGCAGCCTGCGGTAGCGATTGAAAACGAGGAAGTCCCCGGCAAAAAATGGAAGAACGGCTTTTTCTCGATAGGGTCGACGTGCGCAGCGATGGTTTTGCCGTAAACCAATGTCTGAAGTTTTCCGTTCGTATTCTGCCTGATGCCGCAGATGCCGCGCTTTCCGTTTGCAATCAGGCATTGATGGCGGCACAAGCCGCACTTTACGTTTTCGCCCTTTTTTTCGTAGAACATTGCCTCTTTCATTGTTCAGGATTTTTTGCTGTTATATATATTGAAAGAGATAATATATCATGGGGGGGTGATACCATGACAAGCAGCGAATTTAATTATTTTACGAACCACACACTTGACAGATACACCGATGAATGGGTTCTGGTATTGAACGACAGGGTCGTGCTTCACGATAAAAATCTGAAGAATATTCTTAAGGCGAGCGATGAAAAGTATCCCAATAATAAGGATGCGCTCTTGGCCAAGGTTACTGACGAGAGAACCCTAATCCTATAGGTATTGTAATGGCACTAACAGTCAGATATAAAAAAGGGCCAAAGAGAGTTTACAGACCATATATCGAGGTAGTTCTGTGCAATGAGGACAAGTCTAAAAAAGTTGCGTGTTTACTTGATTCCGGCGCCGATACATCGTTTATCCCAAGAGCGTTTGCGGAATACCTGAATCTTAACCTGTCTGCCGAGCCGGAAGAATCGAAGGGTGTTATGGGTACGTTCGAAACAGTATTGTCTCACATGACGATCATAGTACCTAAAGCCCGCCCAAGGATTATTCTCCCGGTGGTTCCGGTCAGGGTTCCAGTAGAGGATAAATTCGACCCCATGTTCTTGATAGGTCGTAATGGGTTTTTTGACAAATTTGAGATAACATTCAGGGAACATAAGAGGGAGGTAAAACTAAAAATAGTTCCAAAGAGGGCTTATTAGATTCTACTATTTCTTAACCTGATTCTTCAGGCTCCCGACACCGAATATGTTGACTTCAACGACGTCCCCATTCTTCAGTTTACCGACACCCGCAGGCGTCCCTGTGCATATCAAATCCCCTACCTCGAGCTTCATGAAACTACTTGCAAACCGCACGCACTCAAAGGCGTCGTATATCATCTCGGACGTGTTTGCCTGCTGTCTCAGTTTGCCGTTCACCCTGCATTCTATATTGAGGTTTTTCGGGTCGGCATCCGTCTCGATGAAACCCCCGACAGGGCAGAACGTCGGGAACGACTTGGACGCAGACCACTGAACCATCTCCATCTCGATATCGCGCGCGGTTACGTCGTTTACAGGCAGGTAGCCCGCTATGTGTTCGGCGGGGTTTTCGATATTGTAGCCTGCCTTGCCGACGACTACCCCAAGTTCCGCTTCGTGCTCGACGTGTTTTGAATCGGGGGGAAGTTCTATCGTGGCACCGTCCATTATTATGGAGTTGGGGGATTTCAGGGTAAGAGTAGGGGTCTTTGTCGCAATCTTTTTTGCATCGTCCCTGTGTTTTGCGTAGTTGAATCCGATGCAGATTATCTTGGACGGGGAAACCGGCGGCAGGATATTGACCTCCCCGATGATGTATTTGATCCTGTCTTCACCCACAATATAATCCTTCTCAAGTCGGCCGAACTGGACCTTCCTGTAGCTTTCAAAGCGGATAATCCTTGTCATGTTCTTGTATACCTCAATTAATAATAATTAGTCATACAAATAGATAACTACAATAAAAAATTTGCGACACAAAATTTTTGTGCAAGAAACTCACCTAAAATTTGCAAAGCAAATTTTGTGTCCCGTGAACCTTGAGGGTTCACGCGGATGTGAAAAGTTTCTGCACAACACAAGCGTTTCGGTTGCTACCGAAACGATGTCCCGTGTTCGCCATGCGAACACGAGGAAGTGCTCCGCACTTATTTGTGTCGTATATTTTGAATTTTCAAATATATTACGATGATAAAAGCGTGCGTTCTGAGGATTGAGGGGACAAACTGCGAGGACGAGACCAAGGCCGCGTTCGGCTCGCTTGGGGTTTCGGCCGAGATAGTGAATCTTAAGCAGCTGACAGGCGACGCTCCTGTAGAAAAGGCGCGCTCGCTCTCCGACTACCACATACTGATGCTTCCCGGCGGCTGGTCGAGCGGGGATTACGTAAGGGCAGGTGCAATATTTGCCGCACGGATGAAAAGCAAAGTTTTGAAACGGCTTTCAGATTTCATAGACGATGGTAAGGCGGTCGGGGGGATATGCAACGGCTTCCAGATACTTGTCGAGGCGGGGATGCTGCCTGCATTCGACGGGATAAGCGAGTTTCCCGAGGCCGCCCTTACGGACAACCTCAACGGAAAATTCCAGTGCCGCCCGGTTTATCTTAGGTGCGAGGGGGAATGCGCATTTACGGGAAAAATCAAAAAAGGCGCCGTCCTGCAGATACCCGTCGCGCATGCGGAAGGCAGGCTGACCTTCGGCGAGAACAACGACGAATATTTGAAGAAACTGATAAAAAACAAGCAGATAGTTTTCAGGTACTGCCGCGAAGGCGGAGAACCGGCGGACGGGAAATTCCCGCACAACCCGAACGGCTCGCTTTACGACATCGCAGGCATCTCTAACCCCAAGGGAAACGTGATGGGGATGATGCCGCACCCCGAAAGAGTAATGGGTGGTATCCAGAATGCGGACTGGACAAGAAATGGCGGAATCGGCAACGGAAGGATATTATTCGAAAGCGTTGTCGAATACGCAAAAAAGAGGCTGTGAGAATGGCAAAATTCAAGGCAAACGTAAAAATATCGCTGAAGGACGGCGTGATGGACGCAGAGGGGGAAACCGTGAAGAAGGCGCTTGACCTGCTTGGCTACGGTGTGGGCAAGGTCAGGAGCGCGAAGGGTTATGTGATCGAAATAAACGCCAAATCAAAAGACGCAGCGGAAAAGGAAATAGAAAGCGCGTGCAAAAAACTTCTGGCGAACCCGGTAATACAGGACTACGAGATAGCAATAGAGTAGCTACTGCCCGAGGTACTCCTTCATAATCTTCAGGGCGCAGTACTGCCCGCACATCGTGCACTCCTTCTGGCCTTTGAGGTGCGCATGTGTAGCCCCTATGTCCTTGTCGATGCACAAACTAAACATTTTGTTCCAGTCCAGCCTGTTTCTGGCCTTTGACATCTCATCATCCTTCTCTATTCTTCCCAGTTTGACCACATCTGCCGCGTGCGCCGCAATCTTAGATGCGATGATACCCTGCTTCACGTCGTCGATGGTCGGAAGCCCCAAATGCTCGGAAGGCGTAACATAGCACAAAAAGTCCGCGCCGTGCATCGCCGCAACCGCCCCGCCGATAGCGCCCGTTATGTGGTCGTGCCCCGCGCCGATGTCGGTAACAAGCGGCCCCAGGACATAAAACGGCGCATTGTCGCAGAGCCTCTTTTCCAGTTTCACGTTCGCCTCGATCTGGTCAAGCGGGACGTGCCCAGGTCCTTCGATTATGACGCCGACGCCTGCCGCCCTTGCGGTCTTAGTGAGCCGCCCCAGATTTATCAGTTCCTGAATCTGCACCCAGTCGGTCGCATCGGCAATGGCGGCCGGCCGCATGGCATCGCCCAAACTTGCGACTACATCGTATTCCCTCAGGATTTCAAGAATCTCCCCGAAGCCAGTGTAAAGCGGGTTCTCCTCGTTGTTCTTGACCATCCACGCCGCGATGAAACTCCCGCCGCGGCTTGTTATCGGGATGATCCTATCATCAATATTCTTGACTATATCGAGGGTTATCCCCGAATGAATCGTCATGAAATCCACGCCTTCCCTGCACTGTTTTTCTATGACCTTAAGGATCGACTCAATGTCCATGTCGATCTTTTTTTCACAGAATGCGTCGTATATCGGAACCGTTCCAAGGGGGACTGTCGTGTGCTTTAATATCTGCCTGCGGACATCTTTCGCATCCTTGCCCGTGCTCAGGTCCATTATCGTATCCGCGCCGCAGGCCTCGGCAGCACGCGCCTTTTTGATTTCGCCTTCGGTAGTGCCCTCGACCGAAGAGACGCCGATATTCGCGTTTATCTTCGTGGAAACCCCGGCACCGATTGCGATCGGCTTTATGTCGCGGGCGGAGTTTTTGACGATTACGATCGAGCCGTTCTTCACCCCGCGCTTGAGTTTTTCTTTGCCGATTCCCTCTCGTTTTGCTAATTCCTCGAACATTTTGAATAATAACAATATTAGATTAGCAGGAATACTGGTGTCGGGATAATAAGCAGGTTTTCCTGTTCAAAAAATTCGAAGTCTGTCCTGCTTAGCAGTATCCTGTTCTTAAACTGCGCCTTGAAGTCTCTTTTGTTCACATTTTTTTGCCACTTGAGTTCTATTCCCGTATCTCCAAGGTAAAAGTCGACTTCTTTATGCTGGCAGTAATACGATACCTGCCCGTGGTCCCTGATAAGTTTCTCCGCAACTATACCTTCGATTAAACAGGGGATGTCATTCTCATCAGTTTCTGTTTTTGTTAATTGTTTCTTGAACACATGATAAAGGAAGGGGTCGATAAAATAGGTTTTCCTCATCCTGCGAAATGATGCTGTTTCCCGCCCGGGCTCTCTTGGGAATATGTTTCTGGCAACGAAAAGGTCTTCCAGAAACTCGAGATAGTCCCTGACAGTTACATGAGAGCCGATTTCCATCTCCTTTGCTATCGAATTCATCGAGTATCGCGTCCCGTAGTTCTTTAAAACACCTTGTAGTACCGACTCCGTCGTTCTCCCGCTCTTGCCCGCCTTTGCAATGTCAGATACGATCCACTTCCAGTATATCTCATAAGTTTCGTCTCTGATCTTCCCGTTTTCGACAAACTCGTAGATGCTCCTCGGAAACCCACCGCATTTGAGATAGTTGTTGAAGTGCCGCTCTATCTCGCTAAAGTGAAATGTAAGTTTTTTTGCGATTTGGTTTATACCAGCAGGCGAGAAATCCGCTTTAGTCAGTTCCGTCCTGAGGCTTTCACTGCCGAACACGGCGCAGAACTCTTTGAACGTTAAGGGTAGGAAGTTTCTGGTTTTGATAACCCTTCCAGGAAATGTTTCTTTTTTTAGGGCTATCGACGACGAACCGGTTACATAGAGTACCTTGTCCTTGCCAAGCGCCGAGTCCAGTAGGTACTTTATGCTTCTTTGCCACCCTTCCACGAAGGTTACCTCATCAAGGAGGATATATTTCCTGCCGTCAATCTGCTGGTCTGAGAACCGGACTATTTCGCTTATCTCTTCGAAATCCCTTATCATGTCGCAGGAAAAATAGAGTATCCTCTTGGGGTCAATCCCCTTTTCGATCAGGTGTTTTACGAAGAGTTTCAGGTAGGTTGTTTTTCCGACCTGCCTCGGGCCGATAATTAGTGTGTTCTCTTCGGGAAAATCATATTTCACAGGGTGCTTTTTCGATGAACCCTCGATAACCTTCTCGTCCTCGGCGATTCTTTCCTTATTACCCCACCATGGGTTCTGCTCGGTTATCTGCTTTATCTCCATTTTTGATATTTAAATATCAAAATATTCGACTCTTTTGATACCAATTATCAAGATTGTTAATAATTTTGACATTTGAAAATCAATTATTATATTGAGATATATCTATAAAAGTGTCCTGCGATAAGATATATTGAGGGAGTACCATATTCTAAACATGCAAAGGAAATTGTGTTTTTTTATAATATTATTCGTCGTAATCGGCGCCTCCCCCACAAAGGCTTTAACCTGTACTACTAATGGAGCTTGTATGGGCTGGGGCCCGCAATATAGTTACTGCAATCAAATCACACACGAGTGCGGGCTTTACCCTACCTACATATGCACAAATAGAGATGATTACTGTCCGAATACCGGATCATGCGATGTAGTAAACAGATATTGTGTAGTTAATCCAGCTCCATCAGGACTTATCCCAAAGTATCCTGCAACCTGCGGTATTCCGCTTCTAGCCCCTCAGTGCGTTAGTGGATATAGGTGTGACGGAGGAATGTGTAGGTGTGATAGTGGCTCATGCCCAAGTGGTTATGAGTGTCGTTCAGGTACTGGGAACTGCGCCAAGAAGTCAAGCAGTGCCAAGAAGTCAAGCAGTGTGTCCCTCCCGGACCTCACGCAATACGGGGACATCAACGAAGACATAGGGCGCTGGGGCTACACAATCTGTACCGTTCTGAAGGTCGCAGTCGAAATCGTTGCCGCGGTTACCCTCGTTATGCTCACCTACATCGGTTTGAGCATGATGGGGGCAGACGACCCAAAAACAAGAACCGAACTAAAGGCAAGGATGGTTCAGGTCTTCGCAGGATTCTGCGTCGTGGTGGTGGCGGTTTCGTTCGTCAACCTGCTTGCCAACGGAAACATGAATCCAATAGATTGCAGGGTCTGACAATAACCCCCATATCCATCGGCACAACAGTTAGTCCTGGTGGAACCCTTAGTCTCAGCCTTTCCATAACAGGCGGTACCCCTCCCTATTATGTCACACTAACCTCTTATGACAACGCAATAAATATGA
>MCBF01000001.1:301796-306865 GCA_001742785.1 Candidatus Altarchaeales archaeon IMC4
ACACCCCGTAATCGCAAGGAACAATGACTCGCGGGCCATCTGCCGCTCCAATGTGATGCCGCACGCGCCCCTCCTGCCTTTGTCAAGGTCGCAGGGCCCGAAAGCGCAGAACTGGCACTGCTTTATGAATGCGTGATACTTCGGCTTGTACCTGTTAAGCAATTTCCTGTCCCAGTGCCTTAGGTCGGTAACCCGGGGCATCGGCGTGGGGCCCATTTCCTCACCCCATGCGTCAGCGGCCTTTTCAAACGACCCCTTCTGCGCCTCGGTGATGACCTCGCCGATGTAAACCTGTATGTTTTTCCCCTCGATTTTCATTATTTATAATTATAGATAATGACAAATATAAATTAAGGGTTTATGTTTACCCGACCTGCAATACAAAAAGTTTTTTCTTCTCCGCAGCAGCCATTTTGTGCTGCCGGGGCCTATTTTTCCCGGACCCCGCGTATTATATCGCTTGTCGTTATTATGCCTAAAAGCCTCTCGTTTTCGATGACCGGGAAGCCGCCGATGCCTGTCTTGGTAACGAGCCTTGAAACCTCCGCTATGTCGGTATCCGGCGAAACGGACATGACGTTTTTCTCCATTATCTCATCGACCCTCGTCGACAGCGCCTTTTCCGCATCTATGCTTTTGAACTTCCCCTCACCGATAAATTCAAGGACGTCAAAAACGGTGACTACTCCGATTAGCGAGTTTTCAAGCATAACTGGCAGCCTTCTCATGCGATTCCGCACCATTATCTTGGAAACGTCGGAAACCATCATCCCTTTGCTTGATGCGATGCACTTTTTTTGCATTACCTCCCTGACGCTTATGCCGAAATTATCCGCGGAGGGCAAAACGTCCCGTTCGGTAACTATCGCTATGACCTTCTGGTCTTCAACTACGGGAATCGAGCTGGTCTTTTTTTCGAGAATTATCCGGACCACATCATCGATGGACGCGCTTTTTCTGACGGACATGGGGTTCTTGTTCATTATCTTGCGCACCGGGCAGTTTACGGCCGCGGCAATATTGCCCTCGTAGTCGTCGGTTATTATGTTGTACTTCTGGCCGCCGCCGAAGAAATCGAGTATGTCCATGGTAGATACGATCCCCCCAAGGCGCCCGGTTCCCGCATCGGTCACCGGGATCCTGCGGAAGTCGTTTTCCTCCATCAGCCGTGCGACCTTCTTTACAGCGGTATTGGGGGATACCGTCACGACATCCTTTGTGGCAACGGTCATCACTTCACCCTCGCTTTCTGCAAGGTGCGTCTTAAATTCCCTCGGACCGCGGTCCCTATTTCCTTTAACGTCTCTGTATGGCATTTTGAATCCTTTGTGATTGGGGTTAAGTATTCGTGCAACAGGTTTATTAATTATTCGGCCTTGCTGAACGAACCGTCCGAATTACCTTGATTCGAGGTTGTCGATCAGGCATTTATAACTTCAGATTCGTAGTTTATAACACCGAAAAATGGACTACAATTCTCCGGTATCAGGAAGGGACATCTTTAAGGCACTGGCAGACCACGACGGCATCGTGATGGCGGCAAACATACGCATCCAGCACTCTATCAGGGGTATAATGGAAGCGGCGAAGGAAATGGACGCTGCGGTGCTTTTTGAGATAGCGAAATCGGAAGTCGGCTACACAGACCAGCAGCCCGACGAGTTCGTGAGGGTCATAAAGCAGGTTGCGAAGGAGGTCGATTTTGACACGCCGTACTGCATCCACGGCGACCACATAACCGTTTCGGAGAACACGTCGGAAGCAATCGCATCTGCGGAGAACCTGATCAAAAAAGAGATCGCGGCAGGGTTTACTTCATACGCAATCGACGCCTCGCACAACTTCGATTTGAAGGCATGCAGCGTGCGCGATGCGCTTGCTGACAACATAGAGATAACCACCTGCCTTTCTCGCCTCGTACCCGAAGAGTACGGCCTTGAAGTAGAGGTCGGCGAAATCGGGCGCATCGACCCGAACACGGGGCAGAAGGAGATAACCACCGTCGAGGAGGCGGTAACGTTCATAAAGGCGCTGAACGACAACGGGGTTTACCCGGACCTTCTGGCAACGAATAACGGGACAGAACACGGCAACATATACGACAAGAACGGCAATGTTATTGCAAAGGTGGGCATAGACATAAAACGGACGAAAGACATAAACGATGCGATAAGGCCGTTCGGGGTGAGGATAGCGCAGCACGGCATCACAGGCACGCCGCTTGAGTTCATGGACAAGCTGATAACCGCAGGAATCCTGAAGGGGAACGTCGGCACGAACTGGCAGAACATAGCGCTTGAGAATTTCCCAAAGGGCCTGATGTCAAGGATGGAAAAGTGGGCGCTTGATAATTACGCAGAAGCGGCAAGGAAGAAGAATCCGAAGATTTCGGACAAGGAGATAATCGGCAAGAACATAAAGAATGCGATAAAGCCCTTCAAGCAGGATATAGCAAACATCGACAAGAAGCACAAACAGAAGATATACAAGGCAAGCTACGATTCCGCGATGGGGTTCTTCGAGGCGTTCAATGCAGGGGGGACAGGGAAGATAGTCAGGGATTATATCGAATCCAAATAGATAGATGAGTTAGCATGACACCCTCAAATAATCGTGAAGTATCGGATAAGAACGTACTTGAAAAATTTGTGGCGGATTTCGTGGCAATACTCGATAAGAATGGTATAAAACCTGAATTTGCCCTTATTTGACACTACTTCTTGTTTTTCATTCGTGAGGTACTTCGAAAAGCGAAACAAACCATTTATATACTTGTAGTGTTAATAACATTACATGACATTTACACGCTATATCAAGAATAAGGACAAAGTCTATGTCTACAGTGTGAGATCTTACCGTGAGAAAGGAACTGGTAAAGTCAAACAGAAAACCAGATACATGGGTAAAGAGGTTATGAGAGATGGAAAAACAATCCTCTTGCCACCGAAACACAGGCGAGTGGGAGTGAAAAAGATACTTTCGTTTGGCAGTCCTATGGCATTATACCGCCTCGCCGACAATTTCGGACTGCCACGTATCATCAACGAAGCAGTCGAAGGATGCACGGGAATCGCAGACACAGGGAAGAAGATAATCGCATTAGCCATCAACAAGGTTTTAAGTAACGACGGCATTGAGGGAATGAATCAGTGGTTCTGCTCAACATCCCTGCCAGAGCATACCGGGTTGCCATCCGACAGTTTCACTCCGAAAAAGGTTCGCAACATCTATGCAGTATTGTCTAGCGAGAACCCAGATATCATCGGGATGATTGAGCAGGGCATACTTGATCAGGTGAGGAAAACACACCCCGAGGAATTATCTACATTAATCTATGACCTCACAGACCTCACATTCTACGGAACCGTTAATGGATTAGCGAAATACGGTCACGCATACCAACGCAACGGCAATGAAAAACAAATTAATCTCATGCTGGCGGTAACAAAAAACCGTAAACTACCCATCCACCACCGCATACTCCCCGGCAACATCGTGTCTGTTTCCACAATCAGACGATTTGCCAGCGAACTCAAATCCGCTAAAATAAAAGACATTGTTGCAGTCCTCGATAGAGGATTCTACAGTAAACAAAATATGGTGGAAATGGAGTCAGCTGAATGCAAGGTCATCGGTGCACTGCCATCCACGCTCAACATCCACAAAAAAGTGCTTGATCAAAGCAAAGACATCGAACACCCACGGCATTACCTGATATACAATAACGAAGTGCTGTTCGCAATGGAACACGAAATCGACGGTAAACGACTTATATCCTATCACTCACCGACAAAACACGCGAGAGAACTTGAACACTTCTATGCATCACTTGATGAGCGAGAACAGTACCTCAAGGGACATAAAACAACCACACATGATTCGAAAGAAGACGTGCTTGAAGAACTCATAGAGGTCTGCCGACCACACCAAGAATGTTTCCGATGCACTCCAAAAGAAACAGATAGCGGATGGCAGAGTTCCTATGAACTGCTTCATGACGCAGTTCAGAAGCAAACATGGCGGATGGGGAAAACCGTGCTGTTCACAACAACATCTCTGCCGACTAAAGAGATCCTCCAGATCTACCGTGAAAAAGACGTCGTTGATAAGACATTTCGCCTCATGAAACAGCGTGGGCTAACACCGGTTAATGCATCAACCGAGGACACGACAAAAGCGAACGGAGCACTCGCTGTTCTCGGTTATCTCCTTCTTGCACTGCTAAGGAGTAGACTGGAGGAGGGAAAAAAGACGAATGAAGAGATGGTTTCCCTGGAGAAAACCCTCGCTCTCCTGGATGATGTAAAGGAGGTTGTGTATCCGGACGGCTCCACAACACTCGTTGACATCACAAAAGAACAGGAAGAGATTCTGGACAAAATTGGTGTAGTGTTAAAATAGGGCAAATCTAGGGTCTATAGTAGTTGTAGATTTTCACTCCGTGAACTTTGTACATTCGCTCTTTAACGAAAGCCCACCGGCTTTCGACCCCGTTAATGTGGTTTTTGCCTTTGGCAAACGTATATTCCTTGTTCACTTTCCTATGCTTGCCATAAAACCTTATGCCCGCATAACTCTTGAAGCAGTCGGTGTAGAACACCGACCCCTTGTAGGTTCTGCCCCTGACCTCTTCCATCAATGTTTCTTGTTTCACGTCAGGAACCGGGACAATGTATGCCTTCCCACCACGCGCCAGCACGCCGAAAACCGCCTGCTTGTTGAACGCCCCTCGACCCCGGTTTCCCTTTCGCTTTCCGCCAAAGTAACTCTCGTCCAGTTCCAGTTCGCCGCTCAGTTTTTCAAAGTCCTCTTCACAGCGTTTTACTATTGCCGCTCTGTATGACATGAATCTGTCATACACCGAACCGTAACTCAAACCAAGCACCTTGGATGCCTTTCTGGCCGAGATCTCAAGCGAGAACAGGTGCATGACCTCCATCTCTTTTCTTAGTTTACTGATGCTGTACGCCCTCCGGCAGTGTCTGCATTTAACCCGCTTATCCTTCAATTTGTAAAAGTCCGTATTTTTCCGCAAAATACGCACTTTTTTGCCTCCAAAAACTTGCGTG
>MCBF01000001.1:306965-322034 GCA_001742785.1 Candidatus Altarchaeales archaeon IMC4
CGCTTATCAATCCATTCTTTAGAATAGCCCTTCTGTTTGTAAATCTGTTTCATGCGTTCCTGCGCAAGTTCCGGGTTCTCTATCTCCTGTATTCGCTCGTAGCCGACTTTCGCAAGCCATCTTTTGAACGGCTCGGCCTTCTTTGAGGGAATAGACTGGATAACCCTAAACATGGATTCTGTATTTGCACAATCTGTAAATCTCATTTTACCATCAGGAGCAGGCAATTTCAAGTGTACCCAAATTGGGGACACTTCAAGTTTTTTGAATTCCCTATCTTTGACTTTGCCCCAGTATTGTCTTGGAGTAGGGCTGTCTGTCAAAACCTGCACTATATCAACTACTGAAAAATACCACTGCCCGTTATGCCAGGTTCTCCTGATATTCCTTCCCTGAAACACAACTAATGCGTTGTCCCAGTTCACCTTATCCCACCCCCGATGCCCTCAACCGTAAGTTTCGCTAACTCGTAAAATGCGTAGGGATAAAAGAATAATATCATCGTAACAATTGCCGTTATCAAAAGCGGCACCAGAACCATAAGCGGGGCCTCCTGCCTATCGCCGCTTTCTCCATCCGGCAGTTCCTTGAAAAATGCCCGGTAGACTATCGGGAAAAAGCAGATTATATCAAGGAGCGCGCTCGCAAGAAGGACGCATAAAAGCCCGATGCCCATCATGGCAAAGGGTTCGCCTGTGGCAGGGTCAGCCCATACCGCACCGGTTGCCATGTAAACCTTGCTTATGAGCCCAAGGGCGGGCGGCGCCCCGGCAATACCGAGTGTGCCGATAAAGAAGGCAAGCATAGTGAATGGCATCTTTTTCCCGATACCCGAAAGCTGGCTGATTGCTTTTTTGCCCGTGGCGACGAAGATTGCCCCTGCGCAGAAAAAGAGCGTTATCTTTGCGAAAGAGTGGCTTGCTATATGAAGCACCCCGCCGAGCATCCCGTTGTATGTAAGCATCGCGGCGCCCAGCATCATAATTGACAACTGGTTTACCGTTGAATATGCAATTCTTGCCTTCAGGTTGTCGCGTGTTAGTGCAAATATGATAGATACCAAAATCGTAATCGAGACCAAAACGCCGAGTATCAGGTCAAGCCCTAAAAATTGCATTTGTTCCGGGCCATAAATGTGAAATACCGTTCTCAAAACACAAAATACACCTGCAACAACGACCGCCACTGCGTGAAGCAGCGCGCTGACCGGGGTCGGGGCGACCATCGCGGATGGAAGCCATGAGTGAAACGGCATTATGCCTGCCTTTGCGTAGCCGGCGACCAAAAGCAAAAATATGACAGTCTGCATAAGCGGCGACGCGCTGCTTTCCGCCATTATTCCGCTTGCCTCGGTGAAATCGAGTGTCCCAGCCGTTACGTAAATGAGGATAATGGCTACCATCTGGAACGCGATGGACGTCCCGACAAGGTAGATCAGGTACTTCGTCCCGTTTCGCATGGATTCCCGGTTCCCCTCATGGATAACCAATGGGTATGTAATCAGGCTCAAAATTTCGTAGAAAACGAACATCGTCAGGAGGTTCGCCGAGAAAGCTATCCCGAGTGCCGCAAAAAGCGATATCGCGAAGCAGAAGAAAAAGCGCGTCTGGGCATGCTCCTTAAGGGCGCGCATGTAGCCCACCGCGTAAACCGTCGTTATTATCCATAGGAAGGATGCCAAAAGCGCGAAGAAAAGACCGAATGCATCGACCTTGAACTTTATTTCAAGCCCTGAATCTGGGATTAATTCGAAAAATGTGTGGACAATTTGCCCCCCGCTAAGCACAATGGGCACCATCGACAACACTATGGCAAATTTTGCAACCGAAGCAGCCAAACTTATCCCATCGCGGACATTCGGCCTCTTGCCGAAGAACAAAAGCAGGAAGCCCCCTATAAGAGATGCAAGCATTGCATATATCGGCATCATCGAAGTTATCTCCATTTTACCACCTCCTGAGACTGTCGATGTCTCTAATGTTTGTTGTTTTGTGAGTCCTGAAAAGCGCAAGGAATATCGCTAATCCTACGGCAACCTCTGCCGCACCGACCGCGATTATGAAAAGTGTGAAAACCTGCCCGCTTATATCTGCGGTGTATGCTGAAAACGCAACGAAGTTAATGGTAACTGCGTTGAACATAATCTCAAGGCACATGAGGATTCGGATTATGTTTTTACAGGTGAAAACTCCGTAAATCCCTACTGCGAAAAGCAATGCCGCCAATGTTATGTAGTGTTCTATCATTTTTCCAATAACCCCCCCAACCCATCTTCCAATTCCTTTTTATCAGGGAGGTAAAGTTTGTATTTTGAAACAAATAATTTATTCGATATTCCACCTAACGCATATTTCACTTCTATTTCGTCTTTTTTTGCAGACAATATTATCCCCACAGGTTCATTATCCTCCTGCGAACTTTCCTCTGATTTAAAATAGTTAAGGTACATATTCATTTGACCTATATCAACATGGCTGGCTTTTCCTATCTTTAAGTCAATAAGCACAAAGCACTTCAAGATTCTGTGATAAAATACCAAATCCACATAAAAATGTTTATTTCCAAGAGTTATCCTGAATTGTCTTCCAACAAAAGTAAAGCCCTTACCAAGTTCCAGCAAAAACATCTGCAAATTATCTATTATTTTCTGCTCTAATTCTTTTTCAGAATATCTGTAATCTTCGGGTATACTGAGGAACTCTAAGATGTAAGGTTCTTTTACTGCATCCTCAATCTTTTCTAAAATATGGCCTTTTTTAGATAATTCCAAAACACCCTCTTTATCCTTACTTAATGCAATCCTGTGAAACAAAGCCGAATTTATCTGCCTTTTTAATTCTCTGATTGACCAATTTTCCTTCTCGCATTGTTTTTCATAGAATGAGCGCTCTAAATTATCATCAATGATCAAAAGTTCAACATAATGGCTCCATGTCAATTTGCCAGACAGTGTCTGGCATTTTGGGTATTTCAAGTACAGCAAACGCATATATTGTAAATTGCTCCTGCTGAAACCCTTTCCATGCCTGCTTTTTAAATCCTTTGATAATTCCACAAGCATTGTAGAACCATACTCTGCACGCACATTTCCCATTTGTTCAAACTCGACAATCTGCTTGCCAATCCCCCAGTATGTTTTAACGAGAATCGTATTAACTGCATAAAACGCTTGTTTTCTACCATCTTCTAATGTTTTACCGATCTTATCAATAAGTTCGTGATAGTTTTTACTAATTATCAAAGGTTCGTCTTTCACTCCGGCACCTCCTTTTTCGCCACCACTATCGCGCCGACAAGTGCCGCCGTCAAAAGCAGCGCCAATAATTCAAACGGCAGGAGGAAATCCGTGAATATGGCGGAAAATTCATCGGTCTTTGTTTCATGGGCATCGCCTGCCATCTCAATCTGCATCGTCGCCAAAACAATCACAGCGACGAACGCCAGAACCAGCCCGAACACCAAGACCCCATATATATTATTCCTTGTCATTTTACAATTTCATCGCATTTAGTTTCTTCTCGATTTCCCTTTCACCAGGCAGTTTCGTTTTGTATTCCGCTACGAAGATTTTGTTGCTTATGCCGCCAATGGCGTAATGCACCTCCTCTTTTTTGTACGCATTGCTTTTGATTTGACTTCTGAGTTCTCTGACACTACAAGCATTTTGCACAAGTTTGGTTTCATAGAACTCCCTCTCTTTACCATCGCTTAGGGTAATTAATTCTACATAATGAGACCAACTTAATTTTGCAGACACTGTCTGCAAAATCGGATACATCTTATAAAACAACAGTGCGTTATATATATTTCTCCAGGCAATGTTTAGGTCCTTCGCCAGTCGTTTTAGTAATTTCTCTCCGTAATCTGGTTTATCTCTATATTCTAACTCCCCCCTCGCAATTCGCTCACCGATATGCCAATATGTTTGAACCCTCAGATTGTCTATCGCCTTATATGCAGGGTATTTCGCTTTTTCTAAGATGCTGTGGACATCGTGTAGGATTTCATTGTAACCGTTTAGTTCTTTTCCTGCTTCTAACAAGGATGCAGGCTTTTTTGTCGTCATGTTTTGGTTTTTGATTTTCAATCGTCATCCCTCCGCGTGAGCATCACCGCAAATATTATCATAATCATCACACCCCCGACGTAAACCAGAATTTGGGTTGCCGCCAGAAACGGCGACCCGAGCATTATGTAGAGTGCTGATATTGTAAGGAAGAATCCTGCCAAAAACAATGCCGCATGAAGTATTCTCCCTGTGAAGACTACCCCCAGTGCCATCGCAACCGCAACTGCCGCGACCGTTAAAAATGCCGGTGTTTCGAACATATTAGATTATCGCCTGCTCTATCTCGTTTATCAGGTCGGTGATGGAGAAAACACCTCGCGGCCTTTTCTTTTCGTCCACCACGAACAGCCGGGAGATGTGCTTCTGCGCCATGATGCCCGCCGCTTCTTTGACGGACATCTGGGGGCTTACGAACACCACGTCAGGGGTCATTATCTCTTGCACTTTTATTTTGTTGAAATCCCTGCCCAGCGCCTTTACTATGTCAATTTCCGATATGACCCCAACGGCCTCCCCTGTTTTTGACGTAACGACCACGCCGTGAACGCGGCCTTCCGCCAACACCCTTACAACGTCGGCTACAGTGTCATCCAACGGCACGGATACTGTGCCGTGGGTCATCAGTTCGCTCACCTTTTTTTCTTCAATCATTTTCATTTTTCTCCACCCATCATTTTTGTCAGCCCCCTTTTTTCATATTCGGAAAGCTCGAATTCCGGTGTCATATCTATCGCCTGTTTCGGGCAAACCCTTGCGCAAATCCCGCACCAGATGCACTTCCCGATATCTATTGAGTAGTTATAGTCCTTAAGGCTGCGTGTCTTCTCGCACCCCTGCTTAAGCTCGATGCCTATGCACCTGTTCGGACAGTTCATCTCGCACAAGCGGCACATTATGCATTTTTCGCCGTCAACCTTGTGCATGCCACGGTAATTCGGCGACTGCCTCTTCTCGTGCGGGTACTGCTCCGTAACGTTTTTCCGAAACAGGGCGTACCTTATCGTGAGCCACATGCCCTTGATTATTCCCTTCATCTTCCAAACTGAAGTGGGGCATTGCCCCCCTTCAGTTTTAGGTTCCGCGTCCGCCCATCAGTGGACGGGACCTGCGTTTGCGAATTTTCGCAAACGGTGTCCCGAAACTGCCTCGCAGTTCCGAGGACACCGATTCCCTGTTGGGAATCGCCTGTAATCCTGATTCCCCCCAAGTGGGGTTTTTGACCCCACACCCACATTTTGTTAGTTGATTTCATCATCTACAGCATCAAGATCGAACTCGTTATTAATAGATTAAGGAGTGCTAAAGGAAGCATGACCTTCCAGCCAACGGCGAGCATCTGGTCGATCCTCACCCTCGGAAGCGTTCCGCGCATCCATATTATCACATATATTATGACAAAGCATTTTATGAAGAACCACATAACCCCAGGAAGCACGGGGCCAGCCCAGCCGCCGAGAAACAATATAGTTATCAGCGCCGCCGCTATGAACAATTCCGCATAAGCCGCAAGGTAGAAAAACGCAAACCTCATCCCGCTGTACTCGACAATGACACCTGACACCAGTTCGTTCTCCGCCTCGTCAACGTCGAACGGGATTCTGTGGATCTCAGCAAGGGCTGCCATGAAGAACACGATGAAGCCGATCGGCATGAGAAAGATAAACCACAAGCCGCTTTGTGCCTTTACAATCTCGGATAGGTTCATGGAACCTGCCGCCAAAACCACCGCCAGTGCAGCGAGAACGAACGGTATCTCGTACGATATCCCCTGCGCAACTGACCTCAGCATCGCAAGCGTGGTGAATTTGTTTCTGGAAGACCAGCCGGCCATAACTGCCCCAAGGGTCGGGATTACCGCAAGCGCTAAAATCGCAAGTATCCCGATGTCAAGGTCGGCGGCAACGAGCAGGTTTTTATTCAAAGAGGCGATATCAAGCGGGATAAAGCCGAGGGGGATAAGCCCCATTATGACAAAAACCGGCACGAAGACCACAAGCGGCGCAAGGTAGTAAGGTAGTTTATCCCTGTTTTTAGGCATTATATCCTCCTTCTGCAGGAGTTTAATCCCATCGGCAACCGGTTGGAGTATCCCATGAAAGCGCCTGCCGCCGGTCTCCATCGGCCCAAGGCGCACCTGAATGTCGGAAAGTATCTTTCGCTCAAGGTAGGTTGTAACAAGCACAAGGGCCGCGACAAAACCAAAGAGGATTAGCGCCGCAATCGCATAAAGTGTAAGCGGGATAATGAATGAAAGCCCCAGCCCCGAAAGAAAGCCCTCTATCGTGTCGTAAATCCCGGCCCAGTTCATCAAATCAACCATAAGGTTATGCAGGCTCATTTGTCAACCTCCCCCATGACAGTATCAAGGCTGCCGCAAGTGATAAGGAAGTCCTGGAACTTAAGTCCAGGCGCAAGGTGCGGGATCACCGATATGTTTGAAAACGTGGGCGAGCGTATCCTTATCCTGTAGGGGTTCTTCATCCCGTCGCTTATTACGTAGAATCCGAGTTCGCCGCGCGGGGTTTCAACCGAATTATAAACAGACCCCGGCGGCGGCGTTATCATCCTCGGGACCTTTGCAGATATCTCACCCTGTGGAATCCCGTCAAGTGCCTGCCGGAGTATCTTTGTGCTTTGCCGCATCTCGGCCATCCTTACTTGGTAGCGAGCGTAGGCGTCGCCCTCCTTTCTTGTCGGTATCTCGAATTTGAATTTGTCGTAAATCGAATACGGGTGGTTTTTCCTCACGTCGTACTCAACGCCGGAGCCCCTGATGACCGGCCCGGTCGCCCCGAGTTCCATCGCATCCTTCTTTTTGAGGACCCCGACACCCTGCGTCCTCGCCTTGAGTATCTCGTTGCCCGTGAGCAGTTCCTCGTATTCGTCTATGCGCTCGGGCAGGACTTCAACGAGGTCGGCGGTCTTGGCCACAAGGCTCTCATCCATGTCGCCGGTTACCCTGCCGACGCAGAAGTAATTGAACATCATGCGCGCGCCGCACATGTCCTCGAAGATTCTCACGATTTCCTCCCTGTCGCGCAGCCCGTAGAAAGCAGGCGTTATCGCGCCGATGTCGAATCCGAAGGCGGTAAGCCATGTCTGGTGGCTTGCGATCCTGTTCAGCTCCATCGCGATGACCCTCAGGTACTGCGCCCTTTCAGGGGCATTGATTCCCATGAGTTTCTCCACCGCGCCGATATAGCCCGCCTCGTTCATCATGGCGGAAACGTAATCAAGGCGGTCGACGTAAGGCACGAACTGCGTATAGCTCATGTTCTCGGCAATTTTTTCAATCCCCCGGTGCAGGTATCCCAAAACCGGATATGCCGCATGGACAATCTCTTCGCTTGCGAGTATCCGTACCCTTAAGACTCCGTGCATGCTCGGGTGCTGGGGGCCGATGTTCATGTGCATGAGGGTTTCACCTGACGCCAGTTCGTATGGTTCAAGGGCGTTTTTGTCAAGCGCCATTTCCTTGTCCTCGTCAAAATCCTGCTCCTTATCGAGCGGATACCCCTTTCTTAGCGGGTGCCCTTCGAATGTCGATGGGTTGAAGAGCCGGCGCAGGTTCGGGTGGCCCTTGAATTTTATGCCTAACATGTCGTAGGTTTCCCGCTCGTGCCAGTCCGCTGCCTTGTAAACCGAGGTTACGGAGTCGATTTCCAATTCCCCGATGTCTGCGGCAGCATCGGCGTTTTTCTTATCCTTTGCAGGCGGCACCAGCAAGCCGAAAATCTCAAGAATCCGAACCTTTTTCGGGCACTTGTCATGGCAGACGCCGCATTTTGCGCACGCCCCGATAGGCTTTACATCGATGTCTTTTTTTGTCTTCAGCCCGAAGATTACCGATTTTACGTCTATGCCCTGCGGGCACTGCTTTGTGCAGATGTTGCAGCCCACGCATTCTTTTGAAAGTTCTGCTACATCGGGGTTGATTTCCGGCGTTTCCTTTCCCGCCGGAGCGGATTTTACAGCGGCAGGAATCCTTGCCTTTATCTCAAGTTGCTCGTTTTTGTCGTATGAATAAACGTGATAAACCACCTCGAAATTCCCGGACCTGGCCGCGTTGTCTACCCCGGTTACGGCAGTCAGCCTGGTGTAGCCTTTGGCGTAAAGGTGTTTGCAGACATCGACTATGGACTCCGGCTTCACAACAATCGAGCCGTTTTCCGCATTTGCGCCGAATTTCTTTTCGAGTTCTTTTAGCATCTTTTTTAACCAAGTAATTTTTCTGACAACAAACGTTCTTCGCTTATCTTTTTTCTGAGTTTCACAATTCCGTCGATGAGCGCCTCTGGCCTCGGCGGGCAGCCAGGGATGTAAACGTCGACGGGTATTATCTTGTCGACCCCCTTCAGCACAGAGTAGGACATGCTGAACGGCCCGCCGGATATTGCGCAAGCGCCCATCGCTATCACGTATTTCGGCTCGGGCATCTGGTCGTACAATCTTTTCACCCTCGGCGCCATCTTATGAGTTATCGTTCCCGCGACAATCATCAAATCCGCCTGCCTAGGAGAAACGCGGGCAACCTCCATACCGTACCTTGCAAGCCCGTCATACTGCGGGGCGGCGCCCGCCATCATCATCTCGATTGCGCAGCAAGCGGTCCCGAATTCAAGGGGCCACATTGAAGAAAGCCGACCCCAGCTTAGAACCTTGTCTATTGTCGTGAACAAAACCGAATCCTTTAGTTTTTGCTTTAGTTGATTCATCGTCAGGCACCCCCACATTTTACGGCCCCATGCACCTTAAGTTTCTTCTCAATCTCCTTTTCACTCGGCAGTTTCGTTTTGTATTCTGCCACGAAGATGTCATCCTTATCCTTTCCGGCGCTGTAATACGCGTCAATCCGGTCATGGCTTTTGCAGATGATTAAGGCAACCGGGTCTCTATCACCTTCTACCTTCTTTTCTCTGAAGTAGGTCAGGTATTTTGTAACCTGTTCTATATCGCCGTGCATTAATGCCCTTGCTTTAAGCTCTACGAGAACATGGCATTTCAACAGGATGTGATAGAATAGCATGTCAATCTTATGCCAATTGTTGCTTATAAGGATTTTCTGCTGCCTCCCCATAAATGCAAATCCGTGCCCGAACTCCAAAAGGACATTCTGGACGTTATCTAATAAAGCGTCCTCTAATTCTTTTTCTGTATGTTGTTCTTCTAAGGAAATAAAGCCCCAATCATAACTTTCCTTAAATACATCTTCAGGGGAGGGTAATTGTGCGGGTAGCGTAATTGTGATTTCCCCTTTTTTACTTGCTTTCTCGTACTCTTTGCCATTTATCCTATTTTTTAGTTCCCTGACGCTCCAGCTTTCCTTCACTGACAGTGTTTCATAAAATCTTCTTTGGTCATTGTTCTTGATATCCGTTAGCACTATGTAATGGGACCAAGTCAATTCTGACAACACTGTTGTCAAAATTGGATACGTTTTATAGAATCTCAGAACCCTATACAATGTTCTTTCATTGATTTTTAGATCAACTGATAACCTATTAACAACTTCCTCCCCATAACCCGCTCTCTTTTGATTTATTTCTTCCCTGACAACCCTCTCCCCAATCTGCCAATATGTTTGAACCCTCAGATTGTCTACTGCCTTATATGCCCGATATGTTGCCCTCTCTAAAATGTTGCGAACATCGTGCAGGAGTTCGTTGTAGCCGTCAAGTTCTTTTCCTGCTTTAACTAATGTGGATTTTTTTGTCGTCATTTAAACACCATAATTTTAAATTTTGCACTTTGCAATTTACATCTCCTGCCATTCCAGCACCCCTCTTTTCCACGCGTAAACCAGCCCGATGAGCAGTATCCCGACGAACATAAAGACCTCTGCGAATATGATTGTACCAAGACCTAAAACACCATCAAATTCTTTAAAGGAAACCGCCCAAGGGAAAAGCATGACCGCCTCGACATCGAAGATTATGAAAACCAGCGCATAAAGGTAGTATTGCACCCCGATTTTTACGCCGGTTGAACCAATTGTCCGCTCCCCACACTCATAGGTTTCGTACTTGTTGGGGTTAGGTGCGTGCGGCCGCACAATCCTTGCAACGACCTCTATCGTAACTATGATAAGGGCTATGGCAACGGCAGCCAAAACCAAAACCTGTAGGTAATCCGGAGCGACCATTTTGGTTATTGTAATGATTGATTATTAATAATAGTATTCAGACGTATAAAAACCCACAAAATAAAATTATACTTTACATTACGATGAAAATTAAATTGTTAGTTGCATTGCCATTGATTTTGCTATTGCTTGTAACTCAATCTTTATCGGCATCAGAATCTGAAGACTATCTGATCCATGATGAGTCATGCAAGAACACATCAATTTATTTTTTCTACGGGGAAGGGTGCCCCCACTGCATAGCGATCGAACCGATTGTAAAGGCAACATCTGCGCAATGCGAAATCTCATTTAAAAGTTATGAGGTGTACCATAATGAAACAAACCGCCAGCTTTTAACGGATTTTGCAAAGAGATATTGTATAAACGCAACCCGGGTGCCGGCAATCTTTGTCGGGGATTCTGCGTTAATCGGGGATGAACAAATTACAAAAAATTTATACGACAAAATCATATCTGCAAAAGAGAATAATATGGATGCGCTGCATTACAGCAAAAACTGTACAACCACCCCGCCACCACCCCCGCCACTTCCGACAATTGCAACCGTAATCGGCGCCGCCCTTGTAGATTCGATTAACCCATGCGCAATCGGGGTCTTGATAATTTTCATTACGTTTATGACCTCTTCGATGAAACTTTCAAGAAGAAGAATCGCTATTTACGGGGCGATATATATTACCGCGGTCTATCTTGCCTATTTTCTTGCGGGGGTCGGAATATTAAAGTTTTTCCATAGTTTTGAATCAATGATATTCGTTCAAATCTTGGTTGTTATAATCCTGCTCGTTGGAATTTTGCTCTCTTTTAGGGACACCTATCTAACATTAACAAAAAAAGGCAAACCATTGCTTGCGATCCCAGCATCGGCAAAAGGAACGATCGAAAGATACATAAAGAAGGGCACGGTTTTAGGGGTAATTGCGTTAGGAGTACTGGTTGCGATGGTGGAACTTCCCTGCACGGGGCAGGTCTATCTGGGGATCTTAACCGTTTTGAATACGATTGATTTTAATTATGGAATCTTGCTACTGTCGTTATATAATTTCATCTTCGTCCTCCCCCTCATCCTTATTTTGATATTTGGATTATTCGGAAGAACATTATCCGAATTTTCTGAGAAGAAACAAGAAGAATCATGGCTTATGCGGTATCTTGCAGGGTGGGTGATGATATTCCTCACAGCGATCCTTATGGACGAAATTTTTAAATTCTTCGGATACACGGGGGTAGCAGTCCCAGACTTGTTAAAACTAACTTACGAAGGGTTTTTTATCTTTGCAGTTGCCTCGATAGTCTCATTGTTCGTAATCTTCTCACTTTTGCGGCCAATCGTTAAAAAAAGGATAAATATATGGTATTGTTCGTACTGCTATGCATCTGCCATAACGTGGATCTTTTTATCTGGTCTTTACCTGCTGGGTGTGGACGTTCCAAAAATCTTGATTGCAGGACTACTGGGGATGTCGCTTGCAGGGATATGGGAGGAATTCAAGAAATTTAATTTCAAGTATTTCGGGGTGTTTACAATATTTTCTGCGGTTTTCGGGATAATCCTGCTTTATGTCCTGTCGGCAGGCCAAAGATTCGAGTTCCTGCTTTTGGTTTTGCCCATATTCGTGCTGGACGGAATCATTTTCCTGAAAAATTTTGAAATCATGCTGACATCGGCCGGTGACAAAGGAAGCGCCGGAAAAGGGGCAAAGAGGTGGCAGGTGCCAAAAGAAGAAAAGAAAGGTTTAAGGGAAATGCTCGACCACTGCTGCGACTGATTAAAAAAATCAAGTAATGTGGTTGCTTGTTTATAAAGGAGTTTATAATAATTAATAATGATAAATTAAGATGGAACCCCAGATGCAGAAATTCGTATCTGCCCTTGAAAGGGAACTAACTGCCGAAGACATAGACACTCACCTTGAGGGCTGCATAGGCTGCGGCAACTGCGGGCATGCATGCAACTGGTATATGTCAACAGACGATCCTGATCTTCACCCGAAAACAAGGGCAGATATCATCAGAAAAATTTACAAGTATTACCTTTCACCGGCAGGGAAATTGCTTGGTAACTTAAACTTTAAAGAAAAACCAACAATAGAAGATCTTGAGAGATTAAGTGATTTGTCCTGGAAATGCACGATGTGCGGGAGATGTGCACTTGCATGTATGCAGGGAGTCAGCAACAGGCGGCTTATTTGGATCGGAAGGTCTGCATTAAGCGCGGCAGGAATCGGACCAAAACCAATTCACGTATTAAAAGAAAATTCAAGAATATACGGCCACACAGCAGCATGCGATTATGAAAACTCAACAGGTAAAATCGTCGAGTACTCGAAAAAAGAAGGTCTTGAAGTACCGATTGATGTCGAAGGTGCAGATTACCTATGGGTCTGTTCTGCTCTCGGAAACACAAAAATCGTTGATAAATCGCCTGCGGTTGTGAAATTGTTGAACTACCTCGGAGTAAAATACACAATAAGTTCAAAGATAATAGACACAGGACTTGAAGTACAGCAGACAGCGTGCGATAGAAACCTTGGGCTGCAGTTGATAAAAGCGGTTGAGGATGAGGCAAAAAGACTTAAAGCCAAAGCGATACTTATACCTGAATGTCCCTGTGATATGCGAACATACTTTGTCGAGGCAGAAAGATGGCTTGGACGGCCGCTTGATGTTGAAGTCGATCAGATAGATCTTCTGGTTTTAGACTACGCAAAACAGGGCAAACTACCTCTTGAAAAATTGGATAAGAAGGTTACCCTGCACGACCCCTGCTGGAGTGCACGGCTTACGGGATATGTCGAGGAACCAAGAGAATTATTAAAGATGTGTGTAACGGATTTTGTTGAGATGACGCCAAATAGGGAATACAACTACTGCTGTAACGGGGGGGCAGGGACAATGAAGTTGTATCCCATTGACGAAGAAATAACGAACAGGAGTTTAAGGCGAAAGGTGTCGGAAATCAAATATAAACAGATCGAAGCAGCAAACGCCGAGATGGTTGCGATACCATGTGCCGCGTGTTTCCTTTCGATAAGGGACACACTAAGACATTACGAGTCAGATATAAAGCCAGAGGTTCTGATAGATATTGTTTCGCAGTCAATGGAGGCGGCGCTTAAAAAACTGGGAAAAGAAGAGACAGATAAAATGAAACTGCCGTGGAATATGAAAAAAGGATTGAAAAATAAATGAAAAATGTAGAAATATTTAACGCAAAAACGGACAAATCGGCAAAGGACTTTATTGATTGCCTTAAGGTCTCGGCAAAACAATCGGGATTCATTGTAAGAGATATCCATGATATGGGGCACATATTTAGTGAAAACGGTATTGCAGTCAGCGATGATTTTAATTATTATATGATTCAGATATGCAACCCGGAAAAAGCATATAAAAGTTTATCGGACAATCCTGAAAGAGGTGTCTTGATTCCAAAGTTCGTAATGGTCTTTGAAGACGCAAAAAACAAAACAACGGAAATCAGGTTTTTAAATTACAATGCGGATTTTGTAAAATCATTGTTTGAGAAGGATGCGGCTTTCCAGAAAAGCCCTCCCGAATCATGCAAAACGATAACAAAAATATAATCAATAAATTAAAATTAAGAATAAAATGACAAACAAAATACTAAAAGCAATTACCGACAACCTTGTATATCTGATATTGGCATCCCTCTTAATCGGGCTTTTTGCAGGGCAGTATGCGTCAGCGGACATAAAAAGCACATTAAAGTCGCTCGTGCTTCCCGTGCTGTTTTTTATGATTTACCCGATGATGATAAATATCAAAATCGAGGAGGTCTTTAACGCATTCAAGGACATAAAACCTGTTGCATTAAGTTTATTTATAAATTTTATCATATCCCCGTTAATTGCAATCGGAATCGCAAATGCATTTTTCCATGGCAACCCGATGTATGCTGTTGGGATTTATTTAATAGCGCTGCTTCCGACATCAGGAATGACTGCTGCATGGACAGGGCTTGCGAAAGGAAACCTGAATACTGCGCTTGTGTTAATTTCGGTTAACCTCCTGCTTTCGATATTCGCACTTCCGGTTTATCTCAACTTTTTGATTGCAGAAGAGGTTTCGTTTAACCCGATGGAGTTATTCACGAAGTTAATCGAAATAGTGCTTTTGCCTATGATTGCAGGTGATTTGACACGGAGGTTTATCGTTAAAAGATACGGCAAGGAAAAGTTCATGCAATTAAAACCGAATTTTTCAGGCGTAAGCTCACTTGGTGTTTTAATGATTGTGTTTATTGCAATGTGCATGAAAAGCGACAAAATTTTATCCGATATTTTCGTATCTGCGATGACGCTAATACCGTTAATCGTATTCTACGGATTGATGCTCGCGACAAGTATTCTAATCGGGAAGTTCATGCTTGAAAGAGGCAAGGCAATCGCGCTTACATACTCTACCGGAATGAGGGATTTGTCGGTTGCGATGGCGATAGCGATGTTATCTTTCCCGGAAGCGGTTTTGCTTATCGCTATGAGTTATATGATCCAGACGCCGCTTGCGGCACTGTATATGAAGTATCTCAGGGGTAAAAGCTCAGAGTAATCAAAAATAAAATTTAAAAAAATAAACAAAAATAGACACAATTAAAAATGGAATTTATAACTATTCTATCGGGATACGCAGTGATTGCAGTTGCATTAATGGTTTTTGGGTTTGCACATAAAATAATAGAACTTATCTGGCACCGATTGACGATGCAAAGAGAGATGACTCCAAGAACACAGACACCCCACCCAGTCAGGAAACTATCTTATCTGAAAGCATTTAAAAGAATGAATTATGATTCATTTATGAAATTCTGGGCGAAAGCAAACCCCCCGACATT
>MCBF01000001.1:322134-331526 GCA_001742785.1 Candidatus Altarchaeales archaeon IMC4
AAATAAGACAAATATCTAAATATACATCTATGGGTACAGTAACTATAAATATTGACGACCACGTAGAGGATCAGTTCAGGCAGGCTGCCCTTGAGGTTTATGGGGCAAGGAAGGGTTATCTCGGGCAGGCAACGACCGATGCGTTGAAGAATTGGGTCGAGCAGAGGAAACAAAAGAAGATTGCAACAAGGGAACTGAAACGCCTCGATGAGGGTTATCACTTCGGCAAAAAATTATACGCAACAAGAGAGGAATTACATGGATGAATTGGGTTAATTGATTCGAATATTCTTGTATACGCATTTGACAGGAGCGAACCTAAAAAACGGGAAATCTGCAAGAAACTTTTGGAAGAATGCTGGCAGGGTAAACGAGAACTTGCCGTATCGGTCCAAAACCTTTCCGAATTTTATGTGGCGGTAACCAACAAGATCGAAGTTCCATTGGCAGAATCAGAAGCCCTTGAATTAATAGAAGATGTGGCGGAGTTCCGCGGCTGGAACGTTCTCAACTTCGATGCAAAAACAGTTGTTTCTGCAGTCAGAATAAACAATGAGTATGGCATACCTTATTGGGATGCGCTAATAGCGGCGACCATGAGGGGGTGGGAGGTATATCGAATCTATACTGAAAATGAAAAGGATTTCAGGAAGATTCCGTGGCTGAACGTTCTAAATCCCCTAAAATAGCGGTGCGACGGCACTAATTATAATTGTTTACCATAATTTAACATAGAATGGAAAAAATAACAGGAACGGAAAAACTCAAAAAAGGATTCGCAAAGATGATGAAAGGCGGCGTCATAATGGACGTTACCGATGCCAAGCAGGCAAAAATCGCCGAGCAGGCAGGGGCGGTCGCGGTTATGGCGCTTGAGCGCGTACCGGCGGACATAAGGGCGCAGGGNGGCGTTGCGCGGATGGCCGACCCGAAAAAGATAAAGGAGATAATGGCCGCAGTTTCGATTCCCGTGATGGCGAAGGTCAGAATCGGGCACTTCGCGGAGGCGCAGATTCTCGAATTCCTCGGCGTTGACATGATAGACGAATCCGAGGTTTTGACGCCTGCGGATTATTCGAATCACGTAAACAAGAACAAGTTCAAGGTGCCGTTCGTCTGCGGCTGCCGCAATCTCGGCGAGGCCCTGCGCAGGATAAGCGAGGGCGCGGCGATGATAAGGACCAAGGGCGAGGCCGGAACGGGCGACATCGTCGAGGCGGTCAGGCACATGCGCATGATACACGACGACATCGACAGGATACTCCTGATAGACGAAGACGAGCTTTACATAGAGGCGAAGAACATGGGCGTTTCCGTGGAAATACTGAGGACGGTCAGGGAGCGGAAAAGGCTGCCTGTCGTAAACTTTGCGGCAGGAGGGATCGCAACGCCGGCGGATGCGGCGCTCATGATGCAGCTCGGTGCGGACGGCGTGTTCGTCGGCTCCGGGATATTCAAGTCGTCGGATCCGNNGAAGATGGCNAAGGCGATCGTCGAGGCGACAAACCACTACAACGACCCGAAGGTTCTGGCTAAGGTNTCCGAGGGGCTGGGGGACGCGATGAAGGGCATATCGGTCGGGTCCATGGACGAGAAGGACATGCTTCAGAAGAGGGGTAAATAGATCATGAAAATAACGGCAGTCGGCGGGTACAAGGCGGTTGGCCGCAACATGACCGGCGTAACGGTCGGAAACGAAACGATAGCAATAGACAACGGCATACGCCTTGACACCCTGCAGATGTACGACGGGGACACAGACCGGCTCAGGAGATATAAAACAGAGGAACTTGTCAATCTGGACATAATACCAAGGGTGGACATCCTTGGCAACGTTTCTTCGCAGCTGATATCCCACGGCCACCTGGACCACGTCGGGGCTCTTGCGATAACGAAGCCGAATGCCCCAATCTTCGGGACCCCATACACGCTTGAAATCGGCCGCAAGGACTACAAAAACGGCGACTTCCACGCGGTGCCTTACAACCAGGCCATCGACGTTTCAAGGAACATGAGCGCAGAGTTTGTGGAGATAACCCACAGCATACCTCAGGCGTCCATCATAAACGTAAAAACAAAGGAGGGCGATGTCGTTTATGCGGCAGACTTCAGGTTCGACAACAAATCTGCAATCGCCCAGCCGGACTACAAGAAGCTTAAGGAGATCGGCAGCGGGAACGTAAAGGCGCTGATCGTCGAATCGACCCGCGTTAAAGAGCCCGGAAAAACCCCGTCGGAAGAGGTCGTAAGGGAGAAGCTGGACGACGTGGTAGAATTCATCGAGGAAGGGCTTATCATAGCAACGACGTTTTCGACGCACATCGAGCGGGTGCAGGCAATACTAGACGCGGCGCAGAAGGCGGGCAGGATACCCCTTCTTCTCGGGCGTTCCCTGTATACGCAGGCAGAGCTTGCAGAGCGCTTCGGGCTTTTGACAATACCCCCCGAAGCAAAGACCTTTGCCAGCGGAAAGGCGGCAAAGAACGGCCTGAAGATGATAGAAAAGCGCGAGGATTACCTCCTGATAGTGACCGGCCATCAGGGGGAGCCGAAAAGCGTGCTTTCAAGGATGATAACCGGCGAGATCCCGTTCAAGTTCAAAAAGGAGGATTCCGTGCTTTTCTGCGCGAACACGATTCCCTCCCCGATAAACGTGGCAACAAGGTATGCGGTGGAAACGAAACTCCAGAACCTTGATGTCAGGATATTCAAGGATCTCCACGTTTCGGGGCATGCCTCTAAGGAGGACCACCGCCGGCTGATCAGGATGCTGAAACCGGAGCACATAATCCCGTGCCACGGCGACATGGAGATGAGAAGCGCGTATGCAGTGCTTGCGGCCGAAGAGGGCTACGACATCAACAAGAGCGTGCATTTGCTGAATAACGAGACGAGCGTCGGGTTTTAAGTGTGCTTGAGCAGACGTAGTCTGCGAAACACACATCGGCGCCGGCTGACGAAACGGCCGTGCGGGATGAGAAGCGCGTATGCAGTGCTTGCGGCCGAAGAGGGCTACGACATCAACAAGAGCGTGCATTTGCTGAATAACGAGACGAGCGTCGGGTTCTAGAGATTTAACCGACGTACTTCGGCGGCTCGTGAACCGGTATCTCTGACCTTGATGCTTTTGGTTTCTGGGATTGCCCGACTGATTCTGGCTCTTCCAGAGCATTCGCGGGGGGTTGCTTCTGCACGGCCGCCCCTATAGTCCCGCTCACGTTGAAGTAGAGCATCGCCAATGCAACATAACTTATTGGCATTAACAGGTACATCAAAAAGCTGGACACGTATTGCCCAACAACCGATTGCGGTAAAGCCACAAGTACAATAATTGGTAGCACCATATAGATTATCCCTGCAATGCCATTCACAACGAATATTGACAGAAGGGCACCCCGCGTACGGTCCCAACTTTCCTTAAGAGAATTTATCACGCCGCTGTTTTCATAGATTAGGATTGGTATTGCAAATGTCAGTCTCAGCATAATTGCAATGAATGTAACAAAGGCAGCGATACCCAGAATGATAAATATGATAACTGACAGAATGCCGCCCGCCACGGGAGATATGCTTGCTATCAAACCCGATATTAAGGCTGCTGCGAAAAAGACAATTCCCATTAAGATGACGAGAAAAATTGCTATTAGGAACGTAATGATTCCAAGAGGCAGAAGTCTAATGTAGAAGTTTACTGCTCTTGAAAACGCATCTTCGATTTTGGGATTTTTTATGTAACAGTAGAAAACCGCCGTAAAATATAGTGATATCAGGACCGTGATGATAATTGATATGATGGCAAAGACCATCATGGCTGCAAAGTCGCCCATAGCCGCCATCGGGTCTGCGCCGTACATGTAGGTGGAGGGCGGAACGGGCGCTATCATGTCAATGCCGGCAGTAACTGCAAGAAGTATGACTGACATGATAAAACCTATCGCAAAGATTGCCGGGTTCTTGCGCAGGAAATCGAACGTATCCCTTAAACTATCCTTAGAAAGTTCCCTGTCCGAGAGGATATACGCAATTCCTAAGACAATCAATCCAATTACGAGCGTAATTACCATGGCAATTATCATGAAAACTACTGGGACATCTGCCTGCTGCATGATGTTGTCGTATGTTGGTTCCTCCATGCCTGAAGCGGCAGTCAATAAGATTCCAAGCGTTAAGACCAGATATACAAGATTCATGGGGTTCATTTTGACATTACATATTGTCTTCACATCTTAAAAAATCAAGGCAAAAGTTCACCATCCTCGATCTTCTTCGGCAGGTACTCCTCGGCGACGAACTCCAGGGACTTCGAGGCAAGCGCCTGCTGCTCAATTCTAACCCCCTTTTGTTTCATCAGTTTCAGCTCCTTTTTCCACTCCTTTTTCTGGAACCAAGGATACTGCAGAAGTTCGTCGATCCGCTTCTTGTCCACGTCCTTGAGTTTTTCGGTTACGCTGTGGAGGTCGTAGGTGTCGATGTCGGTCATCGTCATCCCCACGAATTTCGCCTCGGGCGTCCCGAGCCTCTTGGATTCGTGCGCCAGCGCCATCGAGCCGGCCTTCAGCACCGAGTAGATGTAGTAACCCCACGGGTCCCCGTCGCTGAAAACGATTACCGGAAGCTGGAGCTCATTCGACATGCGGTTTACGAGGCGCCGACAGCCGCGCGCCGCCTGCCCCTTTGTTGAGACCATGATGCAGTTGTTCTTTATGTGGTACTTTTCTTCTACAAGGCGGTCGAACATCGCGCCGGTTTCTATCACTAAGATGTACTGCGCGTCGAACTTCACGAAGTTGTAATGCTCGACGATCGAGGGTATCGCAAGCCCGCTTCGGCCTAATTTCGAGCAGTCGATCCTGTCGCCCGAATCCTCGATTACGATGTTCCCGATTACCGTGCCCTTGTCGTCCGCCTTTAGGTGAAGCTCCTCGCGAAGCACCTCGAGGGCAACCTCAAGGTCGACTATAAGAGGGTCTGATTCCGACTGGTCCTCGAAGGTGTTTTCCTTAGTCCCCTCGATGTTGTGCTTCAGTTGGTAGTAAAGCTCCCTTATGCTTGCGGTCTTTCCCTTTGAAACCAGCTCGTCCGCCTTTGCCGCGATCAGGATGCTCTGCATGAATTTCTTCGAATGCGCGACGTTCAGGAAAGAGCGCGTGGATGTCTTATCTCCAAGAACCAGAAGGTTATCAACCTCGTCGAAGCTGACATTGCCGAGGCCCCTCTGCGGAACAACGAACTTGGGGGATTCGTGCCTTTCTATATCCTCTGCAATCTGAAAGCCAAGCCCCCCGAGTTTCTTCACCACATCCGGCCCCTCTTTCTTGCTAAGGTTTTCCTTCATCTTCGCCCTCCATATAGTCCGTCAGGTTGCCGCCGCCTGCTTTTTTGATTTCTGGTTTTTCCGGATCTTGCTCGTCTTCGATGTCCAGAGCGCCGGTCTCAAAGCGCTTTTCTATCAGGATCTTCAGGTTTTCAAGCAGCTCTTTGCTGTCTTTGCCGGTCAGTTTCGCAAGTGCGCCGGCCACCTCCTTGCTGTACTTCATTAGCGCCTTCTTCTTGTTTTCCATCTCCATTGCGCGGTGCTTTCTGGCATGGTGGCGCTCGAAATGCCGCCCGATTTCCATCAGCGCCTTTTTTATCTCCTCGATGATTTCCTGCTCGTAGGCTATGCTTTGTTTGCCTGCCGACGTGTACGGTATGTAGGTCGAAACGACATTGACGAAGATGGTTACCGGCTCCTCCTCAATCTTTTTTATCCCGTAGCGGCTCCACTTTATTGAATTGACGGCCTTTGTTATCGCGCAGCCGCCCGCGTCGAAAAGGAGGGGGGATCGGTTTGCAAACCGCAGAAGCTCTGCCCTCGGCCCCTCGGCAGTTTTCCTGCCTGCGCTGCCTCCGTACGCTATACCGACCTCGATCTGGAACGGGACACCGCCGGAATGCACAAGCGGGCTTCGGCTCTGGCAGTGGCTGAACTGGGGGTCGAGTATGCTCAGCATCGCATTGTTTATCTGAGTTTCCCCTATCGGCCTAAGGCCCTCCATGGACGGGGCCAGGAATTTCACCTTTTTGAACGCACGGACCAGCTGCTCGCACTCCTCCCACTTGAGCCCGTTCGGCCTTCTCTTCAGCGGGAAGCCGACCATCGATTCGATCTCGTGCACCTTCGCGGAGCTTATCCTTGAGAAGGAGTGCTTGAGAAACGCGCTGGTGTTCCTGAAATCCGATGCCCGCGCCATGTTGAACAAATCGTCGACCGTGATCCCCTTCGGGTGCGGCAGGACCGCAACAGGCGGGTTCGGGATGTCCTGGACCGAACGCTCGAAAACCGTGGTCTTCCCGTCGGGTGAGGTGAATGTTATCCTTGCGTGCGGGTTTGCAAGCGCCGTGCGCCTGAGGTATTCGTACGGCGATTTTTCGCCCTGCTTATAGACGACATCCTTCAGTTCGCCCTCTATCTCCGTCCCGCGCCAGCCCGCGACATCGGGGGACTGTTCGGCGGCGTTCTGCGAGATTATCTCCGCCTTGTTCTTGGAGATGTCCACCATCATCTCGATCTCGTTGATTTCCGTGCCGGTTGATGTCCTTATCTTCAGGGGCTTGCCGGTGGTCATCTGCGAGAACATCGTAACTCCCGAAACCCCGATTCCCTGCTGGCCCCGAAGCTGGATGTTTCGGTGGAATTTGGTGCCTGCAAGCATCTTCCCGAAGACCGACGAGATGTGCTTCAGCGGGATCCCCGGGCCGTTGTCCTTTTCGACAAAGCGGTAGTGCTCCTCGCCGAGCTCGTGTAGTTCAACCGTTACCTCCGGCAGAATGCCCGCTTCCTCGCAGGCATCAAGGGAGTTCGTTACAAGTTCGTGGATAACGGTGGTCAGGGAGCGGATGGCCCCGCTGTAACCTAAGTGCGCCTTGTTCTTTCTGAAGAATTCAGTGACCGATATCTCCTTGAAGTCCTTGAATAGTTTGTCTGCGTCGGTGGCCATGATTTATGTCTTTTTAGTCGTTTCTTCTCTGGTTAGATATGCGAGGGTTAGGCCTAAGGCGAAGCCACCTATAGCCCCTAAGAGGACGCACTGGAAAACTACTATGGAAGCCGCCTCTTCAAAGCCCTTGAGGTTATATCCAGTAGTAGCTCCAAGTATATTCACGATGACACCACCAAAAGCCATCACTATTGGCCCCATAATACTATAAGTAATGATACCGCCCACCATCACCCCTAAGACTTCTGCAATGATGAATCCAATGCCACCAGCACACGATAAATAAAGAATCTTCCTTTTGTCTTTTAATGCTAAGCCTAATACAGCACCTCCGATGGCACCCCAAATGGGGAATAGAATACCAAATAAAACGGCACCCCAGACACCCATTTTGATCCACATAGCAATAATGAATACAATAACTCCTAAGATTCCGCTCCAAATGGCACCCCCTATGGCACCATATAGCGGAAGTCTCCAGTTAAACGGTTTCTTGGTCGTCATTTTGCATTTTGCACTTTTCAATTTGCATTTGGGTCGGCACCCTCGATCGGCTCCATCGCGCGCCTTATGCTTTTCGCCGAATCCTTCAGCTTTTCCTTCTCCGCAGGGGTTATCCCGATCTCTACGATTTCCTCGACCCCGTTTTTTCCGATTTTGGCAGGCAGGCCGATAAAGATGCCTTTTATCCCGAACTCGCCGCTTGCCAGAACCGACGAGGGGATAACCTCCTTCGTATCAGCAAGTATCGCCTTCACCATCGAGTTTATCGCAGGGGCCGGGCCGAAGTACGCGCTTGCCCCGAAGTCCGCCATCGTCTTGCCAGCGACGACCGCCTGTTTACCCGCTTCTTCCACCTTCTCCATATCATTGGGTTTTTTCCCCTTTATCCTGACGGTGCTTGTTATCGGGACCATGCCCTCGCCGTGCGCCCCGAGTACGACGGCGCCTTCGACGTCCTTAATCTTACATCCAAATTCCTGCGCCAGAAACTTCCGGTACCTTCGCGAGTCAAGCGCGCCGCCCATCCCCGTTACCTGGTTTGGCCTGCACCCCATAGATTTGTAGAGAACGTATGCCATTATGTCCATCGGGTTCGAGACGACGATGACCTTCGCGCAGGGGGCGTATTTTCCGATGTCCTGCCCGATGCCCTTGATTATCGACGAATTCTCAAGAAGAAGCTGTTCGCGGGTCATCCCCGGCCCGCGCGGCTTGCCCGCCGTTACGACCACGATGTCCGCGCCAGCTATCTCTTTCCTGTCGTCGGTCGCAACTATCATGGCGTCGGTCAGCGCTGCATCCTTTATGTCTATCGCAATCCCCCTGAGGCCGTTTAACGCCAGGGGGATGTCCATCAAAACCAGTTCGTCACCATGCTTAAGGCACCCTGCTGCCTCCCTTGCAGCGTTCGAGCCTACGCGCCCTGCTGCGCCGATTACCGTGATTTTTGACATTTTGGTTATTTATAGGTAGATTGCGCCAAAGAAAAACGCAAAGATTACGAGAACCTGCGAAACTGCCATTGTGCGGTTTCCTTCGGCCGGGTGCTGGGTGAAGGAGAACAGGACGACAGCGTCCGCCAGGAATATGAACACCCCGTAAACCCCATAGTGTATAATCCAGTCTGTCGTGAACGGAATCGTCGTAATCAGGACCGAAACCCCCGCAAAGACGAACGCCAGCCCCTTTACACCGATGCTGCCGATTTTCATCGGAAGCGTGTTGGTATACTCAAGGGCATCTGCCTCCATGCTGTGCATGTCTTCGACAAGCTCCCTTGCGAAGGTCAGCATCCCCATGCACGCGGCAAAAATCCAAACGAAGCTGAAACGGAATAACGCGTCCGGCTCAACCGCAACGACCCCTATAAGGAACACTGCGGCCGAGAAATAGGACATCGCAAGGTTTGAGATAAGCACGGTGCTCTTCGAGTATTTGGCATAGACAAGGATGACGGCGGCGCTGAAGATTATGGCGTAGAACATCTCATCGCTTGTGTTTTTTGCAAGCCCGATGCTTCCGAGAAACAATAACAGGGCTGCCATGGCGGCGTCGCTTTTTGAAACCCTGCCGGAGGGAAGCGGGCGTTTCGGGTTGTATAGTTTGTCCTGCAGGCAGTCTATGTAGTCGTTGAAGATGTTGCCTGCGGCGACGAGCATCAAGACACCGACCGCAGTTTTCAGGACAACCAATCCGACCACAAGCCCCCCCGAATGCACAGACGCGCCGATAAAAACGCCTAAAAATGCGAACAGGCAATGCTTTACCCGTACAAGTTCCGCCCATGCCAGCGCCGTTTTTATAAGATTATCTGCATTCAATTTTACCCCCTGGTTGCCATTTATTGTTATTCGAGTTGTCCTAATAANNCTTCTTTGTAAGGTTATTGTCTTGTATTCCAATAACCTT
>MCBF01000001.1:331626-345470 GCA_001742785.1 Candidatus Altarchaeales archaeon IMC4
CTGCCGCAGTCCTTTTATTCCCATCGATAAACGGGTGCTGGGATATTATTTCGTACCAGATTGTTGCCGCCGCAGTCGAAATATCCTTTTTTGAATCTTTTGTCAGCCTTCTTGATTTGATACTCGCAAGTATAAAATCCAATGCACCCAACTTCACAACAGAATACCCCAACATCTCGTTAATCTCTACAATCTCGTCAATTGAAGGTATAACTATTTTATCCATATTTAATACATTCATTGATTAATTTCATATACTTAAAAGCATTCTCTAACCACCCCCTCAAACCTTTTGAGTTTTTTATTGTTTATGTCAAACTTTTTATCCGCAATGCCCACCAAATATTCGATATAATCATCCGCCACGAGCATCTTCCCGCCATCCATTATCGGCGCATCCACACGGTCAGTGCCGAGGACCTCGACCACGAACCTNCCGTCCTTCATGACTTGCACACCCGAGCGCTTGAGCCCCGCCTTTATCGCAGTTTCTATCAGTTTTTTCGCGCCTTCGAAATCCGCGGAAACGATGTGGAATATCGAGGGCTCGCATCGGAACCAGACAGTACCATAGCAGGCGCATTTTTCGATCGCCCCGCGTACGTCCTCAACACTCACTTTTCCGTGCCACTTTCCCGCGTGGGAGCTTTCCCTTTTCGAGCCTAAGTCGCAGAAGATGCCTATCCTGCCCGAGCAGCTCGAGGTCGTGTAGAATCCGGCGAGCGAATTTATGTAATCGATAAGGGGGACGGCCTCCTTGTCCACAAGGTGCCCTTTTTTTGCCGATTCAAGCTTCTTCATCGTGGCATCCTTCTGCGCTGCAAACCGGGGGTGCCTTTTTTGCTCTTTAATCATATTGTTTAATAATTTGTATAGAATGGACAAAAAGATACTCGTAGCAATCATTGCGGCGGTTCTGGCGGCAGGGTGCATGGATTCGCCAAAACAGGAGTACAAGTACAACACGACAATCGGGGGGGTTCCCGTCTATTCCACAGTGCCGTTTGACAGCCTGCCGGACATGCGCCAAATCGCACAGTTCCCCCAGAACGACTCGGTAATAACCTGGTGCAACCAGGAGCTGGCGGAGGTCTCAGAGGCCGGGAATTTCGAGGTAAGGGTTACGGGAGGTGAGACCGGCGTTTACATTTCGGCTAAAGGGGCGTCGATACAGGGGGTTACAAACGAGGAGCTTCTTGATTCGTGCCACGCGTTCACATGCCTTCGCGACGGGATCGAATGCCCGGATTTCGACGAGATACGCTTTGCGATAAACAGCCAGAAGGACATGAGCATCGTGGTTGACAAGTCCGTAACAGGGCATGCGACCCAGTCGGTGCTGAACATACAGTATGTCATGGGCGCGGCCCAGAAATCAAACACGATATATTCGTACATCATGGACGGCGACACCTGCACAATGATGTCGCTGCTGAACTCCACAGGGGCATACCCATCAAACAAAACCCGCGACTGCGACATAAAAAACGCATTCTACATAGTGAAATCAGATGAGAACAAGATAGAGGCAGTACCTGGCAGGATAACCCTTTACGGCGACTCGGAACACCTGGTCACCGAATCGGTGATCGTGAGGGACACCCTTGCCCCTGATATCCGCGACCGCCTGCGCGAACTAAAGCTTTAGGTTTTTTATGCGCTTCGCATGAGTGTAAACATTGAACCGCCCACCTCGCGTAAAACAGATAAGCGTTATCCCCGCATTATCAGCTGCAACAATCCCCCTGTTGGTCGGGGCGGCCCTTGAGATTATTATCGGGATTCCGGCGTTCGCCGCCTTAAGTACCATGTCGCGCGGCTGGCGCCCCGTGCATGCGGCCGCACATTTTGACAGGTCGATGCCGTTTAAAAGTGCGTAGCCTGCCGCTTTGTCGAATGCATTGTGCCTGCCGACGTCGCAGGTCCGAACGGCAAGCTTTTTGCGGGAGAATAGTGCGCAGCAGTGGACGCCGCCGGTTTTTTTCCACAGTTCGGATTCGACCGCCCCGGCGAATTTCAGGACGTCTCCGGCGCCGATTTTGATGTTCGAGGTTGCAATATTGGAAGTTGCTTTTGGGCTATCCGGCTCATCCGCACATACGTAAATCTTTTTGCCGGAAACCCGGACGTTTTTCACTTTTTCCGCAAGCCCCTGGCAGACGACGTGGCCTGCGCCGAGTTCTTCGAGATGACTGGGGGATGCCGTCAGGGTCGTTATGGATTTGTCATTCAGGTACAGGTGGTAATCCTCCTCTATGCAGACCTCTTCTTCAACCGCTTCTGCATTGTTTTTTTCAAACCGGACTGCCGGAAAGCGCAAGAGTTCCATCATTACTTTATGGTTTCCTGTCCTTTAATTTCCGCGTCGTTGTATCCTTCATGTACTCGGTATACTTCTCCTGCCCGACGCATTTCTTCGCGTGCCTGCACCACATTGGAATTGCAAAGCAATTCCGATGTATCCAAATTTGTGAAACAAATTTGAATATTCGATACAAGAGGGCGATTCTTCCTTGAAAACCACGGTTTTACAGTTCGGGCATTTCCCCTTGAACTCGTCGCTCCAGATCTCGATATCGCTTGCGCACTTCGCGCACTTCACATAAACGGGCTTCGGCTGTACGATGCCTGAGCTTCCGGGGCATTTGAAGGACACGCGTTTGTGATTTTTAATCACAAACGGTGTCCCGTTAATCTTCGATTAACGAGGAGGTCATTTTTTATTTCAGCACCCTGCCGGTTTTCATATACCACATAAACAGGTCAAGTTCCGCAAGTGAAAGTCCAGTATCATGTGCGATGCCCTGCATAATATTCTCAATCTCAAGATAGCATTTTTTATTCATCGTGTCCGGCACTTCGGCAATAAATCCGCTCTCATGCAGAACCCTGAGAATGTGCCTGTCGAGGATTGCGACGTTTTTGTAGCCGACGTTCCGCAAAAAGTGGCTCGCCTCCTTGCAGCCCAGCCCCTTGATGTTTTTCACGAGCCACAATCTCGCCTCACGCTCGTCGTGGAATCCCGTGACAATGCCCTTTATATCTGCGCAGAATCTTCTCGCCTCGCAGATGTATTTCGCCCTTGCGTTCGGGAAGCGGTGCTTGTGTTTTTTCAGGAATCCGCAGAGTTCCTCGAAAGAGCATGCCGTAAATGCGCCGGTCTCTTTTTCTTTTTGGCATATGTTGATTGCGCCCTGCGCCGTGAAGTTCGCGGTCAGGAGGCAGAAGCACAACTCCCTGAACCAGTAGGCATCACCCTTCTTGCGGGTTTCCTCAAATTCACTTATCCTTTGGGAAACTACGCTGGTAACCATTGGGCTCTCCGTCAGAATCTTAATTTTTTCCTCGAGTTTCAATCTGCAATCAAATATTCATAAGCCGAAAGCGCCGCCTTGCAGCCGTCCCCTGCCGCCGCAATAATCTGCTTTGCCGGGCTGTCGGTAACGTCCCCCGTCGCGAAAATTCCGGGGCGGCCTGTTTCGTTCCTGCAGTTCACCGCTATCTCGCCCTGCCCGTTCGTCCTGACAAGCCCCCTTGCGAAGCTGCTGCTTGGGACGGAGCCGATTTCCACGAAAACGCCCTGCACGCCAAGGCGCCTTTCTTGTCAACCGAGACATATTTATCTCGAATGTCTATTACTCTAACAAAATCATCAATCGTCTGAACGGGGCCATCGCAGATAACATTAACCCTGTTGTCTTCAGTTTCATCATTGAAGATAAGCCCCTTAGTCTTTTCATTTCGGCATGGCCTTCCACGAACTTTCTGTAACCCGTATCCTGCACGTTCCCACGGATTATTAATTCACACCTCATTATTTATCACCTTGTTTTTGGGAGTTAAATATCGGGTTTATCTACCAAATCTTCCACCACAACAATTTACTCAATCAGAATGCACCTCGCAGGGGCGGCTTCCCCACCCTTCACCCGCAGGGGCAGGCAGACTATCTTGTAGGCTCCCGGCCCGGCGTTCTCCAGGTCGAGGCCCTCTATTATCAGTATCCGGTTCGACAGGAGTTTCTTGTGCACGCAGTCCCGCCCATGCCCGAATTTTTCTATCGAAAGGTAATCTATCCCGACGGCCTTCACGTTTTTTTCGGCGAGGTAATCCGCGCCGTCGCGCCCGAGGCAGACGAATTTCCGCGAGAACCTTTTTCTTTTCAGAAGGCACGAGTTCCGGGTTTTAAGGAGGACTATCGAGTTCTCCCTGATGTCGAACTTCTCAAGGTCGCGCCTTCCGATCTCGCCCTCCACGAAGGTAAGGTCGCAGACCAGCGCGTCCCCGACAAGCGAACCGGGGGAGACCTCGTCTATCGTTTCCCCGCCCTCGATGTAGTGCGCCGGGGCGTCCACGTGTGTCCCGGTGTGCAGGCCCATGCGGATCTTCGAGACGGCAACCCCGTCTTCGGGAATGTTCTGCACCTGCTCTATCCTTACCGGCGGGNCGCCTTCGTAGACCACCATCCCCTGCGAGATTTTCATTGATATGTCGATGATTTTCATTTCATTTCAGCCCCAGTTTATCAAGCAGATTAAATGCTTCTTTGTCGAATTTAGAAAATGCAAACCATTTCTTGCCCAAATCTTTTAATGAAGCCCCGAAATGGTACACCTCTTTATTGTCTATTATGAGAAACCTATCGTGAGACTGCGTAAATTCCTTTACCTGAATCGGGGGATACTGTGAATTGTGTTTGGCCAAGTCAAGCGACAATTTTTTAGAAATCTCTTTGGTGAATATCGTAACCTGCACGTTTTTATTTCTCTTGCTGAACAGCGTCAAAACCGAGTCATCAACGTAGTTGTCAACCAAGATTATGGATTTGCCGGCGGTTCGGATTATATCCGAAACAAATTTATACGCGTCAAATACCTGACCGTCGAAAAATATGCCCTTTTCAGGTTTAATGCCCTTGCTTTGTATCGCATCGAATACCTGATCGAATTTTTTGTCATATTCGAGCTGCTTTTTCTCTACGACATCCAACCTGTGGAATATCTGCGCATTAGAAGAGATGAATTTTCTCATGGCAACAAACGCCCTCATTATCTGGACGTTTACCTCTATCGCCTTATCGTTGGTAAGCACGCTTGAAAGATTCGCAACCCCCTGCTCAATGAAAGCATAAGGCAGGTACCCGCCAAGATGCTTTTTTGAAGGTATCGCATTTTGCGATACCAAAAATTCTACTTCCGAAGCAGTCAACTGAAACATGAAATCCGGGGGAAACCTTTTGCCATTTCTTTTAACCTGTTCTCTTAAGCGAATCGCTTTAACTTCATAAAGCTCAGCTAAATCTTTATCAAGCATCACCTGCACACCCCTTATCGTGTAAATTTTTCTTTTAATACTATCCGCGCTTAACACTAATTGATTTTCTTCCATCTTCATATCATAAACCTAATTTGATTTAAATTATTTTTTATTTCTTCGCCTGAGAGATTCGCAACTCCCTGCTCCGTAAAAGCGTATGGCAACTTTCTTCTACCACCCCTTGCGAACTTGATATCACAAATTGTGACACCATGTTTTCATTTTTAATATCTCCGTCCATTGGCGTTCTCTGATTTTGTTATTTTATTTAGTCCATCGCCTTAAATCAGAAAACCGACCCCTTCATAAACCCCGTTTATGTCCGGGATTTCGATGCCTTAAACCCCCGGCCTAAACCGGCAGAAACGGAAAAATGGGCGATTTTAACGGGAACGAGCCGTTCGGCCCTGATTTTTTCCGATTTAAACCGGCAAATCCAAGGAATAAACGGAACCTAAAAATGGCCGACATCGACCCGAAACTAAAACCGCTGTGTTCCTCTCTGCTCGAACTGAAGATCGAAGAATTTCTTGTAACAAGCCAATTCGAACGTGTTTGCCTGTACTATGATATCGGCGGGGTCTGGAAGGAGGCGCAAAGGGGCGCCGGGGCTCCGGGCTCGGACGGAGTGCTCCTGCCGGACTTCAAGGGTTCCGCAAGAGAGGCATTGCCCGTATTTTTGGGAAGGATTGTCTCGGAGAAACGCGATGTTTTTTTAAACATTTTAGACAGCATACTCCGGGGGTTTGTTTCATGGTCCGAAAAGCCGGTTGATTTGACGGGGGTGCGCGGCAGCCTGAAAGAACTTGGTTTTAACCGGGAGGATATCGACTCGATGGGGGCTTTTGGAACAAGGGCATAAATCTGGTAACTCAACTTCCCCCCTCTTTTTATTGATATGTCGATGATTTTCATACTTTTTTATAAATCCCGCGCCCAAGGAACTCCAGATAATCCTTGTCTCTTAAAAACTGCAATTGTTGCCTTATCTTATCCTTTACGTGCTTGTTTTCAGGGTGCTTTATACTCAACTCGTTTTCAAAATTATAAACATCCTGTAATGAAAATTCATCCTTGTTCAGCCGGTCTATGCAGTTCATTATATCCAAAACCCATCCCTTTAGTTCGGCCTCTTTCGATTCTCTTAAAAACAAGGTTTTGTTCCAGTTTTCCAGAATCGTGCGTTTATCTTCGACTTCTCCGTTTTTGACGTAAAATATCTTCCCACTCTGAGGTATTTGCCATAACAGGATATTAGAACCAACCCAACCCGCCCTTTGTGAGGTTGGAGAAAGGGGTTTGCGTTTCTCAACAATCGCCGGAACAAAAAAATGTTTCGGAACAACAAAGAAATTTGTAATCTCCAAAGTCTTCAAGTCGTAATTCAACAGGAAAAAATTAGGAACGGTATCGCTTTGCAATCTTTTGATTTTTGTTTCGTAAGCACCATTTGCAATCTTCTTTCCAAATTTATCCTTCTTACTCTTTAGCTCAAAGTCTTCTTTGCATTTTGCGCAGTAAAAATCGGCGACTGGCCGATTATTCTCATAATCCATTATACCTCCCCCGCAAGAAGGGCAAAATATCTCAGAATGCGCCCAGTCCTCACTCATCACCCTAACCTTTTGAGACTGCTTTTTATAATGCTGTGCAAGGGATGTATCAAGACGTAATTGCATTGTCATTAGTTTTTACTCTCGAACTCCTTCACCGCTTCCTCTACACTTCCAAAAGCAAACTCGGCCAGTTCCTCTAACGTTGCATTTGAAGCGGCAGAACCAAATTCCCTGTTAATGAATTCCAGAAACGCCGGATTATCAGCGTATTTTTCGTTCAAGTCGGCCATTATGTTATCCATTAGTCTTATTAACTTAAATCAGAAAACAACCCCTTCATAAACTCGGATTATACATTTTCATCAGCCGGATTTCCACAGCCCGTGGACGCTGCAGTATTCCCTTGCCGCGACCTTGCCGGGTTTTACCTCGAATTCCGCCTCCGGCTTATCCCCCGGGCTCAGGAATTTCCGCAAAACCCGCCCGTCCGCCAGGACATCGACGAACTCTATGTAGTGCTTTTCCTCCATCGGGTGCGCGACCGAGCCGACTTTTACTTTTATCCCCGCCTTGGTCTTTTCAATCACCGGCACGTGCTTCTCCTGGCCGACGTCTTTGCTCTTTTCCGCAAGAAGCTCCATCGGCTGTCCGCAGCAGACCCGCTGTCCCGCCCCTGTATGCAGAACCTCCACAATGTTCCCGCAGATGTTGCACCTGTATATTTGGTTTGTTTCAGTCATCTTTTATCACCCCCATCTTCCCAGGAGTTCGCACGCCCTGCAGACTTCGCTTCTTGACGGCTCGCCGCATTTTCGGCATTTTCGCATTTTACCGGATTGTTTGTACTGCCTCCTGAGGGCGGGAAGCATCGCGACCAGATTGTCTGCCATGTTCCGCTTTGCCCCGGGCATCGCCGCTTCGAGATTGTCAAGCTCGCCCTTGATGAAGGTGCGGAAGGTGTCCGCAGAAAGCGGGCAGGGCTCGTAAACGACCGGGAAACCAATAATCTGCGAGTACCTTCTGGTTTCTTCCTCGGGGCAGAAATAAAGGGGCTTGATCCTCTCTACGAACATCCCGCCTTCCGCATGCCCGCTCACCGGCCCGAGCCCCGCGCAAAAGCCGAGGTTCCCCTGCACGAAATTCATGAATATGTTCTGCGCCTCGTCGTCAAGGTTGTGGCCGGTCGCCACCTTGTCAAAGCCCATCTCGCGCGCCATTTTGTTCAAAAGCCACCGTTTGAGTATCCCGCAGGCGTGGCACGGCCCGAACCCCTCCCTTGACATGGCGGCAGAGATGAAGGGTATCGTATGCCCGACAGCATCCTTGATGGAGATGGCGTGCAGTTTTATGCCTTTGCCGGCGCAAAACCCCCTCAGGTTCTCAAGGTTCTTTCCGGAATATTCGCCGATTTCAAGGTCTATGATGACTGCATCGGGATTATAGCCAAGTTTATCGAGGATATAAAGCGCCGCCGTCGAGTCCTTGCCCCCGGAGCATGCGACTGCGACCCGCTCACCGGCCTCGATTAAGCGGTATTTTTCGATGGTGTTTTTTACCCGCTCCTCAAACGATTCGATGAACACGGTATCTTTCACTTTTCGCACAAACAACCCTGTTTTCTCATAAGCTTGACCTCCTCCCTTATCGTTTCCGCGGCGCGGTCGATTTCTTCCCTCGTGTTGTAGATTCCAAGCGTAAGCCTCAGGGAGCCTGAGACTTCCTCAGGTTTGAGGCCTATCGCGCAAAGGACGTGCGAGGGTTGTCCAGACCCGGACGAGCATGCCGAGCCGGTGGATGCCGCAATCCCCTTGGAATCGAGCCTTGCAAGCAGGGCTTCCCCCGCAATATCCTTGAAGTAAAAATTCACGTTGCTGCACAGGCGCTTTGTGGGGTGGCCGTTAAGCCCCGAATCGGGTATTTCCGATAATCGGGTTATCAGTCTGTCCCTTAGTGTTGTCATCCTCCGTATGTCCTCATCAGTGATTACCTCGGACGCCTTTGCAAAACCCACGATGCCTGCCACGTTCTCGGTGCCGGAGCGCAACCCGAACTCATGCCCCCCGCCGTGCTGAAGCGGCTCGATTTCAGTTCCGGAGCGCACGTATAAAGCCCCGACGCCATTGGGCCCGTAGATCTTGTGGGCGTTTATCGTCATCAGGTCGATGTTGTCCTTTTCGACATCAATCGGCACCTTGGTGAAACCCTGGCAGGCGTCGGTGTGGAAGCAAACCCCGCGCTCGCGGCAGATTTCACCTATCTCCCGGATCGGCTCGATTGTCCCGATTTCGTTGCTTGCGTGTATAATGGTTGTCAGGAAAGTATCTTTTTGTATTGCAGATTCAACATCGGCTGGGTCAACGATTCCGTATTTATCAACAGGCAGGTAGGTAACGTCGAAGCCCCGCTTTTCAAGCCAACCGCAGGAATTCAGGACGCATGAGTGCTCTACCTGTGTGGTTATTATATGCCCCCTAAGTTTTGAAAACGCGGTGCCCTTCAGCGCAAGGTTGTTCGACTCGGTGCCGCCGGATGTAAAGATTATCTCGTGCGGCAGTGCATTTATTTTTCCCGCGATTTTTTCCCTTGATATTTCAACCGCCTCTCTTGCGGCCATGCCCTGCGAATGAGAACTTGACGCATTGGCGAAATTTTCGCTGAAAAACGGCAGCATTGCCTCAAGCACCTCTTGGGCAACGGGGGTAGTCGCGGCGCTGTCAAGGTAGATTCTTTTCACGATAAGTAATGGTCGCACGGATTTTTATTTACGGCGCAACAACGCCCGCCGCACTAATCAGCGAACCAGCGGTATTCATGGCGGCATCGATGAACGGCACCGGGTAAACCCCTGCGATAATGACGATCGCCGCGGCAATCAGCATCGGGATGACAAACGCAAGCGGCTCCTTCTGCCTTTTCCCATCCGACGGCACAAAGTACATGTACTTGATGACGCGGCCGTAGTAGTAGCACGAAATTATGCTGTTTACAATTAGCCCGATTCCAAGGATTAAACCAAGCGTCCCTGCCTTAAACGCGGCTATCAAAAGAAATAGTTTCCCGACAAAGCCCCCGAGCGGGACAATCCCCGCAAGCGACAGCAGGAATACCATCATGCAAAAAGCGGTTATCGGCGCCTTCTTCGCAAGCCCTATGTAATCGTTCACATTTCCCTCGTGATTGCCCCCGCAATCACGGGGTACCAAATTTGTACGGCAAATTTGCTTATTGCCCATCGCCATGTATGCGACTGCCGCCACAGCAATGAACGCACCTGCCTTCATGAACGCGTGGATTATCATGTAAAGTATGCTTGCCCCGACCGCGAACCGGGGCTCTGGAATCCCCCCCATTACCGCAAGCCCTATCAATATGTAGCCGGCCTGGGCGATGCTCGAATAAGCCAGCATCCTTTTCATGTCCCGCTGCGAAAGCGCAATAATGTTTCCGGCGGTCATGGAAAGAAGCGCCATCACGGCGAGGACAATTGCGAGGTTCGCGTGGAAAATCACCGGCACGAAAACGAGGACTCTGAGGGCGGCGGCAAAGCCCATCTTCTTCGACGCCCCCGCAAGCAGTCCGCTGACAGTCGTAGGCGCCCCGCCGTAAACGTCGGGCGCCCACATGTGGAACGGCGCGGCGGCCATCTTGAAGCCGAAGCCCGCGATGATGAATAATAGACCCATGAAGGCAACCGTTCCAGCACCCTTTGCAATATCTGGTAGGGCGATGCTTCCGGTTGCCCCGTAAATCATGGAAACGCCGAAAAGGAAGAACGCCGAAAAGAAAGCGCCCATTAGCATGTACTTTGTTGCCGCCTCCGTTGATTCTTTGTCGTGCTTTGTGAATGCGGCAAGAAGGTATGAAGAAATCCCTGCCAGCTCAAGGCCGATGTACAATGTTAGGAGGTCTGCCGCGGACGATACGACCATCATCCCCAATGTTGCAAATAAAATGAGGCAGTAATATTCCGCGCGGTTCTTCTGCCCGCGGATGAAATCTATCGAAGCGATAGAGATCAAAAGCGCAACCGACAAGAATATCGCCTTGAAGATAGTTGCGAAGGCATCGATGTTGTAATTGAAGCTATTTATTTGTGGCAACTGGACCGATGCGGACGGCTCCAGACCACAAAGCGAAAAAAGCGAAAGCAAAAGCCCCGCAATCGCGACATAGCCTGCCGCCCCCCTGAACATTGTTACCGAAAATATGAGGGTAAGAAGTGCAAACACCCCCACGATTATCTCCGGCATTATCTGCGCGTAACTCATATTAGGCCTCCGGCAAGCAGTATGCCCAGCACGATGAAGATAAGCGACATTACCACGCTTGAGTTAATTACACTAAGGCGCAGCGGGGTGTCCGGGTATTTCCCTGCCATCTGCCGATCGAACAGCGTCGTCAGCCAAACCGCAGGGTTCCAGCTGATTCTCAAAAGTTTCATCATTGAGAGCATTGATACATTCTCAAGCATTTTATTGAACCTCGAAAACTGGTTATTGAAAAAGTACAGGAACCTGTTTCCTGCCTTCCTGTAAAACCAGTCCGTGTCAAGCGTAATCGTTGGCGTTCCTGCCCCTAATTTCAAGAGCATAAAGAACGCGAGGGCTGTAAACAACAGGAATTGTATTTCCGTAATTACGTGGTTTGCCATGTATGGAACGAAATCAACTGCTTTCGGAAGCAGGTCGTAAAGAGCATAAGGATAAACGCCGATACCGATGCATAAAAAGGCGGCAATCGCCATAGCGTAAATCATATTCTTGGGGAGCTTGTTTTCGTCAACCCGTATACCTGAATCCTTTCCAAAGAAGGTGAAGTACGGCAGTTTCAGGCCAGTGTGAAGGAAGGTTCCCGATGATGCAAGCACAAGCATAACCCATATCAGTGTCATACTGCCAATGCCCGCGCCGTCAATTATCATGGACTTGCTTACGAAGCCGCTGAAAAGCGGAACCGACGAAATCGCAAAGCCGCCTATCATATAGAGTGTTAGTGTCTTTGGCATGGTCTTGTACAGACCGCCAAGTTCCGTGAGCTTGCTTTTTCCTGTCATGTAGATTACGGCGCCTGCCCCCATGAACAACAGCCCCTTGTAGAGTATGTGCGCGAATGCATGGGCGGCGGAGCCGTTGAATGTCATCGTGCCTGCTTCGGTAAGTTCGATTACGCCGCTTTCAAACCCTATAACGGTTGCCATCCCAACGCCGCAGACCATGTATCCGACCTGCGATACGATGTGATACGACAAAAGCCGCCTTATGTCGTTTTCAAGCACCGCAAAAATAACGCCGTAAATCGCCATTGTCGCGCCAAGGTATATCAGAATTTCGGTTCCGGGAAACCCCCTCAACAGGACGTAAACCGCAGTCTTTGTCGTGAATGCGCTCAAAAATACCGCACCGGTAATTGATGCATCTGGGTATGCATCCGTAAGCCATGCGTGAAGCGGCGGCACGGCGGCGTTTATTATGAAGCCGATGAGTATCAGAGTGGTGGCTGGTGTTAATCCGCCTGCTACAAGGTATCCGAAATCGGTCGGGTTGCCGCCCCCCACGTGCATGACTATCCCCATCAGCAGGATTGCCCCGCCGAGGTTGTGGACCAGAAGGTAGCGCAGGCCCGCATGCGTGGATTCCCTTCGCCTTCCGGCCCATATCAAAAACACGGACGACCATGCCATAACCTCCCAGAAGATGAACAATGTTATAAGATCTCCGCAGAAAACGGTACCGATTGCGCTTCCGGCATAAAGGAACGCCGCTGTGTGCTGACCCCACTCCTTGACGTGAAGAGCGTAGAGGTTCCCGATGAAGGACATGATTACGAAAACGAAGCCGAATATCATCGAAAGCGCGTCTATCCTTGCAAATGTCAGCGTGAATCCTGCAAGGTCGAATGACCAGAACCTGCCCGAATATCCGCCGTAGTATATCACCAGCATGTCGGCCAGCGCGATAAGCGGCACCAGAAGCACCCATGCCCTCCGTGCACTACCTCTCAAAAACGGCAGCGCAAGCGCACCGAGCACGTAGATGAAAACCGGCGGCACCCACGTATCAATCATTGCGGCACCTCCTTCCTGTTATCTTTTACGGAATTCATTATCGCATCAATCCTTTCCTCATCTTTTTCATCTTTTACAAAATAATCCGCATAATCCTTGGAATAATAATCCTCGCGGACCATGAGCCCGCGCTTGCCTATCCATTTTGAGCCGATAAGAAGCATTGCACACGCAATAAAGCCAAATATAGCGTAAAATGCCGGCACGTTTTCAAAGGAAAAGTGTCCGTGTGGATGATAGACTATTTGGATAATTATTCCCAAAACGATAGATATTGCAAGGGCTGCATATGCAAGGTTCTTCATCTTTCTATTCGCATCGGGCCTTTCTATGTACCTTTCGAATACGTTTTTGTGATAATTTAGGTTACTCATTTTTGTTCCATTATTTTTTTCACTTTTTCAGGTTCCACAAGATAATTTTCTTCTGAGATGATTGTTCTCCCTATTCTCTTCTCGGCATCAAGCCGCGCTTTTCCTGCAACGCCCCCGCCTTCCTTTGCTGCCTTTTTACATTCGTCGAGATATCGTGCATCTTTAGTTTTTGTTATCTCGGTCGTCACTTTCTCGCCGAGCATTATGAAAATGAGTTCCAGATCATTCATATGGTCTCTTAAATTTTCCCTGCCTAAATTTTTATGCCTCTTATATTCTTCAACCGTCTTCCCGAAGGTTGCTCTTGAAATCTCATTGGTAAGTATCGCATATTCTATGTTTTGTTCTATGCCTCTGTCCTGCCATTCATCGGTCAATTCCTGCCGGACGGCGATGCCCCGAAGCCGCTTATCAATCCATTCTTTAGAATAGCCCTTCTGTTTGTAAATCTGTTTCATGCGTTCCTGCGCAAGTTCCGGGTTCTCTATCTCCTGTATTCGCTCGTAGCCGACTTTCGCAAGCCATCTTTTGAAC
>MCBF01000001.1:345570-356335 GCA_001742785.1 Candidatus Altarchaeales archaeon IMC4
AGACGACTTCAACACAAAGGAAAGGGAACTGGTCGCGCTGTTAAAGGCGTCGAAAGAACTGGAGTGCGATAATCTCACTATCATAACGTGGAGCAAAAAAGGGGAAGAAACCACAAAAGGTAAAAATATAAAATACATCCCTCTTTGGGAATGGCTTTTACAGATTCCCGAAGGGGAATAATCGGCGAACCTAAAATGCAACAAATCGGCCGCGGGGCGGAAGCCAACCTCTACCTCGAATGCGGAAAACTGGTCAAGCACAGGATAAAGAAGGAGTACCGTATCTGCGAGATTGACATCCGCATCAGGAAGTCCAGGACAAAGCGCGAGGCGAAACTCCTTGAGAGGGCGGGTGAGTTGATAAGCGTCCCGAGGGTCTTTGAAACCGACTCCGCCGAGAAGATTGTCATGGAGTTTGTCGAGGGCAAAACCGTGAAGGAGTTTATGGGGTCGGCCGACGACAAAGAGGTAAAAAAAATCTCTGAAAAAATCGGCGGATACATCAGGAAACTGCACGAGGGCGGGATCGTGCACAACGACCTGACGACCTCGAACATGATCATCCGCGGCGGGAAACTGGTCTTCATAGACTTCGGGCTGGGGGTCTTTTCAAAGCGGCTCGAGGAGCAGGCGATGGACCTCGTGGTTTTGAAAAAGTCGCTCAGGGCGGCGCACACCGAGAGGTTTGAACCCATATGGGAATCGATACTTGCAGGCTACGGGCAGGACAGGGAAATCGAATGTAGGATAAAAACGATAGAGAAGAGGGTCAGGTACGCATAAATATCCCGACCGACATATTATAACGATGCCAACCAAAAGCAAAATCCCCGAGGGCTATAACAAAGACATCACCATCGCAACCATAGGAAGCCACACAGCCCTTCAGATTCTCAAGGGCGCAAAGGACGAGGGCTTCGCAACATTGGTCATCTGCACCGAAAAAAACAGGCAGGTTTACGAGCGCTTCAATTCGGCGGACGATATGGAAATCGTTAAAGATTATAAAGACATTCTTTCAGAAAAATTCCAGAAAAAACTGCTTGAGAAAAACGTGGTTCTTATTCCGCACGGCTCATTCGTGGAATACGTCGGGGCGAAAAACATCGAGAAAAAATTAGCCGTTCCGATGTTCGGAAACAAGGGCACGCTGGACTGGGAGTCCGACAGGAAAAAAGCAAAGGTCTGGCTGACGGATGCAGGGGTTAAGGCGCCAAGGGAGTTCAAGGACCCGAAGGACATCAAGGACTTAGTAATCGTTAAGTTCCCCGGCGCGAAGGGTGGCAGGGGTTATTTTACTACGTTCTGCGAAGAGGATTTTTCGGATAATTTGAAACTGTGCAAGAACCCCCAAGAGTACACAATACAAGAGTATGTTGTCGGCACCAGGTTTTACCCGCACTACTTTTACAGCCCTCTGACAGACAAGGTTGAACTTTTGAGCATGGACATCCGCTACGAGTCAAACGCAGACGGGCTTGCAAGAACAGCGGGGCAGACAGATGTCGAACCCACATTCACCGTAACCGGCAACACCCCGGTCGTCGTGCGCGAATCGCTTCTTCCGAAGATCCTTGAGATGGGCGACGCCGTGGTGAAGTCGTCGAAAAAACTTTTCGCCCCGGGGCTAATCGGGCCGTTCTGCATAGAAACGATATGCAAGGACGACCTCGAATTCGTGGCCTTTGAAATCTCGGCGAGGATTGTCGCCGGGACAAACCTTTACGTCCAGGGTTCGCCGTACTCCCAGTTGATTTATGACGAGCCGATGAGCACCGGCAGGAGAATAGCAAGGGAGATAAAGATTGCGCAAAATAAAAGGATGCTCGACAGAATAATCTACTGAAAGATGACAAGACACGAACTCCCCCTTGACGGCATGAAAAGGATAATCGATGAACTCGACGGCAGCAGCAAGCTTTCGGAGGCACTGGGCGACCCGGCATCAAAGTCGCTTGGCCTGGTCGCCGACGGGGGCCTGTTGAGGATAGAGCTGTGGGAACATCTGGACCCGAACGCCGAGAAGAAAAAGGCGCTCGTAGAAACCGTCAGCAGGGTCGTAAAGAACAATTCTGATTTTTCGCCGGGCGAGGAAACGCCGGGCGACCCGGGGCGTCTGGGAATCCGGCTTGACGCGGTGAAAAACATAATCTTCGGCCTTGAGGCAAACCCCACGCTGAAGGGGCTTTTCAACGGGCAGGTTTCAAGGAACCTCGTCATAGCCGCAGAGGACAACAACATAATGATAGAGAAATACTGGCGCCTGAAGCTCACCGAGAAGGAAAACGAGGATTTCATAAAGGTCCTCGACAAGGTGATAAAGTCAAACACCTAATATATGCAAGTGCAAAAATTTTGGAACTTTTTAATTTGAATTTTTGCACTTGGATATATCGAATCACATTTAGATAAAAGTTCTATTATTTATGTGATTCGCTATATGCTTCCCGTAAGGCAGAAAAACGGAGGCGTCCTGATCGACATTTCTGTTGTCCCCAATTCCAAAAAAGAGGGAATTTTTGTTGAGGGGGACACAATCAGGGTCAGGGTAAAAGCGCCCGCGGACAAGGGAAAGGCAAACAAAGAGGTAATCAAAAGGTTGTCAAAACTTTTCGGCGCATGCGAGATGGTTTCTGGTGCCTCATCAAGGAAAAAGACGGTTTTCGTTGACGGCGCGACGATACAGGATGCCCTCAGAGCGATTGAATCAATTTCCTATACGTTTACTACCTCTTTCGTTTTTTAAAGGATAAGTCAATAATTAAGTGAATTCAGGTCACATCAATTCACGGAATTCATTCGCATTAGAAAGTATTTCTATACTTTCTAATGGGACATAAAAATCAATAACAGATTGATTTTTCTTGTCACCATCACTATTACCCGTTTGTATTTATTGATACGACGCTCAACCCTGTGATTAGCGGATGACTTCTCGGACTGGTGCGGATGAATTCACGAATTTTAAACGATACATGAGGCAAATAAAATGGCAAAAGCACCAACAGATACGATAAAATACAATATACGCGGCGAAATTACGATTGACGGAGCAGTAGAAAAACCCGACGTTGTCGGGGCGATTTTCGGGCAGGCCGAGGGGCTTCTGGGCGAGGAACTGGAGCTGAGGGACCTGCAGAAGACCGGAAGAATCGGGCGCATTGAGGTCGATATAACGACAAAGGCAGGCAAATCCACAGGAACCCTCGTCGTGCCCTCATCCCTTGACATGGTGGAGACCGCGATAATCGCGTCCGCCGTGGAGACGGTTGACAGGGTCGGCCCATGCAACGCAAAGATAACCATAAAGGACATAGAAGACGCGCGCAGTGCGAAGAGAAAGTTGCTTATAAACAGGGCGCAGGAATTGCTGAAGAGGCTCATGAGCGACGAGATACCAGAAACCGCAGAGCTTACCGACGAGGTAAGAAAGTCCGTCCAGCTGAGCGAGATAACAAACTACAAGGGGCTTCCGGCAGGGCCGTCAGTAAAGGACGCGGACAGCATTATAATCGTCGAAGGCAGGGCCGACGTACTTAACCTGCTCAAGGGCGGGATAAAAAATGCGGTTGCGGTCGGCGGCACGAACATCCCCCCGCAGATAGTCGAGCTGGCAAGAGAAAAGACTGCGATAGCATTCATTGACGGCGACCGGGGGGGCGACATGATACTCAAGGAGCTGTGCCAGGTCGCAGACATCGACTTCGCGGCAAGGGCCCCGCCGGGCAAGGAAGTCGAGGAGCTTGGGAAGAAAGAGGTTGTAATGGCGCTTCGCAGGAAGGTTCCGGTCGATCAGGTGCGCGCCGAAAAGGCGACGACTGCGGCGGTGCAATCCCCGCAGGCGGCAGGAGGCGGCAACAGCTCCGCCCTCCTTGACGAGCTCAAATCCATAAAGGGCAAACTCGTTGCGAGGCTCTTTGACAAGGAAATGAAGCAGATAACCGAGGTAGAAATCAAGGACCTGATCAACAGCCTTGCCGAAGTGAAGCCGGATTGTGTGGTATTCGACGGCATAGTCACACAGCGGCTGGTTGACAGCGCGTCAAGGGCGCACGTTAAAACACTGGTCGGCATAAACAAGTCGGCAATCTCAATCACACACAATATACAAATAGTGACAGAGAAATAGTTACCCCCATCAAAATGATTGCTAAGCGGAAAAAGGCGGTCGAAAAAACTACTTCGAAGAAGGCTGAAAAAACGGCGAAAATACGGCAGGAACTGAGGGCCATAAACAGGAAACTCACTGCGATTGCCCGCGAGGTTTCAAAAAGCACCGAATCCAAGGTCGTTGATGAGGACCTCAGGAGGATAGAAGACAAGGTCAAAATCATGCGAAACGGTGCTGAAGAGAATGACATACTTTTCTACCGGAACTTCATCTTAAGGTGCATGAAGTGCGAAAAGGAGTTCGAGCACACGGCAGAGGTTCGCGCGTCAAGGGGGCAGGTCGAATGCCCCGAATGCCTAAAAAGGCACGAAATATTTATAAAACCCGTTTCAAAGCGGTACTCTGTCGATGCAAAACACTTAGAAGTAGTTAAATAAGCCGGATTCAGGAGGGGTAATTGTGATTAAATCACGCGACAAATGCGGGGTCTTTGGAATAAAATCCAAAAGCGGCGTTTTCGATAGGATATACTACGGACTTTACGCCCTGCAGCACCGCGGGCAGGAATCGGCGGGCATGGCCATGTGCACGGACCATATAAGGGTTCACAAGGACATGGGGCTTGTAACCGAGGTTTTCAACCATATACACCTCGAGGGCAACATCGGCATAGGCCACGTAAGATATTCCACTACCGGCGGGTCTAAGATAGAAAACGCCCAGCCGCTGTTCATACAGTACTCCGGGGGGAATTTTGCGATAGCTCACAACGGCAACATAATAAATTACGCAGAGCTCAGGGAAACGCTGGAGAGGCGAGGCAGCATATTTTCCACGACCAGCGATACCGAGATGATCGCGCAGTTGATAGCGCAGGAGCACACGAAACTCGGCGATTTTGTCGAGGGCATAAAAAGCGCTATGAATTACCTTGAAGGCTCTTATTCACTTGTAATACTTTGCGACAGGAAGATAATCGCCGTCAGGGACCCGCACGGGTTCAGGCCGTTTGTTCTCGGGCAGTCCGGGGAGGATTACGCAGTCGCCTCCGAGAGCTGCGCTTTGGACTGCATAAACATGAAGCTCGTGCGGGACATAAAACCCTCCGAGATACTGGTAATCGGCAACTGCATCGAGTCGCACTTCGGGCCCGAGAAGAGAACAGCGCACTGCATGTTCGAGTATGTCTATTTCGCGCGCCCGGATTCAATCATAAACGGAAAGTCCGTCTACGAGATACGCAAAAACCTCGGAAAAACCCTGGCCGAGGAAGCGCCTGCAAAAGCGGACCGCGTCATCCCGGTTCCGGACTCCGGAAGAACCGCATCAATCGGCTATTCAAGAGAATCGAAAAAGACGTACGGGGAAGGGCTTATGAAAAACCGCTATGTTGGCAGGACATTCATAATCCCCGAACAGGAAAACCGCGAGATGGAAGTCAAGATGAAATTAAACCCCATAAAAAGCGGAATCGAGGGCAAGAGCCTTGTGCTTGTAGACGACTCGCTGGTCAGGGGCACCACGATGAAACAACTGATACAGATAATAAAGGAGGCTAACGCAAAGGAGGTGCACGTCAGGATTTCTTCCCCTCCCATCCGCTACCCCTGCCACTATGGGATAGACATGCAGACTCAAACCGAGTTCATTGCATCGAAAAAAGACATCGAGGGCATAAGAAAAGAGATAGGGGCTGACTCTCTTGCCTACATATCGCTTGAGGGGCTTATAAACGCAATAGGGGAGCCGGAGAGCGAACTTTGCCTTGCCTGCCTGACCGGGGAATACCCGATAAAGCGCAAGGAGCAGACCAAACTATTATGATTACTCTCTTTTAATCTTTGCGTGCTTTTCAGCTACCTTGTCCAGCCTTTTGTGAATGTGCAAGGCCTGTTCTCTAAGAAGGCCCATCCTCTTCTCGGTTATCTCACAGATGGCGTGTTCTATCGGAAGGACCGATGTACAAAGAAGGTCTATGAGAACCCGATTATATGGCGCTTCCCCCTTTATTTTGTCCAGTTCCGACTTTACCTCTTTTGATATAGCAATGGTTGTAAACCTCTGCTGTTTTTGCGCGGCCATTTTCAGTGTAATTTATAATTTATATGGACTTATTATTTATATATACATTTATCACGGTTTTTGCAGTTCCGAGACAACTTCCCCCTGCGCGTTTTTCAGCGTTGCGGTGTCTCCGTCGTCGTTCCATACGCCTGTTTTTCTGCCCCAATAAAGGTTCGTGGCGGTGTCTGTTCCTATATTCGTATTCACCCTGACGGATGTTCCGGCCATCAGGGAAAATTCAGGGAATGTGTACACGTGGGGAGTCGCAGCATCATCCCCTAAAGTCCAGCCAACCGTATCAACTGCCGAGTTTCCGTTGTTTTTTATCTCGACCCACTCCTGCGTAAGGCTTAAATCGGTTATCTCTATGCTGCTGCCGGACCCCGAAGAGCATGTGGTGCATACCTGTTTCGGGCAGTCGAGGAGGATGCACTGCGGGCAAACGCAATTTGTTTCCATGCAGGTGAGGTTGCATTCGGTCTTGGGGCACACACATTCAGGGCATACGCTTTTTGTTTCAAGCGAACGGTTTTGCGCCGTGCCCTCGCGGTCGCCCGGGCACACACATACTGTCTCATTTTGGCAGGTGGCCTCAGGGGTTTTGCAATCGGAAGGATTGCCAACCAGCGCAGAGTCCGGGCACACATATTTGGCCTCGGTGGCTGCGGCGGTCGCGGGGCAAATCTTCTCTTCGGCAGTGCGGCACTCGCTTTGATGTTCGGCGACCATCCCATCAGTGCAAACATATTTAATCTCCGCAACATTTTGCTTTCCGTCAATGCACCCACATACCAGAAAAACCACAATTACCGCAAGAATCTTCACACTTTTCATATTGCCATCTCATTTATGCTCTCGCCTTCTATAACCGCCCTGCACAAGCTGTCAGTCAGCCCTCTTGCGGAGTCTATTTTCCGGCGCCGCCCAACGAGGAGCTGCTCATGGTCGCTAAGCTTCGCCGACAACAGGGCTGCCATCCTGCACACTTCGTCTTTTGATGTGCCGCCGACGCTGTTATGAGCGTCCATTGCATTTTTTGCGTCAAGTATCCCCATGTCGTATATCGAAACATTTACGCCCTGTTTTTTGAGCAGGCCCGCGACATCCTCGATACATTCGAAGCCCTTTTTTGATTCTATGAGTTCACCCACGACCTTTTTTACTGTCGCATGGGCCTTCCTGAACGGCATCTTTTTCTCCCTTACAAGAAAGTCCGCAAGTTCCGTGGCGCAGGCAAAGTCTCCTCCTGCAAGCTCCGCTGCGCGCTCTTCGTTTACCGTCATCTTGGATATCATCTGCCCGAGCATGTCGGCCGAAGACTCCACAGTATCAAATGCCCTAAAGAGCGGCCCCTTGACCTCCTGCAGGTCCCTGCTGTAGCCGTGGGGTATCCCCTTCGATATGGTCAGAACGTGAATGAGGTTCCCGTATACCTCCCCGGTTTTTCCGCGTATTACCTCTGCTATGTCGGGGTTGCGCTTTTGGGGCATTATACTGCTTCCGGTTACGTGCGACTTGTGCAGGGAAACCATACCAAACTCATGGGTCGTAAGGAGGACGAGGTCGTTCGCAAGCCGCGAGAGGTTTGACATGAAGATTGCCATGCACGAGAGCACCTCTGCGACAAAATCCCTCGAACTCGTAACGTCTAAAGCGTGCTCGTGTACCGCGTCAAAGCCCAGAAGCTGCGACGTCATCTCTCTGTCTATCGGAAAGGACGTGCCGCTCAATGCGCAGGCGCCAAGGGGGTTCGTATTAATCCTCGCGTAGGCTTCACCCAGCCGTTCAATATCCCTTATGAACATGCTGGCATAGCCGCTCCCCCAGAAACCAAAACTTATCGGCTGTGCATGCTGTGTATGGGTGTAGCCCGGCATGACGGTTGCCGCGTGTTTTCCTGCGGTCTTCAGAAGCTCCTGGCAGAGCGAAATCATGGATTCGAGAAGATCAAGAACCCTCTCGCGTGAGTACATCTTCGTATCGACAAGAACCTGGTCGTTGCGGCTTCGCGCAGTATGGAGTTTCCCGCCGTATTCAATGCCAGCGCCGCAGGTTATGTACTTCTCGACGTTCATGTGGATGTCTTCGGCATCCTTGTCCAGTTTGAATTTTCCCGCGCGGTAGTCCTCAAGCGCCTTTTCAAGCCAGGAGAGGATTTGCCTTAAATCATCACTGGAAATAATTTTCTGTCTGGCGAGCATTATCGCGTGCGCCTTGTTGCCCCATATATCCTCTTCGAGCATAAGCCTGTCTATTTCTGTCGAATCAAGATAATCGCTTACTGTTTTTTTAGCCATCCTCTTAGATTATTATTCTAGTCCGTATTATAAAATATAGGAATACTTTATAATTGGACACAAATTCGCCTATTTGCGATTTTATCGCAAATTCTTGAAACTGCATAAGCGTTTGCCCTTGGTGGCAAACGGTATCCCGAAATTGCAAAGCAATTTCGTGGAAAGCAGTTTCCAGATGCAAATTTCTTGTAGTCCTTATATATTTGAAAATGCAATACGCAGGTCTGGCAGGGACGATATTCCTCGAGGTGCAAGGCACGGATTCCAAGCTGGTTGAAACCACCATGGACCTGGCAATAAGCGGGATAAAAAAGGAGGATTCTGTGGAAGTCAAAAAAACAGAGCGCTACGAGGTCGAGGAAGAGGACGGGGTCTACTCGACTGCCTGCGAGGTTGAGCTGGAGGGAAACCTGCACGCCTTTTTCAAGATATCGCTGAAATACACGCCGTCATCATTTGAGATACACCGGCCGGATGAGATAACCATTGACCTTGAACAGGCGCACGAGATACTGGCTGACATTTGCCTTGCAAGCCAACAGCTGCACTCCAAACTCATTTCGCTCATAAAACAGGGCAGGAAACCGATGGAAAATGAGTGAAAAGGCAGTTATAGAAAAAACGTTCAATGAAGACCTGCATGTGGACGATGAAGTTTCTCAAGGCAAAATACTCTGCCAGATATACCTCAAGGTGGAATCTGACGAAGATGCCCTTGAAAACGCCGTCGACAGCATCGTCGTGGAGCCCTTCACTATGGACAGCAACATAGACCTTCTTGAAGTGAAGGTGCATGAGATTGAGAAAGGGGATAAATTTCTCGGCGTGGTGGAAACAAAGATGCTTGTCAGGGATTTCAGGACCTTGGCGGCCGTGGTGATGGGGTACGGCCCTGTGGCGGTGAGGATAGTAAAGCCAGAGAGGATAAACATCACAATCGACCAGTTGCACTCCATGCTGGTGGAGATAAGCGAGATGAGCCAGAACCTTTCAAACCAGATAACATCGATGCTCACGGACACGGAGAGGCGAAAGATGTATTCCGGGCTGAAAAAATAAAGACATATTTACACAAGGGGTGATATGTAACCATGCACAAAAAAGTTCAGGCAATTTTGCTGGTTTTGTTTATGGTTGCGGCAAGTGCCGTTGTTTCGGGAGACGCGGCAACCATAAAAAGCATCACGGTTAGCATAGACCGAAGCGGCTATGTTACCGGAAGCGAGGTAATCTCCTTTGATGGCGATAACGGGACAGTTCTGCTTCCGGCGGGGTCCCAGATAGTTTCGGTTCTGTCATCGGGCATCCAAGCGCCATATTCTACAGAAGAACGCGGGAACGCAACGGCACTAACTGTTCTTCAGGCGGAGGGCAAGAGCGTGGTGGTAAATTACACCAGCAAGGTTCTCACGAGCAAGCACGGCAGTGAATGGACACTAAAAATGTACTCGGCTACGACAAAGTACAATACCATCGTAAAATTAGACCTCCCCGAAAAAACAGACATAATCTCGTGGGAACCAACGACGTTGTTCACGCCGATGGAACACGGGATATGGCTTTATCCGGAGACCGAAGAATTCGATCTCGAGCTTAAATACCGACTGAACGACGACATTATTATAAAACCCCCCGAGCCGGGTTTGTTGGAAAAATTTCTACTATATGTAAAAGAAAACGCAGGCGTGATTGTAATCACATTTCTTGCGACGTTTGTCCTTGCCGGGATATGGTACACAATAAACAAGAGGCGGAAGGGTTATGTAACAAAGGATGCCCTATCAGAGATGATCGATGAGAAAATTTCCGAAAAAACCAAAGGCCCCACACAACCTGAGAAAGAAAAAGAGGATTCAGCCGCCGAAAAACCGGAAGGTACCGGCTCCAAAAAAGTGAAGGAATCAGTAATGAACGTGCTTGAGGACAATGAACGGCTGGTGGTTGAGATGATAATTAATGCCCGCTACGACGTTACGCAGTCGGACATATCAAATGAGACAGGGCTGCCCAAAGCCACGCTTTCGGACATAATGAGCCGCCTGGAGCGCCGGAACGTAATAGAACGGGAGATAGATGGCAGAAGGAAGTGGGTTCGGCTTAAAAACTGGGTTTTTGAGTAAAAATAGCCCTTTTCTTTTCCCGAAAAGAAAAGGTCTATCCTCGTGGATCGGAGATTCACGGGACAGGAAAATCACAGAGGTGATTTTGTGTCCCACGAATCAACAGATTCGTGTGGAACCAAAAGTGCACGGCACTTTTGCGTTCCCGAAACTCAAAAGAGTTTCGAGGACAC
>MCBF01000001.1:356435-362566 GCA_001742785.1 Candidatus Altarchaeales archaeon IMC4
CGCTCGGCATGGACTACCAATACCGCGCCTACGAGGTCAAGCCCGAAGAACTCGGGGACTTTATTTCTTCCGCGAAAGCTGGCGGATTCGCAGGGCTCAATGTTACAATCCCTCACAAGGTTTCGGCAGTTGTGCACCTGGATGAATTAAGCCGCGAGGCGCATCTGATCGGCGCCGTCAACACGATAAAATTCGCAGATAAGGCCACCGGCTACAACACCGACGGAATCGGGTGCATCCGGGCGATCCGGCAGGCTGGGCATGAGGTAAAGGGCAAAAGGGTTTTCATCGTCGGGGCGGGGGGCGCCGCGCGCGCAATCGCCTTCCAGCTGGCGCTCGAAGGTGCCAATGTCTCGATAACAAATCGGCAGGAGGAGATAGCAATGGCCGAAAAACTGGCAAACGAAATTAATGAAAAGTTAGGTGGTGTAAGTGTAATCGGATTCTCAGGGACATTACTGCAAAAAGAACTCAAAAAATGCGACATAATGATCCACGCAACTCCGGTCGGCATGCACCCGCACGTCGATGCCAGCATGATTCCCGTAGAGCTCATACCCAAAAATGTCGTGGTGATGGATATCGTTTACAACCCCTTTGAAACCAAACTCTTAAGGGACGCGAAAGCAAATGGCTGCAAGACCATATCCGGCGACGGGATGCTTGTTAATCAGGGCGCGGAATCGTTCAAAATCTGGCTCGGGGTGGAGCCGCCGGTTGACGTAATGCGCAAGGCGCTACTTAAGAGGCTTATTACTCATTAATACCTAAACTTAACCAGGGTTTTATAATGAAGGCACTACTGATTATCTGCGACGGGATGGGCGACCGGCTGACAAATGGAAAGACACCACTCGAGGCCGCGAAGAAACCGAATTTCGACAGGATAGCAAGGGACGGCGTAACCGGTTTGGTGCACACCGTCGCGCCAGGAGTGGCTCCCGGAAGCGACACCTCTCATTTGGCGTTGTTCGGCTACGACCCATGCGAATGCTACAAAGGGCGCGGACCGCTTGAAGCATTAGGCGAGAACGTAAAACTTGAGAAAGGCGACGTTGCCATAAGGGGAAACTTCGCGACCGTCGAGGGCGGGGTCATAAAAGACCGCAGGGCGGGGCGCGACGAATACGGGCTTGACGAGCTGGCAAAAAGCCTTGACGGCATGCTGATCGACGACGTCAAGGTGATCTTCAGGAAGGCGACTGGCCACAGGGCGATAGTCGTATTCCGGGGCAAGGGGTTGTCTGCCAAAGTCTCGGACACCGACCCGGAAGAGGTTGGTTCTCACATAAAGAGCTCCATAGCCCTTGACAACTCGCAGGAAGCCAAGCGGACTGCGATGATAGTCAACAAGTTCACTGAGAAGGCGTGCAAAATCCTTGACGGCCACAAAGCCAACAAAGAGCGCGTCAAGATGGGCCAGCTTCCGGCAAATGCCGTGCTTGGCAGAAGCGCCGGGATATCAGAGCCCGTTGTACCATTTGGTGAGAAATACGGCATAAGGGCTGCCGCGGTGGCCGGGGTCACGCTAGTAAAGGGCGTTTGCAGGAGCGTCGGGATGGACATGATATCTGTTGAAGGCGCGAACGGCCACCGCGACACGAACCTGAAGGGAAAGGCGGACGCCGCATTAAAGGCGCTTGATGATCACGATTTTGTCTTCCTTCACATAAAGGGCACCGATGAAGTGTCGCACGACGGCGACTTCGAGGGGAAGAAAAGGATGATCGAGCGGATAGACAAGGAGGTCTTAGAAAAAATACTCAAAAAAGCGGATTTGAAAAACACCACAATTATAGTTACTGCGGACCATTCGACACCCATCGGACTGAAACGCCACAGCGCCGACCCTGTGCCCATCGCAATACTCGGCGACGTCCTGACCGACGACGTGAAGAAGTTCGACGAACGCTCGTGCGCGAAGGGTTATCTGGGGCACATCATGGGCCGGGACATGATGAACATGATCCTGGATTTGACCAACCACTCCAAATTGTTCGGGGGCTAGAACTCCTCGGCAACTGCCTTGCTCTTCCACCCCTTCGGATACGTGCCGGCTTCCATGAACACCGCATCGGTTTTCACGACCTCGCCGCTTTTCATCCCCATGATTTCCTGGGAAGATTTGAGGCACTGCCCGGTTGCGACAAGCTCGCCTTTAAGCGACATTAACGCAACAACGTCGCCGGGCTTTATGCATGCATCAAGTTTCGATATCCCCGGCGCCTTCAGGGTCGCCCCGTGGCATATTGCGTCCACCGCGCCGTCTTTGAGCCAGATTTTTCCGATGTGCGAAACCGCCGCTTCGATCGGCTGGATACACTGCCGGAGTTTGCTTTCATCGCCCTCTTTGTATAATTCGTAAGCATCCTTGAGGCCGTGGAGCGTAACTATCGATGATTCGTCGAAACTGCCGGAGCGCGTCCTTCGAAGTTCCTGCATGTGCGCCCCGCACCCCAGAATCAGCCCGATGTCGTGGCAAAGCTTCCTTATGTAGGTGCCCGCCTCGCAGTTGACCCTGAAGAGTATGTCCCTGCCCTCGGCCTCGATGATCTCGAGACCATAAATCTCCCGTTTGCGAACCCTGCGCTTCACCGCGGATTTTAGGGGCGGCTTCTGGTAGATGATTCCCCTGAATGATTCTACTACAGCCCTTGCCCTTTCCTCCAGAACGTCATCGTGAAGGTGCATTAGTATCACGTATTCCTTGCCTGCAAGCAAAAGCGCACCTAAAACCTTGGTCGACTTTTCTATGCCGACCGGCAGAACCCCCGTAACCTTCGGGTCAAGCGTGCCCGAGTGCCCGGCCCTGCCCACGGAGAGTACGCCCTTAACCCATGAGGAAACCTGGTGAGAAGTGGGGCCAGAGGGCTTGTCGAGATTTACCATGCCGCGCTCGATATGCTCCGAAATCGTCCTTTTTTCGGGGCTTTTGCCGTGTTCGGGGTTTGTGGAATCCTCCGACTTTACAAGAATCTCGCGCATTGTTCAAATATATTTCTTTCTATCTAAGATATATATGATGGGCATTGAAACTATTCGCAGGGATATAGACAAAATCGACAACGAAATAATCGGGCTTCTTGCACGGCGCGCCAATCTGGTAGAAACCGTGGCTGAGATAAAAAAGGACCGCTCGCAAGTCAGGGACGAAAAGCGGATAGGGGAGGTCATATCCATGGTCAGGACGCAGGCCGAGAAAACGGGTATTGACCCAGATTTCGCTGAAGAACTTTACAGGACCATAATCGAGTATTTCGTTTCATTCGAGATGAAGAAATTCGAGAAGGAATAACACCAAAGTGCAAATTGAAAAATGCAAATTGAAAAATGCAGATAGGGTTTTTAGGCAGAAAACAATAATTTAGTTAAGGGTATAAACCTATAATCTAAAACAAAATGATAGGCAAGAATATCCGGATGGAGAGGATCTTCGACAGGAACTCAAAGAACACAGTAATCGTCCCGATGGACCACGGCATCTCGATGGGCCCGATTGCAGGCCTCGAGGACATGAGCAAGGCGATAAACGACATCGCAGACGGCGGGGCGAACGCTGTACTTTTGCACAAGGGCATAGTAACCGCAGGCCACCGCGGCTACGGGAAGGATATCGGCCTCATAGTCCACATGTCCGCCGGCACCCCGCTTGGCCCGGACCCTAATGCAAGAACGCTCGTAACGTCCGTAAAAGAGGCGGTTCGCCTTGGTGCGGACGCCGTATCGGTCCACATCAACATCGGCGGGGACAGCGAGCAGGAGATGCTTCAGGATCTTGGAATGGTTGCCGAGGAGTGCAGCGAATACGGCATGCCGCTTCTTGCGATGATGTACGCCCGGGGGAAGAAGATAGAAAACGAGTTTGACGGGAAGGTAATCGCGCAGGTGGCCCGGATTGGCGCAGAGCTTGGCGCGGACATCATAAAGACGGTTTACACCGGAGACAAGGACTCTTTCAGAAGGGTAATAAAAGGGTGCCCGGTTCCGGTCGTCATAGCCGGCGGCCCGAAGATGGGCAGCGAACAGGAACTCCTGAAGATGATCAAGGACGCGATGGACTGCGGCGCAAGGGGCGTGTCAATAGGCAGGAACGTTTTTCAGGCGGCGGATAGGGTGGAACTGACGAAGAAGATAGGCGGGATTGTNCATGGCAAGGCATAATTACTTCATAAATTTCTTTTGATAAATCATGCCAGTATAATTATCAAAAATGATAATTATGTGATATTTAAATATCAAAACCCATGAGTAAGTATGAAAAGCATAGACCTCATCAAAGAACTTGAAAAATACCCGATTTTCACCATCAACGACCTATCTAAGCTTCTTGGAAAATCCCCTGAATACGTGGCGGTTCGCGTCAAGCGCCTGCTTGAGCAGGGCAGGATACGCCGGATTGAGCGCGGGAAATACACCCTGCATGAAGACCCTCTGATTTTTGCAAGCCATATAAGATACCCCTCCTATATCGCGCTTTGGAGCGCCCTGCGTTTCCACGACCTGACGACCCAGCTCCCCAATGCGGTTTTCGTGTGTAGCCCAACATCAAAAAAGCGCATTGATTTTTACGGTACGGATATCGTCTTTGTAAAGAACGCCAACCCTTGGGGATATAAAAAATACATGCACGACGGTTTCGAGGTCTTTGTTTCGGACAAGGAAAAAACGCTGATAGACGGCCTTCTCACAGGCATGGTTCCGCTTCACGAAGTTGAAAATGCCATTAGAGAGGTTGACGGTAAGAAAATGGTAGAGTACGCGAAAAGAACCGAAAACACATCATTGATAAAGAGGGTCGGCTACCTTCTGGATGCAAGCGGCAGGGATTATAAATGCCTTGAAAAATGGGCAAAATACCCATACACTGTCCTTGATACACACTTCAAAAAGGATGGCCCAAAAAACCCAAAATGGAAACTTATAGTAAACCGGCAAAATGATTGAAACTACCGAACTTATGAGGATATCAAAACTGAAAGGCATAACGAACAAGGGGTACGCCGAGAAGGATTACCTTCAGGAGATAGCCCTTCTTTCGCTTTCCAGAAACACGAAAAACGAACTGGTTTTCAAGGGCGGGACGTGTATGTACAAATTCTACAATCTCGACCGGTTCTCGGAAGACATCGATTTTTCTGCGGTGAAGGAAATTAATACAGACCTGCTTTTAAAAAGGGTTTCGGACGACCTGAACCTTTTCGGAATGGAAACTGAGATAATAAATAAAAAGGATATTGCAGATTCGGTTTTGGCCTCTTTGAGAATAAACGGGCCGTTATACAAGAGAACCGCACAAAGCGCCTGCAGGATACAGATTGACATCAACCTGAAATCCGAGGTTTTATTCCCTCGGACGCTGCGCTTTTCTTCCCTTTATCCTGACGTGGCGGGGTTCTCAATACTTTGCATGGAAGAAAAAGAGATCCTTGCAGAAAAGGTCAGGGCGATAATGACCCGAACGAGGGCACGGGACGTTTACGATTTGTGGTTTTTGCTTGGCAGGGGGATTAAAGCAGACTTTAATTTGATCCGGAAAAAACTAGAGCACTACGGCCTGAAATGGAATCCCGATAAATTCAGGGATAAGGTCGGTGCGTGCGAGGGTATCTTCAAAGTCGAACTTACTCCCCTCCTTGCGGATGTGCCGGATTTTGAGGGTGTCAAGGAAAAAATAATCGGTTCGCTTGTTTGAGGAATCGGACGGTGGCATTTTCCTTTTTATTCGTTGTTTCGTTATTATTTTCAACGCAAAGGAAGCGTTTGTTAAAGGGGAAAGAATGAAAACAAAAAATTTAATTTTCGGGCTGGTTGTAGTTTTGCTTTTGGCAGGAGTAGTAAGTGCCGAATATGTTGAAAATGCAGAAAACGCAATTAAAGAAGCAGAAGAAAAATTAAACGAAGGAGATGATTTTGAACATTTTGAGAGTGCGTTCTTCCTTTACCAGAGAGCTACGATTTATTATGATATTGAAGAACCAACAAAAAAGTTAGTTTAACTTTGCACTTTTCAATTTGCATTTTGAAGTTTATACAGGTACGGGTGGTTGAAATTCTCGACAAAAAATACGCTAAGGAAATAGAGGCCAAATGGCAGAAAAAGTGGGCGGACGAAAATGCCCATTCGTTCAACC
>MCBF01000001.1:362666-376116 GCA_001742785.1 Candidatus Altarchaeales archaeon IMC4
GAGTCCTTTCATCAATTATAGTACCGGTCATAACTTTTTAGACTTTGGGGCTAATAAATGTCCATGGAACTCCAAAGTCGTGTTGTCAGGCATGTTTCTTTGAGGGTGTTAAAGGGTTTGATTCGGAAGGAGAAGGACAATCATGTGCTTCGCCGCCTTCTGTTTATCAGGCAGTTGTATGGTGGGGTTGGTGTCGAACAAGCATGCGAGATAATGCAAATCGAAGATTTGCAGTACACCATTTCTGGCTTTGCCAGAAATGTGTGGAATATGTGTATCAAGGCAGACTGGTTACATGTGGATAGACCAGTGGAATACCGAAGGTTACGAAGGGGTTAGACCCCGTTTCGGCGGCGGCAGGCCGCCGAAACTGGCCGAAGGACAGAAAGAACAACTGAGGCAAAAGCTTAAGTCAAAGAGTAACTGGCTGACTCATGAAGTGCGCGCCCTGATCAAAATGGAGTTTGATGTCGCTTACAGCGACCGGCATGTGCGCAAAATACTTCGCACATTCGGGATGCATTATGCCAAACCGTACCCAAGCGATTACCGCAGGCCGGACAACGCGCAGGAAATGCTGGAATGCGCCATAAAAGAGGTGTCGGCAAAAATTGCCGACAAGTGTGTCGTTGGGTTTCTGGACGAGGCCGCGCCTCAAACAACGGATAACACAAGCATTTGTGCCGAGCACAAATGGTGTCTCAAAATTGCACGGCAATTTCGAAGAAGCAACGCTTCTGGTCGTTTGGCAAACCAACGATTGCCAGAAACACGAGCAAATACAGGGCCAATACCTTTGGCTTTTATCCGATTAACGGCAGGGAAGTCGTGGAGTTCATGGAACACTCGACTTCAAAGTACGTGTGCGAGTTCCTTCGCACAATACGCGATAAGAATCCTGTGGTGGGCATCATAATCCTCCTTGATAATGCAAGGTCTCACATCGCAGAGGCGACCAAGAAGTTCGCGGAATCATTAGGTATCGTACTTGTGTTCATCCCACCTTATTCTCCTGATCTCAATCCGATAGAGCAGATTTGGAAGGGTATCAGGAGGCGGATATCACAGGTCTTTGTGAAATCAGAGTGGGCGTTCAGGGAAACGATACGAACAACGTTTCATAGACTGGCCAAGAAACCAAGTTTCATGGAAAACTGGTTGAAGGTATTTCAACCAGTTTTGTCTAATTTGTTATGACCTCAACTATATAATCTTCCGAACGCTTGGAGATTGGTGTACACAATAAAGGCGGATGAAGTGATGATTGTGGCCGTAATCCTAGAATGGATGGACCACAAGGAATACGAGCGAAGATTCGGGTACTGAGCCTATTTCAAAAAATATCCTGAAGACAGTTTTGAAGACCCAAGACTGAAAACCTGAAAACCCATCTAAGCCCTCCCCCTCGATTCACCTAAAACTATCCCCGACGCTATCAGGTGCGCAGCCCTTACCGGCTCCGGGATCAGGCTTCTGGTTGCCGAAAGTTTCACGATTTTAGCCGCATCCTCTTTTGTTATTCCGATGTGCTGGATGTGTACGAATTTCCCGGGGCGGGTCTCGACCGGGGCCGGCCATCCCGCCTTTTCGATCAACCCGATCCTTTCCTTGTGGTTGTCGAACTTCTTAAGCGCCGACTTTATCGACTCGAAATCGGGCATCTTCCTGACAATTACGATCACGGGCAGTTTCGTCTCTTTCGACAGCCGTTCTATGTCCACTATGTTGAACCCTGCGAAGTTTATGCCGTCAAGCATTATAACGCGGATATCCTTGTGGCGGGTTTTCGAGATCAGGGAGATTATCTTGTCCGTAGAATCCGTGCCGTCGATTTCCACCTCCGTTTTCAGGATGCCGTCAAGCCACCTGCCGCCGCGGAATATCGCGCCGACGAGGATCGTCGTTTTGTCACGGCGAAAATCAAACGACCCGTCGTCTATGCCGATGATTCTTATCTCGTCCTTCAGGCTGTAGAATTTTGTTTCCAATTTGGAAGTTTCGATGTGTGCCCGAAATGCACAATCAAGTCAACGCCCAGCACCTGTGCGTTCTGGTCTTTTGTGTCGCATGCCCCGTAAGTCGGGTCGATGAAGATGATTGTTGCCGCAGCGGTCTTCTCCTCAATCTCTCTGGCTATCCAGACTGCGTTTTTCTTCAGACCTTCCGGAAACTGCAGGCCGACCAACCTTGCATTGTTCTTTTTTACATCCTCTACAATCCGGTCTATTTCGAAGTCGTATTCGGGCATACATTAGATTAGGATTTGTCCACGTAAATATGGCTTTGCTCCTAAAGTGTGAGGGTTGCTCCTAAAGTCGCCCGAAATCGGGGGTTTAGGAGCAAAGCCACATTCACTTTACTATGTTTAAACACGCCCCACGCTTGGGCGGTTCATATTCACTTTAATATCATTTTTAAAGAAAAACTGCATATATATAATTGTCAATTTATTGGTGAGGGGGGTACGGGCTCTTATATCAGGGCCTAAATGCCCCCCAGTAATACTTATACTAAATTTTCGATATTTTTATAAAATGAGGCTGATGATTTTTTGTGATTTACAAAATTTTAGAGAAGGTATTATTAAATGCGTAGATGACAGAACGTTTATCGAATATTGGAATATCCATCGATTTGTTTTAGAGTTTATAAAAAATGTATTAAAGTGGAAAGTAGATGAGGAATCAATAATAAGGACATACGTCTATACTGGAGAATACACTACAGATGAAAACAAAAAAATAGCAAAACACTTGTCTACTGAAACTGACACCCATAGAAAACAAAAAATTCAAGAGAGCCTAGATGCAGCAAATAGGGGGTATGAACATCAACAAAACTTTTTTAAATCAGCAAAGGCTTTCAATTTTTTTGAAATATGCGCCTTACCCTTAAAATATGACTATGATAACATACGTCTATTCCAAAAAGGCGTAGATGTTCAATTAGCAGTAGATGTAGTCTCCCATGCATATATGAACAATTACGATACTGCTATTATTTGTACTGGAGATATTGATTTAGTAAAATCAGTAGAACGAGTTAAACTTTTGGGAAAAAGGGTTATTGTGGTTGCTCATCCTGATAACATGTCCCAAACATTACATAAAGAAGGTGATTACTTCCTAAATGTAGCAAAATTAACAAAAGATGATTTAAAAACATTTACCTGTCCAGAAAAAGAGATGTATGATGCAGTATGTTCTACCTGTGGGGAAAAGTGCAAAGTGCCATTTATGCCCGTAAAAGGAAAACATATATCATGTAAAAAATGTTTTAAAAGATAATATTGCTCTATTAGTGTCCGTCATGGAATAATCATTACATGTTAGCATGTTTTTCACTATTAAAATCATGAAAAGTTGTAACACTTATTTCATGACAAACTCTTAGACACTAAATTTCGTTATTTTTCACATCAAATACCTCTGAAAGTGTACATTTGCACGAAAACTCATTTACTTGCACGTAAATAATCTCATTTAGTTTTAAATCTGCTCCTAAAGTCGCCTGAAATCAGGGGTTTAGGAGCAAATCCAGTAAATATTACTGATTTTTTATCTATCCAAACAAATAATTTACTTCGAACGGCCCACTTTTCTTTCCCGCGTAATTGTAGCGGCAATTACGGGGCACCATAATCGAACACGATTATGCGTATCCAAAAAGAAAAGGCCCCGGGGTTCAAAAGAAAAGGAATTAGATTCAAAAATGACATACAAGGTAAAAGACATAACTCTGGCAGACGAGGGAAAACTTAAGATAGAATGGGCACAGGAGCACATGCCCGTCCTGATGGAAATCAAAAGGCAGTTCGAGAAGGAAAAGCCGCTCAAAGGCCTGACTGTCGGTTTTGCGCTTCACATCACAAAGGAGACCGCGGTTTTGGTGAGGACGCTTATCGCCGGCGGCGCGAAGGTCGCGATCGCAGGCTGCAACCCGCTTTCCACTCAGGACGACGTTGCCGCGGCACTTGCCTGCGAGGGCGTGAACGTCTACGGGTGGCGGGGGGTTTCGACCAAGGAATACTACGAGTGCATACGAAGCGTCCTTGACCACAAGCCCGACATAACGATCGATGACGGCGCCGACCTCATCTTCATGATACACAAAGAGCGCCCAGCGCTTCTGAAAACGCTGAAGGGCGGATGCGAGGAAACAACCACAGGGATAATAAGGCTTAAGGCGATGGAGGCGGACCGCGCCCTGAAGTACCCGGTGCTTGCGGTAAACGATGCGGACACAAAGCACATGTTCGACAACCGCTACGGGACCGGCCAGTCGACCCTCGACGGGATACTGCGGGCAACGTCGGTCCTTATCGCGGGCAAAACCTTTGTCGTCGCAGGCTACGGCTGGTGCGGCAGGGGGCTTGCAATGCGCGCAAGGGGGATGGGCGCCAACGTCATAGTAACCGAAATCGACCACACAAAGGGGCTTGAGGCGGTCATGGACGGCTTCCGTGTCATGACTATGGACGAGGCGGCCCCGACAGGGGACATATTCGTGACGGCCACCGGGAACACCAAGGTGATCGTCGCACGCCACATCGAAAAGATGAAAAACGGCGCGATCCTTGCAAACACCGGGCACTTCAACAACGAGGTCTGCATCCCGGACATTGAGAAGGCCTCGAAATCGAAAAAGACGCTCCGCAAGGACGCCGAGAAGTACGCGCTGAAAAACGGCAGGTACGTCTACCTTCTGGCTGAGGGGCGGCTTGTAAACTTAGCCTCGGCCGAGGGCCACCCGTCCGAGGTCATGGACATGAGCTTCGCGGACCAGGCGCTCGGCGTCGAGTACATAGCAAAGAACAAGCTGGACGCCAGGGTCCACGACATCCCGAAGGAGATCGACAAGAGGGTTGCCGAGCTTAAGCTAAAGACAATGGGGATAACCATCGACAAGCTAACCGAAGAGCAGAAAGAGTACCTGTCAAGCTGGGAACATGGAACGTAATACCAAAAAACCACTATACTCCGGAAAGACAAAGAGCATCTTCGAGCACGAGTCGGGGCTTTACCCGATGGAGTTCCGAAACGACATAACCGCGGGGGACGGGGTAAAGCGCATATAAAGAAAAATGAGCGATGCAAGGCGTAAAATATACGAACGGCTGAAAGGAAATCCGAAAAACGTCAGGTTTGAAACGCTTTGCAAAGCAGCAGTCGCATTTGGTTTTGAATTCAAAGGCGGAAAAGGCAGCCATAGGATCTTCATCAGAAGGGGCGTCAGGGAACTTTTGAACTTCCAAAGCGTCAAGGGAAAAGCAAAACCCTATCAAGTCAGACAATTTTTAAATGTTGTCGAGAAATATAAACTATTGGAGGATAATCAAAATGCATAAATACGCGATAGAAATATTCTACAGCGAAGAAGACGAAGGTTATATCGCTGTGGTCCCGGAACTTCCCGGCTGCTCGGCGTTTGGTAGAAACGAGGAGGAAGCGCTTCAGGAGGTCATGGTTGCGATGGGTTTGTGGCTCGAGACTGCTGAAAAAGAAGGCTTGAAAATCCCGCAGCCGTCGATGTCCGGAAAGGGTTTTTTGGAGCAGATGGCACACGGAAAATCCCCTTCAGGTTTCACACCCACCAGGCAGGCGGCGGCATGTTAATGATGAGGAGGAAAAAGGACGAGGAAGAATGAAAAAACCACTATACTCCGGAAAGACAAAGAGCATCTTCGAGCACGAGCCGGGGCTTTACCTGATGGAGTTCAGAAACGACATAACCGCAGGGGACGGAGTAAAGCACGAGGTGATGGAAAACAAGGGCTATTATTCATCCGAGATCTCCGCGAAACTTTTTGAGGTACTAAACGCGTCCGGCGTAAAGACGCACTTCGTCAAAAAACTGGGCGACTCAAGATTTCTTGTCCGGAGCCTGAAGATGTGCCCGGTGGAATTCGTCTGCCGTAACATCGCTGCAGGGCACCTTGTGAAGAGTTATTACATGTTCAAGGACGGCCAGAAACTTGACAGGCCGATATTGCAGATGTTCCTCAAGGACGACGAGCGCCACGACCCGCTGATAAACGAAAGCACCGTGCTTTCCGCAGGCCTTCTGAAAAAGGAACGGATAAAGGAGATGGAGGATATGACGCTGAAGGTAAACGACGTCCTGAAAAAGGTTTTTGACAATGCGGGCATAACGCTGGTGGATTTCAAGCTGGAGTTCGGATTTGACGAAAACGGGGCAGTCCGCGTGGGCGACGAAATATCCCCTGACAGCATGCGCCTGTGGGACAAAAAGACCAGTAAGATTCTGGACAAGGATGTCTTCAGGAAAGACCTCGGGGATGTCATGTCGGTTTACGAAGAAGTCGCAAAAAGGATCGGGGCGGTTTGATTGTTTTTCAAAAAGTTCACAATTCTACAAAGTCCCCGACACTAATCCCCATATTTTCAATAATCGCTTTCAGTGTGCCTTTGGGTATTGTACTTGAAGAATGCCTTGAAACCATGACAACCCGCTTGGTTTCAGGATTGATCCAAAATTCGTGGCTTCCCTTGCCCTGCCGCTTGAAAACGAAACCTGCCTTTTTGAGTTTTCTGATAAGATAACTCGAACTTATGGAGGGCAACCTTGTCATCCTAATTAATCCGCATCAGCAGGGCACCGCAAGTGGTATATTGAGATTACGGGCTTTTACGCTTTTTTCAACCATACGAACCACCGGAAGCGGATTCCCAAGCTCTTTATGAATCTCTATCAGATCTTTCACTGAACATTCTGCCTCTTTTATCGCCTCAGAAAGTGTATCGGCCTGCACAACCAATCCCTGAATGTCGTCGGATGTTGCCAGATAATATATCCTGCCGTCCTCTTCCATTCTTTTTATCTGTATGTTCACAAGGTATTCTGACATTTTTATGTTACATATATTGTAGTTTATCCTTAAAAGTTGCCTTCAGACACGGATTGATAAGTCGCAAAAAGGATCGGGGCGGTTTAGAAAAACCTAAGCAGCCCCCTCAAATCCTTCCCCTCGACAACGGCATCGGCATACATCGAAACCCTCTCGTCCTTCGGGTTGAACGCGATGCTGAAACCTGCTTCCTTGAACATCGGGATGTCGTTTATGTAGTCCCCGATCGCTGCGCACTGACTCGTTTTTACCCCGTGCTGCCTTGCAAGCCGCTTCAGAATCCTGCCCTTTCCCTCGAAGTCAACGAAGTTGTTTATGCCCGCGACCCTGCCGTCCCTTACTACAAAATCGTTAGCAACCGCATCGTCCATTCCGAGTTCGTCTTTTATCCTGTCGGCAAGCAGCTGCAGGCCGCCCGAGATAATAACCAGATTGTATTTTTCTTTCAGTTGGGCCATGGTTTCGGCGGCGCCTGCCATTAATTTGGCAGCATACAAGATTTTTCGCATCTGTTCAATTTCGATGCCCAGCCAAAGCGCGACATCCTTCTTGGCCCACTCGTCGAAGGTTATCTTGCCGCAGTGGTATTCCTCGGAATGCGCATCGGAGAGGTGCATAGTCCCAAGCGCGTTATGGACCTCTTGCCAGCTTCCCCGCCCGTCAACCAGAACCCCGTCGAGGTCAAAGGCAATGAGTTTTATTGCACTCACTTTCCAAGCACCAGTTCGACATTCACGTTCCCGTAGCCCCACTCGCCTATCAGCCCCAAGAAGCAGTCCTTGGTAACGTCCAGATTCACAACGGCATCCGTGCCCATTGTTTCGAAGCTCGCGTAAGGCACGCCGGCTGGCGCGTTCACACTTTGCAGGTCGTAAGAGGAATAAAGATAGTTGTTCCAGTCGCCAGAAACGCAAAATACCCGCACCTGATACATGTCGAGGGTTTCAGGAACGTTTATCCTTGCCTGCGCGCTCCTGTATCCGGAAAACGTCCTGCTGGGTATCCACAGCGAGTTGTAGGTCTCGTATTTCGCCCCCTGCGTGTTTATATCCTTGCCTTCAATGTATAGGGTGCCACCCCACTCGTAATCCAAGGCAGACACAAGCATAACCGGCCACATACCCCCTGACTCCTTTTTGTCATTCATAATAAGTATGGAATAGACGCTGGACTCTCTTGGTGTGAAACTTATGTGCTCGGGCAGGCCCGCGGACTGTGTTGAAGTCCCGATTATGGTGCCTTTTGAGTCCACGATGAACATATCGTCATCAACGGCAGCGTATGTGCCTGTGTAACCAGCGTTATCCACGTAATTCATGAAGAACTCGTAGGTTCTCCCGACATCGAGGTTGAACTTGAAAACGCTCCGGTTCCCGATTTGCGGATCAGCATGGCTTTTCACACCAATCGGTGTAATCCCGCCGGGGGAGAGCGGAACCGACGGCTTTTCGGGTTTTGACTGGCCTTGCATCGCGAAAGGGCTTTTCGGCATTTCGCAGCCGCTTGTCATTACGATTACAACTACCATCCCTACAATCAAAAAGTTCGTGTTTTTCAATTTTAAATTTGCATTTTTCTGTCGCATCCTCCTCTCAACCAATTATCCTCCTTATGAATTCCTCGTACGTTTTTATCTGTGCAAGTTCATTCGGGCTTATCACGGCAATATCAATATCCGGGTGGCGCTCGCTTATGCAGACCTCATAGGTGTCCATTATCTCGGAGATGCCGTCGACTATTTCCATCCTCCTGAGGATTCCCTTATTGTCGTTGCCGATGACAGTAAGTATTATCTTCTCGTTCCCCGCGACAATGTCAAACGGCGCCCTCGTTGGGACTGCACCCATGCCAATGCCCCTGAGCTCATCGAGGACCATTTTTTTAAGCCCGACCATTTCGTCCGCGAATTGGCAGCATGGAGCGTGTTTCTTGGATAGTACGTCCTTTGGCACCAATATACCCTCATCGTCTAAGAATTCGATAAGCCTCCTTGCGACCTCTATTGACATGGTGCCTGTGCGCTCGTACCTGTATATGCTCTGCTTTGAGACGTCAAGTTCGTCTGCCAGCTGCGTTTGTGACAAATGAAGCCGTCCTCGTACCCGTACCATCATCTTCGGGTCTATACTCACGCAGTAATCGCCCCTTACGGAGGATATGACAGGAAGGGACTCTTCGATTACGTCCGTAAGGGTTTCGAAACTCATGACGTTCGTGTCATACCTTGAGTAGATAACGCCCCTCATCAGGTCCCGGTGTTTCATCCTTTGCCCGACAACCAGCGGCACTGCAGACAGGGCATCCGCCACCTGTTCCAGTTCGGCGGAATTCCGTTCAGTAAACCCTTCGACATTAGAGAGGACCTTTATGAGGAGTATCCCTTCCTTTTTTGCGAGTATGTCGAAACTGCTGTGCATATTCCTGCATACGGAAACGCTAAACCCCGCGCCCAGCAAAAGTTCGGCTATCTCGTTTATTAGTGCGTCCTTCATCTCATTTATTTATTTACATCTGTAAATATAAGTTCTACAGACACGATGAAGAGCATAGAACTGCCAAGAAAAGTCGTCATCGGCGACGGTGCCATCAATAAGATAAAAGACATCTGTTCAAGCATAGGTCTTGAGGGCAATGCACTGATAATAACCGGCCCAACCACAAACAGCGTCGCAGGAAAAACCGTGAAACGTATTCTTGACGGGGATGCGGCACTGGTAAAGGAATCGTCCGCGGATGAGATAGCTTCCGTACTGGACAAGATAGGTGGAGGCTTCGATTTTCTGGCGGGTGTCGGCGGGGGGAATGTCATAGATTTCACAAAAATCTGCTCATTTAGGTCAGGGGTCCCGTTCGTAAGCGTCCCGACCTCGGCGTCCCACGACGGTATCGCATCCCCCTTGGTTTCTTTGAAATTCAAATCCGTGAAGGAAATGGGTTCCTCGACCATTATCTGCACGCCGTCGGCGGTTGTTGCTGACACTGAAATAATCAGGAAGGCGCCGAAGAGGCTTTTGGCGGCAGGGTGCGCCGACGCGATCTCAAATTACACGGCGGTTCTTGACTGGGAACTTGCACACAAGGAAAAAAACACTTACTACGGAGACTATGCCGCAAGCCTTTCGATGATGAGCGCGAGGATCGTGATGGAAAAGGCACCGGCGATAAAGGATGATATCAACATACTTGTCGAGGCCTTGATAAGCAGCGGGGTCGCGATAGGGATTGCCGGCTCCTCGCACCCGTGTTCCGGCTCCGAGCACATGTTCAGCCACTCCCTTGACGAAATCTGCGAAAAGCCGGCGCTTCACGGCGAGCAGTGCGGGGTCGGCACGATAATGATGGCGTACCTTCACGGCGCGAACTGGAAGCAGGTCAGGAATGCCTTGCAGACTGTCGGCGCCCCGACAAATGCAAAGGAACTCGGCATCCCGGAATCCGATATAATCAAGGCGCTGACAAAGGCGCACGAAGTCAGAGATAGGTACACGATACTGAGAACCGGCATCGCAAGGGACGATGCAGAGAAACTGGCACAGGTTACAGGGGTTATATGATCTGTTCAATTTGCACTTTTAAATTTACACAGCTGGTTACGATCCACATGAATTGGAGACGCGCGTTTATGATGAAAATCATGAACGGTGCACCGTTTCAAGCGTTTTGCCTTTTAGCACACGCGTTTGCCTCGATAGGCAAACAGTGCCCCGTGAACCTAACAGGTTCACGCAGGAAACGATGCAAGAAACTTGTGAAAAGTTTCTGCACAGAACACGCGTTTTGCGAACAGCAAAACGGTGCACCGTTTATGGTCTTTCACCATAAACGCGTGAGTTGTAAAACAACCTTCTTGTGTCCCGTGAACCTTGCGGGTTCACGCGGATGCTGTTCGCAAAACGCATGTTCACGTGGAGCCAAAAGTCCCCGCGACTTTTGCGCTCGCTGCGCTCAATCCACCCGAACAATTATCTCTCCCTCTCCCCGTCAATGAATTCTTCTACAATCTGCTTAGCCACGGGGTCCGAGTATTGTATCGGCGGGCTTTTCATGAAGTAGGAACTCGCCGATGTGAGCGCCCCGCCGACGCCGCGGTCAAGCGCGAGTTTTGCGCAGCGCACCGCATCGATTATGACGCCTGCCGAGTTCGGGGAATCCTCAACCTCAAGCCGCGCCTCGATATTCGTCGGCACGTCGCCGAACTTCCGGCCCTCCATCCTTATGAACGCGATCTTTTTGTCTTTCAGCCACGGAATGTAATCGCTTGGGCCTATGTGGATGTCCTCCGGCGCAAGTGGCGTCGGCAGTTGCGACTGCACGGACTGGGTCTTCGATATCTTCTTGCTCTTCAGCCGCTGGCGCTCAAGCATGTTGAGAAAGTCGGTATTTCCACCGACGTTAAGCTGGTAGGTGTGGTCGAGTTTCACGCCCCTGTCAACGTAAAGTTTGGTGAGCGTCCTGTGGACGATGGTCGCGCCGATCTGCGATTTTATGTCGTCGCCGATTACCGGAAACCCGCGTTTTTCAAATTTTTCGGCCCATTCCTTGTTCGATGCTATAAAAACGGGCATCGCATTTATGAAGGCAGCCCCTGCATCAAGGCACGCATTCGCATAATACGTCGCGGCCTCCTCCGAGCCGACAGGGACGTAGCAAATAAGCACATCGGTTTCGGTTTCCTTCAGCGCCTTAGCCACGTCGACAGGCTTCTGCTTCGGGTCGACAGCGAACTTCTCCCTTGTCGTCTCTGCGACGCCGTCAAGAACTGGACCCTTTTGCACATGGACGTTCCACTTCGGGACGTCGGAAAACTTCGTTGTGCAGTTCGGCTCGGCAAAAACCGCCGTGCTCAGGTCGTATCCGACCTTCTTGGAATCAACGTCGAATGCGGAAACGAACCTTATGTCGGATATTTTATACCCCCCCAGAACATTGTGCATAAGCCCCGGGACAAGCGGGGAATTGCCGTCTATGTTTTTGTAATACTCGACGCCCTGTATAAGCGACGATGCGCAGTTTCCAACCCCTGCAATCCCGACTCTTATCTCCTTCTTGTCCACATTCAGTAACTTAAATTTTAAAATAATTGCTTGGGCAAATATAAACCCTAAGGCAACGCGGTCATTATAGTTTTCCCTGCAGGAACGACTTCATACCCGTAGCCGAACATCCACCACAGTACGAACAGGATTACCAAAAGGGCTGCTGCAACGACCGTTCCCTTGTTTATGGGCAATCCTGTCGATCCGCTTTTTTCAAATAAGCCAGTCATTTTGTTCTTATTAATTAACCGATTAAATTATAAATCCTTCTGTGTATTTTGTTTTTAAATATATATTGCTAATTTATTGTAATTACTCGATTTATTGAATTTTAGGTTCAAATAACTAAGATAAACCAATATAAGAGGACTAAAAATGGCTGAGAAACCACACATAAACATAGTGTTTGTAGGACACGTAGACCACGGCAAATCCACGATGGTAGGAAGGCTCCTGTACGACCTTGGAGAGGTCTCTGAGCAGAAGATGCAGAAGCTAAAGGAAGAAGCAGCGAAAATCGGAAAGGGTACATTTGAGTTCGCATGGGTCATGGACTCGCTCAAAGAAGAGCGTGAACGTGGTGTTACGATCGATATTGCGCACCAGAAATTCCAGACGCAGAAGAACTACTTCACGGTAATCGACGCGCCAGGCCACAAGGACTTCGTAAAGAACATGATCACGGGCGCTTCGCAGGCAGACGCCGCGGTGCTTGTCGTTGCAGCCGCCGACGGGATAATGCCCCAGACCAAGGAGCATGCCTTCCTTATAAAGACGCTGGGCATCAACCAGTTTATCATCGCGATAAACAAGATAGATGCCGTCAAGTACGGCGAGGCAAAATACAATGAGGTCAAGGCATCGCTCGTGAACCTCCTGAAGCCGATCGGCTACAAAGTGGACGAGATTCCATTCATACCGCTGTCTGCCTTCATTGGCGACAACATAAAGACGGCAAGCCCAAACACGCCTTGGTATAAGGGCCCGACGCTGCTTGCGGCCCTTGACGCGCTAAAGGCGCCAGAAAAGCCGACAGGCAAGCCGCTGAGGCTCCCGATACAGGACGCATACACAATAACTGGCGTTGGAACCGTCCCGGTGGGTCGTGTTGAAACGGGCGTTCTGAAGCCCGGCGACAAGCTAATATTCGAGCCGTCCGGCGCAGTCGGCGAGGTAAAAACCGTCGAGATGCACCACGAGCAGCTCCCGAAGGCTGAGCCCGGCGACAACATCGGATTCAACGTGAGGGGCATAGGAAAGAACGACGTCAAGCGTGGCGATGTTGCGGGCCCGGCAGACAACAAGCCGACCGTAGCAGAGGAGTTCACTGCGCAGATAGTCGTCCTTCAGCATCCAAGCGCGATAACCGTCGGCTATACGCCGGTACTGCACGTGCACACGGCACAGGTCGCATGCACCTTTACACAGCTGGTGAAGAAGATGGACCCCAAGACCGGAGCCGTCAAGGAAGAGAACCCGCAGTTCCTGAAGACGGGCGACGTTGCGATTGTCAAGCTCAAGCCGACAAGGCCGCTTGTCATAGAAA
>MCBF01000001.1:376216-382871 GCA_001742785.1 Candidatus Altarchaeales archaeon IMC4
GAAAATCATATCTGAGGAAAAAGACGGCATAAACGTAGTCCCGCTGAAAGATGCCTTGGAATTCTGCAAGAAAAACGAGTTGACATACCAACCGGCATTGGAATACTTAGACGAAAGGTACCATTTAGGATTATTCGAACACCACCAATACATAGATCACTGAGGCCCCACAATGAGAGAAAAACTGCTAAGAAGGGAAAAAGAATGCATTGATTTTCTTAACGCTATCCCCGGCGATGCGAAATACGTGCTTATCGGCGGGTACGCGGTAAGTTCATTTGGTTTCCCGAGGTTCTCTGTCGACCTTGACATCACAATCCCTGAGGAAGATGCCCTGCCCTTTGAGGATCTTATCCGAAGCAGGGGCTTCAAACTCACAACAGAAAAAACGGACGTTGACGAGACATATGCAGGAGAGTTCCGCAAATACCAAAAGAGGGATGGGCTTCCGGTAAGCGTTGACCTGCTAATCAATTCGGTTAAATCCAGACAAACAGGTAGCAGTTACTCTTTTGACTATATTTTCAGAAATTCGGAAACGAAGACGGTGTTCGGATGGCACCCCGACTCAAATGCTGACGTTCGGGTCGCAGACAGGGAGTTGCTTTTGGCGCTGAAGATAAACTCGATGAGGCTGACTGACAAGAGGGATATAATAGTCCTTTGCTATGAGAAGCCAGACGCAAAGAAGGTCGCAGAGCACCTGAAGCGGTGCCCCAAAGACAAAATCAAAGAACACATTGAAGACCTGCTTTCACTCATCTATCCACCGCAGAACGTGGATTCGATTAAGGGGGTTTTTGCGGTGTCGGACGATGTGGTAGAAAAGGCCGCCGCCAACTGCAAGAGAATGACACTAAGGGTTATGAGTATACTCCGATTGCATGGGTAGCGATTGCGGGGCTTTGACGTTCTGAAATTTAAGCCCCCCCACCCAAATAATAACCGTGTTCTAAAATGGTAAACCTGGACGAAGCCATAATCGCCCGGCTAAAAACCGGCGGGGAAACATTCGAGATTCTTGTCGACCCGGAGCGCTCCTTCGAGTTCAAGGAGGGTGTAGAAGGGGTAGATATTGAGGACGTTCTTGCCGTGCCGACCGTGTTCAAGGACGCGGGTGCCGCAGACAAGGCGTCAGAGGTCCGCATGGCGGAGGTCTTCAAAACAGATGACATAAACGAGATAGCGGCGCTGATCATCAAAAAGGGTGAAATTCAAATCACCACCGAGCACCGCAAGAAGATCCTCGAGGACAAGCGGCGCAAGATAATCACGACGATCGCCAGAAACGCGATAAACCCGCAGACAAAACTTCCGCACCCCGCGGCGAGGATCGAAAGCGCGATGGAGGAGGCTAAGGTCAAGATAGACCCGTTCAAGAGCGCAGATGCCCAGATCGAGGCGGTGCTTAAGGCGCTGCGGCCGCTCATCCCGATAAAATTCGAGAACGTGCAGATTGCGGTGAAGATCCCGGCGCAGTACACCGGGGGCGCCTACCGGGTGGTTCACGAGTTCGGCGAGGTAAAGAAGGAGGAATGGGCCGCCGACGGGAGCCTCGTATGCCTGATAGAGATGCCCGGCGGCCTGCAAGACGATTTCTACAACAAGGTAAACGGGCTGACGCACGGAGCGGCGCAGGTCAAACTACTTCAGAAATGAAACTACAGGTTGCCCTTGATTTTGTCGATCTGGACAGGGCGGTGAACGTCGCGAAGGAAGCGGTGGCAGGCGGGGTTGATCTCATAGAGGCAGGCACCCCTCTCATAAAAAGCGCAGGCCTGAATTCGGTAAGGAAACTGCGCGCGCAGTTCCCGGACAAAAAGATAGTGGCCGACATGAAGATAACCGATGTCGGCAGGGTCGAGGTCGAGGCTGCGGCGAAGGCAGGCGCCAATATAGTAACGGTTCTTGCCCTTACATCCGATGCTACGATAAAGGAGACTGTTAAATCCGCAAAGAACTTCGGCTGCGAGGTAATGGCCGACCTGATGAACGTCCGCGACATCAAAAAGCGCGCGGCAGAGGTTGAAAAGATGGGCGTGGACTACCTGTGCGTCCACGTAGGCATTGACCAGCAGATGGAGGGCCAGACTCCTATGAAGCAGCTTAGGGACCTGTCAAAGACAGCGAAGATTCCGATCGCGGTTGCAGGCGGCATAAACTCGGAGAATGTGGTGAACGCGGTCGAGGCAGGGGCAAGCATTATAATAGTTGGCGGGGCGATAACAAAGGCGCAGGACGCAAAAGAGGCGGCAAGGCGTATAAAGGCCGCGATGTCCACAGGCAGTCCCGTAACCACGGAACTTTTCAAGAAATACACGAGCATGGACATAGTTCTGGCAAAGGTTTCCACAGCAAACATTTCAGATGCGATGCACCGGGCCTACTCAATCGACATAAAGCCGCTCGTGGAGGGAACGAAAATCTTCGGCCGCGCGGTTACCGTGCGGTGCGCGCCGGGGGACTGGGCCAAACCAGTCGAAGCGATAGACATCGCGGAAAAAGGCGACGTAATAATCATTGACTCAGGCGGCGTCGGCCCGGCCGTCTGGGGCGAGCTGGCGACCGAAAGCTCTATCCAGAAGGGCATCGCAGGGGTCATAATAAACGGGGCGGCAAGAGACACCAGCGACATAAGAAAACTCAGATTCCCGCTTTTTGCGCGCCTCGTAATGTCCAACGCAGGGGAGCCGAAGGGCATTGGGGAGATAAACGTTCCGGTAACGATTTCCGGAAAAACGATAAACCCCGGCGACTGGATAATAGCCGACGACGACGGGGTGATGGTCATACCAAAAGAGGATGCGATGGAGGTCTCAAACCGCGCCATAGACGTTCTGGAAAAGGAGAACCGGGTGAGGAAGGAGATAAAGCATGGCAGCACCTTGTCGAAGGTGTGCCACATCAGGGAGTGGGAGTGTTGTGCTTAAGTGTAAACTGCAAAATGAAAAGTGCAAAATGAAAATCTTATTCATACCATGCCGCTCGAACAAGGACATAATGCCCGCCGTAAAAAAGGCAGCCAAGAAGATAGAGGCGCAGCAAATCGGCATAATAACCACTTCCCAGCACCTTCACCAACTAGAGGAGGCAAAAAGTTTTCTTGAAGAAAAAGGAAAAACCGTCGTTTTTTCGGGGCAGGCTATAGGGTGCGAAAAAATATCCTCCGGTGCGGATGCATTTCTTTACATCGGCTCGGGCAGGTTCCACCCCCTGAACATCGCGATCCGGAGCGGGAAGCCCGTCATTTTGGCAAACCCCTATTCAAGCGAGGCAGACGAGATTTCAAGGCAGGAGATAACCCTGCTTGAAAAACGAAAAAAATCCCGGCTTATGCGGGCCGCCGCGGCGCAAACGTTCGGAATACTTGTCTCCACAAAACCCGGGCAGGAAAACATGGCGCTGGCGTCGGAACTGCGGGAAAAAATAAATGCAAACGGAAAAAGCGCTTTTTTGCTGGCAGGCAACGAAATAAATCCACGAAATCTTCTTGGCTTCGAGATGGACACCTTCGTGAACACCGCATGCCCCCGCATTGTCGAGGACGAATTTGAAAAGCCGGTTATAAATCCGGACGAACTGGGCATAATTTTAGGAACGCCCGACGACTAAGCACGGGCATTTTTTGGCCATGCAGATACGCTCTATTTTTCCATACTCCTCTTCCGAAACCGAAACCAGAAAATTGTCCAAGTTCCTCGTTACCGAATACGGAACCTCAAGCAGTTCAAATTCCACTCTGCTTTTTTCGGAAATCTCATAGGCGGTGCAAATAAGTCCGCCCTTTGTCACGTCCTTAGCCGCATGAATCCCGATACCCGCCCCTATAATCGCAAACCATGCGGAAAACAGGGTTTTTGCCTTTTCTATCCTCTCGTTTTGCCCGCCCCAGATAGGCTCCCCGAGCAGTGCAAGGACGTCCCCCCTTTTTGCGCCGGAGTCCCTTATCGGATTTTTCACAAACAGTTTCCCGATAACGGTTATGCTTGCCGAGGGTTCGAGATCGTCCTCGATTTTCGTGTTGCCGCCAAGTATCGGGAGGCTTATCGCCAAGGCCTGCTTCTTCAAACTTTTTGCCATCTCCCTGACCTCTTTTTCGCTTCCTGCAAGGCAGTCAAGGGCAAAAAGCGGCGCCGCCCCCTTTACGATAACGTCCGTTGCCGCGTGAATCAATGCGGACTTCATCACCAGCCGTTTCGTGTAAGGGCCGTCGCAGCTTGCAACAATGACACCCTCGAAATCAACACAAACGGAATCGTCCCAGTCAGTTATACCCATGATCAATGTCTTTGCCAGATTGTCCATTTCCAGAAGTTCTTCCCTGAGCCACTCGATCGACTTTACGTATTTTTCTAAATGGGTTTCGCCGTTTGCCATACTTTATATTTTTATCCCGTTAAACATAAATTCTTATCCAGTCCACATAAAAATGAAAATAGAGTTCATGCGGCCTTTTATAAAGCACATTCCCGAAGTGGAACTGCCGAAGAGGCACATCGCATTCAAGGAGAAGCTCCTCTGGACAGGTGCGGCCCTCCTGTTGTTTTTCATAATGGGCGTGGTTTACCCATGGCAAGTAGACGAGACGGATCTGGCGCAGCACATACAGGGCTTCGAGGTAATGAAGATGATATTTGCGAGTTCGATGGGCTCGATAATCTCCCTTGGTATCGGGCCTATCGTTACCGCATCCATCGTGCTCCAGCTTCTGGTCGGAGCGAAGATGATAGACATCGACCTGTCGAAAAACGAGGACAAGGCGCTTTTCCAGGGAACCCAGAAGATACTTACGATAATAATCGCGATATTCGAGGCGGCGGCGCTTGTCATAACGACACAGATAGTTTCCGGGGGCGGGCTTATCGCGTTTACCGTCTTCCAGATCGCGCTTGGATCGATACTCCTGATGTACATGGACGAGATAGTCTCAAAATGGGGCATAGGATCCGGCATCGGGCTTTTCATCGCAGGCGGGGTTTCGCAGACAATAATCAACGGTACGATAAGCTTCATCCCAAAAGACGTCGGCGGTTTCTACGGAGCAATCCCGACCTTTATCGGCGGCATCATGAACGGCGCCCTAAACCTGAACATAATCTTCCCGGTTATCGCAACATTGGTGGTATTCCTGATAGTCGTTTTCTTTGAGGCGATGCGCCTCGAGATCCCGTTGTCATACGGCGGAATCAGGGGCGTTGGCGGCAGGTACCCATTGAAGTTCTTTTACGTTTCAAACATCCCGGTCATACTCGCCGCGGCTCTTCTTATGAACGCGCAGATGCTGCCAAACATGGTTGGCATAGCCCCGGGGAACACCGGCGAACTAAGCACGCTGCAATATGTCGTTGACAGGTTCACTTACTACGTAACGCTCGGAGAACTGAACGGGATTATCGGCCCCGGTAGCTGGCAGCGTTTGCTGGATACATCCGTCCTTATACACCTTCTGGTATACATGCTCGTCTTCGTCGGGTTGTGCATACTATTCGGAAAGTTCTGGGTCGAAACAACAGGGATGGGCTCTGAGCGGGTGGCAGACCAGATAGAGCGCGGCGGGATGCAGATACCGGGATTCAGGCGAGACAAGCGGATAGTCAAGAAGGTGCTAGACCGCTACATCCCCCAGATAACGATAATAAGCTCCGTTGCGGTCGGGCTTCTTGCGGTCGGCGCGGACATTATAGGTGCGCTTGGTGGCGGGACAGGAATCCTTCTTACGGTCGGCATTCTCTACAGAACCTACGAGCAGATACAGAAGGAGCAGATGGCGGACATGCACCCGGCGTTCAGGAGATTCATGGGCAAGGGCTAGTTCAATAATAAAATCAATGTTCAATCGTTAAGGTTTTCTCGTCGTAAAGGATAGAACGATGCTTTATATTCGACACAAATTTGCCTTGCAAATTTCTTGCCTTTCGTTCGGAACCCCTCCTTTTTAGTCTAAAGGAACTCAAATTTTATTGGATATAACGTTCCAGATTTTACGAAGTTCCGAGCGAAGCGAGGAATTTGGGCCGAAGGCGAAGCCTGAGCCGCTAAAATCTGTGTTATCTGTCCCGACTGAAAGGAGTGGCGAGGAGCGCAAGGTAAAACCTGAGCACCGCAGAGTTCCCGAAGGCACTTTTAAGGAATAATCTGTAATATTAAGTGTCTTGGAGGGAAAAATATGGGCAAAATCTACAAAGATAAAAAAGGGTATCTTCGATGGGAAAATACTGGCACCCCTGTTCATCGAAGTGTTGCTGCTAATAAAATTGGAAGACCCCTAAGAGATCACGAAGTAGTTCACCATAGAGATGGTGATAAAACTAATTTTAGAAAGGAAAATTTGGGAGTAATGAGTAGTAGTTTTCATTCGAAATTGCACGCTAAAAAAAGAAAATTTAGTCTGTGGTAGCTTATTCTATTAACTGAATCCTTTTCAGTCGATGTGCCTGAGGGAATTATAGATAACTCGTTTTTATACGAATTGTTTTCGTATAACCAACAAGTATTTGTTATTTATCCGTAACTATACCCCTTTTCAGGAAGGAATATGTCATCTATCTAAAGCTAAAGTACTTTATAGGCAAGAGCATAAGTTTTGGAACTTTTTATTTTAACTTATGTTCTTGAATATAAGCAAAACCCTTTGGGTTTTGGTATCCACGCGAAT
>MCBF01000001.1:382971-389104 GCA_001742785.1 Candidatus Altarchaeales archaeon IMC4
CCATTCAACATAACCGCTCACCACATTATTAACATTTCTGTGATAATTCCCGTTTTTCCCGCTAAATTCAATTCCAAACGGAGGGTCTGTGATAATCAGGTCGGCATTGACACCTTCCCATTTGTTCATATCCCCTATCAGGTATTTATCCAAAAGAGTTTGTATTGTCATCTGAGTTTACATTTGGTTGTGTTAAATAATAGGCGATTAGTTAAAATTAGCCAAAATGAAATCACAAACCCTCTTTGTCCTCCGCACCCTCTGCGGTGAAAAATCAGAAGACCTGAAGACCTGAAATCACTTACCCCCCAAAATGAAGCACAGTTACCTCATGGTTCTCCAGGTTCATGACAGGAAGCCTTGCAGGCGTCGGCATGTGCCCCTGCCGTTCCTGATATTTCGTCTGCCCCTGCCAGGTGCCAGAGTTTATCACGTGGACCCCGCGGTATATCGTGTATCCGTTGGCGTGGACATGCCCGCAGTGGAATATGTCGGGCACCTCTTTTATCACCATGTAGTCCTTGGTTTCAGGCGCTATGTCGTTGTAGACCGGCGCAAGGTGCCTCCTTTTCAGGTACTCGATCATCGCGGTTTCCGGCTTGGAATACGAAAGAGTCCCGATGCCCGAAATCAGGGAGTCCATGGAATCGCCGTGATAGACGAGGGTGTCTACTCCGTGAAGCTTAACCCTTGCCGGATTGCCGACCATGTGGACGTTCGACAGGTCGTACAACGGCGCGCATATATCTCTCGGAAGCTGCGGCTCGGGCTCCGCACGCCTTACCGCATCGTGGTTTCCGGGGGCGATTATCACCTCTATGTAGTCCGGGATCCGCTCTAAGAATCTCCCGAGCATGTCGTACTGCTTGTATATGTCCGGCAGTGCCAGGTCATATTCCTGGTTCGGATAGATGCCGATGCCGTCAACAAGGTCGCCGGCGATTGTTATGTATTTTATGCGCCCGGACAGGTCATTTCTGTTCCCGTCGCCAGCGAGCCATTTGAGGAACGAGTTGAACTCCTTTTCCAGAAAAAGGTAGCTTCCGACGTGCATGTCCGACAGGCACGCCAAACATACGTCCTCTTCTGCGGTGTTCGGCTTGTGGTTCACAGGGATGTCGGGCTGCATTATTTCTTCGGCTATCAGCAGGTCCTTGTGCATGCGCCCCGATACACCGATTACCTCGTCGGTAACTGTCGAATCATAAATCCTTACGAGGTGGTCCTTGTCCTGCGATATCAGGACGGTTAGCTGCCCCGAGGGGTCTTCAATGTCCAGGAACCGGAACCCGCGTTTGCTTTCCCGCTTGGCCAAAACCATCCCGATGACGCTCACGGGGGCTGCATCGCTTACGTTTTTTATTAAAGTGGCATCCCTGAGGTTCGGCCTGCCGCGAAGAATCCTGGCAAGCTCCGTGTACTTCTGGTTGAAGTACTCCACGAAGTTCTCGATAACCCCCTCGCTTGTGGACTTGCCGGTGACATCAGAATCCGTGTCTATTTTGATGTCCGCTTCGATGTCCTTCGCGGGAATGTCCCTGCCTTTTCGGATAATCTCGACTTTTTCTTCTTTTTCTTCTTTTGGAGGCTCAACGACAAACTCCTGCAAAAACTCGTCGGTTACAAGCCAGACGTTCTTCTCTTTCGCGGCAAGGATGACCTTGGCAACGTCAATCTTCTCCTTTATTATCTTCTCAAACCCTTCCGAGGAAACCAGCAGGTTGTTCTTTGAGAATTCCGCGGATATTTTTGCCCTTTGCATATTAATTAACTCCTGTTATAGATTCCGATGATTAGAATTTATATCCCTAAATCCTTCCAGAAGAATTTGCCGCATAAATTGAGATAGGTTTATTAACGCCCCGTACTCATAATTTACAATCAAAAATGCACCGCACCACCCCGAACCTGAAACCCGAGACAATGGAGTTGGACATCGGGTACGCAAACAATCTCCTCGGCACGGACCTTTCCCCGAAGGAGGCTGCGGAACTTCTTGAAAAAATGCGCTATAGGGCAAGCCCCGTCGGCGGAAAAATTACGGTCGAGGTGCCGCCGTATAGGACCGACGTGCTTCACCCGATCGACCTTGTCGAGGACATCGCAATCGCTTACGGGTACGAGCGTTTTAAGCCAAAACAGATCGATGCTTACACCGTTGGCAAAAAAGACCCCCCTGAGGCGTTCTCGGACAAGGCTCGGCAGGTAATGATCGGGGCGGGGTTCCAGGAGGTGATGACCCTGATCATGACGAACCCCGTGGTTTTGTTCGACAAGATGTGCATCGAACGCAGGAAATCGGTCGAAGCCCTTAACCCGGTTTCATCTGAGCATTCGATCACAAGGACGTGGCTGATGCCCTCGCTCATGGAGATACTTGAAAAGAACAAGAACCGCGAGTACCCCCAGATGTTGTTCGAGATAGGGCAGTGCATAGGCGCCAATGGGAAAGACTCGAAGAAACTGGCAGGCGTTATCGCAAATTCGGACGCGAGCTTCTCACAGGTGAAGGCGGCGGTTGTGGGGATACTTGACGCACTGGGTGCGGATTACAAATTCGAAAGCTACGCACACGGAAGTTTCATCAAGGGCAGGTGCGCAAGGGTAATGTCTTCGAAGTCTTCGGGTCTTCAGGTCATCAAGTCTTCAGGTCTTCAGTCATCGGTCTTCGGATTCATGGGCGAGGTTTCCCCTGACGTTCTCTCCAATTTCGGCGTCGGAATGCCAGTGTGCGCCTTTGAACTGGACATTGATTCTATCTAGCGCATATGGACCAAAAGGAAGAATATCACCTCCGGAAAATCGTGAACGAGCTTAAAAGCAAGCGAGGCAGGCACACGGAGCTGATATCGGTTTACGTCTCGCAGGGCTTCGACCTGAACAACATAATTTCACAGCTGGCAAACGAGCAGGGCACGGCCTCGAACATAAAATCCAAGTCGACAATGAAGAACGTCACCTCAGCGCTAGAAAAGACCATACAACACCTGCGCCTGTACAAGCAGACCCCGCCGAACGGGCTTGCGGTTTTCTGCGGGAACGTTTCGGAGCGCGAAGGCGTCCCTGATCTTAGGATATGGGCGGTCGAGCCGTCGGTGCCCGTCAACGTCCGCATATACCGCTGCGACCAGACGTTCGTTACCGAGCCGCTCGAGGATTTGATAACGCCGAAGGACGTTTACGGACTTATCGCGATAGACAACAAGACTGCAACCCTTGCAAGGCTTCGCGGGGCAAGGTATGACATAATAACGAAACTCACATCCGAGTACCACGGCAAGCACCGCGCGGGCGGGCAGAGCCACAGGAGGTTCGAGCGCATAATCGAGGGGCAGTCCCACCAGTTCAAGGTCAGGGTCGCAGAATGCGCCCGGGACGCGTTCATGGGGGACATCAAGAACCTGAGGGGGCTCGTGATAGGGGGCCCTGCGATGACAAAGGACGACTTCGTAGACGGGGACTACCTGCACCACGAACTGAAGAAGAAGATAATCGCGGTCGAGGACATAACCTACACCGACGAGTCCGGGATCCGCGAACTGATAAACAAGGCGCAGGACACGCTCAAAGACGTCGAACTGGTCAGGCACAAGGGGGTCATGCAGAGGTTCATGAGGGGCGTAGTATCCGACGGCCCCGTGGCATACGGCGCGGACGTCGAGGTGGCGATCACCGCAGGGGCGGCCGACACGGTCATGCTTTCCGAGAAATTAGGCGACGAGGAGATAGACCGGATTTACGGGATGGCGAAGGAGAAGGGCGCACTGGTCGAGATAATATCCGAGGAATTCGAGGAGGGCTTCCAGCTGGCCAACACCTTCGGCGGCAAGGCGGCGATTTTGAGGTTCAGGATTTGACGGCAGCTTTTTCTAATCTGCCTTTATGTGTTTCTTCCCCTCCAGTTTCTTGATTTTCCCGGCAATTTCAAGGTAATTATCACTGCTTACGACCCATTCCCCGGTTTCGTATTCCAGTTTCCGCCTGGCGCCTCCGGCGATTTCCCCGCCTTTTCTTGCGGCGTTCTTGTTTTCTAAAAAGCATTGGGCGTCTCTGGCCCTTGCTATGTCCGTGGTTGATACCTCGCCAAGCATTGTGAAAACCAACTCCCGGTCAGTCACAAGCATTTGCGATTTCATCGCAAATGGTGTCCTGCGAATTTATCAATTCGCTGGATATGATCCCGCAGGTTTTGGTTTTTTAATTTCGGGTCAAGCCCCTTCACCTGTTTATGCTTTTTGATGGGTATGCCGAATGTCGCCGTGGAAATCTCGTTTGTGAGAATCGCGTACTCTCTTTCATCTCCGACCCCCCGTTGGCTCCACTCGTCGGTCAATTCCTGTCGGATGGCAATGCCCCGAACTCGCTTTTCAATCCAGTCCTTCGGGTAGCCCTTGAGTTTGTAGTATTCCTTTGCCCGCTCCTGCGCAAGTTCGGGGTTTTCAATTTCCCGGATTCTCTCGTAGCCGACCTTGGCAAGCCAACGCTTAAAGGGTTCGGCTTTCTTTGAGGGAATTGACTGAATGATACGGAATATGTTTTCGGTGTTGGCACAATCTGTCAGATATTCTTTACCATCTGCCGAAAGCAATTTCAGTTGTACCCAAAATGGGGACAACTCAAGTTTTTCAAATTCCCTATCCTTAACTTTACCCCAATATTGGCGCGGCGTAGGGCTGTCAGTCAATACTGCAACAATATCAACAACCGAGAAATACCATTCGTTATTGTGCCACGTTCTTCTGATGCCCTTTCCCTGGAACACAGCAAGTGCGTTTTCTTGGTTCATTGTCAGGTTACATAATTGGAGAAATGCAGATAAATCGTAGTTGCACCGCAAAGAGGGGCGGCGATTTTGAGGTTCAGGATTTGAGCATCACCACGGATTCTTCTTCAGCCCGCCCCCTTTTCTTCAACATCCCGTCCGCAACGGCGGACATGGATACCCTAAGCCATGCAGGGCTTACGCTTGTCATCCTTCACCGCAACGTACTTCTGCAGTCTGCTCCTCGGCTTGTCCGGGATGGTTCTGGTAAGATAACCCCCCACTAAAAGTGGATGCAGTACCGTTTTCATAAAATTCTCCCTGTGCCTCAGTCTTAACAACACCATAATTTCCCTGAGAGACCGTGGTTCTTCGCAGTATTCCAACGTGGAAGCAATCCTGTCCATCAGTTCCAATTGTCCGGTGACTTGTCCGGTTTCATGTCCGGTGACTTGTCCGGTGACTCGGGGGGCGACTTGTTCGGTTTGGTGTTTTAGAATAAAAGTAAACGTATCCCCTCTGGTATCGTTCACGTACTCCGGCAAGGGATAACCCCCTGCATGAAGCCGCTCCCTTGCAGTTTTGATCCCCGTACCTTTGGCTTCGGCCCATCCGATGTCATAGAAAACAGATGCAATAAGTGGGTTGCGAAGCAGGGAGCCGGGCGAATCGTATGATGCAGGATCCTTCAGCGAATAGCCGGGATTGTAAAATTCTGTCCTGTCGTTATAAACCCTCACTTGCGCGGGGCTGTAATGAAAATAATTCTGGTGCATCAGGAGATTTGTCAATGCCTCTCTTAGCGCCTCTCGATACGCATTCTCTTCGTTTCTGGTCATCCGCTCATCCAACTTGAACGGCACCAAAAAGAACCTGTCTAAGATGTCCAGCGCGGACGTCCACATGCTCAAAAGATTTCCGGTCAGATCTCTGGATAAAAAAAGGTCTTTGTCCTTGCCCCACTGCGTTCCCTTTATCCGTATAACGTCAAGGCGCATTGCAGGAAAATGCCTTTTCACCGCACTTTCCCTGCCGAAAACAAGAACGCCTGCGACAGTCAGGGTTTTTCCGTCGGACGCGAGTAAGTTGTACGCCTTCAATAATTCCGAATCCTTGAGCAACAGTTCCGGAGCGTTGGGTTTAATCAATTTTCGCAGGTTTCTAAAAGAGGTTATTGCTTCCGGGTCAACGTCCTTTATCTCAGTATCCGTAACCCGCTGTGCATCTAGAGACCCCATACGTTCATGGTAATATCTTGCAACATCAGAGTCCGTTAATCTTATGTCCGAGGCACCCACCCGCTTGAATCCGCCTTTAAGATGTCCTGCATCCTTTATGTATAGCGAATTGCATAAATAATGGAACTTTTAT
>MCBF01000001.1:389204-402087 GCA_001742785.1 Candidatus Altarchaeales archaeon IMC4
TATATGGGCAATTTGGTACGGAAAACGACTAATTCCCTTAGTTTATTATTGTAGTAAAATATTGGGTCTGTAAATATGAAGGATGGTTTATATATATTCTGATAAAAAATCAGAACACACTCTACGATCTACGACGAAGTCTGTAGATGCCTGCGATTAGATAAGAATCTTACAACTAATTTTTTAATAATGAAATAAAATATCATATTTAGTATGAAAAATTAAACCAATAATATTTATTATAGGGTTCAATGGTTTATGATGTAAACCAAAATATAAAAATGCAAGACATAACAACCTTTGGGGACATGAACATGGCGATTTCCATAGATAACTGGTACGGAAATTAAACAATTCCCTTAAAAATTAAGAGTTATTATTTCTTTTGTTTCTCCTTTTGAGGTGCTGGTAAATGAAAACAGCTAACAATGCAATCAGCGCGATTATTACGAGTATGTCAATTATCCCCGTGTATTTCATCAATGTATCCCAGTTTTCTTTTAAATAAAAACCTCCGACTGCAAGAATAGTATTCCATATGCCTGCTCCGAGAATAGTGTATAAAGAAAATTTCATGACGTCCATCCCCCCTATGCCTGCAGGGATTGAGATAAGGTGCCTTACGACCGGGATGAACCTGCTTACAAAGATGGCTATTTCTCCGTGTTTTTTAAAGAATCTTTCAGTAGACTCAAGGTCATCGTGATTCAGGAGCAGGTACTGCCCGTACCTGTTCAAAAAAGGCTTCCCGCCATAAGCGCCCATGTAGTACGATATCAGGGAACCGGCTATGCTTCCGAGCGTGCTGAAAAAAATAACCCCCTCGAATGTAAATTTGTTTTCGGAAACGAGAAAGCCGGCAAAAGGCATCACTGCTTCGCTTGGAACTGGAAAGACCATGCTTTCCATCAGCATCAGCACAAAAACGCTTAGATATCCGGTAGATTCGATAAACCCGGTAATGTGTTCCGCAATAAATTCCGCGATCATCTTTTTTATTATGAGGTTAATTTACGTTAATTTTATTCCCTGAGTGCCCCTTTAGCAGGTCTCGGAAGCTGCTCATATCCCCACTCCTTTAGCACTTTTATGCAGAGGTCGTTTGCAGATTCCTTTTTAAGGCTTTTAGCCGAGAATATATACAGTTTCCTGATTTCGCTTATATGGCCCCTCTCGGTCTGCAGGACATGGAAGTAGTGATCCAGCTCGTCAAGCGAGCGGAACCCGTATGTTACGATGTGGGTTACGTCTCCCTCCGGAACCCTGTAGAAATTTATGATGTTTGAGCCCTGGATTCTTTCGTCTATATCCTTATCCTTCATAGTTTTCCAGACATCTGGAATAAACTTGAATAACGCCACCGCAAAGACCTTTATCCCGATCTTTTCGTAATCGATAATTGTTGAGTACCCTTGTATAACGCCCTCCTTTTCTAACTTTTTTCTTATCTTACCTACTGCCTGGGAGGTAATGTTCAATTTATCCGCCAACTCGGTATCTGTCGCCCTTCCGTTTTCAATAAGAAACTCCATGATACGCCGTTCATTGCGCGTTAGTTCCATTGCATTATTAAATTACGGTTTTGGGTTTAAAAATTGAACCAACCTACTCAGCAAAAGTTTATATACCCCTCCTTTCATATTGAAAAATAAAAGTTAGATTCAATTTAAAAATTAAAATACCAAGGATTAGTGATTGATAACCCATAATGCAAATAAAAATTTAAATTCTTGTTCAATAAAGAAAATAAACAGCAAAGATTTGTTTAACAATTAAACTGCTGGTATTTATTTAGGGGTTAATAATCTACAATAATCAAAAAAAGGGGTAAAAAATGCCAGACATAGCGTTTGAGGTTGCACAGCAACAGTTGGACAAGGCTGCGAAGGTCATGAATCTTGACCCCGCAGCGCACAAGATATTGAGACAGCCCATGAGGGTCCTGAAGGTCAGGTTCCCGGTGGTGATGGACAACGGCAAAACCGAACTTTTTACGGGTTTCCGCTGCCAGTATAATGACGCACGCGGGCCGACAAAAGGCGGGATAAGATGGCACCCCGACGAGACTATCGAAACCGTCAAGGCGCTGGCTGCGTGGATGACCTGGAAATGCGCGGTGCTTGACCTGCCCTACGGCGGCGGGAAGGGGGGTATAATCTGCGACCCGAAAAACATGAGCGACGGGGAGAAAGAGAGGATGGCCCGCGCGTACATACGTGCGATAGGCAGGTTCATAGGGCCCGAGCGCGACATTCCGGCGCCCGACGTTTATACTACGCCCCAGATAATGAACTGGATGATGGACGAGTATTCCATCATAGTCGGCTACAATTCACCCGGCGTGATAACCGGCAAACTCATTGAGATGGGCGGCTCGCTTGGAAGAACCGATGCCACGGCCCGCGGTGGGATGTATATCCTAAGGGAGTGGGCAAAGAAAAACAAGGTCAATTTGAGCAAGTGCACGGTTGCGGTTCAGGGATACGGAAACGCAGGCTACTACGGCGCAAAACTCATCAAGGAACTTTTCGGTGCCAAGGTAGTGGCAATAAGCGACTCCCGCGGCGGTATCTATTGCGATAAAGGAATCGACGCGGACAAGGCAAACGAGTACAAGGCTAAGACAGGAAGCGTTGTAGGTTTTTGCGGGAAAAAGATAACAAACGAGCAGCTCCTCGAGCTTGACGTGGATGTCCTTATTCCGGCGGCGCTTGAGAACGTTATAACCAAAAAGAACGCCGCGAAAGTCAAGGCAAAGGTCATACTTGAGCTGGCAAACGGGCCGACAAACCCGGAGGCCGACGAAATACTGCACAAGAAGGGCATATTCGTCCTTCCGGACTTTCTGGCAAACGCAGGGGGCGTAACGGTTTCGTACTTCGAGTGGGTGCAGAACATAAACGGCTACTACTGGAGTCTTGAAGAGGTCCACGAGAAACTGGACAAAAAGATGACCAAGGCCTTCAACGACTTCTGGGCCAAGTGCCAGGAATTGGATGTAGACCCAAGAACCGCGGCATACGTCGTGGCTGTTGAGAAGGTAGCGATTGCGATGAAGTACCGCGGCTGGTATTAGGTCTCCGACCCGGTTTTAAAAAACCGCAGAAAAACTGCGGCTTTCTTTTTTTTCTTTCTTTTTTTTGGTTTATTAGTTTATAGTTTAATTGTATTACGCACCATTGTTCCAAACCCAAAATGAAAAAGGACGATATACTAAAAACCATAGACGATCATAACGTGGGGTTCATAAGGCTGCAGTTCACCGACATAAACGGCCTTTTGAAAAGCTTTGCAGTGTCTGCGAAGGATATCGAGACCCTCCTTTCAGAGGGCCAGTCATTTGACGGCTCGTCGGTTACGGGCTACGGCGCAATCGAGGAATCCGATTTCATCGTAAAGCCGGACCCCGGCACATTTACGCTTATCCCATGGAGGAGAGAGCACGTTTCCGCCCGGATGATATGCGACATATACAAGCCAAACGGCCGCCGCTACGACGGAGATCCGAGATATATCGCCCAAAAAGCGGCACAAAAAGCAAAAGACATGGGGTACCTCTTCAACTGCGGGCCTGAGCTCGAATTCTTCATTTTTGGAAACACTGAAAGCGGATACCTGCCCATGGATACGGGCGGCTATTTCGACTCGCACCCCGGCGAGGCGGCCGAGGACATACGCCGCGACATTGCCGAAAACGCCGAGAAGTTCGGGCTTAGGATCGAGGTTGCGCACCATGAGGTGGCCCCCGGCCAGCACGAAATCGACTTTCGCTACGGGGAACTCGTTGAAACCGCAGACCGCCTTTTGACGCTGAAGATGCTCGTAAAGGGCTCGGCAAGCAGGAAGGGGTATCTTGCGACGTTCATGCCGAAACCGATATTCGGCGAAAACGGATCGGGGATGCACGTTCACCAGAGCCTGTGGGACATTAAAAACAACTGCAATGCGTTTTATGACGAGAACAGCAAATCCGTAGGCTTCATGTCCGAACTTGCACAGCATTTCATAGGCGGGCAGCTTAAGTACGGCAGGGTCATGTCACTGGTTCTTGCGTCTTGGCCGAATTCGTATAAACGTCTTGTCCCGGGGTATGAGGCGCCGGTGCATATCGCATGGGCGCACCGCAACCGCTCGCCGATGATGAGGGTGCCGGATGTTGGAAAAAGGGCCAATGCAGCAAGGGTTGAGATACGCTGCCCGGACCCTGCCGGAAACCCGTATATTCAGCTTGCAGTCCTCTGCTACGTGGGTCTTGAGGGGATAAAACAAAAGATAGAGTGCCCGCAGCCGGTCGAGGAAAACGTCTACAACATGAGTTTCGAGGAGAGAAAGAGGAGGGGAATACAGTCGCTTCCGGAGACCTTTGCCGACGCACTGGCCGAATTTGAAGGAAGCATTATAATGAAGGAGGCTCTTGGGGACACATTGTTCAATAATTTGTTAACCATAAAAAGACAGGAATGGGAGGAGTACAGGACCCATGTCACTCAGTGGGAGGTTGACAGGTACATCGGTATGCTGTGATTTAAACATTAAATGCGAGATAGTAATACAAAACAAAAATGACCGAAATCGAAAGATGCCCGTCTGGCATTCCGGGGCTTGACAAACTGCTTAACGGCGGCTTTCCGAGGGGGAGGACGATCCTTGTTTCCGGCAACTGCGGAACCGGAAAAACGATTCTTGCCACGCAGTTCGTATACAACGGCGCAGCCAAGTACGGCGAGCCCGGCATCATCGTAATCCTCGAGCAGGACCCAAACGAATTCAAAAAAGACATGGGGGTATTCAATTTCGACATCCAAGAATTTGAAAAAGAAGGCAAGTTGATAGTTGTGAACGCGTCCCTTTCAAGCATTGAGCTTCAGGATTTCTTTAATACAAGGGAGGCCGTTCCAAAGAGCAGCTTTTCCCTGCTTCCGGGGGAGGACAAGCTTGACAAGATAACAGACATCATAATAAAGGCGGCGGAAAAGATCGGGGCAAAAAGGGTTTCAATAGACAGTATCGCGGCGCTGGATTTCATGCTCGAGGACAAAACGAAGGTCAGAAAGACGCTTTTGAACATGAACTACCGGCTGAAAAAGGCAGGACTTACGACGATAATCGTAGCAGATGCGACGCGCGGGGTATCGACCCAAGGCATCGAGGAGTTCATAATGGACGGCGTGATAACGCTTCACTATGAAACCACGGGCGCTGACATCGGAAGGCACATGGTCATAGGAAAGATGCGCTCAACTGCCCACAGCGAGAACATACACACGATAAGGTTTGTCAAGGGCAAGGGCATAGAAATAACTGACCTCGATGAGCCGGGAATGGGGATATAACCGCATTAGTCATGGTGGGTTGTGAAACAACCCGCATCCATCTTTCTTTTTCATCAACGTTCCACGTGAATCTTGTGGATTCACGGGACACCATTTTCGATGAATCGAAAATGCGTGTTTTCTTTCTGGGACAGAAAGAAAAAGGTTGGAGATAACTGACCTCGATGAGCCGGGAATCGGAATTTGATCATTTGTATATGCTTCTTCTGTGCCCTATCTTGAGGACAAACATCAGCAGTTTATTTTTGTCTATGTCAAGTATCACTCTATAATCCCCCGCCCGCAACCTGTAGCCCGGGTCATTTACAAGTTTTTTGATATACCTTTCGGGACGCACCCTTATCCGCTCAAGCACAGAGATTATTCTTTGCTGCGTTTTTGCATCAAGTTCTTTAAGTTGCCTTAATGCAGACTCCGAGAAAATGACATCGTACGTCATTGCAGATTTAATTGTTTTTTAACCTCGTCAAGATTATAATACTTACCTTCTTTTATCTGAGCCCTTGATAGTTCTACTTCTTTTTGGGTTTGTTCATTCAGTTCTTTGGAGTTCTCGATAAGGTCGCGAATAACCTCCGCGTAACTTTCGCGCTCAAAGAGTTTCATGCACTTTAATTCGTTCAGAAGACTTACATCGACCTGTATGGTAGTTGCCATAATACCCTATAGAATGTTATGGTATAAATATAACTCTTAATCCATCACATCCGGGGTTTTCTCAAGTCCCCTCCTTATGAATATCTCCGAGGCAAGAAGGGACACAGCAAGGCACAGCGTGATTACTGAGAATATTTTTTCTACCATTATTTATTCACACCGTCATCTATTTTAACATGCACCTTGACAAGATAGAAACCACCCGCGACATAAAGATTCCGGCATCCGTGTTCGGCCGCATAATCGGGCAGGAGCGCGCAGTTGAAAAGGTTAAGATGGCCTCCCGGCAAAGGAGGCACCTCCTGCTTGTCGGCCCCCCGGGCATTGGAAAAAGCATGCTGGCACAGGCACTCGCAATCAACCTCCAGAAGCCGAACGAGCAGATAAACGTCGTCCACAATCCAGAGAACCCCGAGCGGCCTTTTGTCGAGGTCGTTTCGAGGCAGGACATAGAGGCAGAGGACCAGATAAAAAAGGTTCTGAAAGACGACATGGTGCACCCAGGGATTGCCCCGGCATTCGTCTCGGAACGGCTCGGTTTTCGCTGCTTTAGGTGCGGCAACCTCAGCAGCGCCACCCAGTCGATATGCCCGAACTGCGGGTGCGACAAGTATAACGTTTCTCGAACCAGGCGGCGTACCCCCTTCAGCGACATAATGACCGAGGTCTTCGAGCCCGGCTCAGAGGGCCCTGAATCCGAGGTGCAGGCGATCGAAACTACGGACGAGGGGGAGGAGGAAGTAGTGCTCTACCGCCGCGTAGGTGAGATGATTCATGTCCTTGACCAGGAGTCCATGGAAAAGTTGCGGAAACTCAATGAGAAGAAACAGAAAAAGGTCCTTGTTCCGGTGAACAGGATTCCCTTCGTCCATGCAACCGGCGCTTCCGAAACCGAGCTCTTGGGCGATGTGAGGCACGACCCCTACGGCGGGCACAAGGAAATCGGAACCCCGCCTTACATGCGCGTCGTTGCAGGTGCGATACACGAGGCACACGAGGGGGTGCTGTTCGTTGACGAGCTTCCGCACATGGAGCACCTTCAGAATTTCATACTGACTGCGATGCAGGAGAAGAGGTTCCCGATAACAGGCAGGAACGCAAGCTCATCCGGCTCGTCGGTAAAGGTAAAAGACGTTCCCTGCGATTTCCTGTTCGTCGGGGCGTGCAACATCGCCGAGATACCAAAAATACTGCCTCCTTTGAGGTCAAGGATTATCGGAGGGGGTTACGAGATTCTTCTTGACACCACGATGCCCTACACCGAAAAGAACCNGTTTATGATGGCGCAGTTCGTTGCGCAGGAGATAAAGATTGACGGCAAGATACCTCACGCGACGACGGATGCCGTGGGCGAGATAATCGCCGAGGCAAGAAGCCGCGCCCTCAGGATAGACAACGAGAAAAACGCCCTCACGCTGAGGCTTAGGGACCTCGGCGGAATCGTGAGGATGGGCGGCGACATTGCGGCTTCTGAGGGGTCGGGGTTAATAGAAAAAGCCCACGTGTTTGAGGCGATAAAAGAGGCAAAATCAATAGAGCACCAGCTTGAGGACCGCTACGGCTCGCTCTGGAAGGGGATGAAAAAGGACAGCGTTCTTGAGCAAGTGCCTGACAAAGGAGGGTATGTTTGATTACACTATGTTTAAATTCTTTGATTTTGTAGAAGGTTAACTATATAATTTGCAGTCAGTCCATAGGAAACGATAAAATGTAGTATTGTTGCTGTATAAAAAGCAGTTTCAGACACACCTAACATCAATGCACCAATCAGTGGTTCTGGTGATGTTCCGCCGATTATTATCCAGTGTTGCAACCCAAATTTTGGGAGAATTGAATATGCTACAATGTCTATAGCAAATATCAACGAAACCAAAAATAGTGCAAATCGTAATGTGCCTTTTGGTCTTAGGGCGTATAGTGCCACAATTGCCAAATATGCTACGATAGCGGTTGATCCAGAACCCATTAAAGTAGCCAAGCCACTTTTCCATTCTGAATCCAAACTCAAATGTCCAATAGAACCAACATTCCCATCCCATTCAATCCGTTTTATTTCCGGGTATAACTGGATGCCGGGCATTATCTCAATGTAGGTTATTTCAGCCCCAAACACCATTGCAGTAAAACCATGTCCTAATTCATGCGTGAATAATCCAAACAAAAGAACAAAAACGATGACAGATAAACCGACACATGATTTTTTAAACAAAACAGACATATTTGGGATATAATATTTGCCCGTTTTAATCACCTCAAGATTATCTTCTTCTCGGAGTTCAGCGCATCAATCAGTATCCGTGCCGCCTCGGTGTTTCTGCTTATATTTATCCTGCCTGCCGCGTTTGCCCGCTCTGTAGCAATGTAAACGTCGTCTGCAAAAATTTTGGCATGGCGGTTGTGGAACCCGTGTGCTATCAGGGTAAGCGTCTTTTTCGACTTGGTTATGTTCACCTCGTTGTGCCTTGACCTTACCCTGATGTTCGGCGAGGTCTCGTCCACCGGGATGACGACAACCTCTTCGCCGTAGGAATACAATTCGTATTCAGGGATTCCGGTTTCAAAGTCCCTTACCTCGACCACCGGCCGCGCCAGGTCCTGCTCGCGCATCCCGAATGGCACCTTGACCTTCATCGAAAGCTCGTAGACCTTCGTTATCCTGCCTGCCTTGACGAATATCATCGTGTCAACTATGTGCGGGATGACCCCGAGCTCTACCCTGCCGATAAGCCGCTGTATTGCGTCTATTGGCTTGCTTGCGTGCGTTACGCCAACCATGCCCACACCCGCAAGCCGCAGGTCGGCAAATATCCTGAAGTCCTCGGTTTTTCTGACCTCGTCGTATATCGTGTAGTCGGGCCTCACCAAAAGCAGGATATCGGACGTCTTCTCCATCGAACCCTCCAGGGGGCCGTATTGGGTTATCTCGTCGGATACCTGAAGGTCGCGAGGCTGTTCCATCGTTTTTACTATTTTGCCCTTTGAATGGTAGTGGTCCGCAAGAGAGCATGCGAACGTGCTCTTTCCGGCACCGGGTGGCCCTGCGACAAATACGCCTTCCGCACGTTCATCAAGGCGGTTCAGGAGTTTTCCCGAGAGCTTGTAATCCTCGAGCCTCGTTTTTACCAGGGGCTTTACGGCTGTTATCTCCATGCCGTCGCTGAACGGAGGGCGCGCGATTACTATCCTGTACTGCCCGGACTGCACGACCGTGGCACCAGAGCGCTCTATCTCCATGTAGCTGTCAGCCGACGAGCGCGCGTATTCGACAATCTCCTTTGCGTACTGTTCTATCGCGTCCCTTTTCAGCACGCCGCCGATTTCGACAAGCTCGAATTTTCCGACGGTGCCCTTTTTCGCGTACACGCTCGTGCCCTCTTTTATGTGCACCGACATCGTGGTTTCATCGAACAGTTTGAACAACCCCGGCTCTTTTATCCGCACCTTCGGTGGCATGTACTCCACACTCACACCCAGAACCTCTGCAACCCTTGCCTGCACGGAGTCGCTTGTTACAAGCGTTGCGCCGGTCTGCCGGGCCGCCTCGCGTATAAGCGCGTCCATCCCCCCTAAACGTGAGGGCTTTATGCCATCTTCTGCGGAGCCCGCCAAGAATTCAACATCCGCAATCCTTATCAATTCCGATAGTTCGGCAAGACCGTCGAGGCCTGACTCCTTCCCAGCATTCGCCTGATGCTCAAGCTCTGCGACAACCGCTTCGGGGATTAATATCTTTACCTTTTGTTCCCGCGCAATCTGCGTTATCCTGCCGTCAATTATCACCGATGTGTCGGGGACTATCTTCTCTTTTTCCACTTTTTAAAGTACACAAAATTCAACCAGTGTCCGTCTTCTCTTTTTTCGTTTTGCCACTGCTGCCTGCCCGCAGGTAGCCTATAGTTGCACAGGCAATGGTTATCATAAGTATCACCAGAACCGAGTTCACGGCGTTTATCCGCATGTCAAATAGCATGTTCAGGGCAAATACGCCCAAAACCACAAGGGCGATTGACAGTCCGATGGACAGGGCGATCCTCTCGATTGCGTCTATCTCCTTCTTGTCCGGGAAAAGCGCATACGTTGCAGCAAAACCCGGGACGAACATGACCAGGACGAAACCGATTATCGCCCGAAGTACCTCAAACAGTTCCATAGAATAATATTTGGTTTTGGTTTTTTAATATGCCATCATATGTTTTAAGCAATGAAAGAAAACAATATTATTCTCAAGGCCATAATTATCGCATCATTGATCGGGGTGGTGTTTATTGCCGGGCTTATACTTGGAAATAAAGGAACTATTTCAGGTGTTGAGGACGCCGGTTTCATAGAAATCTATTTTGAGGATATCGAATCACTGCCTCACGAGGTGATGGTAGGCGAAACCTACCCCGTTTCATTCACCATGGTTTCTCATGAGCCCGCCGCAGGCAACTATGCTTATTCCATAGAATCTGGAATTTCAAATCTAACCGGGAACTTAAAGCTTTCGCCCGGCGAAGAGAAAACCATCTCAGTCAATATTACCACAAAGGAAACACTCTGGAAATTCGAAAAATCGAGAACCCAGGGGTGGAACAACAGCATTTCTCTTACAAACGAAACATGGTTCGGCGGGCAGGTAAATCTTTTGGAGCTTCTGCTTAGGGGGAACGCCTCTCTAGAACTAATCGATGTAGCCAAACACCTCCCCATTGCCTCAAACGTCGACCACTTTGGGGCGATACTTTTCACCAACCTATCCATAGAAGAACTTCGCAAAAAGCCGCTACGCAGGGAGTACGCGTATGAAGACATCAACGAGGGAGTGAAGTACCAGAAACTGTTCGTCGTGGAGCTTTCGGTAAACGGCAATGAGTTGCTTTTGGACAGCACCCAGACCGAAACGTGGTACAAACTGCCCGAGGAAAAGTTTTCCGTAACGGTCGTTTCCCCGGAAGGCAAGCAATACGAGATACACTTCTGGCATACAGTTAGCTAAAGTTTCACTTCATACACGTAATCCCCTTTTTCTGCGTGTATCTCGTTTAGAAACTGGCACTCTATTTTCCATCCGCTGAACACATAATCCGGGGTGTATTTTTCTAATATCTCTTTCTTAGTGCCGCACCCTGCCCGAAAGAATTCGTTGACGTCATTATTTCGCGCGTCACTTGTACCCAATCTCGTACGAACCGTTGCAACCGTGTACCTGTCCGCTATCGGCTTTATCGCCTTGGAAACACAGGGGGACGATTGAGCTAAAACGATGGTCTCGTCTTTAGTGTTCTCTTTGATCCACAGCATCGGCGCGACATCTTTGGGTTCAATGCAATGGTACAATCTATTTTTGTATTCAAAGGTTGAGTCAACCTGCGGAAGCAGTATGCTGGCGGTTATGAGCAGAACCACAATTGCTGTAATGCTCCTGAAAATAAAACCCATATCGTATCTGCGGTTTATCCTATTCACTGCCGCATAAGCACCCCATAACCCAATCCCCGCCAACATCAAAAGCAGTTCGAAATTGTACATCAGCATCCTTCTGTACGGCGAAAAGTAGATTTCCTGCATTTGGTAAAACTGCACGACAAACGGCAATAGCGCCAATATCGCAAGGGGCAGGATTCTCGACTGCCTCTTGAGCGCCGCAATGTAAGCCCCGAGAAGTGCAAGGATTATTATTGTGGCCCCAAGATAGCGCGGAGTGTAATAGTACACATGGTAATCCGGGTCGTCGTAGCCAAACTTAAGGTAATGGTTGATAAAATCCCAAGGGGATGCCACAGACACCAAAGGCACATGGAAAAATAACGGCAGTAAAACAAGCGCGGCAAAAACAGGGATTATGAGCTTCCATTTGTTTTTCCACAAGGTACCTGGGTGAAATATAAAATATAAAGCGAAAATCGGCAGGTATATCGATGCAGACGGCGGGTGGCTCATTGCGACCTGAACAACGAGCACTGCCAGTATAAACAGCCACGGGTCGCGCAGTTTATCCGAATTAACCGCCCTCAAGAAGACAAATAGAACCAGCGGAATCATACTCATCCCGTAAGCCACCGGAACCATAAAAAACAGCCCAAGCAGGGTTACGTTGCTTTTCACCGTCAAAACCAGCACCGCCGAAAAGAACCCGGCGAGGTCGCTTTTCGTAAGGTACCTGACGAGGACAAACGTATTCACTCCCAAGACAAACATGATAATCGCGGGGAATATAAGTGCGAATGTTATTCCATCAAGCCCAGTAAGCTGAAGCATAATGGCAAGCATCAGATGGTAATTCAATTCCAGATTAATGCTTCCTGAACTGCCTTTTATGTAGGGGTCATAATATATCGCATCCTGCTGTTTTACAATTTCCTTCGCAATTGTCAGGTGGTCCCACTCGTCCGAGTGGAACGGCAGGGGGTAATTTGAGTGGATTGTGTAGGTGGTATAAAAACTGATAAAGGCAATCAGAGAAAAAACAGACAGCAATGTTAAGGCCCCCCTAATGTTTCTCATGTTAATAATATATTGTCGGATTCTAAATATGTAGATAGCAGAGAATGTTTGTCAAAATGAAGATATCGGTTGTAATCCCTCTTTTGGATGATGGAGGATTAAAAATATGAAGGGCGTTGTTTTTTTACTGCCTAGTAAAAACGAGGAAAAAGCCGTTGGGAAGGTTCTGGACGAGATTAAAGAACATTACCCTAAATCAAATGTCGTTGTCGTTGACAACAACTCAATAGACAATACCATAAATATTGTGAGGGATTATGGCTGCATTCTACTGGAGGAAAAAAATCAGGGAAAGGGTTATGCTATCAGAACAGGCTTTAAATACATCCTGGATAATATGGACTCCAAGTACATTGTAATGCTCGATTCTGACTACACCTATGACCCCCAAGAAGCCGAAAAGTTGG
>MCBF01000001.1:402187-406168 GCA_001742785.1 Candidatus Altarchaeales archaeon IMC4
TTAGAAGGAGATAATTATATGGTTACGTGCGCCCGGGCGATCCACACAAAGGGCAGTGTCGCCTACTGTTTCGAAGAAAAGGCGAAACGGACGTTTTTGAAAGAGAAGGCGCTTTCGCTCGGCATACCCGAAGGCCGTTTGTTCTCAAAACTTCAGCGCGGGCAGGAAATCGAGGTTTTGGGTAAAAAGTTCACGCCGGAGGATGTGTTGAGCGAGCCGTCCCCAGGGCGGAAATTCGTTTATACGGGGGACACTAAACCTTCCGGGCGGCTGGCAGACTTCTTCAGGAATGCCGATGCCCTTATCCACGACTGCACATATTCGAAGGACGAGGAGGACCTGGTCGAGGGCTCCGCGCATTCGACCACTGTGCAGGCTGCCGAGGCCGCAAAGAGCGCGGATGTTAAGGCGCTTTACCTGACCCACTTGAGCCAGCGGTACCAAGACCCGAAACGGCTGGAGGAAGAGGCGCGCGAGGTCTTCAAAAATTCTTTTGTCGCCGAGGATTTCCTGCGGGTGAAGGTAGCAAAACACAAGACCCAATACTGAAAACCAAATACCGACGGGAGGGGGGTCATTTCCTGTATTCAGGCGGTGTATTGCCGAGGGGGTTGTCACCCATTGCATTTTTAAACGACAATCTTGATTTATATTCTATGAAAATTAGTGAATTGAAGCCGAATGCAGGTGTTGACTCTCTCGTAGTCGAGGTCGTTTCGGTGGAAGAGCCAAGGGAATTCATGAATTTCCGCGGAACTGGTGTGGTTGCAAACGCCGTTGTAAAAGACGACAGCGGGGAAGCTAAGTTTACGCTTTGGGGCGACCAGACGGATGCCGTAAAAGCCGGCTCGAAGATATCCATCGAGAATGGTTGGTGCAAGGAGTACCGCGGCGAGAAGCAGATAAGCACCGGGAAATTCGGGAAGATTACTACGTTGTAATCGGCGTTGTTTTGAGGAATGCCTGGGAAGGGTGTTGTTGTGGGGTTGTTGTTTTAAATATGAAACTTGTCGTTGTAAACGTTCTCGGGAAGGACACCACGGGGATTGTCGCCGGGATCACGAAAGAGATAGCCGCCCGTGGGGCGAACATTGTCGATATAGAGCAGAGCGTCATACGCGGGCTTTTTTCCATGTTCCTTTTGGTTGACCCTTTAGGCGCGGATTTAAAAGATTTAAAAACGGCGCTTGTCCTGCAGGGTAAAAAACGTGGTGTAGGTGTTTCGGTTTCTGAGATCCACAAACCCCATGAATATTTACTGCCAGATACATGCAACTACATAATTACCGTCCTTGGTGCGGACAAGCCGGGCATCGTGGCCGGGGTTTCGGGCGCGCTTGCCGATGTGGGGGTAAATATCGTGCGCATCAAGATGGTAGCAAGGGGGGACCTTCTTGCCATGGAACTTGCTGTTGACGGCACCGGGGGGTTGGGTTTTGACCGATTGAGGGAACGGCTGCGCAAGATCGGGGAAAAAATAGGGGTTGATATAATCATGCAGTCCGAAGATGATTTTAGGCACGCCCGGAGGCTTGTCGTTTTCGATATGGACAGCACGCTGATCGATATGGAGGTAATAGACGAGCTTGCAAAACACGCCGGCGTCGGTAAGCAGGTTTCAAAGATAACCAAGCGCGCAATGAACGGCCATATCGAGTATAAAGATGCTCTGCGGGAGCGGGCGGGGTTGTTAAGGGGAATGGACCTTGCTGTTTTGGATGAGATTGCGAATAACCTGCGGTTTACGCCGGGTTCTGAGGATTTGATAACTACGCTTAAGGAGATGGGGTATAAGGTTGCGCTCATAAGCGGGGGTTTTACATACTTCACCGACCGGTTGAAAGGCCTTCTTGGTCTGGATTATGCATACGCAAACAAACTGGTCGTGGTAGATGGAAAGCTGACGGGTGAAGTAGAGGGAGATATAATAGATAAGGAGGCGAAGGGCCGCATAATCAAGGAGATCGCCGCTATGGAAGGAATCTCTATGAAGCATGTTGTCGCGATCGGCGACGGCGCAAACGACCAGATAATGCTTGAGAATGCCGGTCTTGGTATTGCATTCAACGCGAAAGATATACTCAAAGACGTTGCCGACGGCAGCCTGACCAAGAACAATCTAAAGGGTTTGATGTATTGTTTGGGTATAAATAAGAGGAGGTAGGTGTTGGGGCTTCTTGTAACTAAGGTTATATGTATGTTAATATTTAGTTACAAAAATTATTATGGTTCCATGACAAAGAAGATTTGATAATCGTAAAAAAACGTTTTTATTTTTTTGTACTCTTCTTCGCTTATAACTATGTCGTTTCCTGCGACCTGATATTTTAAGCCGCTGAATAGGAAGTGTGGTTTTTCCGGCAAGTTGAATTCTGGTTTCTCCCTGCCGATATATTTATGGTGCATTTGTTTTCCGTCCCATATCCACTTATACCAATACTTATATAGTTTTCCCTTCTTTGATGTTTGTTCTCTTAAAAAGTATCCTTTTGTTATTTCCTTTACAATATTATTATATTTTTGTATTTGGTCTTCGTAATGTTTTTTGGTCTCGCGAATCTTATCGTGACCATTTATTATAAGAATTGTTTTCATTATTATAATTAATTATTTATAACTATTAATATAAATATAAATAAATTAGTTACAATTAATAATAAATATAATAAAATTACAAAATATAATACAAATAAAAACATAAACTATGTACCGATTTGTAAGGGGGAAGTAATTTTTTTGAGGGTTGCTATTGCGGAAAGCGCGGCAAGGTAACTAGTCTTTGGGTTATCCGGGCTCGGCACGTTTTCCACTCGCACGCTAAAAGTTCCGAAGTCGCCACGCACAACAACCTCATGAACATTTTCCTTTAAATTAGGGTCTGCAATTATTTTAACCCTCGTCTTTTCAAAACCAACGCCCGCTAGCGCGAGGGTGGCCGAAACATTAACGTTTTTTGGAAATAACCTAACCGCCTCTTCAGCATATCCATCATAAATAATTCTTTTTGTTTTTGTATCCACGCCAAGGCTTGACGGGGGCTTACTTGTCGTCAGCACAACCCCCCCAACCCCCGCAGACATAGCGGACTTAAGACCATCGATGCCGGCGATTGCACCTGAGGGAATATATATCTTAACCTTCTTCTCTTTCGCCAACCCAACCAACTGCCCGCGAAACCCGGCATCTACCAAGGCCCCGACGCTCATTATCATCATATCCTTACCCCCCCCCAAAACAAACGCCGAAAATTCGCGAACCGCCTCCTGCGATGCCGCCTCCACGACAATGTCCATATCCTGCATTATAAAAAAATCAAACTTATCCGTAAACAAAAGACATGATATAACTTCCTTCGGAAGCTTCTCAAACCCCCTGCGATCGGCATCAAAAACACACACAACCTCACAATCAACAACCCCCTCAAAAACAGCCCGGATGACCACCCTGCCGATATTACCGCAGCCGATTATACCAATCTTCATTATGATAATATATGTATTGGTTTTTTTAAACGCAAACAACAAAACAAACAAGCCGTACGAATACAGGAAATGACCCCCCTCTGTAGGACAATAATTTTTCTTCTTCAGGTATTCCGTGGGGTATCTGGGTTTCGGTCAACAACACCCAAACCATCACATCTTCAGGTACCAACAACAACCCCACACATTCAGATATTCAACCAACCTACCAAACCCCCCAACAAACTACCACAAACTATCAAAACCCAACCCCTTACAACAAACCACCAAGACCACACCCAAACCCCCCCAACAAACTACCACAAACTAGCAAAACCCAACCCCAACACCACACAATAACAAACCAAACCACCAAAACCCAAACCATAAAAAACCAACAAAAATACCAACAACCACGAACCAAACCACCCAACACCAAACAAACCAAACCACCAAAACCCAAACCATAAAAAACCAACAAAAATACCAACAACCACGAACCAAACCACCCAACACCAAA
>MCBF01000001.1:406268-429196 GCA_001742785.1 Candidatus Altarchaeales archaeon IMC4
TCGGTATGTCCAACTGCAATATTCGTTGTATTAAGTTCACTAATATTGTAGCCGCTCTCATCTAACATCATCTTCACATTTCCAAGCGTAAAAAATCTTAGATGAGTGATATCAAGTAATCCCTTTGATGTATAAGTGAATTTCCCATTCAATAGATTTAATATGACATCGCCATGACCTATATTGGGAATAGATGCCACTACATAACCATCAGGTTTCAGGTATTTTTTCACCTTTTTAAGAACCGTATTCGGCGATTTCAGGTGCTCCAGCACATCTCCGAAGATAATAACGTCAAATTGGTTTGGTTTTAGACGAGAGTCTAAATCCAGGGTTTCAACATCACCCATTACCATCTTATCACAGTATCTTTTTGCTTTTTCGGCGGCTTCTTTATCAATTTCGATACAGACAACTTCATTGCCTTTGCTTTTTAGTATCTTTGTGATGTAACCCGTGGATGGACCAACTTCTAGTATTTTTTTATCCCTGCCGACCATCTCAATAATGAGGCCCTGACTACTATTTTTGCTGTCCAAATCAATTGAAGTGGGTTCATACCTTTTAGATCCAAGTTTTTCAGAAAAGGGGCTTGATAAATCCCTGGATGTGCCACTATGCCGTTTTTTCCAACGATTCACCTTATCACTAAATCTTTTCATGACTTCCTCTGAGATATTGCCCTTGAAACCCACCCCCAATACAGTATGCGGAAAGTCTTCTTCCCCTAAAAAATCGACAAACGATTTATTGAACGGCTTGAGCAGACTCTTAAATGCTTCTGGAGTGAAACGCCAATAATCATACGGGTAGTCGTGTATTGGGAAATCCATAACAGAACTAATTACAATCAAACCATTGGGTTTAAGAATCCTGTAAACCTCCTTAATTGCCTCTCTTGGAAATTCCACATGTTCAAGGGTATCTAGGATTAAAACAGTTCCAACTGACTCGGAGGGAAGGTCTATGTGATGAAGATTTAAAATCTTATCTACGCCGGGACCATCACGCATATCACAACCTACGTATTCCCTTTTTGGAAAAATCGGGCGAATATCCGCAAAGCCCTCTTGACCCGGAACCTGAAGGGAGCCGAACTCGTATATTGGCTCAATTACGGGCAAATCTTCGGCACATATCTTTACAAATTGTTTAATTGATTCGCGCATATTATTCACCATTTACCCTCTTAACACCCCCCAATACCTCATCCATCTCAACCACGCATTTATCCCATTCTCCCAAAAACATGTCGGCAAGTTCACGACAACCACCACGACTAATTGTTACCAACTTAACTTCGCCACTTTGTGCCCAATGAGAAGGAATATCGGGATTTGCTCCAATATTCCTTCATGAAAAATAGTAGTATGTCATTGGGCAGTATATAGCGAATTGCATAATTAATCCACGTTTGTTTTGACAAACGGGGACACCGTTTGCGACCTTGTCGCAAACGCTTNTGGAACTTTTTATAAATGCAATTCGATATAATGATTTTGTAGTGGCAAAATCAGTACACGTGAAACACTATGTGTTTCAGTGTCCGTGAAATCACAAAGTGATTTCAGGACATCGTTTGCGACATGTCGCAAACGCTTGTCCCGCGAATCGAAAGATTCGCGTGGATACCAAAACCCAAAGGGTTTTGCTTATATTCAAGAACATATATCTCAAGAAAATCCGCGTGAATCATAGATTCACGGGACACCCTTTTCGATTCATCGAAAATGCGTGAGTTCCAAAATATATGTTCTTGCCTATAGTTTCACCAAATTATATCGTCCGCAATTTAAGCCCGTATTCTCTTTCTAAATGTTCTACTTTTTTATTAAAATACTCTTTTTTTTCCGCTTCACTCATTCCTTTAGTTTCATAATAGCGCTTCTCCCTGATTTTATGGATTTCCGCCATTGCTCTTGGTTCTTTAATCATTTTCAATTACCTCTTCTGGAGTGCATATTTCAATTTCTTTATACCCTTCCGCCAAATTAATGGAATTTGTTTTAATGCGAGTTTTCAATTTAACGATGTGCTTCAAATTCCAGCTTACAATCGCATTGACATTATTAATAACGGCAAAGGCTATGTGCATTGCGTCTCCTTTAAATTTCTCGGGTATAATCCCTGCTGCAATATATTTTTTTGAGAGTGATTTAACCTCCTTTGTGTTTTCTAATTCAGTGGGGGTATATTTCCCTATCAGGGTCATCAATCTTTCTTTCGTTTCGGAATTGGCATCTGCAATCTCATCAAGTACTATTTCGGATATGTAAATATCATACCTTCCTCTTTCTATCTCATCAAAAAATTGCTTCGTAATCTCCATTTTCTCCGGAGAGTCATCAGCAAATACGAAGTTCCAGACCGATGTTTCGAGATATAATCTTAATTTTCTCATTTTTGCCTTAATATTATGGATTTTTAGCATTAATAATCCAGTCCGTCCAGCCCGTATTTTGTCGTGTGGTTTGCATCCAGCCTGAACCACGAAGGCGTGCCGTATATTCGTTTCCCTCCTGCTTTTAGGCTCTCGTTATGTTCGAGGTGCAGGTAATCGATGCTTGAGTAATTGCCCCTCTGCATGACCCCGCTTCCTTCTGCGCAGCCTGCAGTATTCATATAAACACAACGACAATCCATCTCTAATATTGTTTGATTTATACCCGGACAATATACGTATCTGTCTTTGATGCTTTCCATTCCGATGATCCAAACGTCGAAATAGATCCGAGCAAGGTAGACGTATTTCTGCGAAAGATCGAGGTTCCCTTCAAGGCGGTCGAAAAAGCACGGCGAAGTGTTGGACGCAAAATAAGCCCCCTGGTCAATGTAGTCGTTTATGTACACCCGATAAACTTTTCCATCGTTTATGGCTGCCCAGTCGCCGGTTTGCAGAGCAAGTTCAGATATGTTTGAAACGTAGGCAACCGAGAGGTTTATGTCTGAATCATCATAACTTATCACGCCCGCGGATTGGTTTATCCTATCCCTTATACTTGTATCGTTAAGTTCATCCCCGGACATATTCACAATGAAGAGGGTTTCGCTGATTGTTCCGTTGTAACTGGTTATGTTGTCTCTTTGGGCAGCGGCATTTCCATTACCAGACTCTACTACTACATTAAACACAATCCCCCCGCCCTTAGTATTCGCTGCGTTGTAATAAGTTCCATTTTTAAGAGACTCCAGATAGACCGGCTCAGTAACAGGGTTTATGTACCGCGTCACCCTTCCTTGCGTTTTTAATGGATAAAGCGGGTCTTCAAGGCCTGCAACTGACACCATGGTATAAAAGACATCAGAGCCGGAATAGAGCGAATTTCCGTTCCTTTCGCGTATGTCCATATCAACCCACATTATCACTGCAAAGCGCCATGGGTCATGGGGCACGACCTCGATGTCGAGCACTTCTATTTCCGATACGAACCTGTCGGATGTCCTGTTGTTGAGCCGCTGTATCCACTTTTCAAGGGTGTGGTTTTGCATATAGGGGCTGTCAATGACCTCGCCGCCCTGCACAAACGTGCCGTTTAGTATCAAAGTTTTTATTGTGGAAACCGAGTCGTTTATTCCTACGGTTACGTTGTCTGTGTGGTTGCTTTTATATATCGCAGCGTCTATCACATAGATCGCAGCGCGCCTTCCGAAAATCTCAACAGCGCGCTCCGTATCCTTTCGCGTAGACTCCACATAATAATGCAGCTCGTCGGTACCGATGCGGCTTGAGACATCATCTGTCTTTATTTTGGACGTTTCGATGTAGAATGAGACAAATAAGAGGAGCATTATGGATAATGTCACGGTTATGATAGTATAGACGTACCCTTTGTTGTCCATCGTAGTCAACTGCCGCACATTAGCCCTTGTTCCTCATCTTTCTTCTTCTCTTCTTCAGTTTGTGATTCCTGATTTTCTGTTTTTTTCGCTTTCTTCCGCACGGCATGATATTTATTGTGATTTTAGGATATATAAAGTACCCTTAAACGCGGCACTTTCTGAGCCAGTCGATATCGCTGAGATATAGTTCGCGTATATCGGTAAGCCCGAGTTTTAATGCCACGACACGGTCGAGGCCAAGCCCCCACGCAAGAACCGGGCACTCGAAACCATCAAGAAGCGGCTTAACAACCTCGGGCCGGAAGATACCCGCGCCGCCAAGTTCCACCCACTCGCCCCTTTCCTCAAGATAGATTTCCGGCTCGATGCTCATCTCGGTGTACGGGAAATACGCCGGCCTGAACCGGACCTTCTCAAACCCCATATTCATGTAAAAGTTTTTCAGGATGTCAAGGAGGTTCCTGAAATTCGCACCCTCCGCGGCGATAATCCCCTCGACTTGATAGAACTCCGGCAGGTGCTTGTAATCGATGGCCTCGTTCCTGAAGGTTTTGCCGATCGAGAAGACCTTCACGGGCAGGTCCTCTTTTTTGAGTGTTGAAAGGCGGCGGGCGGTTACCGCGGTCGTGTGGGTCCTGAGCAGCATTTTTTTTGCAACGTCCTCATCCCACTCGTAGCCCCAGCCCTTCGAGCCGGTCGTCCAGCCGCCCTCATGGGCCGCCTTTACCTCATCCTTGAGATCGCCCAACTCCTCGGTGTCTTTCTCAAGGCCAAGGTAAAACGTGTCGTGCATGTCCCGCGCAGGATGGTCCTGCGGCTGGAATAGGACGTCGAAGTTCCAGAAGGCGGATTCCACAAGCGGGCCCGTTATCTCAGTGAAGCCCATCTGCAAAAAGACAGCCCTGATTTCATCGATGGCTTGCCTCAAAGGGTGTTTCTTTGCAGGGTATTTCGGCTTCACGTAGATGTCCACGTCATACGGCCTGAACCCGCTGGTTTTCCAAGCCCCGGATTTCAATATTTCCGGCGTGAGCTGCGAGATTGACGTGTCCTCCTTTGTGGTTTTTCCAAGTTTTATGCCCTCTTTCGTCGGCGAAAGCGACATTATCTTTTTCTCCCGCACGTCCACGACGTTCTGCCTCTGCCTCAGGAGACTGAGTGCCGCCGCCTGTTTTTCGTCAAGTTCGTCTGACGTGAGTTTGCCTTTTTCTTTCAGAAGTTTGAGTATCTTTTCGTCACCGGTTTCTTTCCTGTCGATTACCGTTATGACACCCTTATCGAGCGTTGCAATGTTCTTTTTCCTAAGCCAGCCAAGCCCTATGTTGACCACGCCGCGGTCTAGTTTTATCCTTGACAGTTCACAGGAATCCCGAACCTCGTCGAGGATCCGCCGCTCGGGAAGGCCGTTTTGCGCGTAGCCCATGCCCTCGCCGGTAAGCGTTATCTCCTCGACAATACGCTCCTCGATGCCGATCAGTTTTTTGGTGGAAAGCCACGAAGAAGCGCGCATGACCGCATCTGTCGGAAGCCCTGAGACTTCGGCAGCCTCCTGCGGACTCATCTTTTCGGTCAGTGCCTTTAAGAGCCGGATTTCGTGGGGGTGCAAATCCATGATTAATTATGGGCGTTGTCCTAAAAAATATCACTTAAACCAAATCCTCAAAATCCAGTATTCCCTCATAAACCGCCTTGCCGAGGACAACGCCCCACGCCCCGATGTCTCCTGCTTTTCTCACGTCTCCTTTTGATGACATCCCGCCTGAAACGATGACCGGAAGGCTCGTAGATTTCACGACACGCATTAATTCCTCCTCGTCTATGCCCTGCATCATTCCTTCTACGTCCACGTCCGTGAACAGGAACCCCCAGCACACGTTCTCGTAGGTCGCCATGAAGTTCTCCGCTTTAAGGCTTGTCTTTTTCTGCCAGCCCTCGACAACTATGCAGCCCTCTTTTGAATCGACCGCCACGATAAGCCGGTCCCTTCCGAATTCGTTGCAGAGCCGCTCGACGGTTTCCAGTTCGTTTATCGCAAGCGTTCCCAGTATTATCCTGTCTATGCCGAGCCCCAGAATCTCCGTAGCCTTTTCATAGGTCCTTATGCCGCCGCCGAATTGTATCGGGACGCTCACCACCTCGCGGATTTTTTTGACCTTTTTCAGGTTGTCCCCGGACCCAAGCGCGGCGTTAAGATCAATAACGTGCAGGATTTCTGCACCCTTCTCAACCCACGACTTTGCAATGTCAACGGGGTTTCCGTAGAATTTCTCGGTGCCGGGCTTTCCCTGGACAAGCTGGGCGCATTTGCCGTCCTTTATGTCGATGGCCGGGATTATCCTCATTATTACTTCTTTGTTTTTTCTGCACAAAAATCCAATATATGCTGATGAAGATAGCACTCACCGGCAAAGGGGGTTCCGGCAAGACCACGATCGCGGCGCACCTCGGGAGGGTGCTTTCCGAGAGCGGAAACAGCGTTCTTTTGGTGGATGCGGACGCGAGCCGGAACTTAGCAACGCTTCTTGCCCACGAGGATACAACGCCGATAAACGAGATGAAGGATGTCGTAAACCAAAGGGCGAGGATTGAGGGCGGGCTTGTGAATCTGAACCCGTACGTCCGCGACCTTATTGACAAATACGCAGTTGATGTTTCGCAAAATCTCAGGCTCCTTGTGATAGGCGGCGTGGAAAAGGCCGGCATGGGATGCCTCTGCCCCGAAAACTCGATGCTCAGGTCGCTTCTTCGGGAACTTGTGCTTAAGCGGGACGAGATCGTCATCATCGACATGGAAGCGGGGCTTGAGATAATGGGCCGCGGCACCGTGAAAAATGTGGACACGATACTTGTGATAGCAGAGCCGGGATACGGCTCGATATCCGTAACAAAAGAGATACTCAAATTTGCCAAAGAGATGGGCGTAGAAGCCAGGGTAGTGGCGAACAAGGTACGAAACAAATCGGACGAAAAATACCTGTCGGAGTACTTCGGGCCGATGCAGACAATCCCCGCCGACGAGGGGGTGCGCGAGTCGTCAATAAAGGGGCAGCTGCTTTCGGAAGGTGATTTTTATGACAGTATAGTGAAGTTGTCGAAGAAGATTACAAGGTAGAACCATATACATGCGCTACCTTTTTTACCAACCCCCCGAAAACATCGTCCTCGGTTTTTCCTTCCGCATAGACACTGCAAACCGGTTGTGATTTCTGTACTATCGTGCCTGCATGAGGAATGTCCGAAACACCGTCAAGCCCGCGTAAATCCCCGATGCGCATATCCTTTTTTGCGTAAACAACGGCTTTTCCGTAAGACTTTTTGTTGTGACAATCAATGACCTCAATATTTCCCTTGCACGCATCAATGTGTTTTTCCACCATATTGATGCCCCGGTATTTCTCGACGTTTTCCATCGTATCCTGAAGCCGCGTGTTCACCTCCATGAAATAGGGCACGCCGCCTGAGAGGACGTAATCGACACCGTTCGAGCCGATAATCCCGAGAGCGGAGATTATATTCTCTGACATTCGTTTGATTTCGGATAGCACACCATCGGCAGCGCCGAGCGGCACGATGTTTCCGCAGTACTTGAATCTGCTGGCTGCGCCGAATCTCGTTTCCCCGATTATCTGTTTGTTAACCGAAATTGCGGCCGCGTTTTCCCCGTCGGAAAGCACCGAGCAGCTTACCGGAACGCCTTCGACGTATTCCTGCACCAGGACATCCCCATAAGTCTTCAGGTCTTCAAGGTCTTCATAAGACTCAACCAGCCTCGCGCGCGTTCCGACACCCTGAACCTGCGGTTTCACGACGCACGGGAATCCTGTTTTTTCGACAGACTTTTTTAATCCGTGCTCGTTTGCGACAATCGTTTTCGGGTACTTCGCACCTATCCTGCCAAGCACTTTTTTTACCGTTTTCCAGTCCTTCGCCCGCGCCACTTTTCTGGAGCCGTTGCCGACCACCTCGAAGTTTTTTTCGAGTTTTTTCAGCGCATTCGGGCTGCAGCCGACACCCGATGTCGGGATAATCGAGCCAACGCGCCCAGACAGTTTCTCTATCGCGAAATCCACAAGTTTGGTGACCGAGTATTCCTGCATATCTGGCTTCGTGGAATCCGACTGGAGGCAAAAGACGCTGTCCGAAATCCGGCAGGTGTCAACGTCCGCGAAGTAGCATGCAAGGTGAACGTCAAGCCCAAGATTTTTCGCGGACTGCGCGGCGGCCCGGCAGTTCATCCCGATGATGCCGATTGAATTTTTCACCTTGCGATTATCCCCCCTGAATGCACGGCGCTCCCGACCAACGCCCCTGAAACCCCTGCCCTTCGCAGAAGTTCTATATCATCCTCACCGCGTACCCCGCCGCCGTAAATTATAGGCACGCCACATCCACCCCCGATTACCTTTTCGCACAAATCAAGATTCGGCCCTTCGCCCATCCCGACGCGCGAGAGGTCAAGGAGTATGATTTCCCCTGTGTGTTGCGCGAACTTCGCGGCGACATCTTGCGGGGTTTTTGATTTTATCGTTCCGCATCGGCTTAACACCCTGCCATCTTTAACATCAATACTCAGGACTATGTTCTCCCTTCCGAAAACTTTGCAGGCATCCGCCGGAAAGTCCGCCGACCCTACGGACTCAGTTGAAACGATTACCCGGCCCGCGCCGGTTTTTTTCAGTTCCGCGATCTCCCCGATCGAAGAAACGCCCGAATCGACCAGTAAGGCAAGCCCTGTTTTTTCTTTTATCTTTTCTATCGTAGGGTAATCGGGGCAACCCTTCATAATTCCGTCAAGGTCTGCGATGTACATTTCCCTGAAACCGAGGTTCTCAAATGCCGCTGCAACCTCGACGGGTTCTGATGAGCCAGCAACCCCGCCCGCAAGCGGTTTGTATCTTTCACGCTGCCCGGCGATTGCACGAACTGCAAGGCCGCCCCTGATGTCTAAAACAGGAATGATTATCATCATAATTATATCCGACCCGAAATAATTAACAATGAGGCTCTTTGTTTTCGAGTACGCGACTTCGCAGGGCACCGCCGGAAGTTCGATCCTGATGGAAGGGTACTCGATGCTGAAAACTGCTGTCAACGGCCTGAAAAAAGAGGGGCATTGCGTTGAGACCTGCCTGAACCAAAATGTCTCCGAGATCCGAACACTGAACCCTGACAAGCTCCACAAAGTAGACTCATGCAAGGGCGCGTTACAGCTTATCGCCGATCTAAAAAATAGTTTTGATTTTGTCTACCCGATAGCGCCAGAGGATGAATTGTGTGGCATCGTGCGGTTTCTCGAATCCAATGGAATAAGGCATCTTTCGTCGAGCCCCGAGGCGGTTGCGGCTGCCGGAGATAAGCGGGTGGCGGCAGAGGTTTTCAAGGACAACGCAGTAAAAACGCCCGGAAACTGCAGGGGGTTCCCCTGCGTGGCAAAGCCTGTTTTCGGGGCGGGATGCGAGGGAACGTACATTATCGGCAGCGAGGACGAGCTCGATGCCTTGCCGAAAAACGAGAAATTCATCGTGCAGGAATACATCGAGGGCGACAACCCGAGCGTTACTTTTGCGGTCGGAAAAAAAGGGGCGTTTCCGTTGGCATTGAACAAACAGGAAATCGAGGCAAACGGGGGCAGATTGAGGTACAAAGGGGGCATGACGCCGGCGAGCCATGCAAAAAAAGACGAGATAATCGGCGCCGCAAAAAAGGCCGTCGACTGCCTGCCCGGGCTTTTCGGGGTCGTCGGCGTTGACTTGATTGCCGGCGATGAGACCTATGTCATCGAGGTAAACCCACGCATGGTAACCTCTTTTGTTGGGCTTGCTCAGGTTTCAAATGTCAGCGTGCTTGAGGCGATAACGGGCATTCCTCCGAAGAGCATACGGTTCAATTCATGCGCTTATTTCGGGCACATCTATTGCCCAAAAGATATCGAGTTTAATGAAACAATAATTAAAAAAATATCGGCGATGGAAGGTGTGTGGGTGCCGCCGGTTTTCGGCTCGGCGAAAGCGGGCGAAAGCATCGCGTTTGCAGTCTCTAATGGCAAGAGTGAAGCGGAAGCGAAGGATAGGTTTGAACGTCTGAACAAAAAGATTTGGAGGTTGATATGAGGGTGATGGCTCTTGATATCGGGGGCGCTTACATAAAGCAGGCGATTGTAGAATCGAAAAACTTACGTGTTGCGGGTGTCGAGACGAAAACCGTTTACTTTCCCCTATGGAAGGAAAAAAACAACCTTGAAAAGAAGCTGGCCGAATTCGTAGCCGGCGCGGACGCTGTCGCGGTTACGACAACGGCCGATGCGTCCGATGCCTACATGACAAAAAAAGAGGCGGCGACCCATGTTATTGACGCAGTCGAACGCGTTTTCGGGCCGGGCGTTAATGTTCTGACCACCGATGCTAAATTGGTGCCGATAGAAGTTGCTGTGAAAAATCCGGTTTCGGCGGCTTCCGCAAACTGGGCGGCGACCGCCTGGTACGTTTCCAGACTTTCCGGCAATGCAGTTTTGGTGGACACAGGCTCTACGACAACCGATATCGTACCGATAAAAAACGGGGAGGTCGCCGCGAAGGGAAAGACGGACTTTGAGCGTCTTCTTGCGGGGGAACTGGTTTACACCGGGGCGCTTCGGACAAATGCCGCGACGATAGTTGATTGTGTGCCGGTGGGGGGAAAAAAAGTCGCCGTTTCAAGCGAATATTTCGCGAACACCGCAGACGTTTACCTGATTCTCGGTAAAATCGATGAGGAGGGCTACACCTGCGAAACCCCCGACGGGCGAGGGACGGACAAAAAAAGCGCGATGGCAAGGGTCGCGAGGATTGTGTGCGCAGACGCAGGGCAGTTAGGCGAAAAAGCGATAAAGCAGATATGCAGCTTCGTAGCAAAATCGCAGGAAAAAAGGATTTCCGCAGCGCTTGAAAAGGTGATCGATGATTCAAAACTGGAAAATCCGAAGATTTATGTGACTGGGACTGGAAGTTTTATAGCGAAAAACGTTGCGGGAAAGCTTGGGCTTAAATGCAAGGAACTCGGTTTTGGCAATGCTGCAACCGCAGTCTGCCTTGCGCTGATGGTTGCCGAGAGATATGGCGAATGTAAATGATTACGCGACGGGGAGGGTGATTAGAGAAACGAGATTAGCCGGTTTATTACTCAGATTTGTAAAGGCGCCGATTGCCGGCGATTTAATCGGGAAAAAACTGCTTGCCGGAACAGGAAAATACGAACCAAGATTGTTAAACATCGCCGAGGCGTCGAAATTGATTCGACAGTCAGGGAAATGCGCGGCAGGAGAACGCGTGTGCAGGGTGATATACAAGGATTCGGAGTTTACGGAATCGGTGTTTCTGGACGATTTGGCTGATGGGATGGTCAATGCCGGAAAAGCAAAGTACGTGGCGAAAGAGGAGGCGATAGATACGCTAAAGAAGTACCCGGATAATCCATTGATTTTGTCAAAGGTTTCGGGCAGACCTCTGGAGTTGTGCCGCTCATCGCCGGATGTTTGCATATATTGGAATATGGAAAAATGCGGTTTGATGTGTCTAAAAAATGATCGTGATTAAATTCGGCGGAAGTTTGTTTAAGAATAATTCGGTGGTAAATAGGATAGTTCAGGTTCTCGAAGAAATTGCAAAAAAACAACCAATACTTATCATCCCCGGCGGCGGGATTTTCGCGGATGCCGTGCGGCAGATGGACAAAAACCTTCTCCTCGAACCGGAAACCGCGCACGAACTTGCGATAAAGGCGATGGACATGACCGCAGTCCTTTTAACAAAATTCTCAAAAAAATTCAGGATTGTTGACAATCCGGACGACGCAGAAAAAAATACCATCTCTGTTTTACTTGCATCAGGATACGCACCTGTCAAAAAGCTAAGGCCAAGCTGGGACGCAACCTCCGACAGCATCGCGGCGCTTGTCGCCGGAGAGACCAAAGCGGAAAAATGCGTGCTGCTGAAATCGGTTGACGGGATTTATTCGGGCGGAAAACTTATCGAAAAAATAAAAACATCTGACCTAAAAAAGCTTAAGCAATCTTGTGTGGACAAAGCGCTTCCCGATGTTCTTGATGAGTATAGAACAGGGTGTTTTATAGTGAATGGAAATCACCCCGAACGAATCCAAAAAATGTTGAACTGCGAAAAACCCATCTGTACAGAGATTACTCCAAGCGGCTGACCGCATCCTTGAACTTCCTCACTTTTTCCTCTACTATCGCAGAATCTCTGCCGTTTGAGCAGACCGCTCCCCTGACCCCGATAATATCAACGTCCGCGTCGTAAACGTCTTTAAGTTGCTTGACTGCGATTGAGCCGCCGACTGCCGTTAAAAGGCTTCGGTTTTGCGCGTTTTCAACAAATGCCGCAAGGTCGCTTTTTGACATGAACTCGAACAGGCTGCCGCCCTTCTTGCCGAGCGTGTCAATCATCGCTAGGCCAGCACCGGATGATTCTGCTATTTCGGGCACGTCCGTGTAACTCACGGAGTTTGTCGTCCAGTGGTCTGCGTAGCCGCAGGCAACGACATTTATTTTTGGATTTGATTCTTTTACAGCCCTGACAACGGCCTTCATAAGTTCCACTCCCTCAGCTTTATCCCTTGGACCAAGAAGCCCGACCTTAACATAGTCAACGCCGCAGGACGCAGCACCCCGTGCCGCAAGTGATGCGGTCCCCGGAAGGTGAGGAAAATCCCCGATTGTTGCGCTTAGTTCAACCCCGCAGGGGACAATACTCTTTATCTCTTTTATGACCCATGGGAAATTCGCGCCGAGGGAACCCTCATTTGGGTTCTTCACGTCGATTATGTCCGCGCCGCCCGCGATTGCGGCCTTTGCCTCTTCAAGGTTTACCGGGCTTACGAGGAGTTTCATGTTTTTCTTATGTCAAGTAGTTTATTACAATCCATTCCAGAAATACCAGAGCCGTAGTATTTAACTATATATGCCCTGTATATAATCATATACGCCGCATATACAACTAAAAGCAAAATGGTTCAAGCAGTAATAAACATACAGGAAAACTCCAACAGGATTCTGAACATTGTTAAAGCCAAGTACGGACTGCGGAACAAATCCGATGCTATAGACCTCGTAATTAACGAGTACGGGGATAATTTTCTGGAGCCGGAGCTCAGGCCGGAATACATCGAGAAGGCGAAGGAGATAATGAAACAGAAGCCCATACACATCGGGACAGTGGATGACCTTAGAACGCATCTCGGAATCGACTAATATGTATTCTCTTGATATCCGGCCTGCGGTGTTAAAGAAATTAGAAAAATTAAGCAGGAAGAACACGAAGCAGGTCGAGATCATCCTGAAAAAAGCAGATGAAATTGTTGAAAACCCGCACCACTACAAAAATCTCCGTGCGCCTTTGCAACACTGGAAGCGCGTGCATATCGACGGCCATTTTGTACTCGCATTCTCGGTTGACGAGAAAACCAAAACAGTAATGTTAGAGGACTATGACCACCACGACAAAATATACAAATAAGGAACTATGATGCGCCCCGAAAATATCAAGGCTGTAATGCCAATCGGCAAAAGTAGCCGCATGAAGGACAAGCCGCTGGCAGACTTTCGCGGCAAGCCATTGTTCCTTCATGGATTGGAAACAATGGAAAAAATATTTTCGGAAGTAACGCTCGTCTGCCACCCGGAACTCGAAGGCCGCATCAGGGAACTTACAAAGGCGAATATCATCACCGATGACCTTAACGCAGGCCCGCTTGGCGCGCTGTATCTCGCGGCGAAAAATTCAGACGCAGAGTACCTATTTATTGCCGCCTGCGACATGCCGTTTCTGAACGAAGAGGCCATCAGGTTCATGTGCGAAAACGTCGCGGGCGACGGGGTTGTTCTGCTGAACGACGAAGGGCTTCCCGAGCCGTTGCACGCCATCTATAGGAGGGATTTCGTGCTGGATGCGTTCCCCGATGTGAAGAACGGCAGGGTTTCGGGCCTTATCTGGGCAGGGGATTTTGTGATTTTCCCCGTGGAAAAGATCAGGCGGTTCGACCCGCGGAGGGATACGTTCAAAAATATCAACACTGAAGAAGAGCTTGCGGAAATTACGGGTAAAGAATAGATCTGCTTGCACGAATTATTTAATGTCAAAAAGCGAATTTTCAAATCTTCTCTTCGCGCTTTCCAGTATAGATAACTGGTTTCTAAATAAAGATATGGCATAATCAACTGCCTCTGTTGAAGTATAATCAAGAGGATTAGGGGTAAACTCTTCTTTCTCGCTTCTTGGCAGTATATCATATATCATATACTCTCTGATACACCTGTCCCCTTTGTGATCATAACGCCCCTTAAAGTCCTCAATCTTGTCTGGTAAAAGAATTTTTATTAAGGCAAGAGACTCGGAATACCAAACGTCATAATCTCTTTTAAAAATCAATTCGTCATTGTGTTCAAGAGCCCCCATTAACTCTTCCCCGTGTTTTATAAGATTATCCGCCTCTTTTTTGTATTTTTCTAAATCTGAAAGTCTCATTTCTTGTTTTGTTGTTTCAGTATTCATCGTAGTAATAGTTTCTTCTTTACTTTAATAATCTTTTCGTTTAAAGCCGCCCGCCCCTTTCAATATCCGAGCGAAGCGAAACTATAGGTGCCGAAGGCAATCATGCGTTCCATTTTATTTCACTTGCTTGACTGCCTTCTCAAGCGCCCTTTTGTGGATTTCCGCGGCTTTGTGGATACTGCTATTTGGTCCGCCTTTGCCACGGCAAAGGTATTGCGCCAGAAGCCCCGTTTTATCAAGCGCTTCTTCGACCGCAAGCCCCTTCAGTTCGTCAGCCAGAAGATACGCGGCTCCGCAGGGCGATGATTTAACTACTTCAATATCTTTAAGTATTCCATTTTCGACCACAACCTTAAATTCAGGAACCCCGAAATCCTCTGAAATATCCGCCGCGCAGAAGCAGTCTATGCATTTTGCATTTTTCAATTCACGCGTTTGCGAATTTTCGCAAACGGAGTCCCGTGAATCTGGCAGATTCACGCGGATGCATTTTGCATTCGTAATAACCCTCTTCGCGCCCTTGAGGGCATAAGGCATGTCCGGGTGCCTGCTGTAGTCAAGCACGACGTCTGCGGAAAGGACGAACTGCGGGATCTCAGGGGAATCATCCATCACACCCGGCAAATCTTCCGGCACGAACTGCCCGGCAAATCCGGTATTCCTGCTCTTTTTGATATGCTTTATCAACTCCCGCGCGCAGGCGCAGTCCCCGATTATTGCAACCTTTGTCATTGCTGTTCTATGCGGATTTTTTCTATATCCTTGAATTCATCCATCTCGCTTATAATCCTCCCTTTGCTGAAGAGGTATGCCCTGTCGCACATCCTCAGAACGTCGTTGTCGTGCGTCGCCACTATGATCGTCCGCAGGTGCATCAGTTTCCCAAGAAGTGCCAGAAAGTCCTTTTTGACCCATGGGTCCATGCCAAGCGTCGGCTCGTCAAGCACTAAGATTTCCGGCTGCATCGAGAGCACCGTCGCGATCGCCGCCCGCTTTTTCTCCCCGAAACTCAGGTGGTGGCAAGAGCGGTTTTCGTAGCCCTCCAGTTCTACCTGCCCAAGGGATTCCTTGACCCGCGCCATCACATCTTGCTCACCGAGACTCATGTTCAGGGGCCCGAATGCGACATCGTCGAAAACCGTCGGCGAGAAAAGCTGGTCGTCCGGGTTCTGGAAGACAAGGCCGACACTGCTTCGGATTTTCATCAGGTTCCGGTCGTTTATTTCCATGCCCATGACCTCGACGCTACCGTTCCTGATTATACCGTTGAGGTGCAGAAGCAGCGTCGTTTTTCCAGCGCCGTTGGGGCCTATCAGCGCGACGGATTCGTTCTTGGCGACCTCAAGGTTTATGTCGCTGAGCGCTTTGGTGCCGTCCGGGTACGTGTAATTCAGGCCTTTTATTGATATCGTCGGTTTCATGTTATGAAGATTATTATGGACGGAATCAGGATTAATGAAAAAAATGCCGCGTCCTTTTTTCCCATAGTGAATTTGTCGAGTGTCCTGACGCTGCCGTCAAAGGCGCGCGATGCCATCGCGGCATAAACCCGCTCGCCTCGCTCGTAGGAGCGTATGAACAGCACGCCGATGATGCTGCCAACCGTTCGCAAGCGCAAGCGCAGGTTTCCCCCCGAACTTCGGCAGTCCCTCGCCTGCCCTATCCGCATCGCTTCGTCCGCTAATATGAATAGGTAGCGGTACATGAAACTCATCACCATAACGATTACCCTCGGCACCCCAAGGCGCTCGAGACCCTTCATCAGGTGCGCAAAGGGCGTCGTTGAAACCAGCACTATCATCGAAAGCGCAGATAACCACGCCTTTGCCGAGATGGCGATGAACATCACCATGTCCATGCTGCCGGTTACGAGGTTAAAAAAGGTTATGGCAAACGCAAATGGCAGGACTATCAGGGAACGCCTGAAGACGAAGCCCGGCGGCACGCGGGATATTATAATGACTGCAAAAATCAAGAGAAAATAAAGGTAAAATTTGAAGAGGCTGGAGGGCGGTGTCAGGACTACAATAAGAAGAAGGCTAAAAAAAGAAAGTATTTTAGCCCGCGAGTCTATCCTGTGGACGATGCTGTTCAGGTTGCTGTATTTGTCGATGAAGGAGTGGTGCATCCTGATTTAGAACGCGACTATTAAGGTATTGGTGTCAACGATGCCCTTCAGGGTCCTTATCTTTCTGATTACCATGTCTGCAACGTCCTCGCTTTCCACCCTTACCACTATGTCGTAGTTCCCGTAAACGCCGCTGGCTTCTTTGACGCCTTCCATTTTGCGAATCTTATCTAATACGTCAATCGCCGCCGAGCCGCTCGTCTTTACAAGGACGTATGCATTATTTATCCCGCACATTTTTTACTTCTTTTTTCAGTGTTTTTCCTACGGCGGTGATAAGCCCGAATACCAACAGCACCCCGAAAAGCCCTGCAAGCGATGCAGAGAGCATTGTCGGATTGCCCTCATTATCGGCAATCTGCGGGATGACGTAATCCGGCATCGGCGCGGTTATGACTTCTTTGCCCTCACAGAGTTCCTCCATCTTCTCCTCCCCATGCTCGTCGCCGTGCCCCTGTGCGAATATGTTTATCATAACCCGCTCCAGTCCGTCGGGCGAGCTTGACGCAAACAGGGAGATTACGCACGCCATAACCAATGCCAGCAAAAGCCCTTTTATCATATATCTTTCCATTTTTCACCTCATATTTTTTCAAGTTCCAGCAGATCCGGCCTCGTTTTCATTATGTAACTGACCGCCGCTATCGTTATGCCTGCTTCGATCAGCCCGACAATCGAGTGGATGCCGACCATCGCGGGAAGCGCCACGTTCAAAGGCACTGTCCCCGAAGCGGCAAGCTCTATCGCGCATGCGGCGGATGCCAGAACGACCGCAAGCCATGCGGCAACCCCGAGCCCGATGTAGCGGCCCCGCTGCCCACCGATTGCGCCCGAGACGCTGCGGTAAACATAGTACCCGAATATCGTGCCGATGAAACCCATGTTGAAGATGTTCGCGCCGAGCGTCGTAATCCCGCCGTCCTGAAAGAATATTGCCTGAACGATGAAAACCGTCGCCATTATCACGGATGCCGCCAGGGGGCCTAAGATGCTCGCGGACAGGACCCCTCCGAGCATGTGCCCGGACGTGCCGCCGGCAACTGGCGTGTTCAGCATTTGCCCGGCGAATATGAACGCTGCAAGGACGCCCATCATCGGTATGTGCTTTTCGCCTAATTTCCTGTTCGTCCGCATTACGGCGTAGCCCATGATAACGATCGTCGCAATCCACATCGCAGCCCAAACGGGCGCGCTTAAAAATCCATCGGGTATGTGCATTTTATTACCTGTTAGTTGTTAATAATTATAGGTTGGTATATAAATAGTAACACCAATCTGATATTGGTGTTACTAAAAAAAACCAAAATTTAAAAACAAAAACCAGATAATTATTATGAAAAAATGGGGTTTACTCTTCGCCGCAGTCGTAATTGTTTTGCTCTTGGCAATAGCCATCTGGCAGGCGGCGCTTCCGAAAACCGCTGAAGGCACAAGCCCGGAAGGTAGTGCCTGCAAACTCGACAAAGACTGTAAAGCAGGGCTGTTCTGCACAATGGAGGCCTGCTCGTCAGGAAACCCCGGCTCGCCTTGTACCACGGGGGCGGACTGCAAGACGGCGTTCTGCGTAAACTTCGCCTGTACAAACGGGGCGCAAGGCGACGCGTGTCACAACCTGAAAAACTGCCAGGATGGCCTGATGTGCGTGAACGGAGCCTGCGCTTCTGGCAACAAGGGCGCGCCCTGCATGACGGCAGACGACTGCCTGACCAAGTTCTGCGCGCGGGGCACCTGCACAAACGGAGCAGAAGGCGACGCGTGCGAAACCTACAAACAGTGCAGCGAGGGTCTGTTCTGCAAGGAGTCGCTCTGCAAAGGCCCGGAACCCCCGCCTGCATACGCAGACTATTTCGAGAAGATCGAACTTCATAAATTCAACATCTCAAATGGCAACCCCGGCCCGGATAATCCATCCGAGCCGACGACCGATTTCAAAACCAGCGGCGGCATACTCCTGATGGTCGATGCGAAAGAAGGCATCGGGGGCGAGGCCTATTTTGACGTATTAAACGCAACATCCGGCGAGCAGATATTCACCTACCCGAAGTGGCAGATGTACGGCAATATGGGCAGGGGCTTCCCGATGCTTCCTGCAGGGGAGTACGAGCTGAGGTTCTACTTCGAGAACAAGTCCATGCACACGATCCTCTTTGGGGTCAGCGGCTGAACCCCGAGTATCCGTGTTTTAGTTGCGCCCTCTTGCAATTACAAATATATAAGCAGTCCGGACCATTATTAACATTCCAACAGCCTTTTTCTTTTTGGGAAAAAGAAAAACGACACGCGTTTGCGGAACACCGCAAACGGTGCAAGAAACTTGTGAAAAGTTTCTGCACAGAAAGTTGTAAAACAACTTTCTTGTGCCCCGTGAATGAAAAATTCACGCGGGTGGCGAAAAAGAAAGACCCTCGAAATTACTATGTAATTTCGGGGCACCGAACCGTTTTGCGGTTCGCGTGTGGAGGCGGGTTGCGATGCAACCCACCGAAATGATACCAAAAATAATAAACGATGGACAAGAACATAATTCTGATGGCAGTTACCATATTTGCAATGGTATTTTCGGGATTTTACGTGATGACCTACAGCGAAAGGGGCGCAGGAACCACAGAGGCCAACGTCAGCCAGTACATAGTCGAGCACCAGATAACCCCAATCGGCAACCGGTCGATGCCAGTGCGGGTAATGGAGCCGACGGCGGACGTAATAGTATACATGCCCGAGCTTGCAACTATCGATGCCATAACCGATGCAGCGAACCTTTCGATCGAAAACCTTATAGGGTTCAAGTACGAGGTCTGCAAACTCGGCACCAGCCCTTCGTACCAGTTCTTCAGGTTTACATTCAAGGACAAAGAAAGCGCAAACGAAACGGCAGTCGAGAAGGAGACAGGGTTTGCCGGAAAGCGCAGGGTCCTTCGCGGCTACACGGCCAACGCCTCGGTATTGGGAGGAGTATACCTGATAGCCGCCCCGGGGATGAAGGCAGGGGATTACGTGGACGTAGCCGTATTCAGTAAAGAAGACGGCATTTTGGCAATCGGCGGCAGCAGGATTCAGGAGGATATTATAGACGCAGAGGTCGTTAATATCGAAGGCATTCTCGTAAGCGGCGAGATAACCGGGAATTCCCAAAACCTCGCCATCGCCAACGAGTCCGAGGCGCGCGTTGAAAAGCCGGCGTTTGTCATGGATGGGCTGGACAATGAGACGGCTGCCTTAATCGAAGGCCTCGATGGAGTATATGCCATAAAAACCCAAAATTCCACGCGCATAGAATTCGAGGATTCGAAATCGAAGATAATCGAGATTCTGGAGTCCGTGAACACAAGCTATTCTTTTGAGGCGGGCGCTTTGACATTCATGGTCCCGCAAAATGCGAGCACATTTGAATTAGAAGAGAGATTGCGCGCAGAGAACATAACCGATATAAACTTCCAAAAAGTCGGGCGCGTTTCCGTTGCGAAAACAGTAGTGGTGGACAACAGCATTATAAGAATAGAGGATAACGGGAACTTCAGCGCGACACTTAGTATGAATGCCACGGCGGGCGCAAGCGTAAAAGTCCAGATAAACACCCTGAGATTCGGGGACCAGATTATTCCATACATGGCACAAGAGGTATAAGAAAATGGCAAAGATGTACTACGACAATGACGCCGACCTAGGCGTACTTAAGGGGAAGACGATTGCAATTATCGGATACGGCATACAGGGGCATGCGCAGGCGCAGAACATGAGGGATTCAGGGCTTGACGTGGTTATCGGGCTTGTCAAGGACCGAAGCTGGAACCTTGCCGTAGAGCACGGCTTCAAGCCGGTAAGCATTGAAGAGGCGGCTGCGAAGGGGGACTTCGTCCACATGCTTATCCCAGACGAGATACAGGCGGACGTCTACAATAAAAAGATTAAGGATAATCTGAAAAAGGGGAACACCCTGATGTTTTCGCACGGGTTCAACATAAGGTTCAATAAGATAGTCCCGCCGAAAAACGTCGATGTCATAATGGTCGCCCCGAAGGGCCCGGGGAAACTCGTGAGGGAGACGTATCTTGCGGGGTTCGGCGTTCCCGCTATCATCGCGGTCGAGCAGGATTCTACAGGGAAGGCAAAGAAGAACGCACTGGCGCTCGCGAAAGCGATAGGCGCCACGAGGGCGGGGGTCCTTGAAACGACTTTTTCCGAGGAAACGGAGACAGACCTGTTCGGGGAGCAGGTTGATCTGTGCGGCGGGTGCGCGGAAATGATAAAGGCATCCTTCGAAACCCTCGTTGACGCCGGCTACCAGCCCGAGATCGCATACTTCGAAACGCTCCACGAACTGAAGTTGATAACCGACCTGATACAGGCGGGGGGAATCGAGCACATGTGGCGCAACGTATCAAACACCGCGGAATACGGCGGCAGGACGAGGGGCACGAGGATAATAACAGACAAGACGAAGGCGGTAATGAAGGAGATACTCGAAGAAGTCAAGAGCGGAAAGTTCGCCGACGAGTGGATGAGCGAGTGCGCCCGTGGAATGCCGAACCTCAACGAGATGCGGAAGGATGGCGCAGACCAGCAGATCGAGAAGGTCGGGGAGGGGCTGAGGAAGATGTTCAAGAAGGGGTGAGTTCGCTTTAACTGCGAGGGAGGGGGATTATGCGAACAAGGTTCGNATAAAAACGAGTTGCTGCGAAATTTTCGAGTCGCCCGATGCGGGTTGCACCGAAAATTCCTACGTGTCGGCTTCGTTAAACCCATTGAACGGGGAAAAAGAATAAACCAAGGATAACAACAAGTGAACTGTGGCGAAATCCTTCGGACTTCGCATAAGACAGATTTAACGAAATTCTATCCTGTGGGATAGAACTACGCCGACAAAGAATTTTCGGCGACTCGAAAACTCTCGCTTCGCTCGCCCTCCCTTCGGTCGGGTCGCACAACAGCGATTTAACGGCTTCGCTTCGCTCCGCCCAAATTCCTCGCTCCGCTCGGAACTTCGTTAAATCGCATACGTTAGGCGAAATTCAGAATTCGGCTGTCCCCCGACCACCCACCCCCTAAATTGAGAGGGGTTGCTTACGAAAACTGAAAAATCCTTCGCTTAACCTTCCAACGAAAAAACGATAACTCAATTTGCTTCGCAAACATAGTCTAACATTGGTTAAGCGGTTTCGCTTCGCTACGCCCAAAGATTTTTCTTAACGAAAACGGGCAGGGGCTTTTACGAACGGAAACGGGGGCGTCTTTACCTATTTGCATCTTTTGCTGATTTTTCAATCCAATTACCTAGATTATCTCTACCGTTATCATTAACCCAATCATAAGTCTGATAAATTTCAGAAAGATATACCTTTCTCCCATCTCTATCAAAGTATAAGTTATCAAACGGATTTGTTCCCATAGTATCTGTTTGTTGGTTTTGGTCTTTGATATTATGAATTCGTACACCGAGTAAGCCATTTCCTTTTTTCAGGCTTTCATCAATTTCATATTTTATCCATTTTCTTTCTGATGTCTTTGCCCCAATTAAAATAACAGTTACAGAAGTCCCATTTAATTGATTTGCAATCCATCTCTTAATAGCATCATCTCCGCCCCTTTTTATTTCTTCCCATTTAGCAGAATCAATAAAATCTGAAGTTTCAATTGAGTTATTTTTTATCACATTAGAATTTCTCACTTGTCCTGCACGCCAAGCATCTCGTTCATAATGAAAACTGAAAAATACTCGTCTTGCCATTTAAAAACCTCCTCTTATGATTATGATAAATATGACTATGAAAAGTATTACTGCGCCATGCAATAATATCACAGTTGGAGAAAATAAGGTGCAAAACCAATTTTTCACATTACCATTTACAGATTTTGTATCAAATGAATAGGGGTCAATATCCTTTCTTTTAGCTTTCCTGATTGAATTGTATAATTCTCTGAATAATCTCTCTTGTCGTAAATAATAAGCATCAAGCCCCCAAAAAGCAAGTGCTGGAAGTATTGCTAAATAAAGATATGAAGAAGATAAATCCTTCAATGTTAAAGCAAATAAACCGACTATCAAAGTAATATTCCAACCTTTTAGGATGAATGAATTTGACGCCATTCTATTAATGGCTAATTGTAGAAATTCAAGATGTTTTTTCTTATCATATTGTTCATATTTCATTACATTTTAGCAAGGATACTGCGGGCTTTAGCCCGCAGAGGAATTGCGTAACCGCAATCTTGCGTACCTCCTGTTTTTTAGCGTGATTTTTTCTCGCGCGCGAAATTTATGCGCGCGTTCCTAATATATAAATTTTCCTCGAGGCGCGCTGGCGCGCGCCACAGAGGAAAATGGATATACGAAGCTACAACCACGGATACGGACAACTATAGTATGTGATTTTTATTCTGGAACTTTTAATTGATTACATGACGTGGAATTTACCTGT
>MCBF01000001.1:429296-432667 GCA_001742785.1 Candidatus Altarchaeales archaeon IMC4
GTATTCAATATAATATATGGGCAATTTGGTACGGAAAACGACTAATTCCCTAATATTTTACCGATGCAAAAAATAACAAACCAAAAAAATGCCCCGCCGCAGCTCTCGGATGTCTTCAGGGGCATAAACGTCTGGGACTTCTTTTCGGTTTCTAAGATAAAAAACAGCATGTACTGCCCAAGCTATCTGGAATACCTGTCCAAGGGCGTGAGAGAAAAAAAGATTATAACTCCCGAGGGCGTCGCCGGCTCAAAGATCCACGCGAAACTTGACGTTACCGAAAAGGTGGAGGCGTCGCCTGAGGAAGCGGCGGCGCACAATGCGTACGCCCTGGCGCAGATGATCCTTGACGTTGAAAGGACGCAAAAGCCGCAGGTCCTGACTGAAGTGCCGTACTTCTCGCCCACAAGGAAAATATTCGGATTTCCGGACACGGTTTATGTCCACTACGACGGCGGCCCGAGGGTGAGCCTTGTCGAAAGGAAGACCAGAAACTCGCTTGTAGGCAATGACGGTTTGCCGTACCTCTTCGCAGACGACGCGTTCCAGCTCCATGTGCAGAAAAACATATTGTCCGATGTCCTCAAGTTCATCGCCGAAATCGACGGCAACGACATATTTTCCCGCTGCGCGCGGGGCATGGACTCCTATGTGGAGCTGAGGGACAGGGGCTGCGACCCGGACGCTTTGACGGCGGGCGAATTTACGAGCGAAATGGAATCCGCGATGTCGGGGATCTGCGAGGTTTCAAGGAAGGGCGTGTCGGACTCATATTCGAATTTTGATATCGCAGTGGAGTACGGGCAGACGGAAAAAACCCTGATGTGCCGGCTGGGTGCTGAAAACAGCGTAATCTCGGAGAGGTTCGACTACGTTACCGGCGTCCTTCTGCAGAAGCAGCCAGTCAGGCAGTTGTGCGGCAGCTGCTCGCCCATGAAGCGCAAATACTGCGGGTATTCGCACCTTTGCGCAATACCAAGCGAGGGCAAACCCGCGGGGCAAAAAAAGCAGGTCGGGCAAACATCGCTTTCGAGTTTTTTATCCGTATTATAAAGTATAGAAATATACTTTATAATAGGACACAAAAATCAATCTCCGATTGATTTTTCTTGTAATTCAGAAGATATACTATAACCAGAATGAATTTCACCCAAATAAAAGATCTGGAGGAGAAATACTACTCGCAGGTCTTCTCGCGCCACCCGGTTTGCGCAGTCAAAGGCAGGGGCATGTACGTCTGGGACTCATCCGGCGAAAAATACCTCGACATGTTTGCGGGCATCGCGGTAAACGCCTTAGGGCACTGCCACCCCGCGCACGTTTTGGCGATAAAGAAGCAGGCGGAAACACTAATCCACACGTCGAACTACCTCTACACCACCCCCCAGCTCGAACTTGCCGAACTGCTTACAAAAATATCCGGCATGGACAGGGTTTTCTTCAGCAACGACGGCACCGAGGCGGTCGAAGCGGCGGTAAAACTTGCACGCAGCGCAACCGGCAAAAAGGAGGTCATCGCGATGAAGGGCGGCTTCCACGGCAGGAGCATGGGTGCCCTCGGCCTGACATGGAGCGAAAAATTCCGGCATCCGTTCGAGCCGCTGGTTCCGGGCATGAGTTTTGTCGATTACGACAACGCCGGCAAACTCGAAAAGGCGATAACAAAAAACACCGCCGCGGTTATCCTTGAGCCGATCCAGGGCGAGGCCGGTGTGATACTCCCGAAAGACGGCTACCTTAAAGAGGTCAGAAAAATATGCGACGACAATAACGTCCTCATGATCGCCGACGAGGTGCAGACCGGATTCGGGCGCACGGGGAAGATGTTCGCATGCGAGCACGAAAACGTGAAGCCGGACATAATGTGCGTGGCAAAAGGCTTAGGTGGCGGCTTTCCGATCGGGGCGGCGCTGTTCAGGGGGATCGACTTCGGGCGCGGTCAGCACGGAGGAACGTTCGTCGGCAGCCCCCTGGCGTGCGCCGCGTCGAAGGCGGTCATTGAAACGATAATAAAAGACAAACTGGTTGAGAACTCGGCGAAGACCGGGAAATCCCTCATGGATAGATTAGCGAGCGAGGGTATGAGGGTTCACGGGCGCGGTTTGATGATAGGTATAGATGTTGCCGACGGCAAGAAAACGGTTCTGGATTTGATAGAAAAAAAAGTACTCACTATCAACTCGGAAAATACCGTAAGGGTCTTGCCACCCCTGATAATCGAAAAGGAGCATGCGGATATTTTCGTTTCAAAAATCAAGGAACTGAAAGATGAACGTAAGATTTAAACCGCTGGCTATAGTATTCCTTTTGTGTGTTGTGGTATTGGCGGGGATCGGCGTCATTTTTGCCTGTTATCAACAGGAAGCCGCTAAACTTAAAGATGTCGGTGAAACTGTTTATCTTTGGAAAAAAAGAAGGCATATAATCGTTTAGATTTTAGGAATAATGCGCATTATTGTCCAGAACTGTTTTTAGACCACAATAACGTCCTTTTCGCCATCTATTTTCTTGAAATGCGGGCAACCGGAAACAACGCTGGCATTGTTAAGTCTTGCGGTGGCATATATCAGGCAGTCTACTGTCGGAAGCCTGAACTTTCTGCGGAGTTCGAGAGCCTTCATCACCATGCTCTGGTCTATGTCGCGGATGTCATAAACTGCTTCTAAGGATTCAATGTACTTATCTGCGTCCGCCTTTGAACATTTCCCTTCAATTACGTAGTGGGTTTCATATATGCACAATACTGAAATCAATATCTTATCCGCGGATTCAATCATGTCCTTGATCACCCTGCCTTTCTCCGTCCCTTTGAAAAATTCAATCAATGCAAACGAATCAAGCAGCAGATTCATGGCCCCAGTCATCGTGTACCTCTTTAAGTTTATTCGCGTTCAGATCGGGCAACGTTCCAAATAGTTCCAACGGGTTCTTGATTGGTTTTAGCACTATGTTCTTGTTGCTCACTTTTATCTCAAATTTATCTGCGTTTATCGTTTTCCGTATGAATGCGGGAATGAACAATCTGCCAAATCTATCAATTCTTACCAAATTTTCCATTTTACCAATATATTGGATTTTGGCATTTAAAAGTAGACAACCAGTTCCAGAGTTGGTTTTTATAATTGGCCATTAGAACAACAATATAAGTAGGATAACTGCCAGTGCCGCCCAGAACAAACTCGCCTTCAGCCTCTCTCCAGCACACCTGTGGCAGTACCTGCCGACTTCCGTCATGCCCCCGCATATCCTGCACTTCATTACATTTTAGCAAGGATACTGCGGGCTTTAGCCCGCAGAGGAATTGCGTAACCGCAATCTTGCTTACCTCCTGTTTTTTAGCGTGATTTTTTCTCGCGCACGAAATTTATGCG
>MCBF01000001.1:432767-443761 GCA_001742785.1 Candidatus Altarchaeales archaeon IMC4
TCTGCCGGTGTTTCATGCTACCTTCTGGTTGCGGACACGGAGGGGCTTGCTGTGACCGTTGCGCTTGCGGCTGAGAAACTGACGCCCGCAGGCGTAAGGGATATGCTCGACAAGAACAAGGTTTCGGAAAAGGTGCGTCACAAAAAGCTGATAGTCCCTGGCTACGCGGCAAGGATAAAGGGGGCGCTTGAGGACGCAACGGGGTGGGAGATAATAATCGGGCCTCAGGATTCGTCTGGAATCGGGCAGTTCATCAAGGAGAAGTGGAAGTAATTACAGAATAATACAATGGAAGACATTATAGTTAAATGTAAGAAATGTAAAAATGAGGAAGTGATAAATGTCCCTACCCCAATTAGAAAAAAATGTAATAAATGCGGCAGATATATGCGAGTACCAGTATATGGCAAACCAAAATCCTCAAAAATAAAGGAACCACCATTAGTCAACCCTCATGATGAACCAACAACGCTAATGAATCTGTGGTGTGAATCTAAAAAACCAATAAGAGAAATATCTGATGACCTGTTCAGATACAAGGTGGTCATGTGCCCGAATTGCGGAAGAATTCAGATGACCGAGGGGGAAAGGGGTTTCAGGTGCCGTTCTTGCAATAAAGCCTCAAAATATCGGGTAAAGGGCAAGTGGCACGTCAAGATATATAGCTTCCCAACTCCTGGCGAAGCAACTGCATTTATGGATAACTGGCAGAACAAAGGAAAATGAAACGGACGTTTGTGTTTGAATGTGATGAATGCGGAAATAAGGAAACGGTAGACAACCCTATCGTAGTTACAAAAGAATGCAGCAACTGCGGCGGACGTATGACAATGTCCGTCTTTCCATGCAAAGAGTAATCAAGATGGCCTCAAGAAGAAAAGAAATACCTGTGATCAATCCTCATGATGAACCGACAACACTGATGAGTTTGTTGTGTGAATCCAAAAAACCGCCAAAAGAATTGTCCGATGACCTGTTCAGATACAAGGTGGTCATGTGCCCGAATTGCGGAATAATTCAGACGACCGAGGGGGAAGAAAGTTTCAGGTGCCGCTCATGTAATAAGGCCTCAAGATATCGGATAAAGGGCGATTGGCACGTCAAGATAGCCGACTTCCCGAATCCTAACGCGGCATCTGCATATGCGGGGGAGTGGGCGGAAAGAATTGAAATGGAAAGAAGGGAAATGCAGGGCAAAAAAACGGATGCAAAATGGAAAAAGTGATGCAAAAAAAGGTAAGGGACGTGATGAGCAGGGGCGTCGTAACCGTCGGGATGGATGCGCCCGTAAAGGAGATCATTGACAGTCTTCTTGAGGAGCACATAACAGGGCTTGTGGTTACCGCCCCAAACGGCGAAGCGATGGGTGTGATTTCGGACAGGGACATAATAAACGTTGCTGGCTATGCAATCCGCGAGCTTACGGCTGACGACATAATGAATTCTTCCGTAAAGGACGTCCGACCGGACATGACGCTCGGCGACGCCGTGGAGATAATGAAACGGGAGAAGGTTCACCGCCTGCTGGTTCTGTCTGAGGATACAAGCCACGCCCGCCATGGAATGATACCTGTCGGGATACTCTCTGCAAGCGACATTCTAAGGGAGATTGCCAGAAATCTGTAGAAGGCGGTAAGACCTGAGTACCTTATAATTTATACCGTCTTGCAATCAAGAAGTACGCCACCGGCGTAAGTACCAGCATGGCGGACAGCACGATTTCCAGTTCGGCGGGCATCTGCACCGGGTAAACAAACAGTCCGCATAATATCCCTACGATGAGCCCGGCAACCGCCCCTGCCAGTACGTCCGCCACCGTGTGCGCCCCGAACCTGACCCTCGCGTAGCCGTAAAAGAGCCCGACGGGTGCCAGTATAAGCCCGAAAATCGGATTGACGAAAAACGCAAAGCCGATAATCCCGATCGAGGCCATTGTGTGAAGCGAAGGGAACCCGTATTTGAAAAATATGTTGTTGTAAAAGGGTACCTGCCGCTCAGTCCTGAAAAACAGCTTCAGCATTACCCCGAAGATTACCGTCATGACGAGGAATATGAATGCGGATGCGAAAACGTGCAGGGTCTGCGCGATGTTTTCGATATTGTACAATAGGTACCCGAGCCCAAGCGGGATGTACGGCAGGTAGGGCACCTCCTCTATGACCTTGTAGATGCCGGTATATTCGGTCTTTTTTGCGACTATGCTCTTGTATTTTGGCGATACTAAATTCCTGTAGGTCACCCTCCCTTTTGATGTCGAGTACCTGCACCTGTAATATGGAAGGTAAACAATGCCGTCGAACTCTATTTCCCTGCCGGTTATCTTCTCAAGGACGTTGTCCACGTCCTCCATCTTGTATCGTGTTTCGTCTATGTCGAATCCTGCCACACCGTATCCCGCGGTCTCGATGAAGTGCTCAAGGTTGTGCTGGCTGTCAAAGAAGGGAATCTCTACGCTGGCGCTGACATTCCCTATTTGTGATTCTCCGAGGGATGTGTCGGTTCTTGTGTGCTTGCTAAGTATGGCCTCCAGAAGCTCGTCCACAAGAAGTACGATCATGTTCGCGGGTTCCTTGGTAATCGAGCCCCCTCCGGTCTTGCCCCTCGATATCAATCCCTTTTTTTCAAGTATGTCAAGGTGCCGGTCGTCTATGTTCTCCCTGGGCAGGCTGCCGTTCTCTATCAAATCGAGCAGGCGCTCTCGCGATTTTTCCGGCAGGTCGAGAATCCTCTGTAGGACGTCGGACTGCCGTATCTTGTTCTTCTGGACATAGTAAAGGGCACCGGTGTTCATGTTGATGTACGCGTGGTTCAGACTCTCGGTTTTCCCCTGCCCGCCCTTGATATAAAAACGCCCCACTGGCGCATATCTCCTGTCGATGTCCTCTATTTTTTCTTCCGTGCCAAGCATCCCGATTTTGCGGGAGCGCTGCGATTCGAAGTACCCCTGCGCGTCCTTGTCGGCGGCAAGGGAAACGAACGCAAGGGAAATCTTGACATCCTCCTGCGCCAGGATTTCGGTCAGCTCGTCGCCGTTCACAAGTTTTATCGGCTTGTCCTTAGCAAATTCCTGCGCGGATTTCGTAAAGTATGAACTGGTTATATATATCGCGTTTTTCGCACGGTTCTCAACGCGCTCCCCGTATAACTCCTCGACGATGTCCTCTTCGACACCCTCTATGTGGAATTCCGCGCGTACTACCGTCAGTACCGGTTTTCCAAGGGCATCCGTTGACTTTGCCAGTATCGCGCCCTTGCGCGTCTCTTCGATAGATAAGAGGGAAAGTTTGGATTCGGAGAGTATCTTAGAAATTATCCGTTTCAGTTCATTCGGGCCAATGTCAAGCCTCTCTTTCTTTTCGGTCCTGCCTATGAAATCTATGTCGGGGCTTGTTTGGAATTCCATCGTTAAGATCGGGCGTCAGGGAGCGGTTACCTCTTTGTGGTGTGCATGACCAGCATCGTGTTGAACTTGTACGCGACACCCAGAAGCTCGCTTTCCGTCATCGGCTTTCTCGGAATGAACTTCACGATGACGACGCTTTCCGGGTCGCCGTCGATTACGAACTCCGCCTTGTCGAACAGCTCCTCCGCGGTGTTCATAATAGTATGCATCTTGTAGATCTTCGGGTTCACCCGGATTGCCACGAACTGCTTCTCTACGTCTGCGTTTATGTTGTGCGTATCTATCTTTGCATCTGATGTCATTTTTCCTTCTTTGCCCTGTATTCGAGTCCGGAGTCTATTTCTCCTCCTTTCGCCTTGGCTTTGGATTCGACCTTGGATTCTATCTCCCGCTCCACCTCTTCGGCCTCGCTTTCATACTCCCTTATCGCCTTCTTGTAGCCCTCTACGACGTCTGCCCCGACGATTGATTTCAGCGTCTCTTCGGCCTGTTTTATGTCGACCGGTTTCTGCGCTTCGGCGGCTGGGGTTGGGGGGGACATTATGCCTGTCTTTCTGCCTATGCCTTCTGCCAACCTGGACAGCTCCATAGGCAATATTATCTTCGTGGATTTTCCGGCCGCTACCTTGTTCAGCGCGTCCAGGTAGAGGTAGGTCATCGACTGGTCCGTGAGTTTTGACGACGCCTCCCTGACCGCGTCGATCTGGATCTTTATCGCGTCGGCCTTCTCGTGCGCCGCAAGCTTCAGCTGCTCAGTGGCCGCCCGGTCGTGCATCGCGGCCTGGAGCTCCTTCGGGAACTTCACGTATTTTATCTCGACCCTTGCTACCTCGATGCCCCAGCCCTTCTCCATGTGGGCAAGGTGGTGGACGTGGTCCCTAAGTATCGACGCTATGTCCTCCATGTGCGTGATTATGTAGTCCGCTGTGTGGCTTCCGATAATGGTCGTGAACTCGCTTGTTATGAAATGCAGGACCGCCGAGGTATAGTTTTTCACGTTTATGACCGCATCCCTCGGGTTTGTCACGTACATGAACACGACCGGCGCTACCATGCACAATATCTTATCCTTTGTTACAAGCTCCATCGGGGCGATCTCATGCACCTGTATCCTTAAGTCGACCTTCACATAGTGGTCGACAAGGGGTATCACATATACCCAGCCGGGGCCCGCCACCTGATGGAACTTTCCTGCCCTGAAAACGACGCCGCGCTCGTATTCGAGGAACCTTACGATTGAGCGCTCCGTGATAACGAATACGAAGATGGCGATTATGGCGGCTTCTGTATAAAGGGTATTAAAGCCAACGGCATCGTAAAGCACCCCGGGCAGGTAAAAAAACAGTACTGCAAGAACCCCTAAAATCAAAATGAAAACTATATCCTTCAGACCCAGTATCTCGATCTCCGGCGTGGCGTCCTCGATCATGCCCTTTATGTCTGGCCCCTGTAGGTACCCTGTCGGTGTGTGGTGCTGGTCGCCTATAATCGATGCCATTGTTTAGTCTTATAACTCTTGTATTTTTGAATATAAATAAACTCACGGCAGCCTTTCTTCAACGCTCGGGAACAAATCCGGGTTTGCGTGGGGCAGGAATATCGCGCCCATGTACTCCTCGGTGAACGACTTGTCAGACGAGAGGTCTATGTACGTCGTTTTCCGCGCTATCGCTTCTACCTCCCCCCTGCCTTCTTTAGCCACCTTAATCGCGCCGGCAAGCGATGCGTTGCCGATGAATGCGAACCGCTCCTTGGGCAGGTCTGGAAGAAGGCCGATGGCTATGGCGTTGTCTATGCGTATGTAATGCCCGAACCCGCCGGCTATGTAAACCCTTTCAAGACCGCCGAACGGCACCCCGACCTTTGCCAGCGCAGAGGCCCCTGCGTATATCGCCGCCTTTGTGTAGATTATGTTCTCTATGTCCTTTTCCGTGATGACGATGTCCCTGCCGAGGGAGGTTTCCCCTGCCCACGCGATTACGAACTCGCTGGTGTTTTTTGCTTTCCGCACCCGCTTGCTGTCGATAGATAAGTCGATCCTGCCTTTGTGGTCTATCGCCCCCGACAGAAACATCTGGGCAACCGCGTCGATGAACCCAGAGCCGCATATCCCGCGCGGCTTGTAGTTGTCTATGGCTGAGAACTCGACCTCGTAATCCCCTTTTATCTTAACCTCTTCGATCGCGCCGCTTGCCGCTCTCATGCCGCTTGTGGTTTGCGCGCCTTCGAACGCAGGCCCCGCGGATGTCGAGGCCGCGACCATCCAGTCCCTGTTTCCAAGGGCAATCTCCCCGTTCGTCCCAACATCGATCAGCATCGAAACGCCCTCCGCCGTGTGCATGCCAGATGCCAGTATGCCTGCGGTTATGTCGCCGCCTACGTAGCTTCCGACCCCGGGTATGCAGTAGACCGGCGCCTCCAGGTTTATCCCGATTTCGCGGGCGTTTGCCGAAACCGGCATCTTGAACCGAGGTATCTGGACGTTCCTCTGAATCTCCGATGGGTCCATGCCGACAAGCAGGTATGTCATGACAGTGTTGCCAGAAGTTATGATTTCTTTTATCCTGCCGCTTGACAGGTTGCTGCGCCCCATGAGTTTTTCAAGCAGTTCGTTTATCGTCTCGACCTCTAGTTTTTGCAGTTTGCCCAAGCCCCCGGATTTTGCATAGTCTATCCTGCTTAGAACATCAGCCCCTATCGATACCTGCTTGTTGTACGCCGATGCCGTGTCCGCAATCGCGCCGTCAGACGCGTCAATAAGGCTTGCGGCCACGGTCGTCGTCCCGATGTCAACGGCAAAAAACGCATCGCCTGAAACCTCCCGCCTCTCGTGTACCTCGATGTGCTCAAGTATCTGGTGCCTGCCCAAGCGGCTTTCTTCTGGTATGAAAACCACGGCGTCGCTTTTGGGGTATGTCTGGCACGCAAGGTGCGCCCCGTCCTGCTTCGGCATCCTGGTTTCGAATTCGCCCTCTTCCACGATGACCCTGCACTTTTTGCACTTGCCCTCGCAGTTGCAGGAAACCTGTATGTGGACGCCTGCTGACTGCGCAGCATCTAAGATCGTTTGCCCGTCCCGAATCATTGCGGTTGCCCCGTCCGGCTTGAATTTTATCGTGTATCCCATCTTGTTACCAGAATATTATTATATCTCATGGGATAATATTGTACTATGAATATCCTCATCGAAGCGCTGTGGTTCATACTTCCCGCCTACTTCGCAAACTCGATGCCTGTCAACGTATCCAAGCTGCGCGCCCTGCAGAGGTACGGCTGGCCGATAGACTTCGGGAAAAGGATTTTCGGAAAGCGTATCTTCGGCGATGGCAAAACCTGGCGCGGCATCCTTGCAGGGCTTTTCGGCGGCATCAGCATGGCGTTTTTGCAGTCGCACTTCCAGCCCCAGATATCCGCGGCGCTTCCCCCGATGACAATGCATCTCGGCTTTATATTAGGGGCCGGCGCGCTTGCCGGGGACCTCGCGGGAAGCTTCGTAAAGAGGCAGGCGAATATCGAGAGGGGGGGATTCGTGCCGCTTTTGGACCAGCTTGATTTCATCGCCGGCGCGCTGTTTTTTGCCTGGCTTTTCGCGTATATCCCAAGTTACGAGCAGATTGCCATCCTGATAATCGTAACGCCGGTCATACACTTAGGCGGAAACTGGGTGGCGTGGGCAGGCGGGCTGAAGAAGAATCCGTGGTGATCCTCGTTTGTTTCGACAAACGGGACACCGTTTCGGCAGCAGCCGAAACGCTTGTCCGCAATTTTTCACCGCAGAAGTTTTTTTGAGTTTTGATTTAAGCCGGTAAACTCAATAAATAACGGAATGGCCGAAATAACTTTTTTAGATACAATCAAGAACATAAAAAACGAAGTCCGGGAACGTCTAACTTTTGACGGACGGAAAATGGTTTTTGATGACTGGAAAAAGATTTCTTCTGAATCTATGATAGAATCATCAGAGCCGGAAGCGTTCACAAAAGAATTCGTAATAGAAATGGTTTTTAATTTTCTTGAATTAGAAAAATTGCCTGAAAAGCAATTTGAGACCCCAACCGGAAAAGACAGAAGCGTTGATTACCAAATCAAAAACCAAAAAAGCGACATTTTTCTTGTTGAAGCGAAACCCATAAACGCTGATTTATTTGATAAAAGCAAAGAAGGGGCCGTTAATCAAATAAAAGGATTATTCAAACTTGCCGAGGTTAAAGATAACTATAAATTCGGAATTGCGACCGATGGGTTCAAATGGGTTTTTATTGACAATGCGGGAGAAGTAGCAAATGAACTGGATTTAGAAAAAGACTACGAACAGATAAAAGAATTCTTGGCCGGGAAAGAAAAAGTCGTGTCTTCAAAAACCGAAGAAGACATAAGCAAAAAGTTTTACGACTGGTACAATGCGCTTTTGCACGGCGGAAGGTACAAAGACCACAAGGATAAAACAGGAAATATCTCTGAGAGGGACTGTTTTGTAAACAACATCTTCAATGTCGAAAATACGGAAGACAAAGAGCAGATTGCCCAGATACTTATGGATCGTTTGATATTCATAAAGTTTCTGCACTCAAAGGGCATCATAAAAGAAGATGTCCTTAAAAAATTAGCTGGATGCCCTGATGATATTCTCGTTCCGAAATTAAGACAATTATTCTTCAGCATACTTGACTCGCCGCCTGATGAAAGATTTGACATTAAGGATTTTAAGGATATTCCTTATCTAAACGGAAGTTTGTTTACAATAACGGATGTCGAGAGGGAAAACGATTACAGGGTAAAGGCAGATATACTAAGAAAGGCAATCGAATTTCTGGACAGTTTCAGATTTGTCGGCAGGGAATCTCTTGAGGGTTCTGCGACATTAGACCCTGAGATTCTGGGCTACATATTTGAGCGGGCAATGACTGCCACAGACCGCAAAGGCACGGGCGCTTACTACACGCCGAAGGCGATAACAAGATACATCTCCGAGAACACGATTTACCCCTTCATCATTGACAGGGCTAACGAATTCCTGATGAAAGAGAAGGGCTACAAAGAAACAGAACTGATAAAAGACATTGACAGGTTATTCATTCTTCCCGCGCCGACATTGGAGGAAATATGGAACAACATAATCCACGAGATTAGGGTATTGGATAACGCCTGCGGCTCAGGCGCTTTTTTGTTAGCGGCAGGGAACCTACTGTTTGATTTGAACAAGCGCATAGACGAGAAACTTGGGTTTAAAAACACGGATATTGCCCTGAAGAGATTAATACTTTCCAACAACCTCCACGGCGTTGACATAAACCCGAAGGGCATCGAAATCACAAAACTTAGGTTGTGGTTGTGGCTTGCAGATTCCTACGACCCGGAGCATATACAGCCGCTTCCGAACATCGAATATAACCTGCGGGCGGGCAACAGTTTAATCGGCTACCACGACATAAGCAGGTTTGAGAAAATGGGGGGAACGCTGCTTGATTATTCCGGCGGCGGCTCATTGTACCACCAGTTACAGGAAAGGGCGAGGCTGATAAAGAACTATAAAAACAAATCGGGAAGCGAGGCGAAGGAGTTAAAAAGAAACATCGAGACCATCAACAGCGTAATAAAGAAACTGCTTGATACGACCTTATACAACGAACTGAAAGAAAATAAGGTGAAGATAGAAAGGGACGAATTCGATAGACTTAGCCCGTTCCACTGGGCGTTTGAGTTCTATTTTATCTTCGATCCGGAAAAGCCAAAAGACGAGAGGGGTTTTGACGTTGTGATCGGGAACCCGCCTTATCTAAGAATACAAATACTCAATAAAACCGATAAAAAGCAGGTCGATTACTTTAACAAATATTATAAATCGGCAGTAGGGAACTATGACATATATGGATTATTTGTTGAAAGATCGTTATCCCTAACGCATGGAGGTTTTGTTGGGTTTATTATGCCAAACAAATTCTTTTTAGCTAACTATGGGGAATGTCTCAGGAGGATAATCTCAGATAAGAATGCACTAAATGCAATTGTTAATTTCAAGGATAATCAGATATTTCAAGGAGCGAGTACTTATACTTGCCTTGCCTTCTTTAGAGAAAATAGCAGTTCATGTAAATACTCTGAGATTACAAAAATCAAAAATTTGTTTCAAGATTTGAATACAATATCGGACGAATCCGAATATGACAATGGCAATATTACTGTTGGGGGCATTAACAGCACCTTAGGCCCCTCCCCGTGGGTCTTCAATATCGGAAAGTCCGGTAAAATAATAGAAAAATTAACGAAGATTAAAAAAACATTGGAAGATTATAGTGAGAGGATATTTCAAGGTGTGGCAACAAGTGCTGATGCAGTATATCTCGTAAAAATAGTAAATGAAGAAAATGATGTCTTTGAGATATTCTCTACAGAAACCCAGTCAAAACATAAAATTGAAAAAGATGTAGTTAGGCCGTTGGTCAAGGGAAAGGATATTAAAGGATATTTTGTTGAATACAAAAACAGAGCCATAATATTCCCTTACCATAAAGTCAATGGAGTTTTCAAAATCATTAAACCAGATATTTTATCAACAAAGTACCCTAAATGTTTTGCATACTTTAAACAAAATGAGGAAAAAATAAAATCCCGTGAAGATAGTAAATTTAGAAATACTGATACGTGGTATGAATACACTTATCCTCGAAGCATAAATCTTTACGAAATATCAAAGATTCTTACGCCAAATAGTGCATTTAGTGCATCATTCTACCTTGATGATAAAGAGTATTATTATATGACCTGCGGGGTGGCTGGAGGATATGGAATAAAACTTAAAGAAGATTGCTCTTTGAATGAAAAATATCTGCTTGCTTTGCTAAATTCTAAACTCTTGGATTTTTACAATAAAAAAATTGGCACATGTCTTAGGGGCGGTTTCTACTCTTACGAAGGTCGTGTAATAAAAAGATACCCAATAGTCGAATTAGATAGAAATAAGCAAAAACCCTTCATAGACCTCGCAGACAAAATGCTTTCTCTCAATGAACGCCTTAAAGAAATAAAGGGTGATTTGGGGGAGAAGGCAAGGATAGAAAAGGATATAAAGGATACAGATAAGAAGATTGATGAGGTGGTTTACGGGTTGTACGGGCTGAGTGATGAGGAGATAAAGGTTGTGGAGGGATCGGGATGAATAAAAAATTCAAAGAAACAAAACCCGGAAAAACATTCGAAAGACTAAAGAGCAGAGAGGGCCCTAATATTGAGTATAAACTCTGCAAATCCGAGCTTTCTAAAGATTTATGGGAAACTGTTTCCGCTTTCTCAAACGAAGGCGGCGGATTCATCCTTTTAGGATATGAAGAAAAAGATGATATGTATGTGCCGATTGGCATTAAAAACCCTTCCAAGATGCTGGACGAGTTTACTTCTCTTGTCGGACAAAAATTCAATTACTGCCCGGTTGTAAGGGCAGACGTGTTGGAGGATAGCAATAAACCAGTTATAGCAATTGAGATTAAAGAAGCGCCGAAATATCAAAAACCAATTTACATAAAGGATGCAGGACATCTTAAAGGCGGATTCAAGCGGGTGGGTGCCTCGGACATAAGATTAACGGACTCTGATG
>MCBF01000001.1:443861-458063 GCA_001742785.1 Candidatus Altarchaeales archaeon IMC4
GTGTCCCCGTTTGTCAAAACAAACGTGGATTAATTATGCAATTCGCTATATATGATTTCACCACAGTCCATTTTGCTTTGTGCAAAAGGGGCTGCTCGTATAACTCGCAGAAAACGCGGAGTGTGCAGAGAATGAAAATGAATGATGTTTTTTCGGGTAAAAAGGAATTGCTTGAAGCTGCGTTGAATCCTGAGTGTTGTGATTTGGTGGTTGAGGGGAATTTAGTGAATGTGTTGACCGGGGAGATTTATGAAGGCTGTGTTGGTGTAAAGCATGGGAAAATTGTTTATGTTGGGAATGAGGAGATAAAAAACAGAAATTTAATTAAAACCTCTTATTACGTGGTTCCGAGTTTTATTGATGGTCATGTTCATATTGAGAGCAGCATGCTTCCGCCAAGTGAGTTTGCTAAAATCGCTGTTTTGCATGGGACCTGTGCGGTTGTTGCTGACCCGCATGAGATCGCTAATGTTCTTGGAGTTTCCGGAATAAAATTTATGCTTTCTGATTCCCGTAATCTTCCGGTGGATTTTTATTTTAATGTTCCGTCATGTGTTCCTTCAACTGAAATGTTTGAGACTTCAGGGGAAATAAGTGCTGTTGAAATGAAAAAATTAAAAAAAATGGATCGAATTATCGGGCTTGGGGAAGTAATGAATTTTCCGGGAGTCTTAAACTGCGATAAAAAACTTGCTGAAAAAATACGGGTTTTCGACAGCATGGTTGTTGACGGCCACTGCCCGGGGCTTATTGGAAGAAAACTTAACGCGTATTCGGTTTACTGTCACTCTGATCATGAGTCAACAAATTATGAGGAAGCCGTTGAAAAACTAAGGATCGGGATGTGGCTTATGATCCGCGAGGGATCAGCTGCAAAAAACATGTCAATACTAAAAGATATAATAAGAAACGGCATTGACACAAGAAGATGTATGATTGTGACGGATGATATTCATGCGGACGACCTTTCTTTAGGACATCTTAACCTTCGGCTTAGTAAGGCAGTTGAAATCGGCGCCGATCCAGTAGATGCGATAAGAATGACCACATTAAACACCGCAGAATATTTTAATCTGAAAAACCTTGGCTCGATAAGCATCGGAAAAGACGCGAATATTTCAATCGTGAAAGACCTTAAAAATTTCAGGGTCGAAAAAGTTTTTTTTAAGGGAAAACTTGCTTCAAGTAATGGAAACCTGACAGTTAAAATAAAAAAAACAAAAACAAAATTTAAAAATGTGATGAATGTGAATAAAAATTTTAGTTTTAAAATCCCGGCCAAAGAAAAAACAAACACACGGGTAATAAAAATAATTGAAGGAGAAATCCGGACAAAAGAAATAATCAAGGAAATAAAACCAAAAAACAACAGCCTTGAAAGCAACACCGCAAAAGACATAATAAAAATTTCAGTCATAGACCGACACAAAGGAATAAATTACTCAAACGCTTTCGTAACAGGTTTCGGAATAAAAAAAGGCGCAATAGCCTCAACAATAGCACATGACGCACACAACATCATCGTAATCGGAGCAGACGACGAAAGCATGAAAAAAGCAGTCAATGAACTAATAAGAATACACGGAGGAATAGCAGTAGCCGGAGAAAAAATTTACTCCCTGCCCCTCCCAATCGCAGGACTGATGAGCAACAACACAAAAGAAGTAATACAAAAACTTAAAGTATTAAACAAAGAAGCGACTAAGCTTGGAGTGAAAATCCATTCACCGTTTATGACATTATCTTTTTTAGCTCTTCCGGTAATTCCGGAATTAAAGATAACAGATAAGGGTCTTGTAGATGTGAGAAAATTCAAGTTCACCGATTTAATAATAAAAAACTTTAATTAATGATTCCTTCAAACCACTCGATTATAATGAACAAAACAAAAACCAGAAAAATCGGAGCAATAGCACTCGTTGTTTTAGGTATTTTGATATTCGTAGCTTATTCCATTCATCTTATATTGTTCAAACTTTCATTACCTCCCTACTCAGTCCAGACAGAAGGAAAATATGTTGCCTATGGTTTGGAAGTCTGGGGCTTTCTTTGGTCCATACCTGTTGTTGTTTCTCTATTTTTATTAGCCTATTTAATTTATCCCTCAAAATTTGAGAGATCTTCCACAATGGCAAATGTATTATTTATGCTGCTTGCTATCGGAGGGTTCGGAATAACTGCTGTATTAGTTGCCCTTGCGATTATCAATAATTTTCCATCAACAGATTACATCTTAATGTTTATATTGGGACTCATTATTATGACATCACCCTTTTGGATAGTGGGAATCCTGGCTTTGTCTGCATTTAAGAAAGAGAGATTTGAGAAAATGAAAAGGGAGCATAAGCCAATATATGAATCCAAATAGATATTGCGCTCCGCGTCTCTGCGGTGAACGATACGAACAAAGAATGAAACACATTCTAATCTTGGGCGACGGGATGGCCGACCGGCCGCTTTCTGAGCTTGGCGGGAAGACCCCGCTTGAGGCCGCAAGAACCCCTAACATGGACTTCATCGCAAAAAACGGAAAATGCGGCCTCTTGAAAACCCTGTCCGGCGACATGCCCCTCGGAAGCGACATCGCGAACATGTCGATCTTAGGATACGACCCGAAAAAGTACTACACCGGGGGCCGCGGCCCGATAGAGGCGGCGAGCATGGGGATAAAACTTGGGAAGGACGAGACGGCATTCAGGTGCAACCTCGTTACCGTTGAAAATGGAATAATGAAAGATTACAGCGGCGGGCAGGTGTCAAAAAAAGAATCCATGGAGATTATCGATTTCCTGAATAATCGCCTTGCACGAGAGGGTATCCAGTTCTACTCGGGGGTAGGCTACCGCAACATTATGGTTGCAAAAGGCGATTTTAATGTTGAGTGCGCCCCTCCGCACGACATCATCGGCGAAAAAATATCGCTTAACATGGCGAAGGGGAAAGACCCTGCTTTGCTGAACGAACTGATGCTAAAATCCCAGCAACTTCTGTCCGGCCACGAGGTGAACAAAAAACGCATCAAAAAAGGGATTCAGCCTGCGAACATGATATGGCTTTGGGGCGGCGGGAAAAGACCGCAGCTGCCTCCTTTCAAGGAAAAATTCCACATGGACGGCGCAATGATTTCTGCCGTAGATTTGCTCAAGGGCATCGCAAAATCCGCGGGCATGGACGTGATAGAAGTCCCGGGGGCGACCGCGTATCTGGATACGAATTACAAGGGAAAGGCCGATTATGCGGTAAATGCCCTTGAAGACCACGATTTCGTCTACTTGCATATCGAGGCGCCGGACGAGGCGTCGCACGAAGGAAACCTCGCCGAAAAGATAAAGGCGATTGAAAAAGTGGATTGGGTTGCAGGGCGCGTAATGAAAAAGATGGACGGCGACTTTTCGATAGCGGTGCTCCCGGACCACGCGACCCCGATTGAGGTAAAAACCCACACCTCGGAGCCGGTGCCGTTTGCGATATACTCGACCAGGAAAGAAGGCGACAGGGTGCAAGAGTTCAGCGAGAAAGCCGCGAAAGGCGGAATCTACGGCTTGAGGCAGGGGATTGAATTTATGGATTTGTTTCTAAGTAAATGACAACAACAATGATAAAGGACAAAATAAACCCGCGGGTGCGCAATCTGCCTGCTTACGTGGCGGGCGTGCAAAGAGAGGGCACGATTCGCCTGATGTCAAACGAGAATAACTACGGGGCTTCGCAGAGGGTCATGAGGGCGGTTGAAAAGGCGAACATCAATCTGTACACCGACCCAACATACTTCGAACTATGCAAAAAGATTGCGGATTACTGCGGCGTGAAGCCAGAGAACATAATCCCGGCAAACGGCTCCGACGAGGCGATGGACTTCATCGGGAAGGTTTTTCTCTGTGAAGGCGACGAGGTTCTTTCGGTCAGCCCGACGTTTTCCATGTACAGGATAGTTGCGATGATGTATGGGGCCAAGTACAATGAGGTTCCGCTTGAGGCGGATTTTTCATTTGATGCCGAAAGGTTCATCGGTTCGATAAACGAAAATACAAAACTGGTATTCCTCGCTAACCCGAACAACCCGACCGGCACGCAGATTGACAGAAAAGACATAAAGAATATTCTGAAATCCACGGACGCTCTTGTCGTTATCGACGAGGCATACGCAGAGTTTTCGGGCGAAAGCGTCGCGGATTTAGCAGGGGAATACAAAAACCTGATTGTAACCAGAACCTTCTCAAAAGCGTTCGGGCTTGCCGGCGCGCGGCTCGGGTATATCATCTGGGGCAGTGCGCAAACACAGATTATAAACCTCGTCCGCCAGCCTTGGAACATATCCTCGTTCACCAATGCCGCAGGCATCTCCGCTCTTGGTGATGTTAGGTATATGCAGGGCTGCGTGGGCAAAATAAGATCCGACCGAAAGCGGATGGCTGATGCGCTGAAAAAATCGGGGTTCGGGGTTTTCCCGTCCGGCGCGAACTTCCTGTTCGTGGATGTGAGCCCCATGAGTTCCGATTCGTTCTTCGACAAGATGCTGGAAAATAAGATTGTCGTGAGGAAATTCGGGAAGATTGCGGGCTTCGGCGGCGATTATGTCCGGATAACCGTGGGAACAACCGAAGAAACAGATAAGTTTATCTCTGCATTAGGGTCGCTTAGGTGATTTATTGCACCCCGATAATCTTGTGCAGCTGCGGGATGACCCTGACGTTTAGGTTGTCCTTTTCCAGATTACTATTTTCACTGCACTCAGATGTTTTAATCTGACCAAGTCACCATATTTAAGAGAATATTCGAAATAAACATGAACATGAATACCATTATCCATAATGAATTCCTTGGAGAAAAGATTTTATTCACCTCGGAAGCAATAGCAAAATACACAGAAATCCGTCCTGGTTCCCCACTGTCTATAAATAAAACCGACAAAGGAACCTTTATAGTTACTGATAAACATTTTATTTTCATCTTTGACAGCAAAGGATTATGGTTGAGGTATATACTAACATCCTCTTTTCTCCTCTTAATAAGCTTTTTAATATGCCTTCTCGCATATACCTCGCCCGTCACTGGTAAATTAGAAGCGACCCTTTTTATGTTCTTTCTTGTTGGTGTTTACATGATCCTAAATGCGAGGGAGATTAAGAAAGGTATCGAATTTATTTGGGCGCGCAATGTGGCGAAATATCAAATTTACGAGAAAGACAAACGCATAACTTTTTCTGGTCCTGGGGAAAATAAGATAACAAAGAGGTATCTTAATTTTGGTTTTATATCGATCATACCAGAAAAGAGATTTAGGTCTCTAATCGAAATCATTGACATGGATATTGCTGCCTTGTTAAAGGAAGACTTAAAAGATAGAAAGACAGATTGGAAAAAAGTATCAACTTCCACTTCAAAATATCGCAACCCAAAAGACCTATTTCTTTTTCTTCTGCAGAGATTAGAACAAGAAGGGGGGATAGGCAACCATGTAACATTTGAAAACAAAGGAAAAAGAGAGTGGGTTCAAGTAGCGTTTGGTAAGGAAACCGGGATTAATTTTAGTTACCCCTATGATGATGAACCGACAGAATTACTTTCAAGGAAAGGAATACTCTTCCCTCAAGATTATGTCATTTCAGATTGGGAAAAACGAAAATTTGCAACGTTTGCTGGTCCAAAGTGCCCACATGAGAAACTTGCGGACATAATTGATTTAATATTTAGGAGATTGCTAAATGCTCCCTCTGATTATGTAGTAGAAGGACATATAGAGTAAAGGTTTTCTGGGGCAGAAACGCCTAATATTCGCTGATGTAATCTAAGCAACCCCGATAATCTTGTGCAGCTGCGGGATGACCCTCACATCCAGATTATCCTCAAGAACCCACCCGCACAGTTTTTTCGCGTCAGTCCCGTGCGCCGGCTGGAGTATGATGTCCGCCCTGCAAGGCCATATTTTCTTTGCGAATTCATAGTCATTCCTATCAGCAATCACAACCTTCAGCTGGTCCTTCTTTTTCAGTTTTTCGATTATTCTCAAATCGCTTTTTTCCCCGGAACTCGGCGGCTTCGCATCCATCGAAACGCATCCCACCTGCCCGAAGATTTCGCGGTCGTAAAAACTGCCGTTGGTTTCAAGGACAATCTCGTATCTGTTTTTTTTCAGTTCCCTGACCAGTTTTCTGAGCCCTTCCATCTGGAGCATCGGCTCCCCGCCAGTGATGCATACTGATTTGCAATCATATTTTTCAATATCTTTTATTATATCGCTAACTGGCATTTCTTTGCCGCCGCTTCCACGTGCATATGAAGAATCACACCATTTACAGTGCATATTGCATCCTTGCGTCCTGATGAAAACCTGCGGCTTTCCGGCGTATTTTCCCTCACCCTGTATGCTAAAAAATATCTCGTTGATTTTCAATTTGAATATAAGAGATTGTGGTACATAATCTTAAATAATGGACAAACTCCTCAAACAGGTTCTGGAGAAGATTACCCCGTCTAGAGAGGAAGAAGAGCGCGAGCAGGGAATAGCGAAAAAGGTCATGAAACTCATCGAGAACCTCGGCTTTAAGTCGGTCCTTGTCGGCTCCCTTGCAAAAGGCACCGACCTGAAAGGAGACAAGGATATCGACATTTTTGTAATTTTTCCAAGGGAAACCGAAAGAGACGATCTTGAGGAAAAGGGCCTCGATATCGCAAAAAAGGTGTTCGAAAAATTAGGTGTCAAGTGCGAGATAGATTATGCGGAGCACCCCTACGCGAAGGGGCAATACCGAAAATATGTCATCGAGATCGTCCCATGCCAGGCAGGGATGGGCACGGGCTCCGCGGTTGACAGGACTCCGTACCATACGGCATATGTGCGCAAAAAGATTGCAAAAAACCGCACCTTTCCGGGCGAGGTGCGCCTGCTCAAGCAGTTCATGAAGGGCGCGGGGGTCTATGGCGCAGAAGAGAAAACCAAGGGCTTTTCCGGCTATCTGGCGGAACTTCTGGTTATAGAATACGGCTCTTTCGCCAACGTCTTAAATGCCGCTTCAAAGTGGCGCTTCGGGCAGGCGATAGACCCCGAACACCAGTGGAAAAACACGGAGCATTTGAAATATTTCTTCACCGGGGCGTCCCTCGTAGTGGTCGACCCGACGGACATGAACCGCAACGTTGCCGCTGCAGTTTCAATGCAGAAGATGGCCGAGTTCATGGCGGCGTGCAGGGGGGTTCTTGAAAATCGTACAATAGACTTCTTCTTCCCGAAAAAAGAGAAGGTGCCTAAAGCGAACGAGATAGGAAGGGCTATAAAATCCCGCGGGACAAAACTTCTTGCGGTTTCCATGAAGCACGAAAAAATCAACCTTAACATACTTTACGGCCAGCTTAGGAAAACGGAAAAATCCCTGCGCAAGGAAATCGAGCATTACGGTTTCAGGGTTATGAAATCCAGATTCTGGACAGACGAGTCCGGCCATTCCATGATAATCTTAGAATTCGAGGTCTGGGAGCTTCCGAAGACTGAGCACAGGGTCGGGCCGTCGCTTGATATGGACGCAAGAAACAGGGATGATTTCATGAAAAAGTACGAATCCGACAACCCGTACATCGAGGACGGGCGCCTTGCGGTGGACACCCAAAGGAGATTCACGAAAGCCGAGGACGTAATCAAAAAGATAATCGAAGAAGAGCGGGGGATCGGAAAAGACCTCAAGGGCGCAAAATTCAGGATTCTGGAGGGTAAGGAAATCATGAACGCCTCAGATGACATCATGGCGTTCCTCGGGGGGTTCCTCTCGATTACTGCCCCCACTGGCTCTTGATCCTATCGGTGCTTATATGTTTTTTTATTTCATTTAAAACGTCCTTCGGGGATTCGTAGTATGCCCTCACAATCGTGACAAAATCGTCACCTTTTGTTATGTCCTTCTCGACAAGGTACTTCAGGATTATCTCCCTCCTTGAAAGCTCTGCAAGCACGTCTTTGGGGGTAAGGCCGGTCGAATGTGAAATCTCATCGATTGTTATCGCCGGGAACTTCGATATCTTTGTTTCCTTCGCCTTTGCGTCGTATTCGAATATCGTGCCAAGCTGTATGGTATCGTTGTGTATGTCCCCGACTTCTTCTATGTAGGTTACCTTCCTCTTGCTTGCCCCGCTTTCATAAAACCTTGTCAAAACCACGACCAAGTCTATCACGCCGAGCATCTTTATATCCACCTCCATCGGCGGGGATTTCAGGCGCAGCATAACGTCCCTTGCGCTGTTGGCATGAATGGTGCCCATCCCGTTTATCCCGAGGTTCATGGCACCGACGAGATTGTACGCTTCCGAGCCGCGAACCTCCCCGACGATAACCCTGTCGGGCCTCAACCTCAAACTGTCCTCGACGAGCTTCTCCATGCTGGTGTCGGGGCTCGTTTTCAGGCGCACCCAGTCGCTGCAGTAATGGGCATCAAGCTCAAGCGTGTCTTCTATCGAGACCACCCTCTCCCTTTCCATGAAAAGCGGAAGAAGCGCATTTAACAGAGTGGTTTTCCCGCTGCTCGTGCTTCCGCATATTACTATATTTCTCGGTGCAAGCCCGAACCCGTCCACGCAGACCCACAAAAAAGAGGCGATCTGCAGCGTAAGTGTGTCGTTCTTTATCAGGTCGATTATCGTCGGCATGTCCTTCAGGTATTTGCGTATCGTTATGAATGATTTGCCGTATGCCACCGGCGGGAGGGTCAGGTTGACGCGGCACCCCTCGGGCATCACGCAGTCTATGATCGGCCCTCCGTCTTTTATGCCGCAGAATATCTTGATTTTGCCGATAAGCTTTTTCAGGTGGTTCTCGTTCTTTAATGTGATGTTGGTTTCGCATTTGCCCTTCTTGCGGTGATATATCAATACAGGGCTGTCGTACCCGTCAACCATTATCTCCTCGACGTCGTCGTCGTTGATAAGGGGGTCAAGCACCTCATAGCCGGATATATACTTTGCGTACCCCGGCAGAAGATCGGTTGGGACGCCCTCTTTTTCCAGAAATCCGCAAACCAGATCCTCCCTCTTTTTCGGGGTCAGTGCGGCGATGTCGTGCCCGTACTCCTGCAGAAATTTGATTTCCAGTTCAATGCACCTGTCGTCCGCCTCTTCTTCTGCAACCAGAACCTCGTATCTGCCGATCATCTTCAAAGAATATTACGATTTCCCCCCTTAAATTCGTTAACCGCCCGAGTCGTATTTTTCAACAGCAATGATGCCGCCTGCGCAGTCGGCCACGAGCCAAGCCCGCAGTCAGGCCCAACGTATTTTATAAGTTCCCCGAACATGCCGTGCGCTTTTTCCAGCCTTTTGCCGATTATTTCCGGGCCTTCCATGTCGTCAACCATCTGCCCAAGTTTCGCAGGTTCCCTCCAGACATCGATGCCGGTTTTCCCCAGAAAGTCCGAGGCAATCCCGAAGATGTTCGTCCTTGCCACCCCTATCCTCAGGAACTTGCCGTTTTCCTCAAGGCCCTCCTTGTCGACAATCCCCAGATTATTCGGCTCCTCGGCGGCCTCTATCCCTATGACGTTTACCCCGGCGACGCCATAGAACTTGTCCATGTCGTTTGGCGAGTGCAGGTGAACATGGACGTCGATTCCCTTTGCGGGCCCGACGGAGATTTCCCACGCCTTCGCAAGGTCGCCTTCGTCCGCCATTATGTTCGGGTTCAATCCCAAACTCGGCTCGTCGATGCTTAAGATGCTTGTCTTTATGTATTTTTCGTTCATGGCGGAATTTTCGACAAAGAACGAGACGCTTTTTGCGATGTTCGCCAGAAGGTCGCCCTCCACGCTGTTGCCTGCGGTTTTCAGATAAAGCTCGAGGGGCCCCGTAACGCAAGCGCGCAGCTCAAGGGGTTTGCCGGTTTCATCATAGCGCTTTTTTGCAAATTTTTTCAGGGATTCGATTTCAGGGATGGCGGCCTTTTCCCTTTGCACCACCCACGGCTCATCGCTTTGGAAGTTCTCAATCAGCGAGAAGAAACCAGATATCATGTCAGCGAACTGGGGGAAATTCGGGACGTCGATGCCGGAGTCAAGCTTCATCTGCATGGCGCTTGAGACGGCGTTGTCGAACAGGGTTTTGTCCTCGGCACAGCAGGAGCCGGAGGCTATCGATAATGCGATTTCCTGCGCCCTTTTTCTTTCGATCCCCGGTGCCGGGAAACTGCCGATGTCGTCGGTTATCATTTTGCGTGCGTTCATCTTTAATTATTTGCCGCAGTTTTCTTTTTTATTTTTTTCACCTTTTCAGGCATCGTCAGATAATTTTCCCCTGAAACAATCGTTCCGCCAATTTTCTCCTCGGCATCGCGCCTTGCTCGCCCCGCAACGTTCCCGCCTTCTTTTGCCGCCTTTGAGCATTCCTCAAGCCAACGGGCGTTTTTGGTTCTGGTGATCTCCGTTGTTACTGTCCGAAGATAGCAGTTTCAGTTGTCGACAATTTGTCGACAACTCAATTCCGCTGGATTCTAACTCCCTCTCCTTAAGGCGATACCAGTAATCCCTCGGCTTAATGCTGTCGGTCAAAACCTCTACAACATCAACCACCGAAAAGTACCACTGCCCGTCGTGCCAGACTCTTCTGATTTCCCTGCCCTGAAAAACGGCCAATGCGTTGTCTTGGTTCATTATCGGAAGCTCCAGATGTCGTCGGTTATCATTATGCCTTTTGGTATTCAAAATATGAATAGACAAACGTAAAAACCGCGACAAAAATCACCGGAACTACGACAAACAGCAGTGCGTGCTTTGGGAATAATAACACGGTAATTGCAATTACTGCGGCAACCCTGAACAGCTTACCGCCGAGTTTGTTGGTTCTGTCCCAGACCGCATCGCCGGTCAAAGTCCAAGGCGTCCTGATTCCTATAAACCAGTTCCTCTTGGAATTTTCGATAAGGACACCGCAAAAGTAGAACAATGCCCCCAAGGCAGGCACCATTACCAGGGCCATGTCGAACCTCGCGCCTTTATTCCAGAAAATCGCCAGGAGATAAACGTAAAATAAAAAAAGGATTATCAGTACAACGAATCTATCATAATAATTTCTGAACTTCTCGATATTCCCCTTGAGCGGGTCGATCCTTGGTATGAGGATGAAAAAGACGAACAGCCCGGCGCAAAGAAGCGGCATCAGGAACACCCCCCAGAACTTTGACATGTAACTGCTGCCCCCTCCTTGCGCGTTCCAGTGCGATGCCATCACGTCCGGCATCTGCGGATAGAAATAAACGCCTGCCGAAAAAGACAGCAGCAATATCGCCAAAACAGTTATCTCGCCTTTTCTCATAATAAGATTATACCCGCAGGTTCTTAAATTTATTCGTACCTCAGGGAATCAACCGGATTAAGTTTCTCCGCCTGCTTCGCCGGGAAGAACCCCGAGAAACAGCCGACCAAAAATGAAAATGAAAGCGCCCCGATTATAAGGGCAGGGGTTATGTGGGCCTCAAGCAGGTCTATTCCAGATGCAACCGCCGCCAACTCAACCGCCTTGGAAAGGCCCGCACCGATCAAACACCCGATCGCCCCCCCGACCAGCCCGAATGTCCCGGATTCTATCATAAACAAGAGCGTTATGTCCTCGTTCTTCGCCCCGACGGCCTTCATCACCCCTATCTCGCGCGTCCTCTCAAGAACCGCGGTGTACATGGTGTTCATTATCCCGACCCCGCCGACGAAAAGCGAAATCCCGGCGATGGCAACGAGGAACCACTTTGTCGCATCAAGCACGATGCCCGCGGAGTCCATGATCTGGTCCATCGTCATAACGGTGAAGTCCTCGTCGCCCTCGTCAAGCCCGTGGTCCTTTCGCAGGGTCTTCTTTATGTCGTCTGCCACTTCCGACGGCTCATAACCGGCATTTACCCTCGCCATGACCACGATGAAATCGTCCCCTATTCCGAAAATGTCCTTTGCGACATCAAGTGGGATGTAGATGCTGGAGTCGTCCTGCGGGTTCCCGATTTTGCTTACCGTCGCCGCGACGTCGAACTTCCTGTCGTTTATGTAGATCTTGTCGCCGACGCCGACCGGTTTTTTGAAAAAATCGCCGTTGCCGATTCCGTAACCGACAACCGCCTTGTACGTGTCGGTGGGCTTGAACCACTTCTGGCCATTTTCTATCTTGATTCCGGTGCCTTCAAACAAGAGGTCATGGGTCATCTTGTCCTTGTCAAGCCCGCTGACCTGCGTGTACTTCACCTGCCCGTCGTATTTGACCTTTGCTATCTTGCTTGTCATGCCTGCGGCAAGTTCAACCCCGCGTATCTTCCTTATCAGGTCGACATCTTGCTGAGAGAGTTTCGCGCTCCCGCCGCCCATTGACATCATACTGCCGCCGGGCATTACGTAAACGAGGTTTGTCCCCAGCAGTTCGAACTGCTCGTTTATCGCATTCTGCATCCCGTCGCCGAGGGAGATCAAAGAAACGACCGCCGCTATTCCGATAAATATCCCGGTCATGGTCAGCAGGCTTCTTACCCCCTTATGCTTAATGTTCACCAGCGCCAGTTTAAAGTAGTCCCCTATCATTCTACGAATCTCCTTGATTTATCTGTTTTGCCCTTTTTCCTGTCAAATGAAGGTAATTCTCTTTTGAAGTAACGGACTTGCCTGTTTTCTGCTCAATTTCTTTCCGTGTATTTTTTGCAATCGTCCCTCCTTCAACAGCCGAATCCCTGCATTCCACAAGTCCTTTTGAATCTTTTGAAACCGTGATGTCGGTTGTTGCTTTCTCGCCGATCATTGTCAGGATCAACTCCCAGTCATTCATATTATCTCTAAGATTCTGCTCGTCTCTTTTGAGGTTTTTGAATTCTTTATATTCTTTAACGGTCTTTCCAAAAGTCGCTTTCGTAATCTCGTTCGTGAGTATCGCAAATTCATTTGATCCCTTTATACCCCGGCATTTCCATTCATCAGTCAAATCCTGCCGGATTGCAATGCCCCTGAGCCGTTTATCTATCCAGTCCTTCGGATAACCTTTAAGCTCGTAATACGTTTTTACCCTATCCTGAGCAATTTCCGGGTTTTCGATTTCTTGTACCCTCTCATAGCCGACTCTTGCAAGCCAACGCTTGAAGGGTTCCGCTTTCTTTGAGGGAATTGACTGGATAATCCTGAACATACCCTCTGTGTTCGCACAATCGGTTGCGTATTTTTTACCGTCTGCAGACAGTAGTTTCAGTTGTAAACAAATTGTTAACAACTGAGATTCTCTATTTTTCAAAACCCCCCAGTACTGTCGTGGAGACGGGCTGTCTGTTAAAACCTCTACAACATCAACCACTGAAAAATACCACTGCCCGTTGTACCACGTTCTCCTGATTTCCTTCCCTTGGAATACTACCAATGCTTTATCCGATTCCATTTTGAATTTTACATTTTGCACTTTGCATTTTTTTACCTGTACCTCAGCGCATCGACCGGGTTCATCTTCGCAGCCCTCCTTGCCGGAATGAACCCCGAAATGCAGCCCACCAAAAATGAAAATGACAATGCCCCCAAAACCAGCCACCATGAAACGTACGGCTTGAGCAGGTCGAAGTCAAAGAAGTTTACCAGTATGAACTCAAGGCCCTTGCTGAGCGAAAGCCCGATGGCTACGCCGATCGCGCCGCCCACAAGGCCCAAAAGCCCGGCTTCCACGAGGAATATCATGAGGATGTCATTATTTCTTGCTCCGACTGATTTCATGACACCTATCTGGCGGGTCCGCTCGAGAACCGATGTGTACATCGTGGTCGTTATCCCGACCCCGCCGACGACAAGCGATATTGCCGCTATCCCTATGAGTACGGCCTGCACCATGGACAAGATCGACTTGAAGGTTGCGATTGCGTTTGCCGCCGTTTCCACCGAAAAGTCTTCTTCACCCTCCTTTACGTGGCGGTGCTTTCTCAGTTTTTCCTTTATGTCCTCGGCAACATCCGACGGCTCGAAACCTTTTTTGGCCTTGACGCTTATCATCGAGAACTCATCCGGCTTATCGAAAATCTCGCGCCCGGTGTCCAGCGGGATCTTTATCTGCATGTCGTGCATCGGGTTTCCGCTTTTTTTATTGATGCCGACTATCGTGAACTCGGCACCTTCGAGAGTTATCCTGTCGCCGACGTTGAAATCACTGCCAAAGAAGTGTTTCCCGGCATCCGGGCCGGCTGTTGCGGCATACTTGTCGCCGGCTCTCAGATTGCGGCCCTTATCT
>MCBF01000001.1:458163-472211 GCA_001742785.1 Candidatus Altarchaeales archaeon IMC4
TTCGCAGCTTCGAAAGATGTCGCTGCGCTCGCACATCGGGGCGGAAAGCCGCGGGAAAACCGTTGACTCGGAACTCCTGCGGCAAACGCTTGAGAACATAAACGACCCCCTGACGAAAAGCCCGGAGATCGTGGGCGACTATTTTGCAGATATGAACCAGGTCATGAAGAAAGTCCACGGCGGCCTAAAGAAGGGCGGCAAGTTTGCCTTGGTCGTAGGCAACGCGTGCCTGCCGGGTACGACCATTGACGTAGACCTGATACTTGCCGAGCTTGGGCAGAAGATGGGCTTCGAGGTAAAGGAGATATTGGTCGCAAACGTGCGCTGGTGCGACGTCCATGGAATAAACAAGGACAGGCCCGTGCGGGAGAGCATAGTTGTCCTTGAGAAATAACCACACCTACTTTTTGATTAGTTTGTTATATTCCTCCTTACCTAACCTAAACCCGGATGCAACTAAGTCGTCGAGGGAATCCTTTAGATTTAGCTTATCATCTTCTGCGGCAAGCAATAATACACCGATTGTTCCGGATATTTTTATTCCGAGGCCTTCTGCGATTTCTCTTCCTTCTTTGTCATCAATAAGCAGAACTTCAGCGTTAGTTTCCTTAGCGAGTACTATTGCTTCCGCTTCTCCTCTATCAAGATTCCGCATAAGTATTTCAACGCCAAGTTTATCCTTGACTTTTCCGGTTTTTATCCATGCGGCGCCTTTGACTTCCTTTGCTCCGAACAGATCCCCGCCGTATTCTACAACTTCCCTGTAAACTTCTTCTGGGATGTAAATCTCGGTAAAGTATTCTTTAAGAAGGTCTAACCTGTTTATTCTGGAAAGTGCAATCAAAAGCGTAGAATCGGACACAATCATTTCTTATTTTTTACTACGTTCCTTAGGGTTTTAACATCTTTTTGCGCATCTTCGGCAGAATAATCTATCGGGATGCCCCTTTTGTCGAGTATCAGTAGCATTTCCCACTTATTTCTCGCTCCGGTTAGTTCTTTTGCCTTACCCAAGGATATTTTCCCCTCTCTGTAGAGCTCCACTGCTATCGTTTCTCCGACAAATCGGTCCACATTCTTGACTTTCATCACGGAAAAAAATGCTTCGGGCAGATTGATTCTTGTACATGTGCTTTCCATTTCTTATTATTTAGGTATTCATCTATATTAAAATTGTCGCAAACGTGCGCTGGTGCGACGTCCACGGGACAAGAAATTTCGCTAAACGCGAAATTTGTGTTCGCAAAACTTTGAAAAAGTTTTGGAAACCAAAAGTGTTACGCACTTTTGCGTTCCCATTAGATAAGCGAAACTCAAAGAGTTTCGGTACGCGCGAATCACTATGTGATTCAGCGTCCCGAAACTGCGTTGCAGTTTCGCGGACGCCGAAATTGCCGTGCAATTTCGAGCGAATTATAACTTTCTAATGCGGATGGGAAACTTAAAACAATGCTTGGGTGATGTGACTACAAAAAAATATTTGTAGACACATATTTATCCGCACCCGCCCGATACATTATTAGCACCCGAACCAACACCAGCCAAAAATGGCAAAAACCTCCCTGATCTACCACCCGGACTACCTCAAGCATGACATTTCCGGGCACTGCGAGTGCAAGGAACGCCTGATTCGTACGATGGATTTTTTTCAGGAAAAGGGCGTCTTTGACTTCTGCAAACTTGTTACACCGAAGCCATGTACTGAGGAGGACATCCTGCGCTGTCACACGCCCGAACACCTGAATTACATAAAGAGCCTCTGTGCGCAGGGCGGCGGCGCGATAGACGGCGACACTTACGCCCAGCCGCAGACCTATGAAATTGCGCGCCTTGCCGCGGGCGGGGACATCACCGCGGGGCAGCAGGTCATGTACGGCAAATCCGACAACGCCTACGCGCTCGTTCGCCCTCCGGGGCACCACGCCTGCAAAAACCACACGATGGGATTTTGCTACTTCAACAACGCCGCGATTATGGTACGGCTTCTCCAGGAGGATTACGGGCTGGAGAGGGTGTTCCTTTTCGACTGGGACGCGCACGCAGCGAACGGAACGATGGACATTTTCCGGGACGACCCGACGGTTCTTAACGTGTCGATCCATCAGGATCCGCACTATTTCTACCCCGGCACCGGTTTCGTTGAGCAGACGGGGGAGGGCGACGGAGAGGGTTACACGATAAACGTCCCTGTGCAGGCGGGAAGCGCTGATGTGGACTACACGTATCTTTTGGATAAGTTTGTCCTGCCGGTTCTTGACGATTTCGAACCTGAGCTGATAGTCATTTCCGCAGGGATGGACAGCCACAAAGACGACCCTATCTCCGGGCTTCGGCTTTCGGACAATGCGTATGGTAAAATGACTGAGATTTTTATGAAGGCTGCGAAAAAACACTGCAACGGAAGACTCATCATAGAGCTTGAAGGCGGTTATGACGTTGACGCGCTTGCGCGCTCAAACTATAACATAGTGAGGGCGCTTCAGGGAGAGAAATTCAGGAATGTCAGGGGCCCTGTGCCGGCCTCGACGCTTATGCTTGCAAGAAAACTGAAAGAAACGTTTGGCAAATATCATGACATAAAATAAAAAAATAAATAAAAAAAATAAAAAACGTTCGGATAAACTCCGGATGTCCTGTTCAAGAATCAGTACCTTGGCCTCTTTTTTGCAAAACAATCTTTGCAATAAACCGGCTTACCCTGTGTCGGCTTGAATGGAACTTCGCATTCTTTACCGCACTCAGAGCATACTGCTTTGCTCATTTCCCTCGGTCCGAAATCCCTTCGCGGACCCCTCTTTTCATATTCTCCCATCTTCGTTTCCTCTTATATATGGCACAAAGGAAAAATCAGATTTTCCCGTGTGCCTAACTATATTATTGTTACGCACATGTTTATAAACCACAAGTTTTATGGTTTAGAGAGAAATTAAAAATTCAGCCTGAACTCGGCAAGTTTATCCGCGACGATTTTCTTTATCTCCTTGAGGCGTTTTTTGGTCTTTGCCTCGAAACGCAATATCAGCGCCGGCTCGGTGTTTGATGCCCTAACGAGACCCCACCCGTCCGCAAACTGGATTCTTACCCCGTCCACAGTTATCGTCTCGTACCTTTTTTTGAAGTAGCCCGCCACCTCATCCACGATTTTGAACTTCTCCTTGTCATCCACGTGGACCCTGATTTCGGGCGTCGAGTAATATTTCGGGATTGTTGCGGCGATTTCGGAAAGCGTCATACTTGAAGATGAAAGTATCTCGGCAAGCCTTACGCTTGCGAAAATCCCGTCGTCAAAACCGAACCAGTTGTCGGCAAAGAAGAAGTGGCCGCTCATTTCCCCTGCAAGAACCGCACCCTCTTCTTTCATCTTCTTCTTTATGAAAGAGTGGCCTGTGCGGTACATTATGGGGGTGCCGCCGTGCGCCTTGATATCCTCGATGAGGCCATGCGAGCACTTCACCTCGAATATTATCTTTGCCGGGCCTTTTTTGAGTATCTCCCTTGAGAACAGCGCCAAAAGCTGGTCCCCGCGGATTATGCCTCCCTTTTCGTCAACCACCCCGAGGCGGTCCGAATCGCCATCGTACGCCATCCCGATATCCGCTTTGGTTTTCTTGACCTTCTTGACCAAATCCCCAAGGTACGCGTCAACCGTAGGGTCTGCGGGGTGGTTCGGGAAGTTCCCGTCGGGTTCGCAGTAAAGCTTGGTCACCCTGCAGCCAAGTTCCTGAAACAGTCCCGGTGCAATTTCGCCGGCTGTTCCGTTTCCCGCATCGATCACTATCTTTAGCGGCTTTTTTATAAACGCGCGTTTTTTTATCTCCGCAAGGTAATCAGGGATTATACCGACTGTTTCGAGCCTTCCGCTTCCGGAATTAAACCCCTCCGAATCAACTATTTTCTTTATCTCCTGGATCTCGGGCCCAGATAATGTCGCCGTGCCTCTGCACATCTTGAACCCGTTATAGCAAGGAGGGTTGTGCGAGCCGGTTATCATTATAGCACCTTCGGTTTTGAACTTGTGCGATGCGTAGTAAAGGGTGGGTGTGGGAACCACGCCGATATCAAGAACATCGCATCCCGATGACATGATGCCCCCAACCAAGGCGTTTCGAAGCTCTGGTGAGCTGAGCCTTACGTCCCGCCCGACGGCGATCCTGCCGCCGCCGATGTATGTCGCAAATGCCCTGCCGATTTTTTCAGCAATATCTTCGGTTAAGTCTTCCCCGAAAACGCCCCTGATGTCGTATGCCCGAAATAGTGACATATAATGTTATGGTACTTTAGAAAAATAACTGCACCCGCATGTTTATTCAAATGCGTCTTTAAGCATTCCTTTTTATTGTTTTATAAGGTATGTCCTTTTCTTTTCGGACACGCATAACACGCGTTTCCGATTCACGCGAACTGCAAAAAAGCAGTTCGGTGTCCTGAATTCCAATGGAATTCATGATATCGGAAACGGTGTCCTCGTATCCCTGCGAGGGATACGGGACATCGATTCCTTTGATGAATCGCTTGTCCTGCAAACCTTTGGTCTGCATGATCGTGTTCGATTATGGTGCAAGAAACTTCTCAAAGTTTCTGCACAACACAAGCGTTTCGGTTGCTACCGAAACGATGTCCCGTGTTCGCCCTGCGAACACGAGGAAGTGCTTTGCACTTGTTTGTGCCCCGTAATTGCCGCCGCAATTACGCGGGAACGCAAAAGTGCCGTGCACTTTTGGTTCCCGAAACTGCTTTGCAGTTTCGCGGAAAGAAAAGGGCTATTTTTGCATAATTATTTGGCCTTCAACGTTTGTATGACGAGGTGCGTTTCGGTCTTCCTTACACCATTCACGTTTGACAGCTTCTCAAGCAGCTGGTCCAGCCGGTCGTTCGTGGTCTTTATTATCAGGTCGATGTCCCCGCTGACGCGGTAGGCCTCCTGGGTTATCTTGGATATTTCGTGGTAGGCCTCCTCGCGCGACTTCGGGTCAAGGCAGACCATAACGTAGGCCTCCTCCTTTCCGATGACGCTCCTTGCGAGGCTTATGAACTCGTCGTCAGTGAACGCGCTCTTTCTCTGCTCTGATATCGCCTTGACATCAGACAGTATCCGCTTTATCGCGCTCTCGGTGGCATCGATTCCGTACTCCTTGAGTTTGGCCTCTATCGCGTGTTTGCCCGACATCCGCCCGATAACCAGTTCCCTCTTGTGACCTATAAGGAGCGGGTCGAAGGTTTCGTAGGTGTAGGGGAATGCGATAACCCCGTGCGCGTGGATGCCAGACTCATGCCGGAACATGTTCTTGCCTATTATCGGCTGGGTCTGCGACACCTGAACTCTGCTAGCCTCTTCTACGAATTTCGAGAGTTTGACGAGGTTTTTTATCTGGTATTTTTTGTCCTTGTCGTACAGCATCTTGAGGGACATTATCATCTGCTCAAGGGAGGCGTTGCCTGCCCGCTCGCCAAGGCCGTTGACCGTCGTAGAAACATATTCCGCGCCCGCGGTGCATGCGGCAATCGAGTTTGCGACCGCAAGGCCGTAGTCATTGTGGGCATGGAATTCTATGGAAACGCCGGTGTCCTTGATGAGTTTTGAAACAAGGTATTTCGCCGCAGGCGGGTTCATTGCCGCAACCGTGTCGCACAAACGAAGCCGGTCGCCTCCGGCTGCCGTGCACTCCTTGATGTACCTGAGCAGAAAATCATAATCCGTCCTTGTGCCGTCCTCGGCGTTGAACGAAACGTAAAGCCCGTGGTCTTTTGCGTACTCGATTGCGGGAACTATCATTGCGATCGCCTCGTCGCGGGTCTTTTTCAGCTTGTGCTCAAGGTGTATGTCGGACGTCGCAAGCGATATCGCCACGGCATCGCAGCCTGTGTAAAGGACATCGTCGAGCTTTTCCTTCGATGCGGGCGACCAGCACATTATGCTCGGCCCGAGTTTTTCGCTTACGATCTTTTTTATCGTTTTTTTCTCGCCTTCTGATAGGACGGGTATCCCTGCCTCTATCTGCTCCACGCCGATTTCGGCCAGCATCCTTGCAATCTGCAGCTTGTCGGACTCGTCAAAAACGACACCGGCAGTCTGCTCGCCGTCTCGCAGGGTGGTGTCGACCAGTTTGACATCCCCGAACCTGAACTCCCTCGTAACCTCTTTTTCGAAGTTGTATTTCGATACATACGTCGTCATCATGTCTTCGTTTAATTATAAGTGCCAAACTTTAAAACTCCCTGTAAAACCTTTTTTTATGCCCCACTCCCATAACTAAAAGGTTTTATCATGGTTAACAAGCACGTTTTAGCGTGGGTAAAAGAGATGGAGGGGCTGTGCAAACCAGACAGGGTGGTCTGGTGCGACGGCTCGAAAGAAGAAAAAGAACGGCTCACTAAAGAGGCATTCAAAACCGGGGAACTCATCGAGTTTAACCAGGAAAAACTCCCTGGCTGCGTTTTCCACAGGACTGCCGAAAACGATGTCGCAAGGACCGAACACCTCACGTTCATCTGCACCTCGAAAAAAGAGGATGCGGGCCCGACCAACAACTGGATGGCGCCAGTCGATGCGTACAGCAAACTTTCGGGGATATTCGACGGTGCAATGCGCGGGCGGACAATGTACGTCGTCCCGTTCATAATGGGCGCTCCGGGTTCGCACTTCAACAAAATCGGAGTAGAAATCACAGACAGCATCTACGTCGTCCTCAACATGCGGATAATGACCAACATGGGCGACGTTGCGATGAAGGCTCTTGGCAACACAGGGGATTTCACAAAGTGCCTTCACTCAAAAGCGGATCTGGACATAAACCGCAGGTTCATCTGCCACTTCCCCGAGGACAACACGATATGGAGCGTCGGCTCGGGATACGGCGGGAACGTCCTTCTGGGCAAGAAATGCCTCGCGCTCAGGATCGCAAGCTATATGGGGCGAAAAGAGGGCTGGATGGCGGAGCACATGACCTTGATGGGCATAGAAAAACCCGACGGCGAGATAATCTATGTCGCAGGGGCGTTTCCAAGCGCGTGCGGCAAGACAAACTTGGCGATGCTTATCCCCCCGGAGTCCATGAAGGGCTACAAGATATGGACGCTCGGCGATGACATCGTATGGCTTCGGATTGGAAAGGACGGGCGCATGTGGGCGATAAACCCGGAAACCGGATTCTTCGGCGTTGCTCCCGGCACCAATAAAAAAACGAACGGCAATGCGATGAGGACGATAAGCAAAAACACCATATTCACAAACGTCCTTCTGAAAGAGGATAGAACGGTGTGGTGGGAGGGTTTGGAGGACAAGCCGGAGAAGGGGATCGACTGGAAAGGCGACCAGTGGAATTCTTATTCTGGAAAGCCCGGGGCGCACCCCAACAGCAGGTTTACCACACCCATATCGCAGTGCCCAACGGGTTCCCCAGAGACAAACAATCCCGAAGGCGTTCCGATATCGGCCGTCCTTTTTGGCGGAAGGAGAGCGAAACTTGCCCCGCTTGTCTACGAATCGTTCAACTGGCAGCACGGAGTATTTGTCGCAGCGACAATGGCATCCGAGCCGACGGCGGCAATCAGCGACGAGGTTCACGAGATACGCCGCGACCCGATGGCGATGCTGCCGTTCATCGGCTACAATGCGGGCGACTACTTCAAACACTGGCTCGATATGGGCAAAAAACTAAAAAACCCGCCGAAGATATTCCATGTCAACTGGTTCCGCACCGACGGGGAGGGCAAGTTTATGTGGCCCGGATTCGGCGAAAACCTGAGGGTGCTGGAATGGATAATCCACCGTGCAGATGGCGGCGACAGGGCCGTGAAAACACCGATCGGGTACGTTCCGGCGAGGGGCGTTTTAAACCTCGACGGCGTCAACGTCAGCGCGGGGGACATGGAGAAGCTCTTGTCCGTGGACCCCAAGGCGTGGATTGCCGAAGCAGAAAGCATAAAGGGGTTTTTCGACAAGATAGGGGGCAAACTGCCGAAGGAACTGGAAGATGAACGAAAGGCGCTCGTCGGGCGGCTAAAGGAGTAAACGAGCAGATGTGTCTTATAAATTCTCAATCCCATATTTTAATTACAAAACACTTTGCAATTTGCATTTTTCAATTTGCAATAAATAAAATGCCCGTAATTCCAATCGATGTGCGTTACGATGAAAAACTCATCGGCCCCCTTAGCCTCAAACAGTCCATATACGCAATGTTGTTTTTCGGGTCTGCCGCATGTATTTTCCTATTTACCAACATAGACTATTTTTTAAAAATAATAATGTCACTTGTCCTTGTCATTTTGGGCATCGGCTTTTCGATGTTCGACCTTGACAGGCAGATACTCAACTACTTCTCCTTTTTCACATCGAGAAAAGAAACATCCTGGATATCGCCGGAAGCAAGGGAATTGATGGGGATCCGGGATATACGCGCGGATGCGGTCTTTCTTGAAGGCAGGATTACCGGCCTCATCAGGGTTAAGCCGATAAACTTCGGCATATTAGGCAAAGATGATCAGGACACCGTAATCTACGGGTTCCTGGAGTTCCTCAACTCGCTTTCGTTCCCGATACAGATAATCATGAGGAGCGTCAACCTCGACCTGACCGAGTATCTGGACCAGATGCAGTCGCGAATAGAGCGAAGGGACGACAAGATAGCGATGGCATACTTCGAGCATTTCGGCGAGTACATGAAGGCGTACATAGAGACGAACAGGATAAACGACCGCTTCTTCTACATAGTCGTGCCTGCAGATATGAAAGGCGACGAGAGAAAGATCATAAAGAACCTCGAAGGCAGGTGCCGCTCGATAATTGATTCACTGGCGATATCGGGTATTGTCGCGCAAAGGATGACCACCCAGCAGCTTTTGAACTTTTACGCGTCTTATTTCACGGAGAACTTCGAGATAGACGAAAGCTACCTGTCGCCGATAACTATCTACAAGAGGATGTGGCACGAGGCGCCAAAGCACCCGTATTCGGAAGGAACAAGCGATGAACCTAAATGATTTGTTAAAAGGCATACCCTTTTTGGGGAAGAAAGAAGAGAAAAAAGAGGAAGCGGGCCAGGAGTACCGCGAATACGAGGACAAGCTGATAGAGTACCTCACCTCGCCGTCCATGGTAAGAATCCACTCCGACGACATACAGATTGAAAAGTACCACGGGATCATTGCCGCGATAAACTACCCACGGGTCGTTGAAGCAGGATGGCTGTCCCGGCTGATACAGATGAACCTTGACTTTGACCTGTCAATCCATATAACCCCCTACTTGATAGAGTCCACAATAAAACTTCTCGAAAACGAGACAAAGAAGCAGAAGACCGACATCTACGGCCTTGAGTCCGAGGGCAAGGTGGTTCCGAAATCGCTTTTGCAGAAGCACGAGGACACCGTAGCGCTTCTGGACCAGATACAAAAGGGGACGGAGAAGATGTTCGACATGAGCCTCTACATAGACGCAAAAGCATACGAAAAGAAGGAGCTTGAGTCCGTGACCAAGAGGATAAGGGCTACGATGAACTCAATAATGATCGCCCCGAAGGTCCCATCGTTCCAGATGTACAAGGGGCTTCGTTCCGTTTTGCCCATAGGGCAGGACGAACTCAAGATAACAAGGAACATAACCTCCTCCGCGGCAGCGGCGTGTTTCCCCTTCTCGGTTACCTCCCTTGAAACACACGCGACGGGCATTCTTATCGGCTTCAACCAGTTCAACAACATCCCGATAATACTTGACCCGTTCAGCCTTGCGAACCCGAACATACTGGTCCTTGGGACATCCGGCGGCGGGAAAAGCTACGCGGTAAAGCTTATGCTTATGCGCGAGTTCTTGGAGGGGACGGACATAAACATAATAGACCCGCAGGGGGAGTACACGGACATGGTCACTACGTTCAGCGGGCAGGTAATCCGCATAGCCCCGGATTCGAAGAGCATCATAAACCCGTTTGACCTGATGGACCAGTCGCTGGAGGAGAAGCAGCTGTCTTTGCTTGCGTTTTTCAGGGTCCTTCTGGGTGAACTGACCGAAACCCAGCGCGCAATACTCGAGGATGCGATCGAGAATACGTATGCGGAGAAGGGGATAACGAAAGACCCGATAACATGGTCCAAGGAGCCGCCGATACTCGAGGACCTTTACAACCAGATTCAGCCACTCACGAAATCCGACAAGGAGATAATCTACAAGCCGGCGCTGGCCGTGATAAACCAGCTTAGGATATACATTACGGGCCCCCTCAGGTTCCTGAACCAGCAGACAAAGATAAACATGGAGAACCGCATGATCTCCTTTGACATAAGAGACATACCTGACGTAGGGAAAGGGACGATAATGTTCCTGCTCCTGGAATACGTCTACAACCAGATGAAAAAGAGCAAGAAAAGAAAGATGCTGGTCATAGACGAAGCATGGACCGTCCTTTCGGCGGGCGACCAGGCGGAGTACATACTGCGCCTCGTGAAAACCTGCAGGAAATTCAACCTCTCGCTTGTGATGCTGACGCAGGATGCGGAGGACATCATATCCTCAAGGGCGGGGCGTGCGGTTTTGAGCAACACGGCCACGAAGATACTCCTGAAACAGGACACGACGGTTATCGATTCCCTGACGGAGAAGTTCAAGCTGAGCCCACCCGAATCGAGGTTCCTGAAGGTGGCAGCAGTAGGCAATGCACTACTCATAGCGGAAAATTCAAGGGTCCCGATATACATACACGCCTCCCCCGAGGAGCACCGGTTGATAACGACAAAACCAGAGGATCTCTTAGGAATGGAAAAAATAGGAAAACCGAAGGTTGACAAAGAAGTAGAAGTGGAGTTCGATATAAATAAGCCGGTACAGAGGAAATTCAAGTTGACGACTGAGCAGGCAAAATATCTTGAAAACATAGGGTTCATGGAGTTCAAGGGCCAGTCCCTCGATGGCGAAAACACGATATTCCTCATCAGGAACGAAACCGATTACGATGACGAGCATTTCGTCCTCCAGCACCTGATATTAGACGAGATCAAAAAACACACGGACAAGGTAATGCTCCATTACACGGCGCTTCCGGATGCGACATTCGAAACGCCCGACGGCAGGATTGTTGCCATAGAGGTTGAAACCGCAGTATCCAAACCTAAAAAAGAGGAAGTGGAGAAAAAGTTGAAGATACTCAAAAGGTACAACGACCACTTCTTTGTCGTTTCGGACCAGGAGATTGTAGAGAAATACAGGGAACAGTACGGTGAGACGATTACGAGAACACAGGTACAGAGGAAGATTGAATCGTATTTCAAGAAGGCAGAGGATTAAAAAATGCAAATTGAAAAACAAGCATTTTCGCCACAAGCATTTGCGCCACAGCGCAAATGGTGTCCGCGTGAATCAGATAGATTCACGGGACACCGTTTGCGAAAATTCGCAAACGCGTGTCCCGAAATCGCAAAGCGATTTCGAGGGAAGCGAAAATGGTGTCCGCGTGAACCCGCAAGGTTCACGGGAACCAAAAGTGCACGGCACTTTTGCGTTCCCGAAATTGCTATGCAATTTCGTGGATGCAAATTGAAAAACACGACGCACTTTTTGATGTTTACGCTTTTTGTACTCTTCGCAGGCAGCGCATCGGCTTTAAGCGATGAATGTAAGGAGGGCCAACCAAACAGTTGTAGTATTGTTTACCCGAATGGCAATCCCTCGCCATGTAGCGATTCTATCTGCAAAAAATGCCAGGCGGAGTGCGAACTGGACTGGGTGCTGGGTTACGCCAGAACCATCATATCTGCCATAGTCGTGGGGCTCGCCATCCTGTTCCTCGCCATTCACGGACTGCGCCTGTTCACGTCCGGACCGGAAGGGCGCGAGGATGCGAAGCGCGGGATTGTTTACATCGTCATAGGGATTGTCATTGCGTTGGCGGCGTACGCGTTTGTTGAGTATATGCGTTATTCCCCGTAGCGGAATCCAGTGAAGCAAATCCCGCCGCATTGCACATAAATATGCCAAAAGGTATAATTTGTAATTACAATGAACAAAACCGCCGTTAGGATTGTGCTGCTTGCGATAGTTCTACTCGTGATTACTTGTTCTTCTGCGTTAAGCCCCATCTGCGAAAGCGGCGACTATACCTGCAGCAGGGTTTACCCGAATGGAGATTTTACCGACTGCAGCACATTCCCCGACAGTGTCGCCTGCAAAAAATGCCAGGCGGAGTGCGAGCGCCAGTCTGCGCTTGATGCGGTAACCGAAATCGTATACGTGGTGACAGGGGGGCTTGCCATACTCCTGCTTTCGGTGCATGGCTTTCGTTTCTTCATGTCGGATGCCGAAGGGCGCGAGGATGCGAAGCGCGGTGCAACCTACGTAGTTTTGGGCATGGTTGTCGTACTGGTCGCCGTTAATTTCACATCCTACATGATAGGGGATCTTTTTGGATCGTTGACCGAGCCTTCATGCGCCGAAGGACAGCAACGCCTATGCCCTCAACAAGACGGCGTCTGCGAGGGTTCGATGGAAACCTGCACCAATCAACTATTCTGGCCTGGCTGCAACGAAACTACGTATCTGGCCCACAATTCAAGTTACAATCTCACAGAGTCCAACTGCTCAGACACCTTGGACAACGATTGCGATGGTTTAACGGACCTAAATGATCCGGATTGCCCAACTTTACCACCAACATGTGAGAGGCAGGGCGGGAGATGGTGTTCTGCAGGCCAGCCGTTTTGTCCGGGGAAAATAATCCGTGCATCCGATTTTCAGGAGATACAGCACTTGGGGAAGATATGCTGCAACGAAACTTGCACCGAGGGGTATATACCGCCGTAACATGTTCTCTAACCGATTGCACCACAGTGTATGTCGCCATGCACGTCGTGTCAATGCCCGTCAGGATGCGTTATTACGACTACTGTTGGGGTAAACAAAAACTGCGGCGGAGAGAAACCACTAAGTCCATGCGACTGCACAAACTGTGTAGATTGCACAAGCAAATTAAGCAGTGATACTTGTAATACTGTTACACTATGTAGTGACATTATAGCCATCGGACTTGGGTGTATTAATTGGGAGTATAACGACCGTCAGAAGACCCTTGACTGCATAGGGCATACGATTAATGGGAATGGCGCTGAAGGCATCTATAGTCAGTGATTTAAATAACGGAACTATTTTAGTCTAAATTTTTTTGGCGCAATATCCGGCGGATTTCCCGCCGGTATGTTTCCTCATCACCTAAATNTCTCCATGATTTTCCCCACTACGTCCAATAACTGATTTCTTGATACCTTTTTTCCACAAATGCTTTTTATACTTGTAGTTAGTAAATTACTAACTACAAACAAAAATGGCATTCATCAAAAAAACCAAAAAGAAGAGCGGAACATATCTCGAACTTGTAGAAAGTTATCGAGAGAATGGAAAAGTCAAGCACAGATTCAAGAAGTATCTCGGCAAAGATATTGATGGAAAGCCAGTAAGGCGAGTGAAGACCAGCGACATAGGCATAGAGTCAGTAAAGCGATACGGAGACGTTTTGTGCATTGACAAGATAGCACAAGACCTTGGCTTGCACGAATTCCTTGACAAGAACGTCCTGTTGTTGGCATATTCTCACCTTCTGGATGATGTCAGTATGAACAATATGAAGGAGTGGGTGAAGCAAACGGAGATTCCCGAAATTCTGGAACTTGAAACAGTGTCAACAAAGAAAACTCTATGAAGCATTGGAGAACTTAGATGAAGTAGATTTCGCGCCTCTTGAAGAACGTATATATAAGAAATTTTCCAAACACGACAAAGACAAAACAACGGTTGTTGTGGACGTCACTGACACCTATTTCGAGGGTAAGAAAGGCTCTTCATCAAAGAAAAGAAGAGGAAAGGACGGGAAATACAGAAATCTCCTGCAGATATGTCTGGCTGTGACCTTGAAGCATGGCTTTCCGGTCATGCACAGGACATATGGCGGCAACGTGTCGGGTATAAGAATCTTCCAGGACATGACGACAGAGTTAAGATCAAGGGGCTTTGATTCGATAATATAGTACCGGTCATAACTTTTTAGACTTTGGGGCTAATAAATGTC
>MCBF01000001.1:472311-483780 GCA_001742785.1 Candidatus Altarchaeales archaeon IMC4
TGTTCTGAAGTGCCAGATCATAAGTAAACTCCCGGTCATGCACGTAGATTTCCCTGCCTTTCAATACCTCTTTCCTGACGTAAAGGGGCAGCTGCTGAAATATCTGCACGTCGATGTCGGATGGCAGTTTCTCAAGTAGCCTTAACCTGAATCTGGACTGCTCCTCAGAATTGCCTTTGAAATATACGCACACATCTATGTCCGAGTTCTCCGTTGCCCTCCCTTCTGCCGAAGACCCGTGAAGCAGTACGAATTCCACCATGTCAAAATCTTCCATGGATTGCATGACTTTCATGAGCTTAGATATCTCTTGATTTGTCTTTATCATTTTTCGTAAGATGTATGTAAAGATATATGTTATTCTGTTCTGATAAATAACATACACCATGAAATTCCGCAACTTTATCGAACACTGCAGAAAGTCCGCCATCCTCCGCACCGTGAAAAAAGAGGTTTCGCAGGACTTGGAGATCGCCGCAGTCCTGAAATCCCTTGACGGCAGGCCGGTTCTTTTTGAAAACGTCGCCGGCTCGAAGTACGCCGTAGTCGGCGGGCTTTACTCGTCGCGCGACTTGGTTACAGAGGCTCTCGAAATCGGCAAAAGCGAGATGATCCGCGTCTTGTCGGGCGCGATAGAAAACCACACGAAAAACGAGGTCGTCGATTCCGCCCCGTGCCAGGAGATAATCGAATCCGGCGTTGACTTGGACAAACTGCCGATACTTCGTTATTTCCCCCGCGACGGCGGAAGGTACGTAACGAGCGGGCTTGCGATTACATCCGACCCGGAAATGGGGCAGAACCTGTGCTACCATCGCCTCATGCAGATCGGCAAAAACCGCTTCACCGCCAGGATTTGCGAAGGCAGGGGGACGGACACCTTTCTGAAGCGCGCAGGCGGGGAGCTTGACATCGCGATATCGGTCGGAAACTCCGCCGCGGTTATGATTGCCGGGGCGATATCCGCGAAAAAGGGGGTGAATGAGCTTGAGATAGCGAACTCACTGGAACAAACGCCGGTCGTGAAATGCAAAACAAAAGACCTGTACGTTCCGGCGGACTGCGAAGTCGTGCTCGAGGGGCGAATACTTGCCGAAACCGTCGATGAGGGTCCGTTTGTCGACCTTACCGAAACATACGACATAATCAGGAAACAGCCGGTCATCGAGATAACGAAAATAACGCACCGCAAAAACCCGGTATTCGAGGCGCTTCTGCCCGGCGGGCTCGAGCACAAGCTGATGATGGGCATGCCCATGGAGCCGACGATTTACCACGCGGTCAGCAAGGTCTGCCGGTGCAAAAACGTTGCGATAACCGAGGGCGGCTGTTCGTGGCTTCACGCAGTCGTGCAGATCGAAAAGAAGAACGATGGCGATGCACGCTCGGCAATCGATGCGGCATTCGAGGCGCACAAGAGTTTGAAGCACTGCGTTGTCGTGGACGGCGATATCGACATCTACGACATGAAGGACATCGAGTGGGCGCTGGCAACAAGGGCGCAGGCCGACCGGGCGAAAATCTTCAAGGCAAAGGGCAGCTCTCTTGACCCCTCGGCAGACGAGCAAACGAGGATGACCTCGAAGGCGGGGATCGATGCCACGATGCACGGGGACAGGAAAAAGTTCGAAAAGGTGGCGTATAAAAAAGTGAATCCTGGCGACTATGTCTAATCTTGTATCCGAAATCGGGCGGCGCGTCTCATCTGTAAGGGAATTGATGGGTGACTTTGATGCCCTCATTGTTTCAGACCCGCGCAACATTTTGTACCTGACTGGCAGGGAAACCGGCACTGCGATTTTAACAAGGGATTCTGCCGAGTTGTGGGTGAAGGATTTGTACAGCAAGTTGTACGAAGACGTCTATTCTGCCGGCTCATACCCCCTCGAAATCGAGGAGTACAAAAAGGACGCGGTGAAGGATTTTATAAAAAAATCAGGGTTTAAGAATATCGGAATTGGCAGCGTTTCGGTTTCAAGCTACGACAAGCTGAAGGGGGATATGCCATGCAGCCTTTCCGTGACGGACATCGTCGAGCAGGTCCGGAGCGTTAAGTCGCCATACGAGATCGAGCGGATAAAAAAATCGTGCGCGATTGCAAAGAAGGGGATGAGAAGGGCGTATGAGGTCGTAAGGGAAGGCACCACGGAGATAATGGCTGCAGCCAAAATCGAATATGCCATCCGAAAAGCGGGCTCCGAAAAGCCACCGTTTGAGACCGGGATGCTTCTTGCATCGGGAAAAAACTCTGCAGACGTACATGCAAGGGCGGGCAGGCACAAGATAAACGACTGTGAAACCGTCGTGGTGGATCTGGGTGCGTGCTTTGAAAATTATCATTCCGACATGACGCGCACGATCGCGGTCGGGGCGGCGGACAAAAAAACGCTGGGACTCCTGGAGTTCGTGGACAACCTGCGCGCGGAAACGATCGGGAGGATAACACCGGGGGATCTGGCAGGGAATATCCATTCATTTGTCGAGGGCGAGATAAAACGGCATGGCTTTGAATTCTACCACTCGACAGGCCACGGCGTGGGGCTTGAAATCCACGAGGCGCCGAACATCGGCCAGGATTCAAAGGACATCCTGAAAGAAGGCATGGTATTCACGGTTGAGCCGGGCATCTACATCCCGGGGAAATTCGGCATCAGGTTCGAGGACACGGTTCTGCTGACAAAAAACTGCTGCAGGATATTGACAAAATGATACACACCGAAAAAATCGGCAGTGCGACGGGGGTCAGGATAGAACTGCACAACAAGCCGCTTCTCATCATGGTTGCGAAAAAGGAGTTTATCATGTGCGGCTATCTGGACACACGCATTTCCACTTTTTGTGGAAATGGTGTCCTCGAAATTGCACGGCAATTTCGGGACACCGAAACACAGAGTGTTTCGCGTGTACTGTAAATCTGCGATTTACATTATCGAAACTGCCGAGAAGATGGGGGATTGCGCGTGCCTCGTGCGCGGAGTAGAAAGTTTCGATGACGTCCTGAACGCGAAAATCGCCGCCGTGACGGAAAAGGCGAAGGCGTGCGGGATCAGGGAAGGCATGACTGGCAGGGAAGCGCTAAATATGATGTAGTAGAAAATCCGGGCACGCCCTTTCAGTACCACCCCGACTTTTTATTCTGCGGCGGCGTGTCGCCCCACTTCACAACCTCAAGGCCCGCCGTTATCACGTTCGGGTCGCTTCGCATTCTGGATTTTTCGATGAGTTTCAGAGGCGACAATGAAACACAGTCGTTCGCTTCTTTATCACTCATGCCGAGCATCCTGGCGACCGCCGCCATCTCCCTTGGCGCGCGCATTCCGAACTTGTCGGGCGCGCCGCTTGTCAATATAATCGGGACCTTATACCTTCTCGCAATGCGGATGTTTTGCATTGCCTGCGATATCAACTGGGCGCGCGCCATGCCCCGTACATCAAGGATATCCGAGAGCCGGATTTCAAGCGCTATCAGCCGCTCGCTCATCGCCCTTGCGCTGACCTGGTCCATGCCGGATTTTTTGTTCGTGTTTTGGGGCTCGGGACAGATCGCATCGACCTCCCAGAGTTCGGATGCCCACCTGACGGCGTTTTCGTCGCCCCTGACAAACACCAAGTCCGCGTGTTCGACCGCAACAATCGATTTTTTCTTCAGGTCGCCGGATATTTCCGCGCCCGTGAAAATTTCAAGAGGGGAACCTGTAGTTTTTACCTCACCGCAGAAACACCCGAAAGACTTAGAATCCCTAAACTCGCTGACAATACAAATGCCGCTCAAGCCGAGGCGTTTTGCGGTTTCGGCAGTTTCCCTGCCACCATGACTGACGTGAAGGTCGTAAAATGCCATATAACTTAATCGGCGGTGCAATTAATAAGAAATGGCAATTTTTGGGTGGCTTGAAAAACGGCCGGCACTTGCATGGAACCTTGCGGTACTTTATGCAGGGGCGATCTTTTTGTTCTCGGCGATGCCGATACCGCCCCAACCGCCGATAGGATTTGATATCACAAAGATAGAGCACGCGCTTGAATATTTCATTTTCGCGATTCTCCTGATCACGGCACTTCGCGGCAAAAACCCGGTAGGATACTATCCAGTTGTTCTGGCAGTCCTGATCGCCGCGCTGTACGGCATTTCGGACGAGGTGCACCAGTTTTTCGTCCCGGGACGGTGCATGAGTATTTACGACGTCCTGGCTGACTGGGCAGGGGCGTTTATCGCCGCGTTTATTCACAAACGTTTATAACGTTCAAAACCAAATTTTAAATAATGAGCAACCAAAAAGGCAAAGAAGACGATTCGGAGATTGTCAGGGTAAGGGTTCCGCGCGCCGGGCAGGTTCTCGGCGAGGTCGAGCAGCTTTTGGGCGACCGCAGGATGCTCATCAAATGCGCAGACGGGTTCACGAGGATGTGCAGGATACCCGGCAAGGTTCGCCGCAGGATATGGCTTCGCGAGGGGGACATCGTCATGGTCGAGCCCTGGAGCGTGCAAACCGACGAAAAGGGCGACATCCTCTGGAAATACACGCACCAGCAGGCAGACTGGCTTGGCAAGAACGGCTACCTAAAGGGGCTGCCTGTGTAATGCTAATTGCAAAATGAAAATTGCAAAAGCAAAATTACGTTTGTTTTTTCGCCGTAATTATTGATTTGCCTATAATGTTGCTAAGTTCTTTGGCTTCTTTTAATTGAAGTTTAATATCTGCATCCGAAGCAAGGTCTGCCTTTTTGACTAACCGCAACCAATAGATCGATTCTCGAAGTTCTTTAAGCACTATCTGTAATTTGTGGATGAAATCTGCACGGCTTTCGGCACCACACGCTTCTTCATCAGGTATAAAGCAGGGCTTTATACGCGACACAAATTTCGCTTTGCGAAATTTCTTGTAGTTTGCACCAGCAGATGACGCAGAACGTATTAATTGTAGGCCGATATGGTATCCTTCAGCAGTCTTGTCAATTTGGGTCGCTAACTTGATGATACTTACCGCAAAATCTAACAAGCGCTCGGAGAGTTCATTTTGCATCCACGAAATCGCTTTGCGATTTCGGGGCACCATTTGCGCTGTGGCGAAAATGCTTGTTTTTCACTTTGCAATTTGCATTTTTCACTTACATACTCTCTATCGCTTCGATACCGCCTGCGTTGAATATGGCATTCAGGGTCGCAATACGCACCAAATCTGCATAATCCGTGCCTTTTATCTGTTTTTTGATTTCCACGATGTAGATGGCATCGGTAATCCCTGCATTTGATATGACATCGAGTACTGACGATTCTATCTCCTTAATCGCACTCTTTCCCACGTCGAACTGGCAGACGAACGCAAGCATCCGCAGGCCCTCGCCGAGCGCGGACGGTATCAGCGAAACGCTGAGCGATTTTTTATCGTCTTCCCCGCGGCCGGAATTCGACAGCGTCATCCCGACTTTGCGCCACTCGAGGGTGGTTATATTGTTAACCCCGAAGTTCTTCAATGATTTTTTCACGTCATCGAGGTTCTCGCTTAGCACCTGAAGCGTTATCTCGCGCCCCATAAGCGCCATCTGGAGTATCCCCTTGTTCGGGATGTTCTCAAAAAGGTGCTCTGCATTCGGGCCGGAAAACGAGCCGGATATTGCTACCTTGTGTTTCATTATAATAATTATTGTGTATCTCGGATATAAAGGAATAAACCCGCTAACGCCTGACAAGAATTTCACCTCACGTAGTTCTGCTTTGGCAGAAATGGTGTACTGAAATTGCACGGCAATTTCATTATGGTGAAATTGTGTCCCATTAGAAAACTACTTTCTAATGCGGATGACTTTTTTCAGTTCATCGATTCCGGCATCGGTCCTCACCCCGACGCCAGAGAAATGCGTCCTTTCCGCTTCAAAACCCCCTGACTTGAGCCCTGTAAGTATCCCGTCCATCGAAGTGGATGATGCCCCAAGTTTTTTGCATGCCTTGTGCACGTCGTAAAACGGGAGGTTCGCCGTCTGCTCCTTTTCAACCAAGCCGGCGAGTTTTAGCGCCTTCTTCTTCTTACCGAACGTGCCCGACTCGAGCTCTTCTTTCATCTTTGCGCAAAAATCCTCCTCCGCAAAACCCCCTCTCCAGACCGGGCCTGCGTTCCTGAAACGCTCGCCGCAGGAGCATACCGACTCGATTTCGCCGAGTTTCGCATATTTCCGCCCCATGCACCCGAAGCAGTGCTGCAGGTACCCGATGTTTTCAAGCGTGCCCTTTACGTTCGCGGACCTGCCCAAAACCTGCACATACGTCCTGAAATAGTGGGCGCTGCAGTGCGAGAAGAGCGGCTTTATGCCGAAGCCGAAACGCATGGCAGTTCTGGCAACAGAAGCGATGAGAACCCTCAGCCCCAGCTCGTTGTAATAATCGGTCCTCAGCGGAACCGCATCGTATTTCCTCTGGCATGCCGAGAGGTATGTCCCGCACAAAGCGCCGGTGTCCGTCGCGGTTACTGCCAGAAGCCCACCGCTGTTGACTGCGCGCACGGCGGAGTCCAGAAAACGCACCGGGGGCCCGAACGGGTCGATGTCTATGTAGTCGAAGCGTGCGCCGGCAAGAAGCAGGTTTGCGCCGCTGTTTCGGACGTCCGCGGAAACCCCGTTCCGATTGAGATTTTCCCGCGCCAGCTCGCATGCCTTGGGGTTCAAATCGTTTATCGTTACCCTCGCATTGGTTTCATTTGCGATCCTCACCCCGCGCGCGCCGCTTCCTGCAAGAAGGTCGCAGAATGTTTCGGGCTCCAGAACATTCGTTATTGCCACCGATATGTCCCTGCTCAACTCCATCTCGGGGTTGTAGAACACCTCATTGGACTTCAGGAGCTTTTCTTCTTTCGGAACGAATAGTTTTGTCCTGCCCTCTGTTATTTCGGTCAGTTTCATATTGGGTTATCTTGCGATATGGATGATATTTTATATACCTCAAGGGTAATATCTAAACTATTGCTTTTTTAGAAGATGGGGATAAAAGACCTGCCTGTTAAGGCATTCAAGGAAACCAGAAGGATACTGCGCCTCACGCGCAAGCCGCGCCAGTCCGAGTTTACGGAAACGTCAAAAATAACGGGCGCAGGCGTCGTAATAATCGGGGTAATCGGCTTCATTATAATCCTCATTGCACACATAATAAGAAGTATATAGGTGATTCAGTTGATTTACACGGTAAAAGTCACATCGGGCCAGGAAAGGTTTGTCGCAGAGATGCTCTACCAGAATGCGATGAATCAGAGGGCTGAGATGGCAAAAGAAGGGAAGGAGGTATACAGCATATTATACACGACAGGCCTAAAGGGATACGTCCTTGTGGAAGCGGACAGCCCGGGAACGGTCGAGGATTTGGCAAGGGGCGTTCCAAAGACCCGCGGGCTTATACTGAAAAAGAAGGGGGATCTTTCATCTGCAGGAACCATAGCCATAGCGGAGCTGGAAAAAACCCTCGTTCCGACGCCCACGATACAGGAAGTGAGCAAGGGCGACATTATCGAGATCATAGCCGGGCCGTTCAAGGGTGAGAAGGCCCGCATAGCCAACATAGACGAAACGAAGAGGGAGATAACAGTCGAACTGACCGAGGCGGCGGTGCCGATACCGGTCGTAATAAGAAGCGATGACGTCAGGGTAATGAAAGCCTCTGATGAAGAGCGGAGGGTATAAGATGGCAAAAGAAACAATAGACGTATTGGTTGATGGTGGAAAGGCATCGGCAGGCCCGCCACTGGGCCCGGCACTCGGCCCGACGGGATTGAAGATAGCAGACGTTGTAAACGAGATAAACAAAAAAACAGCCGAATTCGAGGGGATGAAGATACCGGTCAAGGTCATAATAGACACCGACACAAAGACCTTCGAGATAAAAACAGGAAGCCCCCCTACGTCGGCGCTGATAAAAAAGGAGATTGGCCTGGAGAAGGGCTCAGGCACCATCGCGCCTGTCGGGAACCTGACGATTGCGCAGGCAAAGAAGGTTGCCGAGATGAAAAAGGACTCGCTCTTGGCAAACGACATCAAAGGGGCGTTAAAGGAGGTCATCGGGGTCTGCAGGACAATGGGCATCACCATCGAGGGGATGACGCCCAAAGAGGCGACAAAGGCTATAGAATCGGGGCAGTTGAAATACTGATAAGGTTTTTAAACAACCCCCCCAATATTATAACTCGTTTTCAACCCCGTTGCACTACGGGCATTTCTTATGCTGCGTAGGAGGGATAGATAATGGATACAAAAGAGATACAAAAGAGGGTAGAAGAAGCGCTCAAGGGATCATCCGGCAAGAAGAAATTCAAGCAGAGCGCGGAACTGAGCATCAATTTCAATGTTTCTATGAACCTTCCCGAAAACAAACTGAATCTTAACGTCGTACTCCCGAAAGGCCGCGGCAAGGATTTCGAGGTCGGGGTTTTTGCCGACGGCGACATGATGCTTAATGCGAAGAAGGTCTCGAAGCATGTCCTCACCAAGGCAGAGATGGAGAAGATGGGCAAAAGCAAGCGTGAAATGCGAAATTTCTCAAAACAGTGTTACTGGTTCATCGCGCAGGCCGACATGATGGCGAATATCGGAAAGATATGGGGGGTCGTTTTAGCACCGCGCGGGAAGATGCCGCAGCCGGCTCCCCCGAATGTGGACGTAAAACCGATTATCGAACGCCTCAAAAAAACGGTTCGGGTACGCTCGAAGAAGAACCCGACAGTTCAGGTTCCGGTAGGTACCGAGGACATGCCGCCTTCGGACATAGCCGATAACATCCTTGCGGTAATAAACTCCATAGAGCGTCAGATTCACGAGGACAAGATAGCCTCGGTATATTTCAAAACGACGATGGGGCCGTCGGTGAAACTATGGTGAAAAGAGAGCTAAAGCACACACCGGCCAAATGGAAGGTTGACAGGGTTGGCAATCTGGCAAAAAAGATGTCAGACGCCAAGGTCGTAGCGATAGCAAAAATCGAGGGCATTCCCTCAAAGCAGTTCCAGGAGATGCGAAAGGAACTGAAAGGCATCGGCCTTGTGGTTGATCGCAACAACCTCGTAAAACGCGCGATGGAAAAGGCGAAAATCAAGGGCATGGACGATTATTTCAAGGGGCCGTCCGCACTGCTTTTCACAGACCTCAACCCGTTCAAGTTGGACAAGATGCTCAGGGACAAGCGCATAAACGCCCCTGTAAAAGCGGGGATGAAGGCGCCGTTTGACCTTGTAGTCCCTGAAGGCGACACGCCGTTTGGCCCAGGGCCGGTAATCGGCGACCTTCAAAGAGCAGGCATAAAGGCGAAGATACAGGGCCCGAAAATCGTAGTAACCCATGATTCAACGGTCGCAAAAGAGGGCGACATACTAAGTGCAGAGGTCGCATCGGTCCTCACAAGGCTCGGAATAAAGCCCATACAGATCGGGTTTGAGCTTACTGCAGCATATGAAGGCGGCATGGTTTACCCAGGAAATGTGCTGTACATAGACGAGGCGAAGACTCTTGCAGACATTCGGGCTGCGCACTCAAATGCATTCAACCTTGCGATGTTTGCAGGCATATTCAACAGTGCAACCATAAAGCCGCTCATCCAGAAGGCATTCAACGACTCACGGAGCCTTGCCATCACTGCCGAAATAGTAAATAAAGACACAATCAAGGAGCTTATAGCGATGGCAGAGGCGCAGGCAAAGATATTGGGCTACGCAGCNGGGCAGACCGGGGCGCCGGCTGTGGCAACCGAAGCGGCACCCGCAAATAAAGAGGAGCCAAAAAAAGAAGATGCGGTTTCTGAAGAAGACGCGTCGGCGGGGCTGAGTTCGCTGTTCGGTTAGGTGAGTGCCTTAGACGATATTTTTCTGGTAGCTAAAGATGGATTGGACAACCATTATCGGCATGGCGGCAGCTGCGTGCACAGTCCTCTCATTTGTGCCGCAGTTGATGAAGGCCCTGAAGACGAGGCACACAAAAGACCTGTCCCTCCTGACCTACGTCATCATGACATTCGGCATCCTCTTGTGGCTCGGGTACGGCATTATAACGGAGGATATGCCCATAATCATAGCCAACGGGCTCATCCTCTTGCTTTCGGCCAGCATTCTGGTACTTAAGATAAAACACGGATGAATTTCAGCCATTTTATTTAATAAGTTGTTAATTACAGTTAATAATTAGATTATCGGGTGAGAATGTGGATACAATAAAAGTAATCGTGGAAAAGGATCCGGAGGGGTATGTTGGATACCTTACTGGGATAAAGGCAGTGGTGGTGGGCGAAGGCGCAACCTACGCACAGGCGCTTGCTAACGTGAAATCTGCTGTAGATTTCTACCAGAGCAATTTCGGCGACAATATTCTCAAAGGAGTGGACGACATAGAGCACACTCTGAAGGAGGTGACGGGTAAAAGCTCGTACACGATGAACTTCCCGACTGACGTGCCGAGACTCAGGGTTAGGAAAACGTTCGAGCTCCTTGGTTTCAAAGGCGCAAGGACGGGAACAGACCATGTCCTGATGGTAAGGGATAATGCGGACGGGAGCAAAACCCCCCTGACTATCCCGAACTTCCACACGATAAAGGGCTGTACCCTAAGGACCATATGCATGCTTTTGGGGATACCGAGGTACGAGTTTTCGAAGCTTTATGGGGAATCCGAAAAGATGATAGGCTACCTGCCGAACCGGCCGGAAGGGGCGGTAGAGGATGCCCCACCCGAGAGAAAAAGATACTCGCCAAGATGGCAGCCGCGGAAACCCTAAAGCGGGTTTGCGGGCGGGCATGGTTTTAAACGCCCGCTGCAAAGTCCTGTGACAAAATGGAGCCCCTGACGTTCTTCGTCTACGCGTTCGTGTCGATATTTGTAATCGTGAACCCGGTCGGCGGGCTTATCACATTCGTATCGCTGACGTCCGGGATGAGCCATAGAGAGCGAAGTCTGATAGCCAGGCGTTCCGTTCTTATCGCATGCCTCCTCGCCCTTGTTTTTGCGATATCCGGCGAGCTGATACTGAGGATGTTCGGCATCACGGTCGACTCCCTGATGGTTGCCGGCGGGGTGCTGCTCTTCCTGATAGCCCTGGACATGGTGCATGCAAGGGTCTCGCGGGAAAGCATGACAACCGAAGAGATAACGGACGCCGGCAAAAGGGAGGACATATCGGTCTTCCCGATAGCCATGCCTCTTTTGACGGGGCCCGGGGCGATCACAACGGTGATACTGGTTACAAGGGCCGGCGAAACTGCGGGTTTAAAGGCGATAGCGATACTTGCAATCCTCCTGACATTTGCCCTGTCCTATCTCATATTCAGGTTCGCCAGTGACATCAATAAAGCGCTGGGGGTTACCGGGACACTTGTGCTGACGCGCGTGATGGGGCTTATTCTGGGCGCAATCGCAGTAAATTTCATCGCGACGGGAATCTGGAATATCTATCGGTCGATGGTTTAAACCCTAGATTTGCCCTATTTTAACACTACACCAATTTTGTCC
>MCBF01000001.1:483880-490154 GCA_001742785.1 Candidatus Altarchaeales archaeon IMC4
GGATGAGCGGGAAACCCTCGGGTTGACCTCGATTACTATGTACTTTCCCGTTTGCGGGTCGAATGCGAACTGAACGTTGCAGCCGCCCTCGATTTTCAGCGCGCGGATTATCTTCAGCGATGCGCTTCTCAGCCGCTGGTTATCATCGTCGCTCAGGGTCTGTATCGGGGCCGTAACCATGCTCTCGCCGGTGTGTATGCCCATCGCATCGATGTTCTCCATCGTGCAGATGGTTATGCAGGTGTCGTTTGAATCGCGCATGACTTCATACTCGAACTCGTACCAGCCCCTTACCGACTGTTCTACCAGGACCTGGTGGATCATGCTCCTTTGCAGGCCCTGCCCGGCTATCTTTTTCAGTTCTTCGGGATTATTTGCGATCCCGCTTCCCGTCCCGCCAAGGGTGTAAGCGGGCCTTACGATAACCGGGTATCCTATCCGTCCTGCGAATTCCTGTGCGTCCGCCAGCGTGTTAACGGCCTTGCTCGTGGGTATGGGCTCGCCGATGTCCCTCATCAGCTGCGCGAACGAATCCCTGTCCTCTGCCGCCTTTATCGCGCTCATGGGCGTTCCCAAGACCCTCACGCCGTTATCCTTCAATACCCCCATAACATCAAGTTCGAAGGCAAGGTTCAGGCCGGTCTGGCCGCCCATCGTCGGCAGTATCCCGTCTGGGTTCTCTTTTTCGATTATCTTTCTCACTATGTCGGCGGTCTGCGGCTCGATGTAAACGATGTCCGCTATGTCAAAGTCCGTCATTATGGTCGCGGGGTTCGAGTTCACAAGGACGGTCTTTATCCCCTCTTCCCGTATCGACAAACTCGCCTGACTGCCGCTGTAATCAAACTCCGCGGCCTGCCCGATTTGTATCGGCCCGGACCCGAGTATTAAAACCTTTTCAAGCATTAGAAATAATTAGGTTCCGGCGGATTTAAATGTGGTACTAAGAACCTAAACGCAAACGTACCCGTCTTCCCACTTGGGGGCGAGCTTCTCCATCTTTTTCCTGAAATCCTTTTTCACAGGTTTTCCGTCGGGCCTCGTTACGCTGTTCATGTCCACTACGTAGTGGGTCTGGTCTGTTTCTTCTATGGAAGCGAGCTCCCTTGAAAACTCTTCTATGATTCCCACACCCTGCTTTCTTATTTTTTCCTGATCCACATTAACATTATTTATTGATGGCATAAGATATAATTAACAATTAATGATGGAACAAAGAGTAATAGACTCCTATGACAACGTAAAGATCGTCGAGGTACGGGGGGACCCGCTGCCTATGTACCTGATTGAAGAGCCTGAATTTTCCGAATACGAAAAGGGGGTCATGCAGCAGCCCCAGAAAATGATTGAGAATTATGATGCGATAAATAAAAAACTGAACGACCTCAAGACCCCTAATGAAAAAATAGTGTTTCTCACAGAATACCTAACGTCGCAGTTCCAAAAAAATGGCATCAAATCGAAGGACATTGGTGTTTTCGTATCGGCGCTTATAGACCATGTGTTTCTCAGGTACGGAAGGCTGGGCCCGCTTATCAGGGACGACCGGCTCGAGGAGATAATGTTCGACTCCCTCGACACGCCGGTTTTTGTCGTTCACCGCAAACACGGCATGTGCATAACTAGCGTAGAGTACAAAGACGAGTCCGAGTTTGAGCCGTTTATAAGAATGGTATCCGAGCACGCAGGCAGGAAGATTAACGCGGAGAACCCGCTTCTGGACGCCCACATGCCAGACGGAAGCAGGATAAATATCACAGTGCCGCCGGCTTCACCCGAGGGGGCATCCATAACGATAAGGAAGTTCAAAAAGACACCATATAACATAATCGAGCTCATAAAAATAAGAACCGTAAGTATGGACCTTGCAGCGTTCCTTTGGGTGTGCGTCGAGGGGCTTGGGATATGCCCTGCGAACATACTAATCGCAGGGGGCGCAGGAAGCGGTAAAACGACGTTCCTTAATGCGATATGCATGTTCATCCCCAACAACGAGCGAGTAGTGAGCGTCGAGGACACGCTTGAGATAAACCTGGAGTTTGTAGAAAACTGGGTGCCGCTAGAGGCGGCGCCGTTGGCGCTTGAGGGAGGGGAAAAACTCAGCATGCACCGCCTTCTGCAAAACAGCCTGCGTATGAGGCCCGACAGGGTCATAGTCGGGGAGGTCAGGGGAAAGGAAGCCGAAACCTTTTTGGTCGCGATGGATATCGGGCTCAAAGGCTCGATGTGCACACTGCACGCAAACAATGCCAGAGAAGCGACGATAAGGCTCACGAGCGAACCGATGGCGGTGCCCATACGTATGCTGCCCCTGATCGACCTTGTGATTGTGCTCAACCGCCACTACGACAGGGTTAGGGGAATGAGCCGGCGCGTAACGCAGGTAGCCGAACTATCGGGCATCGAAAAGGAAACGATCCAGATGGGCGATATCTACCTGTGGAACGTGAAGACCGATGATATACGGCAGACCGAATACCCGATAATGTTCAAGGAGGAAATAGCCAAAAAATGCGGGCTGACAAAAAAGGAGCTGGACATAGAACTGCTTCTGAGGAAAAAGGTTCTTGAGTACATGATAAAGAATAACATAACCCAAAACGAGGACGTTATCAGGATGTTCCAGAGGTACCATTCGGACAAGGCAGGCACCCTTTCGCAGGTAGGCATCCAGAAGCGCACGCCCGTGTCATAAGCGTTATTTTTCTTTGCGCGCCTGCCACAAGACGAAACCCAAAACAGATACTGCCAGCATCATAGCAAGGACGCTTCCCGCATTTATCGCTGTGAAGAAATTCTTGTTTGCGAAATAAAGCAGGAGGTATGGTATCATGCCGAAGAAGAAACTGATGCCTATCCTCTCGGTTATGTCTATATCCGTCTTTTTTGGGAATATCCCAAGGCTCAAAAAGAACCCCGGGACAAGTACTGCGGCAGCCACGAGCGATGCCACCTTGATTACGGCGAAAAGTTCCATGTAACAAATTGGGTTTGGCTAAATAAAAGGCGATTAACCGGATTTGTCTGCCGCAATATATGCAAGTGCAAAAATTTTGGAACTTTTTAATTTGAATTTTTTGCACTTGAATATAAGCAAAACCCTTTGGGTTTTGGTATCCACGCGAATCTTTCGATTCGCGGGACACTGAAACACATAGTGTTTCACGTGTACTGATTTTGCCACTGCAAAATCATTATATCGAATCGCATTTAGATAAAAGTTCCATTATTTATGCGATTCGCTATATCCAGGACGTCAGAGAACAGCGAACTTGATGTCTCCTGCGCCCCTGCCCCGTGCCCGACGACCGTTATCCTCTTGGCTATGTCGGTGTCGAACATGACTGCGTTGAGCGTCCCTGCGACGTTCAGCGAGTGGTTGAAGGGGATAAGCAGCGGTGCCACTGACAGCTCTTTCGCATCTCCGATGAGTTTTATCACGTGGCCGTGCTTTCTTGCAAGCTCAATCGCGCTTTGGGTAACGTCTTCGATGCCCTCGACCGAGATGTCCTTGAATGAAACGTCCGCGCCCATCAGCGAGTTTGCAAGGATTGCGATCTTTGCCGCGGTGTCAGTGCCGTTTATGTCATAGGTCGGGTCGGTCTCCGCGTACCCAAGCTCCTGCGCCTCGGCAAGCGCTATGCCCATGCCGACTGCCTCTTTTTCCATCTTTGTCAGGACATAGTTGCAGGTCCCGTTTAGAATTCCGTAAATCGAGTTTATCTCGTTTATCTGCATCGTCTTCTTGTACAGGTTTATCAGGGGCATCGCCCCGCCGACGGTCGCCTCGTATTTCAGCTGCCTGCCGCTGTCCTTTGCCGCATCCGAGAGTTTTTTGAAGTTCAAGGCCAGCGGCGCTTTGTTCGAGGTCACCACGTGCTTTCCGCTTGAGAGCGCAGCCAGCATGTGAGCAATCCCCGGCTGCCCGGTCTTTATGTTTCCGGGCGTGAGCTCGAGGACTATGTCCGCATCAACATTCTTGATTACATCAATAGTTTTCGAATCCCTGAAATCTTTGTGCAAAGAAATATTTTTTGGTTTTAACGCAGAACCTATGTCAATGCCTCTTTCGTTAACCAGACACCCGTTGACCTCGCATATTGCCGAAACCCGAAGATTGACGCCGTGGTTTTTTGCGATAAATGCGTGCTTTTCGCAGAGCACCTTCGCAAACCCCCGCCCGATGGCGCCGAAACCCACGATTGTCAACCGGACATCTTTCATTTAGAACACCGGTTAATTCTAAGAATACATCCTTAAATTAAAACAGATGTTATTGCTCCACCGCACTTATCGCGCCGACTTGCCCCGGCCTCGAGGTAACCTTCGCCTTGAAGTTTTTCCCGCCGTCGTCCACTTCGATAACCGCGCCGCGGGTTATTACCTTACGCCTTGTCAAATCCGCGCTTACCGGGTTTGAAACCATTGAAACGATCTTGCACTTCTTGGGCTTTGCGCCATTCTTGAACATGACGTTTGCGTACTGCGCATAAACCATCTTTTCCTTTATACTTCCCGAGCGCTCCCTTATTGTTTTCTTTTTAGTCTCTCCGACCTTGGTGTCGGGGAACTCCCCGCCCATCGCGTAACTCCTCTTCTTGCCCGCCCTCGTTATCCTGCCGTGATATTGTACCATTTTAATCGTTCGTAAATCAGGATTATAACTTGTCCTTCTATATTTATAAAACAAACAAGAAGGACTATGAACCCGAATCGATTTAAAAACCAGACAAAGCAGCAGGTCACCGCGCACCTTGGGAACCCCCCGAAAAACGACCTAAAATGGGGCAGGACTGTTCATTTGATTAGCATTGATACGCACATTGTGGCCGGAAGATGAAACGCGATCTGTTCGACTTGTCGATACCCGACGGCGGGGCATACACGGACCTCCTTGTTAAGCGCCCGGACTACCAGAGGCTTGTAACGTTTGTCGAGAACAAGAAGGAGCCTTTATACAGTTGGTTCTACTACAAGGAGGGCTTCGCAAGGGAGCTTGTCTGGAAGCTTCTCGACGAGATGGGCGTCCCCGAAGGCGGCACCGTCTTTGACCCGTTCTGCGGCACAGGCAACACGCTTTTGGCATGCATGCAAAGGGAGTACAATTCCATTGGCTGTGAGATACTTCCCCTTGGCGCATTTGTCTCGAACACAAAACTCCAGCAGGATTACGACGTCGAAAAATTGGCCGAGGAGATACGGAGGATAAACTCCTTCAAGTTCGGCGAGACCTCGCTCAAGTGGGTGGACCCCGGATTCATAGACATAAACCGCGCATTTTCAAGATATGCGAGGAATGACCTTTTGTTTTTCAAGGAAAAGATAATCTGGGTCGAGGACGAGAAGATACGAAACTTCATGATGCTTGCGCTTTTGAGCATCGTTCTGCAGGCAAGCAACGCAAAGCGCGACGGAGGGGTGATTAGGATTGTCAAGAAAAAACACTTAGCGCCGGTCCGGTACCTTTTCAAGAACAAACTCAAACGCATGTTCCGCGATGTCAAAAAAATGCAGCATCACGACTGTTTTGCCAAAGCGTACTTAGGTGATGCCAGAAGTTTCGAACCAGATGAAAAGGTTGACGCCTGCATAACCTCCCCGCCGTACCTGAACTACATAGACTACACCAAACTTTACGGGCTTGAGCTTGCCCTCCTTCTTGACCGCGACGAGATTTCGCAGCTTCGAAAGATGTCGCTGCGCTCGCACATCGGGGCGGAAAGCCGCGGGAAAACCGTTGACTCGGAACTCCTGCGGCAAACGCTTGAGAACATAAACGACCCCCTGACGAAAAGCCCGGAGATCGTGGGCGACTATTTTGCAGATATGAACCAGGTCATGAAGAAAGTCCACGGCGGCCTAAAGAAGGGCGGCAAGTTCGCTTTGGTCGTAGGCAACGCGTGCCTGCCAGGTACGACCATTGACGTAGACCTGATACTTGCCGAGCTTGGGCAGAAGATGGGCTTCGAGGTAAAGGAGATATTGGTCGCAAACGTGCGCTGGTGCGACGTCCACGGGATCACGAAGGACAGGCCTGCGAGGGAGAGCATCGTTGTCCTTGAGAAATAATCTTTATCTATAAAACCCAAATCAATTAAACCATGGATGCGATTTCCAAAAAATAAAATGCCAAAACCGCTTCTGCCGACGCTTCGGGAAAAAAACCGCTACATCGCCTTCGAGGTAATTTCGGACTCGCAGTTCGAGCGAAACGAGCTTGTCCGGGGCGTATGGGCGGGCGTGCTTGGTTTTCTTGGCGAGCAAGGCGCCGGCA
>MCBF01000001.1:490254-511416 GCA_001742785.1 Candidatus Altarchaeales archaeon IMC4
ATGAAACTCTTACCCTGCAATTTCCATGTCGCCATCACGCTGGCCATTATCGCGAACATACGCATCCCTTTCTCCGAGCGATGTCCGCCAAATATTTTCCTCGCTACAACAGGGTGCCTCAGCAGACGTTCTGCATGGTTGTTATCCGGTGGAACAACTGGATTATACATGAACACGAATAATTTTTCCCTGTTCTTGCCCAGCCACGCAATCAACTTTTTGACATCCTTGCCCGCCCTCTTTACCTCACATAAACCATCTAAACGCTTCATCAATTCGCCGCGGCATGCAGACCCTTCAACAGCATCATGATATAATCCCTTCAGGCCTTCATGTAAGGGTCTTGCTCCATAGTATCCCTTATCATGAATTCCGTTGGAATTCAGGACACCGAACCGCTTTTTTGCGGTTCGCGTGTCGACCAACTTGTGGCTGTTCCTCAAGACGTGCGCCCAGCACTGCTGGTGCTTCTCAAAGTGGTTATATGCGCACCACCCGTCGGATACGAACGTGCCGTCAAACCCACTCATGAAGTCGTCAACTACCTTCCTCCCCCGGGACGGGTCAACGTGGAATGCAGCGTGATCTTGAGAGGCGAAGACCCATAGCCACTGATTCACGCCATTCAGCCGCCATCCGGTCTCGTCTCCGTGAACAACCTTGCTGTTTTTCACATGCCTGTGGATTTCACCATACAACGGCTCAAATGCACCTGCGGTGCGCTCTGTAAGATCCTTTACCGTGGCGGGTGTTATCTCCAGCCCGCAGAGATCACTCATGGTTTCTGCCACGCCCCTTATGGGCATGCGCTGTTTGTGCCGCAAGTAACTTGCCATCAGATGCACGTTGTAGTCGAATCTCCCGATTGCAGGTACCTGCTTGTGGACGATTTCGTGACAACTTGGACATTCGTACTCGTGAACGAGATACTCGGTTACAACCCTCCGGGCAGGGACAATGCGCTCTACGATACGTGCATATACGCGGCGCGCCTGTGGAACAACGGCCCCGCATTTCGTACAGTTATCGAGTTCCCAACTGATGGTTTCATCCGGCTTGGGTGTCTCTCTGGTGGTTCCCTCGTGGCCTTCTTTACGACCGGGCTTCTTCGGCCTTCGCTTTTGATGCTTTGGCTGATACTCCAGATTGGAAACGCGTTTCTTTAGTTCGGCGTTCTCCCGCAAAACCACTTCAAGTAATGGTCTGCATTTGGGGCATACCTCCTCCAGCAGATTATCAAAAGATGTCATTGTGTAATGCCACATTACACCCTACAAAACCAACCAGCCACATGGATTTATTAGGACTTCGCCCTAATAAATAGCTAAACAGTTACACGCTTCGAAAGCCCCATTATTCCCACGTCCATGAAGCCCCTGACAATCGTGGACATCGCCTCGTCATGGCTCAACCCGCGCGACATAAGGTATGTTATCTCCTTTTCCGCAATCTTCCCGACCGCCGCCTCGTGCGACAGTTCTATGTCCTTTTTGCTTCCGATAATCTCGGGGATTGCGTGAATACGCGAATTATCATCTAAAATCAGCCCCCTGCACTCAAGGTGGCCCTTCGCCGGGGACTCTATCCCCTCGAGCATCCCGCGTGCGATAATTTGAGAATCGCCAGAGACCATAGTCCTTGATACGATCTCCGCCCTGCTGTTCTTGCCCGAAAGCTCGACAGCGGAGCCGACGTCTATTTTCGAGCCGTCTTTTGCGTAAATGATGCTGTTGAAACTGGCGGTCGAACCCACGCCCTTGCAGAACGCTTTCGGGTACATCTGCAGGTCTTTGACGGGATTCATGCAGATATAGTTGGAGACGAACGTTGCACCGTCATCTACCAGCGCGGCGCTTCTCGGCCTTACAACGGTTTCCTCGGACCAGTTGTGGATCATCGTGAAGTTCAGTTTCGCTCCTTTTTTTACAAAGAACTCGGAAATGCCGACATGCTCCCCCGATGATTCTTTATGCAGTGCGCAGCCGGTTATGATCGACGCCTCGGACCCCTCTTCTGCGATCACTATGTTGTGGACCCTCTGTTTCAAACCCTTTTCCGATATGAACAAGCAGGACTGAAGCGGAAGTTCCACTTTCGCGCCCTTCAGTATCCTCAGGAAGTAGCCTCCGCTGAACTCCCGATCCGCGGCCCTCGTGTACTCGTCCTTGTTCTTGTCCACAAGATGCCAGCGGTAATCCTCGAGCCACCCGTATTTCCCAAGGGCGTCTTTTATGTCCATTACCTCGATTTTCCCCTCGAATTTTTCATTCACCTTGCTCATAACTGTCGAGTGGTCAATGTGGAAAAAAGAGCCGGCTCTGCCCTCCTCCTTGTCTATACCCGCCTTCATCGCCTCCTCAAGGATTTCGTGGGGTATTTCGGTTAGTGAGTTTACTTTTTTCATCGTAACATTATCATTTTGCATTTTTCATTGTCTTATAAGGTATAGGTTTTTCTCACACAGAGCCGCAAAGAATTATTTGTATTTTTTTCCTTTGTGTCTTCGTGGCTTCCTCGTGAATCGAAGATTCACGGGACAAGCGATTCCTCGAAGGAATCGATGTCCCGTATCCCTCGTAGGGATACGAGGACACCGTTTTGCTGTTCGCAAAACGCGTGTTAGTTTCAATTTTGGGTTTTTAACGAGCCGCCTTTAGAAGTCCTTTACCATAATCTATTGAAGAAGAAAAGCCAATTCCTACTTGAGATACTTCACCAATATATCTTAAGTTTTCATTATAAGTTTCAACGGATAGTCTAATTGGATCAACTCCTCCAAAGGTCGCAATAGGGGAATAGTCTGAAGGTAATTTAATGAATCTTCTTTCATCTATATGATTTGCTCTTGCGTTAATTACCCCTATAACTTTTCCATCCACCCCTGAAAATAATGGCCCACCACTATTCCCTCTATTAACAAACGCATTAATCATAAAAACATTAACTGATTCTTCTTTTCCAGTATGTTTATACAAACACCTGCCAGATAACACTCCTTTATGAGTAAGTGGATACCTAAATTCAAGAGGATATCCAATAAATCCAATGTCCATTCCATCCGTCAGTTCTTCTTTTTCTGCCAACTCTAAATATTGAAAGTTTTTACCTTCAACTTTTATTAGAGCAACATCTGCGTTGTTATCTATTGAAATGGTTGTAGCATTATATTGTTTAAAGTTATTCCCATCGAAAACACTGACAATAATTTTATCTTTAGCTTCATGCACTACATGCTCTGCAGTTAAAATATATCCATCTTCACTTACAAAAAAACCAGTTCCCGAAGAAACTACTTTATTATCTTGGACTAAATATTCTCCACCCATAAATGGGACATTTGTAAGTTCAGTTTCTGCTATAATCCATACAACTGCAGGTTTTACCTTTTCCACTATTTCTGAAAAATTATTAGTCATAACAATCTTCTCCTCTTTGATTAAATCGAGATTATCAATCTTATGATTTAAATAGAGAAAAGCTACAACTATTAAAAATATTGCTATATATGGAAACCATTTCTGAATCCTTTTTTCTGCCATATAATTTAGATAGTTTAATCTATTATTTAAATACTTCGGCGGCTCTAAACCCAAAACTTTGGATTTTTCGGACTTCGTCCGAATGTTGCACTAAACTCCAACCTCTATCGAGGGAAACTAACAGGAATTTAACGGTTCCAAAACCTTGCAGGTTTCTCCACCCAAATCGCACTTCGCGCGACTTCGTTAAATTCCGATGTTGTGTGAACATTATGATTTTTCACTTTACCTTTTGCATTTGCAATTCTACGCCATCTTGTGGCACGCTATGCACTTTTGGTACCCGACCGTGCGTATCTCGTCGAGCACCTGCTTTGGGTTCTTTATGCAGTGTATCCTCCCGTCGACCATGACGCACCCCTTTTCGCTCTTGAGGTAGTCAAGCACCTCGCCCTGGTGGGTTATTATCAAGGCAGAAGCCCCGCTTTTCTCGATGTAGTTTTGCACCTCGCCCGCAATCAGCCTCAGGCTTTCTATGTCAACGCCGGAGTCCGGTTCGTCCAGTAGCAGGAGTTTCGGCTTCATAAAAAGCAGCTGCAGTATCTCGGCGCGCTTTTTTTCGCCTCCAGAGAACCCTGCGTTTATGTCGCGGTCAAGAAATTCACTGAGTCGGAGCTTCTCAACGAGTTTCCGTTCGTCTTTCGACAGGTCCTCTTTCGGGCCTTTCCCGGAGCATATCCTTATCATGTCCCGCAGTTTTACGCCGGTTATCTCGGGGGGCTGCTGGAACCCGGTGCCTATGCCTAATTTTGCCCGCCCGTCCATGGCGAGTTTTGTTATGTCCTTGCCAAGAAAAGTTATGCCGCCGGAGGTTACGCTGTAGCCGGGCATGCCCGAAATCGCCATCATCAGCGTCGTTTTCCCCGAGCCGTTTGGGCCGAACATCGTCCAGGTCTCGCCCTCCGGGATTTCGAGGTTCACGCCGTGCAGTATCTCCTTGCCGGAAACGGAAACCTTCAGGTTGCTGATAGAGAGCATTTTGGGATACTATGTTAATCATTATTCATTGCGATAAATAACCAATGGAAATCAGGCAGAATGTAGTAATGTTCGTCGGCAAGGGAGGGGTCGGAAAAACAACGATGTCGGCCGCAACCGCCCTGCATTTCGCATCGCATGGGGAAAAAACGCTTATAATCTCGACAGACCCCGCGCCGTCGCTTTCGGACATATTCGGCAAAGATGTCGGGGACAGGGAGACGGAAATCACCGAAAACCTTTACGCCATCGAGCTCAGCTTTGACGAGGTCCTCCGCAGGTGGAAGGAAAAGTTCGGGCCAGAAATCTACGATGTCATCTCATCATTTTTCGACGTCGATTACGACATCGTGGACTATATCGGCGGCGCGCCGGGCATAGACGAGGAGTTCATGCTCGACTACATACACGGGATTTTCAGGGAGGGCAGGTACGACCGCATCGTCTGGGATACAGCGCCTGCGGGGCATACGATGAGGCTTTTGAATTTTCCATCGAAATTTATCGGGCACCTTGAGGAGGCAAGCGGGGTGTACATGAAGGCGTTCAACTACATGGAGCGCGTAAAGGGACTCGGAAGCAAAAAGAAAAAGCCGGTTTTCGGGATAATCGAGGGCTGGAAAAAGTTAGCCGAAGAAACCGCCGCTTTCGTGAAAGACGATAAAACGGTCGGCTACATCGCAGTTACAATCCCTGAATTTTTGGGCGTCAGCCAGACAAAAAGGACAATCGAAGAATTAAAGGATTTCGGGATAAATGTGAAGCACCTGATAATCAACAACGTCATAAAAAAGCCGGACTGCGATTTTCATAAAAGGCGCATGAAGATGCAGGAAAAATACATAAGGGAACTCTCCGAAGCCGCGCCGGAAATAACGGAAATCCCGATGTCGGCCGATGAGATAAAGGGGGCCGAAAAACTCCGGGCGATCGGGAGGGTTCTGTTTGGTTGAGGGCTATAAGTTACTGGATTGGACAGCGGCATCAACAGCGCGCAAATCTTTTTAGCGCGGCACAAAAACCAATTGTCCGGCAGAGCCCATATGGCGCATCTGGGCATGCATTTATATATAATAATTAATGATTAATATACCGAGCTTCTAAAAAAATGGCTGACAAACTGAACATTATATGGCTGCAGGGACAGGCATGCACGGGGTGCACTATTTCGCTTACCGGAGGGACGCACCCGAGCATCGTCGATGTTTTGACCGGATTCATGCCGCATATCGAGGGTATAAATCTGGTATACCACTCGACGCTGATGTTGTCGTGGGGGGAGGAAGCGACAAAGGTTTTAAAGGACGCAGAAAACGGGAAATACGACCCGTTCGTGCTGGTGGTCGAGGGGTCCGTTCCCGATGAAGACAATGCAAAGTCAAGCGGCGGCTATTTCTGCGGCATAGGGGAGATCGACGGGAAGATGATAACACTAAACGACGTGCTTCCGACGCTTGCCAAAAGGGCGGGCGCGGTCGTAGCGGTCGGAACGTGTGCTTCCTTCGGGGGCATACCGCACGGAACGCCAAATCCGACTGGCTCGAAGGGCGTGCTTGAATTTTTAGGTAAGGACTATAAAAGCGCATTAGGCCTTCCTGTGATCAACATATCGGGGTGCCCGCCGCACGGCGAGTACATGATCGAGGCACTTGGCCACCTGGTTCTCACGGCAAGGGGTGTGCTTCCCGTCCCGGAACTTGACGAGCACAACCGGCCAAAGTTCCTTTACGGCGAGAAGGCTCACGAGACCTGCCCGAGGGCCGGTCATTACTGCGAAGGGGACTACTCGAAGGAATTCGGCGATGCCGGGTGCATGGGGCTTTTGGGCTGCAAGGGCCCGATATCACACTGCGACGTGCCAAGGCGCGGGTTCGTGGAGGGCGTCGGCGGATGCCCAACGGTCGGCGGGATCTGCATCGGGTGCACCGAGCCGGAATTCCCTGACGAGCCCTTCGGGCCGTTTTTGAGAAAGGCACCCGCATCGGCGTATACGAGCGAAACAATAAAGGATGTTGTCGGCAAGATATCGGCTGTGCTTGGCAGGCTAAGCCCGAGGAAGATCTAGGAGATAAACAATGGCTGCAAAAACTAAAACTCAGGGAAAGGAAATAACGATAGAACCGCTGACAAGGATTGAAGGGCACTTGGCGGTACACGCCACTGCGGACAATGACGGCAAAAAATACACGGACGCGCATTCCTACGGAACCATGTTCCGCGGATTCGAGAGGATACTAAAGGGCAGGGAGCCGGCCGACGCCATCTGGATAACCCAGAGGATTTGCGGGGTCTGCCCGCTTCCGCACGCAACCGCAAGCGCGCAGTGTATTGACATGACCTATAACGTTTCCCCGCCGCCGGTCGGCATCGCGCTTCGGAACTTCACGCTGATGTCCGAGGAACTTTACGACTCGCCTCTCGGATGCGCAATCCTCGAGGGCCCGGATTATTCGGCACAGATTCTCGGCAAGTACGCGCCGGACGTCCTTACAAGGGCGAGGGTTACAAAGGCGGAGCATGCAGGCCTTCACGGGTACGCAACCATCGGCGACATCGCGGAAGGGCTGAACCCGATAACCGGCTCGATATGGCTTAGGGCGCTTGGGATGTCGAAGCTCGGGCGGAAGATGGCATCGCTTCTGGCAGGAAAGCACCCGCACGTGAATTCGTTCGTCCCCGGCGGGATCGGAAAGACCATAAGGGCAAGCGACCTAGAGCAGTACGCCAGCATGTTGTTCCAGCATGTCGCATTCAGCAAGGAGTTCGTGCCGCTTTTCGACGACCTCATCAACTTCATGATGCCCTACTACGGCGAAAACGGGGTCAGGGCACCGAACATGATGGCGATGGGCTGCTACGAGGACCTTAGCGCATACAATGCGCAGTACGAGGACATGGGTACTTGGGGGATTAAAAGGGCAGTTACCCCCGGCGTCGTCATCGACGGAGAGATAGTTACGAACGACCTCATCGAAATCAACCTCGGCGTCAGGGAATACGTTAACCACTCGTACTACGAGGATTGGAGCGCGCTGGACATGAAGACCGACCCGGCAGGCAACGCGCTGGATAAAAACCATCCATGGAACGAGCAAACGATTGCAAAGCCGGGCCCTGCAAAAAACTGGGGCGGGAAATACACGTGGCTTAAGGCGCCAAGGTGGGCGGATTCCAAGGGCAAAACGCATGTCGTCGAGGTCGGGCCGGTAGCCAGGATGTACACGACGGCGAAGTCGAAGAAGGTGGATGCCTCGACAGGCAAGAGTTTGAAGTTCACGCTTCCGAACTCGAAGATAATGGGTGCAAGGGTTCCCGGGGAGATGGAATTCGAATGGAAAATCCCCTCGAAAATAAACACGCTTGAGCGTATCAGGGCAAGGGCGTATTTCCATGCGTACACGGCGCACGTGGCATACAACCAGCTGCTTGTGGCCCTTGGCGCGGTCAAGGCAGGCAACACAAAAGTCTGGACCAAATACGAGCGGCCGAAGGACGGCGTGGGCTGCGGTTTGAACGAGGCGATGAGGGGCGCGGTTGCGCACTGGTGCATAATGAAAGACGGAAAGGTGCAGAAGTACCAAATAATCGCGCCGACCACCTGGAACGCATCCCCGAGAGGGCCGAACGAAGAGCCCGGCCCGTACGAAGAGGCGATAATCGGGACCCCGATAACCGAGAAGGGAACACTCGACGGCCTTGACGTGGTGAGGGTGATAAGGGGATTCGACCCATGCCTTGCGTGCGCGATACACACCTACGACGGGAAAGGCGTTCTGAAAAACAAGGAAACGCTCGGCTGCCAGTGCTGAGCGGGTCTTATTTTTTTATTTTTTCTCTTTTTTCTGATTATTATCATGGTAACAGATGCCGTCCTAATCTGCGCAATCGGCAACCGAATCATGGGCGACGACGGATTTGCCCAGCACGTTCTGGAATACATTGAGAAGAACATAAAACTTCCAGGGGGTGTAGAAACCGGCGACTACAGCACCGCGAGTTTGTCGATGGCAAATTTCCTGGGGGATTACAAAGCGGTTATTTTTGTGGATGCGGTAAGAAAGAAAAGCAAACCGGGGACAATACACGAGTTTGAGATAAACGCCGATGAGATACGCGACGATATGAATCCCTTGGAGGATTTGTTTTCCTTCTCGCTTCACGAGTCCGGGCTTGAGGAGATGCTCCTCTTTGCAAAGGCGATAAATCAGCTGCCCAAGAAGATATACGTGATCGGCTGCGAGCCAAAGGAGATCAAGCCGACCCTTGAACTTTCGGGTGAGGTAAAGCCTATGGTGGAGAAGGTCGCGAAAAGGGCGGTTGAGCTGGCCGGAAAAATCAAGAATAACTCCCGACAAGCGCCTGTCCGAGCGAAACCCCTGAATTTGTAAAATCTAAAACTATTCGTAACCTGCATAATTGTACTCTATAATCAACTTGTTAGCCGCGTCCCTTAGATACAAAGTATCCCCTCCGCCATTATTCCAGATAGCATTACACGCCATTCTTCCAATGTTTCCCCAGTACAATTTTGTCCCTGTGTTGATACCAGACCCGGTGTAGAGCGTTACATCGGCTTCTTCCCCAAGGGTAAACTTTGGAAATTTATAAACATGATTCCCTTCATCCTTGATAGTCCAATCCGTCAGATCACACGGATAAAGACAACTATTCCTGAATTTAACATATTCATCATTTAGATTATCGCAATCATTGCCTTCGGCATTCCAATTAAAGTTTAATATGCCTATGCACCTATCATCGCAGTAGCCCTCTGATGGTTCGCATAAATTTACTTTTTTCTTTAAGCAGGTTTTCCAAGCAGACATTAACTCATCCTCATGCTTCGTATTTGGAGGTAGTATATAGACATTGGCGTATCCTTCCTCGACTAATTTGACATTCACAAATACATCATTAACATAGACGTATCTGAGCGACCTGCCATATTGGTCTTTGTCATTTATGTCGCTCTCCAGGGTTACCGTTTTGCCCTCGACAAGTTCTTTTAATCTGTTTTTTGCGTCTTCGTAATACGGCTGACCCACCTCCGGCGTATTGATGCCAAGCAACCTGACCTTTTCACTATCTCCTAGTTCTACAGTATCCCCGTCTACCACTCTGGAGACAGTATATTTACCCCCCTTAGGTATCGTTCTTATCGTAGCAGTTGAACTCGTCGGAGTTCCCTCAGGGGAATCACAGATTTTATCACCGTTTACGTCCAAACAGCAAGAAGTTCCGACCTGTATATACGGTTCGTTACAGACCACATTATCCTTTAGAATAAGATATGCAAAACCAAACCCGATAAGTAACCCGATAGCACACAAAACAATTATACCATGCTTATCCATACTAAGTAATATCATATGTACAGTTAAAACTATTTTAGAAAAGCCCCGACAAGCGCCTGCCCGAGCGAAACCCCGCCGTCTCCGCAGGGAACCCTCGAATTTGTAACGAATTTCAAACCTGCTTTTTCCACGTTCTTCCCGATGTACCCGACAATCGCCTTGTTATATGCAACGCCGCCTGACATGCCAACTTTTTTTATGCCTTCCCCCCGCGCAATACCTACGGCAATTTCCGAAAGCCCGTCTGCCAGCGCCTTCTGCGCCGATGCCGCGATGTCTTCGATTTTATTTCCTGCATTTTTAAGTTCCAGCGCAGTTTCAACTATCTGGGTTGTGTCCAGAACCCCCCTTCTTACGATAACTGGGAGATCAAAATTTGCCTTCCCTGACAAGGCGGTGCCTTCGAGCTTAATTGCAGGCTCGCCCTCGTATGTCCTCTCGAAACAGATGCCAAGAAGCGCGGACAGGCAGTCGAGAACCCTGCCGCAAGAAGTTGTTTTCGCAACGTTTATGTTTTTTTCAAGTTGCCCCAGAACCACATCAATCTCTTTTTCTCCGTGCAGGAAATGGCCCTTATAGCCAAGCAGAATCTCCCTCAAATCATCCCTGCCGTGCAAGATCCCGGCAAGCATCCGCAGGGGAAACCTCGTCGCCATATCACCCCCTGGCATAAACTGCTCTTTCAGGTGGCCGGCCCTTTTGAATTTTTCCCCCCTGCAGACCAGGACCTCCCCACCCCATATAGCGCTGTCCGTGCCGTACCCAACCCCGTCTGCCGCAATGCCTACGATCTCATCCAATCCGTGCTCCGCCATGACCGAAGCGATGTGCGCGTGATGGTGCTGGATGGAAACCTGGGGTATATCGAATTTTTCAGAAAGCCCTTCCGCCAGTCTTGTGGTGTTGAAACGAGGGTGCATGTCGCAGGCGATAATATCGATGTCCTCGTATTTCGTGCCCGCGGCATCAAGCAGGCACCCGATGGAATCCTTAAGGCGCTCCATGTTTTGCAGGTTTTCGGTGCTTCCGACGGGCGGTGTAACATACGCCTCGCCGTCTTTCAGAAGGCACGCGGTGCTATTCATCTCGGGGCCGAGGGCAAGAACGATCTTACCTATAGGTATGTGTAATTTTATTTGAGTAGGTTCATTATGGATGTTTCTATTTTGCATCGTAATTATCTTGGCTCAACAAAAACTTAAACGCCGGCACCACACGGATTACCCTCCCGTTTATCTTGTGCTCTTCCTGTCGATTGTATGAGATTATATAACCCTTGCCCACCCCGAACTTATCCATGAATCTTTTCAACCCCTTCATGTCCAGTTTGCCGTATTTGATTTCAACGGGCATCGGATTTTCGCCCGGCAGGATTACGTCAACCTCGTTCTTGTAAGAATCCCTCCAGAAAAATTCGCCGTTCAACTGATTGACTACATTCCACTCAAATACCCTTGATTTAGAAAGGTCGTCATCCCTGAACAAAAGGTCAACCGAAATCACTGCGGGATAATACCTCTTTAACTTTCTTCCAGTCTTTCTTCGGTTCCTTGAAAAGTTATATAATTTCCTGACAAGAAACGATTCTTCCAGATAAGTCATGTAATTTGAAAGCGTCTGCCGGGAGATATTCAATTCACTTGCAAGTCCGGACATTTCTATGATCTGCCCCGGTTCGTCCATGAGGATATTCAAAAGCGATTCTATCACAGATACGTCTTTAATCCCGAACAATTTTTGTATGTCCTTGTAAACGACCCGCTCCACTATGCTCTCTTTGACGTACCTTTCTATTATCCTTTTCTCGCTTATACCAACCATCTCAGGAAAACCAAGCGTCAATGTAAACTCATTGAATAAGGTTAGCAGTTCCCCCTCATAGACACCTATCGGCTCAAAATCGACACCCTTAAAATATAGAAACTCTTTGAATGAGAGCGGCTCAACCTCGAACATAAATATCCTTCCGGCAAGTGTTTCTTTAGACCTGTTTTTTATAAACAACGACTCGGAACCTGAGAGGATTATCTTAACATTTTTTCCGAATGTATCGTATACCCCCTTAATCTGGTTTTCCCAGTCGCTCAATTTTTGTATCTCATCAAGCAGGAGCAGATATTTGCCGTCTTGGATGCGCCTTTGCGTCAAATCCTCGTATTCCCGGATTACTTCCCGGACTTCCACATCTTTGAACTCATCAAATGAAAAGTACATTATGCTTTTTGGATCAAAACCCCTTTTCAATTCATCGTCTATAATCTTGCGCATCAGCGTTGTTTTCCCCACCCGCCTCAAACCGGTAATCGCTATCATCTGGGGCATTGGCATAAATTCCTGAAGTTCTTTGTATATCTGCCTTTCTTTAAACTCCAGTATGAATTTTCCTTTCCACCACGGGTTTAATTCCTGCAAAACTTCCCTGATTTTTGCCATGTTAACTTAACGTAGAATCTATTTTATGTTAATTACATTTGACTTAAAGTATAAATATACATTCCTGAATGATGATAATTGGCATTCCGGAGGTAAAACCAGAGGGCCAGAAAAAACCGGGTAAAATCACCCCGTGCCATGCGGAAAACAACCTATTTTTTGGCTACCTTCTCCTCTTTCATGACCTGCTTTGCAATCATAAACACGACAAACGCGATGATCACAAAGTTAATCAGCTCCCCCAGAAAGGCGCCCCGGCCGATAACCACGGGCCCTAAAGAGAATGTTGCGGTTTTCCACGCACCGCCGGGTATAAATAGCGTTACACATGGCATGATAATGTTTTCCACCAACGATTTCACAAGTGCAGNCCCCGCCACACCCATTATAAACGCAACCGCCAGCGCCACCACCTTGTACTCCTTCAAAAATTCCATAAACTCTGACAGCCTACTCATTTTGACCACCACATGAATAATTGGCGGGGGCATAAATAATGCGGTGAAAATAGCCGATATTTAAAAACAGAATACCTTATGATTAGGTAGCTGGATGCACTCACAGATACACCCCAACAAGCTAATTGCCAAATGGAAAAACAATCATTTTACGCAAGTGAAACCGACACGGCGCATTCCGGATTCCCGGGAAGTGCCGGCCATCTCCTGCTTCTTTTGCCGTTAAACGGCGTCTTTATTGTCCGTATTAGAAAGCATGGCTTTCTAATAGGACACAAATTCGCTGAAAGCGAAATTCTTGTCCGCGGATAAATATCTGGTGACGCAAATGCTTACTGTACTATTCTACATTGGGTTGCTTTTACTTTTTTTTGGCGCGGTTGCACCCGCAATATTCTTTCGCGGGGGGAAAAACCAAAGAAGGTTATCCCTGGCCCTTATGGCGATTTCGGCATCCCTGCTCTTTGTTTTTGCATCTGACGTGATATACGAAAACCAGGAGGTCTCTATGACGGTTTACAGGATTTTGCCCTCATTTTATTTCTCATTTTTCATAGACCGGCTTTCAGCATTCTTCATCCTCACTATTTCCGTGGTATCATTCGGCGTCGCCATCTACTCAACCCAGTACATCGAGTACCACAAAAACGACATACGCAACAATATCCTCGTATTTCTCATGGGATTGTTTATACTATCAATGCTCCTTGTGGTTTCGTCCGCGAATACGTTTTCATTCCTCTTTTTCTGGGAAACGATGTCCCTTACATCATTCCTTCTGGTGATGTTCGCCTATGAGAACGAGGAAACCCGCAAGGCAGGCATCTTCTATTTCATAATGACACAGCTCAGCGGGGTTTTTTTGTTCACCGGGTTCTTCATGCTTTACCTGTCAAGCGGGTCTTTTGACATTTCCGCCGCGAGCATTGATCCCGCCATCATGGCGCCGGTGTTCTTGTGCCTGTTCCTCGGCTTTTCAATAAAGGCAGGGGTGGTACCATTTCACAAATGGCTGCCTTACGCGCACCCGGCAAGCCCGTCGAACATATCAGCCCTCATGTCTGGCGTCATGATCAAGGTGGCGGTATACGGCCTGATGAGGTTCGTTATCTTCGTCCTTGAGCCGCAGCTATGGTGGGGCGTCCTGATACTGGTTGCGGGAACCTTATCGGCGATACTTGGTATAATATATGCAATGAAGGAGCATGACATAAAACGGCTTCTGGCCTTCAGCAGCATAGAGAACATAGGCATCATAATGATAGGATTCGGCCTTTACATCATATTCTCGCTTAACAATCTTGAGGACCTTGCGATGCTTAGCCTTCTGGGCGCGCTCTTCCACACGCTGAATCACGCGATATTCAAGAGTCTCCTCTTCCTTACGGCAGGCTCGGTCGTTAATGCAACCGGAATAAGGAACATCGAATACATGGGCGGGCTCATACACAGGATGCCGAAAACAGCGCTGCTTTTTTTTATCGGGGCTGCCTCGATATCGGCGCTACCACCGCTTAACGGGTTTGTGGGCGAGCTTTTGATATTCCAATCGATGATGCAGTCCCATTACCTCACGGACACCCTTATGCAGGTGCTTGTAATAATTTGCCTTGCGGTGTTTGCCCTGACAAGCGCCCTTGCAGCGGCCTGCTTTGTAAAGGCATTCGGCACGGTCTTCCTGGCGCTGCCGCGCTCTCAAAAAGTTGAAAAGGCAAACGAGGTTGGCATGCACATGCTCTTGGGGCCATCTGTCCTTGCCGCCTCGTGCATTTTCCTTGGCCTGTCCGCGACATGGCTCTTCTCAAAAGCAGGGTACTACCCGCAAATACCTGATATGGGTGTACTTGGGGCGATAATGGCCGCCGCCTTCCTTGCGATTTTTGGCATAGTCTGGGTTGTCTCGTCGCACAGGACAAGGGATGTTGAAACATGGAGGTGCGGCATAAGGAGGGGCGACGGCTGGTTCGAGTATACAGCCACGGGGTTCTCACAGCCGATCATGAACATCTTCCGGTCCGTATACCGCACGAGGGAGGATTACCGCAGGACATTCTTTGACAGGAGTTCCGTTATATTCAGGGACGGACGCGCCGAGATACATCTTCTTAATTTCTTCGAGGTTTATATCTACCTGCCAATCGCCGGTTTCATCAGCCGGGTCGCAATGGTTATGTACAGGCTTCACAACGGGAAGCTTGACACGTACCTCTATTACACGTTCATCACCATCATAATCCTTCTTGTGTCGATGAGGTGGTTGGCATGAATCTTTCGTTCATCGCATACTGTTTCATCAACATAATATTTGCGGCCTTGGTGTCTCCGTTTTTCATGGGCATAGTCAAGAAGGTCAAGGCCCTTGCGCAGGGTAGAATGGGCCCACCCCTGATGCAGCAGTATTACAACCTGCTTAAACTGTTCAGAAAGGAGGCGCTTTACTCCACGGATTCTTCATGGGTTACGAGGGTGGCGCCTTACGTCAACATCACCGTCATTGCAACAGCGGCGCTGTGTGTGCCCCTTGTTTTCATACCAGAGGCCGCCTATGGCATAAGCAACGTTATCGTTTTCCTTTACCTGCTTGCCACTGCGAGGTTCTTCATGGCGCTGTCCGGGCTTGACGCGGGAAGCGCATTCGGCGGCATGGGAAGCTCAAGGGAGATGAGCATCTCGTCAGTCATCGAGCCGGTAACGATAGTCGTTTTTGCCGCGCTTGCGTTTATATTTAATACCCTGAACCTGCACGAGATGTTCAGGGAGAGCGCAGGGCAAGTGCACCTGTTTGACCCGAGCCTCGTGCTCATATCAATACCCCTCTTCATCGTCCTCATTGTCGAGACCGCCAGGATACCGGTTGATAACCCGGAAACGCACCTCGAGCTTACGATGATCCACGAGGCGATGATGATTGAATATTCCGGCAGGGACCTTGCGCTCATGGACCTCTCGCACGCTATGAAGCAGACGCTTCTTATGGCCGTCCTCATCAACATCATATTCCCATGGGGCATTGCAACCGAAATGGGGGTAGCGGGCATAATATCCGCAGCGGCAGGATTCCTGCTTAAGGGTGCCGCACTCTCAGCGTTCATAGGGCTTTTCGAATCCTCTTTGGCAAAGATGCGGTTTTTCCTTGTGCCGAACCTTATCATGATAGCGTTTTTCCTTTCGGCATTGGCAATACTCCTGGAGGTTTTCAGATGATGGCGGCAGGTCTAATCGATGGATGGGTTGAAGCCCTTCTTGCGCTGGTGCTTGTCACAGGCGCATTTATAGTTTCAAGGCGCGACCTGCACTCCCTGGTTTTCGCATATACCATACAATCGCTTTTTCTGGTTTTTATCGCGCTACTTTTGTACCTTGCACACCCAAGTGAGGTGCTTTTGTCCATAGCCTTGCTGACCCTATCAAGCAAGGTGCTTCTCATACCATACACAATAAAAAGGATACAAAAGCAGATCAAGATAAGCAGGGATGTGGAGTTTCACTACATTTCGCCGACAGGCTCGCTTTTTGTGACAATACTCTTATTCCTTTTCGTCTATTACTCCTTTTCAGGGGTCATCGGCGGCCTCTTCACCGCAGATAAAATATCATATACTGGCGCGGTTTTCGGGGTGTCGCTAATGCTCATGGGGATGCTCGTGACGTTCAGCAGGAAAAAGGTGATTACGAAAATCATCGGATACCTGACGATGGAGAACGGGGTCCTGCTTTTCGGCCTGTTCCTGACGGAGCTGCCCCTCATCATAGAGGTGCTGATAATAATCGATTTGATCATAATGGTGCTCTTGGTGACGATACTTGCGGCAGGGATGGACTCGACGATGGAGGAGTTCCACAACCGGTTGCACATATTCCGGAGGGAGGATTAAGATGAACTTTTTGTTCTACGCCCTCCTCATAGGGCTGGCGATAATCGCGTATCTGGCATTTTCAACGTCACACCGCAAAATGCAGGCGTTGTCCATGGTACACGCGCTTTCCTACCTGGCCCCTGCAGCGTACCTCCTGCTTTATGTCGACCTTCCGGTTTATTATTTGGGCAACAGGTACCTCTTCATAGACCACCTTTGCCTTTACGAGGTTCTCATCGCAACGACCGTGTTCTTCTTTGCGGCGATGTACTCGTGGGGGTACGTCGAGGGCCTTGTCCGCGCCGGGGAACTCAACAGGAGGGATATCAACGTGTTTTACCTTATGTTCAACGCACTCCTCATAGTCACCGTCCTGTCGTTCATGTCAAACAACCTGGCGCTGTTTTGGATATTCGCGGAACTGACAACGGTCGCATCGGCACTTCTTGTTGCGATACTGAACTCCAAAAAGAACATAGACGCGGCACTGGAGTACATCCTCATAACATCAACACTGATGCTTTTCTCGTTCATAGGCCTGATGTTTTTGTTTGAACTGTCAAAGCAGGCAAGCACGGCCGGCACACTGAACTGGGACGAGCTTATGGCAATCGCAAAATCGCTTCCGCCAACGCCCCTCGTCTTCTCCTTCATATTCGTTTTTATCGGATTTGCATCAAAGGCAGGCATAGCCCCCTTCCATACGTGGCTGCCGCATGCGCACTCCAAGGCGCCCTCGGCGGTAAGTGCAATCCTCTCAGGCGTGGTCCTGAACATAGGCCTTTACGGCATATTGAGGGCATACGCTATCGTGAGGCAGACCGGCGCAGAGCAAACAATCTCGTATTTTTTGATAGCATTCGGGGTGCTGACAGTATTTGTCGCGGCTTTTACCATGCTTCACCAGAAGAACCTCAAGAAGATAATGGCGTTCTCAAGCGTCGAGAACATGGGGTTGATGCTGGCAGGCATCGGTATCGGGACACATGCCGCGGTTTTCTGGGTCTTATACCACAAACTGGCGCATTCTCTGACAAAGGCGCTGCTCTTTTTTTCGGCGGGCGTGCTTCATCGGCAGTACCTAAGCAACCGGGCGGACAGGATGCAGTACGTATTCAGGTTGCAGCCTCTTGCAGCGCTTGGCCTGATAATCGGGGCCGCCGCCATTTCTGGGATGCCCCCCTTCCCGATGTTTATCTCGAAGATTTCCATACTCATTCAAGCGCTTAGCTTTTCGGTGCCGCTTCTTCTGGCGCTTTTACTTCTTGTCCTTATGGCGTCGGCCTCGCTTGTGGTGTTCCTTATAAGGCTTTTCTCGAACAAGGACGAAGGCAGGGCCCATATGGAAAGATACGATACCCAGCCAGGCATGGAAGCCCCCATAATAGCCCTGATAATAATCCTTTTCGCAATCGGCATATTCTTCCCGGACGGCTTGAGGAGTATGCTTGACACAATCACAACCGAGCTTGGCTTTATAGGGGCTAAGCCATAAAATGGCAACATAACCACAATGGAAAACATGTTAAAGGAGATGGCCAGCGTGTTAAAACAAGAGATCGCTGCAAGTGACATCACCGAAGGTTGCTCGGGGGAGGCGTACTTGGACATCTCAGAGGATGGGTTCAAGGCAGCCATATCTGACATTTTCGGGAGGTACCTCGTCCTGACTGGTCTTTTCTGCGCGCAGGATTTCGAGGGCCACAAGGGATTCACGTTGTTTTACGTTTTTGAGAAAAAGGGCACAAAAAGCATGCTCGTGCTGAAGCGCAAACTTGGCGCAAAGACGGCGCACTCAATCGCCGAAACCTTCCCGTCCGCGTGCTGGTACGAGCGCGAGATAAACGACGGCTTCGGCGTGGTATTCAAGGGCGGGTTTGACAACAGGAACCTATTTTTGCACGAGAATTACCCCGAAAAATTCCACCCGCTCCTGAAATCGTTCGGAAGCGCCAGAACAGACGGCGAAAAAAAAATCACCCCTCTGCAGGAGTACTGGTTCAAGGGGTTCTACGGGGAGGGGGTTTACCAGATACCAGTAGGTCCTGTGCATGCCGGGATCATAGAGCCGGGGCACTTCAGGTTTTCAGTTATCGGCGAAACCGTTTTCAATCTCGAGGTGAGGATGTTCTACAAGCACAGGGGCGTTGAGAAGCTTGCAGAGGGCAAAGCGCCCGAGGACTGCGTTTGTATAACCGAGTCGATAAGCGGGGACGAAAGCGTTGCCAACGCGGTTGCGTTCTGCACCGCGATAGAGAAGATAGCAAAAACCAAAGTTCCGGAGCGGGCGCTTTACCTGCGAACGATATTCCTTGAGGTGGAACGGATATACTCTCACTTAGGGGGCCTTGCGGGGATGGTGGTCGATGTTGCTTTTGCGATGGGGGCAAGCCCCTTTTTCATACTGCGGGAGGAAATCCTAAGACAGAACGAGGTATTGACCGGCTCCAGGTTCATGAAAGGCATTATAGGGCTTGGCGGTCTAAAGAAGGACGTGGCGCCGCAATCCCTTACCGGCCTTTCGGCATTCCTCGGGGAATTTACCGGAAGGTTCAATGACGCCATGGATACGATAAGGTCGTCGGCCTCGACCATAGACCGGTTTGAAAAAACAGGTTTCGTAAAACGCGATCTTGTCCCGCACCTGAACCTGACCGGGCCCATGGCGCGCGCAACCGGCGCATCGGTCGACACGCGACTTGACCACCCGTACGGGCTCTACGAAAAGATAAGGCCATCACAAAAGATTCTGTACGGAGGGGACGTATTGTCAAGGTTTGAGGTGAAGGCATTTGAGGTTCTGGACTGCGCGAGCATAATCAGAAGGCTGATAGACGAGATGCCGCAGGGCGCGGTTTCCTCGAAGTGCGGGATAACCGACGGCTATTCGCTCTCGATGGTCGAGTCCCCGAGGGGCCAGAACATGCACTGGGTTTATATCAAAAAAGGGGTGATTGACAGGTATAAAGTAAGGACGCCGTCGTTCTGCAACTGGCGGGCGATAGAGCACGCGGCCCTTGGCAACATCGTTCCGGATTTCCCGCTGATAAACAAGAGCATGAACCTGTCGTATGCGGGGACGGATTTATGAAACAAGAAATAGGAAAATGGCGCGCACCAGCGCGCCTCGAGGAAAATTTATACATTACGAACGCGACATAAATTTCGCGCGCGAAAAACAAGCGAAACACATTGTGTTTCAAGCAAATCACGTAGTGATTTGGTGTTCGCAAGACTCAACGAGCAAGCATTTCTGCCGTAGCAGAAATGATGCTCCGAAATCGCGAAAAGCAATTTCGCGGACGGTGTGCCAAAATCGCAAAGCGATTTTACGCATCACGCTAAAACAAGGGGGATAAGCAAGATTTTGAAATTCGAAAGAATTTCAAAGCCACAAGAAAAATCAATCTCTGATTGATTTTTGTGTCGAGTATAAAGTTATACTTTATACCACGACAAGAAATTTCCGAAGGAAATTTGTGTCTAATATAAAGTCGCGTACTTTATATTATGATGAGAATCTAAAAGATTCTCATTGTTGCGGTTACGCAATTCCTCTGCGGGCTAAAGCCCGCAGTATCCTTGCTAAAATGTAATGAACGAAAAACAAACATGAAATTCAACAAAAGTTTTACGAAAACAGGAAGCGGGCTGGTTTTGAAAAAGCCGGTCTTTTACAACAACAAATGTGGGATACGATTCAGTCTCAGCAAAAAAGAAAACTCGGATGTCAACCGGTTCCTTGAGTGCTTTTCAAACACGAGAAAATTATTTGAGTTAACTTTCCAGAACAGCAAAGAAATTTATGTTGTGCTTGAGCTATTTGATTACGAAAAAACAAAATCAGATAATCCGAGGGGGCTGGAAGAACTGAATAAGAGGGGTTTTGTACCTGGCAAGAATTTTAAACGGAGTACATTTCACGATAAAGAAGAGGATTTTTATAGATACCGCTACCTTTTCAAAGAGCAAAAAGAAAGTCCGAGCGTTGATGTTTTGTTATGGGCAGTGCTTGGAAGCGACCTCGGAATAAAGCCAAGTGCGGAGGTTGATGCATATCTCATTGACGAAGCGGAGGAATTGCTTTTTCATCCGTATGATGACCGGGGATGCGACATCGTTTCGTCTGATGAAAAAAAGATAATGCCGATATATGAAAAACTAAAAAAGGACAAGAAAGACATTCAACGCGTTGGTTACAGAAACGAAGAATATGTTCACGGCTGCGAACTGTGCAAGTATCTGGATGTTGATACGGCAAGCCAGATAGAGCATTACTGCCCTTTGATTGATGGGATTATCTGCGAGACGCACTGTGCGGAGATGCCTAACTATGGGGGAAGTAAGAATTACTGTAAAGAAACGGTAAAAGCCGTAATGGACATGTTTGATGAGAGAAACAAACCAACAACGACTAAAGAAATTGAAGAAAAATGCAAATGCTGTAAAAATTGAAAAATAAACAACCGCCGACTGAAGTCGGCGGTATTTTGCCAGCGTAGTTACGCTGCGAAGTCCTGCATCCGCGTGAATCCGCTGATCA
>MCBF01000001.1:511516-524455 GCA_001742785.1 Candidatus Altarchaeales archaeon IMC4
GTGGCCTTTCGACAAGTTCCCGGATGCCGACAGGACGCTGGGCACGCAGATGAAGTCAACGGGCGAGGTTATGGCAATCGGCCGCACGTTCGAGGAGGCCCTCCAGAAGGCCGTGCGCTCGCTTGATATCGGAAAGAACGGTCTTGAGGGAACCGGTGAGAAGGACATGAGGGTAATAAAGGAGAACCTCATAACCGCCACGGACCGGCGGCTTTACTACATAGTCGACGCACTGGACTGCGGCATGGATATCGGGGAGGTTTCGCGCCTCACGCAAATCGACAAGTACTTCATAACGAAGATAGCCAATATTCTCAAACAGCGCGAGTGTATTAGTATTTAACTGTTTCTGACACATACTCTTAAACAGCGGGGTTGAACTGCCAGCAGCCTTTTTCTTTCTCTGCCAGAAAGAAAAACGCTGGCGAAAAAGAAAGAGGGCAGCCGCCTGCTGATTACATAGCGGGGTTGAGCTGCCAGCAGCCTTTTTCTTTCTCTGCCAGAAAGAAAAACGCTGGCGAAAAAGAAAGAGGGCAGCCGCCTGCTGATTACATAGCGGGGTTGAGCAGCCAGGAGTGCTCGTCGGGCTCATAACCCGAAGGTCGGTGGTTCAAATCCACTCCCCGCTAACCTTTTTCTTTAACGTGAAGACCCGAGGACCTGAAGACACGCAGACCTGCTCATGTGATAACCCTGAACGTGAGCCAAGTCCAGAACGCCAGAAAAAGCAAAAGCCCTATAAACAGCATAATGTCCCTCTGGGTTATGTCGTCGCGCAGCTGGAGTTTCATTTTGGGATGTTTATATTATGCATTCTGGGAATAAAAGTGTTTTATTATCATAGTCCAATATCTAAAATACCACAAATAAACAAAAGATGTACGTAACAAAGGCCGACGGCAGACTGGAAAAATTCGACTTCTACAAGATAGTGCGCACCTGCAAAAGGTCAGGCGTCCCCCAAAACGAGGCCGAAAGAATCGCAGGCGAGATCGAAAGGCAGGCATATGACGGCATTCCGACCCGCGACCTCTTGAACATAATCCTCACGCACCTCGAAAAAAGGAATGCGGGCTATGCATCGAGATACGATTTGAAGGGTGCGATTATGCGCCTCGGTCCATCTGGGTTTGCATTCGAGAAGTTTATCGCGGAACTCTTCAGGATTATGGGCTACTCTACCCAAACCAACGTGATCGTGCAGGGCCGCTGCGTACCGCACGAGGTCGACGTTGTTGCCGAAAAGGACTGCAAAAGGTACATGATCGAGTGCAAATACCGCAATCTTCCGGGCGTGTACATCGGAATCCAAAAGGCGCTGTACGTCTGGGCGAGGTTCGAGGACATCCGGGACGGCTCTGATGCCGGCAAGTGCATAAAGTTCGATGTCCCTTACCTGGTGTGCAACACGAAGTTCTCGGACGACGTGATCCAATATGCGTCGTGCAGGGGGCTTAAGGTGATGGGCTGGAGCTACCCGGAGGGCGCAAGCATTTCGGACATCCTGAATGAAAAAAAGATTTACCCCGTTACCGTCCTCAGGAGCATCGACACCCGCATGATAGGCCTTCTTGCGGATGCTAACATGATGTTCTGCAGCGACTTGAGCGAGGAAAAACTGGCAGGGCTCGGAATTTCTAAAAAACGGGTTCAGGACATCATGGATGAAGTCAGGGGCGTATTGAAGGACATGGTCTGAATGCCCCCTATCTCTCCGGCTCAACCGCGCTGCTCCACTTACTCCTCAGCTCGTCAAGTGGAAGGTTTAGTTTTATATTCGAGTCTATAATGACGATGTTTTTTTCCTTTGTGACCGCCCCTATTCTTCTTGCATCGACAATCCTCTCGAACTCCTTTTCATCGCCTTTTTTGACCTCGACGAGCCAGCGGCCGTTGCTTTCCGAAAACATTTTGAAGTCAGTGCGAAGGCCACTGATACCAGTCAGATCAATCTTTGCGCCGAGGTTCCCGCCGAAGCACATTTCTGCGATTGCAACGATCAGGCCGCCTTCGGACAGGTCGTGGCACGAGCGGACGATGCCCTTGCCCATACTTTTCCGCAAGTCCTGCGAATCCTTCTTTGTCCTGCCGGGCTGAACCCTCGGCACGACCCCTGCGGCAAGCCCAAGTGTCCTGTAATACTGCGAGCCTCCGAGCTCTTTTTCGGTCTGCCCGACAAGGTAGATCGAGTTGTCTGCCTCCTTGATGTCCGAGGATATCGCCTGCCTTACGTCTTCGACAATCCCAACGCCCATCAGCGCCGGCGTAGGTGCTACCGGCCCCATCGAGGATTCGTTGTAGAGGCTGACGTTGCCCGAGACAAAGGGGACGCCGAAGCCGTTGGCCGCAAAATACAGGCCCTCGCACGCGGAAACGAAATCGCCCATTATCTCTTCTTTTTCGGGATTTCCGAAATTCAGGCAGTCTGCCATGGAGTGCGGTGCTGCGTTCACGGCCGTCAGGTTCCTGATTACCTCGTCAACCGCCGAGGCCGAGCCCCAATACGGGTTCTGCCTGCACATCCGCGGGTTAACGTCCGCGGTTATCGCAAGCCCCCTGAAGCTTTTTTCAAGGGGTTTTATCACCGCGGCATCGCCGTGTGTCTCGTGGTTTATTATGCCCTGCATCGGCTTCAGAACCGTTGCCGCCCGAACCTCGTGGTCGTAGCGGCGTATCACGGATTCGCGGCTTCCGACGCTTGCAGAGCCAAGGACGTCAAGGACCGCCTTGTTCAAATCAGGCATGTCGAAAGCCGGGTCTTTTTCATTTCTTTCCACCACCTTGTATTTGCGCTCGTATCTGACGCCCTTGTTGAGGAACTCAAGGTCAAGGTCAAGGACGGTTTTCCCCTTATATGTCGCCTTTATCCGGCTTGACCCGTCGACCGCCCCGATAACACCTGCAGGAACGTCCCAGAAGTCGAAAACCTCAAGCACCTTTCGTGCGTTTTCTGGCCTTGCTGCAAGCATCATCCGCTCCTGGCTTTCGGAGACCCATATCTCCCACGGTTTTATGCCCTTCTCCTTGAGCGGGATTTCGTCAAGGTTCACGGTTGCGCCCATCCCGCCTGCGTGCGCCATCTCGCTTGAAACGCATGACAGGCCGCCGCCGCCGAAGTCTTTCATCCCCGTGATAAGGCCTTTATCGTTCACCTCGAGGCAGGCGTGGATAAGGGGCTCCTTCATTATCGCGTATCCTAGCTGGACTGCCGGGATGTCCTTTTCGCTTTCCCTGGAAAGTTCCGCGGATGCGAATGTTACGCCGTGGATGCCGTCGCGGCCGGTCTTCCCACCGGCGACTATGTAAACGTCCCCCGGCGCCCCTGCCCTGCTGTGGGTTACCTTGTCCTTTCTCACCATGCCGATGCATCCGACGTTCACAAGGCAGTTGCCGACGTATGATTCGTCAAACGCAACCATTCCCGCAACCGTCGGAATCCCGACGCGGTTCCCGTAATCGGCGATCCCTTTTACTACGCCCTGAAAGAGATACTTGGGCCTTTTGGTTCCCTTGGGGAGAGAGCCTTCGGGGAAATCCAGCGGCCCGAAGAATATAGGGTCGACAAGCGCAACAGGCTGGGCGCCCATGCACACGACGTCCCGCAGGATTCCGCCGATTCCCGTTGCGGCGCCCCCATAAGGGTCAAGGGCGGAGGGGTGGTTATGGGATTCGAGCGCCACGACATAGGCATACTCCTCGTCAAAATCAACGATTGCAGCATCCTCGGAAATGACGCATATGTTCTGCGGCGCGTTTATGCAGAAGACGGTCTTCTCAAGGACGGGCCTCGAGCTCTTGTAGCAGCAGTGCTCGCTCCATGACTGCGCGAGGGCTTCAAGCTCAACGTCGGTCGGGTTTCTGCCCTCCCCTTTGAAATATGCCTTTATCTTCAGCATCTCCTGCCTGCTCAGGCCGAGGCAGCGCCCCGTGCTTATCCCGTCCAGTTCTTTGTCATCCGCGCCCAGAATGTCTATCTCATAGACGCCTTCTGCGATTTCTTTGTAGACCATCTTTAGAAAGGTATATATTATATTAACAAACCGATAATTTAAGAAAAATGCCCATGATGCGAAAAGATGACTGGTCGCTTGTCATAAAAACGACCGGCGAGGTACTCATGGTTATGGGAATCGTGCTTTTGGTTCCCGGAATCATAGCCGCAGTTTACGGCTTTACGAGTGAAACTGGAAAATCAGAGATAATTCACGCCATTGTCTTTCTTTCACCCGGCCTCTTGTGCCTGCTTGCCGGATACTTCATGAAAAAACGCTTTGACATAAAGCACCCCCTTGAGACAAAGCACGCGTTCATAACATCCGCGTTGGTGTGGCTCGTAATCCCCCTTTTTGGTACAGTACCCTTCCTTGCAGAAGAGTCGTTGGGCTTTTCACCGCTTGACTGCTATTTCGAGAGCATATCTGGTTTCACAACAATCGGCATGACATTTATTGACGACCTTGATAACACATATAAGCCGCTACTTTTCTACCGCAGTTTCATGCAATGGATAGGCGGTGTCGGGATAATCGTGCTTTTCCTTATGGCGTTCACACGAAGCGGAACAGCGCTTTCGCATTTGTACAAATCCGAGGCGCGCGCTGACCGCATAAAGCCCTCGATGACGGGCACCGCAATTGAGATATGGAAGATATACGGCTTCTATACGATAGCGTGCGCTCTGCTTTTGTTCATTGCAGGTATCCCGTTTTTCGAGGCCGAAAACCACGCGATGACCGCCGTCTCAACGGGCGGCTTTTCAACGCACGGTGCGAGCATGGCCACATTTAACGGAAACCCGTTTGTCATGCCGGTAATAATGTTCTTTATGGTAATCGGCTCGCTGAGCTTCTTTCTGCACTTCAGGATATTGGGCGGCGAGTTCTCCGCAATATTGAAGAGCGAAGAATTCCGGTTTCTCACATTGGTGATACTTGCGGCAACCGCCCTCGTGTGCGCAGACCTTGCATTAACCAGCGGCAGTTTGCCAATGGCCTTGCATGACGGCGTATTTCAGGTTATTGCAACGGTAACCACCACAGGATATACGATAACGGATATAAGCCAGTGGAGTGCGTTCTCAAAGACAATCCTGATTGCGCTGATGGTGATCGGCGGCGGATACGGTTCAACAAGCGGAGGTATAAAGGCATTGCGGGCGCTGATTCTGATTAAGGTGACATGGCAGTCTCTAAGGAGGTTCTCACTCCCGAAAAGCGCGGTCGTGCCAGTAAAGATAATGGGCAGGAGCTTAACTGAAGAGGACATCAAGTTTACCATGGGCTTAACGACAATGTATGTGGTGCTTATGCTAGCCGGGGTTTTGGTGTTTGTAACTCTCGACTACGGCGGAACCAATATATCCGGCCTTGACGCGCTTTCGATAAGCGTTTCGTCGCTGAGCAACGTAGGCCCGACGTTCCTGCCAGATGACGTATGGTTTGCGATGCCGGGCGCGGGAAAGATAATGACGATAATACTTCTCTATGCGGGCAGGCTCGAGATATTCCCGGTGTTCGTGATGCTGGCGGCGCTTCTTGGCAGGAGGCGGTAATGCTTATCTTTACAAACAACCAAATTACCTAAGTAAATGAAATTATCGATGCTCAATCTTTTTAAAAGGAAGACGCCGGAACCCGTAGAAAAGAAACTAACTCGCGCAGATATTGAAAAGATTATCAAGCGCAGGAAACTGATAAAGACTGAAAAGGACGAGTTAGTCAAAAAAAGGAGATATCTTCAGGAAATAGCACGATTCAAGGCAATAGACCACCTAGTGGATATCGTGAAGGAGAACAAAACGATTACGTTTGAGACTGCCAGAAAGACGCTTGGTGTAAGCGATAACCTGATGAACGATTTCGTCCACGCCCTGGCCGAACGCAACATCATATACGTTGAGCATAAACTCATGGGGAAGCCCGTTATACGGATAGGAAAAATGGAGTACGACCTCACAGTAAAAGAGAAGGTTTACATCTCGCTGATAAGGGGCGACATAGAGCGCAAGCGGATTGAGGCGATGATGGGGGGTAAGACCGAGACTGCAAGGCCTCAGGAGCGAAAGCGCAGGAAGAAAGAGGAAATTGAGAAGGAAAACGAGGAATTAAAGGCCATTGTAAGGGGGGTAACGGCTGCGCGCAAGGAGAAGTACAAGGCCAAAAAAGAAGGAGGGGCGGTGCAAATAAAAGTGAGGGAGGCAGCACCGAGGGAGGAGGTTGAGAAGGTCCTGAAGGAACTGGTGGAGTCCAAGAGGCAGAGATACCAGAAGAAGAAGGAAAGCGAAGGCAACGGCGCCCCGAAGGATACGCCCGCACCCGTCGAAACCAGTACGGATAAAGACAAAGAAACGGGGCCTGACAAAACCGGCGAGAAACCTGCAGAGTGAACGGATTATTCTTAATGCCCCGTTAAATGTTCCGCCAGCAGGGTACTCTGCATGCGCCCATGATGGTCTAAGAATGGGCCTTCCCTGATTCGAACAGGGGATCCCCGCCTTGTAAAGGCGGTGTCATAACCAACTAGACCAAAGGCCCTAAGAAATTAATTATTGTGCGGAAGTGATTAAAAGGATGGATCGAATAATCTGCCCCACAAACCAGTCCCTGTCGAACTTTTTGAGGTCGTCGCAATCAAATCATTTTTTTCTTTTTTTCCAAAAACCCACTAACCAACCAATATTTCGTTACGTCAACAGAATTATCTCATTTGTAAATCCTGTCGTGGTGGTCGTAATCAAGAAAAAGAATAAAATTTTTGTCCTTGTCTACGCGGAAGGTTATTACGAACGGCCCGTCTATGTGGACGCGCTTTCTGTCGGACATTTCGTGGCGCAGGTTCTTGTAACGCGAATCGATAGCATTATATTCGGTTTGGACTATCTCTTTTATCTTCCGGTTGATTACCTCGACTTTTTTCTTGTCCTTTTTAACAAGTTTTTTTATCTTGAACTTCAGCTTATCGGTCAAATCGTAGTCAAAAGCCATTACACGCGAATTTCTTTTCGGAAATTCGGTGTCATCGAAACTGCAAAGCAGTTTCGGGACACCATTTGCCTTTCGCAAATGCGTGTACTGAATTTGCTCTTTTTTTGGCAAGTTCATTATAGTTCGCAAAGCGCATCGAGTTCATCATTGCTCATGCCCCCGTAGCCGTATTTTTTGATGTGTTCGTCGTACATATTGTCCAGTTCTTTAACATAGTTCTCTGAAGCTTCCCTCTCCACGAATTCATTGCCGTACATATTGACGAACTTGTTTAGGGCCTCGGATTTGTCTTTGAGGGCGTATTTCCCTTTAATTACGTTCAGAACTCGGTTCGAATAATCGTCCAGATTTACGCGTGCATATACCATCATGTTCACCTCATGTGTATATCATATGCACATTATTATATAAATATCGGAAATCTGATGGAAGACCCGAATGCCCTAAATAATCTGCCTCACAAACCAGTCCCTGTCGAACTTTTTGAGGTCGCCGTAACCCTGCCCCATGCCCACGAGAAGAATCGGCTTTCCGGTTTCGTGGGCGATTGAAAGCGCGCACCCGCCCTTTGCGTCCGCGTCCATCTTCGTGAGTATTATCCCGTCGATGCCGACCGCCTCGTTGAATTTTCTCGCCTGCTCGACCGCGTCGTTGCCGGTCAGGGAGTCCCCGACGAACAGCTTAAGGTGCGGCTTGTTCACGCGGATGATTTTTTTCATCTCCTCCATCAGGTTCACGTTGGTCTGCATCCGGCCCGCCGTGTCAGCCAGAACTATGTCGATACCCTTTGCCTTCGCGTGCTTGACCGCGTCGTAAATCACCGCGGCGGCGTCAGCCCCTTTCTGGTGCTTTATCATATTCACGGCGAGGTTTTCCCCGTGTTTGCTCAACTGCTCTATAGCACCCGCCCTGAACGTGTCCCCCGCCGCGAACACCGTCTTGAATCCGTTGTCCATGAAAAAGCGGGCAGCCTTTGCTATCGTTGTCGTCTTTCCGGTCCCGTTCACGCCGAAGAAAACCAATGTCACCGGCTTGGGGTGGCTTTTCACAAATTCCAAGAGGTCAAGCTCGCTTTCGGGCGTCAGCGTTTCGGCCAGCACGGCCGCGAGCGCATTTTTTATGTAATCGTCGATTTTTCCCTTTTCGATGTCAACGCCGGTCAGGCGGTTTTTCAGTTCGCTTTGGATGTGGTCTGCGGTCTCGACCGCGACGTCGTTTTGTATCAGGTCAAGGTTCAGGTCCCAGATTATGTCGTCGAGGTCGGACTGGGAAAGCCGGACGGTCGAGCGAAAGAGGCTTTTTATCTTCGTTGTTGCACTTATTTTTGTTTCGGCCTTTGGTTCTTGCGGTTTTCTCTTTTCGGTCGGCGGCGTTTCCACAACTATCTCTTCGGATTCTTCTTTTTCAATCTCTTCCTCGGCCTTTTCCTCCACCCTGCCTATGAAGGCATCGAATTTTTTCTTAAGAGCGCCGAACATTTTTGAGTAATCTACAGTAGTTTTAAATCCCCGGTAACCTTGTCTATCTCCTTTTCAGGCGCAGGCCCGATGCCGACGCAGGTTATCGTCCCTGGCGCAATCTCGGTATGGCCCGCGTCCTTTATCAGCGCGGCGGCAATCCCCGCGTCTTTTGCGCTCTGGAGAATCCTGAAAAGCTCGTCCGTGTTTTCGCACTTCAGGACGACCTTCTTCTGCTGGCCATCAAGCCACTCCTTTTTGTACCTGCTTTTCTCGGCTGCAGAAACGCTGGCGTGCGCGACCTGCCCCGCAAGCTTTCCCTTGCTGAGCTTCAGGTCGCTTCTTACTACGATAGCCTGTTTGTACTCCGCCGAGCCGCCGAGAATCTTTTCACGCATATAATTAAATGGTTTCGAAATAATATAACAGACTACGATGAAAGAACTCTGGGTGAAGGCCGACGGCAACTCCCCTTGGGATGAGCGCAAGAAACTGGTAACGACCGCTTTGGAAAGCGGGGCTGATGCAGTCATTGTCAACAAGGGAGAGGTCAAAAAAGTAAAGGAACTCGGAAGGATCAGGGTTATTGCGGATGACGATGGCGCAGATTTTCGACTCGTGACAAACCTTGCTGATGTAAAAAAAGGCACTGTATTCTACAAAGAGATAAACAACAAGGACGACGAGCAGGAAATCGTGAAAGCCGGAAAAAAGGCAGATTACGTTGTCCTGAACGCCAAAAACTGGAAAGTCATCCCTCTTGAGAACATAATCGCGGGGCTTCAAAAAGAGAATGCAAAGATAATCGTCGAGGTCGCAAATGCGGCCGAGGCAAAGACCGCGCTTGAAACCCTTGAGGTCGGAGCCGACGGTGTTCTAGTGAATGCCGGTTTTAACGAGATAAAGAAAATAAAAAAGCTGGTTGACGAGCTGTCAGAGGAAAAAATAACCCTCACTGCGGCGAAGATAACAGGCATCAAATCATTGGGGATGGGCGACCGCGTATGCGTCGACACCTGCTCGGTGTTCGGCAAGGGCGAGGGCATGCTTGTCGGCTCGCAGTCAAACGGTATGTTCCTGGTCCACTCCGAAACCATAGAAACCCCGTACGTCGCCACCCGGCCGTTCAGGGTAAACGCCGGGGCGGTTCATGCGTACGTGCGGGTTCCCGAGGGGAAAACCAAATACCTCAGTGAGTTAGATTCGGGCGATGATGTTCTTGCGGTCGATTCCAAGGGAAAAACAAGGCGGCTGATTGTCGGGCGCGCAAAGATAGAAAAGCGGCCGCTGATGCTCGTTGAAGCGGAAGTGAACGGGAAGAAAATCAAGACGCTTTTGCAGAATGCCGAAACGATAAGGCTTGTCGACAAAAACGGGAAGGCAATCTCGGTCGTCGAGTTGAAAAAAGGCGACGAGGTTCTCGTTTACGTCGAGGAAAAGGGAAGGCACTTCGGGATGGCTGTGGACGAATCTATAGCGGAAAAGTAGCTTTATTTTTTCCTTCGTTTTACAACTATTACCAGGACAGCAAGCACCGCAACGGCCAGTATTACCAGTCCAATAGGTATCTGACTGCCGTCGTTGCCGCCGCCATTACCCCCTCCGTCGCTGGTTTCTAACTGTGCCATCAGCTTATCGCATTTAGCAACCCCGTTTGAATCGCCGATTGCAGAATACATATCCTTCGCACTTCTTGCATATTCAAGCGCCTTGCCCTTGTCTGATTTGGAAAACATTTCCGCAAGCTTGTAATTGTTCTCGGCATCCAGCCTTAGCTCATTTTTTTCCATATCGTTTATCTCGATGGTCTTCGCATCGCACTTGGCGACGCCCTGTGTATTGTTCAGTTCAAGGTATATCCGGCGCGCCTGATCCACAAAAGCCCTTGATTTATTGTAATCGCCGGTGCTGAGAAAAACCGATGCATCATTGTACTTCGAATCCGCCTCGGACAACCGGGCGGAAAGCCTCGCATCGTTTATTTTTAATTCGAGGGCTTCGCATTTCTCAACCCCGTTTTTGTCGTTTATCTCGACGAAGACCTGTTTTGCCTTGCCAAGCCACTGGATCGAATCGTCAAACCGGTTAAGTTCGTATGATCTTTCCGCCTTCTGGTAATACTCTTCAGCCCTCAGCCCGCCTACGTGTACCTGGCTCATTTCAAGGATGTTCACGCCTTTGGTTGAACCGAGGATTAACTCTGCATAACCGTTGCCGTCCAGGTCGGATATCCGGATAGAATTTGCCCTCTTTCCAATAAAGTATTCCCACTCAAGAATGCCGTCATTCACCACATACACCATGCCGTCAGATAATGCAATGACCTCCGTGTTACCGTCGCCGTCAATATCGTAGGCCGAGACAGCATACAGATCGGGGGCCATGTACTCCCACTCAGGCGTTCCGTCACCTTTCAGGACGTATAGATTGTCCGATGCTAAGACTATATGTGCATTATCGTTTACTTTTTCAAAGTAGAGTCCGTTTATCTGATAATCTGTCGGGATTTCATCTATAACAGAGCCATCACGCTCAAGAATGATGATCTCTTTGCCCAATGACATGGCAACGTTTCCATTGAGATTAGTATAAATGTAACCTGTTTCGTTCGTAGTGTAATTCCATCTAACCGCCCTGCCACTTATACTATATATTACGGTGTTCTGGTAGGGGTAATCAACATTCTTCCTTTGCTTTTCAGTGATAATGTTACCAGTGAAATTACATCTCGTTTCTGTATCATCTACTATTGATTCCTGCCAGCACTCATTGGTTGGCTCATACCACGTGCACCCAGTACAGTTGCAATAGTATTCATCCAGACCGCTCAGAAGTTGTCGTTCAGTATGGTTTCCAACGACGATATCTTTGCACGTTTTTTCCCTGTAACTGACATCAACCACCTCATTGTATGTGTCTCTATTAGAATCCGATGCCATCAGAACAATCCTTGCATCATGGCCTTCCGAAACCACATATATATCTCTTACACTTTCGTTCGCCTCGAATTCCCATTCAACCGCGCCGGTTTGGGCATCCATAACATACAAACTGTTGTTGTTCCTGAGAGTCTCATATAACACCTTATCCGAGAACTCCACACCACCCTCGGTAGCGCTTTTTATGATCCCTCCTTCATATTTTGTTATCACTTGTCTGCCGCCCACACCGGTTAGTATTTCCGCCCTGCCGTCGCCGTCTATATCTGCTGCAGCGACCGAATATATCTTCCCGAGGTTTGGTGTGTATTTCTTCACAAGGTTCCCCTTTGCACCAAGGACGTAAATATCCTCAGATGAAACTGCGACTATCTCGAAGATGCTGTCGTTGTCAATGTCTGCGACGCACAAGTCTTTCACATCCATCGTGTAATTCCACTTTGGGCTGAGATATTCAGCCGACACGCATGGCAGGATGTAAAATAGAACAAGCGCCACCACCAGCTTAAATCCCGCGTTTGGCATTTTACATTATATTATTTAGGGTTTAGTAATTTTAATCAATGCATCAATCCACCGGCATTTCAACCCTTTTGAGTATCCGCTCTATTACCTTTTCCGGGGTCATTCTGGACAGTTCCGCTTCGGGGGTGAATATCACCCGGTGCCTCAACACAGGGTACGCCATCTGCCTTACATCGTTTGGGGTCACATAGTCGCGCCCGTCAAGGAACGCGAAGGTCTTCGAGGCCTTCATCAATGCAATGGTCGCTCTGGGGCTTGCCCCGGTATCAAATTCCTTCCTCTGGCGGGTATCATTGACAATCTCAATGATATAGTTCATAACCGAGTCCGAGATATACACGTTCTTATTTATCTCGTTTTGGACTATCATAATTTCTGCCGGGTTGAATATCTTGTTTACTGGTTCTTTTGAGAACTTCGACTTTGCTATTGACATCTCCTCGTCGGGGGTCAGGTACCCCATGATAACCTTGAAAATGAAACGGTCTTTCTGCGCCTCCGATATCTCGGTCGTGCCTTCCTGTTCGATCGGGTTTTGCGTTGCCAAAACGGTAAAGGGCTGCGGCAGCGGGTAGGACACCCCCTCTATAGTTACGGTTTTTTCCTCCATGGCCTCAAGGAAGATGGCCTGCAGTTTCGGGGCCAGGCGGTTTATCTCATCGATCAGGACGATGTTCGCGAATATCGGGCCCTTCACAAGGACCCTCTGCTTCTTTTTTTCGTCGTAAACCATGGACCCTATTATGTCCCTTTCCATGATATCCGGGCTGCACTGTATCCTCTTGAAGGTGCAGTCAAGGGCTTCGGCAACGGTTTTCGCAAGCAGGGTCTTTCCTACTCCCGGAACACCCTCAAGGAGTATATTCTCGCCGCAGAATATCGCTATTATCACGTTCCTCATCGCCTCCTCGTTGCCAACGACCCTCTTGTGAACCTCGTTGTACAGGCGGTTGAACTGCTGGTAGATGTCTTTGTCGCGCTCTTGCATTTTTCTCAATTAGATATAATGGCCTACTCGTAAATATATTACAAACA
>MCBF01000001.1:524555-534257 GCA_001742785.1 Candidatus Altarchaeales archaeon IMC4
TTATCTCAACCCTCCTGTCAATCGGCCGCCCATTTGTATCTTTTACGATAAGAAGGTCGATATCGCTGTCCCTGTCTGGTTTGCCGTAGGCATAACTGCCGTAGAGTATGATCTTCTCGGGTTTGTACTCGCGTTCTATTCTCCGGGTGATGTCCATAATCACCTGTTTTGTTTTCTTGTCTGCGTTCATTTAGATTTTTACTCATCCTTCCTGCCCCTTTGCATCATCGACCCGAGGATATAGCCGCCGACCGCCGCAAGCGCCGCACACGCCACCGGGTGCTCCTTTATGAACCTCTCGATGCTCTCAATGTCATCCATTATCTCATCGCGGCGCTCTTCGAGTTTGTAGTCTTGCGAGAGGTCATTTATCTTTTTGACTGCCGCGTCGATGTCCTCGGATATCCTCTCTTCCGTTTTTTCTATAGTTTTTTTTGTTTTGCTCTCCATTTTTATTGTCTTATTAACGTATACTCTTTTCTTTTTGGACACGCATAACACGCGTTTCCGATTCACGCGAACTGCAAAAAAGCAGTTCGGTGTCCTGAATTCCAATGGAATTCATGATATCGGAAACGGTGTTCTCAAAACTCTTTGAAAGAGTTTTGGAAACCAAAAGTGCTTTTGCACTTTTGCGTTCCTGCAAACCTTTGGTTTGCATGATAGTGTTCGAGTATGGTGCAAGAAACTTCTCAATGTTTCTGCACAACACAAGCGTTTCGGTTGCTACCGAAACGATGTCCCGTGTTCGCCCTGCGAACACGAGGAAGTGCTCTGCACTTGTTTGTGTTGCATATTTTTGAATAAAATATTACGATGATTAAACGGGTGCTTAAGGACTCCTTTGCGATGCTTGCGAAAAGCCCGAAACTTTTCATACCGCGTATCCTGGACACCTGCATTTACAGTGTTTTCATGGTTTATCTGACATTTATTTCAATCGAGTTTTTCTCTGTCATTGCGTATGACTATGAATTTGCGGGGGCATGCCCCGATCTGTCTGTTGTTGCTCCCTTCTTTTCCGATTTCGCCCTGCTATTTTTTCTGTTTATAGTCGTCTATTTCACGGACATATTGACCTACGCGATGTACCCGCGCCTTGTGAGCGACTACCGGAAAAATCAGGATGTCTGCCTGATTGCGGCATACAAAGACGCCATCTCAAACTGGAGGAAACTCCTCGTCTTCGGCTTGGTGGTCCTTTCGCTTCTTGTGGTTTTCCTTTTTGCAATCGGTATATTTTATGCGCTCGCGCTTGAGGTAAATATCGTATTCATGATTTTCGGGGTGCTCATCTCGGTTTTGGCGCTGTTCGTCTTCGGGGTGCTCTTCTTTTTTGTGATACCGATAGCGTTGATTGAAAATAGGGGCATCCTGAAATCCTTCTCAGAGAGCGTGAAATTAGGATTCCGACACAGAGGTCCGCTCATAAAGATAAATGCAGTGTTTATCGCACTCATACTCTTGGTGCTTGCGGCTTTGTCGCTTATAGGTTTTTCGGAAGGCGCCTTGTATGCGGGCATTGCGGTTTTCGTAGTCGGACGCCTTACCCAGGCCGTGGTTTATACATACTTCTGCGTGGCTAACCCGAATATGTATCTGTTTTTGAGTGAGAAATAGCGGGTTTCTCGTACGCCCCGAAATACTCCCTCGTTGCATACCTGATAAACGGTTCTTCCACCTCCTTTACCTGACATTCCTCAAGTGCGCCATAGTACTTTTCCCTGTCGCGGTACCTTATGTTCAGCATCGGATATCCTTTTTTGTTCAAAACGAAATTCATCAAAAGCCGCGAAATCCTACCATTGCCGTCAACGAATGGGTGTATCGTAACCAGTTTCAAATGTACCAGAACTGCCAGTTCAAAAGGATGCAGTTCTTTCTTTGATTTTTTGTGCCATTTGATAAACTCGCCCATTTCGTACTCAAGAGCGCCCCATGCAGGAGGCTCAAATTTTGAGCCGTAAATGGCAACGTTGGTTTTCCTTATCGTTCCGGCAATTTCTTCGTCTATCCCGGACACTAATGTCCTGTGCAGTTTCAGAATGAAATTCACCGTGATGTCTCCCTTATGATTCAGTATCATGTTAAAGCAAACCTCCATATTCTTGGCTTCAAGCACCTCATTAATGGTTTTTCCTTTTGGGGCGATTCCCTCAAGAACGTGCGCGGTGTCTTTATAACTTAATGTAGAACCCTCAATGGCGTTTGTATCATAAGTAAATTTAATCAGGAAACCCCGAATATACTTCTCCTTCTCGGTCTTGGAAAATTCTGAATATTCTTCTTTGAAAGTTTCACGGACCGCCTCTATTCGTTTTACATCCTCGCCAGACAGATATTTCGATTTTGTGGTAATTAACTCTTCAAGGAATTCCCGTTTAATCCGCTCAAGTTCCTTCTTTTCGGGAAGTTTTTTCCCAAGATATTTGCTTTTCTTTTTGAATTTATCCCCTTCTCTTACGGTTTGGAACAGATACCAGTACTCTTTACCTTTAATTTTTACCTTCCTCAGATAGGCCATATTAGTTAATTACCACAGAACTTTAAAAACATGGTTAATTACCACAGCAGTTAAATCTCGATCTTCGTCCCGGTAGAATCCCTCTTGTACCTTCCGAACTCGCTGTCCTTCAAAAGGCGGGAGTTAAAGACGGGCCCGTCCTTGCAAATCATCAGCCCGCTTGGGTCAATCGCGCACTGCCCGCAGATTCCAACCCCGCATTTGATGTAGCGGTCAAGCGAGACCTCGCAGTGGGTGTTGTATTTTTCCGCGATGTCCGCGACCTTTTTCATCATTATCTCGGGGCCGCAGGTGTAGATGTAGTCGAACCTTTCGCCATTTTTCATTATCTCTTCCAGAAGTTCCGTCACAAAACGATCCTCGGTTTCGCAGCCGTCGGTGGTCGTGAGTATTTTTTCCCTGCCGGCCATTTTCTCAAGTTTTTTCCTGAGCCTTGAATTTTTCCTCAATAGGCAGCACTTCTGCGTGGTGCTTCCGGCAAGTATCGTAACGTCTACGTTTTTCTCGCGCGCCTGTTCAACGAGCGGTATCAAAGGGGCAACCCCCACGCCGCCCGAAACAACGCAGACCTTTTTTCCGATAAGCCTGAAAACGCCGTTTCCGTATGGGCCCCGGAACCCTATAAAATCCCCCTTTTTGAGTTTGAAGAGTTCCTTGGTGAATCCCCCGACCATTCTGACGGTTACTTCGATGTTCCCCTTTACCCAGCTGAAACTGAATGGCTTTTCACCGGCCCCCGGAATCCAGAGCATCGCGAACTGGCCGGGTTTGGCATCCGTCCTTTTGTCGAGAACCAATGTCTTCGTGTCTTGCGAGTCCTCATAAATTTCGAGGATCTTTACCATTTCCGGGGAGTTCATTTCTTAAGAATTTATACCTTGACACTTAAATCCTACTATGACAACGGTCCTTGCAACCGGGGCATTCCAGATAATACACCCCGGACACATACTCTATTTGTCCGAGGCGAAAAAATTAGGCAGTCGGCTTGTGGTGATACTTGCACGGGATAAAACGATAAGGGAACAACAGAGAAGATTGGTAATCCCTGAAGGTCAGAGGCTCGCGGTTGTCAAATCTCTGAAGCCGGTTGACGATGCAATCCTTGGGGATGAGCATGATATCTTCGTGCCTGTGGAAAAAATACGCCCGGACATAATCGCCCTTGGACCGAACCAGAAAAGCGACACAGGTTTCATCGAAATGGAGCTGAAAAGGCGCGGGATAATTGCCGAGGTCGTTCGGATAAACGGGTTCTACGATGGTGAATTCAACAGCACCCAGAAAATACTCGGCTCCTTGAGAGACTCCCTGTCTGAAAAACGCCCCGGAATATCGAAACGCTCCTAAACGGTCTTTATCTTTTTGTATACCGAGCTCATCGCTATTTGCGAGATGATTATTGAGACAGTTGCAACCAGAAGTTCAAGGTAGAAGTTGCGCATTCCGAATACTAAGTCATCGGGCCTGAATATTGACGGCCATAAGGTGAATATGCTGTTCGGGATCATCAATAAAACGCTTGCTCGCGTCAAGATTTCAATAGCGATGTTAAGCCGTGCGGTCTGTCTTGTGTACTCGGAAAGCTCTCTTGTTTCCAGCGACTCGATGATTCCGTTCAGTTCTTTTTCCAACCCGGTAACAAGTTTTGAATATTTTACCAGTTCGTTTTCTACATCAACGCAATACTCATAGAGGTTCCCCTTATTTATAAATTCACCCTCCCCCCGTTTCATCTCGCTTACTATTATTGACTGGTACAAGATTGTTCTTGAAAAGGTTCTTATGTCCCCCCTTGCCTTGTCGATATCCTCCAGGTTCACCGAGGTGCCTTTTTTCCTAAGCGTTTCAAGAGAATCCCCTATGTTGCTTACGGCGTTCATGTTTTCGTTTTCAATCTGATAAAATATCTGGGCGATTACAAAATCATTAAATCTCTTGATGTTTTCTTTCTCATCCTTGACGATCGCCTTCATGTTCTTTATGAACCGGTTTATAGGCGTGCATTCCTCTTTGTGGGTTGTTATTATGGCATCTTCCGTGAGCATGGCATATATTGTCTTATGGTGGTTCTCTCTACCGACGTAACCTATCTTTACAAGGGTGTAGTCCGGCCCGTCTTCAATCTGTGAATACTCGTCCTCGTTCAGGATAATCTTTTCGAATTTTATTCCGAACAGGTTTTCAGGCAGGTCGCCGGTCAAATCCAGCCAGGAATCCTTCAGCTCGCCTATTGAAATTTTATCCGCTTCTATTACTTCTACCTGCCCATTGCCACCATACCTTAAAATTTTCATTTTTGAACCAGTTCACCACAGCAGATTTTTAGAGGGGTCGCATATCCTCGCCCGTCCTCCAGTAATCCTATTGGACATTACCTTAAATATACCGGCTCATCCGCATCGGCTGTTGCCGATTGGACAAGCGAATCGCAAAGCGATTCGCGTGTGGCACAAACGCTTATCAAAGTATTGACTCGATATCTCTGGCAAAACCCAAAATTCTTTCTTTGCTCGTATGGGGCATTACCACAACACGAACGCACTCCGGTTTTCTGTTCAGCGAGACCTTCCAACCCATCCCGTTCAGTTTCTCAACTATATCTTTCGCGTTTTCGGCCTTTACCCCGATGATGTTCGTCTGGGGCTTTGTGACCACACCCGCCCCACGGTTGAGCAGTTCCTCGTACAAGAGCCGGGTATTGCCAAGCACCCCGCCCACGATTTTTTTGTACCCCTCGTACCCTAAATAATTGAACGCCGCCCATGTCGCCGCAACCGCCCCCCCAGAGCGGCTGCCAGTCAGCGTGTACGTCNTAAGGGGCAGGTACGGGGGCGATGCTTTCAAGCGCTCAAGCAGGCCTTTATCCCTTATCAGGATCGCCCCGGAAGGAAAGGGCGCCTGCCCCATCTTGTGCGGGTCCACGGTTATCGAATCGACGTTCTTGAGGGAAAAATCAAATCGGGGGGGACGCTCCATAAAAGGCAGGATAAACCCACCCGATGCGGCGTCAACGTGGAGAAATACGTCGCCGCAGTGCCCGGCCACCTCTTCTATCGGGTCCACTGCCCCGAATGCGCTTGTTCCTGCGGTAAGGACGACCGCGAGGGTGTCGTCGTTTATTTTGTCTATGATTTCGGTTGCGTTCGCCCTCATCACCCCATCAAGGCCGACGCTTGTAACCGTCAAGCCTAAGAGTTGTGCCGCCCTGTGTATTGAATAATGCGCGGACTGGGGCACTATGATCCCCCTCTTTTTTGAGTTTTCCCTTGCGGCAAAAAGCGCAAAAATATTTGCTTCGGTTCCGCCGGTTGTTATGTAGCCGGATGCGCCGGGGTTGTGGAGCAAACGCCCAAGCCAGCGTATGCAGTCCTTTTCCAAAATCCCCGGCGTTTTGAATATGTACTCGTCCAGCACGTTCGTGTCCGCAAAAATCCTGAAGGCATCAAGGGCGACGTCAAGCGGCTTTGTCGAGACCGATGAGAGTATTTTGCCGTCTGGAAATTCGGGGTCCTGGGACCTCAGCGCCTTCAGGTGTTTTATGATTTCATCACGGTTCATTTTGGAAAGTTGGACTAATTATTTTCCCTATCTCCGACCGTTTTCCGTATCCGTATCCATCATGTCCCTTGTTGAAAAAGTAATCTGGTTCGTTTTCTTTCCACCTGATTGCAGTTATTATTGGCGTGAATTTATCATTTTTTGTTCTTATAATCTTTTTAAGAATTTTCCCCCAATTTTTAATAGACAACTCCCATGCCAACCTGAACATTTCGTCTAAATATTCTTTTTCCTGAAGTTCCGTAATTCTCACGTGTAATCTTTCCTTTGGAAAAAAACCGTTAATAACTGCATCGAACCATAGTTGGGACCCATATACCAACTCTAATTCATTTGTATTAATAACATCTACACCTATATCGTAACACCAGTTTATTAATTCTGATGCATCATCCCTGCTTTCTTGAGGAGAACCCAATATTATTGACCCGCCGAGGGAGATATTACTATCTGTAATTTGTTTTACTGCTATTTCTACATTATCCTTCCACTTATTTGGATTGTAATATTTATTAAAATAACCAACAATTTCGGGTTTGATATGTTCAATACCACCAAACATCTGGCAGAACCCACTCCGTGCAAGTTTGTTCCACATTTTAGGGGTATCTATGAACCTACCCTGAAACCCAAAATCCATCCTTATCTTTTCTTTTTTTATCATATCGCACAGTTCTATGACTCTGTTGGGTAGGGCATTAAAGTTATCGTCAATTATCCATATCCCGTTAAACCCTTCGTTTTCTAATTTCTTTATTTCCTTGAACACGTTTTTAGCACTTCTGTACCTAAAAGATTTCATTGTTTTTATCCGTGTGCAAAAGCTACAATTGTATGGGCACCCTCTGCTTGAAGATATGGATGTGACTCTGCTGGCAAACTTTAAGCCTTCCAAGTAGCCATAATTATCTACGTCTATCAATTCTTGGTCTGGAAATGGGATCTCATCAAGATTTTTTGGAAGGGGTGCGTTTATTATACCCCTAAGTTTTTCTTCAAAAACCTTGTTTATAATTAGTTCCGCCTCCCCTGAGACTACTGAGTCGGCACAACCAATCATGGCGTCATCAGGCAACAGGCAACAGTGGGGCCCGCCAAGGGATATATAAATGTTTGGAAAATCTGCCCTTATCGTTTTTGCTATGCTATATGCGATATTTCTTGTTCTTGTAAATACTGAAATCCCGATGCCTTCAAAATTTTCGTCACCGATTAATTTTATCACAGATTCAAAAGACATGTCTGTTGTGTCCATATCTACTATTTTAACATCATGCCCATCATTCGATAGTATCGTTCCAATGTACATCAAACCGAGCGGTGGGCTGAAACCTTTTAACCCTTTTTGTTCACTTTCTATTGAATGAGGGGGATAAATCAACAATATTTTCATCTTAGTGTGCCTTTGTCTTTACCATTCAGAACCTTTGGGGTAGTCTTCACAAACCCTTTTCCGGTTTGTAATGTAATTTATTACCTCAGGAGCGTGTTTGATGTTTTCAATACCCAACCTTCGGTGGTGCTTTAATATTTTTGCAATTCCGGTTATAGCATGTTTTGGTCTATGGTAAAATCCATTAAAGATAAGTTTATTCCTCTCCTGGGTGTTGATATTTTCTACTTCGTGGATACTTGTTTCTTTCTCAAGAGGAAGGGGTTTTATCTTGTTGTAATCCTCCCATAATTTTGTTCCTGGAAAAAGTGTTAGAATGTTAACCTCTATTATGTCAACTCTGCTTTCTAACGCGAGCTTAAGGCTTAATTTTTCGTCTTCTACGCCCCCAACAGGAGCACCTACTATGAAGGAACCGATAGTAATCAGGTTACTCTCGTTTGCCTTCTGTATAGCAGCCTTATTTATTTCAGGGGTGGTTTTTTTGTTATAGAAATCCAGCACCCTCTGACTGCCACTTTCTATCCCAAAATATACAATCTTGCAGCCTGCTTGGCTTATTTTCTTGTATAGTCGGGGTGCGGAATCTGCTCGCATCAAACAGTACCATTCTATATCGAGATGTTTGACTTTTTTACAAAACTCTTCAACCCTATCTGGAGAAACCGAAAAATTATCGTCCTGGATATAGATGTATTTCCTTCCATTTTCAACATGCCATTCTATCTCTTTGATTACATTATCTACTGAGCGGGTGCGGTACGTATGGTTATAGATTTTTGGGGCTGCACAAAAGGCGCAAGAGTAAGGACACCCTCTTGTTGAAATAATATTTGCGAATTCTTCCGGCTTAGATATGGATAACAAAGAACCAAGTTTTCCGTAACAATTTTTTACCAAATGCCATGCAGGGAACTGGATTTCATCCAAATTTTCACAGAGTTTTCGCCTTCCAGCGAATCTTATAGAATCGCCCTCCATATAGCATGCCCCCCTAATATTTTCTGGTTTTCTCCCTTTTTCAATGGACTCTGTTAGTTCCACAACAGTTTGCTCTCCTTCCCCCACGACGGCATAATCTGCTCCAGAATCCTTAATCACATATTCTGGTAGGATGGTGGGTTGATACCCTCCTATAAAAACAGGTATTCCTAATTTGGATTTTACGTTTTTGATAAAATTTCTTGCAAGTCTGTAGGACACTGTTGTTGATGAAACGCCGACTATATCGCTTTTAAAATCCTCAACTTCTTTTAAGGCCCCTTCTTCATTCAATCCTTCGGCAGGCATATCTAAAATTTTAACATTATGCCCGGCACTTTCTAATGTGGAGGCTATATACATCAACCCCATATGGGGAGTCAAACGAATATTCTCAACGTTTAAGTTCATAGTTCTACCAAATAGGGCAGGGGGGTTTACCAAACAAATTTTCATTTTGTTTCAATGTGATATATCTTAGAAGGATCTTCCTTCATCATCAGTATCCTAAAGTATTGGTAGAGAGTTTTTAATATTACAATAGGGTTTTCACATCTTCTGGTAGAGGTCAATACATAGTTATCTTTGTTAAACCCTACCCTACCGACTTTCCATAGTTTCTCGGAGAAGAGCCAGTCATCGAGACAAGCAGGATACGATTCCATGTCCTTAATCGCTTCAAAAAACTTATCTTTCATAACGCATGAATTTAATCCGGCTAACTTGAAATTATCTTTAAAGTAAGTCTGGTAGAAATTAGACGTTTTTACATAACCGGACAACAACACCCCCGGAACAGTAAGCGCGTGTTTGATATTCCCTCTTGCTGCCACAAAATTGTTCTCTCTGATGAACGAGTAATGGTTGGTAATCCAGTCTTCTGGTATGATGCAGTCTGCATCAGTCCATAGTACATATTTACTCTTTGCCCACTTCATTCCAGTTACTCTGGCTATGCCAATGCCTCTTTCTTTACAGAAGATTACTTTATCCGCGTAATCTTCAGCGATCTTTGCAGTCATATCTGTAGAACCGTTGTCTACCACAATCAGTTCAAAGCTGGAAAAATCCTGTTTTAACAACGAATCTAAGCAGTTGTGGATATAGTTCTCTTCATTAAGTGCCGGCACTACAACCGAAACCAACATTTTTATCTCCTTGTTTTACTTCACTATTGTGTATTATATTAGGGAATTGTTTAATTTCCGTACCAGTTATCTATGGAAATCGCCATATATAACTG
>MCBF01000001.1:534357-546563 GCA_001742785.1 Candidatus Altarchaeales archaeon IMC4
CGTTACTGCCGACACGGTCAAGCACTACATTGCCCAAAGCCATAAGCATTTGCGATTAAATCGCAAATGGTATCCCATGAATCTACGATTCATGAGGAAGGTGAATGGAAGTTTGACTCCGTGGTCGAAACCCTGCCTGTGAAGCAAAGCGGTCCCCAGACCACTTTGCAGGACTTCGCAGCGTAACTACGCTGGCAAAATACCGCCGACTTCAGTCGGCGGTTGTTTATTTTATACGTTGGTTAATATATTACAATCAAAAATTTATCAAAGTAACCAACGTATCGTTAGCGTACAGCTAAACAGTTACCTTTTTCGCTAAAGCCACAATAGTCTCGCTGCTACTTTGAATTTCCTTTCTTATCGAAGGCGTTGTTCTTGCGTTTTTATGCAGTTTCAAATTCATTTTATACGTTGGTTAATATATTACAATCAAAAAATTTATCAAAGTAACCAACGTTATCGTTAGCGTACATTTATGCAATTCGCTATATGTCGCTCGTCTTTACCCGTCTTATGGGTTTTCCATTGATCTCTTTTCCGAGATACTTCTTGAATATGTGCTTGACTTTTCCATTCTCTCGATAACTTTCTACAAGTTCAAGATATGTTCCGCTCTTCTTTTTTGTTTTTTTGATGAATGCCATTTTGGTTTGTAGTTAGTAATTTACTAACTACAAGTATAAAAAGCATTTGTGGAAAAAAGGTATCAAGAACTCAGTTATTGGACGTAGTGGGGAAAATCATGGAGAAATTTAGGTAACTAAAAAGAATGATAGGAAAATGTCGCCTTAAAAAATTGATAGCCCCAAAATTAACGCTCGCTCCACTCCGTTCCGCGCGGTGCTACACAACCGAGCAAAGCTCGAGTGTGTGTCAGACCAAAGGTCTGCCACATCGCACTCCGATAACAACGAGTAAAAGGCTTCATTTCATTACGCCCAAATTCGCTTTCAGCGAACTTCTTTTACTCGTATTTCGATTTGTGCCGTCTGCCGGCAACCTTGCAACACGTGATTTTATAATAGTCAAGGAAACCAAAACAAAAAAGGAACTTTCCATGGCCGCATTTTGCCAAGATTTTATAGCAGAAGCACCGATTGTACTTGTCGCATGTGCCAATACAAAACGCTCAAGCGATAGGTACGGTGAAAGGGGCGGGCCGTATGCGGTGCAGGACGTGTCAGCTGCGATCCAGAACATACTTCTGGTGGCGACCTCTTTAGGCATGGGTGCCTGCTGGGTCGGGGCATTTGACGAAGAAAGAGTGAGGCAGATACTGGAAATCCCAAAAGGGGCCGTTCCGGTGGCACTGATCCTTTTAGGGTACCCAGATGAAATCCCAGGATCCCCGGAAAAAAGGCTTGATGTACACGTGGAAAAGTGGTGATGGTTTTTATCCCATAAATCTAATTTTTAACGATGACAGAGGTAGCAGAATTAATTGAACGGGTTGTAACAGAAAGCGGAAAGACCGAGAAGGAGATACGCGAAAGGATGGATGCAAGAAAGGAGGCAACGCACGGGCTTCTTTCCGACTACGGCGCGATATACGCCGTTGCAAAAGAGTTCAACATAGAAATAAACCAGCAGAAGACCGAAATAACAAAGATATCGCACCTTACGCCGCAGATGTCCGCCAATGTATTGGGCAGGGTCAAAGCCGCATTTGAGCCGAGGGAGTTTGAGCGCAAAGACGGCAAGAGGGGGAAGGTTTCAAGCATTATACTCGCGGACGAGACAGGTGAGATAAGGCTAACGCTTTGGGATTCCAACACGGAAATCTCAAAAAGGGTAAAGAAAAACGACGCGATACTTGTAAAAAACGGCTACGTAAAGGAGGGCATGCGCGGCATGGAACTGAATGCAGGGGCCCTCACCTCGCTAACCCTTAACCCGAAAACAGACGAAAAACTACCCCCTCTAAAATCCACGGTAAACAAGATTTCGCAGCTGAAGCAGGACATGCCCTCCGTGAATGTTGTGTGCAGGATAAATTCAATCTACCCTGCCTCGGAGTTCGAGCGCGAGGACGGAAGCGTCGGCCACCGCGCATCGCTCATATGCGAGGACGAGACAGGAACTATAAGGGTCGTGCTGTGGGGCGAGCTTGCAAAACAGGAATTGGAGGCCGGCGATATAATCGAGATCGAGGAGTGCTACACGAAGCTCGGCATGAACAACGTGCTTGAGCTTCAGGCAGGAAACCGAAGCAGGGTCTCGAAAAGCGATGCAAAGCTGAAGCTGCCGAAGATAGAGAAAAAGCCGCAGTTGGAGATTGGCGGGATAGGGCCGGAACTTCAGGGAATCGCAGTGGAAGGCAGGGTCATGAAACTTTACCCGCCGAGGGACTACTCGGGCGGCCAGATGGCGTCGCTTGTCATAGGCGACCAGACCGGCACCATAAGGGCGGTCCTGTGGAACGAGAAGGCAAAGCTGTCCGAAGGCATAAAAGCGGGCGACGCGGTGAAGATAACGAACGCCTACACGAGGGCGAACCTGAACAACGAACCGGAGATTCACATAGGAAAGTACGGGAACATGACCAAGGCCAAGGACTCGAATGTCCCGGAGCTGAGTGCAATAGAGGAATCGCTGATAAAAGAGAAGGACATAATCGCCCTCGAGGACAACGACCGCAGCACCAGGATAGCCGGCAAGGTAGTGGACATCGACAAACGCCCGGTGATATTCATGACCTGCCCCGAGTGCGGGAAGAAGGCGCAGAGTTTGGGCGGCGAGTGGTTCTGCGAGACCTGCGGAGATATAACCCCCACCCCGAATATGATAACCTCTTTTACCGTCGAGGACAAGACTGGCAGCATCCGCGCGGTTGCGTTCAGGCAGAATGCGCAGAAGTTACTCGGAACCGACGTCGGGGAGGTTATGAACCTGATAGGGGAAACGCAGGACGAGATGGCACCGGTTGAGAAGGCCAAGGAGAAGATGCTGAACAAGAAGATTTCGCTTGTCGGAAACGTGAGATTCAACGATTTCTCGGAGCAGTTGGAGTTTCTGGTGGATGAAGTGGTATGAGACGACCTACAAATACTTCAGATAAATCTCGAAAAACTTCCTGTACGTGTCCTTAAAATTGTCCAGGAAGAACCTCTCCGGTTTTTCTTTGTGACCCCGGTCAAAGGCATCAAGTGCGGCAAGATAGGACATCCTCTTGGTTTTCCTGATTATCAACGGGGGGTAGCCGTTATTTACTAGTATAACATTGCTCAGGAACCTGCCAACGCGGCCGTTCCCGTCCTGAAACGGGTGTATATGCTCGAACCTGCCGTGGAATACTGCCGAAACCTGAAGCGGGTGCATGTCCTTCAGGGCGGCATTGTGCCAGTCTATCAACTTGGTCATCTCCTCGTGCACCTTTTCGGGAGGCGTTGTTTCAACGCGGCGGCCGAGCAGGACATTGGGGAATCGCTTGTACCCGATCCTATCATCAATATCCCTCATGAACATCTTGTGTATTTTTATCGCGCTTTTGTGGCTGACGTCGAATTTTTTCTTTAGAACCAGATCCATCACGTCCCTCGCGTTTATTGTTTCATAGACTTCTCTCAGGTCTTTTCCCGCTACCACCGCATTCTCAAAGATAACTATGTTCACGTCCTTGAGCGTCAGGGAGTTGCCTTCCAGTACGTTTGTTTCATAGGTGTAGTTTGCAACAAATACGTCAAACAGGTCTTTTAACTGGGCTTTATCCAAACTTCCGATCAGGTACTTGTATCGAACGCGCATTGATTCGATTTTTGTTATTTCCTCCTTTGTGAATACGTAATTCGTTTTAAATCTGCTTAAGGCATATTCTGCGTTTAGTTCTACCTCTTTTTCTATGAAATACCCGTTGTATTTTTCTTCGAGTTTTTTTAGATTATCGTTTCCGTCAGTTAGTTTAGAAATTTTCTTTATCGAGCCATTCGGCAGCCTTACAGATTTCACGAGGTACTGGTATTTTTTACCATTTATTGTTTTTTCCGTCAGGTAGGCCATAGTATTATACTAACCCCACAGATTTATAAATACTCATATTTTGTGGGGTTAAGAAAGAATTTACGAATCCGCCTTTACCCTCTTCATCCCCTTAATCTCCTTCAGGGTTTTCAGTTCTTCCTCGGATAACTGGTCGGTCTTAATCTTCGCAACCTCCTCGTTTGAGATGAACGAATAAACAACATCCCCCTCGTTTATCTGCCTGCCGATGGTTACGTCCTCTATCGACATCGCGACCTGCTGGCCCTGTTTGGCATCTTTTATCCTCTCCTTGTCAAGCTGCATCTCCTTTATCCTGCCCACGACCTTCCCATCGCTTCGCATGAGGCTTTGGCCCACGCTGATTTTCCCGACGAGTATCTCAACCCCGACTATCGCGGGCTTGCATGTCCTGAAGACGTGCTTGGGCATCAGCTTTATCTTCGCAGGCACCACGAACTCCTCCTTACGGGACTCCCTCTCTTTTTTGGCCCAATCTTCGTAACCCTCGATGAGCCGGTATATGACATCCGAGGAGAATATCTTCAGGTTCTTGTCGAACGCCATGGTTTTCGCCTCGTCAAGCACGGGCGAGTTAAACGACAGGATCACCCCGAAAAGCGGCTCCTCGGCATGCACCGCAGAGGCCTCGACCACGTCCCTCTTGTTCACCTTCCCGACGCCGCCGCGCTTTATAGGGATTTTGGCCTCCTCGAGCATCCTGACAAGGGCTTCAAGCGAACCCAGGGTGTCGGCCTTTACTATGACGCCAAGGGTATCCCTCGTGAACTCGACAGCCCCGATTTCCTTTTTCACTTCGCCGACAAGTTCCTCGCCGCCGACATAGACCGGCGCCCCGGCCAATGCGTTCTCAAGGATAGGCGCAACTATCCGGACGCCGGACGCAGCATAAACCTCATCGACGTGCTTGAATTTGTCACGAGGGTCCGACATCTCGTCAAGCGGCATGGGCCTCAAAAGCGCCTTTACCTTCGTAATTATCGGCTCTTCTGCGCCAACCACAATCAGGTCCCCCCTCTTTATCCGCCCCTCATAGATTATCACATCGATCGTTACCCCAAGGCCCTTTTTCTCCTTCACCTCAAGTATCGTTCCCTTTCCAGGGGAATCTATATCAACGCTCAGCTGCCCTGCCAGATACTGCTGCGCAAGCCCCATGATAACCATCAGAAGCTCGGGGGTCCCGTACCCGGTCCTGGCGGAAACGGGGACGATTGCCACCTGTTTGCCGAAGTTTGTTATATTGTTGTACATATCCGAGTCAAACCCGTGCTCGGAGAGTGCGCCGACCAATTTGTAGAACTTGTCATAGAACTCGCGCTTTATGTGCTCAGGCGAGTCATCCACTCGAGTGAATCCCTTTATCGCGTCCACCTTATTCGCCGCAACGACAAAGGGCGTTTTGTAATGCCTAAGTATGTTTATCGCCTCAACAGTCTGCGGCATAAATCCCTCGTTTATGTCCACGACCAGTATCGCTATATCTGAGACGCTGCCGCCCCTTTTTCTGAGGTTCGTGAACGCGGCATGCCCTGGGGTGTCTATGAACAGCAAACCCCTCACATCAATCCTGAGTTTGAGTTTATCAAGCATCGGGCCGCAGACCTGCTTTATGACCTCGAAGGGGACGTCGGTTGCGCCGATGTGCTGGGTTATCTGTCCCGCCTCGCGGCTTGCGACCACCGTGCCCCGTATCCTGTCAAGAAGCGAGGTCTTGCCGTGGTCCACGTGCCCGAGGACGGTTATTATGGGTTCTCTTGTATGTTTGTGCATTTTTATTGTCTTATAAAGTATACTCTTTTCTTTTGGGGTGATAGCACTTTTCTTTTGGAAAAGAAAAGGGCTATTTTTTAACCAAACAGATTATATATTAAACTGATGAATATTAGACTAAAAACCAAGGGTCAGGGGGCGCTTGAATACATCACGACCTACGGGTGGGCGATACTTGTCGTCATGATTGCGGGGCTTGTGATGTGGCAGTTGGGCATCTTCGGCGGCACAACGACGCCTACAAGGTGCGAATTTTCAGGCGGCGTTAAAGCAGTAAGCTGCGTGTTGAATGACGGAAGCGTAGGGCTGATAGTCTCTAACATGGGCGGGCAGAACATAAAGATAACCAAGGGTTGGGCTGATGATTGTACTGGTATGCCAGCACCTAATATAGTTCTTGGGACGGGTGATGTGACAAACATAACAATCTCCGGGTGCAGTGCAACAACCGGAAATTTTTTTAGCACAACGGTTTACGTAAACTACACCTCGGTTATGACCACCCTCGAGCACACGGCGACTGGTACTATATCGGGAACAGTGGAATAATCATTGCAGCAATGCGAAGTTCTTCAGCAGCCTCAGGCCCGCAGCGCCGCTTTTTTCCGGGTGAAACTGCACTGCAAAAACGTTATCCTTCGCGATTGCGGATGGGAATTCAACCCCGTACTCGCATGTTGCGGCAACAACCCCCGCGTCCTCTGGAGCAACGTAATACGAGTGCACGAAATAGAAAAATTCGCCCGACAGCCCATCCAAGATTTTGCACCTTGACTTTTGACTTTTGCACTTGATACTGTTCCAGCCCATGTGCGGGACCTTGACGTTTTTGAATTTTAGGCATTCGCCTTTTACGATGCCCCACCCCGCCGCCCCCGCCGACTCTTCACTTTTCTCCATGAGCATCTGGATGCCGAGGCAGATGCCCAAAAAGGGAACTCCCTCATCTATCTTTTCAATAACGGGCTGTTTGAATTTCTCCAGCGCTTTTGCGGCATCGTCGAAATTTCCAACGCCGGGAAGCAATATAGCAGAAGCATTGTCCAGTCCGGACGGGTCTTCCGATAGCACGTGCCCTATATTCAAAAAACGAAGGGCGTTATCTATGCTCCTGAGGTTTCCAGCCCCGTAGTCTATTATTGCGATCATATTTGTAGCTCACCCCCATATACGTATTGGCGTAAAGGTTAATTATCCAAAACCACTTTTATTTATATAGCCGAACTACGAGTTACTATAATACTGTAGATTCTCGTTACTGAAGACTACAACCTATGACAGTCCTTTCTTGGACTGGATTTATGTTTAACTGGTGGTTGTTTTTGCAACTCTCAGTGTCAGTTCATATTCAACACATTGAAATCCCAAAAGGGATTTCATGGCATTGTAATTCTTCCAAATTACAATATGAAGGCACATTCACGTGTGCCCGATGTGGGTAATTGCTAAGGCCAAACTTGGTGCAAACCAAAAATTCCTTTGTGACCAATTAATTCCAGTTGATCCTGCTGGAGGCCACTGCTATTGGGGTTCGATTAAGCCATGCACGTCAGGGAACAAGGCATTTGTTCCCGGCAGACAGCTCAGTAACACGTGGACAATCTGCCCTCCGGAGGAGGATAATCTCGGGAAACTGAGGCTAATACTCCATAGATAACGAGTCCTGGAATGGCCGTTATCGAAAGTGCAAGCGTGTTGCTCGCTTGTTACACCAGAGGATGAGTCTGCGGTGGATTAGGTAGACGTTGGGGTAATGGCCCAACGTGCCTTCGATCCGTACCGGCTATGTAAGTAGGAGCCGGGAGATGGATACTGAGACAAAGATCCAGGCTCTACGGAGCGCAGCAGGCGCGAAACCTTCGCAATGCGCGAAAGCGTGACGAGGGGACCCCGAGTTCCCCAGTACAACTGGGGATTTTGTAGAGCGTAAAAAGCTTTAAGAATAAGTGCTGGGTAAGACCGGTGCCAGCCTCCGCGGTAACACCGGCAGCGCAAGTGGTGGTCACGTTTATTGGGCTTAAAGCGTCCGTAGTCGGTTCAGCAAGTTCCCTGTGAAATCCTGCCGCTTAACGGTAGGGCTTGCAGGGAATACTGCCGAGCTAGGGACCGGAAGAGGTCAGGGGTATTCCCGGGGTAGCGGTGAAATGTTATAATCCCGGGAGGACGACCCGCGGCGAAGGCGCCTGACTAGTACGGGTCCGACGATGAGGGACGAGAGCTGGGGGAGCAAAACGGATTAGATACCCGTGTAGTCCCAGCCGTAAACGATGCGGACTGAGTATTGCACAAATCTCGTATTTGTGCAGTGCTGAAGGGAAACCGTTAAGTCCGCCGTCTGGGGAGTACGGTCGCAAGGCTGAAACTTAAAGGAATTGGCGGGGGAACACCACAAGGGGTGGAGTCTGCGGTTCAATTGGATACAACGCCGGGAAACTCACCAGGGGCGACGGCAGTATGAAAGCCAAGCTGAAGGTTTTGCTTGACGAGCCGAGAGGTAGTGCATGGCCGTCGTCAGCTCGTACCGTGAGGCGTGCGGTTAAGTCCGTTAACGAGCAAGACCCGTGCCCTTATTTGCGACCCTTTCCGATGGGGAGGGGGCACTATAAGGGGACCGGTGGCGATGAGTCACAGGAAGGCGCGGGCGACGGTAGGTCTGTATGCTCCGAATCTCCTGGGCCACACGTGGACTACAATGGCATGAACAATGAGTTGCAACGCCGAAAGGCGAAGCTAATCCCCAAATCATGTCTTAGTTCGGATCGAGGGCTGTAACTCGCCCTCGTGAAGATGAAATCCCTAGTAATCGCTGGTCACTATCCAGCGGTGAATATGTCCCTGTTCCTTGCACACACCGCCCGTCAAACCAATCGAGTGGATTCGAAATGAGGCTTTTTCATTAGGAAGGGTCGAATTTCAGGTTCGCAAGAGGGGTTAAGTCGTAACAAGGTAGCCGTAGGGGAATCTGCGGCTGGATCACCTCCAAGTCTTTTTAAAAGACTTATTTGAAATATAGAGTTTCATCCGTATTAGAAAGTGTAACTTTCTAATAGGACACAAAAATTCAACAAATTGAATTTTTCGTGTGGTTTGCACCGAGGGCTAAATTTGGCAATTACCCACTCAGGATTTCACGTAAATCCGTTGGGTCCATGGGCCGATCCGGACCACGGGCCTGAAAGGGCCCGTAGATCAGTCCGGTAGATCGCCCGCCTTGCACGCGGGAGGCCTCGGGTTCAAATCCCGACGGGTCCAAGTACAACCAATCACCTAACCTATATTCATTTAGTCATAAATGAAATTGATGCAGCTCATGATGAAAGTCATGAGTGAAGGATCGATAACGTTGGTGGCCAGCCTTCGTATGTGAGATCGTGCATAGGTAACTCGCCAAAAAGAATGTACAGGATTCAAACCATGCAGGGGATGGTTCGGCTTGACTGCTGATGAAGGACGTGGCAAGCTGCGATATGTCTCGGCGAGGCGCATGCAGCCTTTGAACCGGGAATCTCCTAATAGCTCGCTTGCGAGCGGGAACGCGGTGAATTGAAACATCTTAGTAACCGCAGGAAAAGAAAGCAAAAGCGATTCGGTTAGTAATGGCGAACGAAAGCCGATGAGGATAAACTGAATTCCCGACAGAAATGTCGGGATTATGTGGTGCGGCCCTATTTTGGCCCTAACCTAGCGAGGCGAAGTTCCCTGGAAAGGGACGCTCAAGAGGGTGAAAGCCCCGTAGTCGAAGTCAGGAAGGGTCTTTTAGGGTTCAAAAGTAGCAGGCATTGGATATTGCTTGTGAATGCTGGGGGCATCAACCCCAAATCCTAAATACACGTCAAGACCGATAGTGAACTAGTACCGTGAGGGAAAATCGAAAAGGATCCTTAACGGGATGTGAAAAGAGCCTGAAACTGCATGGTGATAACTTGATACTGCTGCTTTACATTCATGCGAAGTTTACGAGCATGAATTCGGCAGTTGTATCGTCCGTCTTGAAACACGGGACAGGGAGTGTATGTACACGGTGGGGCGAAAGCCGAAGCGAAAGCAATTGCCCGCAGCGCAAGCGAGGGGCGTGGTATGAAAGTGCCATAAATCGTGTGTGTACGACCTGAAGCTAGACGATCTAACCCTGGGTAGGACGAAGTCCCACATCTGTGGGATGGAGGTCCGATAGCGGTTCTGGGCTCAATCCGTTCGCGTAACCTGGGGATAGGAGTGAAATGCTAATCGTGCCTAGCAATAGCAGGTTCCTTCCGAAATGGCCCTTAGGCCAGTCTGGCTGAAGACAGATTATGGGGTAGAGCACTGATTGGGAAGTTTGGAGGAGAAATCTTTCGCTTTCCTGTCAAACTCCGAACTCGTATTCGTCGCAGAAGGCCGGAGACGGGGCGGCGGCGTAAGGTTGTCGTCCGAAAGGGAAACTGCCCTGCTTGTGGTTAAGGCCCCAAAGTACTGATTAAGTGTAAGCAACGGCGTCTTAGGTCCAAGACAGCGGGAAGGTAGGCTTAGAAGCAGCCATCCTCCAAGGAGTTCGTAACAGACCACCCGCCGAGTCTTAGGGCCCTCAAAATTGACGGGGCTAAATCAGTCGCCGATACCACAATACATGAAAATGATTAAGTAGGAAGGTGTCATGCGGGGGTAGAAGCTCTTCCGTGAGGAGGAGTGGACCCTGTCTGAGTAAGAATCCTGTCGGTAGTAATAGCGAAGTGTCGTGAGAATCGACACCACCTGAAGGGCAAGGGTTCCTCGACAATGTTCATCAGTCGAGGGTTAGTCGATCCTAAGTTAAGCCTAATTAGGGTAAACGAATGGGAAATCGGTTAATATTCCGATACCTTATGGGTACACGCGGTAACGCAATGTTCTTTCCTGACACTTCTGGATATTCCGAGCATCGTTGTCTTGGTGCTTAAGCGGGATAATGCTGTGGAGTACGGTAATCGTGAGAAGCAGCATAAACCGTGAACAGCCGCCATTAGGCGGTTCGGACGAGTCCGGGAGTCCATGAAAAGGGAAAGGATAGAATCCCATATGATCGTACCAAGAACTGACACCGGTGCCCCTAGGCTAGCAACCTCAGGTGTAACGAGATAACTCTCTTTAGGGAAGTCGGCAAATTAGCCCCGTAACTTCGGGATAAGGGGTGCCTGCCATTAGCGTGGTAGGTTTCAATAGCAAGTGGAGTCCGACTGTTTAATAAAAACGTAGGTCCCTGCAAATTCGTAAGGATTAGTATAGGGGCCGAGGCCTGCCCAGTGACAGTATGTCAAACTCCGGTTCAACGGAGCAAAGCACTGTTAAACGGCGGGGGTAACTATGACCCTCTTAAGGTAGCGTAATACCTTGCCGCTTAATTGGCGGCTTGCATGAATGGCTCAACGAGATTCCAGCTGTCCCAAAGAGAGACTCGGTGAATCTACAGTTTTGGTGAATATGCCAGAGACTTCCAGCGGGACGCGAAGACCCCGTGGAGCTTTACTGCAGTCTGTGGTTGGATTGTGATTATGGTTGCGCAGAGTAGGTGGGAGACGTTATATCCCATACTTTCGGGTATGGGGGAGTCAAAAGTGAGACACCACCCTTCTGTGATTACAATCCTTACCCGGAAGGGGACATTTACAGATGGGCAGTTCGGCTGGGGCGGTACACCGTTGAAAAGATATCGACGGTATCTAATGATTGGCTCAGGCGGGACAGAAATCCGCCGTAGAGGATAAGACCAAAAGCCAATCTCACTGGATTTCGAACAACAAGTAATCCAGGGACGAAAGTCCAGTCTAGCGAACCCCGGTACCTCCTTGATGGGGGTCCGGGCTGATGGAAAAGCTACCCCGGGGATAACTGAGTTGTCGCGGGCAAGAGTACACATCGACCCCGCGGCTTGCTACTTCGCTGTCGACTCACTGCATCCTGGGTGTGCATAAGCACCCAAGGGTAGGGTTGTTCGCCCGTTAAAGCGGTACGTGAGTTGGGTTTAGAACGTCGCGAGACAGTTTGGCGGCATCTACTGGAAGTGTTATTGCCTGAGTGGAAGAAACATTTAGTACGAGAGGAACAATGTCTCGGGGCCTCTAGTTTATCGGTTGTCTGACAAGGCATCGCCGAGTAGCCACGCCCTAATCGGTAAAGGCTGAAAGCATCTAAGCCTGAAACGATCCGCAAAAAGAGGCAATAGGCACCTGTAAAAGACAGGTTTGATAGGCGGGGGGTGTAAGCACGAAGCTTCGGCGACGTGTTCAGCTCACCCGTACTAACAGCCGAAAATCTTGTACATTCTTGGTTAAGAGTTACCTATGTGAAACACCTACCCCGTTAAATTGCGGGGTGGGTTGCTTTGCACCGCACATGGATAAAAGAAGGTTTAATATGTAGTACTGTAATAATTAATGGGAATTAGTCGTTTTCCGTACCAAATTGCCCATATATTATAT
>MCBF01000001.1:546663-557134 GCA_001742785.1 Candidatus Altarchaeales archaeon IMC4
TCATCCCAAAGGGAATTCGCTTCGCGAATTCGACAATTCGACATTAGTTTATCTATTGAGCGGCTTGCTTAGGTGTCTCCTTGCCCCGGCAGTTACCTCGTAGCTGCCGATTTTTATCCCCCTTTCCACCTGCCGAAATACGACCGCCGATTCGGGAAACCGCCTGCCGCAGGTTTTGCACATAGCCCTTTAGAAAAGGGTTACGCAAGCGACTTTGTCGTAGCGCGCTGAAGACCAAGGGTCTTCTGCGTCATCCCAAAGGGAATTCGCTTCGCGAATTCGACAATTCGACATTAGTTTATCTATTGAGCGGCTTGCTTAGGTGTCTCCTTGCCCCCGCAGTTACCTCGTAGCTGCCGATTTTTATCCCCCTTTCCACCTGCCGAAATACGACCGCCGATTCGGGAAACCGCCTGCCGCAGGTTTTGCACTGGAAGCCCTTGTCTTTTCCTTCGCTCTTGGCATTCCTGCCGCAGCATACCGGCCGGATTTCTTCGTACTGCTTCTCGAGACTCAACACCTCAAACTTTTCAAGGTTCAGCGTGCCCGTGTACTTCCCAATGCAGCCGGATATGGTCACTTCATCGCCTATTATAAGCGCCCGCGCCCTGTCCCTGAAACTTCCGGTCGGCTCATAGGCGGCACATTCAATCATTTTAGTTCCATCGGAAATCCCGAAAAAAACATGGCCCCCTGCAATAGTCCGCGGCTTAGAAGAAACCTTCGCCTTGATTCTCGCGCAGTCATAAGGCTTCAAGTCAGCTATCCGCTTGTCGCGCAGATGTGCATCCGTCCCCTGGTTCGTCTCGAATATCTGGACAAACTCTACTGGTTCTGTCTTCAGCATCTTCCACGCCGATTCGACATCCAGCGGCGTTTGCCCCCTTATGCCGCACAAAATCGGGTCGTCCCCCCTTGGCATTATCAGCACGCGGTTTGTTTCGTAATCGAAGTTGTTGAACGTGTTTGTTTTTTTATCCATCTGGATGACTGATTCTTCATCCACCCACCGGGGCTTGCCGTAATTCTCTGGCTTCCTGTAGGCGATAAGTTCATATGTCCTGTCGTCAAGGGCCGCGCCCGCCGCAGCCAGCGCCCCGATTATACCGCGGCCGTTCTTGAAGCCGTGGGTTTGCGCTTTTGCCTTTTTCGCCGCCGCTTTTGCGTCCTCGATTGTTACAATCTCCGAGACCGCCCTTTTGTAGAACTCGTTGAGGATGTCAATGTTGGCGCAATCGTCCACAAAAACGACGCCGGGATTCGTCCCCTCCGCCGCAAGGTGCGCATTTTTTTTCACGTAGTCTATGACAACGTCCTCAATATCCTCGCCGCCTTCGGCCTCAAACGAAACCGCGCCGTTGCCCCTCGTCTTGTAGGGGATGTTCGGGTTCAGGCGCACGATTTTCGGATATCCGCCCGCCCTAAATCTCCTGAAAAGGTTTGCCGCCAGGTACGTCGTGCACATCCCGTCTATGGAATCTGTGTCATCTACCCCTATGATCATTTTACTGTTTATTTTTATTCTTGCAGCGTAAAGTATATATTCTACGTAATAATTTTTCCAAGACTTTTTATTGATTGAATACCTATTAGATATACTTTTTAACAATGAAAGGCTCAAAAGGTTACCGAAGGGGCACAAGAAAACTGCAGGTTGGTCCGAGGGACAGGGGCAAGGTAAAGATCGGCAGGTACCTCCATGAATTCAATGAAGAGGACCGCGTAGCGATAACTATCGACCCAAGCTACCAGGCAATCCCTAACCCGCGCTTTCAGGGCAAGACCGGCCGCATCGCAGGCAAACAGGGGCGGGCATATTACGTCAGGATAAAGGACGGGCAAATGCAGAAAGAGGTGCTTGTGGCACCGGAACACCTAAGTTTGGTAAAATAGGATGAAAACCGCCTTTTTCTCTTTTGCGAAAAGAGAAAAACGACACGCGTTTGCGGAACACCGCAAACGGTGCAAGAAACTTGTGAAAAGTTTCTGCACAGAAAGTTGTAAAACAACTTTCTTGTGCCCCGTGAATGAAAAATTCACGCGGGTGGCAACAAGCAAAAGTGTGAAACACTTTTGGTGCCCCAAAAGTGCAAATGCACTTTTGCGGGAAAAGAAAAACCATTTACCGAGCTTAGGATTAAAACCAATAATATAAATTAAAATGGATTTAGCGATATGGTTCGTCTATATCTCGTCGCTTTACCTTGCGATATTCTGGCTTCTGGTTCTGATAAGGAACCGCTTCGAGCCGGAGGAAGAAAAGAAGGACGAAATTGGGGCTTACTCACCGAGGGTATCGGTAATCGTTCCAGCCTACAACGAGGAAAAGGGGGTCGGGAAGTGCATCGAATCGCTCCTTAACATCGACTATCCGAAAAAGCTCCTTGAGATAATCGTGGTAAACGACGGCTCGAAGGACGGGACGAAAAGGATATGCGAGTCCTTCGGAAAGAAGATAAGGCTCATAAACATCGAAAAAAACAGCGGAACGAAGGCAGTCCCGATGAACATAGGACTAGATTATGCAACCGGCGAGGTGATTGCCTGTCTTGATTCCGACTCGATTGTTTCCCCGGACGCGCTCAAAAAGATGCTGCCATATTTCAGCGACCCGAAGGTCGGGGCGGTAACACCCGCGCTGAAGGTTTACGAGCCGAAGACATTCGTGCAGAAGCTCCAGTGGTTCGAGTACCTCTTTGCGATATTCCTCAGGAAACTGATGTCATTCATAGACTGCATTTATGTGACGCCCGGGCCGTTCAGCATCTACCGGGCAGAGGTGTTCGAAAAGGTAGGCAAGTTCGACGAAAAGAACATCACAGAGGACATGGAGATGGCCCTTCGTCTGCAGTCCGAGCATTACAAAATAAAAAACGCGATAGATGCGTTTGTCTACACGATCGCCCCGAAAAACAAGCGCGAGATGTACAAGCAGCGAAGGCGGTGGTATACGGGTCTTTTGTACAATGCGCTAAAGTACAAATACCTGTTCTTCAACAGGAAATACGGCGACTTCGGGGTCCTGATGCCGATGAACGTTTTCAGCGTGTTCATAGTGATGCTGTCGACGTCAATCTTCGCCTACTACCTCCTGAAACCCGCGTTTATAAACCTAACCAATATGATGCTCGTGGACTTCGACATAATGACCTACCTTAAGGTCCTTGAGATTGACATACTCCTCCTGGACTTCGACATCGCCAAGGTCCTTATCGTAGTTCTGGTTTTTATCTTCGGCATAATCACCTTAACACTCAGCCACATGTTCTCCAAGGAGCCGCTGCGCTTCGGAACTTACCCTGTCATCCTGTTCATGCTTTTCTACTTCATGTTCCTTGGGGTGATATGGATCGGAGTCATTGCAGAAACCGTCCTCGGCGGCGGCATCAAAAGAAGGTGGTAGTACATATATTCTTGAAATTTTAATATTATGTTATGAGAAAAATAACGGCCGAGATATACATAATCGCGGCGGTAATCACGCTCGCAATATTCTCGCTTGGGATTCTTTCGGGCGTGGTCATCGAGGGAAAGCGACTGGCGTACATAGAAAGCAAAGACAGCGCAGAGAAGATAAACTTCGAAAGTCTGCAGGTTCAGTACCTCTATCTTTCCACCCTTAATGAAAATGACGCATGCCCGGCCTTTTCCGCCAGCCTTAACAAATACATCGACCAGACGGAAAGCATCCGCATGCGGATGGAAAACTATCTGGAGGACAGCGGGGTTTACAAAGACGAATTCCTGCTTTTGAAGCGCGAATACACGATATCGCAGGTGAATTACTGGATTCTGGCCGAAAAGACCAGGGATATGTGCAAAACCGACTTTGTAACAATCATGTATTTCCACTCGAAGGATTGCGCGGGGTGCCGGGAGCAGGGATTCGTCTTGGATTACTTCAAAAAGATGCTGGGGAACCGGCTGCTCGTTTTTTCGTTTGACGCAAATTTTGCAGACGAGCCGATGATAGGCCTTCTGAAGAACACTCATAACGTAACGGAAACGCCTGCAGTGATAATCGGGGACAAAAAATTCACGGGGTTTGTTTCGAAAGATGAGTTAAAAAATGAATTGTGCGGTTTGTATGCGGAGAAACCGGATATGTGCGGTGAACTTCCTGAAGAACATAAAGAAAATGAGGTCAATAATCAAACTCCAAAGGAAGAGTTATTAAATTTATTGACAAAACCTTCAGAAAAAAATTATAATGCCACACATATTTTTAGCATTGGCGGTTCGGGAGCATATACAAACATAGGTGGAGAAACCGTAGTTGTAAATAGTAAAGTAAAATATTATAAATACACAAGTAGTAATCGGGCAGCGAACATATTAAAGGAATATTCTTCTGATAAGGGATGGTTGAATTGCAAAGACGCGCCGGGATCCGAACCGACGACGAGAACAGAAACCATCCATTTAAATTGCAGTAATGAATATGATGGATTAACAGAGGAAACTTGGAAAAAAACACTTACTCAAAGTGTTTCTGCCGCGGCAAACATAAGTAAATTTTATGATGCAGAAAGTAATTTGACATGCTTTGATGTTGATATGGAAGAGGGTAGACTCTATGGCGATAGGATTTGCTTTGATGAAAAATGGCATTTTGTTAGTTGGTATGTTCGTTATGATCGAGGTGTTCAGAGCTGGACTAAAACAAGTTGAATTTTTAAATTTAAAGTACCAATTCCGCACAAAATAAAAGTAGGGAACCAGAAACAGAATGACGTTATCCAAGGAACACAAGAAATTTGCAAAGCAAATTTGTGTCGGGTATAATCCTGCAAGAGATTGTGGTTCAGATGCAGAAAAGGCATCCCAGTGGATTATGGAAAACACGAACAAGACAGATATACTTTATGTACAGGACGAATACACTGCATTGGCGTACTACACAAACAGAAAAATTATTTTAGCACCTTTTAACAAGACGGTATTTTTCAATCCGAAAACAACTTCAATGGAGCAGGATGGTTATTATGTTTATTTTGAAAAACAAGACAAAAACGAGAGGTTTCCGAAAACAGAAGAAATCGCAAATGACCAAAGATTCAGATTGGTTGAGTTAGTTGAGAATAAAGAAGGGGTTTATATATACGAGTATAAGTCAATATAGGGTCAGGATGAATAAGAAACTTTTGATATTATTTGCATTTGCCGTTGCAGTACTAATCGCCGGGATGTATGTTAAAGACGAATGGAATGAAAGCGCACCAAAGCCGCAGAAAATAATTCTTGGAAAGTCATATATACTGGTTCCAAAGAACGCCGTAGTCGGCGTTCAGGTCGATAGGGTAATAAGGGATGTTGAATGGGTCGGCGTGTGGGACGAAAAGAAGGTTCCGGCAAACTACACACCAAGAGATACAAATGAGGTTGTTCCGTACATGGAAGGTGCGCGCACGATAGAACTCATGAACTATGCAAATGTTACTGTAGTTTCATTAACTCCGGCGGTGTGTAAAGAGGATTCGCTTGGGCGTTGCTATACTAAGGATGGCGAGGGAAATTACAGGTTTTACATGCCGCCGGACAAGATTAGAAGAACTGCTATAAAGACAGACGGCGGCTATATTCTTCATGACACTCATGGCGTTAACATGGTGGCGGAACAGGCGGCAAAGAAAAAGCCATTTCTCGTTATTGCCTGCGGGGATATGCCATCAAAAGCAGAGGCATCATTGTATCTTGCAAACATGGGAATCAATGTTTATACGCCTTGCGACAGGTTCCAATATCTTAATCTGGATTATCAGGCAAAAGGTAGAATCATAGGAACTGCTCCAATAAGGAATCATTCAACGGGGGCAATAATCGGAAACCAGAGTGTCGAAATTGATATGGGTGAGAAAATTGTTGTGCAGTGGACAGATAAACCGTACCCGGACCAGTACTGTGATACGCCGTGGAGATATTTCACGGCGCTTGAGGATAAGTATAATTTAAAACTGGACCTAATAAGAACCCATGCAGACACCGGAGAATCCTATAAAGTTGTGCAAAAGGCAATGGGCGAAAACGCGAAAGTCATTGGTGTAAGGATTCATGATGAAAATGATTCTGAACCTGTGAAGAAGTGGCTTTCTGAAGATAAAGATAACCGGGCAATCTTGTTTCATTCAGCGCCTTATGTAGAGGGGTATAAATTATTTTTTGATTTCCCGAATCAGACCTCCTTTGGGGATTTGAAGCCAGAATTTATTTACTGAGGTTATCCATCGGCGAACCCATAAAATTTTAACTTTTGCACTTTGAATTTTGCATTACCGCTTATAATCATCCTTCACCCGCACGGTATCATCAATGTGCGGCGTCGAGTACTCCTGGAGAACCGTATTCTCGACCGCGAAAATCCTGTGGCGGACGTTCGGCTCGATGCGCACGGTTTCGTTTGCCTTAAGGTGCACCTCGCGGTCCTCGAAATAGATTATGCACTCCCCGCGCGTTACGTGCATGGTCTCGTCCTTTTTCGTGTGGTAGTGGACAGATGTGCCTTCGCCCTTCATCAGGTACAGCTCTTTTGTCAGGTACTTGTCAGTGTGGACGATTATCTTTTCGTAGCCCCACGGTTTGTCGGTCTTGTTCTTGTACTCATTGCGCACGGATTCTAGGTCTTTCGGGGAGTCAACCGACTGCCAGAAAACGCCGTCCTCCTTGTAGTAGTTCAAAAGGCCGCTTTTTGCGATTTCCGGGAATACGAGTTTCTCGACGTCGCCCTCGGCGTGCTTTTTGAACGCCCCGAAAATCTTTTTGTCGATTATGTAGATGCCTGCGTTTATGTAATAGTTCAGCGCCGGTTTCTCCCTGAAGTCCACGATCTTCCCGTTTGCTATCTCGGTTATCCCGTACGGCGATATGAGCGGCGTTATGAACATGGTCATCCGGTTCGAGTGGGAATCGAGCATCTGCTTCAGGTTAATGTCCGAAACGATGTCGCCGTTTCGAAGGATTACGTCTTCTTTGGCCTTTTTGAAAAGCAGGTTCATGGCGTAAAGCGTACCGCCCTGTTTGTCTTCGTGGACGTACCCTATTTTTACGCCGTTCCACTCAGCACCGTAGCGCTCCTTTATCAGCTCGTGCATGTAGCCCGTGAGGAGGTAAACCTTTTTTATGCCCGCGTACTGGAACTGCGTTATCTGCTTGTCTAAAATCGTGTAGCCGTCCTTTATCTCTATCAAGGGCTTCGGGATCTGGTCGGTTATCGGCTTGAGCCGCTTTCCGTATCCGCCGCAGAGTATCGCGCCTATCATTTTAAATTATTTCAATCCCCTCCTTAACTGCCTCCCGCACCGTCCCTATCTGCATTCTTTTCTTTTCAAATTCTTCAGGAGTGTAGCACAGCGTTTCAAGCGGAATGCCGTAATCCCAAAAGTCATACATCCTGCTCATCCTTTCCGTGAAAAAGATGCCTTTGAAATCCTCAGAGACAATCAGCAGGTCAATGTCCGAATCCAGAAGATAATCGTCCCTTGCCCTTGAGCCGAATAAGATGCCGCGCGATATCCTAAAGTCCTTCCCGACCCTCCCCATGAAATCCTTTGCTATTTCAACCGCTTTCTTGTCCATTCTAAAACCTTTTCCGCATATGTGATTTTTAGTTCCGCCTTCTCAATGTAGTACATCTCGTATGGAACGCCATTCGTAGCGTCGGGGTACCTTGCAACTATGTAATCGGGATTTAGTTCTTTTAGGGCAACCATGACCTCTTTGTCCGCGCCCAGTTCCCTGCCGAGTTCGACTATGTTATGGGTTCTTGCAGGGCGCTTTTTTTCGTTCATGAATACTGCCTTTAGAGCTTTTTCCGCCGCCTGCTGCGCCTGAAAACTTGCCCACTCGAAATCCTCGCTTTTGAGACTGTTTCTTGCAGCCTTCAAATCTTTTTCCGCCTGCTTCCACCAGTTTTTGATTTCTTCGCGCATGGTTTATTATAGATATTCACTGTTTAATAATTGTTCCGGCACGTTATCGTTTGCAATTTGAGTTTTGCATTTTTCATTTAACAATCGCCCCCTTCCCGCCGGGGATCCATGGCTGTATATCGGAGATTGCTATGGTCTTCAGGCCTTCGATGTCTTCAGGCTTTGCATTTTTCATCAGCATGGTTTTTATCTCCTTTGCTATTTCCCCTGACTTTTTGCTGCCGATGCCGATTTTGACAAAGTACCTGCACGCCTTCTCGATTGCAGGCGTCGGCCCGCCGAGCACCTCCAATTCCTGCCCGAACCTAACCCCGACCGCGATGCCGAGCCCGGTGTTCCTGAACCACTCCTTTTTGCCGTATATCATGAACGCGCCCTTTGGCAAATATTCGCCTGCAGGCGGCGTCTTCGAGACCTGTTCGGGCAGGACGCAGTAGATGTCGCACGAATAGACCTCGTTTTTCCAGGCACTCGAGTAGCTTGCCGCCGCCTGCGCCGCCTGTTCGAGTGTGGATGGGGGGGCCTCTTTGCCCTCTGTCTTCACGACAAAGAATGGCGCCCCATGAACGTCTGCGTGGAAAACGACGTCGTGCTTTTCGGTGTGCTTTTTTATGAGGATATCGTTCGTTGTGGCATCCTTGCCCCCGACAACGAGGAAGCCGTCGGAGCTTTCGAACCAGCGGAACTTCTCAAACCACTTCTTCTTTCTCTGGACCTTCTTTACGACATCATTCTCTATAGCCTGTTGCCCCCTTTCCTTAAGTTTTTCTATCTTTTTCAGGGTGTCCTCGATCGCCTTTCTTGCGCCCTCGGCCTTCTTTTTTGCCTTCTTAGACCCTTCGTAGTAGAAATTCGCGTTTTCCGGAACGGTTTTTTTCAGGTCTAATGTGATTTTCACGGAGATCCCTCGCGGTCTTTATCCATATTCTCAAGAATAAGCCGCTGGGCTGCTTCGGGGTCTTTCAGGTACGTCAGGTGCATTTCCACATCCGGGCGGCCTGCAACGTCCACCCAGATTGTGCCTATGTCCAGCAGATTCTGGATTGCGCTCTTTCTAAGATGAAGGTTCTGGATTTTGCAGTACGGAATGCCGTTTATGTGCTTGGAGAATATTCCCTGCCGGACTATGACCCGCTTATCCGTAAGAAAATACGAAACTGACTTATGCTCAATAACGGCTGCAAGAATAAAGAGTGATGCAGGCACCAGCATAAGGAGGGCATAAGCGTTCCAGATTATCGCAATGGCCACGGCCCCGATCGCAAGAAACGCCGAAAGCCCGATTGCAAACGACTCCGAAAACCACGACCTTTCGTAATGCGCTATCACTCTTTCGCCGTCCATCAGGTCTTCATTGGCAAGAGGCCTCACGTTGCATCACCTCTCCACAACCTCTCGAAATAATCCCCGAAGTACTGCGCCGCCTTTTGCGAGTTCACGAGAATGTCTGTTTCGTGATTATTGTCGAGCGAATTATAATTCCAGTTCGTGGAGCCAACTATAACGGTTTTCCCATCAATCACCACGAGTTTCGCATGCGTCGTTACGTTCTTAGGGTCTAAACGCACACCCACACCGTTTTTCACCAGATAATCAATGCCTGCCTTGTTGCCCTTTTCGAATGAGTCGCCAAGGTACGCCTCCCCGCCTTCGGCAACCACCCGGACGTTCACGCCGCGCTTTTTTGCCGCAACGAGCGACTCCAGGATTTTGTTCGCGGAGCTTTCAGGGCGGCTCTTGTAGTATCGAACCTCGAACATCACGACGTCGATGGAGCTTTCCGCTATGTTTATCTGCCCTATAACGGTTCCCGTGTAGTATGCGTCGGAAAAGGCGAAGATATCGCCGGGGTTTATGGCATCAAAAGCAGGACACTGGTTAGAGGGGCATGACTTAGCCCCTGCCAGATGCACTATCTCCACACCCAAAATTATCCCAATGACAACGCCGAAAAGAAGCACCAGCACTTTAGAGGGAAATCTCATCTCCGTTTACCTTAAGTTTCAGGCCGGATTCGACCACACTGCCGATTATGGCCGCGTCGTATTCCTTGCCGTGTTTTTCTATTATCCGCCCTGCTGTTTTTTTGTCCGTTATCACGCAGAATCCGACCCCCATGTTGAAGGTCTTGTACATCTCCTCATCGGATACCCCTGCATTCTCCTTTATCTTCCTGAATATCATATGCGCCTCTGGCAGGTTGTCCAGATAGAAGCCGTGGCGCGTTATCCTCTCGAGGTTCCTGAACCCGCTTCCGGTTATGTGAGCAAGCCCGTGGATGTCGTAATTGTTTAGGATATTGAGGACCTCCTTAACGTAGATCTTTGTCGGTGTAAGAAGATTCATCCACATATTTTTCGGAAGCACCTTCCTTGCAAGCGTCATGCCGTTGCTGTGCACGCCGCTTGATGCAAGCCCGATAACGACGTCCCCGACCACTATCCTTTCGCCGGTTATTATCCTATCCTTTTTCACCACGCCGATTGCGGCCCCTGCTATGTCAAAGCCCCTGTTGTCGATGCCTTTTATGACATCCGGAAGCGATG
>MCBF01000001.1:557234-564028 GCA_001742785.1 Candidatus Altarchaeales archaeon IMC4
CGGGTGAAAAAGGCATTCGAGTGGTGCAGGAAAGGCCCCGCCGGCTCAAGCGTTGAAAATGCGGACGTCAAGTACCTGCCTTACACCGGCAGCTTCAAATCGTTCAAGATTGAGTATTGAAATTGCCCTTTTCTTTCCGCGAAATTGCAAAGCAGTTTCGGGACAGGAAATTTCGCAATATGCGAAATTTGTGTCCCACGAATCAACAGATTCGTGCGGAACCAAAAGTGCACGGCACTTTTGCGCTGTTTCGCGTGTCCCAAAAGAAATGGGGCGGGTTGCGAAGCAACCCACCTGAATTACGATAAACAGAGTAATGATGAAACCAAGTAAAAATAAATGGGGGTCAAAGACCCCCTATGGGGGAATCAGGATTACAAGCGATTCCCAACAGGGAATCGGTGTCCCGTCCGCCGATGGGCGGACGCGGAACCTAAAACTGAAGGGGGCAAAGCCCCCTGCGGTTTGGAAAAAATGAAAGACAAAAAAAGCTCCAGTCTGTTTGGCGTATTCCTTGGATTGATACTTGGGACAATCGGCAAGATAATGAGGCCTTTCACATACCTGCCGTACCGGCTCGGTTACCTGGCCCCGATCACCTACAGGGATTCGCTCAAACAGATGCTCATATATGCAGGTGTCGTTAAAAGTCCCGAAGAGGTCATAGGCATAACGATGATATACGGAATTTCCGTAGCTCTAGTCATCTACGTGGTTTCTTTTGTGATGCATATTGGCAGGCTGGAATCGTTCGGCCTGATGGTGGCGGGTTTTGTCGCAATCTGGGTGCTCTTGTACGTTGTGCTAAATGTTATCCAGGAAAGGCGGACACAGAACATAGAGAAACTGTTGCCAGACGTTCTGAGCATAATCAGCCAGAACATGATATCCGGCTCGACGTCCTACAATGCTTTGTGGGCTGCCGCAAGGCCCGAGTTCGGCCCTCTTGCCCTCGAGATACAAAATGTCGCAAGGGATACATTGGCAGGGGCCCCGCTGGCAGAAGCGCTCACGTCAATGACAAACAAGGTAAAATCTGACAAGCTTGACCGAAGCGTAAAACTGATGATTCAGGGTATGAAAAGCGGAGGGGATCTGCCGGAGGTGCTTCAGGGGATCTCGATGGACATGCGCGCAGAGCAGAACATTGAGAAGACGATGTATGCAGAAACGAGCGGACACGCGATGTTCATATTGTTCACCTTGCTGATTGGCGCGCCGCTGTTGTTTGCCGTGTCCATAGTGTTCGTATCGACGTTTTCAGGGATGTTTGAACACCTCGGGCTTAAAGATATGCAACAGGGCGCGATGCAGGGGGGCATGAAGATAAGCGGCATATCGATAACACCGGATTTCTTCTACATGTACGCAGTAATCGTTCTGGGCGTATCTGCGCTATTCGGCGCGCTTTTGACATCGATCATACGGACCGGCCGCATGGTTCAGGGTGTCAAAAACATACCGGTGCTTATTGTTGTAACACTTGCGATATTTTCTGTGCTAAAATCGGTTCTTGGTGGGTTCTTCGGCGGGATGATAACATAAAAAATCATCCGGCATACTTTAGTATCACGTTGGCCATTTCCTCGACTTCATCATTGGAAAACTTAGCACCCTTCTGGCCTTTGACAAAGCCGCAGACCTCTTCGGTCTTCAGGACATCAACGGTCGGGTTTTTAATATTCAGCGTTACGAGGGGGTTCGTAAATACGACCGCGCCGTGGACCCATATGTGCGGTGCCTGCCTTTTGAATATCTCTTCTTTGTGCGCCAGTATGAAATCCTTCAGGACATTGGCGTTCCTTTTTACCTGATTGCCCGGCTTGCCAATCTTTATCCCGTACGGCGCGCCTGCGCGTCCGATCTTCCTGCGGCTCCAATGGTCCCCGTCGCATGAAACCTCGCCGGAATAATGTTTTGTTTCAAACACAAAGATGCCGTTCGGGCCGATAAGTATGTGGTCTGTGTCGCCCCGGTTCGAGGGCATGACTGCGCCGTTTATCAGCAAGTATTCGTCGCCCAAGGGGTCCAGGGCTTCGGTAACGCTCTTTTCTCCGATCTCCCCTATACCCCATATCACGTACTTCCTGTAGGCGGCTATGCCAAGGACGTATGACACGGGGATGAGAATCAGGCCTACGGATTCGTAACCAAACCACCCCTCCACGAAAAGAAGTACCCCGAGAATAAACAATGAGACGAATATCAGGATCCGGCTTATGCTGAGGTTTATGTTGCGCCAGACGTGGAGCGTTCTTCCCCTCTCTTTAAGTACGTGCATCTCCCCGGTTACTCCCCCTTGACTTGCAGTATCCTCTTTTTCCCGTCAAGCTCCATGTACAGGATCTCCATGCCTTCTGCGATGTCGCCCATGTCTTCTGGTACCGGCACGTCGAACGTCTCGTACGACACAAGGTCCATAACCTGCAGGTTGCTGCCTATAACGGCAAGCACCTGTGCGGATTTCTTGTCTATCACAGGGGTCTCGATTTTCTGGCCCGCCGGCTTGATTATGCTTCGCTTTTTGTCGTCAAACATGCCCACCGTATCAATCTTCACCTTTGCGCCGCCGTGCTTTCCGGGCTTTGAGTGCGTCATTGAGGTAATCTTGCATGCCTCGTCGTCAATCAGTATGCACTTGCCTGGTTTTAGTGTCCTTATCTCGACTATCTTTTTCTCCATCGTAAAATATCACCTGTGTATGTTGATATGAAATTATGGGCTTAAAAGCATTACGCATCGTCTACGAATCTCTTGTGCAGCGCGTTTATTGTTGCCGCAGCAGCATCGTTTTTTATGACAAATGCTATGTTGACCTCGGAGGAACCCTGCGCAATCATTATTATGTTTCCGCCCGCATTGGAAACGGTATCGAATATCTTCGCAGCTATCCCCTTGGTTCCGCGCATTCCCGCGCCGACCACAGTTATCATGCAGACGTCATTGATCAAGCCTATGTCCCTTACCCCGTTGCCGCCGAAGCTTTCCCTCAAGAGACCTATGGTTTTATCAACATCCTTCTTGTCTATGACAAACGAAAGGTTTGATTCCGACGATCCGGATATCATGACGATGTTTACGTTATTTTCGCCGAGCAACGTGAAAATGCGGCCGGCGATGTTGGGGGTTTCGGCCATGCCTATGCCCTCGATATTTACTACCTCTACGTTCCTGTTTATTGCAACTGCCTTCACGACAGCGTCAATCTTCTTCTGCTCCATCACTATCAGGGTGCCTTCGCAGTCCGGGTTGAACGTGTTCTTGACCCTCACGGGGATATTTACCCCCATCGCAGGGGCTATCATCTTCGAGTGTATGACCTTCGCGCCGAAATATGCCAGGTCCATCGCCTCGACGTAGGATATATTCTTTATCAGTTTTGCGTTTTTGACGACATTCGGGTCGGTGCTCATTATCCCGTCAACGTCAGTCCATATCTGGACCTCTTCGACTGCAAGGTACCTGCCCAGAAGGGATGCCGAATAGTCAGAACCGCCCCGCCCGAGCGTAGTCATTCTTGCCTGGCGGTCGGCCGCTATGAACCCGGTAACCACAGTGGTTATCCCTTTTTCGATGAAGGGCATCAGCCTGTTTTTAACGTTCTTCTCAAGCTCCATGGATATCGGCCGCGCACACCCGAAGTTGCTGTCCGTGATGATTCCTGCTTCGTATCCGGTGAGGGCGACAGCCTTCATACCCTTGGACCGCATGACTGCCGCGACAACTACGGATGAAAACCTCTCGCCGAACGAAAGGATGTAGTCCAATGATTTCGGGGTCAAATCCTCAAGGTATCCAACCCCAAGAAGCGTTATCTTCAACTTCTCTGCAAACTCGCCTATCTTTTGCATGGCCTCTTTTCTGACCTTGTCGTCTTTGACGAGCTTGTCAAGGACTTCCTTGTGCCTTTTATAGATTTCGTCCTGAAATTTCAGGACTTCCTTTTCAACGACGGATGTGGGCATGTCGATAATCGCGTTCGCAATGTTGGTAAGCGAATCAGTTACCTTGGTCATCGCAGAAACGACAACCACCTTTTCCCTTGGCTCCTTCTTCACAAGCGCCACGGCCTTGGCGATATTTTCAGGGGAACCGACCGATGTCCCGCCAAACTTCATGACAATCATTTTCAGGAATATAATATTGGAATGTTTAAATTTAAAACAACCACAACCTTTTTCTTTGCAAAAGAAAAATGTTGATGACACGCAAAAGTGTGGAACACTTTTGGTGCCCCAAAAGTGCCCTGCACTTTTGCGGGAAAAGAAAGGGAATTTGCCTGCGGCAAATTCTAATACTACTTAAACCAATAATCCTTTAGACAGATGATGACACCGACCCAGACTGACAAGTGATGACAAGGGTAGCTGCTGATGTCGAAATACTATTTTAGATGACTATGGTAACACTTATCATAACCGAAAAACCGAAGGTTGCGGAGCGAATCGCAAACGCATTGGGAAAACCGAAAAGGCACATGAACAAGAAGGTTTCCTACTTCGAGGTCGCGGGCGACATATTCGTAGCCCCGGCGGTCGGCCACATCTTCGGGCTTGCCGAAAAGAAGGGCTCTCAAAGGTGGGACTACCCGGTTTTCGACATCGAGTGGGTGCCAAGCCACGTCATAAGCAAAAACTCCGATTATACGAAGGCGTATCTTGACAACCTGAAAACCGTCGCAAAGAAGTGCCACACGTTCATCAATGCGTGCGACTTTGACGTCGAGGGTTCGGTCATCGGCTACAACGCGATAATCCATGCATGCGGGGCGGACATCAAAAAGGACGAAATCTACCGCATGAAGTTCTCGACCCTTACCGAGGATGCGATATTCTCCGCGTACAAGAACCTTCACCCGCTTGACAAGGAGATGGTCGATGCGGGGATTGCCCGGCACATGATGGACTGGTACTGGGGGATAAACCTCTCGAGGGCGCTGACCACGTCGATAAAGCGCGCCGGCAAATACATGACGCTAAGCACGGGCAGGGTCCAGGGGCCGACACTTAAGATACTCTCCGAGCGCGAAAAGGAGATAACCGGGTTCAAGTCAAGGAAATACTGGGAGCTCAGGCAGGCCGCCCTGAAGGAGGGGTGCGATATAATCTCGCTGCACGAGGCCGGAAAATTCTGGCAGCAAGACGAAGCTGAAGGCGCGAAAAGCCGCTGTGGAAAAAGCACTGTCGTTTCGGATATAACCAAAAAGAGGGTCAACCAGAAGCCACCGAACCCGTTTGATTTGACGACGCTGCAGACCGAGGCCTACCGGTGCCTTGGCATAGACCCAAGGGTGACGCTTGAGATTGCGCAGGATTTGTACACGTCGGGGCTTATGTCGTACCCGAGGACATCGTCCCAGCAATTGCCCGCGGAACTGGACCTTATAGGCATAATAAAGAAACTCGCCAGGAACCCCGACTACAAGGACGAATGCGCATATCTTGCGTCAAAGAGCCCGCTGAAGCCCAACAACGGAAAAAAGACAGACCCGGCGCACCCTGCGATACACCCGACGGGCGAGGTTGCAGCAGGCCTCGACGCCCAGCACAAAAAGATTTACGACCTTGTCGTAAGGCGCTTCCTTGCCACGTTCGGCGACGATGCCGTGCGCCAGAGCGTGAAGATCGAATTCGACAACAACGGGCAGAAGTTCATAATCTCAGGCAGCACCACGGTGGAGGCGGGCTGGTACTTGCTGTACGGAAAATACGCGAAGATCGAGGAAGAAGAACTGCCGAATGTGGAAAAAGGAGAGGTTCTGCCTGTCAGGGAACTGGTAATCAGCGAGAAGGAGACCAAGCCGCCAAACCGCTACACCCCTGCGTCCATAATCAGGGAGATGGAAAAGAGAAACATCGGGACAAAGGCGACGCGGGCGCAGGTCCTCGACATACTTTTCAAGCGCGGCTACCTCGATGGGAAAAGCATTCAGGTAACGCAGCTTGGGATGAACATAGTCGAGACCCTTGACAAGTTCTGCCCTGACGTTTTAAGTGAGAAGCTCACCCGAAAGTTCGAGAAGGAAATGGACTCGATAATAGATGGGAAGATGGCATCCGAGAAGGTTCTTATAGACGGGCGGCACGCGGTTGAGCACTTCTCGAAGGAGTTCAAAACGAACGAGCTGGAAATCGGCAAAAGCCTCACAGGCACGGCATCGGGCGCCCCGGTAAACACGCTTGGAAAGTGCCTGAAGTGCGAAGGGAACCTTGTCCTTAGGAAATCAAAATTCGGCGGGCAATTTGCAGGATGCGACAAATACCCGAACTGCACCTTTACGATATCGCTCCCGATGGGCATGATAAAAAAGGAGGGCACCTGCCCGGATTGCGGCTATGCGGTGCTTGCAAGTATAGAGCGTGGGAAGCGCCCGTTTTTGTTCTGCGTGAACCCCCGTTGCCCGAAGAAGACCGGCAAGAAAGAGCAGGTCTCGACACCATCGGAGTAAGGGGTTCTGAACCGAATGAAATTTTCTGGTATAAGCATTTGTGCTTCTTACACAAAGGGTATCATCGAAACTGCAAAGCAGTTTCGGGGTATCGAATCGCAAAGCGATTCGCTTATCCCGAAAATGCATCCGCGTGAATCCGCTGATCATGTGAATCAATAGATTCACAGGACACCGTTTCCGATTCGTCGGAAACGCGTGTTCACGGGACAAGCGATTCCTCGAAGGAATCGATATCCCGTATCCCTCGTAGGGATACGAGGACACCGTTTCCGATAAATCGGAAACGCATGAAGTGGTCTGGGGACCGCTTTGCTTCACAGGCAGGGTTTCGACCACGGAGTCA
>MCBF01000001.1:564128-581167 GCA_001742785.1 Candidatus Altarchaeales archaeon IMC4
AGAAATCGTCGAGAATGTTAATGAGGTTATGGGCAAAAACGTTGAAATCAAATCAAGCCCAAGCAAGGTCCGGGAAGAGAATATGGATGAGTATGCCGACATATCCAAAATTAAGGGCCTTTGGTGGGAACCAACTACAAGTTTGAAAAATGGATTAGAGAATATGCTAAAGGCTTAGCTTAAGTTTTTCCCCTATTATGTGTGGGGGGGGGGTAAAAACAGATTCAAAGATGGGCTTTCAAATAAGTTTATCTCCGAAAAGATAATACAACTCTTGGAGGATGAAAAATTGAATGGGGAAATGTCCGAATGTTCAAAAAGGCATGTCAAAGGATACAAGTGGGATGAAATAGCTAGGGGGGTTGAGGTGGAATATGAACGCATTGCAAAAGATAAAAGCGAATAAATTTTGGATCGCAAGGGTGGTTTTTGCCGCACTGCTGATAACATTTGTTTTTAAGAACTTTGCCATAATACCAACTATACAGAATGCAAAATTTGACATGGTTTACCTTCTGTTATCAGGCATTTTCTACACAACCGCACTTTTAATTGTCTCGTCAAGGTGGAATTTCATGGTAAAAAGAATAACCGGCGCCTGCATCCCGTTCGCTTTTGCCGCAAAAGTGTTTATCGGAACCTTGTTTGTATCTGATTTTACGCCTGCAAGGGCAGGGGATCTGGGGCGGGCTGTTTTGCTGAAAAGGGGCTACGAAGTGCCGCTGGCAAACGGAACCCTTTCAGTTATAATTGACCGCCTGAACGACCTGATATTCCTTTCTTTGTTCTCCATAATCGGCTGCCTGCTTCTGTTGACGACAATCGATGAAACATTTTTTCTTATTCCGCTACTGGTGATTATCCTGTCATTGTCCGTTCTTATCACTTTGAAACCGCAACTCTTATCTTTTCCTCTTAAATTCTTCGGCAGATTCTTGCCGGGTTTAAATCAGAACATTGAAATAAGAAGGTATAACCTGCAAATCCCGATCGTTCTGACAGCAGTATCGTGGATTTTTCACTCGCTCTGCGTTTGGGCGGTATTCGCTTCGCTTGGCTTTTCCGTGAATCCTGCGCTTTTGTTCCTGATACTGCCATTAATAAGAATGTCCGCGCTGATTCCGGTAACGGTTGCCGGGCTCGGGGTTTTTGAATTGTTTGCCACATTCGTTTATCACGAGGTGTTTTATATTCCGGTTGGGATATGTGCGACGATTGCAATATTGGAGAGGATAATAACGACAGGCGTACACGTTGCGGGGGCTTTAATTTATTGCCTTACCCTTCGTTAGAGACGTTATTTCTTTGAAATCGCAAGCAGAGAGTCCCCGAATTTTGGCATAAACAACACCTTGCCAATGCCCCTCAGCGGCTTTAACCATCTGGTTGTCTCTCCTGCCGCATTAAAGTTAAAGAGGGTTTTTATCTCTGTACTTTTGAATCCTGCAGAATTCAACGCATTTTTTAATGACGATGAATCGAATAAATGAACATGTGTTGGGTCTTTATACCAACTCCATTTTTTCCTTAGAATTTTTTTCAATGCGCTGTCCGAATTTAGAGTGATTATAAATAACAATCCATTTGGCTTCAGCACCCTGTAAGATTCCTCTAAACTGTACTGAAAGTCAGGGATGTGCTCTATGACATCGAACATTGTTACTGCATCGAAAAAGTTATAATCGAATGGAAACTTGGAGTCCGCGCTCTGGTTTATGAGTTTGGCCTTTGTCATCCCCTTTGCCTTTTCAATCGCTTTTTCTGACAACTCAATGCCGTACGTATCGTAACCGCGTTTATCCAGAGCACCAAGAAAAAACCCATATCCCGAACCGATATCCAATACCTTGCCCCGCACACCCCTGCCCTTCAACAATCCTGCCAAAAAATCCAAATATACCATTTTGCCTTCGTGAAGTGTAAAGTATTCACGGTCAAAATAATTTTTTTTCATTCGTAACTACCAACCCTAACATTTATTAGTGNATACACTAATAAATGCCTGTGGCCGGCTGGTTAGAGTTATCAATGGCTTAATGAACATGACAGACGCACAACAATTACCCACTCCAGAGGAGATTCGCATCGCTTACAGGCAAGGAGAAGAAGCAGTTGTTCAATTAGTCAGTTCTCTCGTCAGATATATACAACGACAAAATGAGATCATTCAAACCCTGCATGACCAACTCGCCAAAAACAGCAGAAACAGCAGCAAACCACCTTCCAGCGACGGATACAAAAAGCCGCGCACATTCAGCTTGAGAAAATCTAACAAAGCATACGGCGGCCAGAAAGGGCACAAGGGCAACACGCTGAGGCCCGTGGAAACCCCCAATCACGTGAAAGTACATGAAGTCGAACTGTGCGGGCACTGTCTGGTTTCGGTTAAAGGCGAGGAAGTTGCAGGTTACGAGAAGCGTCAGGTGTTTGATGCCCCGCCCGTTCTTGTGGAGGTAACCGAACATCGTGCAGAGATTAAAGTATGCCCGCAATGCGGCAGATACGTCAAAGCCGAGTTTCCGCCGGAAGTAAAGGCGCCAGCACAGTACGGTCGCCGCATCAAGGCACTTGCGAGTTACCTCAACAACTACCAACTCATTCCATTGGATCGCACATGCGAGCTGCTTGAGGACATCTTTGGCCATCCGTTTTCCGAAACTGCAGTTCTTCAGGCGAATGAGACATTGGCTGACTGTGTGAAACCAGCCAACGAGGCAGTTAAACAACAGTTGATTGACTGTAGTGTCATCTGCAGCGATGAAACCGGTTTCAGGGTGAACAATGGGCTTCACTGGCTACATGTTGCCGGCACTGATACATTTACTCATTACGATGTCCACGAGAAGCGGGGCAAAGAAGCGATGGACGACATTGGTATTTTACCGGAATTCGATGGAACTGTCGTTCACGATCACTGGACTTCTTATTTCGGATACGAAAATTGCCAACACGGCCTATGTAACGGCCATCATTTGAGAGAGCTCAAATTCATCCATGAGCAGTACCAGCATGAATGGGCAGTGGAAATGGCGAATCTGCTGGTAGAGATCAAGGAGGCGGTGGACAAAACCTCTTCATATAAAGATCATCTTGATCCGCCAACAATAAGAAAGTTTGAGGAACGCTACGATGAGATTATTGTGGAGGGTCTGATGCTCAACCCACCGCCGGAACGGTCCGGGAAGAGGGGCAGGATTAAGCAGACTCCCCCCAAGAATCTGCTTGACCGATTAAAGGCATACAAGCGAGAAGTGCTGGCATTCATGCACGACTTCAGGGTGCCATTCGACAACAATCTGGCGGAGAGAGACGTGCGTATGATGAAGGTTAAGCAAAAGGTGTCGGGGTGCTTCCGAACCTTTGAAGGAGCAAAAAGGTTCTGTCGTATTCGTGGATATATCTCAACCGCCCGAAAAAACAAGTGCAGGGTTATAGGTGCAATACAAGACGCTTTTGAGGGGCATCCGTTTATTCCTCAAATAAGTCCAGCAAGTGCGGGTTGATTGAGGGGTTGGTAGTTACAGCATAAGTTAAAATAAAAAGTTCCAAAACTTATGCTCTTGTCTATAGTAGTTGTAGATTTTCACTCCGTGAAATTTGTACATTCGCTCTTTAACGAAAGCCCATAGGCTTTCGACCCCGTTAATGTGGTTTTTGCCTTTGGCAAACGTATATTCCTTGTTCACTTTCCTATGCTTGCCATAAAACCTTATGCCCGCATAACTCTTGAAGCAGTCAGTGTAGAACACCGACCCCTTGTAGGTTCTGCCCCTGACCTCTTCCATCAATGTTTCTTGTTTCACGTCAGGAACCGGGACAATGTATGCCTTCCCACCACGCGCCAGCACGCCGAAAACCGCCTGCTTGTTGAACGCCCCTCGACCCCGGTTTCCCTTTCGCTTTCCGCCAAAGTAACTCTCGTCCAGTTCCAGTTCGCCGCTCAGTTTTTCAAAGTCCTCTTCACAGCGNTTTACTATTGCCGCTCTGTAGGACATGAATCTGTCATACACCGAACCGTAACTCAAACCAAGCACCTTGGATGCCTTTCTGGCCGAGATCTCAAGCGAGAACAGGTGCATGACCTCCATCTCTTTTCTTAGTTTACTGATGCTGTACGCCCTCCGGCAGTGTCTGCATTTAACCCGCTTATCCTTCAATTTGTAAAGTCCGTATTTTCCGCAAAATACGCACTTTTTTGCCTCCAAAAACTTGCGTGCAAACTTTTTAATCATTTTTACCAGTTATATATGGCGATTTCCATAGATAACTGGTACGGAAATTAAGCAATCACCTTAATTAAAACTAATTACTGAACTTTGACGGTTTATATACCAAAACCGTCACATCGTGATTACCTTCATTATTTCTGCTGGCGTCTGCTGCTGCATCGCCAGCCGATGCACCAGCATCACAAGGGAGTCCAGCAATTGGTTTGCGACATACTTGCACCCATCACCTATCGTTTTCAGCGCCTCATTTAGCCGTTTAGTCAGACTGCTTTCGACAACACACGCGTTTTATATTATCACAAAACGGTGTCCCGTGAATTTCCAATTCACGCGGACGCTGCTTGAGTACGCTGTACGCCGTGAACACCCGCATCCAATGGCGGTGGATGCCTTCAAGAGTCCGTAGCTGACAGCCATCCAAACCAAGGTGCTGTTTTGCGTCCCGGTAAAATGCTTCAATCGGCTGCCTCAATGCGTAGGTGCGCAGGATGCTGTTTCGCTCCCATACATATTCAGGCGCCTGAATAGTACACCATTTCTGCGAAGCAGAAATGCTTGTCGCAGTTCGTTGGAAAGCAGAAACTTTGGTGCGCCGTCAAGTTTGGGGTTGTCGTAGCTTACTGCAACCTTCGCCTTTCTCCCCAAACACCTGATAAACAACGTGCGCGTGTGAACCCAATATTTGCTGCCACCAGCCTCAGCAATCCTGTATTGTTCGGCAGGTACGCCGGCGGCGTAATCCTTAAGTTGCGTCCACTGCCCGCTTACCCTGACGAGGGTACACGCGTTTATCAGAAGATAAACGGTGTCCCGTGAATTTCCAATTCACGCGGGTCGCTCTTGGCGCCCATTACCCCGCTTTTGCTGCAGCCCTCTATGTGGTCGACCAACTCCTTGCAGAAAAACCACGTGTCCGCGACATACACGCCCGGGAATTCCCTCCCTTCAGCGTCGTCCACGAGTTCCATCGCCAACTGGATTTTAGTCCTGAAGCCGTGTTCTGCGGCTTCCTTGCTGCCCTCTTTATAGTACTGGCGGAACGCCACCGGGTAGTGTTTCTGCCAGTCGGCGTAGTGGCTGGTTACTATGTTCTGGGCATGCACAAAGGAGCCGGTTGAGTGGTCATAGAATTTACCTGCCCCTGGAATCTTCTTGCCGGACTTCTCAATTAGCGTGTCGTCAAGAGAGACCACGCCCCCCGCGTGCCATCGCATCTTCGGGTCTTCTTGGTGTGCTTCGATGCGCCTGTCATTTAGCTCGTCGGGACTCCAAACGTATTCGGTGAGAAAACGGTTCAGGCCCTTCTGACTTACCGGTTCGCTGAACCGTTCAGCCATGTGAGAGATAGTAACGTTCGGGTCGGTAATCAGTACGGTCAGATACCTCTGGAAGTGTCGGTTTTGGTGCAAGAAAGTGGCAAAACACTTTCTGCGCAGAAAGACCCCGCGTCTTTCTTGTGCCAACTGAAAACAGGCTTAAAGTGTTCCGCAGACTCCGCTACGAGCGGGGGGATTTTAGTTATCGGTAGCATTGTCTTTACCTCCTTGCCACACCCAACCCGCCAATGCCACGATAATTTATAGTGCCAGAGCACTATAAACTATAAATACCGTCAAAGTTCAGTAACTATACAATAACGGCTTTGGGACAAAATTCAAGCACCAAAACCCATGGGGGGTTTATCCGTATTAGAAAGTACATTAAAATTCGTAAAACGAATTTTATAATGAAACAAACAATCGCAGGGCACTTGTTTGTGTTATATTATAAAGTATTTCCATACTTTATAATACGGATAAATCATATGGATTCTAAAAAGATTAAAGAACTTTGCGGGGAACTGCCGGACCTGCTTGGCAGGGGCTATCACCCGGGGGAGCTGTTTTTTAATAAGTATTCCGGGGATGAACCTACAAGGGTCGGCTGCAGATATTGCGATAAGGCTGTTGCCTCAGGCGGCGCATCCGAGGAATTCATAGTGCTGGTTGAAAAATCATCTGGGGTGCAGAACTTTGAAGATTACGAGTCGGAAAAGATACTTGGAGGGGTGGTTTTCTATGGATATGTCCCAGACTTCCCGCCAGTCAAAAGATTTATCGAAGACGGCGAGTGCAACTTTTTGTCCTGGAAAAGCGGAAAAAGTATCTGCACTGTCGTGAACCTGACAAGGGAAAAGGCGGCGCCCGCTGATTTATCGCAGCTGCCGGGGCTTAGGACATATGAGGATTCGAAAGACGATAAAATACTAAAAAAGATATTTGGGCAGGTTAAGTCCGCAAATAAGGCATTGAGGTCGCCTTTTGCTATGTATGCGGGGTACCTGCCACCGGGCATTTCTGGTTGGGGTCTTGTCACCATCTTTGTATTCACGGAGGTAATTGCCCACGAAGGCAAAACCTATCTGGTCCCAAGGGTGCAGGGCAACTACAGGCACCTGAAAGGCGACGAGTATCTGAACCTAAAACTCGGTTTTGAGCTTTCATTTTTTCCGGATAACCTTTCACCCCTTCGGCCCGGGGTAGGTGGTGAAAAAACGTTGGTGTCCGGGAAAGAGGTGTATAAAAAAGAGGCCTCGATTCTGTATTACGACAGGACGGACAGATACTCTATTGAGGTTTCAGGCAGCAGCAAAAGAATGAAGATTATGAATGGGTTAATGTCCGGGGCGATGGAGGAACTTGAAGGATATTCGAACATTGAAAAGACCATGGAATTTATTAAAGAGGTCCATGATGTTTACGGGTCGTATGGTGCCGATATTGCTAAGGGATAAGAAGTTCACTTCATTGAAATTACAAAGTAATTCCATCCGGCGAATTAATAGATTTGCAGGAATGCAAAAGTGCACAAGCAAATTTGCTTGGCAAATTTGGTGTCCGCGAAATACATAGTAATTTCGGGAACCAACAATGCATTGCATTTTTGCGTTCCAGGAATCGCAAAAGCGATTTCTTGGAAAGCACTTTTGGTTCCGCACGAATCTGTTGATTCGTGGGACACAAATCTCGCATATTGCGAAATTTCCTGTCCCGAAACTGTGCTGCAGTTTCGCGGACCCAGTTTGTGATGAAAATCACAAACGCTTGTGGCTTTGAACTCCTTTGGATTTCAAAATCAGTGAGATTGTGTCGCCCATAAGGTATAATCCGTTATACTCTATACTGCGACAAGAAAAATTCACAGAGTGAATATTAGGAGGGATGTTAATAGAAGGACCCTGATTGAATGGGTTTGATTGAATGGATTTGGTATTTAAACACAAAATGCTAATTTAGATTAGGACTAATCATGATTAGTAAATTTATAAACCGGGAAAAGGAGATAGAAATACTGGAAAAGGAATGGGTAAAGGGGAATTCGCTTATAATAATTTACGGAAGGAGAAGGATAGGAAAAACCGAATTAATCAAACAGTTCATAAAGAATAAACCCCATATATCTTATATTTTTCCGGAGGCTGCAAAAAAAACACAATTAAATGAATTTAAACAACTTGTTGCTTTTTCTCTTAAAGATGAACTGCTTATGAATATTGAAATAACTGACTGGTACAGCATGTTTGATTATATTTCAAGGATAATTCCGGATAACTATTGCCTTAACCTGGATGAATTCACTTTTGGCATAAAAAGCGACAGGAAAATATTGTCTGATTTACAGAGAATATGGGACCAGAAATTCAAGGAAAAGAAAATTACAATCATATTATCCGGCTCGTTACTTGGCATGGTTCATGAAGACATACTAAGCCATACCTCCCCGCTCTACGGAAGAAGAAGCAGAGATATACTACTTGAGGAATTAAGTTTTTGGGATTCAAAAAAATTTATGGATATTCCAACAGAAGAATTTGTAAAATTTTACCTTGCATTAGGCGGCGTTCCGGAGTACCTTTTGGCAGCATCAGATTATAAAAAATTTGATGATTTTATAAAAGAGGAATTTTTCAATAAGAAGGGATATTTTTACAGGGAAATTTACTTCCTGTTGTCTCAGGATTTTAGGGAAATACAAACATATTTTTCTATTTTACAGGCAGTAGCTTATGGCAATACCAAGCCAAACGAGATCGGGAACTTCATAGGAAAAAATACAAGAGAGATTTATCCCTATATGGAGAATCTGATTAGGTTGGGGATGGTAAGAAGAGAAGAAACGGTGATTGGCAAAACATCGGGTTTGTATTTTTTAAAGGAGTGTTTCATTGATCTCTGGTTTAATTTTGTTCACAAGTACAGAGGGCAAATAGAAATGAATGAATCCTTTACAGTAAATAAGCGGGAATTGGATGCATATTTTGGAAAGAGATTTGAACAGCTCGCAAAGGAGCTTATAATAAAGAAAAAACCATTTGAATTTCAGAAGATCGGAGGGTGGTGGCATAAAGACAAGGAAATTGATGTTGTTGCCTTAAACAATGAAACAAAAGAAATTGCCTTCTTTGAAGTGAAATGGGGCGATATTGAAATAAAAGCAGCAAGAAATATTTTGAATGAACTAAAAGAAAAATCAAAATTTGTCAAATGGAATGATGAAAAAAGAAGAGAATATTACGGAATAATCGCTAGAGAAATAGAAGATAAAGAGAGTCTAATAAAGGGGGGATTTTTAGTCTTTGATCTGGATGATTTCGCTGCAAGCGGCTCTGCATGATGCTTATCGCGGCAGTTGCAGATTATCTTCACAAACAAGTCTACCCTGTAGCCTTCAACTGGTATAACGATAAAAATCGATCTACGGTTGATTTTTCTTGTCGTACTATAAACTATACCTTTATACGACACAAATTTCGCTTCAGCGAAATTTCTTGCCATCCGTCGACTTCAGCCTGTATTCGAGGTCGGTCATGCGCCAGGTTTTAGCCGGCTTGTTCTCCTCGATGCCTTCGAGTTTTTCCATCATTCCCCCAATCTCCTTTTTCGCATCCCTTATCTCCTTCTCTCCCAGTTCTATCTCGCTCCTGTATTTCAGGAGAACGCCTAAAACCATCAGGATACACCCAAAAACCAGCATGATCTGCTCCCCGCTGAAAAATCCAAACGCCACGATGCAAAAGCCCCCAAAGACGAACAGGTAGCCTATCATTTTTTCCGCATTTTTTTGTCGATGTACTCCTTCTGCCCATCCAGCTTTTCGAGGATGCTCTTGAACATGTCATTGAGCTCTTTGTCAAACTCCTGCCTTGTAACGCATTCGCCCGCCGGTTTGCCGCCACCCTGCGGCAGCGCCTGCACATTGGATTCAAGCGCCTGTATGCGTTTCTCGATTTCCTTTATCCCTGCCAGGAATTTCTTGGATTCCGTATCCTCGACGAAAACGTCGTACCAGTCCTTGAACATGACCTCCATGCCGGAAACGCTTTTGATTTTCTCCTCGAGCGAATTTTTATACGCCTCGATATCCTTCTTGATACCATCTATCTTTTCCTTATCTATCCTTTTCGTGAATTCGCGGATTTCGTCAAGTTCCTTGTGGACATCCTTCTGCAGGGAGGCTATGTCGCTCTTGCTCACGAGCGCTTTTGTATCGCTTCTGATCTTCGTAAGCTCTTTTGTTACCTCCCTCAATGAAGACTCGAGCACCGTCATCTCGTCCTTTAACCTCAGGAACTCCGAAAAACTCTTCTCGGATTTTATGTAGATGCTTTCCACCCTGTCGGCGTGCTTTTGGGCAGAAGCCTCGGATTTTTTTACGTTGTATATCTCGTTTTTGACGTCCTCGTTAAGTTTGATGATTGATTCCACCCCCCTGAAGGCGGATATGTCGCGCCTTATCGTTTTAAGCTCTTCCGCAACGTAGTCGAACTTCTTCTTCTCGGCATCTAGCTTTGCGGAAAGCATTTCATTTTTGGTCTCGACCTTCTTTACCTCGATCATCAGGTTTTCTGGCTGCACCGATTTGACCAGGGATGATGCCTTCTCTGCCTCGGCAGCCAGGCGGATGACGTTCTTTTCAAGTTCGATGTTCTTTCTGCGCAGGTCTCCTATCTCCTCGCTGACCGCCGCCTGCCTGTCGGACATAACCTTGTTCATCTGCACGAACGCCTCTGCCTTCGCCTTAAGGAAGTCTACATCCATCCCGACCTTTCTTATATCAACCGCCTCTGGCTTTTTTTCCTCAAAAACCCCGACCTCCCCCTCCTCNAATTCCTTGGCACCCTCGGCTATAAGCTCGTCTATTTTTTCCTGTTTCTCTTCTTTTTTACCGAATGGTTTTGAGATTTTCATTTTTTATTTTGATTCTGATCCTTCGGTCCGTAAAACGTAACCCTGAAAAACCCGACGCCCTCCTCGAACACCGGTTCCTTAAGGCCGCTTTCCTTCATTAGTTTTCTCATCCTCTTCATGCCCGTGCCGTACTCCTCCATGCCGCCCAGCTCGTACAGGAGCCTGCAGATGTTGTTGTTTCTTGTTATGTGCTTGCCCTCGAGGTCTTTTACGTCCATCCCGCCGATTGCCGCCCCGGGGTTGTCGATCTCGATTCGGTCGTCGAATATCATGATCCGGACGGTAGCGCCGGTAATCGAATAGTCCCTGTGCGCTATCGCGTTGACTGTCGCCTCCCTCAATGCCGCATACGGGTACTCCGGGCTGTCCTCCCTCTTGAAGCCGTCGCCCGATATAGCCATGGATTTCCTTACGTTGCGCCTTATGAACTTCTCGACGCTTTCTATCATTTCGGGTATCGTTGCGTGCAGTCTTGTCTCGTCTATGAACTCCCCGACGTCCCTGCCCGAGAACCTCGCCATCTTGACCTCGCTTTGCGGGACAAAACGCTGCGGGTCTTTACCAAAGAACAAGATGGCGGTTTTTGTCGGCAGCGGCACGCCCTCCTGCCTGCTTACTAGGTTCAGGCGTTCTAAAATCTCCTGAAGCGGCATGTTCGGGTTGATGGCGCTGTAGGTCGTCGATCCCTTCAGGAATGTCCTTACCCTGCCTACATCGATGTCTTCGATGGTTGCCCCTTCGGCCGCGCCCCTGTCGAAATCAAGGGCTGCCTCCTTCTCATCAAAGCCCTTTTTATCTTTGGTTTTACGTCCTGCGGGGGCTTTTTTCCTTACCCTCTGCGCAGGTGCTTTCGGTTCTGGTTTTGATTCTGGTTTTGATTCTGGTTTGGGTTCTCCAGCGGTAGCTGTCTCCAGTGTTTTTTCGCCCTCTTCGATCTTCCTGCCAGATGCCATAAGGGCCTGGCGGTCTATGTAGCCATCTTTCTCTTCGGTGGCCCTCCCCTTTTCGCCCTCTTCGATCTTACTCCCGGATGCCATAAGGGCCTGGCGGTCTACGTATTTCTCTTTCTCTTCTTCGCCCTTTGGCATCTTGTCGTATTCCGAGTTTATCCTTGGCTCAAGGGATTCAAGATAAAGCTCCACCACGTCGAATGACCCCTTTTTCACGTTGTCGAGGGCAAGGTTAAGCTCGAGTTCGAGGTCGAAGATGTCTATCTCTTTTGCCTTCATGGCATCGAGTTTCTTTCTTAGAGCATCTATCTTTGCATTGTATTTGTCGTAATTTGCAAGTATCTCGTCGCTGAGCCTTGAATGGTTGTGTAAAAGCGGTCGGAAGGTAATGAAGTACGGCCTTCCTTTGTTGTATGCAGGGTTCTGCACCATGCCCGTGCCGATGCTTGCCCTTACCACCGATTTGAGCGTATCCTCTCCGTACTTCATCTTTATACGCTCGAGGTCGCCTTCGTACCTGGTTCGCATCTGCATCTCGGTTCCGATGTTTGCCTTGATCTCGCCTACGAAGTCACTTAAGACCTGTGATATAAGGACCAGCCCGACGCCCCACTTCCTGAATTCCCTTACCGCCCGCTCAAGCTGCACGAGCCCCTGCCCCGTCCCCCCGAATTTTGGCAGGAGGCGATGAACTTCGTCGTAGACTATGAGGCAGCGAAGCTTTTTGGTATCCTCGAGATTTGATTTGAATACGTCCTTTATTGTGTATTCGATGACACGCTCTATTGCAGCCGGGTCAAGTTTGTGCATGCAGAACACGGTTATCTCCCCCTCTTTAAGGTAGTCTTTAATATGGATCTCGTTATTTGCAATCATCTTGTTTACATCCGTTATCGTGTGCACGTTCCCGCTGAACGCCCTTGCATCTGATTCCTTAATGTGGAACCCCTCGTACAGCCTGAACATTGTCTTGTCGGTGTTCGCCCTGAGAAATCCTGACCATTGCGCTGTCGGGTCAAAAACTATCACCGAGCTACCCTTCATTAACGCCTCTTCAACGATGTCCTGCCCCGAAACCGTCTTGCCGCCCCCGGTTGCCCCGGCTATCAGGGTGTGCGTCTGCAGCGCATCGAGGTCCATGAACGCCCTTATCCCGCTTTCTGCGATCATGCCGACGAAGGCGGCGCGTTCTCCGGGTTGGGGGAGATTTTTGGTGTCTATCATCTCGAGGTAGCGTTTTTTCCGGGACTCTTTCTGCGAGTACAAGACAAAAAAGGCCGCAAGGGCGATTATGAAAAGGAAGATTAGGATAAGAAGCCATACTGGAATGCCGTAAATGTGCTTGAAAAGCAGGGGGGTTTCAACGATTATATAATCCGTGTCATAAACGTCCCTTGTGCGGTTGCCTTGCTGTATGTATGTGCAGATGCCTTTTATGATATACTGGCCGTCTGCCGCATCGTTTGGTATATGTACGGTTTCCGTAGTGCTTCTTGTGCCCTCGAGGACCACCGACTCCGTAGCTTCCCAGATAGTCTGTTGTTTTTCAGAGTCGGTAAGGATAAGGTGCGTCTTTACGTTATTATCCACCAGGGTGCCGTCCTTGTACAATGTTACCTGAACGCTTACCTCATCCCCTTGTTTTGCCTTGTCGGACAAAGTCTTTATATCAATCCTGACCGAACCCTCAAGCGGCGTCATGACCCTTATCGCAACCGGCACGTTCGTGATTATGGAATGTTCACCTAATTTTACCACAAGGTCTCCGTATATTGCCCTCGGCTCGAAGTCGTAAGGCACCGAGAGGGTTATGTTGAGTTCCGATTCACCCCCTGCCGAAATGTTGATTTTCGGGTTTTCCACCGCAAGTATCTTCGCAAGTTCCCCGGTTACGTTTGCCGTAACTATCGTATCGTAGTCATAGACGTTTCGGACCCTTATCTTGGTCTTCATCGTCTCTCCGGGGTAGAGTTCCGCATTTATCGTCTGCCCCAAAGGGACTACGTATTCAGAACCCGGAGGCCTCTTCAGGATCTCCCCCATTTCTTGAAGAAGTTTTGTCTGCTCCTCGATTTTTGCCTTCAGCTCTTCAACGTCTTCGGATGTGGTGGTGGTGTTGAGTTTCTTCTTCATTTCGCTTATGCTTTCTTCCAGATGCGAAATGTTCTTTTTCTGCTCCTGCAAGAGTTCCTCGATTCCGGAGACGTCAGTCCTGCCCCCACCTGATGGAATGGGGCAGGCGCCGCAGTCCTGCGGGCAGTTTGCACAGGTTTCGCTGAGGTTCGTTTCGCACACGCTGTTGCCGCAGTGGAGCATTTCAACGACCACGTATGCGGGGTAAAAAATTGTTACCCCGGAGGTTACGGTATTTGCTATCCGGTCCGTAGTGGAATTCAACTCCATCCACCCTGAATTGCATTCACGCGAAGCATAGTCCCAGTCGCCGCACCCGTAAAGCGCCAGCCAATCCTCGTTTGCCACGCCGGAGTATCCGAAAACTATTGACGTCTGCTGGGCAAGCGAGGTCCCAAAAGCAGCCCCCTTTATAGTGTCTGTCGATAGTATGAAAACGTCGCTTCCTGAAAATTCGTCTATGTCTATCGGGTCGCTGCCGATTGAAGTGAAATCTGTGTCATGCAGGTTCACCCCCATGTTTTGTGTTTCGAGCACGAAATCGTAGTTTCGCCTGTGCACTGTGGCACTGTAATACCCGTTGCTATTGGTGCTGAAATTCTGCAGAAGCGTCGTGGTGCCCGGCCGGTATAATTTCAGTTGTGTATTCACCGGGAGGAACGCTGCATCGATTATGTCCCCCGAAAATGACATGGTGTTGTAAACCTCGAATATCGCTGATTTCGCGGCTGAATTGCCCTGCGTGTCGTTAACCGTAACGGTTACGTTGTAGTCCCCGATTTGCGAGGGCGTTGTCAGTGCATAATAAGTATTTCCGGCCGCGCTCATCGGGAGTGTGGTTGTCGTTGCGTTAGGGGCGATTATAACTGCAATTGCAGAACCGATCGGGTACTCGCAAACCACCACGACAGATATATTAACCGTGCCGCCGATCTCGACCGAGTTTGCGAAAATGTCCGAGATGTAAAAGCCCGACCGCGTAACATAAACGACTGCCGTCGCATTGTTCCCCGCCGCATCCTGCGCAGTGATGTTTATTCCATTGAGTCCCGACGACAGATTAACGGCGGTATTAAAGGCGCCGTTTGTTACAACGACGGGGACACCGTTGACCCATACGGCCGCCCCGGGCTCGGTCGTACCGTTAACCGTTATCGTGGAATTGCTGGTTACGGAGTTATTGACGGGGGATGTTACATTGATCACCGGCGGCGTGTTGTCAACAGTCAGAACCGCTGTATCCGAGGACGTCCTGTTTTTGCCGTCCCTGACACGAACTGTGACGTTATACTGCCCGTCCGTTGACGGCGCGGTGAACTGCCCGGTATAATTGCCGCCTGCCTGTGGCGAAAGCCATATTGTCGTTCCGCTTACCGTTGCATTAACCGTTGAATTTTCAAGCGTAGAAACGGTTATCTGGACTGACTGGTTGCCGCGCGTCACATTCGGCAGGAGGATAATCTTGAATATGTGCGGCCCTATCACAATGTCGGAAAGAACCTGCGGGCTTTCCGTCCCCACGCTGGCGGATGTCTTGCCCCATAGATCACCGTAAACTGCCTCGAAAGCCATCGGGTCACCCGTAAAGTAACCCTGCCCAAGGTTTCTCAGGTTGAATATATACGAGCCGTCAGATGACGTGTTCGTCTGCATCGACTCGCCGGTGTCGGCGTTTGTAAGCGTTACCGTTGCGTTTGCCTGCGCCGTCGCCCCGTCGTTCTGGTAGACGAACCCATAGACTGTGTACGGGACTCCGACATCTGCTAAGGAGGTGGTTTGCAGTAAAAGTACCGCCATCAAGAACCAGAAAATGCGGCATGTCTTTTTGAGCATGTCATATATTTAACTTTATATTTTAAAAGAGATAGGTTTGGAATACAGTCTGTGCCGTGCTTAAAATCAGGATAATCATTGCGCTTTTTGCGCAGATAGTACCCTCGAAGTTGCCGAGCATAAGCGTTTGCGCTGTGGCGCAAACGGTATCCTGAAATCGCCGAGCGATTTCGTGGAACTTCGGGGCACCGAATCGCAACGCGATAAGCGTTTGCGCTGTGGCGCAAACAGTACAGGTGTTTGCCATGAATGGCAAACGATGCGCCGTTTTCCGACGGAAAACGTGCGTCCCGAAATCGCCGAGCGATTTCGAGGATTCGCTTGTCACGAAATTGCTTTTGCGATTTCGATGATCATGCCTTAGAGATTTTCAGGATCCCTCCCCCGGCCAGTATCCCGGTCGCCGCCGCGTTCACGATGTCGCGGCTTAATCCGCAGCCGTCGCCCGCCGCAAAGAGGTTTTTTATGTTAGTCTCCATGTTCTTGTCCACCCCTACCTTGGTGGCGTAGAATTTTATCTCAGGTGCGTAAAGAAGGGTGGAGCCTGATGCTACGCCGGGGATCACCTTGTCCAGTTTTTCAAGGCCCTCGATTATGTCCATCGCTATCCTGTGGGGCAGGGCCATAGAGATGTCCCCCGGGGTTACGTCCTTCAGCGTGTTGCGGACCGGGTTGTCCGCGATACGCTCGGGGGTCGAGCGCCTTCCGCGCCTGAGGTCGCCGAACCTCTGGACGATCGGCCTTCCGCCTCCTATTGTCGTGGCTAGCTTCGCAATCGAGCGGCCGTATTTTATCGTGTTCTCAAGGGGCTTTGTCAGGTGTACCTGGACGAGGAACGCAAAATTCGTGTTCTCCGATTCCTTGTTGTGCATGGAGTGCCCGTTGACCCCGATGAACCCGTCATAGCTCTCCTTGACCACGAATCCGTGGTGGTTCGTGCAGAACGTGCGGACGAAATCGTCGTAGCGGTCGCTTCGTATGTGGAACTTCGGGTCGCGGTTTATCGCGGTTATCGGGTCCATTATTATCGCCGGCACCTCGACCCGCACCCCGACGTCAATCGGCCCGAATTCGAATTTTATGCCGTGCTTTCTTACGACCTCGTCGGTCCACTGCGCCCCTACTCGGCCCGGTGCCAGAAGGACATATCTTGACTTTATCTTCCTGCCGTCCGAGAGTTCAACACCCCCCGCGACCCCGTCCTTTATCAGCAGGTCCCCGACCTTGGTTTTCAGCATGAACTGGACGCCGTTATCCTTCAGGTTTTCAGCAAATCTTTCTATTATCTGGGGCGCGTTGTCCGAGCCCATGTGCCGCTGGATTATATCTATGAATTTTATCCCTGCCGCTGCCGCCTCCCTCTTGAGCCGCTCTATCTCTTTTTTGTCCGCACCGTACTTCTTCGTCGTCGCCCCGAATTTCAGGAAAACGTCGTCGACTCTCTTGACAATGTCCCATGAAACCTCCTGGTCGTTCGTCAGTTCAGTGAGGTCCCCGCCGATGTCCGGCCGCAGGTTGAGCGTGCCGTCGGAATAGGTGCCCGAGCCGCCGACGCCGCACATTATGCTGCACGGCGTGCAGTTGACGCACTTGCCGACCTTTGTCTCTATCATCGGGCAGTGCCTTTGTTTTATGTCCGGGCCCTGGTCGATTATCAGAATCTTAAG
>MCBF01000001.1:581267-590127 GCA_001742785.1 Candidatus Altarchaeales archaeon IMC4
TTATGTCCTCGGCAACATCCGACGGCTCGAAACCTTTTTTGGCCTTGACGCTTATCATCGAGAACTCATCCGGCTTATCGAAAATCTCGCGCCCGGTGTCCAGCGGGATCTTTATCTGCATGTCGTGCATCGGGTTTCCGCTTTTTTTATTGATGCCGACTATCGTGAACTCGGCACCTTCGAGGGTTATCCTGTCGCCGACGTTGAAATCACTGCCAAAGAAGTGTTTCCCGGCATCCGGGCCGGCTGTTGCGGCATACTTGTCGCCGGCTCTCAGATTGCGGCCCTTATCTATTTTGAAATAATCGATCTCCTCTATGAAACTGCGCAAATCAGGGTCTGTCGGGAAGGAAAGGACATAACCGTATTTTCTCTTGTCTTTGAACCCGACCATGCAGGGTTCGGTCAGGATGCCCATCGCGTTTTCAACCCCCTTTACGCCCCTGACGGCCTCCAGATCGCCCTGAGAAAGTTTCGCGGCCACCATGCGGCCCATCATCGGGTTTGATGTTTCAATGCCCCCGCCGCCTGGCGTTACCATTATCCTGTCCGCGCCTATGTTCTTGAACTGTTCGTCTATTACGTTCTGCAGGCCCTGCCCAAGAGAAATCAGCGAAACCACGGCGATTATCCCGATGAAGATGCCCACCATGGTGAGCCAACTCCTGAGTTTCCTGCCCTTTATCCCGTCTATGGCAAATCGCACGTAATCAGATAGCATTTTTCAGAGATTTAGGTTAACTTATTGTTGATTGAAGGGAAAAATAAGGATTGCTTATAACCATGGAAATGAAAATTATTATTGAGAGTAAAAAATGGTAGATAAACAATTATGGGTAAAAAAGCAGGAAATAGATTTTTTCAATCAAGCAAGGGGGTTTGCATCACCCGAACAACTATTTTATAAGGACAATATAGGCAGATATTTAGCCTATTGGCCAAAAGGATATAAAGGAATAAAAACCACACTTCAAAGTAGAAACTCTTTAATTGGAAATTTCACGGAAAAATGGACAACGAACTTAATTCAAGAGGTGGTTAAAGAAAAAGGGTTGTATGCAGTTCAAGACGCGATTTGTGATGAGATTGCTCTAACTAACATGTCTCCGGCAGATGTTGTTATTTCCAAAAATAAATCAATAAACCAAACCCCTGAAGATATTATACTGATTTTTGAAGTAAAGATGTCGGTCGTTTGGAATTGGGAATTTTCAGATTCTTCTAATACTCTGACTTGTTTAGGGGATTTTAAATCCCATCAAGGAAATCCCGGTTTACTTCGCTCTGATTCAATGCTTAAAGCAATAGGAAAAAGTATAAATATCAGAGTATCCAGTTATAAATCCAGTACAATTCCGATAGTTGTAATCGGAAATACTCCAATTACAGATAGTTATTATTCAAAGGTTGATCATTTGAAAACGTCAGGGATTATCCAAGGATTCTGGTCAGTAAATCCCAAACCTTTAGATAATAATGGCGAAAATATAAAGCACACGCAGAACGATGGATTTCTTAGATTTGACACTTTCGAGGAATTAAAGTTAAAAGTTCATGATTTGCTTTCTCAAGAGCAGAACTTCTTTTCAAGTATGAAAAGTAAACAAGAAATCGGAAAGATAATTGAGATAGCTAATAAGAAACCAAATTATAAGGAAAAGGCGGAGGAATTTTTAAGGTTGATTAAGGAATAAAATGCAGGAAGTAACCTATAAAAGAAACGGAACAAGAACCAGTACATTTGGAACCCCCGGTAGGATTAATCATGATTCGTCTAAGTTTTATGGTAGCCGACTTTATGAAGGATTACCAACTGAAAAAGATAAAGTCATTTTTAAAGAAAATAAAATAGACGAAAAAAACGTAAATCAGATATTTTGTAAATCAAGCGAAAAAATGGAGGAACTGCCAGACGACAGCGTTCATCTAATGGTAACCTCCCCTCCATATAATGTAGGGAAAGAATATGATGAGAATCTGTCCTTAAACGAGTATAGAGAATTCCTTAAAAGTGTTTGGAAGGAAGTTTATCGCGTTCTTGTTCCCGGCGGACGCGCCTGCATAAACATAGCCAATTTAGGAAGAAAGCCATATATCCCGCTTCATTCTTTCATCATTGAAGATATGCAAGAAATCGGTTTTTTGATGAGGGGGGAAATAATCTGGAACAAGGCATCAACCGCAAGCCCATCTACTGCGTGGGGCAGTTGGTTATCAGCAAAAAATCCAGTTTTACGGGATATCCATGAGTATATTTTAATATTCTCAAAAGAATCGTTTTCAAGAGCAAACCATACTGACCAGCCAACAACAATGACGAGGGACGAATTTTTAGAACTGACTAAAAGCGTTTGGACTTTTGGGGCAGAATCGGCGAGAAGGGTTGGGCACCCCGCACCGTTTCCTGTAGAATTACCTCTCAGGTGTATTAAACTTTATACTTTTGAGAATGATGTTGTTCTTGACCCATTTGCGGGAAGCGGAACTGCCGCCGTTGCAGCATTAATCAGTAATCGCAGGTTTGTTGGATATGACGTTGAAGAAGAGTATGTTAAGATAGCAGAGAAAAGGATAGCAGAAGTCCAAGATAAACAAAAACAAACGAAGATAACTGAGGTTATAGCCCCGTTTAATAGTAGCGTACATGTTTAGCCACCCTTATTCACCACAGAGACACAGAGGCACAGAGAACACGAAGAACACAGTACTCGAAGATATAAGGACTTGAATACTTATTCTGTCTCTGTGCCCTCTGTGGTTCTAAACACAGACATAGTAGCCATTATCCCATCTACAGCAAATCGCACGTAATCGGATAGCATTTCACAGTTATTTCTTTCTAAACAACTTCCTGTCAAGATAAGAAATAATCACCCCGACCAGTCGGTAAACGAACCAGAGCATGACTATGGTAATGATCAGCAATGGCAGCATTAGGATTTTCGACAAAAGCCTGCCGTTTCCGCCAACCTTTTCTGCGTATTCCTGCTCAGACAAAACGTTCAGGTAAAGCGTGAAGTTTTCCGTATGCTTTACGTCGCTGTTCTTCTCATTGTAGGTTATCTCCACGTTAAGCGGCAGGGTTCCCTCGCCTCTACCGGCCTCTACCTCGAAGTCCGCAGTCTCTGAGTCATCTGAGTCAAGGTCCCCGATGTAAGCCTCGCCTGCCGGCAGCACATTGTAGCCGTCGCCAGAAAGCATTTTTATCTCAAGGAACTTTACGTCAGCAAACCCGTTGTTTATCACCTCGACGGTAACCTTGCCCTTTGTCCCCGTTGTAAACGGGTCCGATTCCGAAACGACTGCCTTTATCCTCGGCTTTCCGTCAACCTCGATACCGATTATCTTTTCCAGCGTGTGCTTTGCCCCGCTTGCGTCAAAATACTCGATTTTTACGGGAATGCAGTATGCCTTGACCTGTGCATTTGAGTTTATTATTATCCCCATCGGAACACCAATTGATCCGCCGCCGCCTATGTCCCCGACGTATTTTTCAGGCGTTTCCGCTATGAACGGGTCGCTCAGGTTGAGCATTATGCTCGCATCGGCGGCCTTCGCCTTACCTGCGTTTTTCACGTATATCGTTACATTGCCGCTTGCGCCCGGGCTGAGGGTTGCGGCTATTACCGACTCGATCTTCAGGTCTATGTCCGAGCGCAGAACGTCCACCCCTATGCTCTTGGTTTCCGAAAGCGAATTCCCGGATGCGTCATAGTATTCCAGAAGCAGCGAAACACTGCATATTCCGACATCCTTGGGCTTTATCGCATAAGAAAGGCCGGCACTTTGGCCTTTGTCGAGGTCTCCGACATCCACCTTCGAAAGCCCCATTATGTCCGTGCAGTTCGAGGACATTGTCACGGAGATGTCCCGCGCATCTTTCTCGGGCGTCATGCTTAGTGTGAGATTGTCGTGAATTCCGTCGTAAAATGTGGTTTTTCCAGGGGTTAAGAGAAAGTTCGCATCGCCCCAGACCCGAACGGGGATTCTCCAAGTCGTTTTGAGGTCTTCTGTCTGGTATTCGTAACTTGGAACCCCGCTGTAGTAAACCGTCTTGTACGAGTGCGATTTGTAGCTTATCTCCAGGGGGATTACGTGCGAACCAACGTAAACGTCAGGGTCCGCCTTTATGTTCGTCGTAAGAACTAAGGACGCGCCGCTGGACAGGGCGCCAACCGTCCACCGCTCGCCGGCGGCAAGCCCCTTCGTCGCAGGTATGTACGCCTCTATCTCTTCTGCTGGGAGCCCCCCCGTATTCTTGATGACAATTACTAAAACACCCATATCACCGGGCTTCAATTGTTTGTCAACGCCGGTAAGAGTATAATCAACAATTACGGATGTCGGAGACGATACGCTCGACAAACTCTGCCCGCATGTGTTCAGCATCAAAACCAATACCAGCCCGATCAATATATATTTTTTCATTTTCTTGCACCATTTGCACCGTCATCTATTACCCTTCCGTCCCTTAAATGTATCGTCCGCTCTGCGTACTTTGCGATGTCCGCTTCGTGGGTTACCATCACGATGGTTTTGCCTTCGTCCTTGTTTAGTCTTGCAAGGATGCCCATGACGTCCCTGCCGGTTTTCGAATCCAGGTTTCCAGTCGGCTCGTCCGCAAGTATCAGTTTCGGGTCGTTTACCAGCGCCCTTGCGATTGCAACCCTCTGCTGCTGGCCGCCTGAAAGTTCCGCCGGCTTGTGGTTCATGCGGTGCCCAAGCTCGACAAGCTCGAGGAGTTTCCATGCCCTCTCCATCCGCTCGTCGAACGGCACGTCCTGGAATATCATCGGAAGCGCGACGTTTTCAAGGGCAGTTAGCCCGGGCATAAGGTTGAATGTCTGGAAGATGAAGCCGATCGTCCTGCCGCGAATCTGCGCAAGGTCGCTTTCCGCAAGGCGCGAGATGTCCCTGTCTTCAAGAAAAACCCTCCCTTCTGTCGGAACGTCAAGGCAGCCGACCATATTCATCATAGTCGATTTCCCGCTTCCCGATGCGCCCATTATCGCAACGAACTCGCCGGGGTAAATCTCAACGTCCACGCCGCACAGGGCATTGACCTCGACCTCCCCCATGAGGTACGTCTTGCAGACGTTATCGATTTTTATGATCGGTTTCATCGTCGGTTTAATGCGATTTGGGCCGGGCCTTTTTCTGAGAAGCTTTGCAGGATATCTCTTTTCTTGAAAGCGAAGATTATAAGCCATGCCGCAAGCAAAATTCCAGTGAAAATCAGGACATCATTCGTTAGAGGAGCCATGCCCGCTATAAGAAACACACCGAAAAATCCGAGCCAAACCGTTATAACGGATTCGAGGAGTATAATCTTATCCCTTATCATAGTGTTCATTCCCCAGCCGCCGTAGTAAAGTGACACGACCACAATGATCGACCAACCTGCCGACCACGAAACTGCACTGCTTATGAACGGATTCAGTTTTAGAACCCCCAGCGTTATGTAATAAAGTATCGCATACGCAATAAATCCGCCGAACCAGCCTATGATTATTGGCTTTGAAATGTCAGGATATTTTGTTTTCTGTTCCATTTCCTTACCGTTAATCTTTGAGGTCATTTTGTTATTTCTATAATATATTATACTTGAAATGAAAAAAGAGATAGATACTGCGGCAGGCAAAATCATTGAACTCCTTGACTGCGCAGTAAAAAAAACATGCACAGAAAGAACCGGCATCATGTTCTCAGCAGGCATAGACTCGACACTGGTTGCTCAGCTTGCCGCAAGGCACTCGGACATTACCGCTTACAACGTCGGGATTCCCGACAGCCCGGACGCAAGACACGCGGGCAACGAGGAACTTGACTTCAAAATAAAAACAATACGCATAACGCCCGACGACATAGAATCCGCGATTGCTGAAGTAATGAAGGTTGTCCGGGAGCCGAACCCGGTAAAGGTCGGCGTCGGTATCCCGGTGTATTTTGCCTCGAAGGCCGCCGCCGGGGACGGCTTGAAGGTGATTCTGTGCGGGCAGGGGGCGGACGAGCTGTTCGGTGGATATAACCGCTACCTTGAGATGATTGCTGCCGGGGGTTACGGGGAATTTGAAAAAGCGATGAAGTCCGACATCAGGGGTATGTACGAGGACAACCTGAACCGCGACATCGAAATCTGCAAGAACAACGCCGTAGAACTGAGGATTCCGTACGCAGATAAAGATTTTATTGATTATGCAATGGGCATCCCGCCCGGGCTTAAGATAGTTGAGGTTACCCGCACCAAACCGGAATTTTCCTGCGTTGATGAAATAAACGGCAGGAGATTCATCAGAAAATACATCCTCCGGAAGGCGGCGGAAAGGCTTGGCATGCCGAAAGAGATACTAAACCGCAGCAAGAAGGCGGCGCAGTACGGCTCCGGGGCGAACAAGGTGATCGAGAAAATCGCGCGTGACAAGGGGTTTAAGAAAAAAGCCGCAGAGGTTGGGCGCGGTGATTACGTCAGGATGTTTCTTGAAGATATTACTCCTTGACATCCACGGAATAACTCCTCATTTATTTTTCGTTATGTTCTCTACTTCTTTCAGAAATACCGTGGCATCATTAATGACGTCATCAGCGAGGTCTTCAGAGATTTCTATCATTACATCATAGTCGGTTTGTATCCTTATCTGCAGGTCTCTGCTCAATGCGCTTACAAGGTCTTGAGCAATTATACCGGACTCCACATACAACCTTTGTATTTCAGATATGGTGCCTCTGTGCGTTCTTGTTTGAACTTTTTTCAACGCAAGAAGTGCTTTTGCCGCGTGAAACACCCGAATTTGCTTTTGCAAATTGGGCGCAAAAATTGCATTGCAATTTTTCGCGTTGAATAATACCCATTATGCGCCGCCTCACCATAATAACCATCTTCATACAAGTCTTTTGCGCGCTTTAACTTTCTCTTTGCCTCACCAATATACGCATCAACCTGTTTTTTCTGGTCAGCAGAGTTTGATTCCCTCATCTCTAATTGAAAAATACAGTGGACTTCCAAGAGTTTTCATTCGGGTAAATTCAACATCAGTTAGATTTAATACTTCCGGGACAACCCCCTTGCTTAAAACCTTCCCTATACTATCATTCAGGCCCTTTGACAGATGTTGCTTTGAAACGACCAAAAGGTCAATATCGCTTTCATCATTCTCACCACCTTTTGCCGCACTGCCAAACAATACAATAGATGATATTTCACTACCGAACCTGCCCTTTATATCCTCAGCCATACCCTTTGCAAGTTTGTAGTGGTTCATGTTTGAATATTTGAATTACTGAATAATAAATGCAAAAGAACCGGGAAGAAGCGATTATGCGAGGATGTTTCTTGAAGATATTACTCCTTGACATCCACGGAATAACCCTTCGTTTCCTTTTCATCGGCGTGCGTTATCACGACATCAAAATTCGAGACGCCCTTGTACTTGGGCACCAGGCGAATTTTCCTCTTCGTCTCCTGGCCGGGCAGTATCCTGAGCACGCTGACCGCGTATTCGCCGGATTCGAATTCCGAGCGCAAGTTTCCGAAATCCACCTTTATGTCTTTCATCACAACGTATTTTGATTCGTTGCGCACGGCAACGTCGACCGCGAATTCCTCCCCGACCTTAGCCTTGGCGGGCATCTTTATATCGCACGCAAGGGTGCTCTTTTCCTTAACCGAAATCCTTATTTCGTTTGAGCTTTTCATGTACTTGTTGCCATTTGAATCAACGTAGAACACCTCAAGAGGTTTTATTTCGAAATCCCCGCCATCCTTAGCGGAAATCTCAAATGAGAACTCGGCGGACCCGCCTGGCTCGATAGATTTTATCTCGTTTGGCTGCATAATGACGTCAAAGGTTTCGGGCACACTTGTGAGGAACGCAATTTTCGATATTTTGCCCTTCCCGTTGTTTGTTATCGCGGCATCAAGCCTGATGCCCCTGCCGACATACACTGCCCCTGGTGCCTTTATCTCAAGCGAGATTTCGGGCCTTACTTTTAGTCCCTGAAGCATCTCGACGGCTTCCGAGCGACCCTTGGCGACGAACACCCGGTAATCGGCTTCAAGCTTCCCTTTGAGGGACGTATCAAAGAGTTTTACGGACTCATCGAGTATCTTTACCGCCCCCTCGTTGTTGCCGCTTCGCATCTCGCCTGTGGCGCGGGCTTTCAAAAGGAACGCCTCCGCAACCTCCTTTCTTGACCCCTCCTTTGCCTTTTCGTAACGCTCCAGCGTTATCTGGAAGTACTTCTCCGAGTTTTTCGAATCCTCAAGGCGGGTATAGCATTCCGCTACGTTGCGATACGCTTCGGCAATGTTTATATCGGAGCGCTCCTTGACCTCCGGCAGTTCCACGTACCTGAGGTAGTTTCTTATCGCCGCGTTGTAGTGGTCCTTCATCAGGTCTTTCTTGCCGAGCTTCTCGTAGCCTGCGGCGGCGTTGCGGTAGCCGTCGGCCACCCCGAAATAATCCTTTTCCTTAAGCCTAGATTGCGCGTACTTCATATACGAATCCGCGGAACTTCCGAAGTCGCCGCTTTTTGCATAAAGGCCCCCGGCGGTATTGAGGTCCCCCGACTTACTGTAGGAATCCGCAGCCTTCGAATATAATTCTACGGAAAGCGTCTGGTTTCCCGCCTTCGACATGGAGTCTGCGGATTTTTCGTACAATCGCCCGGACCCCTTGTAGTCCTCGATTCGTGCCAGACAATCGCCCGCCTGTTTATAGTGCTCCCCTGCCTGTTTGTATTTTTTCGATTTGATTGAGTCGTCGGCGGATTTTTCGTACACCAAGGCCGCATTTTCATAGCCGTCTTTCTGGTCAATCCCCGACATCACGGCAAACCGCGAATATTCGCAATAAGCGTTTCC
>MCBF01000001.1:590227-593803 GCA_001742785.1 Candidatus Altarchaeales archaeon IMC4
AAAACAGTGTCAGAACCAGTATCGTTTTGATTTTTGTACCCATTTTTAACCTCATTTTTTGTTATTTGGTAATTTGGATTTTCGCGCATAAATACTTTCTACTTGATTTTCCGCAACACGTTCTCGACCTGCTCGACAGCCGTCCCGATATAATTCAACCCTTTCTTTTAGAAAAAGAAAGCGTTGATGGAAAGAAAACGGAATTTCACTTTGTGAAATTCTATCATTTAATTTTCCTAAGCACATTCTCGACTTGTTCAACCGCAGTCCCGATATAATTCAACCCTTTCTTTTAGAAAAAGAAAGCGTTGATGGAAAGAAAACGGAATTTCACTTTGTGAAATTCTATCATTTAATTTTCCTAAGCACGTTCTCGACCTGCTCGACCGCCGTCCCGATGTAATTCTTCGGGTCGAGGGCCGCGATAATCTCGTCTGCCGACAGGTGTTTTCGCACTTCCTTGTTTTCAATCAGCACCTTATCAAATGGTTTGCCTTTGTAGCTTTCCATAGCACAGCGCCTTACAAGCTCGTGCGCATCCTGGCGACCCATCCCTTTTTCCACAAGCGTCATCATCACGGATTCGGCCATTATCTTGCCGCCGGACATAGCAAGGTTTCTTTCTATGCCTTCGTGGTTGAAAACGAGGTTCTCCAAAACATCGGTTGTAAGATTCAGTATGTAGTCCGTCAGTATGCACGCCTCCGGGATGATTATCCGCTCGGGCGCGGAATTCGTGAGGTCCCGCTCGTGCCAAAGAGCGATATTGTCCATCTGCGCAAAGGCGTTTGACTTTACGATTCTAGAAAGCCCGCAGACGCGCTCCGCGATTATCGGGTTCCGCTTGTGCGGCATGGTCGAGCTTCCGACTTGCTTTTTCCCGAAGCCCTCGGCCACCTCGTCTATTTCGGTGCGCTGGAGGTTCCTTATCTCGGTGCAAATCTTGTTGAGGGTTTCCGCAATCAGCGCCAGATCTATGATGAATTCTGCGTGGCGGTCGCGCTGTATGACTTGGTTTGAGACCAAGACAGAGCCTATATCCAGGTCATTCATCATAAGCTCCTGGATCTTTATCGCCTTTTTGCCGAGCGCCGCCTGCGTCCCGACAGCCCCGGTCATCTGCCCGACTAAAATCCGCTTCTTGCATTCCTCGATCCTGTCGATGTGCCGCTGGATTTCGCACAGCCAGACCGCGAACTTCAGGCCGTAGGTCGTCGGTGTCGCGTGCTGGGCGTGTGTCCTGCCGACGCAGACCGTTTTCTTGTGTTTATTACATTGCATGGCAAGCACGTTCTTCAAACGCACGAGGTCGTCGTCCAGCAAATCGATGAATTCCCTCAGCTGCAAGGCCAATGCCGTATCCTGTATGTCGTTGCTTGTCGCCCCGAGATGGACGTACTTTCCTGCCTCTCCGGCGCACTTTTCGCTGAGCGCCTTGACCGCCGCCATCAGGTCGTGGTTTATCTCCGCCTCGATTTCCTTCACCCTGGCGACGGTAACAACCCTGTCCTCGACCTTCTTGGATATGATGTCTGCAGATTTCTGGGGGATGTTCCCGACCTTCGCATGAGCGCGCGCAAGGGCGGCCTCGACCTCAAGGATCTTCTGCAGTTTGTTCTCTTCGTCGAAAATGTCCTTCACTTCCCTCCTGCCGTATCTTGTTTCAATGGGGTGGATCATTTTGTCTTCATCGAATTCTATTGGTATTTTTTTGTTTAAATCTCGAATTCCTCGCCTTCGCGGGGGAGTGCCGCACCGATGGACTGCGCAAAAGGCACGCAGTTTTCCGGGTCGCCGTGAACCACGAATATCTTGTCGGGGTTTGCTCTCCTTACGATTTCCTTCAAATCTTTCTCGTCTCCATGGGCTGAAAAATTGAACTTCCAGACTTCCATATCGACGTCTATCCGCGTGTTGTCCATACGGTCCACGATATGACCCTGTTCGGCAAGCAGCCTGCCGTTTGTTCCCTCGACCTGAAAGCCGGTAAGAATTATGCTTGATGATGTGTCCTTCCTGAGTTTTCTGATGTAGTAGACCACAGGCCCGCCGTGGAGCATCCCCGCGGTCGTTACGATGATGCAAGGCTTTTTTATTATCTTGTCCCGTTCGCGGTTGTGCTGGACAAAGCGGGCGTTTTCAACGGCGCTTGACAGGGCGTCGCTGTCGCGCATAAACTCGGGGTACTTGAGGTAAAGCTCGGTTACCCTTTTGCCCATGCCGTCAAGGTACACATCGTCCATGCCGCTTAGCATCATGAGCACCTCCTGCGACCTGCCGACGGCGAATGCAGGGACCAGCGCAACGCCGCCCCTGTCGACCGTGTTTCGCACCGCTTCAAGGAAATGCTTTTCGGTCTCCTTGCGGTTGGGGTGCTCGACGTTTCCGTAAGTGCTCTCGGTAATCAGGACGTCCGCCTTCGGGATATCGGCGCCGCCGGTCAGGTAGGTTTTGCCCAGATTTATGTCGCCGGTGTATAAAACCCGTTTTCCCTCGGATTCAAGCAGGATTGACGAACTGCCCGGGATGTGCCCCGCATCGGAAAGTTCAATTGAGATGCCGTTGCCTATGTTGTGTGCCTTTTTGTAATCCACCGGAACCTCGGACCTCCCCATAGAATCAACGTCCTCGTCGGTGTAAAACTGCCTTTTTTCGCCATTCATCTTGTTTCGCAGCTCGACTATCTTCACGGAGTCGTACTGGAGGATGTGCGAGGTCCTGTGAGTAAGCTCAGTTGCGTAGATCGGGGGCTTCTGCCATTTGTAAAGCATGGGCACCATCCCGCAGTGGTCAAGGTGCGAATGGGAGACCACAAGGGCATTTATCTTGCCCGGGGCAACGGGGTTTGTTTCCTCGTTTTTGACCTTCGAGCCGTAGTCCATTAGAACATTCGCCCCGCTGCTTTTCAAAAGCACCCCGGAGTGCCCCACCTCGCGGCATGCGCCCAGAAATTTAAGTTTCATTGCAATGATTAAAAACTAAAGTACGGGCACCGGCTAAATCCCGAACCGGATGTAAGGCCATGCCCCGACGAGACGGAAACCCGCTAAGTTCTTCCCCAACTTCTTGGCCGCTGCGCTTTTCTTCTTTTTGGCATTTTGACATTGACTGTTATTATTGACTGTTATAATAGTACGGGAATGATATAAAAAGTTGAGCAGGCTTTTGTTTTGTATCCCTACTCGGTGTCATCGGCCTCTTATTCCTCGACAGGCTCTTCTTTCTGGGTTTTCTCCTTTTCCTTGAGCACGTAGCATTTATCCCGTCCGCAGACCTCGAACTCGCGCATGTGGCACAAAACCTCCTTGTGCTTGCACCGCTGCCTTGCTATGTGGTTCTGGATTGTTTTTGTCATGTAACTATTAGGGAGCCTAAAGATTAAATCCTCAATTCAGCGAGTTTTTCTTTAATACCATCCGCCAGCCCGCCGCCCATGCCGAGAGTCAAGCACCTCATGATTACATCGTAGTTCTCATTAGGCTTATTGCGAAATAACTCATTTTTCGCTATGCTGTGGCGGTTTTTTGGCTTTTTGCCCAAAACCGCTATGCAGAGGTCGAATTTTGGCTTATTAAG
>MCBF01000001.1:593903-608120 GCA_001742785.1 Candidatus Altarchaeales archaeon IMC4
GGCTGAGCGAAGCGAACGCCGCACCACGGGTCGTGAGGGTGGTAACCCCACAGTCCAGGCACTTTGGCCGACTCGGGCACCCCCGCATTTGTGGGTTTTTGGTTTTGTTATGTGTGGCTGAGCGAAGCGAACGCCGCACCACGGGTCGTGAGGGTGGTAACCCCACAGTCCAGGCACTTTGGCCGACTCGGGCACCCTTGCTTTGTGGTCTTCAAGTCCTCGAAATTATTGTCTAATTTCGGGAACTCAAAAGTGCTTCGCACTTTTTGGTTTCCATGACCCTCGAAATCGCTGAGCGATTTCGGGGCATTATTTCTGCTACGGCGGAAATGCTTGCTCGTTGAGTCTTGCGAACATCGAAACACAAAAGGTGTTTCGCTTGTCCTCAGGTTTTCTGCGGAGGACTATATGGCTGCGTTAAACTCCTCGAACATCTCCCTTGTCCGGATAGCGGCCATCTTGACGTCCTTCAAACTCCGCGCGCCGGTGATTATCATCTTGCCTGAGCGGAATATAAGCATGACTGTTTTCGGGTCTGCAAGCCGGAATACGAGCCCCGGGAATTGTTCCGGTTCGTACTCGGTGTTTTCGCACTCCATAGCCAGAAGGTCGAGATTGACCTCGAAGTCGAGCTTCGCCGACGCAACGATGTTCTGCACCTCTATTTTGGGCTTGGACTTTATGATTATGTTGCTCTCCTTGAATTTTTCTATCAGGTTCTGCGCGGCATCCTCTATGTCCTTTTTCGAGCGCGCCCCCGTGCATATCACCTTGCCGGAGCTGAATATCAGCATCGCGACAGCGGGGTTTTTTATCCTGTATACAACGCCGGGAAAATTCTTCGGATTGTATCGCACACCTGTGGCGGTGCTTGAAAATTCCGCCAGATTTATCTTCTGATCGATCGTAATCGCAGACACCATGTTTTCAACCTTAACCTTCATATCATCCATTTTTTTCACACCACACAAAGATTTAGATATTTGTGTAGATAGTTATTTATATTATATTTTAATAATATGAAGTTATGTTCGCTTTTCTCCGGAGGCAAGGACAGCGTATTCTCGCTTTACATTGGGCTTAAACAGCACGAGGTCGCAGCCCTCCTGTCAATGGTATCGGAGCGCGACGACAGCTACATGTATCACACGCCGAACATAAAACTCACCAAATACTCGTCAGAAGCAATCGGCATCCCGCTTGTTTCGAAACCCACAAAGGGCGCGCCCCCTGCAGAAAACGAGGATTTGTTTGAGGCATTGTCCGGGATAAAAGACGAATTTGGAATCGAAGGCATCTGTGTCGGCGCCGTCCACTCGAACTACCAGTATAAAATCGTATCCGACATCTGTAGGAAGTTGTCGCTCGAGGTCTTTGCGCCGATTTGGCAAAGGAATCACGCAGATGTGATGAGGGATTTTGTCGGTGCGGGTTTTGAGGCGCTCATCGTGAACGTCGCGGCCGACGGCCTTGACGAGTCGTGGCTTGGCCGGAAGATCGATACGGAGACGATAGCACAACTTGAGAAAATGGAAAAGAAGTTCGGGCTCGATGCGGGCGGCGAGGGCGGCTGCTACGAAACCCTTGTCATCGACGGGCCGATATTCAAAAAACGCCTCGAAATAATCAAATCAAGAAAAATATGGGACGGCGTTCGCGGGCAGATGATTGTAGAGGGCGCCCGGCTCCTAACGAAATAAAGACGAAAAACAAATCAATAACAAACAACAAAATGCGCCATTATTCGATGTGGCTGGAGAAATACCAGTCAAAGAAGAACGAGGTTTTCGAGAACCTCAGGGATCACAAGGACAAGGTGCTTGCGGTAAAGGGGAACCTACCGGTAGACCTCATAATCGAGGCGCAGTGCCCGGAAGAGCAGGTTACCCTGAGGCTGTGCTGCGTTGACGGCGGCGAGGGCATATCCGAGCTTCTGGGGGCAGGGGTGTATTTCATACGGGCATCGGGGCTTATCTTTGAGCACGGCGGCGAAAACAAATTCGTAAGAGACTTAGACATCGGCGTGATAGACTACGACGAACATACCAAGGAGCGGGTTGAGCTTCTGCGCGCCGCAATGGAATTCGACGTAGCGATAAAGTGCGTCGAAAACGACAGCCCGGACGTCGTGCTTATCGACGGCTCGCTCCACGTCAATTACCAGAAGGAGCAGGTCGAATGCCCAGAATACGAGAACTATGCACGAAAATTCGCGAAGCTGCTTTTTGTGTGCAGGCAGAGGAAAATCCCGATAGTCGGCGTTTCCGAGGACACTCAGTCGCGGCTTTTCGCAAAGCACCTGTCGGCAAAATATGCAGTTCGGTTCCCGAGGTTCATGACCGATTCCGCGATCTTGCGCCTCTTGTCGGACCATGATGTTTACCGCACCGTTTCATTTAACCCCTCGGCGGCCTCCGGCTCAGAAGACGAAATCACGTTCCACACGGCATACCTCCAGCCGACCAAATATTCGTCGCCCCTGCGAATCGATGTCCCTGAGTGGGAGCCGGATTTCGACAAGATGATAGAAATGGTGCTTTCGCTTTCGAAGGGCTCGAAAAACTACGGCTACCCCCTGCCGCTTTACCTTGCGCACCTTGACGCCAAGATCGAGCAGAAGCACACGGACTGGAGCACCCAGCAGTTGATACATTCGGTTTCCAAGAGAGATATGGGTTTATACCATGCGATACTAAAGAATAAGCGCAGGGATANNAGGCCGANATGATTGTAGATTTTAAAATTCAAAGTGCAAAATTTAAACTGTAAATGAAAAATGGAAACAAATAAAATCAAAACAGGGATTGGAACAAGCATTTCGCCGTTCAGCGAAATGGTGCGCCGTTTTCCACGAAATCGCCGAGCGATTTCGGGACAAGCGGCTGCTAAGCAGCCGGTGTCCCGAAACTCGTCCGAGTTTCGTGGATACCGTTTGCGCCACAGCGCAAACGCTTATGCTTTTTGCAAAACGTGCGTATTGGCAGTAATTGCGGCGGTTTTGCTGAGCGGGTGCGTTGATGAGAATGTCGATGAAAAAAATAATGCAAGTGAACATATCAATAATATAACTGAACAGATGTGCATTGATTCCGGCGGAACGGTCTCAACGTCAATGTGCTGCGGGTCGGTCGGAGATTTCCCGAACATGTGCCTAATAGGAGCGTGCGGGTGCGCACACGATTTTAGCCATGAAGTGAAGACCTGCGACTGCGGGCTGGACAGATGCTTTGATGGAAATGTGTGCGTACCCTCTGAGATGGCTGGGCTCGTGGAAGTTGCGCCTCGATTAACCGCAGCAATCACAACCGACAAGGAAACCTACCACTCGCTCGAAACCGCAAACATCAACGTTTCGGTCGATTCGCCAACCGGTGCGCAGGACGTTGAGGTAAGACTCCACGGCATCAACGCGCGCGGTTCGGAGCGGCTCAACCTGGTGCAGACCGTGAACCTCAGCAGGGGTGAAAACACTGTTCAGTTCACGCAGCCGATGCCCTCCTGCACGGGATGCGCGGGGATAAGCCCCGGAGATTACGGCATCTTTGCCGAGGTAGAAATTGGTGGTGAGGTCATCGCGAAAGCCAACGCAACGGTGAATATCCAGCAATGACGACAATTAAAAAAGCGCAGGAGGAGGTCGCGGACTACGACAAAAAGTACGGCTGGGATGACGACGGCGCGGAGTACATAACGATCCACATGACGGAGGAACTCGGCGAAATCGCAAGAAGGATCCTGCGCCACGGCGGCTACAAAAAGGAGCGCTTTGACGAAAAGGAGCTGGCCGAGGAGATTACTGATTTGCTGTACCTTACGCTGAAGTTGGCAAACAAATTCGGCATTGACGTTGAAAAAGAGTGGGACGGCGACATGTGGTGCCGCTACGAAAAGAAGGTCAACAGGCTGAAATGAAATACATCGTGATAAAGAACAAGCAGCCGCTGAAGATAAGGGGTTCTGTGATAGACATCGAAACAACAGGCACCGACCCGGAAACTAACGAGATCATAACCTGCGGTATCTTAGAGGCGGACGGCATGCTCATAATCCAGCGAAAAAACGAAAGCGCCGATGTCTTCAAGTCGGCGGTCCTGAAGCAGCTGGAAAAGATGCCCCGGCCGTTCTACGCCTTCAACAAGAAGTTCGAGGAGGCGTTCCTTGGCATCAGGATTGAAAACGACGTCCAGAAAAAGGAGATGGAATCCGCCATAGGCGCCCTCATCGACACGGGAATCGTCAGGCACTACAACCGGATCGCGGACCCGCTTTACGGGGGTGAGGTACCGGTTTTCTGGAGGCTATGGAAGCAGACCGGCGAGGACCTGCTTCTGACGAAAATCGTGGCGCACAACTACTCGAGCCTGATAAAGCAGCTGATACTTGCGCTTCACAGGAGCGGCGTAAGCGAAGAAGAATTCCCGGAACTCCCGCCTTCAACCGCGCTTCGCTATAAGTGGCTCTCCGTGCTTAAGGACTAGATAGAAATGCAAAGCGAAAATTGAAAAACAAGCATTTTCGCCACAAGCATTTGCGCCACAGCGCAAATGGTGCCCCGAAATCGCAAAGCGATTTCGAGGGAAGCGAACATGGTGTCCGCGTGAATCAGATAGATTCACGGGACACCGTTTGCGAAAATTCGCAAACGCGTGTCCCGAAATTGCTATGCAATTTCGTGGATACAAAATTAATTTTGCACTTTAAATTTCATTGAAATTGCCTTACAATTTCATGGTTTTGAAAATTTCACATTTTCAAAATGCAATTTGCAGTTGGTTAGTGCGCCATCCCCAGAACGCTGATAAAATTGTCCACCAGCGGCACGTCCGTGCGCACCGAAAAGAACTGGGCGTTTACCTCGTCGCAGATTTCCTTTATCTGAAACACGTGGTCTTCCATGCGTTTTTTGTACTGCTTCTTGAAAGACGGCCCGAGGTATGTGCGCTCGACGCCGTGGGTTTCTAAGTCTTCGAGCTTTGCGTCCCCGAGCCATTTAAGTTCTATTTCGCCGGGGTCCAGGACCTGCACCAGCACAAGTTCCTTCGAGTTCTTCGCCGCGCGCCAGATGCCGTCCCTAAGAGACCCTATCGGCTCCATGAAATCCGAGATGATTACGAAGAACGACTTGTTTTTTACCATTGCGCCGTACTGCTTCATGCAGAACGACAGGTCTGTTTCACCCTCCAGTTCCGCATCGTTCAAAAAGTCGATTATCCTGAAAAAGTGCGTCTTGCCGCGCTTCGGCTGGGTTACCAGTTTCAGATTCTTGGAGTAAAGCGATGTTGCGAACCTCTCGTTCTTGCGCGAAGATACGTAATCGAAACCCGCGGCAAGGCTTCCGCCGTAGTCGAATTTCGTCATGTCCCCTGTTGTGAAGCTCATGCTGGAGCTTGCGTCAACTAGAACGTGGAGGTCCAGGTTTTTCTCTTCCTCGAACATCCGCACGTAAAGTTTTTCGCTCCTTGCATAGATCCGCCAGTCGATGGTGCGGAAGTCGTCGCCGGGCTGGTACTCCCTGTAGCTTATCGTCTCAATTCCCCTGCCGAGCTTTATGGACTTGCGGCTGCCGGAGTATAGGCTGGAAATCCGCTTGCGGGTTATGAAGTCTATGTTCTTCAGCTGCTCGAAGAATTTGTCGTCTATCATCGTAGAATACGGTTATTATTTTTGCGAGGTCTATTATTAAGTTCAATATCATGAAACTTGATTTGCACATACACTCGAAGTACTCCTTTGACTCAAGGAGCGATGTGGCAGGCATCATAAGGGCTGCAAAGGCGCGTGGCCTTGACGGCGCTGCGATAACCGACCACGAGACAATGGCGGGCGTCGGTGAAGCGCTGGGGGTTGCAAAGAAAGAGGGCTTCACGCTGATTCCGGCAGAAGAGATTTTAACCGAAAAGGGGGAGATAATTGGCTACATGCTGAGCGAGGAGATACACGCCAAAGACCCGTTTGAAGCAGTCGATTTGATACATGAGCAAGGCGGGCTTTCGAGCATCCCGCACCCGTTCGATGCCTTAAGAAGCAGCGCGATAAATGATCTGGAACTGATAGAGCAGTTGAAAAATAAAATCGATTTCATCGAGATAAACGGCAGGTGCATCCCGAAATACAACCGGCTGGCGAGGGAGTTTGCGGAAAAAAACAAAATCACGCTGGTCGCAGGAAGCGATGCCCACACGCTTGGGGAGATCGGCAGGTTTTATACTGTTGCGGAGGGAGGACTTGAAGATAAGAAGACGAATATTGTGGCAAGCGAGTCGCTGGTTTATCCGCTTTGGATACGGGCCAAGACGAAGGTTATGAAGGTGCTTGGGGTTTGATAAACTATTCCAATCTCCTAAGCAGTGGTTTATATTTCATAAGAAGATCTAACAGTTCGTGTTCCATCTCGTGTTGTTCCACATCACTTAATTTTGGTTTCATTTATGCTACCCCCGCGAAGCCAGACGGCGATTCTTCCGTGCTGAAGTTTCGTATATTTCTTATTATAGTTTCAACCTTATTAAAGTTTTTGAATTTGACCTTGCCGCCGTTTTTGATTATAAAATATGATGCGGTTATATAGGCTGTTCTTTTATTGCCGCTGGCAAAGCCATGGCATGTTATGAGTTCGCGCATCAGCACTGCTGCTTTGTCATATACATCCCCCTCAGTGTTTCTTACTTTTTCGAGTATTGCATCTATGAAACCGTCCGTGCTTAGCAGTTCGTATTTATCTGCCTTTCTGTTGGACATGATGTTTATGACCTCGTTTACAAACATCACGCTCTCTTTTGTTAGATACACGATTTTTTCGGTCATTTTGAAAATCGAAATATTGACGTAGGGATATTATGAAATCGTTTTAATAACCTTAACCACTCCATCAATTAGGTCTTTGACCTCTTCAGGAGTTGGTTCTTCTTCCTTTTTATGGACGCATTTGTGCCTAATAGTACCTAAATATAATATATGCTGCATCTTAGAATTATCATAAATTTTCGCTCTATAAAGATTACCATTGAAATCAGATATGTTGGGCTTCTTATTGTTTATTTCCACTCGATGAGTTTGACATACTTTGGCAAGATGGCTTTCAAGCACAACGCCAGCGAGCGCCCCCGCCGCCCTGAGGTGGCCGTTCTTATGTAAATCTTTGGCGGCGTCAATTTCGGAATCAAATAAGTCTGCTTGAAGAACTCCTTCGATATCGGCAAGAATATCGTCTAAACGTGATGCTGCCGACGCCAATATGGCAACTTGATTTGAAAATTTAAGTCCGGTAAGCTTAGTGGAGTACTCATCGTCAGCATAGGCAGTTATATGGGGCCTATGTATTGGCCTAGCTAAAAGATAATCCTCAATAGTACAATTTGAAATATCGATGTGCTTACGATTATCTATGTGGTATAATCTCTCAAATTCTTCAACACGATCTGGAAGAATGTGGCGAACAACAACCAAAGATCTAGTGTACCAAGTATGATAATGATCTGCAAAAGCCCCTATTTTGATATGCCATATTTCATCACTATCAACTAAATTTCTACCGTCCTTTATGAGTGCGTATAACTCTTTTCTTATTTTCTCCTCAGTCTTTTTCATCCTTTAGAATCACAACCCCTCGGGCACCTTCTGCCCCCCGTACAAGTCCTCCATAGTTTCCCGCTCCCGGATTACCTCGACCTTCCCGTTTTCCCTCACGAGAATCTCAGGCGGCCGCAGGCGGCTGTTGTAGTTCGAGGCCATCGCGAACCCGTACGCACCGGCGTCCTTTATCGCCAGAAGGTCTCCGCGCTCCGNGGCGGGCAGTTTCCTGTCCCTTGCCAGGATGTCCCCGGACTCGCACAGGTTTCCTGCAACGTCGTAGGTTTTTTTTGGATATTGTTTGTCCATTACTTCAACCTCGTGGTATGCATCGTACATCGCCGGCCTCACCAAGGTAGTAAAACCACAGTCCACGTTTATGAAATTCTTGTAGGGCGTTTCTTTTACGCCGAGGGCCCTAGTGAGCAGAAGCCCTGCAGGCCCCACGATGTAGCGGCCCGGCTCAAGCCATAGTTCCACGCCGTAGCCGAGTTTTTTTATCTCCGGGCAGATTGCGTCCGCGTACTCCTCGGGGCCGATGCACGCCTCGCCCTTGTACGGGATGCCCATGCCCCCGCCCATGTCTATGAACCTCAGTTTTATGCCCTCCTTTTGCAGTTCCTTCGCAAACTCGACGGCCTTTTTCGCAGCCTCGACAAACGGCGAGGTTTCCAGAATCTGCGAGCCGATGTGGACGTGAAGGCCAACAATTTCGAGGTTCTCAAGCGACTTTGCCTTTTTATACGCCCTAAGCGCAAGCCCGCCCTCGACGTGGATGCCGAACTTCGACGCCTTTATACCGGTTGCTATCTTCGGGTGCGTCTTCGGGTCAACCGAAGGGTTTATCCTGACGGATATTTTCGCGCGCCTTTTCAGGCCGCCCGCGATTTCGTTAATGACGTCCAGTTCGTACGGCGAATCGACGTTTATCACGACGTTGTTTTCAACCGCCAGCCGGATCTCATCGTCGGTTTTCCCGGTGCTGGTCAGTATCATGTCTTCGGGTTTGACCCCCACCTCGAGGGCGGTTTTCAGCTCCCCCTCTGAAAGTACGTCGGCGCCTGCGCCTTCCTGCCTTAGAATTTCGCATATCGCGAGATTCGAATTCGCTTTGTAGGCATAGCATACCTTCGCGCCGCCGTGTTTGTCAAAGGCGGATTTGAAATGCCTGAACCTTTGCCTTATCTGCCCCTCGTCGTAGACATATACAGGCGTCGCGAACCTTTCCGCGATTTCTTTGAGTTTTTCTGATTTTAGCATTTTATTTATAGACCCTCCCCTTCTGCATTTTTATGTCGAATTTCGCGGTGTCCGCTATTGCCATAACTGCCGTTACGCCAGCCTGTATCGGGTCCGTGATAACGAGGTCTGCGTGCTTGGGCACGCTTCCTGCCATGTTCAGCGAGATTACGATAATGCCCTCTTTTTTTACGTCGTCCACAGCCCGCGATATTTCCCCGCCCATCAAGGCGCCCGCAAGTATCAGGACTTTGACCCTCGGCAGCCGCGTAACTGCGCGCACCGCGTTGGCTATCTCCTGCTCCCCTACGAGCGGTATCGTATCTACGCTTATCTTCTCCCCGCGGATATTGTGCCGGTCGGCCTCTGAAATCGCGCCCTTCGCGACCTCCGCCACCTGCGCCCCGCCGCCGATGACGATTACCCTTTTGCCGTAGATTTCGTTGAACGTCGGTACCTGCCTTATGGAGGCGACGACGTCCAATGCCTCTATATCGGCCTGCATATCTTCGGCGTCTTTAACCCCTGCTATCTCAAGGTAAAGCCTCACGTTTTCCCCTGATGAGAAATGCTCTATGTTCTGTATGCTTCCGGAATGCTCGGCTATCAGGCGCGTAACCTGCTGCAGGGCACCGACGACGTTTTTGATTTCCAGCCAGTAAGCGGTTTTTTGGTTTTCGGTCATTGTTTTCGGTTTGTTTATTATATATGTCGTTATAAGAAAAAAATCAGCCGAAATATGTATTGTAGGTTTCCTCTATCGAATCCCCGCAGTCCGCCGGGCCGTGCCCGGGATATATTGTCTCAATGCCCCTTTCTTCGGTTAGTTTTACCAGCGCCCTGATAGACTGCCCGAGTTCTTCCCAGTCCCCGCCCATATCCGCCCTGCCGACACCGCCGGAGAACACGGTGTCGCCGGAGAACAGAGACCTTGAGCCCGGCTCGTAAAGGCAGATGCTTCCCATCGTGTGCCCCGGCGTGTGGATGACTTCAAGGCGTGTTTTTCCAAGATTCAGGATGTCGCCACCGGAAAGCCTGATATCCACGAGGGTCAGCGGAACGCATGCGTCAATCATCTCGTAGAGCGTCGCCTTCTTGTTTTTTCGGATCGCATCCGCATCAATCTCGTGCATCGCTATTTTCGGGCCAAATCTCTCTTTCAGAAGGCGGTTTCCGCCGATGTGGTCAAAGTGGCAGTGCGTGTTTATCAGAAAATCAAGCCCAACGCCAAGCTCCTCGATTTTTTCGGCTATCCTCGAGGAGTCGATTCCCGCATCAATCAGCGCGGTTTTCTTGTCGACAACCAGGTAAGAGTTCGAGCCGTAAGAATCGCTCATGAAGGAATGAATCATTTGAAGGGGAAAGGTTCGCCGAGGCCAGGATTCGAACCTAGGTGTCCCGGAGGGACACTAGCTCTCAAGGCTAGCGCATTAAACCGGACTCTGCCACCTCGGCATTGCGAACGAACGTGAGTAATGCTGAGGTGGAATGACGACTAGTCAGACCCACCTCGGCACAAACACAAAATAAATTACGAATTAAATAATATAGAATACAACAATATGTATATAAGATGACATTACCACTTGCGACAATAGAGCGGCTGATGAAACAGGTCGGAAAGATTCGCGTCGGCGCGGACGGTGCCGGCGAGATGCAGGCGATACTTGACAAGAAACTGGCGAGCGTTACCGAAAAGGCCGCCGTGCTTGCCAAACACGCGGGAAGGAAAACGATAAAGGCCGAGGATGTCCGGCTCGCAAACGAACAGTTATGACGAAGCAGGTGATGATAGATACGAACTTCTTCATGGTTCCGTATTCGCTTGGCATTGATCTTTTTTCAGAACTTGAGCGCCTGCTTCCGGGGTTCGAACCGGTAACCCTATCGTCGGTCGTTGATGAACTTCTGTCGATAAAAAAAACATCGGGCAAAGACGCCATTGCCGCATCAATCGGGCTGCAGCTTATTGAAAAGAGGGGCATCGGCATCATAAACTCACACATGGAGACCGACGACGCGATAGTCGAGTTGGCATCAAGGGGCAAAATCCCGGTATGCACAAATGACACCGAACTAAAACGGAGGCTTATAAGGTCTGGTGTGAAGGTCATATGCGTCCGCGGGAAGGGTTTGTCTTTTATTTAAGAGATTTCATAATTAACCCTGATTAATACTCTACAAATTAAAAATGTACAAGATAGTGACTGTCGAGGACACCGTGCGCGTGCCGCCGAGAAGGTTCGGCGAGGATTTGGAAGCCGTTATAATCTCGGAGCTTAAAAACATGCTGACTGGAAGGATAAACCGTGACATCGGCCTGATAATCTCGGTAACGAACCTCCAGAACGTCGGGGAAGGGCGTATTATTCTTGGCGACGGGGCGGTTTATTATGACGTTAGATTCGACGTTTTAACGTACGTTCCGCTGTTGAACGAGGTTGTCGAGGGTATCGTGAGTGAAACGACCGAGTTCGGGGCATTCATAACATTTGGCCCGCTTGACGGCCTCCTGCACGTTTCGCAGATGACCGAGGATTACATGTCTTATGACGAGAAGAACCTGTCCTTCCACGGCAAGGAGTCAAAAAAGACGCTCAAGCTCGGCGATACCGTGCGGGCAAGGGTGGTAACCGTCAGCATAAAGGACAGGATCTCCACATCGAAGATAGGGCTCACTATGAGGCAGCCCTTCCTTGGAAAGCCCGATTGGCTGGTCGAGGAGGAAACAAAAAAAGCAGGGGAAGCGGCGAAACCTGAGATTAAGGCTGCAAAAAAGGACGCTGTGAAGAAAGAGGTTGGGAAAAAGGAGGCTGCTAAGAAAGAGCCCGCCCCAAAAAAGCCCAAATAGGTTAAGAAATCTTTCACTTTAAAATGCCCGGCTTCCTGATAAAAAACTGCAGGATAGTTTCGTCCGAGGGCGTGGTTGAGGCAGACATTCTGGTCGAAGGAGAGAAGGTCGCAAAAATCGGCAAAGGCATGCATCATGAAAACACAATTGATGCGAAAAACAATCTTGTTCTTCCGGGTTTGATAGACGCCCACGTGCATTTTCGCGAGCCTGGCGCCGGTTCTAAGGAAGACTGGCTAACGGGTTCGTCCGCCGCTGCCGCAGGGGGCGTAACCTGCGTTCTTGACATGCCCAACACCCAGCCGCCGATGACGACCGTTGCCCTTCTTAACGAAAAAAGGAAAATAGCGTCTTCGAAATCCGTCGTTGATTTTGGCTTCCACTTCGGGGCGAGTGGGGACAACCTTCTGGAGATTGCTAAAGCAGACAATATCGCGTCTGTAAAATACTACTTAGGATCAACTACTGGTTCGCTGCTGATTGACAATGATGCCTGCATAATAGAGGGCTTCGAGGCGGTTGCAAAAAGGGGCACCATCGCAACCGTTCACGCAGAGGACGAGTCGATGATAAAGCGCCTGAGCGAAAAATTAAAGGCGGAAAACAGGACAGACGCCCTCGCGCATAACGACTCAAGGCCGCCGGTGTGCGCCGCATCTGCAGTCAATCGGATGGTATTCCTATCGGAAAATGCCAAAAACAGACTGCATATATGCCACGTAACGAGCAGGGCGGAGCTTGATGTGCTTGAAGGCCATCCCAAGGTAACGAAAGAGGCGACCCCCCACCACCTTTTCCTAAACCAGGACGACGTTAAGCGCCTCGGGAACTTCGCAAAGACGAATCCCCCGCTAAGATCGAAAGAGGATCAAAAATACCTTTGGGATTCCGTGGTCGGCGGGAAAATCGACATTATCGCAAGCGACCACGCACCCCATCTTAAACGGGCAAAGGAAGCGGATGTTTGGTCTGCCCCTTCAGGGGTTCCTGGTATTGAAACGATGCTGCCCCTGCTTTTGAATGCAGTCGACGAGCGAAGGATTAGGATCGAGCAGGTCGCCGGGCTTGTGTGCGAAAACCCTGCATGGGTCTTTGGCATCAAGGGCAAGGGAAGGATTGCACAGGGGTATGACGCTGACCTTGTCATCATCGATATGAACATGAAAAAGAGGGTTGAAGGGGACAAACTCTTTACGAAGTGCGGGTGGAGCCCGTTCGAGGGGGTTGGGCTTAAGGGCTGGCCTGTGAAGACTTTTGTACGCGGGAACCTCGTTTTTGATGAAGGAAACATAAATAAGATGCATGGCAAGGAGGTAACCATAACATGAAAGATACTGTGGCAAGGGCTCTTGTGGAGGCAGGCGTGGTCAGGTTCGGCGATTTTACGCTGACCTCCGGGAAGAAAAGCCCGATTTATGTGGACCTGAGGGTTCTCCCCTCGCACCCCGTGTGTTTTGATGAGATAACCGGCCAGATGGCAGATGCAGTAAGGAGTATTTGCCCCAAGCGTCTTGCGGGCGCAGAAACCGCAGGCATCCCGATAGCGGCGGTGCTTTCGATAAAGTGCGCTCTCCCGATGGTTTACGTGCGCAAGAAGCCGAAAAGCCACGGGACCAAATCGCAGATAGAGGGTATAATCGAAAAAGACGATTCCGTGCTCCTTGTGGACGACATGGTAACGGACGGCGGCAGCAAGGTAGCGTTTATAGAGGCGATACGCAAAGAGGGAGGGGTGGTAACGGACGCGATTGTGATTCTCGACAGGGGGCAGGGAGGCGCCGAGAATCTTACAGAACACAACGTAAAACTTCACTGCCTGATAACCCTTGACGAGCTTTTGGACTATATGGAGTCTGAGGATTTGATAGAGGCAGATATGTTTGATCTGGTTAAGCGCTATCTTTCCGAAAAAGATGCGAAATAAATCTATTCGCAAGTTTTATGGTTACGTTGCGAAATATTTAATTTCGTCATATTTATTTTTTAATACGAAATTATTATTTTCGTATGATTATCATTTTAATACGAATAATATCTTTTCGTTTTAATTATTTATTTATACGAAACTAATTATTTCGCAGTTAGGCCATAATTTCAGCGAAGGAAAAAGTTACGGGTTGAAAACTGTGCATTTTTACATATTTTTGAAGCAATAGGGCTACCCCTATGAGTTCAAAAAGCACCTTAAATTGACATATTATCTATGAATGCTGGCGCAGCATAGCGATTAAAACTTGAAGAGCACAATCCTGCTGAATAGTCATATATATCCACCAAGGCATTATACTACATAAAGACGTTCCAGCATAGCGATTTTATAGTAAATTAAATTTTTGATGTCGTATTATTAATAGTAATACGACATAGAATATCCCCAAAAGATGTTATGCCACGAAAGATAGTGCTTCGCAAGATATGTGGAACTGATGCGAAATATTTTGGTTCGCAACTTATGGTTGAATTATTCTTATTAGATTCTCAACCGCTTTCTTCCCATTCTGCCTTCTCACCTGGTGCTCCGTCAAAAACTTCTCAAGTTTCTCCCAGCAAACCTTCTT
>MCBF01000001.1:608220-617343 GCA_001742785.1 Candidatus Altarchaeales archaeon IMC4
TTTCCGCAACCCCTGAAACCGACGGACTGGTTCTTTTGGTAGACGACCCTGACACCGACGCGGAGAGGTTCCCGCTGACTAAAAGCATAATTATTCACCACAGAGGCGCAGAGTGCGCAGAGGACATCATCGGAGATTGCAGGTGTTGCGTGTTTTGTTTATTTGTGAGTAATTCCATGAATTAAAGATGGCTGGTAAAAGTAAAACCAAGGGAGAAGAATCCACTGAGTTAAACGCGGGCTTAACATTCGTTGCAATCATATTTTTAATCCGCGGGCTGTACTTACTTGTAGATTTTTTCGGTAGCATATCATGGGGGCGTTCGCCCGAAGTTTTTGAGGTATTGTTATTCGGGGGGATTAACATTATACCTGCCTCATTCTACTTTCTGGTGGCTGTCGGCATCATTTATCGAAGGCCATTTGCTCTTTATCTGGGGTATGTAATCGTACTTTTGGACGTTTTGGCGAATGTTGTGTATGTCTTTACACAACCTATGTTTATTTCTGGGCTTGTTGTTGGAATATTAATGATATATCTACTCCACATAAACGAACACAATTTCAGGAAATTCGATAAAACCGACAGCATGCTTTTTGTCGGTATCGTTCTGCTGATATTCCTGTATCTTGTGGCCTTGGTGTGGGCATATCATCTGCCTGATGCCGAAGAACGCGCCGCAATCGTAACTAAGGAGGCGATTGAGAAGGGTGACGTGGGGGTTTGTGAAAAGTTGAATTTTGATAAGAATAACTGTATCAAGAGCATTGCTATTAGTACAAAAAATTTAAGTATGTGTGATGAGATATCTAATACGCATATAAAAGAACAATGTTATCGAAGTTTTGCGGTTTCATTACGACGAGAAGATTTATGCGAAAAAATAACAGATATTTATAAAAAAGACTCGTGCTATCTTGGATTAGCAAAATGTGAGAAGAACATGACCTATTGTGAAGAAATCCAAGCAAATCATACTGAGGAGTTTTGTATCAACTATGTCAATGAACCATTGTTACCAAAAGAATGTTGAGTAGAAAATTATCGATTTTAGGATTGGTCGTACTGGTCTTGTCGAATCTTGCTTGTGCAGAGGATGTGATAGGTACTATAACAGTTTACGTCAAAGACCAAGACGGCAATAACGTGAACTGTTTCGGCGAATGGTTCTGCACACCACATCTCGTTGGTGATATGGTAGTGGAAGTATGGAAGGATGGCAACCGAAAGTACCTACAACCATTCCCACATAACAACGACTCATTAACGTTTGAGGTTGATTACACCGGCCCCTATACAATCCGCGCAGTAGCAAAGTTAGAATACATCGACTACTATGAATGTNCNTATGACGAACCCACAGAGTATTACTCCTGCGCCACGAAATGCCCCGACGGAACCGCAACCATAGACGCCGACGACAGAGGGCCGTACACCTGCATTTCAGGCGACGCTAATAGCGATTTCAGGATAAATCACACATACATCGTGGCGCACGATGTCATAACCTACGTTGACCGGAACGAAGCTGACATTGTGCAGGTAACCCTTCCCACAGATGAAGTTCAATTGGGAAGGAGCGGGGAAGAAGCGCTGAAGATGAAAGAGAAAGAAACCGAAGAGGAGATGTACTGGCTGATGGAGAAAAGCGTGTTTGAAGAAGTCGGCAGCACTGCTCTGAAAGAGAGTGGTATCCTGAAGAAAACAATACTTGCAAATCCAACTGCCACCGTTATCGTAATCGGCGCGCTGAAACCTGAAGACCTGTTTACCGAAGGAACGGCGCTTGACGTGATAACGTCAGCGGGTTCCGGGGTCGCTGTGGACAGGATATTAAAATACGGAAAAATAGGGGCTACAAAAACGAAGTGTCTATTGGGAATCGGAACAAGCATATTCCTTGGTCTTGGTTGGGAAGGCGGCCAGAATGATTTGGCGGAAGCCAAGTTATGCGAACACGCGGAAACTGATGATTTGGACGTATTTGTCGGAGATGAATCATACGACTGCACGACAGTTGATCCTGAATATGGCCTGCTGTCTTGTAAGTACAATACTTGCCTCAAATACCCAGTGATTTTAATCAACAAAGGTGAAAAACTCTTTAATGCGTACTCGTATGGTGATTGTATATGCTCAAAGTTCATTCCAGATACACCACATGACCTAAATACTTATCAAATTTTCGAGGAAGATATTACCGAGAGTTACGATACAACACACTGCTGTTCCAATCCCAACTTTATCGATATCGCACGGCTTAATTATGCACTAAGGGTTCTGAATGGGACGTATTGTGATTTGGGGTCAACAAATCCGTTTTGGAGGGGGAGAGATAACTGGTTGAGTCAGTTCCAAAAAACAACCCCCCACATCACAATCCCGATTTATCCAACCACAGCCCACCTTAGCGACCCCATCACAATATCCGCCGAAATCATCGACGACCGCGGCATTTCATCCGCCGCAATCGATTGGTCTTTGAACAGTCCACAACCTGCCGCCCCGATGACCGAAACATCCGGCTCGGATATGCGCGGAACGTGGCAGGCAACGCTTGACACAACCGGATTAACTGCCGGAACTTTATCGTTCAAAATCACCGCAACAGACACGGACGCAAACCCAGGCACGAACGACAACGACCAGCAGATGTTTAAAATCCATGTTGTCGAAGACGCCGGCTTTGGCAGAGATGCCAACGATTCGCAGAGTTCGGCAGACACAATCCCGACAGGCCAAACACTAACCGGCTACCTGATTGACGAGGTTGATGATGTTGTGGACTGGTACAAACTCAGCGTGAACAAAGGACAGCAATATTCAATTTCCGCAACCCCTGAAACTGACGGACTGGTTCTTTTGGTAGACGACCCTGACACCGACGCGGAGAGGTTCCCGCTGACTAAAAACGTTACGACTGTCTTCGGAAACATCCCATCCACAGCAGGAACCGTTTACATCGGCTTCTCAAAGACAACCAGTAGTTTAAAGCCAGACGAGTATTCCTTCGGCGTTTCGCTTGGCGCGCAGAGCTGGGTTGACCCCTTAAAGTCCGGCAACAGAAGAGAGTCAAGTACTGACTGGTATTTCTATTTTGTCTGCGGCTGTAATAGCGAGCAACATGTAGGTTGCTGTGATATGGGCAGGTTCTCTGTCATGGGCGCGAAACTCGTCGAGGCCAGCGTCTGGTCTATAAATGATCAATTTATGCCAAGTATTCCAAAAGACCAACCATTTGACCCCGGAGTTTATAGCGGCACAGACCAAAACGGCGTGGATAAAGACTACATACCTGTAGAAGTTGACGTCAGCGTATATGCAGAAACCGGTTGGATTCAGGTATTATCCATAATACCGATTGTAGATGACGTTGAATACCCAGAAGATCGAGTAAAATGCAACGATGGCGAATGGTCTGATTTGCCGGCAAATTGTGCTATGTACAATGGCGACTGGGTTCTTCTGGACGCGAGGGTTCCGGTAATTGACGAGAAAGGTAACCATGCAATAAAAATGGAAGTCAACTACTTTGATACAGGGACGGGAAGCATTGAGAGTGTGATTACAGAACCATTCGGGTTAAATCTTGACATTGAAAAACCACCCGAAATCAATAAGTTCGGCGCAACCGCTGATTACAATTCCATAACGCTGACCGTTGACGCATCAGATGACGACGAATTGGATTACGTCAAGTTTTATTTTGACGGAGATTTGAAGTGCGCCAGATCACTCTCTGGAAAGGACGACCAGACAGATTGCAATATTGATACGTCTGGTTTTAATGACAATGCAGTTTACAGTAATACATATGTTAAGGTTTATGATTTTGGTGGAAAATTTGCGGAATCATACGAACTGGACATAACTGTAAGAAACGACAACGAAGCCCCGTCCATCGGCTCGCTAATCATTTCGCCCGTTGATGGCCTTGTCCTTGTCAACAACGTCAGCAAAACCGTGAACATGAGCATCCAAACCCAAGACTCCGAAAGCGGTGTGAAGTCCATTTATTGGTACGGGGATGGCGTTCAATTTGGTTCTGGCTATTCTTCACAGCTGGACACGAAGACGCTGAGCGATGGGCAACACACAATCAAAGTGAATGTGAAGGACAAAACAAATAATGCAAAGGAAAAGGACCTCACGATTAACGTTGACAATTCTGCACCGACGGTCGGCATAACCACCCCCCAAAACAATGACGTCCTGCAGGGCATGATTAACCTCGAGGCGTCAGCGACAGACAACACCGAAATAGAAGACATTGAGTGGTTCCTTGACGGCGCAAAAATCGGCTCGGGTACAAGGACGCTGTGGGGAAGTTCCGGGCTCGACGGAGGTTACACAATCACGGCGAAGGTTACGGACATTGTTGGCAACGTGAACGAGGATGATGTTACAGTTACGGTTATAAGCCCTGATTTGTCTGTTGATTCGCTAAGGTTCTCTCCAAGCAGCCCAGAAGTCGGCGATTTGATAACGATAACTGCGACGGTTACGAACGATGGAAGCGCGGGTGCCAATGATGTGAATGTAACGTTCTATGACGGTGATGTAGAGATTGGTTCGGGCATTATAAACATGGCCGCGGGCGGGACGCAAAGCGTATCCGTGCAGTGGACTGTCACGGAAGGGGGACATAACATAACTGCGGTCGTTGACCCGGAAGACTGGATAATCGAAAGCGGCGAAGGCAACAACTTACTCACAGAGGGTTTAACTGTTGGAACGCAGGACACGTGCCCCCCAACCCAGTCAAACCACAACCCGGCGAGCGGCTCGACAATAAACACGAACTCGCCGACAATCACATTCAACCTGAACGAAAACGGCGACTGCAAGTGGTCAATAAGCGACCAGCCGTACGGCAGTATGGTTTGGGACTGCGCGGGCGACGGCACGACATCGCAGTCTTGCGTAGCGTTCGGATTATCCGAAGGCGCAAACACAGTTTACATTGCATGTCAGGACACTATTGGAAATAAGGACACTGCCGCGACGAACACGGAACTTATTTATACCGTTGATACGTTACTGAATGGAGTCTGTACAGTATCTGGTTTGTACATGACAGGGATTGAGCTTTACTTCACGGGTGGCGATTCTGAACTCTACATTGACGACGTTGTGGTGCTTGATAATTCCACGATAACCTTGGGCTAATTTATGCTAACAAAAAACAAAAAAACGAGGTGAACGGAATGAAAATGAACAAACAAATAAGTAAGGGAGTCCTGGCACTTGCGATTTTTGCTGCAGTCATTCTGGCTGCGGCGGACGGGTACTTGAAGACCAACGAAGGCGACGTGATTATTCAGCCGGCAAGCGGCGTGGTGCGGGTTGACGGGAAGGTCGGGATTGGGACGGACGACCCAAGCGCAACGCTGGATGTAACAGGAAATATTGCTATAAACGGTAAATCTATTTCAGATTACTACACATATGCGCCAAAAGGTCAAACGTGGTATAAAATAAAAACAAGAAAAAGGGGCGTTTACAAAATTGTAGCAACGGGGGATTATGCAGAACATGAAATGATTGTACACCTTATCAGTGGGCACTGGTCTACGGCAGAGGTAACCATACTATCCGAATATAATTATGATCATAAGTACATAAAGATAGTTTGGGGTTATGTTGGGTCTGGGCCTGAACGATATTTAGCGTTCAAGTCCGTACCGATTACGGCCGATTATTCAAATGGAATATATATCAGGGATTTGTCCCACCCAGGGTTATCTATTGAATTAGAGGAAATTACAAACGCCACAACAGTAACTGAAATAAAACCACACAATCAGATATATGTCGATGAAGTGGGCGGCAAAGTCGGCATCGGCACAACATCCCCCTCCCAGAAACTCGATGTCATCGGAAACGTCCGGGCTGACGACTTCATAGAATACTCATCCGCGTACGCAAGCGAAGACGCGCTCGGCCAGATTATGAACATCGCCTGCGAAGAAGGCACCGAACACGGCAAATGGTGCGATGTTGACCACGATACGCTCCCGGAAGGAGTCAAAGTCGTGGTAAAAGAGAAGCGCCTGAAGGACAAGAGAACAGGGGAAATAAAAAGGCAGGACGAGGTTGCGGCGGGCATCGGCGGCGGCTCGGATGAAACGCTCGAGGGCGAAGATGCGCCTTCTGCCGAAAATCTCCTTGACGATTACGAGGAGATAGAGGTTGACGTAGATGGCAGGAGCATGAGCCGTATGGTTCAGGTCTTGGTCAAGGGCGTGCAGGAACTTAAAGAGGAGAATGATTTATTGAAGCAGGAATTGTGCAGGAAAGACAAAAGTTACGGTTTCTGCAATGGCGGAAATGGGAAAGGGGGCAAACGTTGATTAAAGCAAATTCCCGTCTCTGCGTCCGCGAAACTGCGGCGCAGTTTCGGGAACGCAAAACTGTTTGCAGTTTTGCGTTCCCGAAATCGCAAAAGCGATTTCGCGGGTGGTATCCACGCGAATTTTTCGATTCGCGGGACAAGCGTTTGCGACATGTCGCAAACGATGTCCTGTAAATCTAAAGATTTACATGATGTCATGCGAATCTGACAGATTCACACGGACGCAGAGAATGACAAATAGAGTTGGTTTGTTCCATATTGATTTCCTCTGCGTGCTCTGCGCCTTCTGCAAGTCATACGAGCAGACCCTTTTGCATAAAGCAAAATGGGCTGCTGTGATATATTTGTCTAAAAAGTTATGTTGAGTACTATAAAAGAATGATAATTGCGGTTTCAGGCAAGGGCGGCGTCGGCAAGACCTTAGTTTCGGCCCTTATTGTAAGGTGCCTTGCCGAGGAAAAAAAAGGAAGCATCCTTGCAATCGACGCGGACCCCGACGCGAACCTTGCGGACGCGTTAGGGGTTCATGCGGAAAAAACGATAGGGGATATCCGAGAGGGGATGTCAAATGCTCCCCTGCCGCCGGGCGTTGAGAAAAAGGCGTACCTTGATTCGAAGGTATTTGAGATAACGGCCGAAACCGGCAAATTCGACTTCATCGAGATGGGGCGGCCCGAGGGCCCGGGGTGCTACTGCGCCATAAACCACATGCTCAGGGACATCGTGGACAACATGTCCGACGCCTACGACTGGGTGGTCATAGACTGCGAGGCGGGGCTCGAGCACATATCGCGCAGGACGACAAAGGGGGCGGACGTGATGTTAATTGTCACGGATGCCTCGAAAAAGGGGTTCAAGACCGCCGGGCACATAAAGGCGATGTCCGGGAACCTCGGTATAAAATTTAATGACATATTCCTAATACTCAACAGGGTTGAGGACGCTAACGAGAAGGCGCTCAATGGTATGGTGAAGGAAACTGGCATCGGGGAGATCGGCAGGATCCCGAACGACAAAAAAGTGGCGCAGTACGACCTTGCAGGCAGACCTCTGATAGATCTGCCTGAAGACTCGAAGGCGTATACCGGGGTAAAACAAATACTCAAATTAATAACAAGATGAGCGACATAAACGAACTTGCGGACCTGCTCGGGGATGCAGAAGAAATAGAGCTCAGCAATTTCAAACTTGAAGCGCAATACTTGGAGCTTAGCGTCCTGCCGCAGATAATCGCGCATGCGCTTGGCGTAAAACCCGAGGCAATCATCGAGCTCGTAAAGTTCAAATTTACGCCCCCCGCCGAGAAGTACAAGTCGCGGATAAACGAGGTTACCCTCGGTGCTACGAAATCCGAGGGCGGGACACGCAGCCATAAACTAAAAATCGGCGGCCAGACGACGATGCCGTTTTATTTCTTCGAAGGAAAAGAGCAAAACAGGCCGGTGATATCCCACGACGTTTTCGACATGCCCATATCCCTTCCGAGCCAGATAAAGGCGTATTTCGGCGATGCCATGGAGGACCCCGCCGACTGGGCAAAATTGAGGGTGAAGAAATTCGGGGCGCAGATGATAACGCTTCACATGGTCAGCACGGACCCGACCGTGAAGGATTTGAGTGTAAAGGATGCCGCAAAGATTATCGAAGATGTCCTGCAGGCAGTCAAGGTCCCGATAATTATCGGCGGCTCGGGCAACCCGGAAAAGGATCCGCCGCTCCTTGAGAAGGCCGCCGAGGTCTGCGCAGGGGAAAATGTGGCGCTTTCTACCGTCGACCCGGACATGGACTACAAGCGGGTTTCAAAGGCGGCGGTAAAGCACGGGCACTCGGTCGTCTCCTTGGTTTCCATGAACCCTGACGAGATACGGCGGCTGAACAAGAACCTCATCAAGTGCGGCCTCAGGGAGGATCAAATTCTCATGGACCCGTTCACTGCGGGCATCGGCTACGGGATCGAGTACTCGATTTCCGCTATGGAGCGCTGCCGCCTTGCCGGGCTTAAAGGCGAAAAAGCCCTTGCGTTCCCCATGGTTTCCGCAACCTCCAATTCGTGGAGCGCCAGGGAGGCTTGGATGGCGAAGGAAGAGTGGGGGCCGAGGGAAAAGAGGGGGCCTTTGTGGGAAGCGGCAACCGCGCTTACCGCCCTTTTGTGCGGCGCAGACCTTTTCCTGATGCTGCACCCTCACTCGATAGACACGCTCGACAAAATGATAGACTCCCTCCGGGAGGGCCCCGGAAAAGAAAGGGATGACTACCTTTCATGGCTCAACGTTTAAACTAAAATGGCACGCCTTACTGCGCTTCAGCTGTACAAATACCTGCCCGCGACGAACTGCGGAAAGTGCGAGGAAAAGTCATGCATGGCCTTCGCTGTGAAGCTTGTCGAGCGCGAGGAAGACCCGAAAAACTGCCATGACCTCACCCCCGAAGGGCTTAAAAAACTCACCGAGGCGATCATGCCGCCCGTGCGGGACATCGCCATCGGGGGGGAGCACGGCACCACNATCGGCGGCGAGGGGGTTATGTACCGCCATGACCTCAGGTTTTTCAACCAGACTGCGCTCATGATGGACGTTGCCGATTCCATGCAGGGGGACGAAATAAAAAAGCGGGTTGAACTCGTTAAAAATTACGAGCTCGAGCGCATCGGCCAGAAGCTCAAATTAGACGGGGTGTCGGTGCGGTGCGCGACCGGGGACGGCAAAAAGTTCGCAAATGCCGTAAAGGCGGTTCACGATAATTTTCACGGGCCGCTTGTGTTGTGCGCC
>MCBF01000001.1:617443-635563 GCA_001742785.1 Candidatus Altarchaeales archaeon IMC4
CATAGCATCTGAACCGATAAGCGGTGTTATGCCACTGTCCAAAAAAACAAGGGCGACTGCCGCGAACATTAATCCCTCGGCAGCCTGCGCGAATATCCAGAGTATTGTCTTCTCCATCAGCGGCCTTCCTATGCCCCTGGTTATTTTAAATGAGTAAAGGAATATCGTCATCGGAAACATTACAAAGAAGCCCACCAGCACGATGTACCTTATGGCCAGCACAATCATCGCCGAAAGCAGAAGCACGGTGGGAATCGCAAGAAAGATGAACGATGAACTAATGGACCGCGACCCGGCATCCAACCACTTCTGTTTATACCAGTCGATAAAAGGCGAGAAGGTAGTCCTTGTCAGTTCATTGGCAGACGGGCTGTTGGACGCTAAGACCCCCTGGGCGATCCCCCACTGTGCGATAGAATGCGATGAGGAAACCATTGCCATAAGTATATATTTTGACATGAGGACAGCCACCATGCTGACGATTACCACCACCATCATGGATTTTGCCTTATTCTTACCTGCCGGGGAGCCGGACATGAATATTATATAGATGCCCAGAAGCAGCAGTATCACGACGTACGCGGGTTCGAGTATCCTGATAAAAAAAACCATCATGTCGGTTATCGGTTTGCTTCCCAAATCCGGGTTGTTGAGTATCGCAGGCACGAACTCGTCATAAAACCCTCCCGCTATTATCTCAAGGGGGTGGTCGGCATTGCCTACATGGAATATGGATCTTGAAATCCATGTAGCAGTGCAACCCACAAAAGAGCCAAGAGCACCGAGGATGAACGGTATGACTAAAAGGGCCAATAACGGGGCTATTGCCTTCGCCGAGCCCGCGCAGGCCAAAACTAGGCAGGCCATGATGAATATCGCAACCCCCCTTCTTTTGTTTATCCTGACCATTAGTCCTCACCCCTCAATTGCCGCCACATGCCCCCGAAATCAATGCGGCCTTTTCTAAAAAAGCGGTACGACAGCAAACCCACTATGAATATGATTATAAGCAGGATAACATCCGGCGAAAGGAGGAACCAGAAACTGCTGAACGTCCAAACGTCAAGGTAAATGGAATCCTTGCTTTCTGTATGTGTATTATCCCCCTCGAAAGTGATGGTGGCAGTCGTGCCTTCGTCTGCGATCCTGAAGGCAAATAGAGCCGCGCCCGCGCGGTCTGTTGTCGCGGCGGCTGGCAGGGGGGTGCCTTTATCGCTGGCATCAAATCCTACGCGTTTGCCCGGCAGTACCGCGCCGCTACAGGCATCGTACAGCACCCCGGTTAGCGACATATCGGTGTTTGGGCTAAGAAAGAACTCCCCCGGGTATACGCTGGTTATCTTCATCTTGCTTCCGTTTCTTGGGAAGACCTCGACAACTATGTTGCTGTCGCCGGCGTACCGCGGGCTTGCGCCGTTCACGGTATTCGGAAAGAGGCCTATGGTGATATTTTCATAGAACGTATAAATCGTGATATTTGCCCTTTGGACATCCTCTTCGGATATTATATAATCTCTCTCGTTTGAACCAGCAAGCGTCCCGTAAGTCACATTACTAATCAAATCCCCCTGCTTTGGTCCGAGGCCCTCGAAAGAGTACGAATATGTGTGGTTTATATGGCTCTCGGTAGCCTGCCAGTCATCATATGGGTTTTCGAACGTGCGGGTTTTGGCAAAGTCGTAATAGGTATCCTCAAAATCGCCGTTGTGCATACTCCTCTGCGAAAGACATGTATCCTTCAGAGTCATATCCGCCCTGCAAACGCAATCGGTTCGTTCAGAGACTACCCCCTCCGCATCCCCACACACCGGCAGGCGGATATCGTCCACGCACATGCAGTTTGAAGGGCACAGGGTGTTGCATTGCGCAGGGTAATTGAACTCCTGCTGTTGGTATCCGTACCAGTCGTCAAACGTGTAGCTGCGCAGTTTGTTTGCAGTCTCATCATGTGGGTACAGGACGTGTTCTACCGGCATATCGGCAAAGATCGGCACGTCTTCCAGCGGCTTAAACGTGTAGTTGCCTATGTGCAGCTCAAAGGTTACGAGGAGGTCAGGGTCCATCGTGATATCTAAGTTCCCGGCCGCCCCATCACTATCAGGGCCAAGACAGCGGTCAATCGTCCCGTTTATCCTGATATTGGCATGCGGCAGGCCGCTGTCCATGTCCGGCCGGGGGCGGCTAACGTTCGCAAACCAGTAGTCGGGCACGGTTACCGAATCGCTGAAGGGCTCTGAATCAATTTTCTCTATCAGGTCCTCGGAGGTTATTGGACCAATACTACAACTGCTAATGGGTCCTTTTTTCTCGTCCCTTGTTTGTATAAACCCGCACGCACTTGTTTCTTTAATGATCCTCCCCCCGCACCACTGCTCCGTACCACCCCCCCCGAAACAGAGATTATCCTTGCACCTCTGACCGAGCGAGCACCCCCAATCCCCGCAGCACTGAACTGTTGTCTCCTTGCCCCTCACATTATTACACTCTCCATAATAACATTGTATAGGGTTGTCGGTATATTGGTTAATAAAGTCAAACAGACACGCGCCAGAGTCACTGGATGATCTGTACTTATAGGGAGTTGCATGACCTATGCTATCCTGCCAGCATAACTCTGTGGGAAGGTCTGAGCAACTTGCATATGGACTACTCCCAAGATTGATACAATCCCATGACGCCTTTTTGTATTTACATGCCCCCGTACCTATTTTTGTTGTTTCACCATTCTCTATTTCAAAAGTAATCTCCTTTGGCATAAATGCCTTATTATATGCCGCTAGTGTATAACTTCCACATGGTAGGTCATTGATATCAACCTCGCCATAGCTGTTCCTATACAGATTCCCTGCTACAAAAATATTTGCTGTCGTCGGTATGCTTGTACAGGTATATGAACCACACCAGTACCAGTACGCCCCCGGTATTGACAGATTACCCTTGCAGTCCGCAGATTCGTCCCCCAGTGGTTTTTTCAAGGATGCCCACTTGTAGGTTGGCGGAACTGTTGTTATAATATTGCCCGACTTATCGACATCACACCCCCCCCACTTACACCAGCAGTATGTACCCTTAGCATTGCAGCAGTGAACAAGGCTCATATCCGCACTACACTGCGCCGGCGTGCAAATCTTCCTGTTGCACGCCGCCATGTATTTCTTTTGCGTCCCGCTTGAGGTGTACGTGTGCTGTGCATTCACCTGGAATATGCCTGCCTCTTGAAACAGGGTGTAATCGAAGACTATGTCCGAAGCGACTGTGAACTTCATCTTGTTGTCCGAGGGTATATATCTGCGCTTTATGGTGCAGTCTACGCCGTACTGCGTGTAATCGGCACATTTGGAACCGGTGCACGTCCAATCGGGCGGCTTGGTAAAGGTGGTGTTCGAGGCGGTGTCGAACCACAGCACCTGCAGGTCTAAATCCCCCTCCTTTATTGTGAAGCCCATATTCCCGGTTTCCTTTATCGTGAAGGCAGGGTGTGATATCAACCAGCTGTTTCCCGAGCCAGTTATAGTAAGGGCGGTATTGTCTGTTCCGGCGATGTTCAAACCCCCCAAGACGTAATGGCCCTGTATGCCGCCCAGTACGAACCTCGTGGTCCCTAAAACCCCCTCCTCATCATATTCGAATTCGATCCTGCAGACCTGGCCGCAATCGCCCTGGTTAGACCCTTCTGCACATACACCCATTGAATCGTTGGTGCAGTGCTCTTTATCCGGTGGTATCGGGGACGCATGTTGCTCGCTTGAGCACTTGCAGGACATGTAATCAGTCTGGGTCAGAGAGGCATCACAGCCATCTAAGGTGTTATTCTCCCCGCCGGTGGCATCGCACTCCATAGGGCATGTATTCTTCCTTTCGAAACCGCCGCCGGCGTATAAACTACCCTGCCCGTTTTTCGTCCAGAGTATATTGTTGCTTATATCGTCCAGCGAAGGGGATACCATGAAAATCTTGTTCCATACGACCTTGAACATACGTGAACTATCGTGCCCTACTGCATCGTTAGCCGGCATCTCGTTCACGTCAACTAGGGCATTCCAGCGTTTTATATTGGATTCGTCAGTGCTTCCGGGGTACATAGGCTCCTGGAGCCATTCTACATTGGGGTTTTGGAGCCTGAGCGCCTCTATAACATCGGGCGGATCGCTCGTATCCATCAGTACCTCAAGAGGGGTTGTGTTAAGGTTCATGTACCAGTAGGCCAGCGAATCCTGACATCGTTTTGTCGGTGCAAGGTATTTGACCCTGTTGCAGAAGATGAACGCCGCCGTGGTTTCCCCGTACATCCTCTTGTATTTGTCATACGATTTGTAGTCCCTGTCACCCTCAACTATGCTTGCTTTCACGCATTTCACATAACTACTATTATCTATCACGAAATATTCCCTGGTGGTGGGGTTTCCAGATGTTTGAATAAATGACGGATAATCTGACCTGTCCAGCGCCCAATATTTGACTATAGGGTTTTCCGGCGAGGATTTTTTTGCTATGAACTTATAGTTCCACGCATCGTTAACCCAGAGGTACGTGCCATATACCCCAATATTATAATTAACGCATAATTTGATGTCGTTCTGATGAAAAACCAAATAAAGCATGTAGTTAAGTGGGCCGTCTATGGTGATGCTACCATATTCTGATGAATCCATGCTGGTTTCACCCACGGCAACTGCACAAGTGTATTGGTCATAGGATATGGTTTTACACTTACCCCCACATCCTAAAACCTGGATGTTGTCCGAGCCGACGTTAATAACCCTTACTAGCGAAAACGTGCCCGCTGGGCACACTATATCCGCCCCGCTGTAGTTTGGGATCGTAACAGTCGGCATAACATCGAAGCAGTCCGTTATTTCAGTGCCGGAATAACAGCCGTAAACCCCGCAGTACTTGATGGTTGCGGTGCCGGAAGCTTGGCATTTTACCAAAGAGTCAGGGTCTATGCCATCGGTATTGTTGAGGTTTAGGCAATGGTCCCCTGGCGTAACTGTGAATCCGCCAACCGTGCATGTCTGGGCAGATACTTGGGTAGAAATGACTGATAAAATGAGCAGGATGCAAACCAGATATTTGGTAGTTTTCGGCATTTTAATAATATATGGTTAAATATAAATTATATACTTATTCAAGATGATTCAAAGAAAAGATATCAAAGCGATTGTTGAGGGCTACGACAAAAACGCCATAACGATAGGAGTCCTCGGCTCCCACTCGGCCCTTGACATCTGCCGCGGCGCGAAGGACACGGGCTTCAAAACCATTGTCGTGTGCCAGAAGGGGCGGGAAAAAACCTACGCCAAGTATTACAGGTCAAGGGGCGCAAAGGGCGTGGTTGACGACGTGCTGGTGCTTGACAAATTTTCGGAGATAACAAAAAAAGAAAACATCGAGTACCTGCAAAAGCGAAACACAATATTTCTGCCGCACCGCTCGTTTGAGGTTTACGTCGGCTTCGAAAAAATCGAGAACGAGTTTGCGGTCCCGATTTTCGGCTCGAGAAACCTGCTGAGGGCAGAAGAGCGCTACGTCGATAAAAACCAGTATTACCTGATGGAGAAGGGGGGAATTCCGTACCCGAAAACCTACAAGAGCCCCGATGACATAGACCGGCTTGTTATCGTCAAGGTCGCGGAAAAGGAAAGGCCTTATGAGCGGGCATTCTTCTTTGCATCATCTCATAAAGAATACACTGATAAGTCGCAGGAGCTTATACTCAAGGGGAAGATAACGCCCGACGCGCTGAAAGAAGCGGTAATAGAGGAATTCATCGACGGGGCGCAGGTCAATCTGAACTTCTTTTATTCAACATTGACAGGGGAACTTGAACTGCTTGGCACGGACACAAGAAGGCAGACCAACCTCGACGGGATTTTGCGGCTTCCAGCGCCACAGCAGAATGAACTCTTAAAATATAAGGCAGTCCAGGCAATCGAAGCCGGGCACATCGCCTGCACGGTTAAGGAATCCCTGCTCGAGCAGATTTTTGAACTTGGCGAGAAATTCGTGAAAGTCGCAAAACAGGAGTATCCCCCGGGAATCATCGGGCCGTTCGCACTACAGTGCGCATTAACGCCCGGCCCACCTAAGGAAAGTTTCGTCTGCTTTGACATAAGCATGCGAGTGCAGGGATCGCCGGGAACGAAATTCACTCCGTACTCGGAATACCTGCACGGGGGGCCGGTGAGCGTTGGAAAAAGGATAGGGATCGAGATAAAGAGTGCGATAAATGAAAACAAGCTAACAGGCATCGTGACCTGATATGTGGATATTTAAAAGGAAAACGATATTATTTATACATAAAATGAAACCGACAAAATTTTTCGTCTTAGTGGCGATTTTTATTTTGGGTTCAACGTGCGTTAATGCAGAAGAGAGAAAAGTACTTTTCTATGAACTGGGGTCTTCCGCGGCTTACGGCTCATCAACAGGTTATTCCAAACTCGCGGAACGGATGGTAAAAGAGGGCTACACAGTAACCCCCTTGTCCGTAGGCCCCATAACCACGGAAAAACTGAGAGGATATGACCTTCTGGTAATCCCTGCGATGGGCTCAACTTTGACCTCCGACGAGATGGCTGCGGTGCTTTCATTCGTAATGCAGGACGGGAAGGGGCTTTTCATAACAGCCGGTTCGGAAACCGAGACCAACCATCTCGCGATACCATTCGGCATAAGGATTGACGCTTCCGGGAAACTCGAAGACTCCGAGAACCAGATGCCCGGCGACACAAACAAACGCGACTTCCAGGTGAGCAGGCTTACGGAGGATTCGCTCATAAGTACGATAAGGAAGGGCGTAAATCGCATCGGCTTTTACGAGGGGTCGGGGCTTTACCTGACGGGTGAGGCGAAGTGGGTTGCTACAGGTAGCAGGTCTTCTTATTCGACAAGCGGGACGTTCCCGCGCGACAGCATGCCCCCCGTGGCGGCGGTTGTCCGCTTCGGTTGCTTCGGCAGCGGTCTGATATTCTTGACATCCGATCCTGACATGTTCAAAAACGAGAACATCGAGAAATACGACAATATGAAGCTGGCAGTCAACGCCGTCGAGTGGCTGACGACCCCGCAGGATATATATAAAGAAAACGAGACGTGCGGCGACATGATGCGCGAGGTCACGATAGAGAAGAACAGGATAGAGAGGGAAATGAAACTGATTAATGCCTCCCTCGAGCAAACTACAATTAAGTTGAATACACAATTGAGTGAGAACGCCCAGTTGACCGAAGACATAAATCACCTAAGGTCGGGCATGTTCTGCTACAAGGATGCATTCTGCGTCGCCCAGACGACCGCGGCAATAATCCTTTTAGGGCTGTTCCTTTTGGTAGGGGTCATAATATACTCTTCAAGAATGCCAAAGCCCCAAGAAAAGAAAGGCGATGAACTCGGGGAGGAGCTGGGATACGAATTCGAGGAGCCGATAGAAGAGATTGGCAGGGAAGAGGGTACGGAAGGCAAGGTATGATCTTAAACTACTTTATTTTACATTCCCTCTTCTTTTTGAGTCGATCTGCACGAGTATCTCCTTGAACTCTTTGTCACTCAAAACCTTCGGGAGCCGGCCTGCCTGATAAAGCTGTATAAGGAGTATTTCAACCTGGCGGGCAAACTCGGGCATCGCGGTCCTGAGGTTTCCAAGACGCTCCCTTGCGTCAGGTGAGAGGATTTTGTTTATTATCGCGTGTATCTGCATGCCGATCTCTTTTTCCTGCATCTGCTGCTGAAAAGACTCCTCATTAGCCTGCTGCATCATCTGTTGCATGCGCTCTTGCCGGATCCTTTCCAGTTCCACATCAGACATTTTGACAGAATTATTTCTTTGCCATCTTAGAGGCAATCTTGTCCAGATACGAGCGGCCCTTTGGGGTTATTCTCCTACCCCCCTTGGTGTTCTCGGTGAACCCCTGTTTGTCAAGATCCTGGAATATCGCCCGGATTATCTTGCCGCCAGCCTTTACGGAGATTTCCGGCTTGTGGCCACGGTTTTTCCTGCCGCCGTACGCGACCCTAAGGCGCCGTACACCGAGCGGGCCGTGGACGTAAACCTTCCTCAAAACCGATGCCGCCCTGTGGAACCACCAGTCGTTGTCTTCAGGGCGCGTGTCTTTGTGCGACCCAGTCTTTACGATGTCCGCCCACTTTGGCTTGCTGATCTTTATGTTCTCCTTTAAGTCCTTTGCCGTTTCCTTTATGAATTCTCCTGCGGGAATCTCAAACACTGTTGTCATTTTTGTTTATATCCACTCCACACCTATCTTCTTGTAATCGATTATCTCGGACTCGTCAAAGAAGATCGGGATTTCGTATTTCGCCGATTCCTTAGAGTCCGATGCGTGGATTATGTTGCGGTTAACCCTAAGTGCGAAGTCACCCCGTATAGTCCCAAGATCCGCGTCGGCAGGGTTAGTGGTTCCGAGCATTTTCCTGACGAGGGGTATGACATTTTCTGCCTCAAGGATGCCGACGACAATCGGCGACGATGTGATGTAGCCGACAAGGTCGTCAAAGAACGGTTTTCCTTTGTGGGCATCATAGAGCTTTTTCGCCCGCGCCTTGTCGATCCACAGCATCTTCAGGGCCGCTACCTTGATGCCCCGGTACTCGAAGCGGTGGAGTATCTCCCCGATCAGGCCCCTCTGCACGGCATCAGGTTTTATTATGATGAGTGTTCTCATTTTTTCTTAGGCGCTTTTTTTGGTTTTGGCCGGTTTTTTGGCGCAGGGGTTTTTACGGCAGGCTTTTTCACAGCCGGTTTTTTCGCGGCTGATTTTTTAGGTGTTGCCTTTTTTTCTTCAACTGCCGCCGCGACCTCTTCCTCATGGACTTTCGCCGCAGTTTTTGCCTTCTTGGCAACGGTTTCTTTCTTTTGCCTTATCTCCTTTTTCGCCTTCGCTGCATTCAGTTTTTCCTTCGAAAGCTCCTTAGCCTTCCCTGCCTCTGCCAGCCTCGCATCCCGCTCTTCCTTGGGGATGGCCTTTATCCTGATTTCCTTTTCCTCGCGGTAGGTTTTAGTCCACTTGACCTTTCTTGGCTTGCGCTTGAGCTTTAGCATGTTCTTTGTGCACTTGCGGGAGCAGAAATTGACGGCAGTGCCCCTCTTGGTGATGTAGACCTTCCCGGTACCACGCTCAATTTCAATTCCACAAAAACTGCATTCCATTTTATTTCAGCGGTTTGGCTTCTCTTTCGGTTTCCTTGAGGTCGAGTATGTCGCCTTCCTGAACAGGCGTCCTGACGTTCCTTCGGATTACCTGCCCCTGGCTTCTGCCTTCCAAGATTTTTACCATGACCTGTATGACCTCGCCGTAAATTCCGGTGCGGCCTATAACCTTCAGAACCTGTGCAGATGCCATTTTAGAATTATTTCTTGATTGCCTTCAGGCTTTTGATAACTTCGCCGATCAAGTCCTTCGCCTTGCCTTCTTCTACAACGCATGCGGCAGCCGTTCCGACCTTGAGCCCGACTTCCTCGCCAATCTGCTCTTTTGTCGCAAAAAGGTAGGTTATGTCCTTTTCCTCGCACAGCATCGGCAGGTGCATCACAATCTCGGGCGGATTGACATCGCTTGCTATAAAAACCAGCTTCGCGGTGCCACGCTCAACGGCCTTCGTTACCTCGTTCGTGCCTTTCCTTATCTTTCCGGTGTCCCGGGACTTCTCAAGCGCCGCAAGGGCATTCTCGGAAACCTCTTTCGGAACCTCAAATTTTACGTAACTCATTTTTTTACCTCACTATTTCATCGCCAAAAACGGCTCTACAAATCACTGGTTTCGGCTGGAAAATCCAACGCAAAAGTGCCTTTGCACTTTTGGTTCCCGTGAATCAGCGGATTCATGCGGAGCCGGCAGATTGTGCCGTCTTCGCTGACGCTCGACGACACTTGGTGTATATGTAGGTATACATATTTATCACGGTAATTTAAATACTTAGCATAGGTTGACGAAAAATGGAAATACCAAGACAACTTCAGGACAAATTCGCACAAATGCAGACGCTTCAGCAGCAGATGCAGATGAACTCGATGCAGAAACAGCAGTTGATTATGCAGTCTGCGGACATCGACAATGCGCTTGAGGAACTCGAGAACATTAAGAAAGGCAAGGTGTACAAGAGCGCGGGGCCTCTTCTTGTAGAGGTTGATGCGAAAGAGACCCGGAAGAAGCTCGACGACGACAAGGAGCTGGCTGCAGCGAAAATCGGGATGCTTGAGAAGCAGGAAACCAAACTGACAAACAAGATGTCGGAACTTCGGGCAGAGCTTCAGAACATGATGAAGGGATTCCAGGCGCAGTAGATTTGACAAAAGACAAGAAAAATTCAACAAAATTGAATTTTTGTGTCGCATATAAAGTATGGTTCCATACTTTATATTACGATGGAAAGCGTGCTGTTGTGGATACTTGGTGCCACTTTCTTGGTGAGCCTGATATCGTTTGTCGGCGTGGTGGCCATGTTCCTAAAAGAGCGGCTTTTGGACAAAATCCTTTTGGTTCTGGTTTCGCTGTCCGCCGGCGCGTTAATCGGGGGGGCGTTTCTGCACCTTCTGCCGGAGGCGGTCGCGGATGTTGCCGGAGAAGACACGGCGGTTTTAAATGTATTCCTTTTCCTGCTTTTGGGGTTCTGCATGTTCTTCGTCCTTGAGCAGTTTATCCACTGGCACCACCATCACAGCGCCCACCACGATGAAAAATGCATAAAACCGTTTTCCTATCTGATCCTGGTCGGCGACGGCGTGCACAATTTTATCGACGGGCTGATAATAGCCGGAAGTTTTATGATCAATACAGAGGTCGGAATTGTAACTACGCTTGCAGTGGCACTGCACGAAATACCGCAGGAGTTGGGCGATTTCGGGGTTCTTGTTTACGGCGGATTCGGCAAGGTGAAGGCACTGCTCCTTAACTTCGCATCGGGGCTGATCGCAATAGTCGGCGGACTCGTCGGCTACTTCCTTTCCGCGCAACTCGGGGCATCGGCGGTTTATCTTCTGCCGTTTGCCGCAGGGAATTTCATCTACATTGCCGCCTCTGATTTAATCCCCGAAATCAAGCACAGTGATGAACTTAAAACATCCCTTGTGCATTTTACGGTATTCCTCGGCGGTATCGCCCTGATGCTGGTGATGAAGTTAACATTCGGGGATTAAAATCCGCGTAGGTAAAATGGACGAAGCATTTAGAGCCAAAAGGATACTTGAACTTTTGGGGAGGGAGTACCCGGATGCAACTACCGCCCTCGTCCACAAAAACCCCTTCGAGCTTCTTGTGGCGACAATACTTTCCGCGCAGTGCACCGACGAGCGGGTGAATCTGGTTACCGGCGAGCTTTTCAAAAAGTACAAAACGCCTGCCGACTTTTCAAATGCCGAAATAGGGGAGCTTGAAAAACTCGTCTACTCCACGGGGTTTTACAAAAACAAGGCGAAAAACATAAAAGCGGCATCAAGGATGCTCGTCGAGGATTTCGCCGGCGATGTGCCTGACAACATGGATGGCCTGCTCAAACTTCCGGGGGTTGCCAGAAAGACCGCAAATATCGTCCTGACATACGGCTTCGGGAAAAACGAGGGCATCGCGGTCGACACGCACGTTGCCCGCCTCTCCCTGCGGCTTGGGTTTTCGCAAAGCAAGAACCCGGAAAAAATCGAGGAGGATTTGATGAGGTTATTTGACAGGGCAAACTGGGGGCTTATAAACACGCTGTTGGTTTCGCACGGCAGAAAGATATGCAATGCAAAAAAACCGATGTGTTGCGGATGTGTAATCATGGATGTGTGCCTGTCTAAAAAATGATAGAAAAATACAAAAGCAAACGGAACTTCGGGTCCACGAACGAGCCAGAAGGTGAATTAAAATCCTCTGACAAGCCGATATTCGTCGTGCAAAAACACGACGCGTCCCACCTGCACTTCGACCTTCGCCTTGAGATGGACGGGGTGCTGAAGAGCTGGGCGGTGCCGAAAGAGCCACCGATTAAGCCGGGCGTAAAGCGGCTGGCGGTCCAGACCGAGGACCACCCACTTGATTATGCGGACTTCGAGGGCGTTATCCCCGAGGGAAATTACGGGGCGGGAACAGTTGAGCGCTGGGACGCGGGACTGTTGAAAATTCTCGAAAGGAAGGACGACCGGCTGGTTTTTGAGCTTGATGGCGAAAAGCTCAGGGGCGAATACGTTTTAGTGCAGTTCAAAGGCCAGCCAAAGAACTGGCTGTTTTTCAAGAGGTAAACTATAGGCAAGAGCATAAGTTTTGGAACTTTTCATTTGAACTTATGCTCTTGAATATAAGCAAAACCCTTTGGGTTTTGGTATCCACGCGAATCTTTCGATTCGCGGGACAAGCGTTTGCGACATGTCGCAAACGATGTCCTGAAATCAGTTTGTGATTTCACGGACACTGAAACACATAGTGTTTCACGTGTACTGATTTTGCCACTACAAAATCATTATATCGAATTGCATTTATAAAAAGTTCCATAAGCGTTTGCGACTTTGTCGCAAACGGTATCCCGAAATTGCCGTGCAATTTCGAGGATTAATTATGCAATTCGCTATACTGCAATAAACGATGCTAACAAAACAGAAACTCGAATCTGATAACAGGATTAAACGAATAAAATCATGAAAATCACTGCATTTAACGGGAGCCCCCGTGGAAAGAATGGCAACACCCATGTTATGGTGGAGGAGTTTTTAAAAGGAGCAAATGATGCGGGTGCTGATGTTGAAAACGTATTTCTCGCGGAAAAAGAGATAAAACCCTGCAAGGGGTGTTTTGGCTGCTGGGTGAAAACACCGGGCAAATGTGTCATCAAAGACGACATGGAAGGATCGTTATCGAAGTTTATGAGTTCAGATATTGTTGTTTTCGCAACCCCCCTTTACGCGGACAATGTAACTGGGATCATGAAAAATTTTATTGACAGGCGCATTCCTATTCTGGACCCTCACCTTGAAAAAGACGAAAAAGGGGAATGCAGACATCCAAGCAGGTACGAAAAATCCCCGAAAATCGTTGTGATTTCAAACTGCGGGTTCCCTGAGCAAAACCATTTTGAGGTTTTAAAGTTGTTGTTCAGAAGAATCGCAAGAAATACGCATTCCGAAGTTATCGCTGAAATATATCGGGGTGGCGGCGAAATTCTCAAAGAACACCCCCTGATTATCAAGCCCTTTGTTTGGAAATATAAGAAATTATTGAGGAAAGCGGGGCGGGAGATAGTTGAAACCCTGAAACTTACCGAAGAAACCATGTCGCAATTGGAAAAACCAATTATTTCAAAAGAACAATACATAAACGGAGCAAACAATAGGTGGGATGGATTATTGTCAATAAAAAAATGCTAACCAAAGCCAAACTTAAATCGGAGTTCGCGAAGGACTGGAAGAAGCAGTACGAGAACCCTTTCTTTCTGTCCCAGAAAGAAAGTGTCGCGTCCCAAAGAAAGATTTTGAAAATGTGAAATTTTCAAAGCCACGAGATTCTTTGGAATCTTGATGTGGAGTCGAGTTCCATTGGAACCCAACGGAAAAAATGCTAACAAAACAGAAGCTCAAATCGGATTTCGCGAAGGACTGGAAGAAGCAGTACGAGGTTGAGTTGTTCGCCGAAAAAGGATTCACTCGAAAAACCTGCCCCAAATGCGGCAAGAACTTCTGGACGCTCGACGGCGAGCGCGAACTCTGCGGCGACCCCCCCTGCGAAACGTACGGATTCATAAACAATACCATAACCTGCGGCAAGTGGGATTACATCGAGACTTGGAGGATGTTCGAGAAGTTCTTCAAAAAGGATGGCCATACCTCGATTCCCCGCTACCCCGTGGTTGACCGCTGGCGGCCCGATCTGTTTTTCACGATGGCATCGATCCAGGACTTCCAGCGGATAGAAAAGGGCAACATGGTTTTTCAGTATCCGGCAAACCCCCTGATTGTCCCGCAGGTCTGCCTCAGGTTCAACGACATCCCGAACGTCGGCGTAACCGGCAGGCACCTGACCTCATTCATAATGAGCGGCCAGCACGCTTTTAACAAGCCGGGCGAGGGCTACTTCAAGGACCGCTGCATCGACCTGAACTTCAAATTCCTTAACAGTGTCATGGGCATCCCCGAAACCGAGCTGACCTATATCGAAGATGTCTGGGCGATGCCGGACTTCTCCGCGTTCGGGCCGAACCTTGAGACGATGTCGCGCGGGCTTGAATTAGTGAACTCTGTCTTTATGCAGTTTCAGGCAATCGGCACGGGAGCCAATTACAAAGAACTCCCGATGCGCGTGATAGACGTCGGATGGGGGCATGAGAGATTGGTCTGGTTCTCAAACGGCACGCCCGCTTCGTATGACTGCCTTTTCGGGCCGGTAACCGAAAGGATGAAGAAGGGCTCCGGCATCGAGATAGACCCGGGGGTATTCGACAAATATTCGGTGATGGCCGGAAACCTCGACCTTGATTCGGTGAGTGATATCGAGTCTGCTAAGCGCAATATCGCAAACCAAATCGGCGTAAGCGCTGAAGAACTCAAAAAAATCGTCGAACCGATGCAGGCGCTTTACGCCGTAGCAGACCACACACGCTCGCTTTTGTTTGCAATCGCTGACGGCGGGATTCCGTCAAACGTCGGCGGCGGCTATAACCTGCGGATAATTCTCAGGCGCGCGCTTGGTTTCATCAACGAGTACGACTTCGATTTCAGTTTGACAGATATTGCCGAACAACATGCCCGCTACCTGAAACCGATGTTCCCGGAGCTTTCCGCAAGCATTGACGACATGGAAAAGATAATCGGTATAGAGGCCGAAAGGTACGAGAAGACCCGGGTCAGCGCGCGCAAGGTAGTCCTGAAGGAACTATCAAAGACCTCTCATTTTTCTGACGATCACCTGGCCAAGTTGTACGAATCGCAGGGCATAACCCCGGAGCTGGTGGAAGAGGTCGCCTCTGAGGCCGGCATGGACGTTGAAGTCCCCGGCGACTTTTACGTGCGGCTGACTGATAAGCACCAGTTCGCGAAGAAGGAAGAGGAGAAAATCGGTGTGGACGTTTCAGGCATCCAAAAAACCGAGATTTTGTATTACGATAATCCTGAAATGCTGGAGTTTGACGCAAAAGTCCTGAATGTCATTGACGGCTGGGCGATACTCGACATGACCCTGTTCTACGCGGAAGGCGGGGGGCAGGCGTCTGACATCGGCACTCTCGGTGGCGCGAATGTTACGGACGTGCAGAGGATCGGGGACGTTGTTTTGCACAAAGTGGACAAACCAATAGCGGGCGCGCAAATGTCCGATGGACATTCGGCTCCCCGAAGTGATTCGCACATTCGGGGCGCAGTCCACGGGAAAATAGACCCTGACCGGCGCACAATCCTCTCGCAGATGCACACCGGTATCCACATAATAAACGCCGCTGCAAGGCAGGTGCTTGGAAAGCACGTCTGGCAGAACTCCGCGGCAAAAACGCCCGAAAAGGCGCGCATTGACATAACCCACTACAGCGCGATAACGGGGCAGGAAGAGAAGGCGATAGAAAAAAGGGCGAATGAAATCGTAAAGGAGAACCACCCCGTGAGGAGTTTCTTCATGGGCCGCGGGCAGGCGGAAGAGAAGTACGGCTTCACGATTTACCAGGGTGGGGGCCCGGCAGGAAGCAGCCTGCGGATAATTGAAATCCCCGGAATCGACGTCGAGGCGTGCGGCGGGACGCACGTGAAAACGACGGGCGAAGTCGGCGAAATAANGATANTGAAAACCGAGCGTATTCAGGATGGTGCGGTGAGGATCGAGATCGTTACTGGGGCGCAGGTGGCGGCGTTTAAGGACAAGAACCGCACGATATTCGAGGAGTCTGCGAAGGTTCTCGGCAGCGAATTAGAGTACTCGGAAGACGACCTAAAGCGGGCGGCGGATGTTTTTTCCGTACCTGCGGAACAACTGACGGGCACGATAGGCAGGTTCTGCAAGGAGTACGAAACATGCAGGAGGCTGATAGGCGAATCCGGCACGAAATTCGAGCTGGGGGGGGGCAAGGAGAAGACGCTTGCATTGTCCTGCCAGATATTGTTCGACAAGTGGAAAGGGGCCAGGAAGGAGGCCAAGAGGGTGAGGTCAAATGCCGGCGAAAACCTGCTTTCAGACCTTGGAGAGAAATTCAAATCATCCCCGACGGTTAAGGAGATCACCCGTGATATGACCATAAAGGCCATGACCGACCTTGCCAACAAGATCACCGAACCTGATGGCAGGCTGCTTGTTCTCGTGAACGTAGCGGGCGAAAAGGTGAACGTGGTCGTCGCATCGAGCGACAAGAACAAAAACGCAGGGGAAATCACGAAGGAACTTTGCGGGAAACTCGGCGGCGGGGGCGGCGGAAGCCCGAAGCTCGGCATGGGCGGCGGGCTGGCGGACGGTGCGGAGAAAGTGCTTAACGGGTTAGAGGTTTAGCATTGAAACTTTTGCTGGTTGCAATCAGCAAATTATTTGATTATATGCTGTTTTTATAGAGCAAATAATTAATATGTATTATGGAAGAAAACATCCTGCGAATCCTGATAAGGCAAAACCCTCAATGGGCGAAAGAAAAAATCGTAGTTCCTGAGGTAAAAAGAGACCTATTTTATAAGATAGGCAAATTCATGGAACCCCCGCAGATACTTGCGGTAACTGGGCTCAGGAGGGTTGGAAAAACAACAATCATGAAACAATTGATGAGTGAAGTTTTAAAATCCTCGACGAGAACCGAAAACATAATGTATGCATCATTTGACCATAGACTCATGCAGTCGGATAAAGCGCTTGAAGATATAATTGAATACTTCCTATCCACAAAAGCGGAAGATGGAAGAAAGTTCTTATTCCTTGATGAAATACAGAAAGTTGACGGATGGGAGCAGATACTAAAAGTATATTACGACCTTGGGGGTATAAAGTTCATAATATCCGGTTCGGCATCGCTTCAGATTAAAAAAGCCAAGGAAAGTTTATCCGGGAGGATAATGGACTTTCATCTTCAACCGCTTAACTTCAGGGAATACCTAAGGTTCGTGGGGGAAGATCCAAAATCAGATATTCTTGAGATGCCTTACGAATTCGATAAACTGAAAAAAGTCCACGAAGAAAATCTACTGAAAAAAGAACGCATAATAGGGCGTTTCAATGACTATCTGTTTAAGGGGGCATTCCCTGAACTGGTTGAAACCGAAGATGAAGAGTTCATAGCAGCATACATAAACAACTCCGTAATTGAAAAGATCATCTATCAGGACATCCCGGAGGTGTTTAAAGTGAAAAGAGAGGATCTGCTGTATAGTTTAGTTGAATATTGCGCAAAAGAAACCGGGAAGATATTTGACATAACAAACCTGTCAAATATTTTTAATGCAGACAGGAACACCGTTTCAAAGTATCTGTTCTACCTTGAAAACGGTTTTCTGATAAAAATAGCGTACAACTACAGCAGGAGTTTAAGCAAGCAGATGAGAAAAAACAAGAAGATTCACGTAATCCATCCATCGGTTTCAATCGCGCTTAGCGGATACAAAAAGTCCGTACTGCGCGCCGAGGATATCGCGGGCTACTATGTGGAGTCTCTTTGCAATAGCCTTCTTTCAACCGCAGGCAAAGTATTCTTCTTCAGGGACCCGCAGAAACGGGAGGTCGATTTTGTGGTAGTTAAGGGGGGTGAGATAATCCCTATTGAGGTTAAATACAGGAGATATATTAACGAAAAAGATATTGAAGGCCTGAGATTCTTCATGGAGAAATTTAAATGTAAATCGGGCATCGTGCTGACGAAGGATACCTTCAAGAAGGAGGGTAGTATCACATACATTCCGGTCTGGCTGTTTTTGCTGTGCGTCGAATAATAAGACGAAACGCGGGCGAATTTTGAGAGGTACCGAACTTGGGATGGGCGGCGGGTTGTCTTACGGTGTGGAGAAAGTGCTTAACGGGTTAGAGGTTTAGCATTGAAACTTTTGCTGGTTGCAATCAGCAAATTATTTGATTATATGCTGTTTTTGCTGTGCGTCGAATAATAGACATGTTGCTTAATAAGCCAAAATTCGACCTCTGCATAGCGGTTTTGGGCAAAAAGCCAAAAAACCNCCACAGCATAGC
>MCBF01000001.1:635663-654231 GCA_001742785.1 Candidatus Altarchaeales archaeon IMC4
TTATTTAGCACCACCAAATGATGAGGGTATTAAAAAAGAAGTTCCATCAAATACGGAACCTGTAGGACCCTGCCATTATGATAATCAATCTCATAAATGTGTTGGCATTTGTGAAATCGCGCAAGAGCCGGGATCATTGTCAACAACAAAACGGCTAAAAACCTATGACTACCGGTGCATGTTGACTGGCGTGCATACGTGTGGGTGTATGCCATTGGTTCCTGTTGAAAGATGCCCCCCCGGGTGTAATTGTTTATTCCCAGATGATGCATGTAACAGCAGTTTATGTAATAATCAAACAGTTTTATGCGAAGTTCCGGGAGGTGGACTTGGATTCTGCTATGAAACACCTGTGCTTGAATGTCCTGAGAATTGTACTTGTATGGATATGACCCTAGACGATGGAAGGAGGTTAGGATTTAATAGTTGTAACCAAACCTGTACTTTAGCAAATGGAAATATGGGCAGATGTTTTGGAACTAAAAGATGCCTGGGAGTAACAACCGGCGGAGGCGGGACGAGTACTGGAACAGGACAGATTACCGGGCATTTCACCTGCGACAACTCCTACTCAATCTGGGTTGGAAATGCCACCCATGTAATTGACCTAAAATTAAATGCTACTAATTCTCTGGCAAGCGAGATACGGCACGGCGAGGATTTACCGCCGTTTGATGCTGTTCCGGAATGTTACCTCTATGTTGTCGCTTGGAGCGACGACAAAGATTACCAAGGATGGATAGGAAGTTTCACAGGTGCTATCACAATCCACTCAGAAGATCCAAGATGGAGCGTTCTGCCCACAGGGATAGACAAGGATAATAATCAATTTCCAACTATGACTGAAATCAACAATGCGATGGCGTCTGCTTCACCAGGTGATTGGAAGCACACAACAGTTGGCGCGGCGAACGGTGGGCCTCCATGGAACTTTGGTATTACAGGGATTCCATCCGATGCGCACTGGATTTGGTATGACAGCGGGAATGATAATCGGGCAATATACCCCCAGTCCCCATATGTTCCATTCACAGTCCCACATCAAGGTTTCAACAATCATGACGAATTCCTGATATTTAGAATTCCCTGTCAGGAATTTTTTGTGGATTGCGCGTGTTATAATACAACAACCTTGCCCCCTTTCAATGGATCTGTTTCCTGCGATCAAACCTGTACTTTAGAACGTAGTGGAACTGTAGGTACCTGTTGGAGACCTGCAGAATGCCCCGACGGATGTGCTTGTTTGACCGCTGATGAAGCAAAACAAAAGGGTTACACAACACTCTGCATTAATCAATCCTGCTCGTCAGATGGAAGAAAATGGTGCTGGAATACATCTGTACCCGTCTGCCCGAATGGCTGCCCCTGTTTGACCGCAGATGAAGCAAAACAAAAGGGTTACACAACACTCTGCATTAATCAATCCTGCTCGTCAGATGGAAGAAAATGGTGCTGGAATAAAACAATAGTTGTACCTCCTTGTCCAACTGGCTGTGACTGCTATCAAAATCCCCCTTCAAGTTATAATGACTGCCATCAACAATGTGTAGTCGGAGGAGTTCAAGGGAAGTGTTATTCACATTCTCAACCCCAAAAGTGCACAGGAAACTGCACCTGCATGACTCAAGCAGCTGCTAATGCTTCTGGTTTTACTGAACTTTGCGACTCCACAATCAATTGTCCCTTCCCCGTCGGAGGGGGCGATCTAGGAAAGTGCTGGAAAAACACTACACATCTGGCCTGTCAAGCAGGCTGCACATGTTTGCCGAGGCAGAGTCAAGCGAATTATTCTTTTTGTAATAATAGTGTAACACCCTGCAACCTTTCAAACGGTCCCGGTTTATGTTTTAACACATCATGCCCGGCAGAATGTAAGTGCTATACTCATGAAGAAGCGATAAAGCTGCAGAATTATATCTCCTGCAATAAATCCTGCCTTTTATCAAATGGAATGACCGGCGAGTGCTGGAAACCTAATTCATGTCATTGCGGAGAATGGAATAATATAACTGTGAAATGGTGGGGAAGCACATCATCCACTCCAACGGGTATTTGGTCTGGCACTTGTGGTGGTTCAGTATCCGTAAAACATAATGAAACCGGGCATGGACTCAGTGTACTCTTTGGTCAGAGCATGAACTGTATTAATTGCCCATCGTCACAACCAACTTACTACTGGAACATTACAGGACCTGGTGGGTTTTCATTCTCCGGAGGTGGTCCTTACATTACTCCTCAAGCCCCTTTTACTCCCCCTTCAGTAGGCACTTACCAGATGATGTTAACCGCGGAATGTAATGGTATAATATGTCAACCCTGCAGGCTCCAGATTGACTGTTACAATAGTTCTGACATAGGTGCTCGGGGCAAGGGTACTTTCGCAGTGAGCGGAAGAAACACTGTGTAAACAAAATGAAAAAGTTGAGCAACAATGAACAGAAACGGATTTTAGAATTATCGAATTAATATTTTGGACGGAGTTCGGAACTCTGCGGATTTGCTATTGCGAATCCTTGCCTCGCTTCGCTCGGTCATATAACAGACGCATATCTGGCTACGGGCTGTCGCCCTTCGCCCAAATTGGCTCACTTCGTTCGCCAACTTCAGATATGCATCAGCCGTTAAATACAATTGAGCCCTCGCCCCGGATAATACGAAACGAGCGGGGGGGGTGTCGACGGACGGACGACGTTTTATGAGGCCGACTACTTTCTGTGCGGTTTTCCGGTTGGTTTTCTGTAAATTTCCATGGGTTTTCTTGGGGGCCTCTAACTCTTCATTTGTTGTTTTTATATAGAACAAAAACCATTATATATTGTTCTCCTAGAAAACAATATGGAACCAGTGTTTGAGGAATGGAACGCATATGCAAAAAGGAAGGTTTTAAAACCACGTCTAATAGACTTGGATCGCCTTATTTCTGATTCAAATCTTAAGATCGTCGGAGTTACGGGTATAAGGAGGTCCGGGAAGTCTAGCATATTGATGCTGCTCTTGCAGAAGCTTCAGAATGACGGCAAAACGGTAGCCTATGTGAATTTGGAGGACAGCAGGATCAGCGACCAAAAGGGTATCCTTGACGAATTAATCAAGTGGTTTGGGGATTCTGGTTTCCTTCTGATAGATGAGGTAACAAGCGTGACGGAGTGGGAGGGATGGCTTGCCAGGAATCACGAGCTTTTGAAGGGCCGGCTCAATCTTATAGTAAGCTCTTCAAGGGCAAGTTTATCCAAACCTTCCAAACCTCTGCGGGGACGGGCGCTGGCATGTGAATTGTATCCTCTCTCTTTCAAGGAATTCTTGCAGTTCTCGGGAGTGGAGATAGAATACACTACCGCAGGAATAGGACGACTGGAAAGGGCCTTAAATGATTACCTTGATTACGGGGGGTTTCCAGAGGCAGTTCTCTCCAAGGATAAAACCGACAAGATAAGGCTCCTTGACTCTTATTTTAGAGACATAGTGGGATTGGATGTGGCAGAAATATCGGGCGAGAACATATCGACAGTGGAGCTTTTCGGCAAATACGTGATAGAGACCTCATATTTCTCAGCTTCCAAGTGCCTGAATTTTTTCAAAAGCCTCGGACACAAAATAGGTAAGCAAAGCATACTGAACCTGGAAAAACATTCACAGGAAGGCTACCTATTCTTCTTTGTGCCGATATTTTCCCACAGCATAAAGGATAGAACACAATATCCTAGAAAAGCATACCTGGGAGATACAGGATTCATGCGCGCAGTCAGAGGAAAAACTGATATTGGAAGACTATTCGAAAACGCAGTTTATCTGGAACTCAAGAGACACAAAAAAGCGACCCAAGAGATATATTACTATAGGAACAAGGACGGCAGCGAATCAGACTACGTATTAACTGAAGGGTTGAAAGTCAAAACGATAATACAGGTAACATCAGACCTCGAAAACGAAAAAACCAAAGAACGCGAAACACATGGTCTTGTCGAGTGCGCCAAAGAAACGGGTCTGAAAGAGGGATTGATAATAACAAAGGACAAAGAAGGCAGGGAAGAAATAGAGGGAATAAAAATAAATTTTGTTCCTCTGCGGAAATGGCTCCTAGAAGAAAAGGAAAACTAATCGTGGGAAAAATACTTGCTTTACGGACGCCCCCACCCCCTAATTTTTGACGGAATGTGGGCAACAACACGGACGGACCAAGGAAGGGTCGCAGTTTTGAACTTCTCTTCGCCTCGTTCGGTCCTCGGCCCTGAGGGGGTGCATAACTGGTTTTTTACGGTTCGTCCCCTCGGGACTTCAACAAATTCTACCTTCGGCGGAATTTCGTTAAATGCGGGGCGTTATACGCAATCGAGTTCTCGTTAGTTACGAACAAATGCGAAGGTGGAGCCAGAAACGAAAGACAAGAAAAATTTCCGACAAGAAAATTTGCCTGCGGCAAATTTTGTGTCCCATGAACCTGTTGATAATGATTTTGCAGTGGCAAAATCAGTACACGCGAAACACCATGTGTTTCGGTGTCCCGCGAATCGAAAGATTCGCGTGGATACCAAAACCTATAGGGTTTTGCTTATTCATGCGGAAGGAAATCTTTGTGTCCTATTATAAAGTAGGATAATTTATAATACGGATTAATAGAACAAATGTTAATAGTATATATCATGGCAAAAAAGCTGAAAGGTACAGAAACCGAAAAGAATCTTCTAAAGGCATTTGCAGGGGAAAGCCAGGCCAGAAACAGATATGCGTTCTTCGCTTCCGTTGCTAAGAAAGAGGGTTACGAGCAGATCTCGGCAATATTCCAGGAAACCGCCGATAACGAAAAAGAGCATGCTAAGGTTTTCTTCAGATATCTGGAGGGAGGAGATTGTGAAATAACTGCGTCCTATCCTGCAGGAAAAATAGGGGCAACAACAGATAATCTTCTTGAATCGGCAAATGGAGAAAAGGCGGAGTGGGGGGCGCTGTATCCCCAGTTCGAAAAAATAGCAAAAAAAGAGGGGTTCGATGAAATAGCAGAATCATTCAAAGAGATTGCAGAAGTTGAACGGCACCATGAACAAAGATACAGGAAGTTGCTTGATAACATTCAAAACAAAAAGGTCTTCAACAAAGACAAAATTGTAAAATGGAAATGCCGGAATTGCGGATATATCCACGAAGGAATGGATGCTCCGAAGGTATGTCCTGCTTGTAAGCACCCGCAGAGTTATTATGAGTTGTTGGCCGATAACTTTTGATTATTTTAGGCATAGCGGCACTAAACCCGCGGGTATGGCCGCCAACCGCGCACCTAAATAAGAACAGCCCTTTTCTTTCCGCGAAACTGCAATGCAGTTTCGGGACAGGAAATTTCGCAATATGCGAAATTTGTGTCCCACGAATCAACAGATTCGTGCGGAACCAAAAGTGCTTTTGCACTTTTGCGTTCCTGCAAACCTTTTCGGTTTGCATAATCCGATTCTCGGAAACGCTTGTGATGATGCGAACTGTCGCCAACCATTTCTTACCTGCGGCAATTCTGCATTTGTTTTATTCTATAAATCAGATAAACTAAAGACAGGATGATGATGCGAACAACCGCTGAACAATGATGACTGATGGGCGAGCTGACTGTCAAACTAATATTTACCACAAAAAGCTACAATGCACTGGGCAGACAAAACAGCAGAGGATCTGACAAGGCGGGGAAAATCGCACGTAATCGAGACCGGGACGTCCATATCCGGGATTCCGCACATAGGCAATGCAAGTGATGTTATAAGGGGCGATGCGATAAGAAAGGCGCTTGCCGACAAGGGCATAAATGCAAGGTTTATCTGGGTGGCCGACGACTCTGACCCGTTCCGCAAGGTTCCGCGAGGCTTTGAGAAACTGAAGGATTATCTGGGGTTCCCGGTACATGACCTCCCGGACCCCGAGGGCTGCCACGCAAACTTTGTCGATCACTTCGTCGAGCCGTTCATAGCGGACCTTTCCGAGTTCGGGGCAGCCCCTGAAGTAATATCGGGCAGAGAGATGTACAAAAACGGCGAGTTTTACGGCGGGATAAAAACTGCGCTTGATAACTGCGAAAAAATCGTCGAGATACTTAACGGGTTCAGGCAGGAGCCGCTGCCGGGCGATTTCATCCCATGGAACCCGGTGTGCGAGAAATGCGGAAGGATTTCAACGACGAAGCCTTTGTCAAGGGTGGGCGACATCGTCCGCTATGTCTGCGAGCGCACCGAGGTATCGGGCGGCACCGTTGAAGGCTGCGGGTTCGAGGGCGAAAGCGACATAAAAAAAGGCGGCGGGAAACTGCCGTGGCGCGTTGAGTGGGCGATGCGCTGGGCGCACTTCGGGGTAACCTGCGAGCCTCTTGGCAAGGAGCACGCCTCGGCCGGGGGAAGTTTCTGGACATCGAAGATCGTGTGCAAGGATGTCTTCGGTTGGGAGCCGCCGATGCCGGTGATCTACGAGTTTTTCACGCTAAACGGCGAGAAGATTTCATCGTCAAAGGGGAACGTTATCACGCTTTCCGACTGGCTCGAAATCGCAGAACCAGAAGTGCTTAAGGCGTTCATGTACAAGGTTCTGAAGAAACAAAGAGACATAGACCTTGGGAGGGTTTCGAACCTTGTTGACGAGTACGACGAACTTGAGGCCATGTATTTCGCAGGCTCAGACGAGGACTCCAAAAGGCACTATGAACTGTCGCAGGTTTCCGGGCCGAAAAAACTCCAAGTCCCGTTCACGATGTGCGCCGTCATGTCACAGATACCAAACCTTGATCTGGAAGAGGCGGCAAAACGGCTCGGCAATCAGGGTTACGAGGATTTTGATTTAGGCAGGTTGGATAAAAGGACAAGGCTCGCAGGAAACTGGGTCCGCCGCTTCGGGCCGGACTACCTGAGGTTTGAGCTTCTGCAGGATGTTTCCGGAATCTGCTTGGATGAGAAGCAGAAGGAGGGGTTGTCTATTCTTGCCGGCGAGCTTGATAAGAAGTACAAACCCGCCGAACTGCACAAGAAGATATACGAAACCGCGCGCTCAATCGGCCTTGAGCCAAACAGCCTGTTTGACTCCATTTACCTGTCGCTGATAGGCAAAACCAAAGGTCCGAGAGCGGGGTATTTCCTGCTTGCGCTTGATAAAAATTTCGTGCAAAAAAGGTTCGGGGATGTTTAGTCTTTGACCACTATCACCTTGCTGACACCGTTGACTGCTTCGTAGGGGATCATCAGGTTTCCGTCCTGATCCTTAGGATATGCTGCCCCGCTCGTTTCTGGAAGGGGTTCAACGAGAAGCGATATAAACCCCCCAGTGTGTTCATCCACGACGATGTCGTCCAACCTTCCAAGTTCCTCTCCGCTGACAGTTATCACGGGTTTTCCACCCAGCTGGCGCGCGATTATATACGTGACCATTTTACCCTTATCTATTGTAACATATATTTAAAAATAAAATACGATGGTCGACCCAAAATACAAAAAACTGCTTGAGCGCCAGAACTACAAGGTGGTAGGGAACCACTCCGCGGTAAAGGTTTGCGCATGGACGAAGAAGAGCATCCGCGACGAGGGGGTCTGTTACAAGGAGCAGTTTTACGGCATCGAATGCCACCGGTGCCTTCAGATGACGCCTGCCGTTGCATCGTGCACCCAGAAATGCCTGTTTTGCTGGAGGAGCCTTGAGCATACCGAATCCCCGGCGAAGTGGGACGACCCCTCTTTCATAATAGAGAATTCCATAGAGGCACAGAGGAAGCTTCTGAGCGGCTTCGGCGGGAACCCCGATGTAAACAAAAAGAAGCTCGCACAGGCGCAGGACCCGAACCAGGCCGCGATAAGTTTGTCCGGCGAGCCTACGATTTACCCGAAAATCGACGAGCTTGTCGGCGAGTTCAACAGGAGGCGCTTCACTACATTCCTCGTAACCAACGGCACCCTGCCCGGGCGGCTTTCCAAAATGGAAAACCTGCCGACGCAGTTGTACCTTTCGGTGGATGCGCCGAACGAGGAGATTTACCGAAAACTCTGCAACCCCTTGGATTCCGCCTGCTGGGGGAAACTTAACGAGACCATGGACCTGTTTCCGTCCCTTGGCACGCGCCGGGTTATCCGCATGACGATGGTAAAGGGCTGGAACATGGTCGAGCCGCAGGGCTACGCAAAGATAATCGGGCGCGCCCAGCCGGATTTTGTCGAGGTCAAGGCATACATGTTCGTGGGCGCGTCAAGGGAGCGCCTGACCCTTGAGAACATGCCCTCGAACGACGAGGTCATGGATTTCGCGCAGAGGGTTGCAGAGGAAAGCGGGTACGATGTAAAGGACGAGAAAAGGGACAGTAGGGTTGTGTTGCTTGGGAAGTGAGGATATTGATGGGTTTGGTTGTAGTCGCTTTGGTGCGGTTGGGGTAGAGGGTTTGGGTACATTGAGGGGTTAAATATTAATAATCCCCCCCAAATACATAATTGGGTGTGTGGGATAATAAATGACTAATTGTAAGGATTGTGGAGAAAAGCTATCCTTTCTCTCTACTATTACTGGTGGGGTATTGTGTGCTAATTGCAAGAATATTTACGAGTCTAAGTTGTCTAAAGCAGAGGAAGAAATATTGTTAAGAAAGAAAGTTACAACACAACAATTAGAACTCTTACAAAATCAGAAGAAAAAAGAGTTGATAGATTTGTATTTTCGGATATTTAATCATTTTGAAGCAGATAGTGAATTTGATAAGGCCGAAATAGAGACTCTAGAGAAAATCCAAGAATCATTAAATCTGACAAATGGTGATGTTAAATTTGATGAATACCTCAGACCCCACACCTATATCTATTCTACTCGTGAGGAAAACAAATTACCAATTATAGACGGGTTAAATATACACGGTGCCTCACCAGTAATCTTAAAAAAAGGGGAAATTATCCACTATGCAGATAGTGCCGTACTCAAAGAGATGAGGTCGATTAGTCTAGGTTATGAGGGGGGATCGCATGGTGTAAGTTTTACTATCATGAAGGGGGTTCGTTACCATGTGGGTTCCCATAAAGGGCATATAAAAAGAGAGACTAAACTGGTTGAAACATCACGCGGAGTTCTTATTATAACAAATAAGAGGATTTTACTACACCCAAGTCCAAGAAGCAAACCAATAAGTATCCCTCTGAATAAGGTCTTGTCGTATAATTGCTTCAAAAATGGGATTGAAATATACAAAGATGGGAGAGAAAAGGGATATTTCTTTGTTATAGACAAAAGTGGCTCAATCGAGATTTTTGGTATATGCCTTAGTTATTTATTGGGACAGCGGGCGGAGTAAACAATAAAAATAAAGAACTAAAACTTAACCTTAACCGCTTCCCGTTCCACACCCTCGGTCTTAAACTGTTCCTCCTGAGCGAAGCCGAACATCCCCGCAATCAGGTTGTACGGAATCTGCTGGATCCTTATGTTATAGGCCATCACGGAATCGTTGTAGAATTGCCTTGAGTATGCGATTTTGCTTTCAGTTCCCGATAATTCCTCCTGAAGCTGCATGAAGTTCGTGCTCGCCTTAAGGTCCGGGTACGCCTCCGCAACCGCAAAAAGGCTCTTGAGGGCGCCCGATAGCATATTCTCCGCCGCCGCCTTATTGCCCGCCCCCTGCGCGTTCATCGCGTTGGCGCGCGCCTTTGTGATCTCTTCGAAGACTCCCTTTTCATGCGTTGCGTAGCCCTTCACCGTTTCAACGAGGTTCGGGATGAGGTCGTACCTTCGCTTTAGCTGGACGTCAATCTGCGACCATGCGTTCTTTACCCCGTTCCTCAGGGTTACGAGACCGTTGTAGATAACGACAAACGCCAGCACGAAAAGAATTATCACGCCAAAGATTAGATATATCGGGTTCATGATAGTTATTGTGTTTGAGTATTAAAATAACACCAAACAACAATTATTTAATATCTCTGAAATTTAAAATTCTATTATGAACGTATATGACCAGACAACCCGGAACCGGAGAAACGCGTGGCTTTTGTTCTTGGGTTTTTTTGCGGTGATGTATGTGCTGGGGTGGGTAATCAGCGCATACTATGGAATGGGTGACTTCGGGATAATCCTTATCCTTGCCTTGGCACTGGTTTACAGTATGATAAGCTACTACCTCGGAAGCCTGATGATACTTGGCGTCAACGGGGCAAAGGAGGCGAAAAAAGAGGAGTATCCGTACTTATACAACACGGTCGAGGGCCTGAGCATCGCGGCAGGGCTTCCGATGCCGAAGGTTTACGTGATGGATGACCCCTCGCCAAACGCGTTCGCAACGGGGCGCGACCCCGCCCACAGCTCGGTCGCAGTAACAACCGGGCTTCTTGGACGGCTGAACCGCCTTGAGCTCGAGGGGGTTATCGCCCACGAGCTTTCGCACATAAAAAATTACGACATAAGATTTACGATGCTCGTTATCGCCATGGTCGGCGCCATCGGTCTTCTTGCCGGATTTGCGTCGCGGATGTTCTGGCACGGCGGCGGCAGGAGGGACAAGAATTCCGGCGCTATTATGATAATTGCGGTAGTTGTCGCGATTTTGGCGCCGCTATTTGCGCACCTAGTCAAACTTGCGATCTCGAGAAAAAGGGAGTACATGGCGGACGCGACAGGTGCGCTCCTCACGAGGTACCCCAAGGGGCTTGCAGATGCGCTCAAGAAGATTGCGCAGGCGGAGCCGATGAAATCCGCGGACCAGACGTCTGCGCCGCTTTATATCTCAAACCCCTTCGGAAGGAACGCCATAAGCGGACTTTTCAGCACCCACCCGCCGATAGAAGATCGGATAAAGCGGCTTGAATCAATGTAAATATCGGGAGATGGACTCTTACAAAAAAATTATTGGGCTGATGGAAAGGCATGAGTCGTGGCGCTCATCGTGCCTGAATATGATCGCAAGCGAGAACGTTACATCCAATGCCGTCAGAATGGGGGTTGCCTCGGATTTCGGACACCGCTATGCAGAGGGCTTGTTAGGGGGCTGCGATGACGGAAGAAAACTCTTCAACAGGTTCTATCAGGGAACTGCTGTCTTTGACGAGGTCGAGGGAATGGCGATGTCAATGGCTGAAAAAATGTTCGACGCCGAGCATGCCAACATGGTCCCGATTTCCGGCGCGCTTGCGAACCTGACTGCCTACTACGCCCTTGCGAAGATCGGCGATAAGATCTCAGGGCTCAACATCGAGTGCGGGGGCCACATCTCGCACACCCACGTCAGCGCGGCAGGGGTCATGGGGCTGAAGGACGTTGCCTATCCGTTTGATATTGAGGAGATGAATATCGACGTTGACGAGGCAAAGAAGATGGTTCTTCGGGAAAAGCCTAAGATTATGATATTCGGGGCGAGTGTTTTTTTGTTTCCGCACCCCTTGAAGGAAATGAGGGAAGCTGCGGACGAAATCGGCGCGGTGATGATGTACGATGCGGCGCACGTCGCGGGGCTTATCGCAGGCGGGAAATTCCAGAAACCCTTCAAGGAGGGAGCTGACGTGATGACGTCCTCGACGCACAAGTCGTTCCCCGGCCCGCAGGGAGGCATGATACTGTGCAAAAACAAGTTCGCAAAAAAAATCGACAACGCCGCTTTCCCGGGGCTTATGAGCAACCACCACCTGCACCACGTCGCGGGTTTTGTTGTCGCGCTGGCCGAGATGGAAAAATTCGGCGCGGAATATGCCTCGCAGATATTGAAAAATGCGAAGGCGCTTGCGCAGTCCATGCACGAGCTGGGCTTCGACGTGCTGTGCGAGCACAAGGGCTTCACGCTGTCGCATCAAGTACTTGTTGATATCTCTAAAAACGGCGGCGGAAGGAAGGTGGCCAATGACTTAGAGGCGGCGAACATCATACTCAACAAGAACATGCTTCCGCGGGATTCCTTGGACAAGACCGGCGACCCCTCGGGCATCAGGATCGGCGTGCAGGAACTGACGCACGTCGGGATGAAGGAGTCCGAGATGAAGGAGGTTGCGCAGTTGATCAAGCGGGTTGTGCTGGGGGGGGAAAGCCCTGGGAAAGTGAAGCGGGATGTTGGGGAGTTGAAAAGCGGTTTCAGCAAGGTTTGTTACTGTTTTGATTAGGAATGAATACGCTGCACAAAATAATCATGGGGGACAGCAGAAAAATGGTTGAGGTGCAAAATGGATCAATAGACCTGGTTGTTACCTCGCCGCCGTACTGGCACATAAAAGATTATGGTGTTGAAAACCAGATTGGATACGGCCAATCCCTGCATGAATACCTGAAAAACCTCTACCTTGTTTGGAAAGAATGTTTCAGGACATTAAAACCGGGAACGAGATTGTGCATAAATATTGGCGACCAGTTCATGAGGAGCATAATTTACGGAAGATATAAAATCGCACCCCTGCACTGCGAGTTTATTGTGCAGTGTGAAAAGATTGGCTTTGATTACATGGGTTCCATAATCTGGCAGAAGAAAACGACGATGAACACTACGGGCGGCGCATCGGTCATGGGTTCTTACCCGCACCCACCCAACGGAATGATAGAACTTGATTATGAATTCATACTGATATTCAAAAAGCCGGGCATGAAGACGGCATCCAAAGAAGTAAAAGAGGAATCAAAATTAACAAAGGATGAGTGGAAGGAGTATTTTCTGGGCCATTGGTATTTTAATGGAGTAAGACAGGACGAACATATTGCAATGTTCCCGGATGAACTTCCAAAAAGATTAATCAAGATGTTTACTTTTGTAGGGGATATGGTTTTAGACCCGTTTTTGGGAAGCGGAACTACGACAAAAGTGGCGTTAGGTTTGGGTCGAAACTCCATTGGATATGAGATAAATGAGGGGTTTTTGCCGGTCATCAAGGAAAAAATAGGATTAAACAACACATTGATGCCCGCGGCCAACAAAATAGAGATTACCAAGAAGGCAGAACGGTTGGATGTACACGAAGATATGGATTATACCCCAAATATCCAAGATGCAAAGCCGATAATCAATCCTGAAAAATTCAAATTTGAAAGAGGGGGGATGTACAAAGTATCAAGGATATTAAATGAGGATACGATTGAACTGGACACCGGGCTTACCGTGAATCTGTTGGGTATTCATGTTATTCCAGAAAAAGCTAAATGGGCAATTGAGTATCTAGAAAAATACGTAAAGGGGAAGCAGGTGTTTCTCAAATTTGATTTGTTATCCAAACCAAAAAATAAAGATGGTGCTATTCCTGCATACGTATATCTGAAAAACAAAATTTTTATTAATAAAGAGATGATAAAACAGGGGTTTTCAGAAATCGGTGGGCAGGAGTTTAAGTATAAAAACAGCTTCATGAAGGTTGTGGTGGCGTGCGTGTAAGATGGCTAAAGAGTGGATATTAAATCAAGCGAATATGCGAGGGGGACTAACCAAAAAAAGTAAAGTTGGGCCCGTTGCAGAGTTAATTAGAAAATGTGCCCCAAAGACACTAAAGGATTGGGAAAAATTTTATTTAGACAAAGCGTATTCGAAACAGCACCTTGAGCAACTCGGGAAAACATTATTTATTAAAGTTACTGATGTCTGTAAGGCCGAAATAGAAGATGTTACCGAAGAGGATTGTATAGACTTTATATACAATCTGGTTATAAATAGAACTTTTGAGGGTTATCAATCAGAGATTCAAACAATATATGGGCAACTTGAAAATATTCTCGGAGTTAAAATTGAACCCGCACCTGACGAATGGGATAGGGGGTATAATGTGGATTATTTTATTAAAATTCACGAAAAATATATCGGCCTTCAAATAAAACCTGCAGGATTTGAATATATTACGCAAATAATCAATGAGAGAGAACAACAGAAAAAAACGCACGAAAAATTTACCGCAAAATACGGCGGAAAGGTGTTTTATATTATTTCGATAACCGAGGGTAAAAATAAGATAATTCATAATCCGGAAGTAATTGACGAAATAAACGCAGAGATTAAAAGACTGCAAAGACAATAACGCCGATTATTCGTTTGACTAAAATGACTCCAAGAATATGCCGGGAATTTTACTTCGACGCCGCGCACTACCTGCCGAACTACAAGGGCAAGTGCGAGAACATGCACGGGCACACCTATAAGCTTGAGGTGTGCGTGTCCGGGAAAATCAAGGGCAACGGGATGGTGATGGACTTCAACGAACTGAAGGGGAACGTCGAGGTGGTCATGGAAAAACTGGACCACAAAAACCTCAACGAAATTTTTGAAGCCCCGACCGCCGAGAACATCGCCGCGTGGATATTTTCCGAGCTGAAAAAGAAGGTTGTTGTCTGCTCGGTAAAACTGTGGGAGGGGGACGGTAAGTGGGTCGAGGTAACCGAATGAAAATGCAAAAGTCAAACTGCAAAAGCAAATTTGGGTTGGTTCGGGTTGCAAATTTCAATGTTGGGTTTGAGAGGCTGCGTTAACCATTTTTCAATTTGTAATTTGCAATCATATAATAAAATGTATCTGGTTTTCGACACCGAAACTACGGGGCTTCCGAAAAACTGGAAGGCACCCATTGACGACCTTGACAACTGGCCGCGCCTTGTTCAGATTGCGTGGCTCGTTTTTGACGAAGAGGGGCAGGAACTCTCCTCGCAGTGCCGCATCATAAAGCCGCAGGGGTTTGAAATACCGGAAGATGCCACAAGGATTCACGGCATTTCAACAAAGCGGGCGTCGCGCGACGGAGTAGAACTTAACGCCGCCCTCGATGAATTTTCGGGGGGGATAAACCGGTCGGAATTTTTGGTCGCCCACAACATGAAATTCGATGAGATGATCGTCGGCGCCGAGTTTCTGCGCCAGGGGATTGACAACTGCTTGCAGGGGATACCGAAAATATGCACGCAGGAAAAATCCACGTATTTTTGCAGGCTGCCGAACCCGAGGGGCTACGGCTACAAATGGCCGAAACTGTCCGAGCTCCACCGCACGCTCTTCGGGCACCACTTCGAAGACGCCCACGACGCTATGGTGGACGCCCGCGCCTGCGCGAAATGCTTTTTTGAATTAAAAAGAAGGAATCTCATTATCAACTAACCGGTGAAGACAATGCTGTTGAAAAACACGATATCCGCAATATTCGCGGTCGTTTTCGGCGCGGTACTTTACGCTGTTTTCGGCTGGGTGCCGGTATTCGGCGGGCTTCTCGTCGGCTGGTTTGTCGGGCGGCGGGTTAGAATCCGAAGCTTCTATACGGGCGCCGCGGTTGCCGGGTGCGGCTTTTTCCTTGCGTGGGATTTTTTCCTGAAGGACATTAACATTGTGTTCCAGCTTATTCTGGTTTTGGATTACTGCCTTGGGATTTTGACTGCGGGGATCGGCTCGCGGCTTGCTTCTGGGGCGTGGTTCGCCTCGTTTTCTGATTTAAGGGGGGGTCGGCGGCCCGAAAAGGAAAATAAGATCGTGATGTACACGGTGTGCCAGAAGTGCGGGACGGCTAATCCGAAGGATGACGGGGTTTGTGCTGAGTGCGGGGGGAGGTTGTGATGAACATCGAGGGTTTCGCAAGGCGCGGGTTCAAAAAAGTGTGGAAATCCGTATTTTTAAATTCGGATTTCCAAAATATAATTCGGAAAACAAAAAATGTATCTGGATAAAATATTGGGAACAAGAACCAAGATAAACGCAATTTACATCTTGCTCAAGGATCCTGCGAGGGCATACATCGAAAAAGAGTTGGCAAAGGAGGCAGACACCTCGGTATCGGAGATTAACCGCCAACTGCCGGACCTTGTTGCGGCAGGCCTTGTTTCAATAGAGCGTGTGGGAAAAACAAAAAGGTACCAGATAAACGCCCGGCATTTTTTGTATCCTCCGCTTCGAGACCTGTTCAAAGACCTGAATGATGTTTATATGGAAATCGCAGATAAGATCACCGAGTATATAATCCAAGAACATCCGAACGCCATTCAGGCAGTCCTTTTGACGGGGAGCGTACTTGGCAAAGGGGCGCGTTCCGACTTAGTTCATGGACCAAGTGATATCGACCTGTTGTTCGTAGTCAACGAAAAGGCAGGCGTGATTAAGAATCACCTTTTGGAGTACATAAACCACAGCATAGTCCCGGAATATGGTATTGTTTGCTACCCTCTTGTTTTGACTTCTGACGAATATATGGAATATCTTAAAGGAAATAAATTTATTATAGGAATTCACGCTAACGCAAAGGTATTGTATGGCAAAAAACCAAGAGGATTTGGCAAATTGGTGCCTGATTAAGGCAGAGGAATATCTGGGGTCCGCACGAGGCAATATGGAAAACGATCGGCTTTATCCCGCGGCGGAAGAGATATTCCGCGCAATCGAAACCGTTATGGAAGCCCTGCTTTACCTCAACGGTGCGGATAAAATCCGATATTATCTTCGCGGGAAGCAGTTTGTCGGGCGGCTCGCACTCCAGTATCTGATACGGGATAACTTGCTAAAACAAAGAAAAATATCTAAGCAGGAACACGATTTCTATTTGGCGGCCGCATCCGAGTTGCATCAGGCGGCATACACGTACGGTGCCTCGTTTGACAAAGAAGAACTTGAAAAACACCTGGAGTGGGCGGAAAATCTGTTTTTCAAGGCAAGGGCGTTACAGTGAAACAATATGGACATCGAGGGTTTCGCAAGGCGCGGGTTCGGCAGGGGAATGCCTGAAAAAGACATCGTTGAAAAACTGGCAGAATCTATTTTGGATATAAAATTCGATGGAAACCCCGCCGACAAAAAGAGGGCAAGACTTCTCGCATCCGCCGTAGTCGATGAGGTCAAAATGACCCTCGGCGGGCGGGACGCTTTCGCCGACACCCTCTTGTCGTTTCCGAAATCCGGGGTTTCGATGGGCGAGTTCGGGGTCGGCTCGCGCGGGGTCGGCGATTTTATCGTTCACCGCAAAATCGGAAAACTCGCCTCGCTTGGTTCAGCCGCAGAGGTCGGGCCTGATGCGCAGGATGACGCGGGCGTTGTGAAAACCGCTTCCGGAGATTTCCTAGTGGTCGCGGTTGACGGCACGCACTCCCGCCTGTCCGAGTACCCTTTTGTCGCGGGGTTCCACGTGGCAAGGGCTGCAATCCGCGACGTCATGGTGAACGGCGCATGGCCTGCCGCCCTGCTTGACGATTTGCACCTCTCCGACGACGGCGATATAGGGGCGCTTTTTGATTTCGTCTCCGGGGTTTCGGTTGTTTCGGAACTTACTGAGGTCCCGATTGTTGCAGGCTCGACGCTGCGCACCGGCGGGGACATGGTAATCGGGCAGAGGATGGTCTCCTGCGTCGGGTGCGTCGGGGTGCTGAAATCGAGGAGGGAAATAACGCAAAGGAAGAACGTGCGGGCCGGCGACACAGTCCTGATGACCGAGGGCGCGGGCGGCGGCACGATAGCGACAACCGCGATTTATTCCGGAAACTTTGACGTGGTCAAGGAAACCCTGAACCTGAACTTCATAAAGGCGGCAAACGCCCTGCTTGATGCGGGGCTGGCCAAAAAGATAGACGCGATGCTCGATGTCACAAACGGGGGCATCCGGGGCGACGCCAACGAGGTCTGCGAATCCGCAAAGTGCGGGCTGGTTTTTTACGAAGAGAAGTTGATGAGGCTTGTAAACCCGAATATCCTGAATCTTCTGAAAAAACTTGACATCGACCCCCTAGGGGTTTCGATTGACGCGCTCATGCTGTTTGTCCGGCCAGAGCATACGGAGGAGATTATGGCAGTGGTTTCAAAATCCGGCGTCAGGATTGCGGTGGTCGGGGAGGTAACAAAAGGGTGTGAGGCGTTCATAGTTGACGGGGGCGGCAGAAAAAAGAGGCTTGCCCCCTTGTTCAGGGAGTCTGGTTACACAAAGATAAAAAAACTTGTCGGGGAGAAAACGCCTGCCGACTTTGAAAAGATGAACGCCGCCGTTGAGGGGGCGTATGAAGAATCCCTGAAAAAAAGGAAAAGGGTGCTGGAGTACCTAAAAGAGACGATGGTGCCTTAACTTGTTTTTTAGGTATCCTTCGCAGGATTTAATTTTGGTTTTTACGCCACCTCAGGGACCTCGCCTATCTGGCATTCCCGCAAGAGTTTCGTTCAGATTCACATCTATCGGTTGCTCGTCCACGTCCTCCGGAGCATCCGGCATTTCCTCAAAATATCCACTCATTAACCCCTCCGTACCAGATGCCTCCATGTATTCTCCAATCAAAATCTCAATTTCATCAATCAATTCGGTGGTGGTATCTGCATAGAAGTACATATTTACGGGCGACTCTATGTCGTCTATGTACATATCAATATGTAATCCAGCAGGTTTTCCTTTGTAGGTTATTTGAAAATCGCGGGTTTCCATCTCGTCAACCTCAAGCCCGCTGGCCAGATTTACAATATCCGAAACCTCCATTTCAGAAAACCCCTCGTCGATTATTTGAGAGATCATTTTCATTACGGGCTCGATGTCTGACGACCCCATCGATGCGGAATATCCATAATTCCCTGCGCCAATTTCGCTCATTAACTCCTCCATCGTCTTGGCGTTTTTTGCCTCATCCGGAAGNGACACGTCGACCGGTCGCGTTATAGTCGTACATCTCTGCATCCGAATCTATCACC
>MCBF01000001.1:654331-658657 GCA_001742785.1 Candidatus Altarchaeales archaeon IMC4
CGAATCGGAAATCAGGGACAAAACAGATGCCCTTCGCAAATACCTGAAAGAACGGAACATTACCCTGGCCACAACNTAAATTTTTTAAGACAACCGCAAATTATTAACTAGGGTGGTAAAGATCCCAAAGATAAACAAAGACAGGTGCTGCTACTGCGGGGGGTGTGTTGGCGTATGCCCGCAGAATGCAATGGATCTGAGGGAAACGGAGATTCGCATAAGCGAAAACTGCACACGCTGCGGGGTATGTGTTAAATTTTGCCCGGCCGGGGCACTTGAAAAAGATGCAAAATAAATCGTGCGATGTCGTAATCGTCGGTGCAGGCCCCGCAGGAAGCATCGCGGCGCGGGACATAGCGAAGGCGGGATTTGACGTTCTGGTCGTTGAGCGCAAGCAGGAAATCGGGCCACCGAAACGCTGCGCCGAGGGAATAAACGTCAGAGGCCTTTTAAATGTGGGGGTAAAGCCGGACCCGCGCTGGGCGGCAAAAGGAATATACGGAGCAGTGATATATTTCCCAAATGGCAAGTCACTGAAAATAGACCAGAGAAAGGTCCCGGACGACGTGATGGACGCCATCTACTCCGGCGAAAAGAAGCCAGCGCTTGAGCCGGCCACAGGATACGTCCTTGAGCGCAAGATTTTTGAAAAGCACCTTGCGGCAGACGCCATACGGGCAGGGGCAAGGTACATGGTCAAGACCTGCGCCCTCGATGTCATAAAAGACGGCGGGAAAATCGCAGGGATAACGGCCGAGCAAATGGGCGAGAAATTCGAGATACGGTCAAAAATCGTGGTTGCGGCGGACGGCGTCGATTCAAGGATTGCAAAATCCGCAGGCATTAATACCACAAACAAATTATCAGACTATCACTCAGGGTTCCAGTACGAGATGGCAGGCCTGAATATAGACCCCGACGTGCTTCACATATTCTTCGGCAACAGCTTAGCCCCCAAGGGCTACGTGTGGATATTCCCTAAGGGGCAGGATGTGGCAAACGTGGGCATCGGCATACTCGGCTCGATGTCAGAAGACGGAAAAAGGGCAAAGGATTATCTGGACAAATTCATAGAATCAAGGCCCGAGGTATTCAAAAACGCAAGCGCGATAGAGATGAACGCGGGCGGGGTCCCGGTAAGCTCCTCGATCGAAACCTTTGTCGCAGACAACTTCATGATAATCGGCGATGCCGCGCAGCTTGTGAACCCGATTCACGGCGGAGGGATTGCGATAGCGATGAACTCGGGCGCGCTTTGTGCAAAGGCGGCGGTCGAAGCCCTGAAGGAAAACGATACCTCAAGGGAGAAGCTTTACGCATATGAAAAAAAGTGGCGGGAAACCGACGGCGTGAAGATGAAAAAGCTCCTGAAGCTCAGGGCGTTTTTGGAGAAGCTTACCGACGAGGACATGAACAAAGCGGCGGATATTGTCTCGGGAGAAGACATAACGAAGCTGACCGACGGGAACTACAGGTTCCTGTTCAAAACGCTTTTGACAAAGGCGCCGAGCCTGCTTTCGCTTGCGAAGAAGTTCCTGTCGTAGTATGTACGCGAAACTCAAAGAGTTTCGAGGAACACAAATCTGCGTTGCAAATTTCTTGACGTGACCACCTAAACCTTCACGACTTCAAGGTAGAGTGTTTTTTCGACTTCCCTTGACACGGAGTGCGCCAGCACGTCTATCCGGTACTTACCTGGGTTTTTGGCGCCCACGAGTTTCATCGCGAAATCAACCCTTCGGTTCTCTCCGGGAGCGATGGAAACGACCGCGCTGTCGTTGTTTAAAACAAAATTACTATCCCCTCCCTTGAAACGCAGGCTCTCGTCCCATGCTTTCAAATCAACACTCACTTCCATAACCTCTTCGCCGACGTTTTTCACGTCAACCCAGACGGTGCTGCCCTCATATACGTTTATCTTGTCCGGGTCCGCCCAGACATTTATGCATATTCCGTCCTTAGCAGTGCAGTCGGGGTGTATAAACGAGTTCAGTGCGACAGCAAGGACAGCCAGAACCACGAGAAGCGCGATAACCGATTTCCAGCGCACCTTCGAGAGGGCGGTCTTAAACTGGGACAATTTCATGTTAATCTTTCGGATTTAACATTAAAATACAGCCAGAACAAATTCATTAATGTAATGGAAATTCTCATAAAGGACTGCCTGATTGGCGGTGCGGAAAAATCAATTCTGGTTTCAGACGGAAAAATCTCTGAGGTCGGAAAACCAAAAACCACAGACTACGTCATAAACGCAAAGGGCATGGCGGCGCTCCCCGGCCTTGTGAACACCCACACCCACCTTGCGATGACGATGTTTCGAGGGATGGCAGACGACCTGCCCCTTTCGGATTGGCTCAACAAACACATCTGGCCCGCAGAAGGGAAATATCTGGGGGGGGAATTCTGCCGCACGGGCTCATTGCTCGGCTGCCTTGAGATGATAAAATCAGGTACGACATGCTTTGCAGACCAGTACTTCTTTATGGATTCAACCGCAGAGGCAGTGCGGGAATCCGGTCTTCGGGCATACCTTGCGCAGGCTGTCCTTGATTTCAAGACGCCGCAGTACGAAGCAGGCGATGCGCTCAAAGTTGCCGGGCGGTTTTTGAGGAACAACCCCCCAGACGAAATGATAAAGCCGATGGTCGGCCCGCACGCGCCGTACACTTGTTGCGAGGAGACCCTTATTGCTTCAAAAGAGTTAGCGCAAAAGCACGCCGCGATGCTTCACATCCACATCTCGGAAACAAAAAGCGAGGCCGAACAGATAAAGAAAGAGAAGGGAAAAAGGCCCGTGGAATACCTTGACAGCATCGGTTTTCTGGGCGGCAACGTGCTTGCCGCGCATTGTGTTTATCTGAATGAACACGAGATTCAACTCATGAAAAAAAACAACACAACGATTTCCCACAACCCCACAAGCAACATGAAGCTGGCATCGGGGGTGGCGCCGGTTGCCCAAATGCTCGCCGCAGGGATACCGGTAACTCTCGGGACCGACGGGTGCGCATCCAACAACAACCTGGACATGTTCGGCGAAATGAGGCAGGCAGCGCTTTTGCACAAGGTGGCCGCGCTTGACCCGACGGCGGTTTCCGCAAGGCAGGCGCTTCAGATGGCAACCACAAACGCCTACAAATCCCTCGGATTAAACTTGGGGCTCGAGGTGGGCCGTGATGCCGACATAATCTTAGTTGACCTTAAAAAGCCACACCTTCGGCCGGTTCACAACATAGAATCGCATTTGGTTTATTCCGCAAGCGGCGCAGACGTCGATACCGTTATCGTAGCCGGAAAAATCCTGATGGAACGCCGGCAGGTCAAGACGCTAAACGAAGAGGAGATACTTGAAAAGGCCGAGGAGATTAAGCCGTAACCGCAACATTTTTATACCGCCAAACCCAATCATAAACGTAACTCTTAAACAACAAAATGAATGCAAAACTGATTATGAGCATAATGCTCGTGGGAATTGTGATAATCTCCGGCTGTACCGACAACCAAAGCCCCGAAGAAGTAAAGGCGAAGGTGCTCGAAGCCGCAAAAAACACACAGTCATACAAGGTGGATATGCAGATGGACATGAGCATTAATCAGGAAGGCATGACCATGGAGATTCCAACGACAGCCAAGATAATCGCCGACGCGAAAAATAAGAAGATGCGGATGGACATGAGCATGTCGATGATGGGCACCGAAATGAACACGACAATGTATCTTATTGGCAATGCGATGTACATGGCGACGGCAGACCCGCGTTCCGGCGAAACGCAGTGGATCAAGATGGAGCAGGAAACCGGCACGGATTTGTGGGGTGCCCAAAGCCAGCTTGAAAAGGAGATGGAGCTTATAGGTGATGCAACGCTTGAGTTTTTGGGCGAAGAAACGATACGTGGCGTGGATTCGTGGATAGTAAAGGTAACTCCCCAAGAGGACTCGCTTGAGAAATACGTCAAAAACGCAATTGGGAATTCCCTTGCAGGAGGAAGCGGCACTGATGACATGACGTTTGAATTCAAGGAGTATACGGAAACCTTCTGGATTTCAAAGGATACGTATTTCATAACCCGGGACAAGGCGCACATTAATATGACGATCGGAAGTAAAGAAACGGCAGGCGACACAGTTAATATGGTGATAGATTCGGATGCAGAGATGTACGACTATAACGCGCCGGTCGACGTGTCTCTTCCGGATGAGGCAAAAAACGCCAAGACGATGGAGGAGTTAATGAGCGAAATTGGCGCAGGGAATTATGGATATTCCGCATCGATGGGGTCGTCAGACATCGAGCCCGTAATGAAAATGATCTCTCAAATAATC
>MCBF01000001.1:658757-665747 GCA_001742785.1 Candidatus Altarchaeales archaeon IMC4
CAGCGTAACTACGCTGGCAAAATACCGCCGACTTCAGTCGGCGGTTGTTTATTTTTAACTTTGACTTTTTCAATTTGAAATATTCCTTTGTAATCAAGTACTCCTTGCAGGATTATGGTCTGCCAACAAAAATAGCCACGCAGGCACATATCTTATAGTTTTCAGGTCTTCGGTCTTTGATGTCTTCATGTCTTCGGTCTTGAACAAATCCTTTGTTATTATAATACCCTCGTTAACCCCGAACCGGTCCATAAACTTTAAAATGCCCTTCATGTCTTTCCGGGTTATATTGTTTTTGTATTTGACTTCGATTGGTAATGGTTTCTTTCCGTTGATGATTATATCTACCTCGTCTTTCTGCGGCGTTCTCCAGAATGACGCGTTTGGCAAACTGCCCATTATGACGGATTCAACCAGATGGCCTATGTTCATCTCCTCAAAATTTACGGTATCCGGTGGGTAATCAAGAAGGGATAATGCAATTGAGCTGTGCGCAATATATGCCTTCTTGCTCATGCGAACCTGTTTCACTACGCTCGCCGTGAAATTATATGCGGTTTTGATAAGAAATGCCTTCTCAAGAAGCCCCACATATCTGGACATGATATTCCTGTTAACCCCTAACGCGTTTGAGAGTGTAGTTATCTCAAAGGGTTGCGCGGTATTCCTCGAGAATATTCTGAGCAGTTCGTAGACGATGTTTTCTCTTTCGGGTTTGATTTCCCTTGACAAATCTGCGACTACCTTTTCGACAACGGACTCTGATATGTACCTCTTTATGAAATCCGCTTCGCCTATTTCCAGAAGTTCCGGGAAGGCCCCCTTTACCAGATATTCATGGAAGAGCAGGAAATATTTATCTTTGATTGGAAGTATCTTTGTGTCGTATTCATTAGCACTTCCGATGTCCACCTTGCAGTCCATCCCGAAATATCTTGCGAACTCGCCGAACGTGAGGATTGGAAGGTTCAGTGTGATTATCCTGCCCGCTAGTGTTTCTTTGTATTTTTTCAGTTCAATGCTTGATGAACCTGAGATTATTATCTTCAAATCGTCTCCGAGGTCATAATATGTCTTCAGAAGGTGGGGCCAGTCAGGGACTTTTTGTATCTCATCCAAGAAAAGGTATCGTTTTCCGCCTGTATTTGAGAACTGCATAAAGTAATTTATCAGGTCGTCCGCAGTTTCATATTTTTGGAAATCCCTATCGTCGAACGAGATGTAGCAGATGTTGTTACTCTCAACCGATTCGGGGAGTATCTCGATGAGTTGTTTCATCAGGGTCGTCTTGCCAACCCTCCTGAGCCCGTTGATTGCTATTATCTGCTTGTAGCCAAGATAATCACCCAATGTGTTAAAGAGGTCTCTTTTGAACGTTGGCGTTCTAAGTTTTTCGCCCGCCCATAATGGATTCTGTTTATGCAATAACCGCCTGTGTCTCTCTTCCATGTTACTATTTGCCTTCGTATATTTAAATATTGTGCACAAAAGATGTGCAGAATATTAAAGTTTTTGCATTTAAAATTACAAATTTGCAATTTTCATTTTGCACTAAGTCAGATAAGCCCCCTTCTGCGGTAAAGCACCATCTCGACCAAAAGCAGCAGCACGGCGGCCGCAAGAAGGTATTTGTAGAGCTGCTCTTTCACGTCAACCGCCTTTTTCCCGCCTGAGATTTCCGTCCCATCCATAGCGATGCTCGTTATGTTGGATTCCTTCTCGTTCACCAGATTGACGAATATTTTTTCGCTGCCCACCCTATAAAGCCCGATCTTGTCAAGGATCAGGTTCTTGTCTGTCGTAGCGCCCGAAGGCGTACTTATATTGAAACCCGGCGGGGTGTAATAGTACGTGCCTGCCGGCAGGTTGCCAGTGGTTTCCGTTTCGCTTTTGCCCATCCATTCGATGAGCTGCAGCCACAGTATAGGAAACGACGAGGAGATGTAGATATTGCTCCATTCTGGGTCGGGGTTTATCCCCATATACGCGACCTTGCCCCCCTTGTCCCAAAAAGACAGCATCGGTTTTCCATCCGCGGTAAGTAGCGTCGTCGAGCCGTTGGCGGGCTGTGCTTCCAGATAGATTTTAACGACGGAGTTCTCAAAACGCACGTCCTTCAGGACCTCGTGGTCGAACTCTTTTTCTATATAATCGTCCTTGTGGATTACCTCCCCAAGTTCCACGGGAAGCATGTCCTTGATTGTTTCCGTCTGCCTTTTAACCGACGGCGACGCCATAACTATGAGGTTTCCTCCTTTGTTCACAAATCCATTTATCTGGTCGAAGTCGCCGGGCACGAAAAACTCCGTTTTTGATTCCAGAACCGTCCCTAAAATGATTGCCTCATAAGCGCTGAGGTCGCAGAACACGCGGTTTGCGCCGCACTCCACCGGTGGGGGGGCCACCGTTAAATCAATTCCCGAATCCGACAGGGCCTCGAGGGCGTACCTCAAATAGGAGTCCTTTTGCCCCGATGTCAAAAGAAGCACTTTATGCTGTCTGATTGGGGGAACATAAACCGACACCTTGTTGTCCGCATCCATGTCGTCTTCGGGCTTGAGCGTTATGCTGATCACGTGCTCATCCCTCGAGACGCTTCCGTTGAGGTAGAACATCTCCTCTGACCCGGGTTTTATTGTCTCGTTCTCCGAGGAAATCAGGACGTTGTCGAACATTACATTGACATCGGCATTGCGCTTTTCAACCCCGAAGTTCTTCACTGTAAACGCAAGGTAGACGTTGTCCCTGCTTTTCGTCGTCCTGTAGGCCTTGAAATCAGTTATCCCGGTATTGTCGCCGCCCTTGGATATTTTTATGAGGGAAACCTCGGCTTTGGAAGATGCAAGGCGTTTTGCTGCCAGGACATCGGTCCCTTCCTGGCTGGCGAAATCCGACAGGACGTATATTTTCGGGGTTTCCTCAACCACCAAATCCTTTGCCAGAAGCAGCGCGTCCCCTATGTTCGACGGGGTGTCCGAGCATTCTATCGTGTTGAGAACCGCCTGCGCCTGCGCCGGCGTGCCGTGGTCGAGCACTATTACCTGGTGGATGTTTTCCGCAAGTATTATGCTTATCTTGGAGTCCTCGGAACAGCCCCCGAGTATCTCATTTGCCTTCTGCACAGCGGCAGAGAACCTGCTTGGTGAAACGTCGGTCGCCTGCATGCTCGCCGACGCGTCGATGACAAACACTACCTCGTCCGTGGATTTCTGCCCGTGCGATATAAAAAACGGCCCAGCCAGCGCAAGGACGAGGACCGATATGATAAGGATCTGCGATATCAAAAGCGGGTCGCGGACGAAGCGGTTGAAAAACGAGCGCAGCTTCATCCGCTCCATCTTCATGACGAACATGGTGGTGGGGAGCTTTATGTAGCGGGGCTTTGGCTTCAGGAAGTATAGGAGTATCAGCGGCAGGAGGATAAGAAGCCCGAGCAAAAGGTCCGGCCGCGTGAAGTTTGATGTTAGTGGCATTTTGTGTTTATCTATTTGTAATCTAAAGGAATTTAATCAACAAAATGAAAAAACCTCGTTTGGAAGCAATTATTGCACTATTAGTAGCTATAATATCTTTGCTTGCAGTAATCAATTCGGTTTTTATATACTGGAGGGATAATTGTGTGGATGAAATTATGCTTATTGATGCAAATAACACAGAATTTTTCTTCCGTGTTTCACAGTTTAGTAATGTGTATACAACGAAATATTTCATGGATGATGCCCTAAACAAAACACACAACGGGACAGATTCCCTTGCTAATACGTTTAACGTATTGCAAAAGGCAACTTGGGATTACCGATCTGGCCTACAAAGTAAAATCAACACCTGTTCAAGATATAGTGTGTGGATAAACGTTTTACATACAGTCCAAATTATATTGTCCGGTGTTGTTATCATCCTTGTGATAAATTTGCTTAAAAAAACTAGAAATTAAGTCGCACAAAGTATATCAATTTCAATCAGTATGATTGAGCCGAATGCGAAACGTGCCATTACATCAACCTTATCGTATCCAGGTTCCTCGGCGCGCTTGATTCTATCTGGAACATCTCGTAGAATGTCGAAGCGAGGCTAATCGCGTTTTTTGCCTCGCCGTGCACGACGAGCGCCCGCTTTGGCTTCGGGTGGATCTTCTTCGCGTAGCCAAGAAGCTGCCTCCTGTCCGCGTGGCCTGAAAACCCCTCTATGGTCTTCACAGCCATTTCCACGTTTATGGTTTTCGTCCTTCCGTTGTCATCGACCGGAATGGTTTTAAGGCCGTTTTGCAGCCGCCTGCCTAAGGAGCCTTCCGCCTGATAACCGACGAAAACGAGCGAGTTGTTCTTGTCGGCGGCAAGTTGCTTGAAGTACTCGACCGACGGGCCGCCGGTCATCATCCCCGATGTCGCTAAAATCACGCACGGGTCTTTGCTTTCGATTATCTCCATCCGGTTCCTGCCCTTCACGTTCTCGAACGCCTCGGCCAGGAACGGGTTCTGCCCGTTGAATACCCTGTGCTTCACGTAGCGCTTCAGGTGCTCCGGGTAATGTGTGTGTATGGCCGTTGCCTCCCATATCATGCCGTCAAGGTAGACCGGAACCTCAAGTTCTTTTCGCCTGCAAAAGTTCTCAAGGACCATCATTACCTCCTGCGAGCGCCCTACCGAGAAAACCGGAATAAGGACCTTCCCCTTGTTTTTCACGGTCTCTTTTATCGTATTCATGAGCTCGGTTTCGGACTCCCTCCGGTGCGGCTGTATGTCATAGCGCCCGCCGTAGGTGCTCTCTATTATCATGGTTTCAGCCCGCGGGAAATCGCTGTTTGCCGCCTCAAGAAGCCGCGTGTCCCCGAATTTCAGGTCCCCTGTGTAGACGAGGTTGTGAAGCCCCTCGCCGATGTGCAGGTGAACCATGGAAGAGCCCAATATGTGGCCCGCGTTGTACAAAGTGAGCCTCATGTCCGGGGTGATGTCCGCGACCTCGCCGTATTCCAATGGGATCGTGTGCATTACGACCTCGCGTATGTCCTTCGGTGAAAACGGCAGTTCGTTGTTTTCCCTCGTTCCGATCTCGACCGCGTCGAGCTGAAGGAGCGTCATAAGGTCCCTTGTCGGCTCTGTGCAGTAGACCGGCCCGTTATACCCGTACTTGAAAAGGTACGGCAGGAAACCGCAGTGGTCAAGGTGAGCGTGAGAAATTATGACTGCATCCAGCTGGTCCATCGCTAATTTTGCCGCCCTGAAGTCCGGATAGCGGCCTGCACCGGATGCCGCCGCGTTTATCCCGCAGTCTATCAGCACGTTGCTTTCGGGCGTCTGCAGAAGGAACGCGGACCTTCCGACCTCCTGCGCACCGCCAAGCGGCGTGACTCGTATCCAGTCGCACTCTGCCGCCGGCTTCCTGTATATCTTTTTGCCGACCGCCTTCAGTATCTTCTGCCGGTCGTCGCTGTTTTCGTAAAGGGTTTTTCTTACTGTCCTTATCGTGTCGGACTCTATCGGCGATTTCCTTACGAGTTTCGGCGTCCACCCTGTCTTTTTGGTTATCTCGTCGGATGTAGCGCCGTAGCGGCCTATGACCAGCCCCAGCTTTTCTGCCTCTATGTAGACCTCCTCGAATACCGGGTCGAAACGTATATCGGTTATATTCGCTTCCGGTGGTATTATCTGGCCGATTATCTTTTTGGCGTTCTCGGGGTCAAGAAGCTGGGCCGGGTTGGAGCGCATTATTATGCGTTTGCGAAGGAGCATCGCAAGGTTTCTCACCTCTTTGTTATTATCTATGAAAAACCCGATGTCGTCGGTGTATATCACAACCTTCGGCCCCTCCACATCGATACCGGTTACCTTGCCTTGGGGGGCGTTCTCTTCGATAATAGACTTTATTTCCTTAAATTCCATTCTTGCTTTTTTTCTGGATATAATGCAAATCTACGATTTGCAGTACACGCGAATCACTGCGTGATTCGGTGTCCCAAAACTCAAAAGAGTTTTACGGACACCCTACTGTAAATCGCAGATTTACGGTACATCATTTCCACAAAAGTGGAAATGCTTGTTTCCACTTTTCGTGGAAATGCGTGAGAACCGTTCCTGTTAATCAATATACGTGCGTTGGTTTCTTGTCAGTATTAGAAAGTAAAATTCTAATAGACAAAAAAATCAATCTATGATTGATTTTTCTTGAGAATAAAATAGCGCACTTAATTATTTTTATTTTTCTAATCCCTCTATCTCCTTTTCTGTATACGACCTGAAGCCGTCTTTTGTAATCGTTGCGAGGCTTATGCCGTCGCCTGTTGCGGCGTCCCGCGAAAGTGAGGACCTCATTGCCTTGAGGGCCACGGGTATGTTCTCTTTCACCGTTTTGTCTTCGCAGTACCTGTCCTCGAGGACACCGTACGCCATTGGAGAGCCTGAGCCAGTGGCCGCCATTGTTTCTTCAGTCAGGCCGCCTATCGGATCTAATGAGTATATCTTGGATTCGTTTCCGATTCCGCCGATAAGAAGCTGAACCAGAAATGGAAAGATCTTGTTGCCCTGAAGGATGTTCGCCATAAGGGTCGCAACAGCTTCCGGGGACATCTTCTTGCCGTGGTTCATCTCGTAAAGAGATGCTTCCGCCTGTATCACCCGAATGAGCGCGTATGCATCGCCGACGCTTCCGGCAACCGTTGCCGCCGTTATGTCGTTTATGTTGAATATCTTCTTTGCCCTCTTGCTGGCTATGAACGTTCCCCACGACGCTCTTTTGTCCGCGACAAATATCACGCCGTCGCTGCATGTCAAACCGATTGTAGTCGTCCCTTTCAGTATTTTAGAGTCCAAAAAAATCCCTCACAAAAATAGTTAGAAGAAAAATCTAAACTAATATTAAATATTGAGTGGGTCTTTATAAATGCAAATTCGTCACGGTTTTCTGCCAAGCGGCTTGCTTAGGTGTCTCCTTGCCCCCGCAGTTACCTCGTAGCTGCCGATTTTTATCCCCCTTTCCACCTGCCGAAATACGACC
>MCBF01000001.1:665847-673157 GCA_001742785.1 Candidatus Altarchaeales archaeon IMC4
TTGCCGAATGATCGTTGCTCAGGTCCTTACTGGATTGTCGGAGAGATTATCCAAATAACAAAGTAGAGGTAATAAAGAAACATAATGGGCAGTGCCCGCTAAAAACAAATGAGAGGTTTGAATAACCCCCTCTTTGTAAGGTTACTTTGTAAGGTTATTGTCTTATATTCCAATAACCTTACATGGATTTCAATGAATATATTTTACGGGAGCAATATAAAAAAGTGAGCGGTTTAGGTGATAGATTGGGTTTGATGAAGGAGCAGATTGACTGGAAGCCATTTGTACCGTTGGTGAAAAGCGTGTTCAACAACGACAACGGTGTGGGCGGCAGACCAAATACCGGCGAGTGCGTTGTCGTCCGCTGTATGCTCTTGCAGGCTTGGTACGGGTTAACAGACCCAGAACTCGAATACCAGTGCAACGACCGCTTAAGTTTCAGAAACTTCCTCGGCTACCCCGATAAGGTACCCGACTTCACCACAATCTGGAAGATACGAGACCGTCTGGTAAACTGTGGCGTGGACGAAAAAATCTGGAGTGAACTCCAGCGACAGATTCACAAGTTAGGGTATAAGGTGGAGACTGGCGTCATACAGGATGCCACTTTCATCAAGGCAGACCCCGGCAGGAAGCGGCTGCAGAAGGAGAAGGCGGCTAAAAAGGAGGGCAGGAAGATAACCTACACCCCAAAACAGTTAAGCCATATTGACGCAGACGGCACGTTCACCGCGAAAAACAACCAAGTGGTTTACGGATACAAAAACCACGTGAAGATGGACCGGGACTACCAGTTGATACGCGACTATGACGTAACCACCGCCAAAACGCATGACGGGGATATTGACTTGGTGGCAGAAGGCGACGTCGCCGCCTACCGCGACAAAGGATATTTCGGCAAACCCTTGCAGGTGGAGGGGGTGTCGGATGAGACGATGAAACGCGCCACCCTGGCGCGTAAACTCAACGGCGGCGAACAAAAGCGGAACAGACGAATCAGTCGGGCGCGCTCACCAGGCGAACGGCCGTTCGCTGTTATTAAACGCACCTTCCATGGAACGCGCACTTACGTAAAGACTCTTGTCAGGGTGTCTGTGAAAGAAATGTTCAAGTGTTTCGCATTCAACCTGTACCAGCTTGTGACGCTAAAACGCAAATCATATTTTGAAGATGTGAAAAATCTTCAAAGCCACATGCGTTTGCGACAAGGTCGCAAACGGTGTCCTCGTATCCCTACGAGGGATACGGGACATCGATTCCTTCGAGGAATCGCTTGTCCCGTGAATCTATTGATTCATGCGGATGAAGTTCCGCAGGAACTTCAATGTAGCGTGAGCTAAGGCAAGTGGTGAAAAACAAGGTGAAATGTGGGCGAAATAGAGATATTGCAGATGAAAAAAGGGTAAAAATACCCTCAATTATCATGGAAAAACGTGGTAAGTCTGGAAAACCCACCAGGAAAACGCATGAAAACAATTAAAAACCTAAAAAACCAAGTTAATCAAACCCCTCAATTATTATTACATTCAGATATAAGTGGTTTCGATGCAGGTGATTGAATACGGGAACAAGGGCGAAGGTAAAACTGTCAAACGCGCCGTTGTCGATACGGGTCATGTGATGGACCGCGTGCGCTTGATAGTGAACGCTGTCATGGAGAGGGGTGATTGCGCGCTTTATGATTACACAGGGAAATTCGACGGGTATATCTTGACCGGCGACAACATCCGCGTTGCACAGAACGAAATCGACGAGGCGTATTCAAGGGCTGGCAGGGCGACGATAATGGCGCTGAAACACGCCCGCCGCAACATAAAAAAATTCCACATGCAGCAGTTAGGTTCGATACGAAAATCGTGGAAAACAAAAACAGACGAGGGCATAGAAATCAAAAGCCGCGCTGTCCCGATAGAAAGCGTGGGCTGTTATGTCCCGGGGGGCAGGGCAAGCTACCCCTCGACCGTGCTGATGACGTGCATTCCGGCCAGGGTCTGCGGGGTAAAGCGGATTGTTGTGGTTTCGCCCCCCCCGATATCCGACGAGGTGCTTACAGCCGCAAAAATATGCGGCGTGGACGAAATTTACCGCGTCGGCGGGGCGCAGGCGATTACCGCGCTCGCATACGGCACCGAAAAAATCAGGCCGGTTGACAAGATAATCGGGCCGGGAAACGCATACGTAACCGCGGCGAAGATGCTGGTTTACGGCACGGTTGACATAGACATGCCGGCAGGCCCAAGCGAGGTCCTGATAATAGCCGACGAATCGGCAAACCCGAGGTTCGTGGCGGCGGACATCCTGGCGCAGGCCGAGCACGACCCGAACTCCCTTTGCGTCCTGGCAACGGACTCAAGGGCGCTTTGCAAAAAGGTGGAATCGGAAATCGAAGAGCAGAGGCCAAAACTGAAGCGCAGCGAAATAATCGGGAAGGCACTTGAAAATTTCAGGGTGGTTCTCACGCAAGACATCGCCCATGCAGTCGATTTCGCAAACGATTACGCGCCCGAGCACCTTGAGGTAATGACGAAAAACCCGCAAGGCGTCGCAGGAAAAATAAGGAACGCCGGGGCGGTTTTCATCGGCCATTATTCGCCGGTTCCGGCAGGCGACTACGCATCGGGCGGCAACCACGTCCTGCCGACAGGGGGCGCGGCTAAGTTCGCATCCGGGCTGAATGTCACGGACTTCCTGAAGTTCACCAGCCAGCAGAGGATAACGAGGGAAGGCCTAAAAAAAATCAGGAAAACCGTGACGAAACTCGCGCAGAAGGAGGGCCTTGACGCGCACGCCAGGGCGGTTGAAGTTAGGTTTGGCAAGTGATGTTGCGCGCCTTTTAAATAGTATTGTATAATAAATTATACATATGTATGAAAAACTAAACATAACGGAAAACCACTTGCAGGTTCTATCATTGTTCACAAAAGGCTTTGACAGAGGGCATTACATCAGGGAGGTTCAGAAACTCCTGAAGATAAGCCCAAGGACGGCACAACTCATTCTCGACACTCTGGAAAAGAAGGCCGTTATAGAGTCCAAGACCATGGGAAAGATAAAGATGTATAAACTCAAAAAGAACATGATTACGAGGGAATATCTGATAATCACAGAGGAATACAAGAAGATATCCTTCCTTGAGAAAAACCCCATAATCAGCAATGTCATCGAAAAAATAACCCCTTGCATACGTGGTGTTGGGGTGGTTTTCGGGAGCTACGCGAAAGGAACCCAAAAAGAGAATTCGGACATCGACATATTCATTGCAGGCGAATACGACAAAGACGAAATTGACGAAATATCCGAACTTTATGGAGTAAACATAAGTGTAAAGAGGTATCCGCTGGAAACGTTCAAGAGGGGTATTGGAAGCGATGTTCTGCTTAAGGAAATCGCCGGGGACCATATTGTCATCTCGCAGGTAGAGGATTTCATAAACATTGTGGTGCAGTAAGGTGGACAAAATAAAGTGGTGCCTTAAGGCGAAAAACGGAATTGAACTTGTGGAGCCAAACAGCAACTTAGCCGAAGCATACCTCAAAAAAGCGGAGGATTCCCTTGAAACCATGAGGCTGGCGAAGAGCAGGGACTGGAAAATATCGACGGCATACTACACCATATACTTCTCGATTTATGCGATTCTGATGAGAATCGGGGTAAAGTGTGAGATACATTCCTGCACGATAGAATTCATGAAAAGATTTTTGTCCGATGACTTCGACAGTCAAGAGCAAAGGTTTATAGAGGGCTCCATGAAAGCGAGGATTGACGCACAGTACTTCATCAACCGGGATGTCCCTGACGAACTCTATGATGACCTCATCAAAAAGGCTCCATGGTTCCTTGTAAAATGCAAGGGCGTGGTGATAAGGATGGATGAGCGAAAAAGAAACAAAATACGACAGGAAATAATGGCGTGTATATAGGGCATTGACGCGCACGCCAGGGCGGTCGAGGTTCGATTCGGGAAGTGATGCGTGCTTCTGTTTATTTAAATACATGCAATTACCATAGTAATTGTACACAGGTGATGCAAAATGGAAACCATGCAAGTAAGACTGACGGAAAGCCAGATAGGCGGCATTGACAAACTGGTTGAAACAGGCATTTACGCTTCAAGGGGTGAAGCAGTGCGGGATGCCGTAAGGAGGCTTGAGTTGATGGTCGCCCTGATGGATCTACAGAGGATGGTCAAGGAGAAGGGCATAACAAAGAAGGAACTTCTTGAGGAGTTGAATAACGTTGGAGACGAATTATACGAGCGGAAATTTAAGTCCGCCTGACGTTTTCATTGACGCGAACACATTGATTTCTGGCCTTTTCTTTAAGGGCCCGGAGCGTATTCTACTCAAAATAGGGGTTGCAGGATGGATAAACCTTGTTACGTGTGGTTTTGTGATTGACGAGGTAAGAGAAGTCATCAGGCGCAAATTCCCGGATGCCGAGAGCAGTTTCGAAGAAGTGATGACGGCGGTAACCGTTTTGAAGACCGAGAGTGATGGAGTTGCCAAGAACCTAATGAGGGACAAAAAGGACATCCCTGTTCTTGCTACCTCCCTTAGATACAAACCAGATTACTTTGTTACGGGAGATTCGGATTTCCACACGCCAGAGATTAAAAAACAGCTTAATGTGGTAAGAACGCAGGAATTTCTGAACGAGTTCATTTGTTGAAACGAAAAGGAATTCGCGTTCGCGAATTCAACGATATTTCAACTCATCATTCTCAATAATTTAACCCCCCAGACACACATCAAAGGGCCCGTGGGGTAGCTTGGATATCCTAGGGGACTTCGGATCCCCGGACCTGGGTTCGAATCCCAGCGGGCTCGTATTAGAGTAGCGTGTAATGAAAGAGATAATCGAAAAACTGATAAACGGGCTGAACCTCGCCCCCGACGAAGCGGAATCCGCGATGCAGACCATAATGTCTGGGAAGGCGACCGACGCGCAGATTGCGGCATTTCTGGTCGCGCTTCGGATAAAGGGCGAAACCCCGGAGGAGATTGCCGCCCTTGCGCAGGTCATGCGCCGCTTTGCGACCGCCATCCGCCCGGAGGTTTCAGGGACTCTGGTCGACACCTGCGGGACGGGCGGGGATGCGGCCGGGACGTTCAACATATCCACCGCGTCCATGTTCGTCGTTGCAGGCGCGGGGATCCCGATAGCAAAGCACGGCAACCGCTCGGTGAGCTCCAAAAGCGGAAGCGCGGACGTCTTAGAATCCCTCGGCGTGAACATCGCGATGGCCCCCGAAAAGGTGCAGGAGTGCATAGAAAAAACCGGAATCGGCTTCATGTTCGCCCCGGGCTTTCACTCCGCGATGAAGCACGTCATGCCCGCGCGCCGGGAGCTTGGCATAAGGACTGTCTTTAACATTCTGGGCCCGCTAACCAACCCCGCAAACGCAAAGGGGCAGGTGGTCGGCGTTTACAATGCCGCGCTCACGGAAAAGATTGCAGAGGTCATGAACATTCTCGGTGTCGAGCGGGCGTTCGTCGTCCACGGCGAGCCGGGAATGGACGAAATATCTAATGTCGGCAAGACAAAAATTTCAGAACTTAGCAAAGGCAAAATAAAGACCTACATGATAACGCCCGAGGATTTCGGGGTAAAGCGCGCGAGGATGGCGGACCTTGCGGGGGCGGATGCGAAGGAGAACGCCAAGATTATTACCGACATCCTCGCAGGAAAAGACAAAGGCCCGAAGCGCGACATAGTCCTCCTGAACGCGGCGGCGGGCATCGTAGCCGGGAAGAAGGCGAAAACCCTGAAGGAGGGGCTTGAAATCGCGAGGGACTCTATAGATTCCGGGAAGGCATACAAGAAACTTGAGGCGATGAGGAAGTTTTGCTGAATCTTTGTCAGTGGGCGCGCAGATTTTTTGGGATATTTGAATTGAAGTGGTTCTCAAACGAGGGTTTTTCTCAGGTAATCCGCTTCAATTTCCAGGTCCTGCAAGGTGTCCTTCTCACCTGCGATAATCCCGATTATCTGCTCTAATCTCCTAACTTTTCCCTACTTTTTCCCCCACTACACCAACCTTTTCGAGAATATCGTCTTGAATCTTCTCAAGATTCACTACCTTCGACCATGAAAAGTCGCCTTCTCTGTCCTTGAGATGAACCATGTAACCTGTCTTGAGTTTCTTCAGTGCATCTTGCGGGCTTAACTCAATATCCCCGATCTGATACGCAAGCATGCTGAGCACGGCACTATGACAGGTAACATACTCTCACACTGCCCGTTCACATGGCTTTTCAGCCACATCCTAATCGGTCTCAAGGATAATGCACCCTTTATCTGTTTGAATGCACGCTCCACAATGTCTTTTTTCAAAGTATTGTCTCACTACCTCGGCCACATCCATGCCTGTGTTGTGGTATATCAGAGAGTAACCGATATATTTGGCACCTTCATCGGTACCGCCTTGTGCATAATGTCTTTCCCTTTGATGGACTTCTAACGAGGGGTTATAGATCACGATTAGTTTGCCACCCATATAGTCAAACGGTTTTGCATGAACTGTCGTATTTTTCAGGACAATGCGTGTGTCCTTGCAGTATATCTCTCCCCCCACAAGGGTATCGAGAATCCCTTCCTTGATGCTCTGTATTTTCTTTACCCCCATTATGCCCTTCATTTCAAGTTCCTGCATCATTTCTATATTCTCCGTGCTGCGCACCCCTCGGTCAACTATTATCGAATCAAAGCCCCTTGATCTTAACTCTGTCGTCATGTCCTGGAAGATTCTTATACCCTAACTTTTCCCTACTTTTTCCCCCACTACACCAACCTTTTCGAGAATATCGTCTTGAATCTTCTCAAGATTCACCACCCTCGACCATGAAAAGTCGCCTTCTCTGTCCTTGAGATGAACCATGTAACCTGTCTTGAGTTTCTCCAGAGCTTCCTGCGGACTTATTCCAATGTCTCTAATCCGATAGGCCAGCATGCTGAGCACGGCATAGGACAGGTAACATACTCTTACATGCCCGTTCACATGGCTTTTCAGCCACATCCTAATCGGTCTCAAGGATAATGCACCCTTTATCTGTTTGAATGCACGCTCCACGATGTCTTTTTCAAAGTATTGCCTCACTGTCTCGGCCACATCCATGCCCGTGTTGTGGTATATCAGAGAGTAACCGATATATTTGGCACCTTCATCGGTACCGCCTTGTGCATAATGTCTTTCCCTTTGATGGACTTCTAACGAGGGTATAGATCACGATTAGTTTGCCACCCATATAGTCAAACGGTTTTGCATGAACTGTCGTATTTTTCAGGACAATGCGTGTGTCCTTGCAGTATAT
>MCBF01000001.1:673257-677106 GCA_001742785.1 Candidatus Altarchaeales archaeon IMC4
AGAATCTGCTTGACCGATTAAAGGCATACAAGCGAGAAGTGCTGGCATTCATGCACGACTTCAGGGTGCCATTCGACAACAATCTGGCGGAGAGAGACGTGCGTATGATGAAGGTTAAGCAAAAGGTGTCGGGGTGCTTCCGAACCTTTGAAGGAGCAAAAAGGTTCTGTCGTATTCGTGGATATATCTCAACCGCCCGAAAAAACAAGTGCAGGGTTATAGGCGCAATACAAGACGCTTTTGAAGGGCGTCCGTTTATTCCTCAAATAGGCCCGGCAAGTGCGGGTTGATTTGGGGGTTGGTAGTTACGAAAAGAATAAAGAAAATGGAACTTAACGTAGCGGTGACTGTCAGGATAATGCCTGAGGGTGTGGACACGGACATGGATAAAATAAGAAAGGGCGTAGAAAAAATCGTAAAAGGCTTCGGCAGGGTGAACTCCTCGGAAATAAAGCCGATTGCGTTCGGGCTCAACTCGCTTGAGGTGGTGTTTCTTCTGGACGACAAAAAAGGCGGCATGGACAAAATAGACGAAATGGTCCGGAAAATACCCGGCGTTTCGGAGACGGATGTTTTGGGGATTACCAGAATCTGAAAAATAAGTGCAAATTGAAAATTTCAAAATGCAAATTATCGGCGGCTTCGCAACCCACCAGAATTTTTCAATTTGAATTTTTGCGATTTTTCAATTATCTGATGTAGGTCGGTGTCTCGCTCATGAACTTCTCCTCGCTTTTCTCGAAGCGGGTTTGTTCTGCGATCATCTTCCTTATCTGGTTCATCTGGCGCTCGGTTTCCTTGGACTTCTCCGAAAGCGCTGCCATGCCTATCTCTATGTCGAGCACCTTTGCCAGCACCTTCAGGACGGCCTCCGCCGACTTTGCGTCTATTATCTGGCCGTGGGTCTCGCCCATCAGGCATACTGCTTCTACCCCTTGCCCCATGCCGATGCCTAAAAGAAGGCCCGATGCGCCAAATATCGCGCCGCCTTCCTTGAATACGATCCCGCTGCCCTTGTGCTCTTCTATCAGTTTTTTGCTGGTTGCCGCACCGTAAACCTTGGGCTTGCTCGTTATGCTTCCGGTTTCAAGGCCGCCGAGTGTGTACACCTTTTTTACCCCGATATCCTTTGCGAATTCTAATGTCTTTTCAGACAGCCGGTACTGGCTTTCGGGCGTTATGCCCTGAAAATCACCCGTAAGCAGTACTATGTCCTTCTTTCCTTTCAGATAGGAGAACTCCATGCTTGGCAGCCTGACCGTGCCGTCCGGCTGGATTGTAACCTGCGGCGGCAGGAATGGAGAATATAGTTCTGCAAATTTCACCATTTTCAGCTCGTCGCGCATGTGGTCGCCTGCGATTTTGCCGACAAGCCCGATACCCGGCAGGCTCTCTATAAGTATCGGGTCTTTTAGTTTCGGCCTTTCGATTACATTGATTGCTGCAACTTCATCCATCTTGGATCTCCTCTTCACGCAAAATTCGAAGAATTTTGGTGTCCTGAATTCCGCAGGAATTCATGATCAGCATCCTGCGGTATTTTCCGTACTTGTCCTCGGGAGAGAATTTGGCGGGTTTTGCGATAACCGTCTTCGCTTTGCACCTTGTGCATGTTTCGCGCATTGTGTATCCTGTGCAGTCCGGGCATTTTTTGATTTTCATTTTTATTGTCTTATAAGGTATATCCTCGAAACTCTTTTGAGTTTCGGGACACCGAACGCTTTTGCGTTCGCGTGTCCTTTTCTTTTGGGATGATAGCACTTTTCTTTTGGAAAAGAAAAGGGCTATTTTTTAGGTGGCGGGAACTGGCTTTTGTCTGTAAAACTCGCCGATGCCTTTATACTTTTTAAGGTACGCTGTGCCTGCATCCGCGGCTTCCCTCAGCGCCTTTTCTGCAGACTTGTAATCCGGCGCAGTAACCGATATCCTGTAGAGTGGCGCGCTTATGTACGAAACGTCTATTTTAACGTCCTTGCCTGCGTCGTATTTTGCCGCATCCGAAAGCGCACCCTTGATCGTATCGACGCCGTTTGGCTCGTAGCTCCTGAAATCCACGTAACCGGTGATCCTGACAAACGGCGGCTTTATGTTCTTGCAGACTATCTCGACAAGTTTTTTCTTCCACGCCTCGTCAAGGGCAATATCTACTTCGTCCGGGTTTGCGGCGATCGCTTCAAGGCCTACGTAAAGAGAGCCGTGCCTCTGTTCAATCGGCTTTATTATCTTTTCCTCGACGTCCTTCATGTCGGCCGAAAGGTCCTCCGCGAGAACCCCCATCAGTTTTCTGGCGCGCTGCTTTTGTTTGACCTCAAGCAGTTTCTCTTTCTTCTGCGATTCCGCAACCCTCCTCAGGGACAGGTCTATATGCCCCCTTGACGGGTTCACTCGCAGGACCAAAAAAACCGACTTCTGGCCCTCGCGGACGTAGTCGTGGATGTTGCGCACCCACTTGGGGGATATCTCTTTGAGGTGCAGCATCCCGGTTTTTCCGCCGTACTCGTCAAGGGTTATGAAGGCCCCCTGATTGAATGTGCTCTTTACGGTGCCAACGACAAACTCACCGGCCTCGGGATATTCATTATCTTGCATTTTCCTATTTCTTATCAGGGTATGAAGTATAAATTTATACTCGAACGCAAATTTACTTCGTAAATTTCTTGTCCGCATTAGAAAGTTTAGACTTTCTAATGAGGACACAAATTTCGCTTTTGCGAAATTTCTTGTCGTAATATAAAGTATGCGACTTTATATTAGACACAAATTTGCTTTGCAAATTTCTTGTTAAGAATATGATTATGTGCATATAATAAAGGCGATAAATATTAGGAATAGGAAAAAATACGATGAGAACCAATAGTATAGCGTTTTTGATGTACTCCGCGGTCATGGCGTCCTCGATTTTTATCCCGAATATGGCGCGCGATTTCGGCGCGTCAAACCTCGAGATAGGGATTATTGTAACGGCTTACGGCCTGTCGATGTTCTTGGCATCGTATATCTTCGGCAGGGCATCCGACATTTACGGAAGGTTGCCGTACATCGTTTGGGGCCTGCTTTTGTGCTCGATATTCTTTTTCGCTCAGGTGCTCATGTCGGACGTTGAGTCGATGATCATCATACGGGCACTGGCGGGCTTCGGGGCTGGCATTGCCCCGGCGGCATTGATAGCGTACGTTTATGAATCAAGGAGAAGCCTTGGCAGGTTAAGCGCCTACGGCTCGCTGGGCTGGGCGGCGGGAAGCATAATTACGATAGCGGTTGCAGTGCTATTCGGGTCCGACGTTTTCCATATTATTGTTTTTGCGGCAAGCGGTACGTGCCTGGTTGCGGCATTTCTTATATCCTTGAGGCTAAAAGAACCCTCGCGCAAGAAAATCAATGTTCCGGTGTTTCCTTTGGGGCTGATACGCAAGAACCTCGTTCTCTACGTTTCCGTTTTCGCGCGGCACCTTGGCGCAACCTCGGTGTGGCTAATACTCCCGCTTTACCTTGCGGATATGGGGGCAAGCTATGCTGTAATAGGTGCGATCTACGCGATAAACCTCCGGCATGCAGTTTCTTATAATGCCGCGCATAGAGCACGTGAAAAACGAAAGGCTGATAAATGCGGGGCTTTTGCTTTCAGCATTCGTTTGCCTGGGCTACACGCTGGCAAGCACTCCGTTGCAGGTTGTCCCGGTACAGATACTTTTGGCTTTATCGTGGTCATGCCTTTATGTCGGTTCACTAATCTCATTGATGAAACACAACCTAGAAAAGGCCACATCGGTCGGGATGCTGAACTCGGTGATAAGCATTTCCGGGATTTTCGGCCCGCTTCTTGGCGGGGCAGTGTCCCAACTATGGGGC
>MCBF01000001.1:677206-685396 GCA_001742785.1 Candidatus Altarchaeales archaeon IMC4
TCGCCTTCAGCCTCTCTCCAGCACACCTGTGGCAGTACCTGCCGACTTCCGTCATGCCCCCGCATATCCTGCACTTCATTTATCGCTGGCAGATTCGGCAATAAGCACGATGCCGCATTTTTCCCCTTGCTCGCAGTAGAACCCGCAGCCGGATTCCAAGCAATTAAACATTTCTTTTTGCCTCCCTAAAAACAGGGGGCATATCTTTTCGCCTTTTTCCATATCTGAACAAACCTATTAACTATATTACTATCTATAGTAATACCATTAGTACTTTTTATTTAAAAATCAAAATATAATTAACGTACATGAGTCCCGAGAGGCGCAAGAGAAGGGCCACGTACGAGATACATGGCGACATACTCCGGTTCATGGAAAAATCAGAGGTTCCCTGCACGACCGGCCAGATAGCGGAGGCAATCGGGGTAAACTGGTACTCGGCAAGCGCGCACCTTGCCCACCTGAAGGCGAACAAAAAGGTGGCCCACAAGCATGTCGGGAGGCAGAACGAGTGGTGGATCGAGAAAGAAAACGAAGTGGCCTTGGAGAACAAAAAACTGAAAGAGGAACTAAAGAAATTAAAGGCGGAAATCAAAGGCCTCAAGCTGAGGGCAAACTGACGATACAGCGGATTATAGATGGCCAAAAAGGTTAAGATCAAAGACATGCCCCGGGCCGACAGGCCGCGCTAGAAATTGGCGGAATGCGGCCCTTGCGTGCTTAAGGATTGCGAACTCCTGGCGATAATCCTCGGCTCCGGGACAAAGGGCGAGAACGTTCTTGAGGTTTCCGGAAGGCTGCTTCGGAAACACAAAATCGATACGCTTTCGGGCATGGGCATCGAAGACTTAGAAAAAATACAGGGCATCGGGCGCGTAAAGGCATGCCAGCTGGTTGCGTGTTTTGAGATTGCGCGAAGGGCCACGTCCAAGCAGGACAAACCCGCGATACGAAGCGCGGAGGACGTTTTTAAAGTCATGCACGATTTACAGCACCTTAAAACCGAGCACTTTGTCCGTATTTACCTGAATACAAAAAACCAAATTATCCACGAGGAAGTGATCGCAAAGGGCGGGCTTAACGTGAACATGACCCACCCGAGGGAAATCTTCAGGCCGGCGCTTGCAAATTCCGCCGCGGCAGTCGTGCTTGTCCACAACCACCCGTCGGGAGACCCCGCGCCAAGCGACAATGACATCGAGCTGAGCAAGCGCCTGGTGAAAGCCGGGCAGTTGATCGGCATCGAGGTGCTTGACCACGTTGTGGTGGGAAGCGGCGGCTACTTCAGCATGAGGGAAGAGGGATTGATTTAGATGCCATACCTCGTCCTGTCCTTCAACTCTTCCAACTTCCCTTTATTCCACCCGGTAACATTCTGATAATACCCGGTAATCCGCGACCACCACTGCATATTCTCGCTTCCGCACTTCGGGCAGAGTTTTATAAGTCCCCCCGTCGTTGTCCCGCAGTTCTCGCAGACGCTCAAATCCTTCGTGTAGGCGAAATACTGTATCGCGGTTTTCGTTGCGATCTTCTTCGTCAGCTCGTATATCGCATTGGGGTCGGGGTACGCCTCGCTCAGCCAGATGTGGCTCATGGCGCCCCCGTCGGTCAGTGGGTGGAACGCACCCTCGATCTGCAGCCTCCTGAAAAGCGGGATGTTCGCGCTTGGGCGCACGTGGAACGAGTTCGTGTAGTAGATGCTGTCGGTTTTGATGTCGCCCTGGAAGACTGCGCGGCTGCCGTAGTTTTTGTAGTCGATTTTAGCAAGCCGCTCGCCCGACGACTCCGCAGGCGTTCTTGCCAGACTGAAGGTCAGCTTCGTCTCGCTGCGGAACTGCGCGACTATCTCGTTCATGCGTTTCATCACCCTTAGCGCGAATTTCCAGGCGTCGTCGCTTTCGTGCATCTCCATTCCGGTGTGCACCTTCGCCATCTCGTTCATGCCGATGAACCCGATTATGTAGCTTTGGAGGTCGGGCTCTAAGTAGCGCGTGCCCTTATCGTCAATCTTCTGGTTCATGAACGGCAGCATCCCGTGCTCGAGGTTCTTGTGTATTATCTTGTTCTTCAGAAGGAGGGTCTGCTTCGCCTTGTCCATGCGGTCCCTGAGGACCTCGAAGAAGCGCTCGTCGCTGCCGCCTGCGTTGTATGCGACCTGCGGCAGGTTGATCGTTACCACCTGGAGCCCCCCGCCGCGTATCGTGCCGTTGTAGACGTCATCCTGCGTCGAGGATTCGTTAAGCGGCATGAGGAAACTGCAACACTGGTAGCATGCGAACTCAGGCATATACGGCTGGTTTATGATGTAGTACGGCGTGCCGAACTTTGCAGAAAGCTCCGATACCTTCATCAGCGCATCCCTGTTCTTGTCCATACTGTCGGGGTGCACCTGCACCTCAAGTTTCGGGAAGTTGAACGGCTTGCCGATGGCGTCGCCCCCGAGATAGACATCGAGAAGCGCGTTGAACAGCGTCTTTGCCTCCTCCTCGTAATCTGCGTAGGTCTCCTTTTCGACCTTGCCGCCCAGCTTTATCGCGGGGATGTCCCGGAACATCTTCGGCACCTCCATGTCCACGTCGATGCTTGAGAAAACCATCTGCCCCCCGCGCGCGACGTACATCTGGCTCATCTCGTAGATGAACATCTGGGCTAACTGTTTGACCCTGTCGTATTCGAGCCCCTCTATCGTAGGCGCAAGGAACGTGTTGAAGAACGAAAAGCCCTGCCCCCCTGCGCAGTTGGTCTGCGCCGAAGCGAGGACCTTTGCGGCGTGCAGGAACGCGACCTCCGGCCTTCTTGCCGGCCCAGCAATCGAGGCGTGGTCCCCCGTGCCGTCCGCTTTGAACCCGTGTTTCAAAAAGAACCGTATGTCGTGCGAAAAGCAAAACGGCCTTGTCGCAAAATAATCAAGGTCGTGAATGTGGATCTCTCCCTTCATGTGGGAATCCGCAAGCTCTACGGGCAGGACGTTTATCAGTGCATATTCCCTTGCGATGGAATCCGCCATGAGCTTGTGTATGGTCTCGGGGTTGTGCTGGAGGTTCGCGTTTTCCTTCGAGCCAACGTTTATCAGTTTGCTGACATCATAGACCGGCATACCAAGACGCGTGTATCTTGCGCGGGCGCTCTCAAGCCCGTTTTCAAGGAGTTTCACGTTCACTATCTCCCTTATGAGCGGGGCGGTTACGTAATGCAGGTGGAGCCTGCTGATCTCCTCCTCGACGTCCTGGCTTACGGCCTCGGCATGTGCCCTGTCGATGTCGGCTTCTTTTATCAGCGACCTTGCGATTTTCCCGCGGTCGAACAGCTCCATCTGGGTATTTGATGTCCTGACCATCAGCCTCGAATGATACATGTAGGATTCGGCAAGATTCGGGTCGTGCCTTGCAAGATGGTCCGCAACCATCCTGCGTATATCATCGGTCGTCACACCGTCGGAAACGTTTTTCGCAACCTCCGAGGCCACCTTCAGGGATGTCTGGAACGAAACCCCCGAGTCCATGCAGCTTTTTATGATCTTCTCCTTGTCAAAGAGTTCCTCGGACGCGTTTTTCTTTTTAACCCTCAACCCATTTTCAACGTTTACGTTTGTAAAATCCATTTCAGCCACCTACCTCATATTTACCGCCGCGTATCTCAAGAGTCTTGCCGAAACACAGGGCGTCAGCCACTTTTCTCCTCGCAGACTTCAGATCCTTCCACAGCGTCCTTCGTGACACGCCGACCTCCCTTGCCGCAGCCTCCTGAGTCATACCGGCAAGGTCCACAAGGCGCATGGACTCCAGTTCTTCAAGCTTGAGTTTTACGGTGCCCATTCCGGTCATGGACATTCCCGCGGGCGTGAACCTGTCGGACGGCGGGATGTTAGATATCCTGCGCAGATGCGGGGTTCCTTTAGCCATTATTACAGATAAATCATTGGATTATTCAAATATAAACTAACTTCTCAAATGAGAACGAAATATTTTATTTCGGTTGCACATATGTGCAGGTTTTACCAGTTTTACTTTAAAAAAGACAGGGTTCGCTTCACACTTTATCCTTGGATCCTTTGTAGATTTGCGCGAACATCCTAAATTCAACCAACAGGATATAAAATGTGAGTATGCCTGTAAAGATAATCCCGATGATTGTCATAATCGCAATAGTCAGCACGATATACCATACAATGCCTAATGCAAAAAGAATAATGGCCCCAATTATGTAATCTCTTAAATTTGCTTTAAGGTTTTCAAAAATCTTCCTAAATGCAAACGTTGCTTTTATGTTTTCTTTTTCGCCGTATCTCACGAGTGCTATCATTTCGATGAATTCCCAAATACTCATCAACAAAAAGGCAAAGAGTAGAAGCCCTACACCAAGTATCATAAGTGCGATATTTTCTTCGCCGATAACATCGATAAGTGTCAAAGACAATATTATCACAAGGATAAGCGGGACACAAATAATAATCCCATACACTATATTAACACCGATATACCCAAGACCCTTTTTAAGAAAATAACCCCAATCGTCAAATTCGGGTAGTTCGTCTTTACCCCTTACGGTATCGCCCGCCGCTTTTATGGAATAACCAATTGCCATTAAGAGGGGAATTAATAATAGAATCATCCCCGGGAAAATCAACAACCCCCCAATAACCAGTTTCTTCAAATCCTTCAATGGGTACTTTAGCGGTTCGATGAAATCCATTTTGGTTGTTATATTATATCTGCCCTACAAATAAATAATCCTCAAAATCCTAAAATGCGAACGCACTACACGAACCAGATAACGCCTGCGGATGCAGGCAAAGATGTTGTCGTCTGCGGCTGGGTGCACGAGGTGCGCGACATGGGGAAGCTGATGTTCGTGCTCCTTCGCGACCGCTCGGGCATAATACAGATTACGGCAAAATCGGGTGTAACGGCGGAACCCGTTATGGCAGCACTGCACGGCATCCCGAAGGAGTCAGTTCTGCGGGTATCAGGCAGCGTTCTTGCGTGCAAGCCCGCCCCCGGCGGCGTAGAGGTTTCCCCGAAGTCCGTCGAGGTCCTCAGCGTCTCGAAGTCGCCGCTTCCGATGGACGTTACCGGAAAGGTAAAGGCGGAGATTGACACGCGCCTTGACAACCGCTTCATGGACCTGCGAAAGCCGGAGGTAGCCGCCATATTCAAACTCCGAAGCCGGATAGTCTCAGCAGGCATAAAGTACCTCGAGAACTCGGGCTTCATCGAGGTGCACACCCCGAAGATAATCGCATCTGCGTCGGAGGGCGGCACCGAGCTTTTCCCGATAGCCTACTTCGACAAGGAGGCGTTCTTAGCCCAGTCCCCGCAGCTTTACAAGCAGACGATGATGTCCGCGGGGTTCGACAGGGTCTACGAGATAGCCCGCTACTTCCGGGCCGAGGAGCACGACACGGTGCGCCACCTAAACGAGATCATGGCATTCGATATCGAGATGTCTTTCATAAAGGACGAGGCCGACATAATGGACGTCCTGGAAGGGCTTTCCCTTGCGGTCATAAAATCGGCGGCTGAGTCCGAGGAGATCAAGTTCCTGAAAAAAGAGATCGAGGTCCCGAAAAAGGTCGACCGCCTGCGCTACGACGATGTCCTCGACATGATCGCCGGGCAGGGGAAGAAAATAGAATGGGGGCATGACATAGACACCGAGGGCGAGAAGGTGCTCGGAAGGATTATGGCGAAGGAGGGCAAGGACATTTATTTCATCACAAAATACCCCCTTAACATAAAGCCGTTCTACACGATGCCAGACACTAACAAAAAATACGCGCGCGCCTTCGACCTCGAGCACACCGGCGACGAGATATCATCGGGCGGCCAGAGAATCCACGACCACGCGTTTCTGGTCAAGCGCCTCAAGCACTGGAATCTGAAGCCGGAAAATTTCGAGTTCTACCTCAAGGCGTTCGAATACGGGATGCCACCGCACGGCGGCTTCGGGCTCGGGATCGAAAGGATCCTGATGAAAATCCTGAACACCCAGATCCGCGAGGTCGTGCTGTTTCCGAGGGACAGGTACCGCTTGACTCCGTAAATGGGTCTTTTTGTCTTCCGCGTGAATCTGCCAGATTCACGGGACACAAAATTTGCAACGCAAATTTTAGGTGAGTTTCTTGCACCGAAACACTTCCACGAAATCGCTCGGCGATTTCGGGACAAGCGAAACACTCGTGTTTCGATGTCCCGTTTGCCCTGAATGGCAAACGAGGATACCGTTTGCGCTTTGGCGCAAACGCTTATCGTGTTTCGCTTGTCAGGTCTTCCACAACGTCTTCAAGTTTTCAGTCATCTCGAATCATTACGTTTAATTTGTTACGATGAAAATTCACATAGACATCAGCGGTCAGGTTTCGCAGAAAAATTATGATTCATCTCTTGGTTGCAAGAGAATTGACGGCGTTATCAAATCCGTTTTTCTTAGAAAAACCACAAAGAAGGCAATTATCAAAAAGTACAAGGGGCAGGTTGTAAACCTCGTCGAGAAAATACACTGTATTCTCATCTACTATTGCATCCGCGATATACTGGACGATGTGGACGAGTTGATAATTTGCAGGGATGGGAATTTCAGAAGGATTGCCCGTTTACTACCTCTGTTGTTTTCCGAACACAAGGATTTTTTCAAGATAAAGATTTCCCAAAGACGCACGGGCGACAAGAAATCAGACGGCCATTACCCCGCGCTAAAAACATTCAGAAAAAAGAGATACGCAGACAAGATGATCAGCAGGGAAATGGTTGAGGAGAAATTGTTCGAATTTAAGAGAAAATAAGTGTGGGGGTGGGCGACGTATGTCGCAAACCCGATTACGCTGTACAACCGAATTGTTTACAGCTCCTCCAGGCAACCCTCACAATAATTATGTTGGATTATAGGTATATAAATGATGATTCATGTGTTCCGCACGGAGGGTTCGGGCTCGGGATCGAAAGGATCCTGATGAAAATCCTGAACACCCAGATCCGCGAGGTCGTGCTGTTTCCGAGGGACAGGTACAGGCTTACTCCATAGTCAGTCTTCGGTCTTCAGTATCGGGGTTTTCAGGCCCAGCGTTAGAACCATAGAGACAGAACTAATTATCAGTTTTTCTTGGCCTTTTTGCGGGCGGCGGGCTTTTTTACAGTGGTCTCTTCTTTGTTAGCCGCCTCTGCGGGGCCGTACTCGTGCTCCTGCGCCTCCTCGACTTGCTCTACCAGGTCGTCTACGTCAGATTCGTCGTTCATTGTAGTACTAATTATGATTTACAAGTATAAACATCAAAGTTACGCCCAGTAAGGATTCTTTCGGCTGGCGTTCCGATGCAAAAGCCGGAAAGTTTAACTACTTTGAACACCTTAACCGCTCATAATCCTCTCTGCTTAATTCTATTTGTTTGAGAATCTCCCTGAGAAGGCCCCGCCCGATTTGCTCATTGCCGTGAACCGGCACTACGGTTTTTCTGCCGTCGGGGTGTTCGTATCTTATATGACTGCCGCGCTGGTGTACTTTCTTAAATCCGATGCCCTCAAGAATCCCGCACAGATTTTTTCCAGAAATAAGTGTTAATCTGCTCATCGCATTATCTGTGGGTTATGAGGGGCTTGCCATTTTCTGCCCCATAAGGACGTGCTGCAAACCGACAAAGCGCATCGGAACTATTTCTTCGCCCCCGGATTCGACACAAACCTGTATCGCCTCCCTGATACGCTCCATCGCCTGCTCCACAGTTTTGCCCTGCGTATAACACCCGGGAATGTCCGGGGCCTTGGCAACGTAGATGCCGTCTTCGTCCTGCTCGACCAAAACCACGTAATCATAAACCTTGTTTTTCATCGTCAGTAGCACCAGCATTAAAAGTATGGCACGGCGTTTATAAATATCGAATAGTCCCGCAGGCAGATGAGGGTCTTGTTCCGCGGGGCAGGGGATTCCCGATGCAAACGCAGGGCAAATCCGAGCCGAGGTTCTACTTTGAGAACAAGCCTATGCACACGATTGTTTTTGGAGTGAGCGGGCGATTTGGTACGTTTTTTTACCCAATTCCCAAAAAGTAAGTAGAAGAAAAAAATGAAAAAACCAAAGTTGGTAAGAATTGATCTGGACAAGCCGATTACAGAGCTTGTGGGCAAAAGCGGCCACAAAACATTNGTGTTTACTAACGATACGTTGTATTCCTTAAATTTTAACTTTGTATAATGT
>MCBF01000001.1:685496-692742 GCA_001742785.1 Candidatus Altarchaeales archaeon IMC4
AAAAACGATAGATTCACAAAAGAGGGGGTTAATCAAACCCCTCATATACAAATACAAAATAAAAATATGGAACCCTTAATCGTGATAAATTTCAAGACGTACGAGCAGGCGACCGGCGAAAACGCGCTGAACCTTGCAAGAATCTGCGATGCCGCGGCCAAGGAGACCGGCGTGAACATAATCATCGCACCCCAGCACGCCGATATCTACCGCATCGCGTCCGAGGTTTCGATCCCGGTTTTTGCCCAGCATTTCGACAACATAAAGTACGGAAGCAATACCGGGCATATCCTGCCGGAATCGCTGAAGGCGGCGGGCGCCGTCGGCAGCCTCCTGAATCACTCCGAGAACCGCATAAACCTCGCCAGCATCGAGGCATGCGTCAAAAAGCTTGAATCCCTCGGCATGGCGTCAATCGTCTGCACAAACAACGTCGCGACGACCATGGCCGCCGCCGCCCTTGACCCGGATTACGTCGCAATCGAGCCGCCGGAACTGATCGGCAGCGGGATTTCAGTATCGCAGGCGCAGCCCGATATAATAACCGGCTCCGTCAAGGTAGTGAAAAAGATATCAAAAGAGGTCGAGGTTCTCTGCGGCGCGGGCGTAAGCACTGCGGACGACGTGAAGTCTGCGATGGAACTGGGGGCCGAAGGCGTCCTTTTGGCATCGGGTGTCGTGTGCGCAAAAGACCAAGACAAGGCGCTCAGGGACCTGATTAATTTTTGATTTCTGCGGCGTCTTTTAGCATAAGGTAGACTGCGGCGAATTCAGGCACCGAGGCCTCACCGCCAATCGGTCCTATTTTTTCCCCGCCGAGTTCAAACCGCGGCACTTTTTTGGTTGCCTCTATCTTTACCTTTTCGTCCCCGAAAGCGAGCGCGTCAACGAGCGGGTCGAACTTATCAAGGTCTTTCACCTTCGCAGCCCTGAGCCCCGAGCTGCCGTGGATGCTTTCGGGCAGGCGTATGAGGCGGTGCACGTCTATGGTCACCATCTTGTCCGTTTCCCCGGCAAAGGGAACCTTGAGTTTGTCGAGTATCCTGTTGAGCACGTTTTCCCTGACCCCGGAAAACCCTTCGAAGCGCCCCCTGTCGATCTGCGCCAGAAGGTCTGCCTTTTTCTCGTAAAGCCTTCCTGCCGTTTTCTCGCCGATGCCGTCGATTTCCATGAAGTCCGAAGCATCCGAATCCCCGATGAAAGCAGTGAGTTCGCCCTTTATTCTTTTTACCCACGAGGAGTTCACGTTTAAGTCATCGAAAGCGAGCCCTTCCGCAGATACATAATCAACGATGCCCCGGCGCTCCTGCCCACCGAGTTTAAGAACCGCGGGCGTTGAAATGTGGATATGGTACCCCTTGCTGCCTGAGAAATTTATCGCCATGTCCTTCTTGGGGAACCCGAAATCAGATACCATAAAATCAACAAGCTTAAAGGCCTCGCCCTTTGCCTTGTCAAGGGCCTCGCGGTTAAGGAACTCCATCGGGATGTCTATGTCAAAAACCAAATCGGCGCCGAGCCAGTTTTTCGCCTCCATGGGCTGTTTGTCGGGGAACTCGTAATATGCGGTAGAATATGAAATATAATATGGAGCCTCCCGTTTGAGGTAGTTTCTCATTTCCTCCTCGTTTTTGAATGAGATATGCCGAACCGCTATCTTCTTCTCAAGCGTCCCGAAACCGAACTCTCTCCCCCCGACGTCCTCGGGTGCAGGTACTTTGTTATTCCAGTAATGCTCCTTGAATTTCTTTTTCAGGTAGATTTTGGTATCCCTGTTCATATAACGTATTTATTAAACTTTCGCATAATATATTACACTATGGACGTGTGCAAAACCGGCATTGTGGGGCTTGATAACGTTCTTGACGGGGGCATACCTGTCGGCAATTCGGTGCTGTTGTCCGGAAGCAGCGGGGTCGGAAAAACGATACTTGCTATGGAGTTTCTGTTCAGGGGCGCCAGAGACTTTGGCGAAACCGGGATTTATAGTACACAACATAACTATTTAGACAACCCAGTCTAATAAATGTTCATGAAACCTCAAACGCGTGTTGTTAAACATGTGCCTTTGAAGGTGTTATTGGGTTTGATTCGGAAGGAGAGGGACCAGCACGTATTTCATCGTCTCCTCTTCATCCATCAGTTATACGAAGGGGCTGGTGTAGAAAAGGCATGTGGAAGAATGTGCATATCAAGGCAAACAGGTTATACTTGGCTTGAGCAGTGGAACGAACAGGGCTATGACCGGATTAAACCACGTTTCGGCGGCGGCAGGCCGCCCAAAATGGGCGAAGGACAAAAGGGGACGTTGAAGGATAAACTCAAGTCCAAGAGTAACTGGCTGACTTCGGAGGTGCGCGCATTGATCCAGAATGATTTTGGTATCACGTACAGTACTGTACACGTTTCCAGAATACTGAGGAGTTTCAAAATGCACTACGCCAAACCGTATCCGCACGATTATCGCAGGCCGAAGGATGCACGAGAACAATTGGCAGCCGCCATAAGAGAAGTGCCGGCGAAGATTACCGGCAAGTGCGTCGTCGGGTTTCTGGACGAGGCCGCGCCTCAAACAACGGATAACACAAGCATTTGTGCCGAGCACAAATGGTGTCTCAAAATTGCACGGCAATTTCGAAGAAGCAGCGATTCTGGTCGTTCGACAAACCAAGGATTATCAAGAACACCACCAAGTACAGAGCCAATACGTTTGGGTTTTATCCCATCAATGGATGTGAAGTCGTTGAGTTTATGGAACGCTCAACCTCGAAGCACGTGTGCGAGTTCCTCCGTGTGATTCGCACGAAAAATCCTGCGGGACATGTCATAATCTTCCTCGACAATGCGAGGGCTCATATCGCACAGAGGACCAAGGCATTTGCAGAATTGATGGGTATCTCTTTGGTCTTCATACCACCCTACAGTCCCGATCTCAATCCGATAGAGCAGATTTGGAAGAGTGTCCGCAGGAGAATATCACAGGTCTTTGTGAAGTCAGAGTGGGCGTTCAAGGAAACTATACGAACGACGTTTCACAGATTAGCCAAGAAACCAAGTTTCATGGAAAACTGGTTGAATATATTTCAACCAGTTTTGTCTAATTTGTTATGTTGTTAACTATACATATCACTCAGCGAGCCTAAGGGGAAGGTTATGAAGCACCTTAGCGGGTTCAAATTCTACGACCAGAAATTAGTTGATAAAAACATGGTAATCATCGCCGACGTAACTGGGGACGCGCACCTTCGCGGTATCGAACTTCAGACAGTAAGCGGCATCATGAGCATGATACGCTCGCTGATAAAGGAGCACGGCGCAAAGAGGGCGGTTATCGATTCGATTACGGCCATATGCGACGGCCTTGGCACCGACCAGAAACGCAGGGATTTCGTCCTTGAGCTAGGGTTCCAGTTGTCCTACCTAGGCTGCACGACGATTATGGTATCCGAGATACCGCCGCAGACCTTCGTCTATTCGGTTTTCGGCGTAGAGGAATTCGTTTCCGACGGCATCATCCTTCTGACGGAATTCGAGAGAAAGGCGAACCTGATACGGACGCTGCAGGTGGTGAAGATGCGCGGCGTCAACCATTCGAGGACAAAGCAGGTTCTGGAGATAACGAAGGACGGCATAAAACTCCTGCCGATGTTCGAGGAGTAAGGATCAACCGCCCTTAATAAATTCCTTCCCCCTCCGTTTCACGTGGTACGCCCTTGCGTACCTGTGCGCCTCGTCCCGCACCGCCCGAAGAAGCAGGAGTGATGGGCTGTTTTTTGAAATCCGCAGAGGCATGTCTTTTCCGTATACATAAATTTTCTCGAATTTTTTCGCAAGCGATATTGCCGTCGCGGTTTTTGGAATGTGTTTTATGCATGCGTTAAGCTGCGCGGGCCCGCCGTCAAGCAATATCAAATCCGGTAATCCCCACTCCGTATGTTTGAACCTCCGCTCAATCATCTCGGCCATGTTCCGGGAGTCGTCCTGTCCCCGCCCTCCCTTGATCTTAAACCTGCGGTACTGGTTTTTATCAGCCTTCCCGCCCGTGAACACGACCATCCCGCCGACCGTGTGATCCCCCCCGAGGTTACTTATGTCGTACCCCTCGATGCGCCGCGGGATTCTTGAAAGATGAAGTTCCTGCTTCAATGCCAAAATCCGCGCGCCTTCCGTTTTGGCGCCCCCCTTCCCAAGTTGATGCCTGCTGTTTTCGACTGCCATTTCCAGAAGTTTTCGCTTTTTTCCGCGAAACGCCTGCATTATTTTGACCTTCGCGCCGAGGGTCTCGTTCAGCGCCCCTTCGAGGAGCTTCCCGTCTTCGGGGTAAACCGACACGTATATTTTTTTGGGCGTGATGTCGCCCGTGGTATAATGCTGTTTTATGAACGCCTTCATCGACCGGGAGGGGTCGCTCGTGTACTCCCCTGCAAGCCCGTGGTGCAAAACCGCAACGACCTTCCGGCTGCGAACCTTAATCTGGGTGATGTTCGCCTTCCTGTCCAAGCTGGCGTAGCCCAGAATATCCATGTCCTCGAGGGCGGCGGAGGAAACGTCCTGCGGGGAGGATATCGACTCTATCGAATCGAGCGTTTCCTTCAGGCGCGCCGCCTTTTCAAACTCGCACTTTTCGCTCAGCGCCTTTATTTCTTTAAGCAAAACACTTCGTATTCTGCCGTATTTTCCGGATAGGAATTCGCACGCCGCCTTCACCCGCTGCGCGTACTGCCTGCCGCTTACCGCCCCGCACGGGGCGCTGCATATGCCCATGGCGTAATTTATGCACGGCCTTTTTACCTTCTCGATGGCGTGAGCGCACTTTCGGATTCCGAAAAGGTGCTGAAGCGCCTTGACCACGCGCCTGACCGAGCCGGCGTCCGCGTAGGGGCCGAAGTACCGGGAGCCATCGGGTACGACGCGCCTGACAACCTCGATTCGAGGGTACTTTTCCCTAATCGTTACCTTTACGTACGGGTACCTCTTGTCGTCGCGAAGCCGCACGTTGTAGCGGGGCTGGTTCTGCTTGACGAGCGCGTCCTCAAGAATCAATGCCTCGGTGTCGGTTTTCGTTATGATGGTTTCGACTGACGCTGCCCTTTCAACGAGGCGGGCGGTTTTCGGGTCGGCGGGCCTGGCGTAGTTTTTCAGGCGGGCTCTGAGGTTGTCTGCCTTTCCGACGTAGAGGATTTTACCCGAAGCGTCCTTCCAGATGTAAACGCCGGGATTTAGAGGGGCCTTTTCTATCGTTTCTTGAAGAGTTTGTTTCATAAGAGTTTTTTCAAATACTGCCCGGTATAACTTTTCCTATTCTTCGCGACCTCCTCGGGCGTCCCTTCGGCTACAATCTCCCCGCCCGCGTCCCCGCCGTCCGGGCCCAAGTCTATTAGCCAGTCCGCGGTCTTCAGGACGTCTAAGTTGTGCTCTATCACCACTACCGTATTGCCCTTGTCAACGAGGCGGTTGAGGACCTCGAGCAGTTTTTTGACATCGTGCGCGTGAAGCCCGGTCGTCGGCTCGTCCAAGAGGTAAACCGTTTTTCCCGTGCCGATTTTCGAAAGCTCGAGTGTCAGCTTGATTCTCTGCGCCTCACCGCCTGACAATGTAGTTGCCGCCTGCCCTAATTTTATATAACCCACCCCAACGTCCGCCAAAAGGCGAAGTTTCCGGTTTATTTTCGGAATATGCTCGAAAAACTCAAGCGCCTCCTCGACCGTCATGTCAAGCACGTCCGCGATGCTCCTGCCCTTGTATTTCACCTCAAGTGTCTGCGGGTTGTACCTTCTGCCGGCGCACTCGCTGCACGGGATGTAAACGTCCGGCAGGAAGTTCATCTCGATTTTTATGATGCCGTCGCCCTCGCATTTGTCGCACCTGCCGCCCGAAATGTTGAAGCTGAACCTGCCCTTGCCGTATCCCCTTACCTTCGCCTCGTGGATCTGGGCAAAAAGCTCGCGGACCGGGGTGAAAAGCTGGGTGTAGGTCGCCGGGTTGCTTCGCGGGGTTCTGCCGATCGGGGACTGGTCTATCACCACTGCCTTGTCGATGTTTTCGAGCCCCTCGATTTTCTCGTGCCTGCCGGGTTTTTCTATGCTGCCGTAGAACCTTCTCATCAGGGCCTTGCCAAGCGTCTGGTTCACAAGCGTGCTTTTGCCGCTTCCGGAAACGCCGGACACGCAGATGAATCTTCCGAGCGGGAATCTCGCGCTGATGTTTTTCAGGTTGTGCCCCCCTGCACCTGCGACAACTATGCTTTTGCCGCTGCCCTGCCGCCTTTTTTCAGGCACGCCTATTTTCAGGTCGCCGCTCATGTACCGGCCGGTCAGGGATTTTTTGTTCCTGCGTATTTTCGCGGGCGGGCCTTCGGCAACGAGGTATCCCCCATGGACGCCCGCCCCCGGGCCCAAATCGATTATGTGGTCCGCGCACTCGATTGTTTCGAGGTCGTGCTCGACGACGATCACCGTGTTGCCGAGGTCGCGCAGGTTTTTAAGCGTATCAAGGAGCCGCAGGTTGTCTTTCTGGTGAAGCCCGATTGACGGCTCGTCGAGTATGTACATCACCCCCACCAGCTGGCTTCCGACCTGCGTAGCAAGGCGTATCCTCTGGCTTTCCCCGCCGGACAGCGTCGCCGCCTGGCGGCTCAATGTCAGGTAATCGAGCCCGACGTTCTCAAGGAAGGACAGGCGCGAGAAAACCTCTTTCAGTATCTGCTTCGAGATGCTGGTTTCCTGCTCGCTGAGCTTGAGCTTTTTAAAGAACTGTGCGCATTCCCCGACCGACAGATCCGAAAGCTCGGCGATGTTTTTGCCCCCGACGGTAACCGCCAGAATCTCTGGCTTGAGCTTTTTGCCTCCGCACGCCCCGCAGGGTATCGTGCTCATGAACCTCTGGATCCACTCCCTCATGCCGTCGCTTTTTGTCTCGCGGTGGCGGCGGGTGAGGTTCGGTATGACGCCCTCCCACGTGCCCTCGTACTCCCAGCGCCCGACCCCGTCGTGGCTTAGGTGCTTGAAGTGGAACCTGCGCCCTCCGGCGCCGTAAAGAAGGATATTGAGTTGTTCATCATTCCACCGCGATAAGGGCTTTTCGATATCAATTCCCATCTGCCCTGCGACGATCTTGAAGGACTTCCTGTAGAACGCGTCGATGGTCGCGCCCCATACGGCAACCGCCCCGCCATCGATCGTCAGGGACTTGTCGGGGATGATCAGATCCGGGTCGAACTCGAGCCGGACGCCGAGCCCCTGGCAAA
>MCBF01000001.1:692842-696015 GCA_001742785.1 Candidatus Altarchaeales archaeon IMC4
CGTCGGCAAATCCATCGGGGAGATTGACACGCAAATCGCAGGCATGGTAAGAAACAGGAACCTAACGCTCGTAACGCGGGACGAACACTTCAAAGAGGTGTCTGGGATAGACACGCTTTTTTATGGGGACTGAAATTAACAATTATTATCAATAGAACATGAAAATCCGTTTTGCAACCTCAAACCCCCACAAGGTCGCCGAGGCGAACGAAGCAGGCAGGGAATTCGGTGTAGAATTCGAGCAGATAAGGGTGGATTACCCGGAAATCCGGGCTGAGGACGTCGAGGATGTTGCCAAAGACGGGGCGCAGTACGTTTTCGGAAAAACGAAAAGCGCAGTCATAGTGGAGGACACGGGGCTCTATATCGAAGCGCTGAACGGCTTCCCCGGGGCTTTCTCGGCCTTCGTCCACAGGAAAATCGGAAGCGACGGCATCCTGAAGCTGATGGACGGCGTAGAAAACAGGGCCGCAAAATTCAGGTCCGCGATCGGCTGGCGCGACGAAAACGGCGTGAAGATCTTTTCCGGCGAGGTTGAGGGCGAAATAAACAGCGAAAAGCGGGGGAAAGAGGGCTTCGGCTACGACCCCATTTTTGTCCCGAAAGGCCAGAAAAAAACATTCGCCGAGGACTTCAGGATGAAGAACAAGGTCTCGCACAGGAGGCAGGCGTTTGAGAAATTCTGCAAGTGGGTGGCAGGGGCGTAAAAATGCAAAGTGCAAATTTAAAAATGCAAAATGCGGTTTTGCTCGCGGTTGTCGTAACGGTTCTTGGGTGCGTTGAATTTGGTGAGGATAACGGGAGCCGGTCGGGAACCTGCGCGAAAGAAGGCGAGTCCATCATGGCAGGCGAATCCTGCTGCCCCGGTTTGAATGCAGTTTCGGATTGTCTTCCATGGGAATCATGTCCGATATCATTGCGATACTGCATTAACTGCGGAGATACCGTTTGCGGAGAGCACGAGAACTGCTATAACTGCAAGACAGACTGCGCACTCGCGAATTGCCCGAAAAAACCAGAGGAATCCGAATGCTCGGCCGATTCGGACTGCAAAACCGCAGGGTGTTCCGGCCAGTTGTGCCTGCCGGCAGAAAAATCAGATGTTGTAACGACATGCGAGTACCGCCCGGAATACGGCTGCCTTAAAATGACAAATTGCAAATGTATAACCGGCAGGTGTTTGTGGGAGAAAACCCAAGATTATAATGATTGTATGAATTCCCTAAAATGACAAAAATCCCATTCGTAAAGATGCAGGCGGCGGGAAACGACTTTGTCCTGATCGACGAGTTCAAAAAAGGGCTGGTACCAAAAGCCGAGAAACCAAAATTCGTGAGAAGGGTTTCGGACCGCCACTTCGGCATCGGCTCGGACGGGGCCATATTCGTCCAGAAGTCAAAATCGCAGGATGCGCGGTTTTTGTTTTACAACCCCGACGGCTCGCTGGCGGAGATGTGCGGCAACGGCATACGCTGTTTTGCAAAATACATCTACGAATCGGGGATTGTCGCAAAGGAAAGGATGAAAGTGCAGACCGATGCTGGGCTCATCGTTCCCGAACTTCTGATTGAAAACGGCGCGGTAAAAAAGGTGAAGGTGGATATGGGAACGCCGCAGGTCAGTTTGATCAACGAAAGTGTGACCATCGAAGGCTTTGACTACCGCCTAACCTCGGTGAGCATGGGCAACCCGCATGCAGTTTTGTTCTATGACGACATCACAAATATAGATATAAAGGGCGCAGGCAGGATGATACGCAACTGCAATCTTTTCAAAAACGGAACGAACGTGCATTTCGTCCAGAAGACCGGCGAATCGCAGTTCAGGATAAGAAGCTACGAGCGCGGGGTTGAGGACGAAACCTTAGCCTGCGGAACCGGAATATGCGCCTCGGCTGTTGCGGCGGTTTTGAACAAAAAGGCAAAAGCAGACAAAATCATGGTCTTTCACGCGCATGGGGGCGACATCGAGGTCGAACTCAAAACAGACGGCGCCAAAATCCCGAAGGTTTATCTTATCGGCGGGGCAGAGGGGGNTTTTAGGGGGGAGATCGAATACGATTGAAGACCTGAGGAAGATTTACGGTAAATGCAGTTACTGTTGAATTCTGCTGGTGTTAAATTTAACTTTTAGTAATCTGAACTAATCTAAAAGGTTGACTTTTAGTAAAGCATATCTACTTATATTCCTACTATTTGATATTGACAAAGCAATCTATAAGGACATTACAACGGCATACGACATAAAACAGCCGGATGTCCTTGAAGCAGTATTTACGTATTTGGCTCATAATTCATCGAAAATCCTCAACAAAGACGGTCTTTTAAAGGAGATGGGAATAAGCAAGGTATCTCTTTCCAATTACCTGTCTTACCTGAGATCGGCGTTTCTTGTTTATGAAGCAAAGACTTATTCGCCGAACATTAAAAAGTCTCTCAGGTCGCAAAGTAAATTTTATGTCTGCGATACGGGACTTATCGGGAGTATTACTGCATTTTCCGAAAATGTTTTTACCGATAACAGGAAACTCGGGGAACTTGTTGAGACACTAATATTTAATCACTGCTTTGCGGCAGCAAAAGAAAAATCCATGAGAGTGTTTTACTGGAGAGACAAGCAGAAAAATGAGGTGGACGTTATCATTGAAACGGGAAACCGCATAACACCCGTTGAAGTGAAATACGGATCAAGCATAACAAAAAAGGATATTTCAGGATTATTGAAGTTCATGGATAAATTCAAGATTAAAAAGGGGATTGTGGTAACCACGGACTTATTTAAACGGGAGGAGATGGACGGAAAAGAAATCCTGTTCACGCCGGCATGGCTTTTTATCATGCAGTTTTGAGATTTAGTTTTCCGCCAGCGCTTTTACCAAAAGGGCTGGTTTGAATACAACCAGTGTCGTATTGAAATATGTTATACGCAATTAAATTTTAGTGGCACGAACTGATAGGAGATAATTTTAACGAGAACGAAAAACGACGAACGGGGGGAGGGGGCGACGAAACGACGAACGAGATAATTTATATATAAATACGCTTCTATTGTTAATATGTTCATTATAGACGATATAATCAGTTGGTTTGTTGGAAAAGTCATGGATAGATTTTTCTCCAATAAAAAGAAGGGAATTGTTTAATTTCCGTACCAGTTATCTATGGAAATCGCCA
>MCBF01000001.1:696115-706167 GCA_001742785.1 Candidatus Altarchaeales archaeon IMC4
CTGTTGATTTGTTAATTAATCCGCGCAACCATAGTTTAACACAGTGGCGATACAGATGAACAAAACAAATACGGGGCTTTTATTTTTCGCGGCCATTTTGGCCGTTTCGCTTTCGGGATGTATCGGGCCGGATGATGCCGCAAAGATAAACGAAAGCGTCGGGGCGAACCTGAGCGAACCCAATGGGGCGCCGGGCGAAACGGGTGTACCGGACAATTCTACAGCCAACGCGCCAGATGTATCTCAAACGGCGCAAACCGACGAATGCAAAGGCATGCATGGCGCCGACGCGGATGAATGCTACACGAACCTCGCTTTAAAAGAGAATAATCTACTCGTTTGCTCATTTATCGAGAATAACCTTACGCGGGATTTGTGCACCTTGCTTTTTGACATTAACGAAAGCGACAACTCGACGACGGTAAATGGGTACGTCTACAACCGCGACACGGACATGAGGGGGTGGGAGGGTTACGAAAACCTCACGGTGAGCATATACGGCCTTTCAAAAAATGCGACGGTGGCATCGGATGTGACCGACAGCCGGGGGTTCTACGAGGCACACGTGCCGCCAAGGGACAGGTACACAGTCATCGTGGATTTCAACGGCAAGAAGCTTCGGCAGGACATAACCTACGCACAAGCCAACCATACGTATTCGATGGATTTCAGGATTTACTGATGCCCTGATTTATACTTTAAATACCAAATATTAATGCCAAAAATGGACTCATTTCACGCAACCATAAACCTGCCCAAGAACATATTGTTCCAGATGAAGGTCGAAAACCGGAATATCGAAGGATTTGTAAGAAAAAACTTAGCAGTAGAACTGTACAGGGAAGGCGCTTTATCGCTTGGAAAGGCCGCCGAGCTTGCGGGCGTTAAGACGAAGTGGGAGATGATGACGATTCTGAACAGCAAGGGGGTTCCGATTAGTTACAGTATCGAAGAGGTTAAAAAGGACGTGAAAACGCTCGATTCCGTACTGAAGAAAAAGTAAGATGGCTGTAGCCTGTAATTCTTCCCCGCTCATAGCGATGTCGAAAATCGGCTTGTTGGATATTCTGAAAAGCTACTTTAAGGAAGTTTACATCTCGGAAGCGGTTTACAACGAAGTCGTTATTGACGGTGGGGATTTATTCGGTGCGACGGAAGTAAGAAAGGCATGCTGGATTAAGACAAGAAAGGTTAGGAATAAGGCGGCGGTCAATGCCCTTTGTATGAGTATCCACAAGGGAGAGGCAGAAACCATAATCTTAGCAGACGAACTAAACGCCGACCTCGTTGTAATGGATGACCTATATGGAAAGCATGCGGCGCAGGAGATGGGACTCAAAGCAATCGGAACCTTGGGCATACTGGTCAAGGCGGCATCCGACGACAAAATAAATTTGCCAGATACTTTGGGGAGGTTAAGGTCATCGGGCTTTTGGATAAGTGATGAACTCTATGATGGACTTTTGGAATTATGAGGTTATGTGAGGCAAAATGATAGTATGCGGGATAGACGAGGCGGGGCGCGGCCCGGTTATAGGGCCGATGGTCATTGCATGCGCTGTTTTTGACTCCGACGGGCGGGAAAGACTGAAGGAGATGAATGTCAGAGACTCCAAGAAAATCGCACCCAGCCGCAGGGAAAACCTAGAGCCGAAGATAAAAAGGGTCGCCCTCGAATGGAACCTCATTCACGTCCATCCTGCCGAAATAGACCTGCGCCGGCAAAGCATCTCGCTTAACATGATCGAGGCGATGAAGATGGCCGAGCTCATCAGGGGGCTTGACACCCGCCCGCACAAATTTATCGTGGATGCCGCGGATGCGGTTGCCGACAACTTCCGCCTGAAGATACTGGAGCACTTAGGTCAGTTCGACCGCGAGATAGTATCCGAGCACAAGGCAGACGACCGCTACCTTGAGGTCGGGGCGGCGTCGGTTCTGGCAAAGGTCGAGCGCGACCGGAAGATAAAAGAGCTNAAAAAGGAGCACGGCGACTTCGGCTCCGGCTACCCGTCCGACGAGGTAACGAAGGTTTTTATCAGGCAGCTGATGATAACGAGGAGCCTGCCGGATTACGTTCGGAAATCATGGGCGACGGTTGACTTCAAGAAAAATCAATCTCTGATTGATTTTTGTGTCCCATTAGAAAGGGTACTTTCTAATGCGGACGAAAAACAAAGCAAGCTGGGTGATTTCGGATGAGGTTAAGTTTGTTCGGCTTCGGGGCGGTTGAGACGCTCATAATAGCGAACTTTGTAATGTTCATCCTGACGCTAACGTCCCCGGAGTGGTTCTTCCAGAACTTCGCCATGAGCCCCGGCTCCTTCATGGGCGAGCCGTGGACATTAATCACGAGCATTTTCATGCACGCCGACGTCAGCCACATATTGTTCAACATGATCGCGCTCTTCTTTTTGGGCGCCTACCTCGAGGGGCTTGTCGGAGAAAACCGGTTTTTGAAGATATACTTCGTCGGCGGCATCGCAGGAAGCGTGCTGTTTTTGCTTATCGCAAACCGCAATGAGGTGGTTGTCGGGGCATCGGGGGCGATATTTGCCGTGGCGGCAACCATGGCGATACTTAGGCCGAACATCAAGATGTTCGTATTCCCGATTCCATTTCCGATACCGCTTTACATCGCGGTATTCGGGGTAATGGTAATCCTATCGTTCCAGCCGGGAACGGCATGGCAGGGGCACATCGGCGGGCTTTTGGCTGGGGTTTATTTCGGGCTCAAACTGAGAAATTCAATTGGCGGACGCGCTGGTTACTAAAAAATCACAATTTATACCCGATCTTCCTCAAAAATTCTTTTCGCTCTGCGACATCCTTTTCGGTCTCGGCACCCCTTGGCCTTTGCCCGTCCACCACGCCGAGTATCCCCCGCCCCAGCGCGGTTTCAGCCACGACCACCTCGACGTCGTTTGCCGTCGCGCAGAAAATGCTGCACACCTCGGAGGCATTCTTAACGGCGTTTAGGACGTTTATCGGGAACGCGTCTTTCAGAAATATTATGAAAATGTGCCCAGCGCCGATTTTCATGGCGTTTTTTGCGGCTAATTTCTCAAGCCCCCGGTCATTTCCGGCGATGCGCACAAGGCAGGGCCCCGAAGCCTCGCAGAATGCCAAACCGAACTTTATCCCCGGCACGCAGCACACAAGCGCCTCGTACAAATCCTCGACGGTCTTTATGAAGTGCGACTGCCCGAGTATCATGTTCAAATTCATGGGCTTTTCAATCCTGATTACCTCGGTTTCCATTTTTTCAGTAATTATATACAGGGGATTAATTTATTATATGAAGAGGATTCTTTTGATCGCAGTACTCGGACTGCTTCTGGCACCGCTTGCGGCGGCAGGGGACGATTACCTGTCGCTGAAATACGAGGTGGATGCAGGCGACCCTGTAATGGGGGTTTTGCTTTCGGACATAGACACTGACGGAAAAAGCGAGATTCTTGCAGGTGTGACGAGTGGCGCAGGGCTGACTGGCGGGGCGTACGGCGAACTGCACGCTTATGACGACGACCTTGACCTGGCATGGGCGTATACGAACATATTCGGCCCGGTGCATTGTATCGGTGCAGGAGATACTGGCGGCCTCATAATTGCGGTCGGCTCATGGAACAAGGTTTACGCCATATTGGGAAGCGGGCAGTTAAAATGGGGCTATAACACAGGAGTAATGACCAATACAAGGGCTCTTGCCTTTGCAGATATTAACGGCGACGGGGAAAACGAACTCTTAATTGCAGTTGGAAAGGATAACAGCGAAATAACGGTGCTTGATAAAAGCGGGAAGAAAATGAAGTCTTTTGGGGTAAAGGGGTTTCCTTATTCGGTAAAGGTCGATGACATAGACGCCGACGGCAGACTTGACATAATTGTCGCAACTGCGCTCAGGGAGAACCAGTTTGCATACCCCGGCTACATCCAGAGGTTCGATTTAGACGGCAATCGCGTATGGGAGGCCAGGACCGAAAGGGGCATAAAGACAATGGAGGTCTTTGACATTGACGGCGACGGCAAAAAGGAGATTATTGCAGGGGCGCGCTATGACGTTTACCTTTTCGGAAGCGACGGGAATCCCATATGGAACTACTCTACGGGCTGGAACGTCGAGGCGATAAAGGTCTTAAAAACGGACGGGCAGTCCCTGATAGTTGCCGGCTCGAACGACCTCTATGTACTTGACAAGGACGGCAAATTAAAATGGAAAGGCGCCGCAGGCCCGGAGGTATATTCGATGGAAATATCAGACCTTGACGGGGACGGGAACGAGGACATAGTCGTCGGTTCTGACAGGGTCTATATCTACCAATACGGCTCGGAAAGGGAGATATGGAAGTCGCAGAACTACAATTCCGTGAAAAGCGTTGTTGTCGGTGACCTTAACAAAGACGGCTACAAGGAGGTAATCGCAGGGTGCAGCAACAACAGGATATACGTGTTCGAAACGCGAACCTTTGTAAAAAGAACCGATGCGAACGGGAAGGACAAAAAGGCGAACAACCTTTACACCTCAGGGAAAAACGACGAGGCCCTCGAGTTGGCAAAAGAAGCAAGGGCGCTTTATCTTGAGCTTTCGGACAATGACGGGGTTGCAAGGTGCGATTCGCTGATAGAGAGCATAAACGTACAGGCGTCAATCAGGGACAAAACCCGAGTGGAAGCAGACGAATACTACGAAAATGCGGTTTCGGATTATATTGCCGGCAATTACCTGAACGCACGCGACTTCGCCGAAAAGGCAACCAATAGGTACACCCCCTTGGGCGACCAGGACAGGGCCAACAATGCCACCGAAATCTCCGAAAAGGCAAAGGAGGGCGCCCTACTTGAAGCAGGCAGGGAGTATGAAAGGGCAGAATCTTATGGTGTTGAAAATTGCACCGACATTACCATTTCACTGGCTAAACTCCTATACCTGTATGATAAACTCGGCGACAAAGAGAGCAAAAACAAAACAAAGGGGCTACTCACCAGTTTTGGCGAAGATTTCAGGAATAACTCCTCGGCGTATCTCGAAAGGGGCGATTTCGAAAACGCCATCTTGTATGCGAACTGCGCGCTCCTTGTTTACAACGTCGAAAACCAGACATACGCGCAGGAAATAAACGAAACTGCATCCCTCGTTGCGGAGATCGAAAAGGCAAAGGCAGTAAAAATCCCGATGTCCGAGATCATCCTAACGGTTCTTAAATACGCCGCAGCCATGGCCGTTGCCGCACTCTTGATTTACGGCGCAGTCCGTGTAAAAAACCACATCCGGCGGCCTAAACTGGACATCGAAAAAATCGGCGCCGACGCGGCCTCCGGGGAAGACGCGGGCAGGGACAAGACAAGCGGAGCGCGACGCGTTCCGGTGTCCCGTGAACTTGTTCACGAGACCCTGAAGGATATCGAAAAGCAGGATTTCCATGCCAAAAGCGACCGGATAATCAAGGGCAAGAAGGCAGAGGCAGGGGTTACGTTCAGAGAGAAGTAAAATTGTAGAATTCACGCGAATTTCCGCAGAAATTCGGTGTACTGAAATTGTTTCGACAATTTCATTATGCCAAAGGCAAATTCCTTTTCTTTTTCATCACACGCGTTTGCGAATTTTCGCAAACGGTGCCCCGAAACACTCTGTGTTTCGCGGAACATTTTTCTTTTCTAAAGAAAAAGGTTGTCAGAGAGAAGTAGGACTTTAGAATCCGCCGTTTCGGAAAATTTTTTTCCTTCACATTTATTAATCCATTTTTTCTATATTTTTATAGATAAAATGAAATTGCTCGAATTTCAGGACAAGGCGAAGTCCCACAACCTAAGGGCGTTCACTGCAGGGGAGTTCCAGAGGATTATGGGCTCAAGTAAGAAAGCGGCGCAAGAACTCCTGGGCAGATACGCCAAAAAAGGGGTGGTGGCAAAACTCAGAAACAACTACTATATGGTAATGCACGACCCGCCATCGGCATACCTCATATCAAACAAGGTCTACCGGCCTTCATACATCTCGTTCGAAACCGCCCTGTCCCATCACGGGGTCATCCCTGAAACGGTGTACGAGATCACGGCGGCGACAACCAAAGCGACCAGGGAGTTCAATATACAGGGCAGGATATTCAGGTATCATAAGATAAAGAAGGCCGCGTACACAGGTTATGTACCAACCGAAACAGACGGGGATACCATCCTCATGGCCGAACCCGAAAAAGCGCTGGCCGACTACCTGTACTTCGCGCACATGGGTAAAAAAACACCAAACGAACGTTTCAATTTAGGCAGGATAGACAAAAAAAAGGCAGTGGACTATTCACGCCTTTATAAAAGAAAAGGATTCACGGAATTCATTAAAAATGTTGTCGGCGAATGAGATAAAGAGTCTTGCAATAAGGAACCAAACCACCGATGCAAATATAGCCAGGGAGTACACACAGCACGTTTTCCTCAGTTATCTCTATCAGAAAAAAAACACCGAAAACCTGCTGTTCAAGGGCGGCACCGCACTGCGGATGGCCTACGGCAGCCCGCGCTTCAGCGAGGACCTGGATTATACGGCCCCGAAATTCTCGTCCGAGGAAATAAAGCGCATCATGGAAGAAACGCTTAAGGACATGAGAAACGAGGGCTTTGAAATCAGGGCAGAGTACCATAAAACGTCGGGCGGGTGGCTCATTCCGATGGAGACGAAGGTTTTGTCATGGCCGGTTCGCATAGAACAAAACCTGTCCTCTAGGAAGGCCGGGGCGCAAGGACAGTTCCAGTTGATAGCCAATCCGTACACGCCGCCTTATTCAGCCAACCTTCTAACTGAAGAAGAGCTGGTTCTGGAAAAGATGGATGCACTGCGTACCAGGAAAAAACCGCGCGACTTTTACGACCTCTATTTCATACTGCGCAGCAACCTTACAAGAAAACCCATAATAAGCAAAAGGGAACAATTGAACAGGCTCGTGGACTGCATTGACGATGCCAAGATGAAAAGGGAGCTTAAGGCATTTCTGCCGGCATCGCACTGGCCGGTCTTGGCGAACCTGAAGGCGAATCTCAAAAAGGAACTGGAGAGGGTTTAGGGGTTTTCGGGGATTATTGTTAATGGGAACAAATCACTTCGTATTTCTCCTGTCCTTGAAGGGCAGCGCCGAGCCCCCGCCGCAGCTCATGTTCCTTAGGGTTCTCAGGTCCTCAAGCCCCCTCTTCACTTCAAGAAGTTTCTTCTTGTCGCCCGACGCCAGGTAATCGTTGAACTTTGCGCACACCCCGACGAAATCAAAATCATTCGGGTAGCGCCGCTCGAACTTTTCGATGGTTTCCCTTAGCGTTTTTTCGTCCTTTTCAAAGGCGCTAAGGATGTCCTGGATTATGTAGCTTGAGAGCATCATTTTTTCTTTTTATTGGGTCGCTTCGATTATTAAACATTCGCCATGGACATTAAAAAATTAAAGCGCATGGGGTTTCTTGACAGCCAGCTGGGGGACGAGGCGGCGGTGAGAAAAATGCGCAAGGAGGCAGGGGTCAATGCGGTCTTCAAGATGGTCGACACCTGCGCCGCGGAGTTCGATGCTGCAACCCCCTACTACTATTCCACATACGAAGAGGAGGACGAGTCTGAATGCTCCGGAAAAAAGAAGGTCATAATACTCGGCTCCGGCCCAATCAGGATCGGGCAGGGCATCGAGTTCGACTGCTGCACCGTCCATGCGGTGTTTGCGCTTCGTGCCGCGGGGCTCGAGACCATAGTCATAAACAACAACCCGGAGACCGTCTCGACCGATTTTGACATCTCGGACAAGCTCTACTTCGAGCCGATAACCTTCGAGGACGTCATGAACATAGTCGAAAAGGAGAAGAAGGGCTTGCTGGGCGTCATGGTGCAGTTCGGGGGCCAGACCGCGATAAACCTCTGCAACGAACTCAGCGAAGCGGGCGTCAGGATACTTGGGACGCACCCCGATGACATAAACCGCGCCGAGGACAGGGAGTTGTTCGGCAGCGTGCTGAAAAAGCTAAATATGCCGTCCGCAGAGTGGGGCACAGGGTATAACTTCGAGGAAGTAACCGAAATAGCAAAAAGGATAGGCTACCCGGTTTTAGTGAGGCCGAGCTACGTCCTCGGCGGGCGGGCGATGGAGATTGTCAACGACGAAGTGGAACTTAAGGACTATATGGAGGAGGCGGTCAGGGTTTCGCTGATGGGCAAGAAGACAAAGCACCCGATACTGGTCGACAGGTTCCTCAACGACGCGGCCGAGATAGACATCGACGTGGTGTGCGACGGCAGGGACGTTCTGATCGGGGGCATAATGGAGCACATCGAAGAGGCGGGGATACACTCCGGGGACTCGGCATGCGTGGTGCCCCCCCAGACGCTCAGCGGCAAGACGATAAAGACGGTCGAGGAATACACCAGAAAACTGGCGCTCGAGCTCAAGATAATCGGGCTTATGAACGTGCAGTACGCGGTAAAGGACGGCGTTGTCTACACATTAGAGGCCAACCCGCGCTCGTCAAGGACAGTCCCGTTCGTCAGCAAGGCCGTCGGGGTCCAGCTTGCGAAGATCGCGGCTCGGGTGATGGTCGGGGAAAAGCTGAGGGACATCGTGAGCGACCTGAACCCGTCGAAAAAGATAAGGCACGTCGCGGTCAAGGAGGTGGTCTTCCCGTTCCTCAAACTGCCGAACGTTGACCCGGTCCTGACCCCGGAGATGAAATCGACAGGCGAGGTGATGGGCATCGATGGCGACTTCGGGATGGCGTACTACAAGGCGCAGCTTGCCGCCGGGAACAAGATACCGATGCACGGGTCGGTCTTCATAAGCGTCAAGGACGCGCACAAGACGAAAATCCTGGACGTCGCAAAGAGGTTTGCGGCGATGGGCTTCAAGATAATCTCCACGTCGGGGACGTCCGACTACCTCACGGAAAACGCCGTCGAGAACCGGAGGATACTGAAGATAAGCGAGGGCGGCCCGAACGTCCTGGACCTGATGAACGCAGGCGAGATAAGCCTGATAATAAGCACCCCGAAGGTCGGCCGCCACCCGAAAAGGGACGGCTACATGATACGCCGCGGCGCGGTGGAGCGCGACATCCCGTACGTAACGACGGTAACCGGCGCGATAGCGACCGCGGGGGCGATAGAAAGCGTAAGAAACAGGGAGCTCGGGGTCAAGTCGATGAACGAGTACTTTTCTCCACTTAGCCCCTCTGCATCGCAATAACGCCCGTCCTTGCGATCTCACCACCCCAACGCTTAGGCATTTACCCAAAATCCTGGATTACCCCAAAAACACCACTCCATCCGAGCCCCCTTCAAATCGCGCGTCCGTGGTGTACACCTCGATGCCCATTTTTCCCTGCCCCAGCCCGCATATATCCAGCCGCATCCCGCCATGTGGAGCTCCTTTTCGAGCGAAAGTTTCGCCGCAAGCGCTGCCGTTTCGCGGGTCAGATCGATGCATCCCGAAACATCAAAATATCTGCGCAGTTTCTTTATCTTGTTTTCCTCGCCGGCCCGCCTTAATGCGCGTTCGACCTCTGCTATGCAAACCGCACAGGTTGTGAAATTCTTATTCTCCAGAAATTTAACCGCTTCCTTACCCTTATCAGTGTCCCTGATTATCTCCAGCCAGATTCCGGAGTCGAGCAGAATATCATATTTTCCGTTCATATTCCTTCTCGTCCCTCACAAATCCGGGAACCTTTGGCGCAAGCCCAAGCAAGCCGTTAAGTGTTTTGTCTTTCTTCACAAGTTCGTTTATCAACACGTCGTATGATTTGACCTTATGCTCCTCTTTTAGGATATTCAATAGGTTTCTTGTGCTTTGCCTCACGCCGATTGTAGTGTATATGTCCATTTTGAAATTCGATATTTTCCTTCCACATAAATTATGGATATTTATCTATAAAAATAAATTATGAATTTTAGTTATAAAAAATAGTTACCGGTATTATCCCCCGAACCCTCANCCCCTCTGCATCGCAGTAACGCCGGTCCTTGCTATAGGCAAGAGCATAAGTTCAAATAAAAAGTTCCAAAACTTATGCTCTTGAATATAAGCAAAACCCTT
>MCBF01000001.1:706267-719094 GCA_001742785.1 Candidatus Altarchaeales archaeon IMC4
GAAATTGAAGTCTGCTATGACCAGCCCCTTTGCGCCCTGCGTGATCTTTACGGACGCATCGTAAACGGTCGCTTCGGATGAATTGCGGTCGGCACGTCAATCCTCGTGCCTTCCGAAACCATCGCAACAGGGCGGGCTTCTTTCGCCTTTTCGACAAAGTCCATGGTCATCCAGGGATTGTTTCCGTGAAGCCTGAGGTCCCCGGTGTAGATGACCGCGCCTTCGGTAGTGTGGATGATAAATCCGTAAGCGCCAGGCACGGAGTGGTCCACATGCACAGGTTCTACCTCAAGGCAGCCGATTTTGAACCTGTCCCCTGTCATGAAGGTTTCGAATTTCCGCTTGACGGGCGGGGTTTTGTAGTCGCACTTGAAGATGGGCCTCTTCTTGAAGTCTATGACCTCGTTTTCTATGTCCCTTTGCGTCTGCTCGTCAACCGCATCGAGAATCAGTTTCGCGGTTTTGCCGCAGTGAACAGGGATGTCTTCGTGGAGGAAGCTTATGTAATTTGCGTGGTCTGCGTGCGCGTGCGACAGGATGACGCCGTCGATGTCCGCCGCCATTGGCTTCCTTCCGATGTGCTCAATCAGGTCTGTCCGGTATGCCCCCTCGATGTCGGGTAAGAGCCCCATCTCAAGAAAGTCGCCTATCCCGTTGGCGGTGCGCGGGGTCAAAAACTCCTCGAAGAATTTTGCGCGGGTTCCGAAGCCCATTCCGAAGTCCAGAAAGATTTTCGTGTCTCGGTCTTCAAGCAGAATTTTATTTCCGCCTATCTCATTTACCCCGCCGTAGAATGTGAGTGAGGTCATATTCGGTTTTTATAACAACAACCTAAATTCATCCACAGTTAATCCCGATTGACGTATGATTGCCCTCATAGTACCTTTTGCGATTTCTTTGTGGTTTGGCACGGTTAATCTGCGATGAGGTGGGTTTTCGTGCCTGAGAATAATATGGCTTCCAGTCTGGTGGTCTACAGAATACCCTATCTTCATCAACGCTTTACAGGCACGTTTCCCAGATACAATAGGTAGTTTACTCAAACCGCCACCTCTACAAGTTCTTCTGTAACTGGCAGAGGAATCGGTTCGTTATGCTTTTTTAAACTCGCCAAATAGCCATAGATGGCATCATGGATATTATCGATAGCCTCTTTTCTATTGTTGCCCTGAGAGATGCACCCAGGAAGAGACGGACATTCTGCAACAAATACGCCGTCTTCATCCTGCTCGATTAGAATTCTGTACAACATGTTTGCCACCCATTATTTTGTAGTATTTGGTATATAAATATCAGTATCAGACCCTATTTAAGATTTTGAGGACAATAGATAAGTGTAATGAAACGTATTGCGGTAATCACGGGCGACGGGATCGGCAGGGAGATAGTCCCCGAAGCTGTCCGGGTTCTGGAAGCCGTTGAGGTGGAACTTGATTATGTTTACATCGATGCCGGCGAAGGGGCGTTCAAAAAGACAGGAAGTGCAATTTCTGCCGAGGCGATCAAAACCATGAAGGGCTGCGACGCAATCCTAAAGGGCCCGACCACCACGCCCCTCGGTGGCGGCTTCAGGAGCATCGCGGTTACGCTTAGGCAGGAACTGGACATGTTCGCCAACGTGCGGCCTGCGAAATCATACGGCAAAAAGTACGGTGCGGTGCATGATAATGTCGATATTGTCATCGTGCGGGAAAACACAGAAGGCCTCTACTGCGGCATCGAGATCGACGAATCTGACGACGTGAAGAAAAGCGTTCTTTTAGCGACCAGAAATGGCTGCGAAAGAATAGTCAGTTACGCATTCGAGTACGCAAAAAAGAACAACCGGAAAAAAGTAACCGCGGTTCACAAGGCGAATATACTCAAGAAAACAGGGGGGCTGTTTTCATCCGTTGCGAAGGAAATATCCAGTGGTTATCCGGGCATAGAATTCGACGAGAAACTCGTTGATGCGTGCGCGATGCTCATGGCGAAGGAGCCGCAAAAGTTTGACGTAATTGTAACCACTAACCTTTTCGGCGATATACTTAGTGATTTGGCATTGGGTTTAACGGGCTCGATCGGTCTTGGGGCAAGCGCAAACGTCGGAGAGAAATACGCGATGTTCGAGGCTGTGCACGGCTCTGCCTCCGATATCGCGGGGAAGGGTATCGCGAATCCTGCATCCATTATCCTGTCTTCGGCTATGATGCTTGACCACATTGGCCTCGAAGGTGGCAGTAGAATAAGAAATGCTGTTGAAAAGTGCCTCAAAGAGGGCAAGAAACTGACCCCGGACCTTGGCGGAGGTGCAACAACCACGGAGTTCACGGACTACGTCATATCCAAACTATAAACGCTTAGACCGTTANGTCCTTTATTTTCTCCTCGACCTCGATGAGCCGTTTCTCGTAATCCCTTATTATCTCCCTGAAGCTTTCCTCGTCGATTTCGCGCTTGTGGTATTTGATTTTGGTCATGCGCATCATATCTTTTATCCTGTTTCTCTCGTTCTCAAGACCTACAAGTTCGGTACATTTCTCTCCGCTTATGCGTTTCTTCTTAATCCTGAAGAAGATGCCTATGAAAAGGAAAAAAAGAAGTATCACGACAAGTATTCCGATGTCCGAATAACCTTTTCCGGGCGCTGATGCTGCATTGTACGCTTCAAATGCCTTGCTCATCTTTGACCAGTCCGCCGGAAATTCCTCGACATCCATATATGGGCCGGACCCATCCCATTTGTAATCCGTTGTCCTGAAGCCTTGCTGCGCAATTGCGGGCTTTGCCTCGGATTTCAGCCACTGGTCAAGCAGGGTTATGGCCTTCTCCTTTTTGTCCGTATACCACACTCCGTCGAAATATGGCTGGATTTTTTTGTTGCCCTCTATCACATTTTTATCTTCGTCAAGCAGCACATCAGGAGAGTGAAGCATCACAAGCGGCATGTATAGCATCATGGCCTTGTTTTTGACAACCGAAACCCTGCTTTTGTACGGGATATATTCATTCTCACTGGCGTAAAACGCATCTATCTTGCCCGACTCAAGCATCCTGAATTTTTCATCAATACCTGCATCAACATTTACTATTTCATACTTCTGGGGTGCATTTTCGCCAAGCACGTAGTTGTATAAAACAGCGGCCTTTTCGTTTTCTGATAGCAAAACCCGTTCGATATCGCCCTTGCTGACCATAAGGAGGGGGGTTTTTGCATAACTCATCGCGGAAAAGTCACCAGAGACCGGAACGCCTGTGTATTCGCTGTTTCGGATTATCTCCGGATTCTGTTTCACGAGATCGCTCAGGGGGTAGGTGGAGAACGGCGCATAAAGGTCGTATCTTTCAAGTTCTTTGTAGTCCCTTATATCCTTTGCGGTAATCTCGAGTTTCAGCGTGTATGGTACTGCCTCGCCGCCCAGATGTTCATAGAATCCGCTCCTAAGCCCGCCTTCGTCGGCTTCCCAAAGGCCGTATAGTTGCGGGTCTACCACAATCCTGATTTTTACGATGGGGCGGTTTTCCTTGTAATGCCCTATTATCTCCTCATCGAAGAAACGCATGAATTCTGCGTAGCGGTCGTTTGACAGTTCGAGGTCGAGGGGGAACTGATTTGAGCGCAGTTCATTCGGGTTTACGAGAAATTCGGGTATCTCGATATCCGAGCGCACGGGAATCCTGTAGAACTCGCGTATCGTGAGCTCCTGCCCAATTTTGCTCAGAACGAAATCTACGAAATATCTCGCAAGGTTTTTGTTTTTTGCGCCCTTTATGATTGCTATCGAGTCCGGCGAGAAGTACGTGGTGTTCGGGTAGATGAACTCTACGGGATACCCCCTCCGCCTGTAGTTATATGTCGCGTAGTCTATGCCAGGGGCTATCGCATAATCGCCGTTTGCAACCAGATTGAACGATGCGGAACTGGAATCGGTCATTATGCCGATGTTTCGCTTCATATCCGTGAAATACCTGCCCCCCTCGCTAACCGGGTTTATCTCAGGGGCGCTCTGGCCCCTCATCTGGAGTATCAGTTCCGCGAGGGTATGCATGGAGCCGGATTTTGATGGTTTCGTAAATGCTATCAGCCCGTAGTATTTTTCATCAAGCAAATCCTCCCAGTCCTTTGGTTTTTCCAAGGCGAGCTTGTTTAAAAGGCGCGTATTTACCATGAAACCGAACCCGGATATCGCGGATGCGTACCAGTACCCCTGCGGGTCTTTGAGCGAAAGCCCGGTGATGTTCGTGGTTATGTAAGAGTCATGTTTAGACACGTACCTCTCGAGATCCCCGCGTTCCTTCGCCTCCATGAAAAGTGCGACCCCCCCACCCCATATGACGTCCTCCTGCGATTCGTTTGAAAAAATCCTTTTAAATGAGTCGTCGGTGTCCATTGAGACGTATCTGACTGATACGTTTTTCCCCAAATCCGCCTCGGCAAATTTTTCGAATTCTTCAATATACGCCTTCAACTGCGGCTCGTAATGCGGCGAAAGAATGACCAGCTCGTCTTCGTATACGGTTTCCTGCCCGTATGCCGCACCTATAAGTGCCAGAAAAACGACACAAAACCAGATTAACCTGAATGCATGCATGTTATAACAGTGGACTATGAGGATATAAATTTCTGCCTAAAGCTCTCCTGCCATAAACCTGCCCATCGATGAGAGGACGTAAAACGCTATCGCGACGCCGCTCAGTACATATATTATCGTAAAAATCTTGCCCGCATCGGTTGCAGGATGAAGGTCGCCGTAACCCACTGTCGTAAGCGTCGTCGTGGCAAAGTAGACAGAATCGAGCCACCCCCAGCCCTCTATGAGGTGGTACGCCAATGCCCCGAATGAGATTATCGATAAAACAAGCGACATTGCAATGGCCATGTTAAGCCGCAGTTCGGTTTTTTTGTTTGCTTTATCCATATTTATTCAAAAAGCGACTCATTTGAGCGGACTATGATTCCCCTATTTGTTATCTCCATCGGCCGTATGTGGTGGTCAAAATCGCTGCCCCTTATCTTGCCCACGGATATTGCCCTTATCTTCTCGCCGTGGCTGTCCATCAGGTGCAGTTTTATCAGGCCGCTTGCTAAAAAGTCCTCCATCAGGATATCCTCTGGGCGGTCCGTTTCAGAGGTCATAATGGTGGTGCATCCGCTTTTTTGAGAAAGTTTATAGGCGAGAGCATGTCGCGGCGCATCTCGGGCTGCCTTTCATAGAGAAGCCGTATGCTCGTTACGGAATCGATTACTATGCGCGTCGGCTTGTAATTAACCAACAGGTCGTTTATCACCTTTATGATGTTCGTTACGGAAAGTTCGGGTTTTGACATCACGGTGTCTGTTTTCAAAAGCCATATGCCCGACCCTGCATCCTGCGTCGAATCGATTATCTTTATATCGCGTGAGTTCCACCCGAATGCTTCTATATCTTCCTTAAGCTCCGAGACGGGCTCTTCCAAAGAAATGTACAACCCCCTCTCCTTGTTTTTTACGCCCTCGACCAGAAACTGCATGCCAAGGACGGTCTTGCCTGCGCCCGGCCCTCCGGAGACAAGATATGGCCTTCCTGCGATAAGCCCACCGTTTAGCATTTCATCCAACCCTTTTACACCGGTTTTAACACGCTCAGCCATTTTTGGTTTCGATCGACCTGCAAAAAAGCACCGCTGACCAAGATATTAATTATATGGGCATCTGCATATTTTAAAACATAAATTGTATGACCTCTATCGAGCTTCTGTCCCCTGCGGGAAACTGGGATTCGCTGAAGGCGGCGGTCTGCGAGGGCGCCGATGCTGTCTACTTCGGGCTGCAGGGTTTTAACGCAAGGCGGCGGGCGGATAACTTCAGCGATTCGGATATGGAAAATGCAGTACGATACTGCCACGACCGCGGGGTCAGGGCGCACCTTGCCGCCAACACGCTCGTCAAGAACCGGGAACTTGGCGATTATTTCGCGATGATCGAGCGCGCATATTCCGCTGGGGTCGATGCCGTAATCGTGCAGGAACTTTCTTTCATACCCCTCATAAAAGAAAATTTCCCCGGCATGGAGGTGCACGCATCGACGCAGGCAGGGGTCTTCAATTCATACTACAACAGGGTTCTCGACGGCGCGGACCGGGTCGTGATGCCCCGGGAACTCTCGCTGAACCAAGTAAAGGGCTTCACGGAAAAAACGCGCATACCTGCCGAGATATTCGTTCATGGTGCCCTTTGCTTCGGCATAAGCGGGCAGTGCCTGATGTCCGGTTTTCTTGGCGGGAGGAGTGGGAACCGCGGCCTGTGCGCCCAGCCGTGCAGGAAAAAGTACAACGGCAGATTTTTGATGTCCACGCGGGACCTGTGCGTCGTCGACAGGATCCCGGAGATAGCAGGGGCGGGTGTCAGGGCGCTGAAGATAGAGGGGCGCCTGAGGAGTCCGGAATACGTCGGGGCTACAACCGCGCTCTACAGGCGGGCGCTCGACAAAGGCATTGACAATGACGCATTCATCGACACGCAGCTGGCCTTCAGCAGGGAATACACCCGCGGCGCGCTGTTCAAGGAGTACGACGTTGTATCCCCCTGTGAATCCGGGAAGAGGGGCATCCGTCTTGGCACCCTCGGTGGCGAAGGCGAAATAAAACTCGATGCCGAACTGAGGGTCGGGGACGGTGTCGGCGTTTTGACGGGAAGAGGAACCCATGGCGATGTGATAAGAAAGATATGGTTCAAGGGAAAGAGCGTTGACTGCGGCCTCGCGGGTCAGACCGTGAATCTGGCGGTAAACGCGAAGGAGGGCGACGTGCTGGTGCTGACGTCCGGCGCGGCAAGGAGAAAGGCGTACAGGCTCAAAGCCAGAGAAAATATCATTGTCGGAAGGACCCCGAAAAAGGCGCTCCCGTTAGGTATCAAGCCGCAAGGCCTGTCGGACGTTAGGCTTCTGGTAAAGGCCTATTCTCCGGAGGATGCCGGCGCTGCCCTTGATGCGGGGGCGTCGATGGCATACTACAATATTTTCGAAAAGGATTTCCCGCAAGGAAGCACGGGCGCGTACATCCCTCGCTGCCTTACGCAGTGGAACGCGAAAAAAGCGATAGACCTCGTAGAATCCGCAAACCCGCCGTCCGTACTATGTGCAGACCTGGGCGTCGCGTCGCAGCTTAAGGGCCGCGAGGTCTACCTCGATATCTCGTGCAACGCCTTCAACGACATTGACGTTGCCTTCTACAACGACGCGGGGCTCATTCCGGTAATCTCGCCGGAGCTTTCGTTCAGGGAGATTTACGGCTTCACTGACAAGCGCTTTGCGGTCTATGTGCACGGGAGGATCCCGCTCGTGACGACGAAGTACCTGCTGGGTGAGGGTTCCATTAAGGACGAGAAGAACTACACGTTTCCGGTAAGGTGCGAACTTGATTATAAGCAGGTGCTGAACAGCGTTCAACTAGGGATTTACACCGACATTCTGCAACTGAGAAAGAACGGCATAACCACCTACCTGATCGACGCTTCGGAGAACACGATTGAGACCGTTTCCGCGTACAAAAGGATACTCGGCGGAGAAAACCTAAAAAAGCCAAGCGGGTACACCCTCGGGAACTACCGTAGCGGGGTCTTATGAACCTGGCCCCGTTGCGCCCCCGATGTAGAAGCCCCAGCTGGGAATTGAACCCAGGACCTCGTGCTGTTTGGGGTTATGTGTCACTGAGCGAAGCGAACGTGGCACACGTCCGCCGGCCGACGTGACGGCCGTACCAAGCACGCGCTCTACCGACTGAGCTACTGAGGCGTTAATATTAGGTTATTACTTTGCCGGAATCATTTAAATCCGTAGGCGATTATATTCCTATAATGATCTCTGTTGTAATCCCCACGCTGAACGAGGCAGAGAACCTGCAGCGGCTGATCCCCGGGATATACAAAAGCCTCGGCGGTGAACTTGAAGTGCTCGTGGTTGATAAAAGCACGGACAACACCAGCGAACTGGTTTACGGGATGATGGACGAATATCCCGGTCTTAGGTACTGCAAACAAAAAGGCAGCGGTTTTGCAAATGCGCTGGTTCAGGGGATAGCGGGCGCGAAGGGCGACATAATAGTGACCATGGATGCAGAAAACCACCTGCCCAGAGAAATACCAGAACTTATATATCACCTTGGGGAGGAACACGCCGACGTAGTGATCGGCTCAAGATTCATGGCGGGCGCATGGGTCGAACTTGAAAAAAAGAGGATGATGTCCTCGAAAATCGGCAGCATGATCATAAATGCCGCGCTGAAGCTGAAAATAAAGGACTGCTCAAGCGGTTTCCGGGCATACAGGGCGAGTGCGGTAAAGCCGGTTCTGGATAACATACGCACCAAGTATTTTTCGATACAGGTAGAACTTCTTGAGAAAATAAATGAAAACGGCGGCAAATTATTCGAGGTCCCGATAAGCTACGTCGCTAGGGAGGACGGGGAAAGCAAGTTCGCATACAAGCCGGCGATGAAGGACGGCGCAACACTTTTAAAAATTGCAGGTGGTGCGAAGATAAGGCGTATCAAGGAGCGCATCGGCAAGGTTAAGAAAAGAAGGAAAACCGCAAGCAAACTCAGCTGATGACCTCCACGGAGGTTATGACCCATCGAAGGTACGTGTTGAGCGCGGCCCTGAGTGATGAAAAATCATCCGCAGACACTATAATCCTTATTCCGTGGTCCGTCCCATATAGTTCGACGCGGGATTTATTGGGTTCATCTATCTCGGGGGCCATCGATTCCACGCACGCCTTGGCAACCCTGTCTGGAACTTCGAGATCTACCTGGAGTTTCATCTGGCCTTTACAATCTTCGTTGTAGAGGCTGGTTTCTTTTTAATCCAGATGTTCGAGCGCTTTTTGCTGCACTTCGGGCATTTTAGCTTATTGGCATTTATCTCGTCGTAGTCCATCTCGGCCATGCATTCGATACACACGTACGTCATTTTATCTGGCAGCGGGCGATTGTAGATGCGCCCCGCCCGTAAACTTTGCGCTGCAAGTTCTGCACTTCCATATCCCGGCAGCCTCGCGTTTGACCTGTTCGCTCCTGCATGCTGGACACGATACTTTCCTTGATTCGACCTCCAGCTTCGAGATTATATCGCGAAGCCTGCGCCCCATCCTTGCCCCGTAACGGCCTGCACTTCCTACTTTCTTGGTGTGGCTGTACATTTTTTATTTTGTTTTCGGTTTTGAGTTTTCAGTATTCCTGTTAATTTTACAATTTGCACTTTGAATTTTGCATCCACGAAATTGCTATGCAATTTCGGGACACGCGTTTGCGAATTTTCGCAAACGGTGTCCCGTGAATCTATCTGATTCACGCGGACACCATTTTCGCTTCCCTCGAAATCGCTTTGCGATTTCGGGACACCATTTGCGCTGTGGCGCAAATGCTTGTGGCGAAAATGCCTGTTTAGTAATTTGCCCTACCCCTTAATTAACCTTCGTATATCCTCTGATTTCTTGAAAGCCATGTCAACCGCGGTTTTTATATCATCTTCCGTTAATGTGCCTGAGCCGCCCTTTTGCATCGCATTTATCGTATCTGTCGTGGTTACGGTAAGGCGCGCGTTCATCGCGTATTCTTCGTCAATCGTCGGGTCAAGAACGAGTTGGCTGCCGATCTTAGCGAACGTGCAGGGGACTGGCGCGCACGTTACCGGAAGCTTTCCTTCCCACTCCCCGCGCACGATGGCACCGCCCTCAAACCTTGGCATCCGTGCGTCAAGCAGGGACGAAAGTGCCGCGATGCCTGCGGCGTCTATCAGGTTCCCGCAGTTGTCAATGACATGCATGTCCACAAAGACCACCCACACCTTGCTTGCCCCATCATCCGTCTGGATGGACAGCTTCTTGGTGTCTATTGTTCCNGACTCCCTTATCCCCCTGTCAACGACCCTCGCCAGTTCTACCGAATCCTCGTTTGGAGGGCCAAGCTCGAAGTTTGGGGAAGCCATCGGCCTAAGCTCTGAGTTGACTGTCATTACGCCTTCATCGGGGCGGTCCGGGAACGGCGTTCCGATATCCATCTTAACGCCAGCCAGCACCTTTGTCCCGCCGAGGTTGACGAACGCCGAGCCTTCTGCCTTTGAGCCGACGTAACCGGTCTCGATCTCGATCTTCCTGAACTCGTCAAATTTCCTGCCGTCGGCGCGCTTTCCCTGGGCTACAATGCCCCTTGTATAATCGCCGCGAAGATATGCCTCTATTTCCATATTAGTTCCCCCCCACCATAGCAAGTGCAGCCTTCTGAATCTCGTAAACTTTCGTAGCGCCGTCAACGGCCAGTTCGTATGCCTTGTCGAATTCTTCCCTTGTTAGTTTGCCGTCCATCTGCAAAAGCACTACCTCCTTCTTTGTCGGAAGTATCGCTATGGGGACATCCGCCTCTCCGTAGTTGTCCTCCTCTTTGCCAAGGTCCACGACAACCTCATCGCCTATTTTGCCTGCGGTGCATGTAGAGACAAGGTCTTTCATCGGTATTCCTGCGTGCGCTAAGGCAACCGACGCCGCGGCAAGACCCGCGCACCTTGTGCCGGCATCTGCCTGCAGTATCTCGATAAAAACGTCAATCACTGCGTTCGGGTACTTCTCAAGCATCACGACGCAGCGAAGGGCATCGGCAGTGACCTTTGATATTTCCACAGAGCGCCTGTCCGGGCCTGGCCTTTTGCGGTCCTCTACGGAGAATGCAGCCATGTTGTAGGTGCACCTGAGGTAGGCCTTCGTCGGGTCCTGCAGGAACTTCGGGTGAAGGTTTCTCGGCCCGTAGACTGCCGCGATTACCCTGTTTTTGCCCCATTCGAGGTACGCCGAGCCGTCCGCCCGCTCAAGCACCCCTGCTTTTATCTTAATATTTCGCAATTCATCGAAACGCCGCCCATCGAGGCGTTTCCCGTCTTTAATCAATTCTATGTCCTTGTTTGCCATGGTTTTTCCTCATTAATCTGATCTGTCAAGAGCCGCGGATATCCTGTTAGTCAGGCCTGACGTATGCGCCTCCCGTTCTATCGTCTTGATGACGTTCACGACTTTCTGGGTATCTTCGCCGCCTATCCATATCCTCCCGTTCTGGCCAACGGATATGCGGGAATTTGTCTTGTTTTTTATCATGTCGATCATCGAGCGCTTTTTGCCAAGTATGCGGGGGATTCGCATCGGATTGACGGTTATGATAGAGCCCCCCGTAAGTTTTCTCGGCCCGGAGAGTACCGGGTCGTTTATTTCATTAACATCATCGACCTTCATGCTGACTGCATCCCCTACGTCAAAATACCCCTTCATATCCGGGTTCCGGTCGCGCGAAACCGTTTCAGCGCGAAGAATGCAGTTTGCTCCCGTGCCGATATCCAGTATCCAGAATGAACCCCCGACATCCGTCACGACGCCTATCACGATGTCCCCACGGCGCGGGAGATATGGCCCTGTTATCGGGATGACACTTACCGTGTTATCAGAGATGCGCGCCATACCCCTGACTGCCGAAAACACACGATCTCCCTCATCAAAGCAGTTTTCGTCGTGCCTTATTTTTTCACCAAGCAACTGCCCGGGTATGACCACGTCTCTGTCTTTAACGCTAAACATTTTTTTCTTGTCTATGCTCCCGCCGGGATTTGAACCCGGGTCACCGGATCGAAAGTCCGGAATGATTGGCCGTGCTACACTACAGGAGCAATTTGTGTGTTTCTTTTTACCACTTGGATTTTGAATTTTGATATTGTTTGTTGAAACCCGCAAGGCAGGTTTCCTTTGGGGATGCAACACCTTTTTTAAAGGGGTTGCATGATAGGCCGCTACCTACAGGAGCAATTTGTGTGTTTCTTTTTACCACTTGGATTTTGAATTTTGATATTGTTTGTTGAAACCCGCAAGGCAGGTTTCCTTTGGGGACGCAACACCTTTTTTAAAGGGGTTGCATGATAGGCCGGTACACTAAAGGAGCAACCAAAACCCAAGAGATATCAGCACACAAGTTAAAAAGCAGGAACCTATCCAGTCAGTTCGATTTCGATCCTGACCGTATCCGGAACCTGAACCCTCATTATCTGCCTAAGCGAGCGCTCATCCGCCGCGATATCGATTGCCCTCTTGTAGATGCGCATCTCCCAGCGCTCCCACGTTTCCGTGCCGTCGCCTGAGGGCGCCTTACGCGTCGTAATCTTCATGCGCTTTGTCGGCATGGGTATAGGGCCTGAGACCTCGACACCCGTCTTATTTGTGACATCGAGTATCTGGCCGCAAACATTCTCTATATCATGCGAGTTCCTGCCAACAAGTATAATGCGTGCTTTTTCCATTTGGTTTTGGGTTAAATGTAAAAATAAAATGAAAGAAAGGCCTATTTATTCTTGGCCTTTACTTCCAGAACCATTCCCGCCGCAACCGTCGAGCCCATATCGCGGATCGCGAAACGACCAAGTTGCGGGAATTCCTTTGCGCTTTCTATGACAAGCGGCCTTGTCGGCTTGAGCTTGACAATCGCAACGTCGCCCGTCTTCAGGAACTGCGGGTTCTCTTCCTTGACGGCTCCGGTCTTGGGGTCCATCTTCTTCACCAACTGTGTGAAGGTGCATGCGACCTGTGCCGTGTGCACGTGCAGTACTGGCGTATAGCCGACGGTTATCGCGCTTGGATGCTGAAGGACGACTATCTGCGCAGTGAACTCCTCTGCTACGGTCGGCTTGTTGTCTGCCGGGCCCGCAACATCGCCACGCTTGACGTCGTTCTTTCCTATACCCCTTACGTTGAATCCGATGTTGTCGCCGGGCTCAGCCTTCGGGAGCTGCTCGTGGTGCATCTCGACGGTTTTTACCTCGCCGACTGCGCCGGACGGCTCGA
>MCBF01000001.1:719194-725266 GCA_001742785.1 Candidatus Altarchaeales archaeon IMC4
TGGAAAACTGGTTGAATATATTTCAACCAGTTTTGTCTAATTTGTTATGTTGTTAACTATATAATGAAATGCTCTGCATTTCAGTATACCGTTTGTGCTTTAGCACAAACGATTATAACTTTATATTCGACACAAAAATTCAACAATTTTGAAATCCAGAGGATTTCAAAGCCATGAAATTACCTTGTAATTTCAATGAGTTGAATTTTTCTTGTCTTCAACTATTTATATATCCTATTCAAATATAGTTATTGTCAACGGTCACAGCGGAGGGGCAACACCTGATCTCATTCCGAACTCAGAAGTTAAGACCTCCAGCGATCCGGGCAGTACTGCATAATATGTGGGAGTCCCGGGACGCTGTTGACATACTACTACTTCTCCTTGATTTTCTGTTTATTCCCGCCGTTCTAAATCTATTACAATGGATCCCTACCGCGAGATTATCGGGAAGATTCTTTCTGGCGCGATAAAGACCCGCAACGAGATTGACTGCGAAAAGCGCGCGATGTGCGTTAAGCTCGGCCTGAACCAGTTCATAAGGAACTCGGAGATTCTCGAACACGCAAGGCAGGAAGAGCGCGCATCCATCCTCAATCTGCTTCAGAAAAAGCCGACCCGCACGGTGTCGGGGGTCGCGGTCGTTGCCGCGATGACACGTCCATCGAAATGCCCCCACGGGAAATGCAAGTACTGCCCTGGCGGCCCCGATATTGAAGTGCCGCAAAGCTATACGGGAAAGGAGCCTGCCACGCGCCGTGCAATAAGATACGAGTTCAACCCCTATCTTCAGGTAACGCTTCGCCTGGCGCAGCTGAAAAAAATAGGGCATCCGGTGGACAAGGCGGAACTTATCGTAATGGGCGGGACCCTCACGGCACAGTGCCTTGACTATCAGGAGTGGTTTGTCAAGGAGTGCATCCGGGCGATGAACGAATTTTCGGAAAACTATGGGGTTATTGAGGATGTGGGTGAGGACGAATTTATCAAAAAATACAAAAAACTGCCCGTAAAATTCCGCTACCTTGAGGACGTACAGCAGGAGAACGAGAACGCAGATGTCCGGTGCGTCGGCATGACATTTGAGCCAAGGCCGGACTGGGCAAGAATCGAGGAGATAAACAACATGCTGGGGTTCGGGGTCACGAGAATTGAGATGGGTGTCCAGAACCCGGACGATGAGATATACAAAAAGGTCGAACGCGGGCATACGGTTCAGGATGTCATATCCGCGACGCAGGAACTAAAGGATTCTGGCCTGAAGGTCAGCTACCACATGATGCCCGGGATTATGGGCAACAACCCCGAGCTCGACATAGGGGCATTCAAGAGGATATTCGAAGACCCGGATTTCAGGCCGGACATGCTCAAGATATACCCGCTTATCGTGCTCAAGGGCACCGAGTACTACGACTGGTGGCGCGCCGGGAAATTCGAGCCAATCACGACAGATGAAGCAGTCGACACCATAATCGAGGTAAAACGGATCATGCCGAAATGGGTACGGACCATGCGCATCATGCGGGACATCCCCTCGAACCTCGTCGAGGCAGGCATCAAGCACAGCAACTTGGGCGAGCTTGTTTACAGCGAGATGGAAAAACGAGGAGTTAAGTGCGGGTGCATACGCTGCCGGGAGGTCGGGAGGTTCCTGCAGAACGGCATCGAGCCAAACCCGCGCGACATAGGGCTTGCCCGCACGGACTACGAGGCATCGGGAGGAAAAGAGATATTCCTCTCGTTCGAGGACACGAAACAGGACATGCTTATCGGATTTTTGCGCCTGAGGATTCCAAACAAACCGTTTCGGCCGGAGATAGTAAATGCCGCCCTCGTCAGGGAGCTTCACGTTTACGGCCCGATGGTTGAAATCGGCGAGAAGCCAAGATATGAGTGGCAGCACCGCGGCTACGGAAAGGAACTGCTTGAGGAAGCCGAGAGGATAGCGAGGGAGGAGTTCGGCGCAAAGAAGATACTCGTTACGTCGGGAATCGGGGCGAGGAACTACTACCGGAAGTTCGCCTACGAGCGGGACGGGGTTTACATGGGTAAGAAATTGTGATGATTTAAATCACCATTCCAATTCTTAATTAATGGCAAAAGCGGCGGTAATTCTAAGCGACGGAACTGTTGTCGAGGGCGACGGATTCGGGGGCGAAGCCACTGGCGAGGGAGAGGTGGTCTTCAACACCTCGATGACCGGCTACCAGGAGGTGCTGACCGACCCGTCGTACACCTACCAGATCCTGATGATGACCTACCCGCTCATCGGAAATTACGGCATAAACGACGACGATTTCGAATCCGACAAGATACACGCCGAGGGCTTCGTTGTGCGGGAAACCTGCCTGGCGCCGTCGCACAGAAAGTCGGTTAAGACGCTTGACGCGTTTCTCAAGGATTATGGCGTGCCGGGAATCTCCGGCCTTGACACGCGGTTTTTAACAAAAAAAATAAGAATGCACGGGGTTATGAACGGCATCCTCGCAAACCCCTACGAACCGAAAGACCTCGACGAGTTGAAGGCGCGCGCCATCAAATTGAAGTCGATCTCCGGCCTCGACCTCATAGGCAGGGTCACTACGAAAAAGGTCAAGAGATACGACATCGGCTCGAAAAAGACCGTCGTGATGCTTGACTGCGGGGAGAAGGCAAGCATAATAAAGAGCATGAACGCGCGGGGGGTTAACGTGATAAAGGTGCCGGCGGATTATTCTGTCGAGGAGATAATGGAGCATTCGCCGTTCGGCATCGTCATCTCGAACGGCCCGGGCGACCCGCACAGCGCAAAGGGGCTGATAAAAACCGTTTCGAAACTGGCCGATGAGAGCCTCCCGATGTTCGGAATCTGCATGGGCCACCAGATAATCTCGCTTGCCTGCGGGGGGGAAATCTACAAACTGAAGTTCGGGCACCGCGGCTCGAACCACCCGGTTCAGGACACGAAGACCGGCAAGGTCTACATAACCGCGCAGAACCACGGGTTTGCGATGGACGCAGAATCTGCGAAGGATGCGAACTTAGAGGTCTCCCACATAAACCTCAACGACAAAAGCGTCGAGGGCGTCAGGCACAAGGAGCTTCCGATACGCGGCGTCCAGTACCACCCGGAGGCTAACCCCGGCCCGTGGGATAATTATTATCTGTTCGATGAGTTCATTGAGATGATGAAGTAATTATTTAGAACTGCAAAACCGCCTCTTTCTACCCTTTTTTACCCTCAAATCATATACTTAATCATATGGGCACCGACACCGATGGAAGGGGCGGCAAGGTACTGCCCCGCGCAATCGAGGAAGAGATGAAGAAGTCGTACATAGACTACTCCATGAGCGTCATCATAGGCAGGGCGCTTCCCGATGTCCGCGACGGCCTCAAGCCGGTGCACAGGAGGGTCCTCTATTCGATGTACAGGACCGGGCTCATGCCGAACAAGCCCCACAAGAAGTCGGCGTGGGTTGTCGGTGACGTTCTCGGTAAATACCACCCGCACGGGGACACCGCGGTTTACGATACGATGGTGCGGATGGCGCAGGACTTCTCGCTTCGCTACCCGCTGGTTGACGGGCAGGGCAACTTCGGTTCGGTCGACGGGGACCCAGCGGCGGCCATGAGGTACTGCGTTACCGGCGACACAATGGTGCTGACGGACGGGGGGGTTGTTCCGATAGGTAAAATCTCGGACAAAGAAGAAGCCGCCGTCAATCTTAAAATTCTGAATTATCAGGGCGAAACAAAGAAGGCAAGCAGGTTCTTCAACTCCGGAAAACATGACATTATCAAGGCAGTAACCGAGCAGGGATATGAGATTAGGGGAAGCTACAACCACCCGGTTCTTTGCTGGCAATCAAACGATTTCGGCATGCCGTCCCTGAAATGGAAACTGCTCGAAGACGTAACAAAAGACGATTACGTTGTGATGAACAGGGGGTTTTCTATGTTCAGCAAAACGGATTTAAGCCTCGAAGGTTATCATCCGGATTCCCCGACATACAAGGACATAGGCCTGCCCGATGCCATGAATGAAGATATCGCTTTCCTTCTTGGGGCACTGGTATCCGAGGGAAGTTTCCACAACAATCAGGTACTCTTCAACAATCAGGACATGAAGTTTTACGATAAAGTAAAGCGCATAATCTTGCGGCAGTTTAAGGGCACCAGAATCTACGAAAGGCAAATACAAGGCAACTGCAAAGAGTTGAGCATATATCACCAAAAAGTAGTCTGGTTTCTTAAAAACATTGGCTTGACTGAGGTGAAGTCGGATTTGAAGGAGGTGCCGTTCAGCATCTTGCAGTCGAAAAAGAAAACAATAAGGCAGTTCCTAATCGGGCTTTTTGAGGGCGACGGATCGGTACTTTTTAAAACAGACAAACGCCACGGCGGAAAATCGATAGAACTGACATACAACTCAAAGAGCGAAAAACTCATCAGGCAGCTGAAGGTTCTGCTTTTGAATTTCGGGATAGTAACCACCTCCCCGTACAAGGACAAACGAAACGACTGCTATAAACTGATAATTTCAGGTTACGACAATTTAAGATTATTTGAAAAAGAAATCGGGTTTTTTTCAGAAAAAAAGAAGAATAGGATTTCCAAAATCGCCGAGTTAAACGACAGCCGGATGAGCAAAACCGATTTCATCCCGTATCTTGCCGATTACCTGCGGGAAAACTATCATGGGGAGTTCATCAAGAAGAACAATTTCGATCGTTACAACAATCTGGAAGAGAATCATCAACAATTGACAGGGCATCTAAAACAAAGCGATAAGAACCTTATCGGGTGGCTTCTGAAGAGGCGGTTTTTCTTTAACAAAATAAAATCCGTCGAGAAACTCAAGGAAAAAGAGACAGTTTATTCCATAAGAGTAGAAAGCGAATGCCACTCTTTTGTTGCAAACGGGTTCATCAACCACAACACGGAAGCCCGCATGGCGAAAATCGCCGAGGAGATGATACTCGACATAGACAAGGAAACCGTCGATTTCGTCCCGAATTATGACGCATCGCTTCTTGAACCGTCGGTCATGCCCGCAAAACTTCCGAACCTCCTGATAAACGGCTCGACGGGCATCGCCGTGGGGATGGCGACCAACATGCCGCCGCACAACATAGCCGAGGTAATCGACGGCACGGTTGCGGTAATCGAAAACCCCGGCATCGAGATAAAGGACCTGATGAGGATAATAAGGGCCCCGGACTTCCCGACGGGCGGGATACTTCAGGGCCTTTCCGGCGTGTACGAAGCCTACGGAACAGGGCGCGGAAGCATAACCGTTCGCGCGAAAATTCAGGTCGAGGAGAAGGACGAGAGAAAGAGGATAATCGTAACCGAACTGCCCTACCAGGTAAACAAGGCGACATTGATAGAAAACATCGCCCAACTTGTCCGCGACAAACGGATAGAGGGGATATCGGACCTTCGCGACGAATCCGACCGCGACGGGATGCGCATAGTCATTGAACTGAAAAAATCGGCAAGCGAGGACGTGACATTGAACCAGCTTTTCAAGCACACCCAGATGCAGGCGACGTTCGGGATAATAAACTTAGCCCTCGTCGACAACCAGCCCCGCGTGCTTAACCTCAAGCAGATAATCGAAGATTACATAGGCCACCGGAGGGAGGTCGTCACAAGAAGGACACAGTACGAGCTAAGGAAGGCGCAGGAGCGGGCGCACATATTAGAGGGCATGCTTATCGCGCTGAACAACATAGACGAGGTCATAAAGACGATCCGCGCCTCGAAGACCGCAGATATTGCCTCGAAGGAGCTAATCAGGAGGTTCACGCTTACCGAGATCCAGGCGAAGGCGATCCTTGAGATGCGCCTGCAGAAGCTTACAGGCATGGAGATTCAGGGCGTAAAGGACGAGCATGCCGAGCTCGTGAAAACGATAGAGAAGCTCAAGGGCATACTTGAAAGCATCCAGAAGGTGCTTGCGATAATAAAGGAGGAGCTTGTCGAGATACGCGAAAAATACGCAGATGCCAGAAGGACAGAAATCAACGAGCACCCGGAGGGCGAGATAGAAACCGAGGACCTGATACCTGTGGAGGATGTCATAGT
>MCBF01000001.1:725366-730228 GCA_001742785.1 Candidatus Altarchaeales archaeon IMC4
CTGAACCTTAAGCGCACCCTGAATCCGGTCCCGCTCCCTCAGCCGCGTTGAGAACATGATAGTGAACCTCTTCTGGACAATATCCAAATCATCCATGTCCTTAAACTTCATCATCTGTGTCTGCATTTTAACCATTAGACTATGGAACCTGCCTCATATAAATCATGAATGGCGTTCAATAAGAATTGAAAGAAACCGAAAAGAACAAACCAGCCGGGCATATTCGACCGTGCACACAATCTGCGCGCCGGTTTCACTCATAAGTGCCCTTTATGGTGCCGGAGGACCTATAGTTTAGGTTCGTATTTCCCGGTTTTGTGCTGTACGGGACAGATACGTAAAGGGCGTACCCCTTCCCAGCACCCCCGCTACTGCAGTCCAGGGTAACCTGAAACTCCTTGTCGAACGGGTATGATTGTGCGGGCAGGGTTGAATTTATGGTGCCGCACTTGGCGGCTCCAGCCGTAGAATCAAGCGTCAGGTCCGCCCGCTCCAGATTAACGAACGTTAAATGAGCGGTTCCGTTTGAATTGACAGACCCGCTAAGCAGTTTAATCCCGCCTGAGAATCCGGCAGCTGATTGTGCCCTGAACAAGTCAAAGACACCCATATACCAAAGCCCAACCCCCCATACAGCGACAACCAAAAGCGCCCACGCATGCGTTACCAGGTACTCCATAGCCGCCTGTCCTTTTTTCTTATTTACGCATTTCATCATACCACCCGAAACCGCAGGTAGTATAATGGGTGAACAGGGAAATAAAAACCAATGCGGAAGAAAAAAAAGAAAACGGGATTAAAAATAAAAAATAAAAAAAAGAAAAAAATAAGGCAATTGCCTTATTCGTAACTGCCCTTCAGTATACCGGACGCCCTGTGAGGTTCAGTAACTGTCCCTATACTCTTCGTGTACGTAAGAGACATGTTCGCGTTGTACCCCCCGCCCACTGTTCCACCAATACAGGTCGTGGTCTGCTGGAACTCATGGTTCGATTGCACGGTCATTGCAACTGGGGTTGAACCCGTACTCGACATGCACGGAAAGTTCCCCGCAGTAGCTGCGATAGTTATCGGGGCCCCCTCCGCGTTCAAAAACGTTACAGTTGTTGCGCCGCTCGCAAGCACAGTCCAAGACAACGGCTTAACTCCAGCGCTGAATCCACTAAACGACTTAGTCTGCGTACCGGTTCCGCCGAAAATCCCCAGCTGCCAAAGCACAATGCCGACTATCATCACAACGAGGATAGCCCATCCGTAGGTCATCAGGTACTCCATAGCACCCTGCCCTTTTTTGTTCATTCCTGTCATTTTTTTCACCTGTTTTTTGTTCCCAGATTTTCTGGGTAAACTAATTTATGTGTAAGCAAGCATATAAATGCGTCGGCCGCCGGTTTATGCGCAGATTGTGTTTAAAACCGCTGAGCGACGGCTTCCTAAAGCGCCCATGCGGGAATAAAAAACACCCGCGTTTCGTTTACTGCCGCCTCTGCAAAAAAATCCCTCGTTATCACAAATGCAATAGGCGGTGCATAAGCATTTATAAAGCTTCCAAGCCCCGGCGTAACCTTGGGCTTTTTAAGCCCGTATTTTACCTCGCAAGGCACGAGTGCCTTGCCCTTTACCACGAAATCAGCCTCCACCTTGCTTTTTGTCCGCCAAAAATGCAGTTCTTCGGCAAGGCCTCTGTGTTTGTACAGTTCGCTAAAAACCGCGTTTTCAAAAAGCATTCCAGTATCCATGCGACTGCCCAACGGCTCAAAGTTCCCAATAACGGCATTTCTGGCCCCGCAATCGTGGAAAAACACCTTCGGCGACTTAATGATCTCTTTTCGCGAATTCCTATAATACGGCGGCAGGAGCGACAGGATAAACGTGTTCTCAAGCAAGAGCAGGTACTTCTCAACAGTCGGCCTTGAAATATTCACCGAATTACTAAGCTCGGAAATATTAATAGGGGTTCCTATCTGGTTTGCCAAAAGCTCGATAAGCCGGTTGAACCCCGAAATGTTTTCTATATGCGCGAAATCTTTGATGTCCTTTCGTATATACGACGTATAAATCTCGATAAGAAGGCGCCTTTTCCCCTCGAACGATTCTGTTTTTACGACTTGGGGGTGCCCCCCGAATATAACGTACTCCTCAAACACTCCCGCAAATTCTGCCGCAATAAACTGAACCTCGGACAGGCTTGGTGGTAACCCGCTCTTGATCATCCTTTTTATATTAAACTCCTCCTTTCTTTTTGAGAGATTCGAACCCTTGAAATCAAGAAACTCCTCGAAGTCAAGCGGGAATATTTCATACATCTGCTTCCTGCCCGCAAGGCTGTCGGCGAATTTGTCCTTGATTTTCAGGGTCGAAGAACCAGATACTATAAGTTTGATTTGCGGATAGTGGTCGTGAACCGTCTTAAGAAACGACGACGGATTTGTCAGGTAATGTACTTCATCAATGAACACAAAGGCCCTCTTTTTCGTATCTATGTCATGTGCCCGCAGGAACCTAAGAAAATCCTCGCCGTAAAGCCCATTTAACTGTGATAATATGTTCGGAAACTCAAGGTCGATATACATTATCTGCGATTCGGCGACGCCCTCTTTGTTTAACAAATAATCGATGAGCCGGTACATAATGCTGGTTTTCCCAACTTGTCTCGCCCCGGTAAGGACGAGAACTCCCCTTTCAAGAACCGCCCTTTGAAGATCGTTTTCGATTTTTCTCGGAAGAAGACCGCATGCGGTTTTTATTATACTCCTTTCAACCATTTTCAGATAGGTATTCTAAATTAGTATTACTATTTGTAAATACCACCTTAAAAATAGCAGGGCATCAGGCCGCGGCCAACCCATCAGATATCCAGGTTCGTAACCTCTTTCGCGTGCTTCTGGATGAAGTTCCTCCTCGGCTCGACCGCGTCGCCCATCAGGATCGTGAACATCTCGTCTGCTGCTGCCGCGTCCTCGATCGTAACCTGCAGAAGCGTGCGGTGCTCGGGGTCCATGGTGGTCTCCCAAAGCTGGGTCGGGTTCATCTCACCGAGACCCTTGTACCTTTGTATGGATGCCTCTGTGAGGTTCTTGAGAAGCCCGTCCTTCTCGGCATCCGAGTAAGCGTAGTAGTCCGCCTTGCCCTTCTTGATTTTGTAAAGCGGCGGCTGCGCTATGTACACGTAGCCGGCCTCTATCAGGTGGGGCATGTACCTGTAGAAGAACGTCAGAAGAAGCGTTCTGATGTGGGCGCCGTCGATGTCCGCATCGGTCATTATGATCACCTTGTGGTATCGCGCCTTGCCCGTGTCGAACTCGTCGCCGATGTTCGCGCCGATGGCTGTTATCAGGGTGCTTATCTCGTTGTTTTTCAGTATCTTGTCCAGCCGGGTCTTCTCGACGTTCAGGATTTTGCCCCGAAGCGGAAGTATCGCCTGGAACTCGCGGTTTCTGCCCTGTTTGGCACTTCCGCCCGCGCTGTCGCCCTCCACGATGTACAGCTCCGAAAGCGCAGGGTCCTTCTGCGAGCAGTCCGCAAGCTTGCCCGGCAGGCTGCAGCCCTCGAGAAACCCCTTTCGCCTTGTAAGGTCCCTCGCCTTCCTTGCAGCCTCGCGGGCACTTGCGGCCTGCACGGACTTGCCTATAATAAGGTTTGCCGTGGACGGGTTCTCCTCAAGGAACTCGGAAAGCTTCTCGTTGACTACGGCCTCAACTATCCCCTTGACCTCGCTGTTGCCAAGCTTCGTCTTCGTCTGGCCCTCGAACTGCGCGTTCGGCACCTTGACGCTGACAATTGCCGCAATCCCCTCCCTTACGTCCTCCCCCTGGAGGCTTTCCCCGGCTTTCAGCACCTTGTTGGTCTTTGCGTAATCGTTTATCGTGCGGGTCAGCGCGGCCTTGAAACCAGAGAGGTGGGTGCCGCCTTCATGCGTGTTTATGTTGTTGGCGAAACTCAGCGTGTTGTCGAGATAGCCCTCGTTGTACTGCATCGCGATTTCAACGACGACCCCGTTTTTCTCGGCCTCAAAATAAATGACACCCCCCAACGCGTTCTTATTGCGGTTTATGTGCTCTACGAACGAGACGATGCCGCCGTCGTATTTGAATTTTTCCTCTTTTCCCGAGCGCTCATCGCCGAAGCTTATGTTCAGGCCTTTGTTCAGGAACGCAAGCTCCCTGATGCGCGTGAGCAGGGCTTCAAAATCGAATTCGAGCGTTTCGAAGATCTCGCGGTCCGGCATGAACCTTACGGACGTCCCCCTCTTATCCGACGGCCCGACAACCCGCAAATCCGCAACCGGCTCCCCGCGGGCGTATTTCTGAAAGTGTTCATTCCCGCCGCGGAAAACGCGAACCTCAAGCCACTCGGACAGCGCGTTGACGACGGACACCCCGACGCCGTGAAGCCCGCCCGAAACCTTGTATGCGTTGTGGTCGAATTTGCCGCCGGCATGCAGTTTCGTCATCGCTATTTCAACGCCCGGCCTGCCGTATTTCGGGTGGATATCGACAGGGATTCCGCGCCCGTCGTCTATAACGGTAACGCTGCCGTCCTTGTTTATCGTTATCGATATGTTACTGCAGAAACCCGCCATTGCCTCATCGATGCTGTTGTCCACAACCTCGTAAACAAGATGATGCAGGCCCCTCTGGTCGGTACTTCCGATGTACATGCTCGGCCGTTTTCTTACGGCGCTCAACCCCTCCAGAACCTGTATCTGACCAGCATCGTACTTCTCGGTTTCTGCCATGTTTACCTATGTGTTTTTCGGCTTAAATAAACCCCAAAAATTGTAACTACCAACCCTAACATTTATTAGGTTGGATACACTAATAAATGCCTGTGGCCGGCTGGTTAGAGTTATCAATGGCTTA
>MCBF01000001.1:730328-754191 GCA_001742785.1 Candidatus Altarchaeales archaeon IMC4
GCAAGTCGTAGTCGGAACGCCAGGCAGGATACAGGATATGATAAACAGGAGGATTCTGCGCCTTGACGGCGTTAGGTTTCTGGTTTTGGACGAGGCCGACAGGATGCTTGACATGGGCTTCATAGACGACATACGAAAGATTATATCGCACGTTCCACGGGAGCGGCAAACCCTGCTTTTCTCGGCAACAATGCCCGTTAAGATCAGGCAGCTTGCCAACACTGTCATGAAGAACCCCGAGGTAATCTCGATAACTTCGCATGAGATGACGGTCAATGAGATCCAGCAGTGCTACTATGAGGTTTCGCAGGCAAGGAAACTGGACGCGTTTGTGAATGTCGTAAAAAACGAGAATCCCAACAGCGCGATAATATTCTGCAACACGAAGCGCTGGGCGAACACGCTGATAAAACTGATGAACTACAGGGGCTTCAAGGGCGAGGCGCTTCATGGAGACCTGTCGCAGAGCCAGAGNGACAGGGTGATGGAGGGCTTCAAGAAGAAAAGGTTCAGGTTCCTTGTCGCAACAGACGTTGCGGCGCGGGGGCTTGACATAGATGCGGTATCTCATGTTTTCAACTACGACCTTCCGAAGGACCCCGAGAATTATGTCCACCGCATAGGGCGGACAGGCAGGGCAGGAAAAAGCGGGAAGGCGATTTCATTTATCTCGCCGAACGAGACCCACGACCTGTGGAATATAGAGCACTTGTGCAGGACAAGGATTGCGCAGGCTCAACTAACAAGTTTTGGCACATAAGGACACATAAGAATTATCTGGTTGCAAAACCATTTAATAAAAATAAAATAAAGGAGGTGAAACAAATGGCTGAAGGAACAGTAAAGTTTTTCAACGCAACGAAAAACTTCGGGTTCATAAGCGGCGACGACGGAACGGACTACTTCGTGCACTCAAGCGGAGTTGAAGCAGGAGTAAGGCTCAACGAAGGAGACCATGTTACGTTCGATGTAGTCGAAGGCGACCGTGGACCAAAGGCAGAAAAAGTAAAGAAGACGTAAAAAAAGAGTATTTTTAATATTCATGCCCGGCTTTTCCGGGTTCTCTTTTGTTTTTATTTTTCTTATTTTTTATTTATTTTTAGTTGATGGTCCAGTTTACGCCGCTTGTCAGGTACACGAAATAACCCGCACCCCGATAAACATTAAAATCATTTTCTGCCGAGCCGTTGTAGGTAACGAACCCGTTGTCATTTTCGTATTTTGCGACCGCCGCGCACGAAGACAAAGAAATGTTTGCGCGAAGCGTTGATGCGTTATTTATTGTGGACGGAACCGACCCGACCAAATTCCAGCCCGCGCTTAGAGGGACGGTCTTGTTCTGCACCGAAAGCCCGGTTTCACTTTTGGTAATGTTGTCTGCGCAGTACGCATAGTATCCGGCGCCGGGCGTAACGTCGAAGTTGAAATTTGATGCGCCCTTTATGTGCGTCTGGATTCCACCCTTGTATTTTGATATTACCCTGCAGCCGGTTTCATTCAGGTATTCCTGCGCAGTTTTAGTTTTGTTCACGGGCATTGACATAAGGTTCCACCCCCTGTTAAGTGTTACGTTCACTATTTCTGCGGCGGCGAAACCTGTGAAGTGGCTTGTCGTGAATGTCAGGGTGTTATCCGTGCAGGCGATGTTCTCGCACGATGGGTCTGTCGTTCCATCACAAACAGCCCCGCCGTTTACAATGTCCTCCATGGAGGTAAACGCGCCGGGGCGGAAGTAAACCGCTGCAGGGCAGGTTACGTTGTTCAGGGTCAGGGTTGCGCTGCCGTTGAAGGTCTGATGCAGGGCTGATGAATTAACCGAGACGAACCCTGCGCCGATTTCGACGTTGGCGTCGTAGTCCTGCCCGCCGGCGTAAACGCTGTAGCTGGCAGGGAATTGTATCCTTCCGTTGGCGTTGGCGAGCGTCATGTTGGTTACGTTGCTCAGGTCGGAGACTGCCGAGAAGTTCGTGGTGCCGTAGGTCGTGCCGAATTCGGTTGCGTTCGGCTGGGCCGTAACGGGGCAGGAATACGTGCAGCCGGTTGTTCCGGTGTCGTTCCATCCGTCCACATTGGTGCATGTGTTATTGTCTCCTGAACTTGAAAACCAGTCGGAAGAATTGAAATCCAAATTTGTATTTCCACAGACGGTATTTGAGTTTATAGTCGAGGTTGAATTTTGTGAGGAGATTCCAATCGCATTGGAAGTTATTGAATTATAAATCAATGTATTGTTGACAGAAATTACAAATTCTATCCCAACAGTATTTGAAATTAATGTATTGTTGTCTACCAGATTCCCACTTGATAGCCACAAATTAATTCCATAGGTGTTGTTTTCGATAGAATTATTTTTTATAGTACTATTGGTCAAGGGGCTATATGTTAAAATTCCATGAAAATTGTTATTTATTGTATTGCTGTATAAGATGCAATCTGAGGAGGTACTGAAATAAATTCCTGCAATCAGATTATCACTTACAATATTATCTGATAGGTTATTTCCTGAACCTTGATATAAGTACATACCATATTCATTATTATTGTCCACTGTGTTATTGGTTATTGAGTTATTGTTCGAAAAACATTCGATTCCGTTGTCGCTATTATTAGTTACAGTATTATTAATTATATAAGTCATATCACCAGATGTATAAATTCCTATATCATTATCTAAAATAGTATTGTTTATGATTCGATTATTTGTCGAAAACGTGGCGATATATATTCCCTGACCACTATTGTTATCTACCAGATTATTTGTTATATTGTTGTTGTAACAATTAAAGTAGATAAAAACCCCGATACCGTTGTTGCTTATTGTATTGTTATTCAAAACGTTGTTGTCTGAAGATTCCATTAAACGAATTCCGTCGCCGAACTTATGGATTATACAATTTTTTATGATATTTCTATCTCTATTTTTCTGATATATTCCAAAAGAATGAATATTTTCTGTCCCATTTATAGAGTTCCCTTGGCAGTCAAAAACAATATCATTCGCCCCGAACGTTACGCAAGTCCCGTTATAATCCGAAACCGACGCATTCAGGTAAACCGTGCTGTAATCCCCGTTCAGTTTCGCAGTGCAGTCCGAGCAGTTCTGGCAGTACGCAATTCCCCGCCCAACAGTCAGGTTAAACGTTGCCGTTGAGTTTGAATTAAATCCGTCCGATGCCGAGAAACTGTAATTGTGCGCACCTGCGGAAAGTGTTGTCGCGTAGTAATAAACCACGCCTGTAGAGTAATTTGACGAAAAGGAATCCATAGGGTGTGATGCGCCGCCTATCGTTACGTTCACGTAAGCCGGCGTGTCGTTGTCGGTGTCCGTATAGGTTGCGGTGAAGTTGAAAACGGTGCTGGTATTTCCAGCCTGCGGGGTTACGTTCCCGCCCGCCAGTGCAGGCGCATTATTTGAACTTGCCGTTGCCGAATAATTGTACGTAACATTTCCGGTTGCGTTTGCCGTGCACCTGACGACAAGGACCGCCGAATCCGCTGCCTTGAACTTGTTTATAACGGCAGAACCCGCCGAATTCACCAACTGCATGCCCTGCACCGAAACCGCCGAGCCGTTGTAGTGTATCACCGAAACGCTGAAGTTGCTCGAATCCCCGGCGAACGTTACGTTAAGCGGCCCGTTGTTCCCATTTGCAAATCTAACGTAGTCCGCGCCCCAGACCTCAAGCCACGATGAGCCGCTTGCAGGATATGATGTCTTGTTGGCGCGAGGTTTTACCGAAACATTGATTGCGCTATATCCGTAAAACGGATTTACCGAGGTGTTGTCTATGTAGTTCGCAAGCGTCCAGTTATGGAAAACCTGACTGAAATTCGTGCTATGGTTGGCGAGGACATCGTTTATCCCGGCGATTCCTGTTTTGTTGTTCTGCAGTATATCACGTATCGTATTATTCCCGCCGTAGTGTTCGGATAAATAAAGTGTCCAGAGGTATGATTCTCCGTAATGCGACGCCTGATTATCCCAATTTGTAAGGCTACGATACGGCCTGTCCTCAAACTCACCTACCCAACTGGAATGCCCGTAACCGAGTATGGCGGGCGCATATTCAGAAAAACCCTCATCGACCCATGTGTCTTCTTTGCTATCGTATCTAAACTGGATCATGTGGTTGAATTCATGGGCCATCGTATGGTAACTTTTGTTGATGCCGCCAATCCACATTGCATTCGAATGGTTTGTGTCAGGTGTCTGGTTATATCCGCTATCATAACCGCTACCTGTTTCTATCAAGGGGTAGGTATCAATATATATAATCTTTCGTTCATTACTGGAGGCACCTGTACAAGTTCCATTTAGATACATATCGCACCCGAAGAAATAACCCGCCGTACCGGAGGAATTAGGAGGGAATCTATTGTTTGCATAGTCGCTTTCGATGTCCAGCAGGAGTATTGTTAAGTGCGTGTCGTTGTCGGGACCAGCATAAGACTCGTTTCCAAATGTGTTTCTCTCTTTTGTGTATATAATCAAAAATTCATTCAGTATTTGGTTTACATCTTGTTGTGTTATGTAGCCGGATGAACCATTCCACCACACGGCGTTTCCGACTGGGTCAAGCATCTGGACATAGACATATATTTCATTTGTTTTGTTCGATAGCGTCGCATTGATTTGTCTCCAGCCATTCCAAGTACCCCTACTTTCTTCAACCCAGAATTCCGTAACGTTTCCGATCTCCTGCGCAGCGGCGGTATATGCGGCGCTTGGCGCGTATCCGCCCCCCGAAATATTCAATCCGTACTTGTCTTTCATGTACGGCGTCTTGTCCACCTGCTTGATTTCTCCTGCAGATGCGCTGGTCACAAGCAATGCCACGACCGCGGCAACAAACAACCTGACAACAAATTTCATCTTGAACATATATTTGAATAGATACATAAGTAAATATGTTCAGGAAACTCGCAGTTCTTTTTTTGGCGGCGGCATTTCTGATACCCGTGAGCGCGTCCGTGGAAAAAGAGTGGGACGTGCCGATAACAAAAATGAGCGGCTTTATCGTTTCCAGTACAGGTGACGCCTTGATAGCGTCCTCTTTTGGGGATTCGGTCTACTATATAAATTCAACCGGCGACGTCCTCTGGAAAAAGGATTTTGACGGCGGGCTTCTTGCGGTGCACGCAGCCGAAATAAACAGGGACGGACACGATGAAGTCATTGCAAGTTATGGAGATACAAGGTCTGGTGGCTCAACGGCCGGAAGCAGGGGGTTCCTTGCGGCGTTCGATTACAACAAGGGCGGGCAGCTTTGGGGGTTTCCGGACATCAAGATAACTACGGGATCCACAACCGTGGTCGGGTGCATAACCTCCGGAGACACGAACCTTGACGGCCGCCCCGAAATAATTACCGGTTCCGAAAAGAGCATAACCCGGTTCGACCGGCTTGGAAAACAGGAGTGGTCATTTTATGCAGGCGAGAGGATAGACAACGTTTTCCTTGCGGACGTTGACGGGGACGGCTATAAAGATGCGGTCGGGAGTTCTGGAAAAGGCATATACGTTGTAAACAACACCGGTAACTTGGCTGCAGAAATATCATTCAAAAACGGGATAAAATCGATTTTTGTAACCGACAATGCACTTGCAGTATCAACCTATGATAACCACATATATATGTTAAAGTTCCCAATTGATTTCTCTAGTGCGAATACGAGTGTTATCCAGAAAAACGGAGATAATTTTACCGTCTTTATGATAGAGGATCTGGCCGCCCGCGCATGTTGGGACTACGAGTCGTCTGATGGCATAGAAGATGTCATGATGATGAACTTCAAAGATGGCGGATCGGAAGGAGTGGCGGCAGTTACCGAAAAAGGAACCTTTTTAATAGATAAGACAGGAGAGGTTATGTGGAGCATCGGCGTCGGCGGCAAAAAACTAACCTCTGCAAACCTTTACAATGACGGGAAAAAATACGTCGTTGCGGCGGATTCAAAAGGCTTTTTCGCGGTTGATGAAAACGGGGTGCTTGCGTGGAAATATGACATGGGCGGCATAACAGGGATAAAGGCGTCCGATACGGATTCCGACGGGCGTGACGAATTGGTCGTCGGCACGGGTGCAGGCATTACGCTATTTGATGTAAACGAAAGTTATATAAAAAAGAGCCATGCGGCAGGTTACCTTAAGTTGGCTGAAAAATACCTGGAAGAAAAAGATTACGCGAACGCGAAGGAGAACGCCCGAAATGCAAAAGACATTTACACGGAACTCAACGACACTGCCGGAAGGCGCTCTGTGGATTACATCGTATCTCAGATTGATGAGCGGATAAAGGCCGAAAAGGCAAGCGCGGCAAGCAAGAACCATGAAACCGCGCAGACCTATTATGACCTCGGGAATTACGAAACTGCCTTAAAATATGCAGATATTGCAAAGGCGATATATATGGAAATAAACGACTCCGAAGGCATCACTAAGTGCGATGATTTTATAAGGCGTGTTCAGGAAGAGGCCAACAGGACCCAAACACCACAACAACCCTCGGGAGGAACATTTATTGCAGAGGAAGAACATGGCCTACCCACAGCGGAAATAATCACGATACTGGTTGTTGTGCTTGCACTCATATATCTGCTGAAAGGCGGAAGGGAAAAACCAAAAGAACCTGCCCCTCAGGAAGATGAATCTGACATTGACGAGGATTATATTGACGAGATACTTGGCAGCGACAAGAAAAATTCACCTTGTGAATTTTTGTGTCCTATTATAAAGTATTCCTATACTTTATAATACGGATCAAAATGACCTTAAATAGGGCGCTTGTGTATTTGTTGTTATCTGCATTTCTACTACAAGGTCTTGCGATTGGAGGCTCCGGGCAGATGCAGGGTCAGACCAGTACGTATTCAAAGCATGACTTTTCGTTTGAGTACCCGACAAACACGGAAATTTACGAAAACGGGCTGCTTGGTGACCTCCCAGATGTGAATTCAGGGGTAATCACAGGGTTATACACAAGCGAGGACAGCCACAGCATAATCATAAGTTGGATCGTTTCTGACCCGCCGGCGGATAACAACGCTCAAGACGACTTGTTAACTGGTGGAATAAAGACCGGGTTGGGATTGTTGAACCCACTCCTAGAAAATGCTGATTCGCTTGTCGAGAAAGATAGCGGCGAGGCGTCGGTTGAGGGACATAAACTGTTGTACCGCGAATATGAAATTGTTTCCGCTGGCGGGGCGCTTTATGGCGTTATAGGCTCATGGTACTGCAACGAAACCCGGAGGTTGTTTACCCTTAACGTTATCTATGGCAAAGAAAGCGCTGTTTTATTGCTTGAGCAGTATCTGAACACGTTTGTCTGCCACAGTAAGAAAGAACTTTTCGAGTACGTTTATTGGGGAGGCGATGAGATATACGTCCGCAAATACAGTTCGCAGACCGAAATATACGAAGGGGATAGGATCAACGTCAGCATAATCCTGAGAAACACCGGCACGTTGGAAATTTCTGACATAAACATTGCCAACCATGACCAGGACCTGAACGGTTTCTATGCGCAATCGCCGACGACTATGGAACTTTCGGTTTTGGAACCTGGGCAAGCAAAAGAATTTGAATGCCATCTGGTGGCGTCGCAAGGCCCAAAATCCCCGGTTAATCTGGCCCTCAAGCCGGCAACAGTCGAGTACACGTATGCAGGTGAGAGGATGTTCGTATACTCGAACCCCGTCGCCATAATACTCAATCCCCCGAAGCCGCCCGAACCGAGGGTCGTAATTACAAAAAGGTTATCAAATGCGTCGGTCGGGCAATACGAAAACCTGAAGGTTACAATCACTGCCGAAAACAAAGGGCAGAAATACGCACTTGACGTGAATATCTCGGACCACGTTCCGCAAGGTTTCGTGGTAACTGGCAACGCATCTGTTTTCTATCCACAGATAAAGCCCGGCGGCTTTGTCTACTACGAATATATGATAAACGCTTCAATGGCAGGGGATTTCATATCGAATGCAAAGGTTAGTTACAAGGACTCTTCTGACTCCACTTATGATGGGGCATCTAATTACGTTTCTTTCACGGTGAAACCAGCAAAAACGCAAAAACCAGAATCCGCGATACTGGGTGTTGAAACACAAAATTTGGAGAAATCAGTCTCTGGGAAAGAACCCCTTGTGGTTGTCGGGATAATTATCGTATTCTTTGTGCTGATGCTCGCTTTTTATCTTGTAAAGAGGTAACTGGTTAATCCTTCTCCAGATGAATAGTCCTAGTCGGAAACGGTATCCCGATTCCCTCCTTCTTGAACCTGTCGTTTATCTTTGTATTCAACTCAACCGGTTACGCTCGGCTCCGCGTGAATTGGAAATTCACGGGACAAGCGAAACACATCGGTGTTTCGATGTCCAGAAACTGCGTTACAGTTTCGCGGAACCGTAAATGCTTTCGCATAAGCATTTCGCCTTTCAGCGAAATGGTACACCGTTTTGCTGTTCGCAAAACGCGTGTTTACGCGTTGACGCGCAACGGCGGATTTCGCTCCGCTCAATCCACCAGAATCAATCCTTCTCCAGATGGATAGTCCTAGTCGGAAACGGTATCCCGATTCCCTCCTTCTTGAACCTGTCGTTTATCTTTGTATTCAACTCGTCCTTTACAGGAAAACTCCTGAAATTCGCCATCCAGCATACAAGTTTGAAGTTCAGCGAGGACTCCCCGAATTCCATGAAATAGACCTCCGGCTTGGGCTCCTTCAGGACATTTTTGGATTTGTTTGCGACATCGAGTATCGTTTCTTTTACCCTATCGACGTCGCTGCCGTAGGCCACGCCGTAATCTATCATTAGTTTTATATGGGGGTTCGGCTGGGCGTAATTAGTAACGTTTTCGGTGATTATACTGGTGTTGGGTATGACTACCAACTTGTTGTCCTCGGTTTTCAGGCGCGTGCTTCGAAGGCCGATGTCCACGACATCGCCCGAAATCCCTCCGATCTCTATCCGCTCCCCGCGCATGAACGGGCGGTCAAACAGTATCATAAACCCTGCGAGGAGGTTCGAAACGATGGCCTGCGCCCCGAAACCCAGCGCAACCCCGAATATGCCAAGGCTTGCCACAAGGGGCGTTATCGGTATCCCAAGCTGGTCAAGGATTATCATAAACGCGATGATGTAAATGACTATATCGACTATTTTCAACACGAACGGGATCGCTTCTTCGTCAAGCGTCGATTTGGCCTTTTTGGTAATCTTTTTAGCAACGCGTTCGATTAATGTATTTAAAATCCGCGCAACCGAAACCGTAGAGACGACTATGAGAAGGATTATGGCAAGGCGCATGAGCTCGTCGGAATACTCGGGGTTAACAAGGTTGACCACGTATCTATCCAGCCCGAACCAAAAACCGACAATGATTATCGTATAATATAGCGGGCTTTTGAGGTTTTCGATTATCTTGTCATCAAGGTCGCTTTGGGTTCTTCTCGTTAAGATCGTCAGGTGCGTGCCCATCAGCCAGTATGTAACTCGTGCAAGTATAATTGACAGCGCCACGATTACAAGGAAGGATACGAGAGGGTTGTGCGAATCCAACGTGTTAATTATTTTTACGAGTTCCATTGTTAATTATTTTTCCATTAGTGGTAATAAATTATCAGTCTTTACCGCCGCAAATATCCAGAAAGTTCTTAACGATTTGCATCCCGTTTGCGGTCAGTATGGATTCGGGGTGGAACTGCACGCCGTAAACCGGGTATTTTCTGTGTTTCAGTGCCATTATCTCGTTGTCGTCAGTGCTTTTTGCGGTTGCCTCAAGACACTCTGGCAGGTTTTTTCCGTCCACGACCAGCGAGTGGTACCTTATCGCCTCGAATGGGCTTGGGACACCCTTCAGCACGCCCGACCCATCGTGTTCTATCATGCTGGTTTTGCCGTGCTTGAGCGTTTTCGCGTGCCTTATCTTGCCGCCGAAAACGTGCCCTATGCACTGGTGCCCGAGGCATACGCCAAGTATTGGAGTATTTGTAAACTTTTTTATGATATCATTTGACACCCCTGCCTCTTTCGGGGTCTTCGGGCCGGGAGAGATCAAGATGCCTTTGATGTTTTTTTCTCGGATGGCTCGTTCTATGTCCCTGATTTTTGCATCGTTGGTAAAAACCACAGGTTCTGCTCCAAGCTCCCCGATGTACTGCACAAGGTTGTACACGAAAGAATCGATGTTGTCAATTACTAATATTTTCATCTTTCCAAAATCTCAACAGATTCAATACTTCCGCTGCGTTCGGCAATCGATGCGGCAACGATGTTCAGCGCCTGGTCGACAGGCAGCTGCTGTGTCCCTGTTACTTCTATAAACAGGTTCGTGCTGTTTTCGGTTACCCTTGTTTTCTCGGCGTTTATTATCGGCGGGAACGACACCATGCCACCCTCTGCATCGAGGATGACCGGGTACTTTTTTGCGCCCTCGAGTATGTGCGCGAAGTCCCTGCCCTTCGGGTGACTTGCAAGTATTTGTTTTAGCGTCATTTTTTCTTTCATATCGAGCGGCACAAAACCAATATCCTCAGGTTTGACTGCCGTGTAAACAAACGGCCCATTTATTTTGTCCATGTCGTGGACGCCGATAGCAACCTTTTTGCGGTTCCTGCAGTGCGTCGTGTGCAGCTTTTCCTGGAGGTCCATCAGCGACAGGAGCGACTCTTCGGTTATCTCAACACCCGTTATCACGCACGCCGAGATGCAAGGCCTGACGCCCGAAACGGACTTGTCAACGGAAAGTGAAAAACCGGACGGCGATACGCCGTAATCCCGAAAACCGGTTTCTATCTCCAGAAAGCCGCGCATAGCGCGTGCAAAACCCTCGACAGACAGCATGTCAGGCCGGTTCGGGAAAACCTCGACCACCACCCTTTCGCCCACTTCCTTGAGGTCGACGCCTATCATCGGGATACTCTCTTTGAGCTCTTCCGGCGAATAATCCCTCCCTATGAGCCTGACGAGTTCGTCAAATTCGAATTCTACTGTTGGCATTTTCAGATAAATATATTTGGTTTTAGTAAATTAAATCACCCCAATTTTTTGCAAATCCCAAGCGCGGTTTCGACAACCTCCTGGGGGGTTCTCCCGATAAGCCTTATCATCGCTTCCTTTCCGACTGCGCCGAGGTCAAAGATTGCGATTGGTGTAGGATGTGTGTCAAGTTTCTCCATCGCCGATTTCGTGCCCCACTCCATCGGCCGGTTACGCTCGGCCGGCGCGCAAGGTGCGGCGTGCGCTCGTTTCGCTCGCTTAGCCGCACAAAATTTCCCTATAGCCTCGGCGGTACCCCACTCCATTGTCTTCGTATCGGGCGGCTGCCCATCCCTGCTAAAGGAGGACATACGAAGCCCCATCTTACGGCACACATCAGCAATCTCGTCCGAGAACCTGACGTTCATTGCCGCCCGAAGATTCGGATTGAATTTCATGGCAGTCAGAACCACCCGCCCGACGTGGCTTGAGCCGCCGTATCTTAGGGTTCCGGCAGGGACCAGTCGTTTATCTGCTTTCACAATCCTTCCGCTCAGGCCCGCAACGTCGCCTATGGTTTTTGCGCCTTCCTTTGCAAACGCTATGTTTATGCCGACCTGCGGCGCGAGATTGTATGCGTTTTTGTCGGAAACGAACACGTTTACCGCCCCTTGCAGAAGGTTCAGGGTTTCGTCGGCGTAAAATGTGCCGGCATCCGGGAAACCTAAAACCACGAACCCCTTCCCAACGGCGATGTTTTTTGCTATCGCGGACTGCGTGTACCTCTTTGCGATTTTTATTGAATCGATTGGAGATCTGCCCATGGCTAAATTGGCGGCAATCGCCGATGAGAACGTGCACCCGGAGCCGTGCGTTTTTATATCAATTCTTTTTCCGGTGAGGAATTCGAATTTTCCATCAATATACACCAAATCCACCCCGGACTCGTCGGTTATCACGCAGTTGCCGATTTTAGAGGCCGCCCTTTTCAAGTCGCTTTCCCCCTCGATTTTGATACCAGAAATCATTTCCGCTTCGTAGCGGTTCGGTGTCGAGAGGGCAGCGGCGGATATCAATTTTTTCAGCTCCGGGATGGCATCATTGTCAAGAAGAGGGGCACCGGATGTCGATATTATGACCGGGTCGACCACGATGTTTTCACGACCCTTGACGAGCCCCCCGACAACCCGCACTATCTNTTTTGTCCCGATCATGCCTATTTTTATTGCGCAAATATCAACATCCGACAGGACGGAATCAATCTGTTTTTTCACCAAACCGTGTTCAAGCGGAAAAACCGCGTCAACACCCTGCGTATTCTGCGCGGTTATGCAGGTTATCGCAGAAGTGCCGTAAACGCCAAACCCCGAGAAAACCATCAAATCCCGCTGGACACCTGCCCCCGCGACAGGGTCAAAGCCTGCAATTGTTAATACATTAATCATTATTACTATAGGCAAGAGCATAAGTTTTGGAACTTTTTATTTTAACTTATGCTCTTGAATATATCGAATTGCATTTATAAAAAGTTCCATTAATTATGCAATTCGCTATATATTATAAAACAAGGCGAATTTATAATATAACTTCCCTGAAAAATGCCCGATAAAAAACAAACCCCCGTAAACGAGGGGTGGAGGCAGATCATAGCAGGACGACCCGAACCAAAAACAGGGCCCGTAACTGGCGGGAGCATATACCTTGTCAAAGAAAACGGGATTGACAGGTCTATCGGGATGTTCAAGGATATGATCGGGCGCGGCGCAAAAGGTCTTATTATCGCCCGCATACACCCTGACAAGTTGAGACAGTCCTACAACCTTCAGGAAGCAGAAATAATCTGGCTCACCACAAATGTAGATTACCACAAACGCCTTGATCCGAACGACATGTCACTGGCAAGCCACACGATTAACCAGTTTATAAACGGAAATAAAGACTCCGTGATACTTCTTGATGGCCTCGAATATCTTGCGACCCAGAATTCTTACGAAATGGCTCTCAAGTTCGTTCAGAGTTTGAACGATTCGATAGCGCAGCATAACAGCCCCGTAATGATCCCTGTAGATCCAAATGCGTTCGACAAAAGGCAGTTATCACTGCTTGAAAGCGAGTGCGAGGTCGTAGAACAACCTGCTGAAGCTGCAATCAAAGAGGCAAAGCCGGCAAGCGCAAGGCAAAAAACCCCGCAGGATTTGTTGGGGCTTCTTCTAAAGACCGGGAGGTTAAGGGCGAGCAATGCCTCAAAGATGCTGGGTATTGAGCGCGGAACGCTTGAAAGATGGATAATGCTCATGGTAAAAAAAGGCATGGTAGTCCGCGAAGGAAATCCGGTTGACCCGTTCCTTGAAGTGACACCTGCATTTATGAGGCGGCTAAAGGCGGTTAAACAAGAGAGTGCCCAGAAGGTCAGCCGCGAGTTCGTGAAAGAGGTGGAAAAAAGAGAATCTGACGTGGCGGAATTAGAGGGGCAGATTAAAACCGAGCGCGAAAAGCGCACCCTGATAGAACAACGGCTAAAATCAAGGGAAGACGAGCTAAAATCAATGGAAGACGAGCTCAAGTCAAGGGAGGATGATATCGGGCGGATGCAAACGGCAGGGGCTCCGAAGGAGCCGGAAGGCAAGGTAACTACTTTAAGGGCGGAGCTTGAACAAGCAAGGAACGAGAGGTCTGCCGTGGAAGCACAATTAAAGGATGCAACTGAAAATCTGAAAGACCTTAAAGACGGGCTTGTGACCGCAACAGTTGCCAAAAAAGAGATTATCGAACTCAGGGAGAAACTCAAAAACGAGAAGGGAAAAACTGAGGAATTTATGAGGTCTGTGCAGGAGAAGAAAGACGATCTCAAACAAGAAGAAGCCGAACTTAGAGAATCCGAGGAAAAACTGAGCGGAAAACAGAAGGTGATGGATTCCCTCAGGAAATCAGTAGAGTCTGATGCCAATGGCATACAAAAGGACATAGAAAACGAGAGGCAAAGGCGCAAGGATCTGGAGGGTAGGCTGAAGGTGAAACGCGATGAACTGGACGCAAGGGAGGGGGCGCTTATCACTGGCAGGAAGAATCTGGATGGGGAAAAGGAGGAGGTTGGCCTGTTCTTTTCCGATGAGATAGAGATTAAACTCAAAGAAGAGGAACTGAATAAAATCGAGCAAATGCTGAGGGAAAAAGAATCCGAGGTTAAACCTGCGCCGTCCGATAAGAAGTTGGCTGCACAGGAAGCAGAAATCGAAAAAAAGTTCGAAGGGCTTCGCGAGAGGGAGACAAAACTAAAGCGAAATAAACCGGAGCTTTCCAAAAGGGCCGCGAATACCAAAAAGGAGGCACCCGATGTTGAACCTCCGGACGAGGATGAGATAGCAAAACTCAAGAAAAGGAAGTCCGAGCTTAATGGCCTTGAAGAGAGGATCTCCGAAGAGGAAGGGCTCGAAAGGGCCCGCGAAGAGGAGATATTAAAAAAGGGGAGGTTAGTGGGAATTGGAGACTGATGATACAAACCAGAGCTGGGCCAACGTTTACAAGGAAACTACCGGGGAGTCCAGCCGAAGCCCGGGGGAACTTATAAAACTCTTGTTGAGGGTGGAAAAGGTAAAGGCAAGCAACGCCGCAACACTCCTGACGATAGACAGGGGCACCCTTGAAAAATGGATAATGGCCCTCGATAAAAGGGGCATCATAGGCAAAGAAGGGCCGCAGACAGACTCCTATCTGAGGCTTAAGCCCTCATTCATAGAGCGGATAAAGTCGCTCAATGCCAGGAAGTCGGCACATGCAGAGGACACCACAAACAAGATAAACTCTCTTGATAAGAGGATACATGACCTGGGGCAAGCCCTCGGAAGCGAGCGCGGCAGGATAGCGCAAATCGAGGCCGAGGCTAAAGGCATGCTCGCTATAATAAGCGACAGCGAAAAGCGTCTGAAAAATAAGGCGGCGCTTCTTGATGATGCGGAGAAGACCCTGCGTGAGGAGAAAGCAAACCTTGACGAAGAGGTCAAAAAAACAGACGGACTTCTAACGGGGCTCACGCAGGAGCTAAAGAAAGAACGGGAGGAGAAGTCTTCGCTCGAGAAGCAGTCGAAGAGGGTTAGGGATGACATCTCGGGTTTGCAGGCCGAACAGGGGGTGCAAGTCGGCAGCGATGAGGCTCTTTCTTTGAAGGAAACAATCAGGGCCGAAAGGCAAAAACGCTCGGTTGAGGAAGAGAAAATAAAAAAGGCAGCATCGGAGCTTGAGCGCAGGAAGCAGGTAATAACAAAACAGCTCGAAGAATTAGAACTAAGGGGAAAGGCAGCCGGTGCAAAACCTGCTGTTGCGGAGGATTCCAATGCCCTGGCGATCCAACTGGACAAAGAGCGCGATATGACCGAAGTGGTCAGGAAGCGGCTCGATGAAGAAGAGAAGGAACTCGATGCCCGCGAGAAGGTGATGGCGGAGAAGGAAAAAGAATTAAAAGCGGAGACAGATGAACTCGGTGTTTTCTTTGAGGGAGGCATCGAGATAAAACTCACTGATAGTGAAATTAAGGAAAAATGTGCAGAACTTGAGTCAAGGCAGGCAAATCTGAAGAAGAGGGAAGAAGAGCAGGATACTCTTGAGGAAGAAGATAAAAAATACCGTAAACGCGCCGAGAATATAAGCCTACGGCAGGCCGAACTGGAAAAGAAAACAGAGTATCTATCGAGGGATGAAAATGCGTACGAGGTGCAGGAGGCCGAAATATTGAGGAAGGAATCGGAGATTCTGAAGAAAAAAGAGGCCGTCGCGGCTGCAAGAAGGAGGGTGGAAGAAGAGTCTCTAGAACTTGATACGATCGAGGTAGATATAAAGAAACGGCAAAAGACACTTGACAACTTGCACAAATCTCTTGATGAACGGGAGAATGCCATTAAAATCGATGAGCTTACCAAAAAACAAAATGACCGCCTAAGAGAAATAAACGCCCGCGAGGCAGAACTGCAAAAAAAGATCGAAAGTTTGGCGATAAAAGAAAAAGAGTATGAAGGCAAGAAATCTGAATTAGTGAAGACCGAATCTGAACTTTTGGAAAAAAAGAGAATCTCCATCGATGAAATAAAAAGAAAAACCGATGAACTGTCAAGCAAGGAAAAAGAATACGAGAAAAAGAAGGCAGAATTAGAGGCAGCAGAATCGGAGATTCTTAAGAAAAATATGGCCACCGACGAGATGAAGAAGAAGATGGAGGCCGACAAGGCAGAAATGGAAGCCAAGGAGAAACAGCTGACAGAAAGACAGAAAGAATTATATTCACTTAAAAAATCTCTTGATACCGAGGAAAAAACAATCTATAGTAAAGAGCTGGCAAAGAAGAAACGGCTTCAGGAGATAAGGGATATCGAGGCAGAACTTGAGAAAAAAAGTACGGAATTGTCAAGCAAGGAAAAAGAATACGAGAAAAAGAAGGCAGAATTAGAGGCAGCAGAATCGGAGATTCTTAAGAAAAATAAGGTCAAAGATGAACTGAAAAAGAAAAATAATGCCATCGACGAGATAAAGAAGAGGATGGAAGCCGACAAGGCAGAAATGGAAGCCAAGGAGAAACAACTGACAGAAAGACAGAAAGAATTATATTCACTTAAAAAGTCTCTTGACGATGAGGAGAAAACGCTAAATACAGAAGAAAGGGAAAAGAAGGAACGTCTTAAAGAAATGAATGCCCTCGAGGCGCAAGTGAAGAAAAAAACAGGGGAACTGTCAAAGAAGGAAAAGGAGTACGAGGAAAAGAAGATTGAGTTGCAAGCTGCAGAAACCGAGATCCTTAAGAAAAAGCAGGCCACAGAGGAACTTGAAAAGAAAAGAATAAAAGAAAGGGCGGAAGTTGACCTTATGGAGCGTCAGTTGAATGAACAACTCATGAAACTGGATTCAATTCGCGAATCGCTAAAAAGTAGGGAAGGCGGGTCAAAAGAGGCAGAACCTGCCAAGGCCAAGATGGTGTCTGAAAAGCCGCCTAAAAAGCCGGAAGCGGGACTTGAAGAAATCGAGGCGATGGCAGAGAAAGCGAAAAAGAAAAAGGTTTCCTTAGCGCAAAGTTTCAGGAAGACTGCCTTGGAAAAAGCAAAGACTGTAAACGCAAAGCAGGAACTCGTAGAGAATCCTAATGAGAAACCACCTAAAGAGATAGAAGAGGCACCATTAAAGCCTGCACCAGAAGAGGAACCACCGGCTGCGAAGCCGAAAGAAGAGCCGCAAGAACCGGAAACAAAGCCCGAAGGGGTGCCCGCGCCCGAAGCGCCCAAGGAGAAACCATCTCAAGAGCCGGAAGCAAAGCCCGAAGAAGTGCTGCCGAAAGCCGCACCGGAGGAGCAAGCACAAGCGGAAACTCCGAAGGCAGGGGAAAACCGGCTGATATCGCTGCTCGGGAGGACGGGCGCTATAAAACCAGAGGATGCCCTAGAAGAGCTGCAGGTTGACAAGGACACGCTTACCGAATGGGTCGCAAAACTTAAAAAGGAGGGCATTATCGAGGTCAAGTCGTCGTTCATGAGGGGTACGACCTTGATGCTTACTACGGACGCGTTAAAAAAACTGAAGGAGCGTGAGATAGACCATACTGTTGATACAATCCGCAACGAACTTCAGAGGATAAGGCAGGAGCAGAAAAAGCTAAGCGACAGAAAATGATGCAGTTAACCCTCGTCCAACTTGACAACTACGGCCCATGGACAGTTACCCCGGAGCCGAAGAAAGAGGCGCTTTTGCAGAAACTTCAGGCAGACATCTACTCCAAACTTCAGGACATGTTCATGCAGAAAAAGTCGCTTTTGTTCATGATGCGCCAGGACAACATGATTGCAGTTACCAATGGGATGGCTGGCGATGACCACCGCCGGATAATCCAGGAGGTGAACTCAACATTTCCGGTAACCGTCAGCATGTCGGCGGCATCGGCGCAAACCGCATACGAAGCGCAGCGGATTGCTACCGAGGCATTGGTTTCGCAGGGCGGGGCAAAGCACGGCAAAAGGAAGGGCGCGCTTAAATTTTCAGGTACAAATGAGGGTATTGTGCAGATGGCGCACATCGACGTGGACAACATAACGCACCACACGGACAATAATGTATACGCGTCGTACTCTAAAGTGGTTGAGGCTCAAAGTGAATTGACCAAGGAACTCGTGAAAAAAGGCGCGTTGGTTTTTTTCATGGGCGGGGACAATTTCATCTCGCCCTCGAACGGGGTTTCGAAAGAGGGTTTCGAAAATATCTTTAGTGAAATCAGCGAAAGGATCGGCGTCTCGTTCAAGGCAGGGGTTGGCACCGCAAAAACCAGCGAGGATGCGGTTGCCTTGGCAAGCATTGCGCTTAAGGAAGTGCGAAAGGGTACGAAGGAAAGGATCATATTCAAAAATTAAGATTGAAAATCGAAAAACCGCGCGGCACAAGGGACTTATCCCCTGAGGAGATGGGCAAAAGGCGATTTGTCGAAGGCGAGATAGTCAGGACATTCGAATCTTACAATTACCGCCCCATACAAGTTCCGACATTCGAACATGCCGAACTTTTTTCCCTGAAATCCGGCGAAGAGATAAGACAGCACATGTACGTCTTCAGGGACAAGTCGGATCGCGAGTTGTGCTTAAGGCCGGAGGCGACCGCGTCGGTCTGCAGGATGTTCGTCGAGAATTTCCAGAACACCCAGATGCCCCTGAAGTTCTACTACATGGGGCCGATGTTCCGCTACGAACGCCCGCAGAAGGGGCGCTACAGGGAGTTCTGGCAGGCAGGGGTCGAGCTGATCGGGCCAAGTGGTGCAAGAAGCGACGCAGAGGTTATCTCGATGGCATCGAAATGCCTTGAAAACATCGGGCTTAAATTCGAGCTTGAGGTCGGCCACCTCGGTATCCTCAGGGGCCTGATGAGGGACCTCGGCATAGGGGCTGGAAAGCAGGACGAACTGATAAATGCGATGGACAAGGGCGAGACCGAGCGCCTTGAGAATCTGGTCGAGCACGAGGTTCTTCTTGACATCATCGGGCTTAATGGCCAAAAAGACGCGGTTGAGAGGGCAAAAACCATACTTAACTCTTACCCAAGCGCGTTGTCCGCACTGGAGGAGCTTTCGCAGATATTATCGCTGCTTGACGAAAACGCCACAAGCTATGTTGTGAACATGGGGGTAGCCCGCGGCCTTGAGTACTACACCGGGATGGTCTTCGAGATTATGGTCAATGGCCTTGGTGCCCAGAGCCAGATATGCGGCGGCGGACGATATGACCTGCTGATAGAACTTTTCGGTGGAAAAACCACCCCTGCAGTAGGGTTCGCATTCGGATTCGACAGGGTCGTTGACGCCTTTGACGAGCAGGGGATAAAAGCCCCGGAGGCAGCGGTTGACTTCGTAGTGGCGCCGGTCAGCGACGAGATAAGGAAGGACGCGGACAGGATTGCCAGCGAGCTTCGCAAACAAGGGGCATCCGTGGACATCGACCTCATGGACCGCAAACTCGGAAAAATCATGGAATACGCGGCGAATGTTAACGCCCTGCAGGTGGTAATCGTCGGCCCGAAGGAGCTTGCAAAATCGGAGGTTACGCTCAGGGACATGAAAACCGGGGGGCAGGAAAACGTTAAAATTGCGAATTTAAAATTTAAAATTGAAAAGCGAAACGGGAAGTGAAGCCACACCAATAAGATACAATAGAATACTTGCCGCGGCGGCACCCGTAGCACTGCTTAGCATTCTCTTTTTCTTCCTGGTCGATAAGCTGGGACTTTCTATCACTAAGACATTCGACATCGGAATGTGGGAGGGCCTCTTTGTTGAAAAGCAGTTAAGCATCGGGCTTTTTGCGACGGCAGTATTCTGCCTGTCCGTCGTGCTCTTTGTAAGGCTGGCGGGGGATTTGGGCAGGAATGAAAGGATTTTGGCGGGCGCGACGGGTGCAGGCGCTGCCTGCATTATCGCCCTGAGCATATACAACTCGAAGGGATTCATGATAATGGGGTTGTTCTATGTAATCGGCTACGTTTATGCGGGCTACAAAGATACACATGTGAAGGGGCGGGGCGCAGGCACCGGTGCGTGCAAAACGCTCATGACGATGCTGACCATAGGCGTTTTTCTGGCAGGGTATCTGGTATCCCTTGATAACAAGGAACTGATGGAAACCTCGCTTAAAGACAATATCGTGGAGATGTCGATGGGCTCCGTAGCACCCTCGACTTCGCCCGGTTTTATCAAGGAAAGCGCAGAGCGCCAGGTCGAGGCGCAGATAGGGGTGCTTTCAAGCGATGAATACCTACGGGACACGTCTCATCAGAGCGCGGTTGTCTGGGTCGCAGGTTACGAGTCTGGCTCGGGCAGGTTAAGTGACACCGCGCGAAAGGAACTGATCGAAAACAAAACCCGCGAATTTTTTGATGCGGCAAAAAAGGACGTGGAAAAACGCTTCAGTCAAGACGAGCGGCGGCGAATGGTTGAGGAATTTAGCAGCAGGATTCTTGAGGAAACTGAGAAGTTTGAGGTGAACGAATCGCAGAAGCGGGAAATGGTCGAGGAGGCGCTGGGGAGCGTGCCGGGGTTTGAATCGGTAATCGAGAACATACCGATCATTACAGGGTTCGCCCTGGTTTTCCTCATCGGGCTTTGGAAATATGCGGCATCGATTGGTTCGGGGGTTTTATCGTTTTTTATCCTCAGGGGAAAATAATGCATTTATCCTGTTTTTTCCTGCCCCTTGCCGACCAGTTCTTCAGCCTTCTGGTTTAATTGTGAGATAAGGTTGCCTATCTTTTCGGCGGTTTTCCTCAGGTCGTCCACCTCCTTTTTCACGTCGCCATTCCTTTTGCCAAGCGCCTTTACCGCATCGTCAATCGTTTTTTCGACAAATACCCCTGCCCCGATGCCCATGACTACCTTTTTGCCATCGGATATCTCCCCCCTTGCATAGACGTTCGAGCCAAGCGGGATGAGCGTGTTCAGTTCGCTTGCTATCGAACCGATAGCCTCCTTTGTACCCTCGATCTCGACGAGTGCGGCATCCATCATCTGGATCTCCCTGAGCACTTCGTTGAACTGCCTTTTGTATTCTTCGATCTGCATGACCAATTGGTTCAATTCTTCTTTATTTTCCATCTTCCCTTTCAATTACCACCACCCCTGCCCCGTCGCCTACGATTACAACTTCCGGCCTTCGGTGCGCGAATATCCCGTTTTCGATAACGCCGGGGATGCTGTTCAGGAGGTCTTCAAGTTCCGCCGGATTGCGTATTTCCATCCGCGCGTCCATGAGCATGTTCCCGTTGTCGCTTGTATTGTTCCTTTGTTTGACGGTGCCGCCGAGCCCCTCAATTTTCCTTTTCACGAGGCCCGCCCCGAAGGGCAGCACTTCGATAGGGATTCCAAAGTCGCCCAATTTTCCGACAACTTTGCCCTTGTCCACGACGACGATGAACCTCTTTGATGCGGTCGCAACTATCTTTTCCCTTGTGTGCGCGCCGCCGCCGCCCTTGATGAGGTTGAAACCCGGGTCGACTTCGTCCGCGCCGTCTATTGCCATGTCAAGTACGGGGTGTTCATCAAGGGTTGACAGGGGTATACCGAGTTTCATTGCAAGGCCCGCAGTTGCCTCGGATGTGGGTATTCCAAGAATGTCGAGCCCCTCGTTTTTTATCCTCTTGGCAATCATCTCTAAGGCATACTTCACCGTAGAACCCGTGCCAAGCCCGACTACCATGCCGCTTTGCACGTACCCGGCCGCCGCATAGCCTGCGGACTTTTTCGAGTTTTCGGTAGGATTCATTGGAGTTGGTTACGTTCTGCCGGAAGCGCATAGCCCGCAAACGCCGTTCCTGAAGCACCTAAAGCATACCGCCTTGCCGCAGATTGCGCAGGTTTGCAGTTTTTCATCAAGCGACCCGCAGATGGCGCAAAGCCCGGTCATTTTGCAATTTGCACTTTTAATTTTGCAATTCCCTACGCCGCCTTTGAGAACGGCACGTCGTCCTTATTCACCTTGACGCTCGGCATCTTCATCGGCATAGGCAGGCCAATGGTTTTTGCCGTTCCAAAAGCCTCTATCAAGCATTCCCTGAGTATCGCATTCGACAATTCCTCTACTGCCTCTGACTTAAGTCGTATCCTTTTGCCGTCCTCAACGGCCACTTCCTTAAGATTCGGGTGCTGGTACCAAACGCTGCCCTCGAATTTCAAAGAGCCTACGGTGGGTGTGTACTCGGCGTCGAATTTGAACTTCGCCTCTATGTAATCCCCCACAAGTTTGTCCTTTTTCTTTTCCAGGGTCAGAATGGCAAAATTCGATTTTACCTCGATGCTCTTCGCAGTCGTGTCCTTTCTTTCAGCTTCAATCCTCCGTACCTTAAAATTCATAACGCTCATTTTTTCCTCTTGGATTTAGTGTGTATTATATCTTACCTGCAGGTTAAAAAAAGGCCCACAGAAGCATGCCGGCAATTCCCCCGAAAGACGTTGCGAGGAAGTTCACCGTGTGCTTGTCTGCCGCCCCTCTTTTCTCAATGGTCGCCCCGAGGACGCTGTCAAAAACACCGCCTGCAAATGCCGAAATAGCGCATACCGCAAACATCATGAAGTCGTTTGCGATTATCAAGGCAAGGCTCGACACAAGCACAGCGCCGAGGATTGAGCCTGCGAACCCGGTTATCGAGACACCGCCGTTTGTCCCTGGAGCAACTTCGCGCAGGTTCGTTATCAGCCTCGGCCGCTTGTAAGTCTGCCCGATTTCAGTGGCGAAGGTGTCCGCGCAGGCAGTCGCTATCGATGCAAGATAGCCGACCAGGAAAACAGGGTCATGGGTGACAATGCTTGCAGCCGAAAAAAGCGCGGCGGCCCCGCCGTTGCCGAACACGTTTTTTATCGTCCTTACGCCTTCAGCAATACCGAGTTTTTCCTTCTCATTCTCTTTATATTTCGTAATCGATGTTCCAAGGACAAAGAATACGATTACCGCGGTAAAGAAATAACCAAAAGCGATGATCGCAAGGATGCCTATCAGGGCAGACCCGAAAACCGCCCCCTTGTCTATTTTGCCCTTGACATAAGCATAAATAACGAATAATGCAGAAATCGTTATAAGGGCCAGATAGTCCAGATATTCATACATTTTATACAGCGTTTTTGCAGTCCTCGGCGAATTGCCTCATCTTGTCGATGCCTGCGAACTCACCACCATGGGTTTCGTTGTTGCCTGCGCACATAAATAAGGGGACGTAACCCGTAAGTTGTTTCGCAAAACACTCCTGCACATGTTCGCCTTCCGTTTTCTGCGCATCGGCATGGTAGAACACATAACCCTCCTTTTCAAGTTCTTCCACAAGCGGCATCATGTTCTGGCAGTGCGGGCAGGTCTGCGTGTGGTAGAACACCACCGCGTCTTTGGATATGTTGTATTTTTCTATGCATGATTTTTCGGCGGCCGTAATGTTTTCTTCACTCGCTTTTCCCTCTACTTCAGGTTTTGGTTCAGCAGAGGGTTGTGTGGCATTTCCTTCATCAACAGTTGAGTTTATTTTAGACGGGAGTGTTTTGTTTATCCCAGCGCCATCCCCCCCTGCAAGCGTTTCTTCCAAAGGATACGTTATCTTGTACGCTTTTATGTAGCCACCTTCGAATTCCTGTTCTAATTTTATGTGCTCAAGTTTCTTTACTTCGTGGGGGAACAATCCGATCGCCTTGTACTCGTCTACGTAATCGTAGAAGTACGCCCTTGTCATCATATAATCCGTGAAGTCTTTTGGGACGTAAACGAGCGTCCTGTACGGCATGTACGTCGGGAAGATGTTGGCTTGCGGGTGCTGGACTGCAAAACTCAATATACTGGATCTGTTCTGGTCCCCGAAAAGCGGCTGGATCCCAAGTATCGACGCCCCTGTCATGTCAG
>MCBF01000001.1:754291-762321 GCA_001742785.1 Candidatus Altarchaeales archaeon IMC4
TCAGGAGCCCCCGGCACGAATATTGTCGCAAAGGCGGCCGATACTAAAAAAAGCCCAAAAACTCCATACTCTAATATAAACTGCTCAAACATATTTAGATATATTTACTATCGTACTATAAAGTATAACAAATTACATTAATCAAAATACTTTATGCGACACAATCCATATATTTGCTTTGCAAATATAGGACACCATTTTCGATGAATCGAAAATGCTTGAAATTCAACTCATTAAAATTGTTTTGCAATTTTATGGCTTTGAAAACCACTGGTTTTCAAAATAAAGTTGAATTTTTCTTGTTCATAATTTTAAAAAATGACAAAAGAGATAACGCTAAAGGTCACAGAGGCACTGCAGAACGATGTAGGAAGGGGTATTGTCAGGGTTGATTCACAGTCTGCGCATTCCCTTGGGGTGACCTCGGGGGACGTTATCGAGATAAAAGGCAAGAATCTCACAGGGGTGATAGTATGGCTTAGCCATCCCCAGGACGAGGGCCTCGGCATAGTACGGATGGACGGCATAATAAGGCAGAATTCCGCAAGTTCGCTTGGCGACAAGGTGATTGTCCGCAAGGCAAGGCCGGAAACCGCACATAAAGTGGTGATTGCCCCGACGATCCACGAGATACAGGTCGGAGATACCGAGATACAATTCGGCAATGCGTTCAAGAGCCATGTAAAGCGTTTGTTTACCCACCGCCCGATGGTCCAGGGCGACGGGATAATGATACGCATTCTCGGCCGTCCCATCCCGTTTAGCGTCATATCGACCAGCCCAAGAGGCGTGGTCCAGATTCAAGAATCCACGGAACTTGAGGTAAAATCCCGCCCGGATGTTGCCAAGCCGGCCGCCGTTGAGGTATCGGTGCCTTCAGTAAGGTACGAGGACATCGGCGGCTTGAGGGATGAGGTCGGAAAGGTGAGGGAGATGATCGAGCTTCCGATGAAGCACCCTGAACTATTCGAGAAGCTCGGGATAGAGCCTCCGAAGGGCGTGCTCCTGCACGGCCCGCCCGGGACCGGAAAAACGCTTCTTGCAAAGGCGGTGGCAAGCGAGACCAACGCACACTTCATGTCGATCAACGGCCCTGAGATAGTGAACAAATACTACGGCGAGTCCGAGAAGCGTTTGAGGGAGATATTCGATGAGGCGCAGCAAAATGCCCCAGCGATCATATTTATAGACGAGATCGATTCAATCGCCCCGAAACGCGAGGAAACCCACGGGGAGGTCGAAAGGCGGATTGTCGCCCAGCTTCTGGCATTGATGGACGGGCTTGTTGCAAGGGGCGACGTGGTAGTCATCGCTGCGACGAACAGGCCGGACTCGATCGACCCGGCGCTGCGAAGGCCCGGCCGCTTCGACAGGGAAATAGAAATCGGCGTTCCTGACAAATCCGGCAGGAGGGAAGTACTGCAGATTCACACAAGAGGGATGCCCATCCCGGAAAAAGAGAAAGACAGGATACTGGACGAGATGGCGAACATCACCCACGGCTATGTCGGCGCGGACCTTGCGGCCCTTGCAAGGGAGGCGGCGATGAGCGCCCTCAGGAAGATGCTGCCGAAAATCGACCTCAACCAGAAAGAGATACCGGTTGAGATACTTGAGGACCTGCACGTGGGCATGGACGAGTTTGCCGCGGCGCTGAAAAACGTGGAGCCTTCTGCGCTCAGGGAGGTCTTCCTTGAGGTGCCAGAGGTTAAGTGGAACGATATCGGCGGGCTTGAAAAGGTTAAGCAGGAGCTCAAGGAAGTGGTGGAGTTGCCACTTAAACACCCGGAAGTTTTCAAAAGGATGGGGATCAGGCAATCGAAAGGCATACTGATGTACGGCCCGCCCGGGACCGGAAAAACGCTTCTTGCAAAGGCGGTGGCAAACGAGTCCGAGGCGAATTTCATATCCGTGAAAGGGCCTGAGGTCCTAAGCAAGTGGGTCGGAGAGAGCGAAAAGAGGATAAGGGAGATATTCAAGAAGGCCCGCCAGACCGCCCCGACGATAATATTCTTCGACGAGCTTGACTCGGTCGCCCCGCGCCGCGGGGGTGAAACAGGGACGCACGTAACCGAGACCGTGCTTAACCAGATACTGACCGAGATTGACGGGATGGAGGCCATTGAGAACGTCATCGTGATAGGCGCGACGAACAGGGTAGACATGATAGACTCTGCCCTTCTTCGCCCCGGCCGCTTCGACGGGCTGATAATGGTGCCGGCGCCTGACGAGAAGGCGCGTCTTGAGATATTCAAGGTGCACACCAAAAAGATGCCACTTAAGGGGGTGGACCTGAAGGTTCTGGTCGACAGGACAAAGAACTATACCGGGGCCGACATAGAGGGGGTCTGCAGGATGGCGGGCATCATGGCCTTGCGTGAAAGCATGGACGCCCAGCACGTTGAGATGAAACATTTTGAGAAGGCCCTTGAGGAGATAAAGCCGTCGGTATCCGAAGCGGAGCTTGCGCAGTTCGGGAAGCTCAGGGCATACGAGTTCCCGAATACGGCGTATACTTAATGCAAAATGCAAAGTGAAAAATGCAAAATTACTTTATATTTTTCAATTTGCACTTTGCAATTATAACTAAAAATGTCCGCACTTGAAACACAAATTATCGACATGAACTGCAGGTACCTCGGGATATCGACATTGCAGTTGATGGAGAACGCGGGAAAGGAGGTTGCAAGGGAGTGCTCAAGGTTCGAAAGGGTCGCGGTCTTCTGCGGCTGCGGCAACAACGGAGGGGACGGGCTTGTTGCGGCAAGGCACTTGTCTGGCATGGGGAAAAAGGTTCAGGTTTATCTTTTCAAAGGGAACCTCACCACTGCCGCGGAAAAAAATCTGAGGGTGATCGAAAAATGCGATTTGCCGATTGAAACAATAAATGATTCTTCCGATGCCAAACGGATTGCACATGACCTGAAAAATTTCGACTGCGCAATCGATGCGATAACCGGCGTGGGCATGAAAGGCGAACTTCGGGAGCCTGCCAAAAGCGTCGTCGATGCCGTAAATTCCGCCGATGTCTTCAGGGTTGCGGTTGATGTCCCGACAGGGCACTTTAGTGCGGATGCAGTCATCTCATTTCACACACCAAAGGTCTCAGGCGCGAAGGTGGTTGACATCGGGATTCCGCGCGAGGCAGAGACATTCTGCGGCCCAGGAGATGTTTTCGCGGCAATCATGAAAAGGACTGGCTGCGAGCACAAGGGCGACTTCGGGAGGCTCCTGGTAGTCGGCGGCTGCCAGGAATACTCGGGAACGCCTTTACTTGTTGCAAACGCGGCGCTTGCGGCAGGCGTTGACCTTGTTGTTGTGAAGTGCCCGTCGTATGCAGCGCAAAAGATTTCGGACCCGAACATCATAGTCAACCCGCTTGAATCGGAATTTTACCTGTCCTCCGGCGACGTCGAATCCATAGTAAACTCTGACTTCGACGCGCTCGTTATCGGCAACGGTTTGGGGGTCAAGCCGGAAACAAAAAAGGCGGTGAACGAGATAGTGAAAAGGGTCAAGAAGCCGGTCGTCGTAGACGCGGACGCCATAAAGATCCTGGACGGCAAAAACATAAAGCAGCACCTTATACTCACGCCGCACTCTAGAGAGTTCACGGCGCTTTTCAAGGAGGATGCCTCACTCGAGAGCGTAAAGAAATATGCGGAAAAAACGGGCGCAACCATACTTTTGAAGGGGCAGGCCGATATAATCGCGCAGGGCACGTCAGTCAGGTTCAACAAGACAGGCAACCCCTTCATGACGGTCGGGGGGACAGGCGACGTCCTTGCCGGCATAACCGGCGCACTTGCCGCACAGGGCGCGGAAAACTTTCGGTCCGCATGCGCGGCGGCGTTCCTTTGCGGAAGTGCCGGGGATATCGCCGCATGCAAACTGGGTTTTTCGATGAAGGCGACCGACGTGATCGAAGCGATAAGCGCGGCCGCAGAGTATTCAAAATCGTTTATATAGCATATTTATGCACATAATACGGATAAAATAATGACAGGAGTTTAAACGATGCCTACTATTGACGACATTTTGAATACCGGCAAACTTACATCGTGCGCAACGTTTTTGCTTGATGCCGAAACAAGGGGTGATAAGGATGCTGCGCTAAAGAAGATAATATCGGCGCGCGGGGATGTCCCGGTAATCATCCTGATTAACGACTCGACCATCAGGGAATTATTAATGAGGATGGGTCTTGAAAAGGATACCAAGGGATTCGGCAGCATCTACGTAATAGACTGCTACACCACATACACCTTAGGTTCTCAGGTAGTGCTGCCCGAGGAGTTAAACGACTTCAGCGAGAATATCGTCATGATAAAGAACCCCGGGGATTTCACGTTTATGCTCATAGAGACGATGCGCATAATGAAGCACATAGACAAACCATTCATATTCATCATGGACAACCTGTCCTCGATGCTGATTACAAGCAGCGCGCGGGACGTTTACTCATTCCTTCATGTACTGAGGGGTAAGGTTTCCGCGCACGGCGGGACGAGCATATGGTTCGTCAACGAGTCGATGCACGAGGAAAAAGACGTAAACGCGATAAAAAACCTTGTCGATTTAAGTATAAACCTAAGTAAATTAAACGGTAAAAGTAAGATTAGCAAAAAGGGGCAATAAAATGAAGAGAATTAAAACCAACCTTTTCTTTTTAGAAAAAAGAAAAACGTTGACGAAAAGAAAAACTAATATTCATTTTACGATATGATAACGAGGCACTACAATGAAGCGAATAAAAACAGGGATATTCGGGCTTGATGACATGATCGGCGGCGGGCTGCCTGAGGGGGGCGTCTACGCTCTTTGCGGAGACACGGGAACGGGCAAGACAACCTTTGGAATCCAGTTCTTGATGGAAGGCCTGAAAAACGGCGAGAAGTGCCTTTATATAACATTCGAAAAGCGGGGCGACCGGCTGAAGGACTTGTTCAAGTACTCGTTCGGATGGGACCTTGAAAAGTACGAGAAAAAGGGCCTTATGAAGATGTACGAATCGCCTGTCCTTTCAAGCGAGAAGATGGTATCCGCATTCATACTGCCCGTGTTCGAAAGCGACTTCATGCCCTCGCGAATCGTGATAGACCCAATATCCGCCCCGAGCGTCGAAATCAGCCAGAAGCACTTCAGGAACCAGATGCAGGAACTCTTCAGGGCGATATACCAGATAAACGCGACAACACTCCTGACAAGCGAGATGCAGTACGGAATCGACCCTGAGCACGTGGTAAGATTCCTTTGCAGCGGCTCGTTCGTTCTTCACCACTCCCGTATGGGGGATAAAAAGCAGCGGATGTTCGAGGTGCTTAAAATAGAGGGCGTCGATGCGTACCCGCACCTTGTGCCCTTCAGGATTACCGATAGGGGCATGGAGGTCTATCCGCTTCCAAAATACACAAATGACTGGGCGGCGTCCGGCGAGCGAATAAGTACGGGTGTGAAAGGCATCGACGATATGATGAATGGAGGGGTTTTCCGCGGCGACGTAACGTTGGTGGCAGGCTCTACCGGAACCGGAAAGACACTTATGGGAATGCAGTTCATAATGGAGGGTGCGAAGAAGGGCGAAAAGGGGCTTATCGTATCCCTTGAGGAAACGAGGGAACTCCTGTTGAGGAATGCCGAGTATCTCGGGTACGACCTCAAGAAGATGGAGGGGGCAGGAATGGTCAGGATAATGACCCCCTGCGCGATAGACATGATACCCGAGGAGTACCTTCGGAAGATGGAATCCGAACTTGACGGCGTGAAAAGGGTCGTCATAGACAGTTTGTCAAGCTACCATGATGTTTTCGAAAGCAAGAGCGCATACAAGGACCACCTTGTTATAATGCCGTCAATGTTCAAGAACCGGAACATAACGAGCATCCTGATATCGGAGATGCCGCAGTTGTTCGGGGCGTTCCAGATAACCAACTCAGGGACATCGTTCGTTGTGGACAACGTAATACTTCTGCGCTACGTTGAGGTGGAATCCGAGATCCAGAAGGCCATTTCGATAATAAAGATGCGCGGCAGCCATCACGACAGGGATATCAAGCGAATGGATATAACCAAAAAAGGCATTGTAATTGAATCCAAATTCGAAGGCATCGAAGGCTTGATGGGCGGGGGTGCCACGACGGTCGCAAAGCGTATAGAGGGGTTTTTCAAATAGTGGAAAGACAAATATATAGCAGAGGGGTACGGGCATTGTGCATGTTATTTTTTATCGTTTATACCGTAGGTGCCGAGTGTGATCAACTAACATTTTCTAGAGGGTGTGGAGCCGAGTATGACACATTATTGGGGATTCGCATACTTGGGGGCTTATTCGCATTAGCTGCTGCCTCTCTCATATGGTACTGGTATCTTCGCACAACATCAAAGCCCATATCCATGATGTATTTTGGAGCCGGCTTGTTATTTGAACTTTTGATAAGGATTATAAAATTGTTTGCATGGCCTGCCCCCGCCAGCGGTTGGGAATTCGTAGGTAATCTATTCGAGGTCCTTGTAGGTGTTTGTTTTGTTGCGGGTATGTGGGTTTTGCTAAAGAAATACGTGAAAAATACGAAGGTCGCAGATGAAAACCTGCTCATTGCAGTGTGTTGTTTCGCCCTTATTGGGGTGATAATAGTTACCTACACGATGCTTGAGGGAATAGGGGGTATACCCTATACAACACCAATACTAACAACCTTCTGGTTTGTCTTATTTTCCTTTGTAGTAGTGATGGCAGCGTATGTTTATAATGCAACCAGAGAGAAAATGATAATGTGGTTTGGAATTGGATTTTTTATGCTCGTGCTTGCAAGCATCTACCGTTTGTTTATTATAGAAACTCCAACCTTGTTAGGTCATCTCTGTATAGCATGCACCTTCCAGGTCCTGATGTCTTTATTTATCCTCATCGGCATATTTTCGTTTATGCGATCAAAGAAATAAAGAGGAGACGGAAATGACAAGGCAAATTGAAATAAAAAAAGGAAAGGTTTGTGATACCCAGTATGACAATGGTCTCAAGGAACCAATAAGCAACAATACCTCAGAAATTGCAAAGCGTATAGAGGGGTTTTTCAAATAGGATGGTCTCGATTACCGCGATTGGGATACTGCTGTACACGAGGATTTGGGGAAAGGCCCCCAAATCGTCGTGATGCTCGGGATATATGCACTAGCGAAAACATATTAACATGATATGCGTCCCGATAACCGAGGATAACGTAGAAGACGCTGTAAAAACCGCAAATTCGATAGACTGCGATATTGTCGAAATCCGGCTCGATTACCTGGAAGACGCATCGAAAATTGATTTCCTCGCTAAAATAAAAAAGCCGAAGATTGCGACTTGCATGCCGAAATGGGAAGGCGGCAGGTTCGGTGGCGGTGAGGAAGAAAGAATCGACATACTCCTTTCAGCAATTGATTTCTGCCAGTACGTCAGCATAGAACTCGGGACTTCTGAGAAACTGAGGGGCGATGTGGTCAAAAAGGCAAAAGAGAAGGGCGTCAAGGTCATAGTTTCTTACCACGACTTCAAATCAACCCCGTCAAGAGATGAAATCATAAAAATATTGAAAGACGAAGAAACTGCCGGGGCGGACATAGCCAAGGCCGCATTCATACCGGAAAGTGCAAGCGACGTGCGGAAAATCATGAGCGTTATAGGCGATAAGCATATATGGATTCCCGTTATAGTAATAGCAATGGGGGAACTCGGAAGAATGTCGAGGGCACGGTCGCTTCTCATGGGCTCCTACCTTACGTTTGCATCCAGCGGCAAGGGAAAGGAATCGGCACCAGGGCAGATGAGTGTACAGGAGATAAGGGAAACCTTAAAATGGCTAAAAAAATAAAAATGGAACGCATAGCAACCGGAATATCCGGGCTTGACGAAATGATAGAGGGCGGCCTGAAAAAGAACTCAATCACACTTGTATCAGGCGGGTGCGGGGCCGGAAAGAGCATATTCTGCATGAACTACATATATGCCGGTGCAATGGCAGGTGAAAACGGGCTTTATGTGACATTTG
>MCBF01000001.1:762421-777841 GCA_001742785.1 Candidatus Altarchaeales archaeon IMC4
TGCAGATAAGGGAGAAATGCAAAATCATTCTGATTCATAATATCATAATCTTGGTCTATTAATGTGGTTTGGGCTCCAGAAGTTTCTTTGTTTTGTTTAAGCACAAACTTCATAGTCTTTGGCTTGATGAGACCAAAGCTTTTTCCGTTGTCTCTTATCTGGGAAAATGTTGATTTGGCGATGCTTTCGAGCAATGCGATCTGTTCTGGGCGTTTAAGTTTCTTGTTTATCTTATTTCCTCTGCCGGTAATTTCTTTTTGTGCATATATCCGCTTCGATAAATTATCAAATTCAGTTTCATAGTTATAAACTACAAAAGAATTCTCTCGGCCATCATCATTAGGTTTTCTTACTTCGACATTAATTATTTCCCAATCGTGCACATAACCGTAAGGTACTCCAAAAACTCTTACGAAGCCAGTTTTATTTGACCAAAGACAGAGGCATCTAGCTTGTCTGCCACTTAATTTTCTGGTTTGGTTTGGTGCTCCCTGACCTAAGACAACCATATCCTTTAACCAAAAAGATTCTGTTTCGGTCATAAGTTTATCACCTCATGCCCCCTACTTTTTATAACTTTGGCTACTTCTCCTCTATGGCAGAAGTTGTAGTCATCTTCAAAACATAATAGAACAATTCTCTTCGTTGTTCCCAACTCAATAATTCGGTTTATATAAACTTCTTTGAGGGGTAATGTTTGCCTATACATGGCAAATAATTTATCATAATCCTCCTTTGTATTTAGGTTTTTTCGTTCTTCGCTTTCAATCCCCAATTCGGGGATATGGAGATAATCAATACCAACATCTTTTAATTTCTTCTGTAAAGCATCTTTAATATAGATAAAGTTCATGCTAAACGGATTTCTTCTTATATCAATTAAGAGTTCTATGTTATTGCTTACCAAAGCATTGAGAAATTGGTCTATATCCTTTTTTTCATAACCGATAGTAAAGAATCCCGGAAAAGAACTCTTAGGCACCTGTTCTATTAATTCACTTTTTATGGTGTATCCAGGATATTTTTGGTACACATAATCGGTAATTTTTTTTTCGTTTGGAAATTTATTCAGCATGGTTTTTATGGTTTTGCGGTGTTCCCTTCCAACTTGACTCAAAACCTCTTTTCCTTTTGGAGTGATTGTTGTTTCTTCGTCATCAACGAGATTATTGTCCCTCAGCCTTCTAAGATCATCAAAGCATAGGTGGGAGAACGGCCCCTGCTTATAAGCAAAGAAATGGTAGAAGGACATTTGAGTAGATATGTTATGTTCTTCTTTAAGGAGGAACAAAGATTTAACTATCGCTCTGCGCGAGTTAATGTTCTTTTCGTTCAGTTCTTCGATAGTGTTTAATAACACTTTTTGGCGGTTGAAAAGTTTCATTTTTCCTCTTTTTATTCTTACTTACTATTGAACTCCTCCACAATTTTAATCTCCTCAGGAGTTAATTCATACAACTTATAGACCAACTGGTCAATCTCCTTTTCCAATCTCTCAACCTTCGCCTGCTTGTCAGGGTTTTCTAAGTAATCGTCGTCTTTGGTGATGAAGAGGATTTGATCTACGAGTTGGATGAATAGATTTTGTTGGGCTTCAGATACCTTTGGAATCGGAATCTTTTCCACCGCAAATTTTTTCCACTGGAATGTTCCCATTCCGGAACTGTTGCATATGAGCTTGAAGTAAAACTTACACAACTTAGAATTGAGTAATGATAAGAGGTATTTTAGAGATTTGCCTGTCATTAAGAATGCTCCGGCTAAAACATACTCTTCTTTGGAGGAGTACGCAAATTTATTTTTATCTGTAAGTTCTATCCATATAATTTTCTCTTTGGCGAAATTTTGATAGTAATCAGCAGCCCATCGTTGTAACGCGTACCACTCGTATCGAATTCCTGTTTCTTCCTTGTTTCTATTCATCAGAGCAGTTTTGTATTGTGCTATATGTTTGTAGATGGATTGATATTCTACTTTGAATCTCTCTTCTGCTTTGTGTGAATTACCTTTGATTGTTGCATCTTTATTTAACGGAAAGTGCCACGGAATGAATATCACCCAAAGACCGTTCCATCTGTGGAAATACTTTCCTATATCCCGACCTCTTATAATCGGTTTTATAATTTCTTTATTTTTTGGATCTTCCTTACATAGTCTCTCTTTAGTCTTTGTATCAATCACGAAAGCTTCATTGAGACCTGTTAGTAATCCTCTGTTTATTTCCACATTCCAGTCTTTTAACAAAATACCTTTCTTCTCTATTTTACTTTTGAGCTCAAGAATGTCTTGCTCTGCCAGAGTCCATGCAGATTCATCTAAATTATCTTGGTTCACAACAGAAACTTTTTGCGTCGCGATGTTGTCACTAAACAGAATCTTATTGTGCTCGCTATGTCCTCTTTTTGTTATAACTACAGATGTATTCGTTATCGCCTCAAACATGTGCGTAGTTCCAAAATCAATTACCTCTCTTATTGTTGTGTTGTGTTTGAGGAAATTACGCAGATGAATGCCGTATTTAGCTCTCATGAACTTGTTTGATGAGATGAAAGTTAGTGTTCCATATTCTCTGAGAAGAATAATTCCCTTTTCGTAGAAGTATGTATACAAATCTGAGGTTGAAGCAAATATTTTATAATTTCGTTTTAAAATTTCTTTGTATTCTTTGATTTCTTCTTGTCTAACATAAGGCGGATTCGCAATCACCACATCAAATCCAGGATTTTCTCTCTGGAATACTTCAGAGAAATATAATTTCCACAAGAAGAAGGGTTTTGATTTTGTTTTTTTGTACTGTTGAAGTTTCTGCATGGCTTCATCGTTGCCCTGTTCTTTCAGGGTTTCTTCGATAAGTTCCCATTCGATGCGGTCAATTTCTTCAGCGTATTGCTTTTTCTTGTTTTTGTTTGGCTCGTTAATAAATTTATTCTGTAATGCCTGTAATCTCTTTATTTTCTTTTGAGATTCACTTTCAACTAATGATGTTTGTTGTCCTTTTTCTGGCTTTTCCTTAAGTTTTTCCCTTTCCCTTTCAAGTTTTTTGATTTCTTTATCAATCTCTTTTGAAGTTTTATCATTGGATTTTCCGGTAGCAATGTAACCCCTTTCCTTTTGTAAAGCAGCAATTTCATCATCAATCTGTTTTATCTCAAAGGAATAATCCCTCTCGACTTCTCCAATAAGTTTCTCATCAAAAAGCTTTACCCCCTCAAACTCTTCCAGTAAACTGTTCCCGCACATTATTTTATAGTCAAGGTTCGGTAAGGGCTTGATTTGCTTTATATCTTCCTCATCAACAATCAGGGAAAGCCAGAACCTCAGTTTCGCAATATCAACGGCAGACGAGTCAATATCAACGCCGTACAAGCAGTTTTCAATGGCTTCTCTTTTCAGGTTGTATTCCGTTCTTTTTTCCTGCTCGATCTTATCAAAGAAAATAGTTAAAATATTTCTTGCTTTCACAATCTCATTCATCATGCCGACAAGAAACGCGCCTGAACCAGCGGCCGGGTCAACGATCTTTATTTCTTTAAGCAGTTTATCAATCTTTTCCTTTTGTTTGAAGATTGAGTTTGGGAGAGTGAGTTTATTAATGGTTTCCATAAACTCCTTTTCAATATTTTCTGACATTCCTCTTGCGGATATGATTTCATCATTTAACTTTTTTATTTTTTCAATATTTCTCTCGTCTTCTGCGTTCGCAAATCCGCTCATACCGATAAAAATTTCAATATCCTGTCTTTGAATACCTGTATTTGTCTCAAGATAATTGATTAAACTCTGCTGGCACATGTAATGCACTATTTCCCTTGGTGTGTAAAAAGCACCCATTGACTTTCTATCTTTAACTTCAAGTAAATTCTCAAAAACCTTGCCGAGCATCTCAGGGTCAACAGCCACTTCTTTTTCAAGCGGCTCATCTTCCTTTACTGTGAAATTAAACCTGTCAAAAGTATTAAATATCTTTTCAAAAATTGAATTATCTATCAGGATTTCTGTTTCTTTCCACATATAACCATTAATTGGCTCAAACAATCCTCCGTTCAGGAAGGGTATTTTGCATTTAAATCCACTGTAATAATCGTTATTTGAAACTCTATTTTCTGCAAGTGCCTCATAAAACAATGGTTCAAGTATGTCGTTGAAAAAATTATTATAATCAACAATCTTTTTCTCAAATAATTTTCTCAGGAAATCTTTTGGTCCGCTTCCCCATTCTTTAAATCTTCCTTCAGCATCCTTTCCAACGCCAAGCCATCCTTTCTTCTGGAGGAAGTAAATAAAAACAATCTGCCCTAGGAGCTTTTTAGAGAAATCAACTGTTGAAATGCTTTTATCCTCAAAATGTTTTTTGATACAATCATCTCCCCCAATAACCTGTTCCAAAGATTCTTTCAGTTCTAAATATAACTTTTTATATTCTTCAAAGAATTCTTTTGTTACATTGTCGATGCTGAAAGCTTTTTCAATCTCTTCAAGAGAGGGGTTAGCATTCTCTTCCATAACAAGTTCTAAGAATTGCTTTCTGCAAGTATGATTAGGCTCATTCACGCCGACTAAAAACGAGTACCTCTTGGCAGGAGTTAGTTCTTTTTTAACCTTAACCTTTCCGCTCTCGTCTTTTTTAAGCTGGTACTCCATCTGGACAAAAGAGAAACGCCAATCTTTTGGGTCATCACCGTAAAAAGCAACTAATGCAGCGTCTTTATCTCCGTTTGCCAGAACTTTTGCCATGAAATTTCTCTGCATGGTTCTTGCTCTGTCTCTGGAAGTGGATTTTTTTAGTTTAACAACAAAAACCTCAATTATTTTTTTAGAGTTGTCAGTGTAAACCCCTAATGATTGTGCCGACTCTATGTATTCTTTGTATTTGTATTCTTTGTATTCGTTCAGGATGCCGATCTCTTTTTGGATTATAATGAACTCATTGAATAATTCTTTAATGAAAACTTTAAATTGGTTTATATCAAATTCCCCATTAAATGTCTTATCCAATAACCTCCTTGCGGCATCTTTATTCATGTTTATTTGATTTCAAGTATTCTGAGAGTATAACCTCTTTTGGCCCGGAGGTATCGGCCGCATTAGTAGCGTAAGTTTCTTGGAAAAAGTCGGGTGTAATATTTGATCTAATTCTTGCCAGAATTTTAAGTGGATTCATCTCATTTTTTATCTCATCCATTATTTTTTTGATTGTTGCCTTAGGCAACGCTCCCTTATTTAACAATTCCTGAACTTCCTGAATATACCCTTCATCATCGTCAGTAAATTCCTTTGTTTTCCCTATGGCCTTCACTATCTTGATTAAGTTTGATTCATGGCCTCTTCCACCCGAATGCATCAATTCCTCATCGACGGTTACGAACACATTATCAAACTCTTTTTTATTCACATCCAAACGCTTATAAAATTCGGCATCCAGTTTCTCCCGTTTAGTGTTTTTGTCTGCCTTTAGGATTTCAGCAGCTTTAGAGAAATCAACCTCTTCAACACCACCATTGGTTTGAAATATCTTTCTCAATTTACCTTTACGGAAGAATGTTATTACAGAATTATAATCCATTGAATGTTTTCTCGCAGTTCTTGCTTTCTTCGGAAGCCTCTTAATCCTCTCAAATAAATCAGGGTCGTTGTCTCTTATGTTCCTTAGATATGTTAAATGCTTCAGTTCAGGGTCATCCGCTTCATCCTCTCCGGTTATAGTTTTTATTGAGGTTAATCTCATAAACAAATCATGGGTTTTTATTTCCTCATCAGTCAACAGTCGGGCATCGGTTCCTAACATTTCAATAAAAGACCTAATCTTTGATTCAGCCGCCGCTTGCAAATTGATATTCTCCTCTATTGGTCCTGCGGGGAAGAAATTATAGGTGTAGATGTTATCAAACTTAGAATCAACCCTGTTTATCCGACCCACCCTCTGCATCATCCGTACAGGGTTCCATGGAATGTCATAGTTTATGACCACATTTGAACGATGTAAATTAACGCCTTCTGACAATATTTCTGTTGAGATTAATACCCTGTAATCGTCCTTTGGCTGCCTTGCTTTAGCATCAAAATTATCAATTACAACATTCCGTATGTTCTCCTCGGAACCGCTTGAGAAAGCCAGCACTCCGCCATCGATTTCGGGATTTAATTTTCCTCCAATATATTCTGCGGTTTCTTTTGACTCTGTAAACACAAGCACTTTATTTTTCCTTAGTATTTTGTCTTTAGATAATATTTCTATGAATTTGTCAAGTTTAGGGTCTCTTTCTATATTGCGCCACATATCTTTGATTTCTTTTAAAATCGCAAGGTCATCTTCAAGGTCATTTATGAAATCTGGCGCGAAATCATCAGAGGAATATTTGTCAGCCCGTTCTTCTTCAATCAACTTTTGGACTGCCGCAACATCATCATTTTCCAGTAATTCAAAAATTTTGTTTATGTGTTTCTTGCTCACGTATATGTTCCCTTTTTTGTATTCTTCTATGAACCGTGTGTATGAGTGAATGAATCTATCTATTGATTGCTTAAAGGCGAAAAAACTACTTTCTAATCGTTTTAACAAAAGGATTTTCATAAAGCCGCCCATGTTTTTTTGGGATAGTTCCTGCGGCTGCGTAACGCCTGTTTTGAGATATAATAGGGGCGTATAACGCGCGTATTTGAATCCATTAATCACCAACTCAAGCGTTTTGTTGAATATTCCATCAAGATCCTCGTCAAAATGATAATAAACTGGTTTAGGGTCTTTCACTTCAGGGAACTTTAGCCCTTCTGTCTTTAGGTCCTTTTTATAATATTTCACAATACTTGTTCTGGTCCTTCTTATCATTAGATATTGAAGAACATTCTCACGAATATCTTCTGCGTTTTCTTGAATAATTCTTAGGTATTCGTCTTTATCCTCTTTTCTATCTAAATCTTTTAACTTTTCTTGCAATCCCTTGAAGTACCTATTAAGATTTCTTACTCTTGGATTGGGCAATGTTGATTTATTTCCGTCTTGAAATAGTTTTATCTGGTTTAATATGTCCAGAGGTGTGTTGTTAAGGGGTGTTGCAGATACTAAAATAACCCTCTTGCCCCTGCATATTTTGAATAATTTTTCATACATCTGCGTTGATTCGCTCCTAAATCTGTGAGATTCATCAATGAATACATTTTTATACCTATCAGTCCCTCTTCTGAGTACATCATCCAGTTTGCCAATGGATTCAAAGTCAGTCTGCCGTACTCCAAAATTAAAAAAAACGTTTCGCCATGATCCGGGGTTATTTTTATCAAGTAATGTAGGGGGTGCGACAACTAAATTTCTACCATCCAGTTGATTAGCAAGTAATGCAGAGACATATGTTTTACCTAATCCAACAACATCAGATACAAATACCCCCCCGTATTCTTCAAGTTTAGACTTCGCTTCGCTTACAGCATCCTTTTGATACTCAAGATGCATGAAATCCTCAGGAAGATATCCTTCAGATAGTTCCTCTTTATCTATGTTGATTTTCTCCTTAAGGTACTCGTAAAGGAATTTAAGATAAAGCTCATAAGGGGTGATCTCATCATTCAACCAAGTTTTCTCTTTAATTGTTTCAACATATTTTTCAGAAACAGGAACTGAGTTATCCCATAACTCGTTAAACTTTTTCAATGCAAATTCATAATCTGACCTATTCTTTAGTTCAACATTAAACTCAATGTTATCCATTAAACCGGATTTTGTGAAATTACTTGAGCCAGTTATAACCCTCCCTACATCCCGGTCTCCTTCCCTAAAAGTCATGATATAAATCTTTGCATGGATTTTTTCAGAAGGATACGCTTTTATTTCAAGTTTCCCAGACTTAATCCACTCAACAAATCTATTAACTCCCCCTTCAATTTCAAAAGAGTCATCAGAAGAGTCCATTTCAGAAACTAAATTTTTTTCAACCTCATCTTTAGTTTCCTTATGAGACATCATTAAAGTTTGCTGGACATGTTTTTTTGCTTCCCGTATCATATCCAAGGTTTCTTTACTTGTGCTTATGCCAATCAAAATCCTAATCTTTTCTGAATTCTCCAGTGACTGTTCGATTAAATGAAACCCGCTTACATAGAAGTAACCCGCAAGGCAGTCAAAGAATCGTGTGTCCTTAATTAATGTTGAGAATCTATCAGATAATATTTCTCCCATCTCGTTTGTTATGAAAGTTAAATCTACAGAGTTCATCTTTTATTTATTGTCCTTAAAAGTAAAATAGCAGATGTATAATGACTCCCTATTCTCCGCGCGCTCTGCGTCTCTGCGGTGAAAAAAATCAAACATGATAACAAACCCGGACTTCGACCGCGAGGCGCGGTGCGGAATACCTGAAGTTGTTTTCGGCGAAAACAAATCCAAAGAAGACATAATCCTGATTGCGGAAGAGCACCTTGAGCGCACAGGCAGGGCGATAATCACGCGGGTTGACGAAGACAAGGCCGCCGCGCTGAAAAAAAACTTCGCAAAGGAGTTCGAGGTGAAGCATTCTGTGCGCGGGCAGGCGATGGTGATAAAACTCAAAGGCGCCGCCGCAAATCCATGCGGGCAGGTCGGAATCCTCACCGCCGGCACGTCCGACATCCCTGCTGCAGAGGAAGCGAAGATAATCCTTGAGGAGCTCGGCTGCAAGACCGTCACCGAATACGACGCGGGCATTGCAGGACTGCACAGGATATTCCCTGCGATAGAAAAAATGAAAAACACCTCTGTAATCATCGCAATCGCCGGGATGGAAGGCGCACTCCCGACGGTTGTCGCGGGGCTTGTGGACGTTCCGGTGATAGGGGTTCCGACTTCGGTGGGTTACGGTGTGGGCAAAGGGGGTCTTGCGGCGCTCAACACGATGCTGAATTCATGCACCCCGATTGCGGTTGTAAACATAGACAACGGCTACGGCGCCGCTGTTTTAGCCTATCAGATTATCAGGGGCAGATCATAGTTTCGCAGAATCCCTTGCAAGGGTCTTTATTTCGTCGCTTGCGTTGGAGATCATGGTTATGCCCCGGTCTATGCTGTCAGTTCTTGACTTGATTTTATCCAAAATTTTAATCAGCGAGGTATTAAATTTCTTGTAGTCCCCGAGTTCCCCCTCCTCTTTTAGCTTGCCGTACTCCTCGGAGAGGGAGTGGCATACTAAAAATACCTCCTTATAGCTGCACAAATGGACGCTTAATCTCCCTGCGTCGCATATCAGCTCAGGCACTGCATCAAGGGCACCCTCAGGCACGACCAGTACGCAATGATCTATGGTATTGGACTGGTTCTGGTACTTCCTGACCCTCGCAATCTCTCTTTTTAGTTTTGCGGAGATTTTATCCTTTATGCCTATTTGTTCTTCCGCATCCTCGCACTTGGATAACCTCTCCAGCAGGTCTACGACATCAGGCAGTTTCGAGTCGATCGGGATAAACTTGCCGTCGCCCAGATCCCACGCGAACTCGACCTCGCCGCTGTCGGTTTTAAGGTTCGTTGCCACCAGCCCGGCCTTTATCGGATTTTCGAGGTATTGCTTGAGGATGCCCTCCCCCGCCGCACCCCTTGTTTTGGTTCCGTGGATTGTCCTTGAAAACGCATCTATCCTCTCCGAGATGCCCTTCAACTGCTCGCCGGTGTTCTTCTCGGCCTGCTGTCTGCCTTCGCCCGTCAGCCTGATAAATTCCTGAAAGCGCTTTTCCTTCTCCTCATCGGTTTTTTCCTTCTGCTTTTCGACCTCTTCGCGGCGTTTTTCCATCTCGGAAAACTGCGCCTTCATCTCGGCAATTTGTGTGCCGAGGCTCGTCAGGACCGGGGATTGCGATATGTCCGCAGTGCCAGCCGAGCGTTTGCCGAAAAACCGGCCGAGAAGCAATGCTGCTGCCGAAAGGGCTATGCACAATATGACTGCGGTTTGTGTGTCCATTTTGATTTGTTTCGTTATTTGATTTCTTTCTACAAAAACCCAAGGGTCAGCCCGACATAAACCAGATACAGCACAAGGCTTGCAAGAAGCGGCTCGGCATACAGCCTCCCCTTAACCTTCAGAGTCGCGAATATCAGGATCCCGGAAATAAGCGCAAACCCCATGCTTATGAGGGTGTGGGTGTCGAGGTTCCACTGCGTAAGCAATAGGCCGACGCTTACGACAAGCGTCGACTGGAACGAAACCGCGCCCATTATGTTCCCGAATGCGAGGGTGTCCTTCTTTTTCAGCGTCCATGTTACGCTGTTGTACTTTTCCGGAAGCTCGGTCGCGATAGGCGTTATCAAAAGCGACAGGACGAGCATCGGGATTCCGATTTTTGCCCCTACGACAATCAGGTACCCGATGAAAAGTTTCGCCCCGAATATGATAACCAAAAGCCCGATTACCGCCTGGAGATAGACATTCGTTATCGTCGGCCTTGCGTAGAAATACTTCGCAAGGTACAAAAATTCCGTATAGGTTTCATGGTCTTCCGCGTCATGGCCGAGTGTGACCTTTATGTAATAGAGGTACAAGAGGGCAAGGAATGCCGCAAGCGCGTATTTTATCGCGCTTAACTGAAAATGGTTGTACAAAAGCGACCCGGCGATAACGAATGTGAATGCAACGATAAAAAATTTCAGGTCGAAGTCGATAGCCTTAGCGTTCACGTTTAATGTCGTTGTTTTTCGCCGGTTCGTCAACTTCATAAACAGCACGGTAACCGCAACGAGGGATAAGGCAAGGGTCAGAAGCATGAAGGGTGCCCCGACGATAGCGCCGATGCCAATGTCTTCCCCGTGCTCCCCGCCGAAAACGAGGGCAAGGATCGGCATTATCGTTTCGGGAAGCGCAGTCCCGACCGCGGCCAGAAGAGAGCCGGTCGCCGCGTGCGAGAGCGCGAATTTGCGCCCGATATGCTCGACCGAGTTTGCGAAGAGTTCGCATCCGACAAGGATGACGAGCATCGCTCCGATTAGTTTGAGTACCTCAAATATCATTGTCACCTGATTATTCAAATTCTATCTTTAAATCATTATTTTCCGCATTAGAAGGTATAACTTTCTAATGGGACACAATTTCACTGATTTTGAAGATGTAAAATCTTCAAAGCCACACGCGTTTGCAACTTGTTGCAAATGGTGTCCTCGTATCCCTACGAGGGATACGGGACATCGATTCCTTCGAGGAATCGCTTGTCCCGTGAATTTTCAATTCACGCGGATGAAATTCCTACGGAATTTCAATGAAGTGAAATTCTTGTCTGAAACAGTTTACAGATAAAACATTTAAATAAACCAAAATCTAAATATATACTAAAAATGGGAACAATTACATTAAACCTGCAGGATGAAGTAGAAAACCAGTTTAGAACAGTTGCAAGTCTAGAGTACGGAAAGAAGAAGGGTTATCTCGGGAAGGCGATGAACCAGGCACTGGAATGCTGGATGAAAAAGAGGACGAAACGAATGGATAGCGAGGCCTTGGCGCTTCTGGAAAAGGGTTTCGAGATGGGCAGTGTAAAGTTTGACAGGGACGAAGTGCATGAACGGTAAAATGAGGTTTGTTGATACATCCGTCATAGTGTATGCCTATGACTTTTCTGAAAATGCAAAGAGGGCTAAGTGCAAGGCTTTGATTGAAGCGGGGTTCAAAGGCGAAGCGGAACTTGCGGTGTCAAACCAGATACTTGCCGAGCTATTCGTCGTATTAACTAAGAAAATCGAAAAACCCGTTTCAGTTGAAAATGCAAAAATTATCGTTAATGGCATAATTGAATCAGATAATTGGGTTAAGGTAAACTATGATTCGGATACTGTTGGGAAAGCCGTTATGTTGGCAAAGAGAATTAAAAATGCCCACTTCTGGGATGCACTAATAGCAGAAACGATGCTGGAAAATAATATCTACGAAATATATACGGAAAACGTAAAGGATTTTAAAGAGTTTCCAGGAATCAAGGCGATCAATCCTATATCTTCACCTAAAGCCTGCTAATTTCCTAACCTCTCCGAAGATAAATATCGTTGATGAAACCACCAGCACCCTCACCCAGTCGCCCGCGCCGAGGGCAACGGTGCCGAAGGCAGTCTGGAGCATCGGTATGTAAAGCACGCACACCTGAAGCGCAATCGATGATGCCACCGCGAGTATGAGCCACTTGTTCGTGAATACGCCCTGGCTCGAAAGCGTGTGCCTTTCCGAGCGGCAACTGAAGACGTAGAACATCTGGAACATGATAATCGTAGTGAACGCCATCGTCCTTGCATAGTCCTCGCCGCCGCACTGCGAAGCGTTATAGATGAGAAGCGTGCCTGCGCACATAATGGCACCGACCATCATCATGTCAATGAATAATCTGCAGTCTATAACCGCAGCGTTCTTGTCCCTCGGCTTCTTTTGCATCACGTCCTTTTCATTCGGGTCAACGCCCAAGGCCAAGGCAGACATGCCGTCTGTTACGAGGTTCATCCAGAGTATCTGCACGGGCGCCAGGGGCAGCGGGATTTTTGGCATGGCAACCATCGCCACGAATATCGTCATTATCTCGCCGGCATTGCACGACAGAAGGTAGCGGACGAACTTTCGTAGGTTGTCATATATTCCCCGACCTTCCTCAACTGCAGAGACGATGCTTGCGAAGTTGTCATCGGTCAGGATCATGTCCGCGGCCTCCTTTGAAACGTCGGTTCCGGTTATCCCCATCGCAACGCCAATGTCCGCGCTTTTCAAGGCAGGGGCGTCGTTCACCCCGTCGCCTGTCATCGCCACGACGTGACCCCCTCGCTTCAGCGAGTTTACAATCCTGAGCTTGTGCTCTGGGTTCACCCGCGCGTATATTACAACGTCGTTAACGATCCGGTCAAGTTCGCAGTCCTCAATTTCATCAAGTTCCGCGCCCGTCATCACGAGCCCGACATCGTATATGCCCATATGGCGCCCCACGGCAACCGCAGTAAGCATGTGGTCGCCGGTTATCATAATGGTCTTTATGCCTGCCTTTTTGCACAATGCCACCGCATCTATGGCGTCCTGCCTCGGCGGGTCTATCATCCCAATGAGTCCGACAAAAACCAAATCCTTTTCGATTTCATTTTCACCGCCCGATAAGGGCCGGTAAGCCGTCGCGAGAACCCTGAGTGCATCGTTTGCGAATTCGTCGTTTGCGGCAGTTATCTTTTTTATGTCTGCACCGGTAATCCTGCGCACCTTGCCGCCGTCATAAATCCTGCCGCAGAGCCGGATTATCACGTCCGCGGCGCCCTTTGTGTAGGCGACAAGTCGGTCTTCATGTCTTCCGGTCTTCATGTCTTCTTTGTGAATCGTGGTCATGTGCTTTCGCTCGGAATCGAATGGGATTTCGCTTACCCGCGGGAACTGCCGGTTCGCATCGTCATGCGTTACCCCTGCCTTTTGTGCAAAGACTACAAGGCCCACCTCGGTAGGGTCGCCCACAATACCGCCGGATATCGACGCGTTGTTGCAAAGTGAGCTTATGCGGGCCATAAGTTGTACGTCTTCCCTGCCGTGAACCAGCTTGCCACCGGAAAGTACATCCCCCTCGGTCGAGTACCCGTCGCCCGTTACCTCCAGAACCTCCCCGCTCGTATAAATCCTGCGGACGGTCATCTCGTTTCTGGTCAGGGTCCCTGTCTTGTCAGAGCAGATCACGGTGGTAGAGCCGAGAGTTTCAACGGCAGGCAGTTTCCTGATTATCGCGTGCTGTTTGACCAACCGCTTCAGGCCCAACGCAAGGGTTATGGTAACGACCGCAGGCAGGCCCTCGGGGATTGCGGCAACAGCCAGCGCGACCGAAGTCAAAAACATCTCGCTGACAGTTTCCGTGCCGTAAAGAGAGCCCGCGATAAACACTATGGCGCATATTGCAAGAACCCCTGCACCGAGATGCTTTCCTACCTGTTCAAGCCGCTTCTGCAGGGGCGTATGCTCCTTTTCTGTCGCCTGTATCATTGACGCGATCCGCCCGAACTCGGTGTTCATTCCGGTCGAGGTAACGACTGCCGTACCCCTGCCGTAGGTAACACTGGTCGCCATGAACACCATGTTTTTGCGGTCCGAAAGCTGCGTTTTTTCATCAAGTACCTGTAATCCCTTGGTGACGGGAACGGATTCGCCGGTAAGGGATGCCTCGTCCACTTTCAGGTTTACAACCTCTAGGAGACGGGCGCTTGCGGGGATGCGGTCGCCGGCTTCTACTACGATTATGTCCCCGGGCACGATTTTGCGCGCGTCGATCCTTGCAACAACGCCGTCACGCACCACGTTTGCCATCGGGGCGACCATCGACTTCAGGGCAAGCATCGCCTTTTCGGCGCGGTATTCTTGCACGAAGCCAAGTATCGCGTTTACAATCAGTATCGCAGTTATCACAATGCCGTCGATTAGTTCTTCGTCGCCTCCATTGTAAAGGCCTATCCCGAAAGAAACAGCCGCCGCGCCTATAAGCACGATTATCAGGAAGTTTTTGAACTGCGCAAGGAACATTTCCAAAGGGCTCGTCCTTTTTGCCTCGACAAGCTCGTTCGGGCCGAACTGCGCAAGGCGCTTGTCGGCTTCAGCCTGCGAAAGCCCCGGCCTTGCGGAGCCGAGATGCTTTAGCACCTCATCAGCGGGCATCGAGTGCCAGTTTTTTTCCATTACGATAAAGTATTAAATGGAACAAATAATAACATAAACAAGATGGCAAAAACAACAAGAATCACGGTTGATGCCGTAATCGTGGACAATGATTCGGTCGTCCTGATAAAAAGAAAGAACCCGCCGTTCAAGGGGATGTACGCGCTTCCTGGGGGCTTCGTCGATTACAACGAATCGGTTGAAGAAGCGCTGGTGCGTGAAGCAAAAGAAGAAACCGGGCTTGACGTAAATATTGAACGGCTCGTCGGCGTTTATTCCGCGCCGGGCCGCGACCCGCGCGGGCATACGGTTTCGATATGTTTCCTCTGCAGGGTGTCGGGCGGCGGACTGGCCGCAGGAAGCGATGCGGAAACCGCAGAGAAATTCAAAATAGAGCATCTACCAAAACTCGCATTCGACCACAAAAGGATGATTCACGGTTGTCTCGACAAACGGAACACCGTTTGCCTAACGAGGCAAACGCGTGTAACCGATGCCATGCTATGACTAGGTCACCTTTTTACATCCTTCACAGAGATATTTTCCATCCGTTCGTGAAGGTGCGATGTCGTATCCCTGAGTCTTTTTAGTTCACTCTCAGTTATCTCCTCGATAGCCGCTTCAATCGACAAAACGGAGGTCTCAAGGAGGTTGAGTATGACTTCGTTGTAGGATTTATTGCCTTTTAGTTTATCGAGCTCCTTTTTAACATCCAGCGACACAGCGATGGTGGTCAAATCCATATCGTTCTTTGGTCTCATTTTGTTTAGTATAAATTTAGGGAATTAGTCGTTTTCCGTACCAAATTGCCCATATATTATAT
>MCBF01000001.1:777941-782467 GCA_001742785.1 Candidatus Altarchaeales archaeon IMC4
GAACCTAAAACTGGAGGGGGGCAATGCCCCCCCGGCGGTTTGGAAATGAGCAAATTCTACGAAAAGGGCGTCAGGTTCGAACGCGACCTTGTGACGAGGTTCTGGGATAACGGCTGGGCGGCCGTGCGCGCGGCAGGCAGCGGGACTGTCTCGTTTCCTGTGCCCGATGTCCTTGCGGTGAAGGGGGGGAGGGTGATCCTGGTCGAGTGCAAGGTCACCAAGGAAGACAAAATGAACTTCAAAAAGGCGGTTTTGTCGCTGAAGAAGTTCGGCCTGATTGCGAACGCCAAGGCGTACCTTGCGGTAAAATTCCTTAGGAAGGAACCCTGCTTTTTCGACATTGACGATATGATAATAGATGAGAGGTATACGGTTTCCGCAAGCGACCCGTGCCTGAGCTTCGAGGCGCTGATCGGGCAGCAAAAGACGCTTTAAAGGGATTCATTATGATTGAGGTAAAAATAGATTACGAAAAATGCACCGGTTGCGGAAAGTGCGCCCGGTGCTGCAATTTTTCCGTTTTGGAGATTCTCGATGACGCCGTTGCTGCAGGAAACCCTGGGAAATGCACCGCCTGCCTCAAGTGCGAGGCTGTCTGCGAGAGCGGGGCGATAAAAATCGTATGGCAGAGCCGCAAATCTTAATATGGAAAACTTAAAAATAAAGACCGAAAAAGCAGGAAAAACCTGCGGGCCGTATGCCTGTCCGCTGTGCACGAAGGAGGGGGTTGTGCTGTTGTTTTTCGGATTCCTTATTATGCTTGCCGCGCCGGCACATATCTATGCCGGGTTCTGCCTCGTTTTATTGGCATATATCCTGCCTTTTTTAAGGAGATAACGAATATAAATAATGGGAAAAATAAAAAATGACAACAGCAGAAAACACAACTGTAAAGGGGCTTCACCCATCGTTCGGGCACGGCAAGTACCTGTTTCGAAAGAAGGTGCTTAAACTGTTTGGCGGCGCGTTCCACGTATACGATGAAAACGGAAATGTCCTGTTCTACTCAAAGCAGAAGGCGTTCAAGCTGAAGGAGGATTTCAGGGTTTATTCGGATGAAGCCCAGACCAGCGAGCTCTTGGTTATAAAAACCCCCCAGATCCTCGATTTCGGCGCAACATATAACGTACAGGACGGGACCGTCGGCGAAGTGGTCGGTGCCATGCGAAGGAAGGGGCTTAAATCCATTGTCAAGGACGAGTGGCTCATTCTTTCCAAAGATGGCGGCGAAGTCGGAAAATTGACCGAAAAAAGCACCGGCATGGCCATCTTAAGCAGGCTGGTCGGCCTGATTCCGCAGAAATATGTTATCGTCGCCAAGGACGGCAGTGAAGTCGCAAATATTGAGCAGCATTTCAACCCGTTTGTGCTGAAATACACCATGACCATTTCCCCCCAACCCAAGATAGACCGGAGGCTTTTGATTGCGGTGGGAATCCTGCTGGTAGGTATCGAAGGGCGGCAATAGTCCTGGGATAATCCTCTTCGCACACATTTGGCTATTTATTAACCAAATACTAATGATTAATAATTATAATTTTACAAAAAATGACACAGATAATACAACTATGCAGAGAAAGGGGATGCTGCCCTGTCGTTGAGATAGGGGATAATTACGTGAAGATCGGCGAGAAGGACAACCTTTGTACGCTGAAAAAACAGGAGTGGAACACACTTGTTGATAAGATAAAATCTGATTTTTAGAACGATTAAAGCAAAATGGTTGGTGCCGATATGGATTTAAAGAAGCCGATAAAGCTTACCGACGGCGATTTCGCTGCTGCCGTTAAAAAGTACCCCCTGATTGTGGTGGATTTCTGGGCCGCTTGGTGCGGGCCCTGCAAGATGGTCGCACCGGTTATCGATGAACTGTCTAAGGAACTTTCCGGTAAGGTGGTTTTCGGGAAGGTCAACATAGACGAAGACCGCGAGATTGCAGGCCAATTAGGGATAATGAGCATCCCGACGCTTGTGGTATTCAAGGGGGGGGTGGCAGTTGACAAGATTGTCGGTGCACTGCCAAAAGAACAACTGCTTTTGAAACTAAATGCATACCTTTGAGTTTTTTCCGGAAAATGGCGTTTTCCGGGGGTTCGACGGACGGGAAGCCTTCTGATTTTTCAGGCACAACATACTCTTTTTATACTAAAAAGTCCAATATTGTTATGTGACCTTATGATGGATTCAATTGTTAGTGCGGCCATAAAGCATGGAGCGAGAGCGGATAAGAAGGTCGCCGACGATTTCGGTGACGTGGGGAAATTAAAGATTGTTGTTTGCGGAGCCGGCGGGGGGGGTAACAACACCGTTGGACGACTACAACATCTTGGTATAGAAAGCGCTGAGCTTGTTGCGGTAAACACCGACAAGCAGGATCTGCAAAAGCTTGACGAAAGCATAACCAAATTGCTTATCGGAGCAAAACTGACGCGTGGGCTTGGTGCAGGCGGATTCCCCGATGTCGGGGAAAAGGCGGCAGAGGCAAGCAGGCATGAAATTGCGGATGTCCTAGCAGACACGAACCTGATATTCATCTGCGCGGGCATGGGTGGAGGAACCGGGACGGGTGCAGCGCCAATCATAGCAGAGATTGCAAAGGATACCGGGGCGATAGTTGTGGCCATAGTAACATTCCCGTTTGATCTTGAGCGCGCAAGGCTGGATAAGGCGAGGGAAGGAATAGACAGACTCCGCGGCGTTGCGGACACTGTCGTTATCATAGACAACAACAAACTTGTTGAATATGTGCCGAACCTGCCCATAGACAAGGCGTTCATGGTTGCGGATGAGGTTGTTGCTCGTGCAGTTAAGGGTATAACCGAAACCATCATGGAGCCAAGTTTGATAAACCTCGATTTCGCTGATATAAAATCAGTAATGTGCGGCGGAAATGTCGCATTGATCAGTGTGGGCGATGGCCACGGTCCGGACAAGGTTGAGTTAGCCGTAAAAAGCACACTTGAACACCCGCTACTTGATGTCGATTATGCAGGCGCTACAGGTGCCCTGATACACATAACCGGCGGCACGGAGATGACCCTCGGAGAGGCAAACGCCATAGGTAAGAGTATAACGAAGGGCGTTGACCCAAAGGCTTCGGTCATATGGGGTGCCCGTGTGAACCCGAACCTGCACGACAGAGTGGAGGTTATAGCCATAATTACGGGTGTAAAATCGCCAAACCTCCTCGGTCACGAGAGATCCACTAGGTCCTCGTATTCGCGTGAGGTAGACAACTGGGATATAAGAAGCATCTAATATGCGAAATATCCTTGTTGAGTTACAAGACATCGCCCCCCTGAAAGACCAGCCGGTTGAGTTGGTTGAGCGAAAAGGGATTGGGCACCCCGACAGTATATGTGACGGGATTGCCGAAAGCGTGAGCAGGGAACTCTCAAAAGAGTACGTAAAACGCTTCGGCAATATCCTGCACCACAATACAGACCAGGTCGAGTTGGTCGGGGGGGAGGTCGATGTAAAATTTGGCAAAGGAGAGGTCATAAAGCCCATTTATATTCTTTTAAGCGGCAGGGCGACTACTTACCTTGGAAGTGAAAGGATTCCTGTAGGGAGGATTGCGTTAAGCGCCGCAAGGGATTACCTCCAAAAAAAATTTCCGAACATAGATGTTGATTCTGACGTGATAATAGACCAGCGGATCGGACTGGGCTCGTCTGATCTGAGGCATGTTTTTGGAATGGGCGGCGTGCCGAAATCCAACGATACGTCATTTGGCTGCGGGTTCGCCCCTTTTTCAACGACGGAGGTGCTTGTCTTTGAAATCGAGAGATTCCTGAACAAGAAGGGCAAGCCGAAAGAGATCGGCGAGGACATAAAGGTCATGGGAGTCCGCAAAAATGGGAGGATAACCCTGACGGTTGCATTGCCCCTTGTTTCAAAATACGTAGACGACATGGCCCACTACAAGAGCGTTATCGAGGAGACGCACAGCCGGCTTTTGGACCTAGTATCGAAAAAGACCGACACCGAGGTCAGGATTGATCTGAATACGGGCGATGACTACAAAAAAGGGAGTGTTTACCTTACCGTTACAGGAACCAGCGCAGAGCAGGGCGATGACGGTTCGGTGGGGCGCGGCAACAGGGCAAACGGCATAATAACCCCTTTCAGGCCGATGTCTATGGAGGCGACCGCCGGCAAGAACCCGGTGAACCACGTCGGCAAGATATACAATATTTTGTCGAACATGATTGCGGAGGATATAGCAAAGGAAGGCGCCGAGCAGGTTTATGTGCGGCTTATGAGCCAGATAGGGGCGCCGATAGACCAGCCGTTTATCGCATCCGTGCAGGTTATCGGCGACAAGTCGATTGAGAAAAAGGCATACAAGATAGCGGACTGGCACCTGGAAAACGTAACCGCTGTAACAAAGATGTGCCTTGAAGGGAAAGCGCGCACGTTCTAAGAGCGAGAGAACAAGAAATTTCCGAGGGAAATTTGTGCAAGAAACTTGTAAAAAAGTTTCTGCACAACACAAGCGTTTCGGTTGCTACCGAAACGATGTC
>MCBF01000001.1:782567-787979 GCA_001742785.1 Candidatus Altarchaeales archaeon IMC4
AATGGTGAAATTTGCAGAACTATATTCTCCATTCCTGCCGCCGCAGGTTACAATCCAGCCGGACGGCACGGTCAGGCTGCCAAGCATGGAGTTCTCCTATCTGAAAGGAAAGAAGGACATAGTACTGCTTACGGGTGATTTTCAGGGTATAACGCCCGAAAGCCAGTACCGGCTGTCTGAAAAGACATTAGAATTCGCAAAGGATATCGGGGTAAAAAAGGTGTACACACTCGGCGGCCTTGAAACCGGAAGCATAACGAGCAAGCCCAAGGTTTACGGTGCGGCAACCAGCAAAAAACTGATAGAAGAGCACAAGGGCAGCGGGATCGTATTCAAGGAAGGCGGCGCGATATTTGGCGCATCGGGCCTTCTTTTAGGCATCGGCATGGGGCAAGGGGTAGAAGCAGTATGCCTGATGGGCGAGACCCACGGCCAGATAATAGACGCAAAGTCGGCGGAGGCCGTCCTGAAGGTGCTGGCAAAGGTGCTCGGCATAGAGATAGGCATGGCAGCGCTTTCGGAGAAGTCCAAGGAAACCGAGCGCCAGATGAACCGGATAAGGAAGATGATCGCAGAACAAACCCGCTTCGAGAAAAGCGAGGAGAAGTTCATGAGCGAGACACCGACCTACATCAGATAATTGAAAATCGCAAAATTCAAATTGAAAAATTCTGGTGGGTTGCGAAGCCGCCGATAATTTTGCATTTTGAAATTTTCAATTTGCACTTATTTTTCAGATTCTGGTAATCCCCAAAACATCCGTCTCCGAAACGCCGGGTATTTTCCGGACCATTTCGTCTATTTTGTCCATGCCGCCTTTTTTGTCGTCCAGAAGAAACACCACCTCAAGCGAGTTGAGCCCGAACGCAATCGGCTTTATTTCCGAGGAGTTCACCCTGCCGAAGCCTTTTACGATTTTTTCTACGCCCTTTCTTATTTTATCCAGGTCCGTGTCCACACCCTCAGGCATTATCCTGACAGTCACCGCTACGTTAAGTTCCATTTTCTTTATTCTTTTCTTAATTTAACTACAATATTAATTATATACGATGAAACCGATAAAAGCCTTTCTTGTAATCCTATCCGCGTCGCTTTTGATTATCCAGGCCACGGTCTGCGCCGAGAACCAGACAGATATGCTTGGGCTCAAATGGGGCAAGGCACTGAAAAACGTCGGGGACATAAATCTCTTCAACCTCGAAACCGACGGCGTTGACGAGATATACGCATCATCTTATACAGATACCGGTGCTTACTTATATGTCCTAAGTTTGAACGGAACTCAATTGGATCGGCTTAAAATACAGCACAGCGACGTTGGCCGCGACGAGGACGTCAAGATAATACACGTTGACGACATCGACTACAACAGGAAACTTGATTTTCTGGTAGGCACCGAGATCAAACAGAACGCGCAGAACATTCATTTTACTTACCGGATGGAGCGCCTGCCCGAGCCCGGTCTGGATATGTCCTTTGTCAGGGAGCAGTGGAGGTATGAAAAAAGCAGTATGGTTCTCTCGGCGCTAACCGAAAACATAGATTCGGACCCGCAGAAGGAGATGATAACGACCTCGATTGATGGTAACATATACATTTTCGGGGTGCAAGGGCTCAAGAAAACGATTAACATAGGGGATGCTGTATGGGGCGTTTTCGTCTCGGACATTAACCGCGACGGAAACAAGGATTTTATTGCAGGCTCTTTCTCAGGCATAACGCTTTTTGACAACTCAGGCGCCAAACTGTGGAAATACGAAACCCAAGAGCGCATTTTCAGCGTTTTTGCCGAGGACATCGATGGCGACAATGCAAAGGAGGTAATCGGGCTATCTGAAAACAACATCTATGTCCTTTCCAACGACGGAACCCTCAAGTGGAAATATGGGCGGGGGGATTTAACCGCAAACGTCTGGGTGGCGGACATGAACGACGACGAACGAATGGAGATTCTGGTGGCAGCTGGCAACACATTTTATCTTCTAAACAGAAACGGCGAGCCGCTGTGGTCATACAACATCAAAACAAAGCCTTTGAAGATAGTGGTAAAAGACATAGATTCCGACAAGGAACCGGAGATCATCGTCGGGACATCCGAGGACATAAGGGCATATGATATCAACATAGACCTAAAAGACCGCGCGGACCACTATCTTGACAGGGCAAAACGCCTTTCCATCGAAGGAAACTGCGGAAGTTATGTGGACTTCGACTCTCTGATGTGTTCAGAGGCAGTTGGGCTTGCAAATGCGGCGAGGAAACTCTACGAAGAGGTAAGGGATCAGCAAAGCGTATCGGAATGCGATAAGGTGATAGCTCAGGCAGACAAAACCATGTCAGGCGCCAAAAAACGCGAGATGGCGGGGGGCTTCTATAACAACGCTGTTGAGGCATACAACAAAGAGGATTACGGCGAGGCGGTCGGTTTTTTGGAAAGAGCATCTTCATTATATAATGAAATAAAGGACGGAACCGGTGCGGCAAAATGCGACAAGCTCCTTTTGGATACAAGAAGCGCCGCGGATGCGATCCTTAACCAGACAAGAGAACAGTTTAATGTGGGCAATTATCAGCAGGCAGTTACGTTATCGAATAACCTGGTCCCCGTGTACACGGCGTTTGATGAAACTATAGTCATCTACGAACTTGGCAATATCCTGAACATCTCGACGCTTCATGTGAGCGCGCAGTCGCAGATGTCGGATACGAGGCGGTACATCATGGAGGGGGACTACGAAAAGGCAAAAACCGCTGCGGAATCTGCCATGCGGATATACAAAAGCATTGGTTTTGAAAGCGGCATAAACGAGTCACGGGGCCTGCTTGAAGACGCGATAGACTATATCGAAGCCACAAAGTACCTTTCGGACGCGCTGACATATTACAGCGCCGGAGACTACTACCGGGCGAACGAATCTGCGGCAAGTGCGGCCGTTATATATCTGGGCCTGAATGAATCGCAGATGGCAAACGAATCCCTGCAAGTACAGTCAAAAGCGGGAAAGTACCTCAGAGCAAGCAACTGCATCTCGGATGCTGAACGCTATCTTGACGGCAGTGACTACGAGAATGCGCTCAAATCCACCGACACAGCCCTCGGGTTGTACAAGGAGCTTAATGACGAGGGGGCGGTTAAAAATGCGCAGTCCCTGAAGCAGAGGATACAGGATGTGCAAAACAGGTCGAACACTATAAGGACTGCGATAATCGGCGTCGCCTTCGTGCTTTTGCTCACGGTAGCGATAGCAGTCATTAAAAAATATAGTGTCGGGGGGGTTGTTGACGCAGTTACATCGGCAGCGAGCCTCATCCTCAGGAGAAAGAAAAAAACTGCCGCCCCGTACAATAAAGGCACGGGAGGGGTGCGGGAGCAGATAGAAACCGAGGAGATGATATTGGCGCAGGAGTTCGAGAAGGAGCGGGAGAGGGTGGAGGCGCTTGATAAGAAAGAACGCATTGAGAAATACAAGGATGAGATAGCCGAAATTACGCAGTCCCGCAGCAAACGGGCCGAACGCATGGATCGGCTCGGCAAGGAGAAAAAGGAGATAGAGGAAAAACTCAAAGCGGTGGATGCGGAAGGGAAAAAGGTCGCTGAAGAAGCAGTGCGGCTGGAATCGGAGGGTTCGGACCAGCAGGTGCTGCGTTCAAAGAGGCTTGAGGAGAAGGTCATGAAAAAGGAGGAGCTCAACATAGACCGGCGGCTTTCCGAGATCGGGCAGGAGCTTGCGAAACTCGAGGAAGAGGCCGAAAGCGCGGACGAGGAGGGAAAAATCCGGGACATTCAGGCCGAGATGGAAAAGACAAGAAAAATTTCCTAAGGAAATTTTTGTGTCCTATTATAAAGTCATACTTTATAATACGGACAAAAGGGAGAAATGAAAACAGTCAGCGGCGAAATACGCCTGAGGACGAAGCCCGATTTCGATATGCTGGACATAACGGGGCAGGTTTCCATGTTCGTTGCTGAATCCGGGATCAAATCCGGGACCGTAACCGTTTTCGTGGTCGGCTCGACAGCCGCAGTAAGCACCGTGGAATTCGAGCCGGGGATGATGAAGGACATCCCTGCCTCACTTGAGAAAATCGCGCCGTCTGGCGCGGATTATGAGCACCACAAAACATGGGGCTGCGACAACGGCAAAAGCCACGTGCGGGCAACACTCATAGGGCCGGGCATAACTGTGCCGGTTATCGGCGGGAAACTGCCGCTTGGTGCATGGCAGCAGATCGTGCTGATGGAGCTTGACACGAAGCCGAGGGACAGGACGGTCGTGCTCCAGGTGAGCGGGGAGTAAAACTAATTTTCAAGTTTTCTGTCATATATTTATAAGTTCATCCTGATATGTAATAATAGGTTTAAAATTATTTTAACCTAAAAATAAAAAATGGATGTTTTCGTAAATCTGGATGAGAACGGGCGGATGACCCTGCCAAGCAGGATTAGGGAAAAATACAACACCCGGCAGTTTATACTCGAGGACAGGAAATCGGTGGTTATTCTGAAGCCTGTGATGAGTATGAACCAGTTGTTCGGGGCTCTTCCAGACATTGACATAAAAAAACTGAAGCAGGAGCATATCAAAGAGGTTGCGGATGAAGACACAAAGAGTAGTGGTTGACACTTGGGCGTGGCTTGAAATCCTCAAAGGTACCGAACTGGGCAGGAAGGCGAGGGATGCCCTAAGCGGATGCTCGCTTTATACGACCTGCGGGAATACCTATGAGTTGAGGTACATACTAAAAAGAGAACACGGCGATAAGGCAGACGAGATAATCTTAGGCATCATCGGAAACTGCAAGGTTGTTGACCTCACGGAAGTGATAGCCAAAAAAGCGAGCGAAATCAAGTTGATGAAGGGACACGGAATCGGCGCAATCGACTGCTTTACGCTTGCGGCGGCGGATGTGCTGGGCGCGAAGGTGCTGACCGGCGACCCGCACATGAAGGATGCGAAGGGCATTATTTATTTGTGAGTTGGTAGTATGGCAATTATTTATAACCCAAATCCAATATACAAGTGATGGAAACCAAAAAAACACAGACACTGAGAAAACTCAAAAGTAACATAAAAACCATCAAGAATTTCGGCGTTGAAAGAATCGGGTTATTTGGCTCTGTGGTAAAAGGAATGTCTGGAAAAGATAGTGATATTGACATAATAGTGGAATTCAAAAAAGAAGACGAAACATTTTCTAACTTAATGAACCTCTATTTTTTCCTTGAAAAGTTGTTCGGCAGAAAGGTGGACTTGGTTACAAAGGACAGCATAAGCCCGTATATAAAACCATATATACTTAAGGAGGTAGTGTACATTGAAGGATTGTCGTGAATACCTGAAGCACATACGGGATGAATGCGAATATCTTGTTGGCGAATCCGGATGCCTAAGTTATGATGATTTTGCCTGT
>MCBF01000001.1:788079-797695 GCA_001742785.1 Candidatus Altarchaeales archaeon IMC4
TAAAAACGACCCTGAGCCGCAGGCAGGGTCAAGTATCTTGATGTCGGATATTTGCTTCGGGGCCTTTCCCTTAATGAGTTTCCCGACGGTGTTTTCCACGATGTACTCAACGATGTATTTCGGCGTGTAGTAAACCCCGCCCGCCTTCTTGACTTCCGGCTTTTCCTCGACCACTGCGCGGTGGCCTGCGGTCAGACGGATTACCTTGCCCAAAAACTGCTCGTAGACGTTTCCTAAAATGTCCGCGCTAAAGACGGAAAACTCATAGGGGCATTCGGGGTAATAAATGTTTTTGAAAATCGCCTTGAGGGTAGTGTCGTCGATTTTTATGGCAGGGCTGAGATAGTCGGGAATCGATGCCCTACATTTTTCGTCTTTAAAATGGAACAGCCCCGAATTGTATTTCTCGTCCGCGGATTCGTAAATCTCAATCAGTTTGCCGTAAATGTTTTCCTTTGCGATGAGATTTTGCAGTTGGCCGTAAGGCTCGATGCCCCTGTCCTCGCAAATCCTAAAAAATATTATGCGGTCAACCGTCCGCTGAACCACGAAATTAATCTCCCGCACCGTAAGCCCCGGATTCCTAATCGCGATGTTCTTTGCCAGCGCCTCGCGCCAGCCCTCGATTTCCTTCAGGAACTCGCTGTCAACCTCGGAGGTTCCCCGTTTGCCCTTCATCGATTCGGCATACTTGTCGAATGCCCCCTGCTCGATGGCGGTCTTTGAGAAGATCCCCGCAATTTCGTCCCAGCGGCTGGCGTATTCGTCAAACCTGAAATAAAGTATCCGCCCGACGCTTGCGGAGTCTGTCGGCAGGGGCTTCGTGCGGCAGTCGTAAACCGCGAACTCCTCGAAATCGGTGAGAACCGCAAGCGGCAGTTTCGCGCTCCAAGAATACCTGCGAATCTGATACGCGGGGCTTGTATCGTGTTTGATATTAACCGACGGCTTTTTGGTTTCAAGGAAAAATTTTCTCGCGCCCCCGACCCGGAACGAATAATCAGGGGCCTTCGTGGTTTTTCCGATTTTTATCGCGTCCTCATGGATAACGTCTTTGTACGCCTCGGCTTTGCCGCAGACATTATTGACATCCCACCCCAACGCCTCAAAGAACGGATTAACGAACTCCTGCCTCAACTGGGTTTCGTTGTAATTTGAATTCAGATAAGATTTTTTGTTTCTTTCGAACCTATCAACCAACTCAAGAATCTCGTTTGGGGCGGCCATCGTTAAATATTACTCAAACAGGTTTTAATTTAAGTCCGGCGTGCGTGCAGAATCCATGCGTTTATGCAATTCGGTGATATGTAACAGGTTCCATTAATCGACAAAATCCAGCCACTTCACATACCTCTCGTTCTTCCCGTGCACCGCGTCAAAGAATATCCCCTGGATCTCCTTCGTTATCCTGCCGGGCTTTCCGATCACTTTGCCGTCGATTTCCCTTATCGGCGTTATCTCGGCTGCGGTTCCGGTGAAGAAGGCCTCGTCCGCATTCAGGAGGTCGGCCGGTTTCATCTTGACCTCCATGACCTCATGGCCCAAATCCTTAGCAATCTCCATGACCGACTGCCGGGTTATGCCCTTTAGGATGCTCGAGTCAAGCGACGGGGTGTATATCTTTTTGCCCTTGACAGCAAATACGTTCTCGCCCGGGCCTTCCGATACGTTGCCCTGGCAGTCAAGAAGTATCGCTTCATCGGCCCCCTTATCTATCGCCTCGAGTTTCGCGAGAATCGAGTTTATATAATTGCCCGTTGCCTTAACCTGCGGCGGCATCGTCTTCGGCGATATTCGCTGGTATGAGCTTATCGCCACCTTGATCCCGTTTTTCAGCCCGTCATCCCCAAGGTATGTGCCCCACGGCCAGACTGCGATTGCGACATCGACCGGAGATTTCAGGGGGTTAAGCCCCATCTCGCCGTAGCCCCGGTAAACGATCGGCCTGATGTAGCCTGACTTGAGCCCGTTTGCCCTGACCACGTCCTTTGTGGCACCGCATATCTCCTTTTGGGAATACGGGACCTTCATCCGGTAAAACGCGGAGCCTTCGAACAGGCGCGCTATGTGCTCCGAAAGCCGGAAAACCGCATGCCCTTTGGGGGTTTCATAACACCTTATGCCCTCGAAAACCCCAGTGCCGTAGTGCATGGCATGCGTCAGGACATGGACCTTCGCATCCTTCCAGTCCACGAGCCTCCCGTTCATCCAGATTTTTTTGACCTCGGTAATCGGCATTTTTGTAACTTTATATATTTCTCAGGCGCTTAAAAATATCTACTCATAAGTATAACCCTGAAAACAAGAAAAATTCACATAGTGAATTTTTGTGTCGCATATAAAGTATAATTCTATACTTTATATTACGATGAAAAGACCGTCATGGGATGAATATTTTTCAAGGATTGCAAATGACGTTGCAGCGCGCTCGACATGCGTCCGCCACCAGTTCGGGGCGGTAATAGTCAACGACCGCCACGAGATAGTCGCAACGGGCTACAACGGGCCGGTTCGCGGGGCGATACACTGCATAGACGTCGGGTGCCTCAAGGACAAAAAAGGGATTGCATCGGGCACAGGCCACGACGTCTGCCAGGCAGTCCACGCCGAGCAGAACGCGCTGCTTCAGGCAGGAAAACTGAGCAGGGGCTCGAGTTTATACGTAAATGCGTTCCCCTGCAGGATTTGCGCGCGCCTGATCGTGAACGCAGGCATTGCGCGCGTCGTCACAAGCGGCGATTACACGGATAGGGAAGGCCTTGAGATACTGAAGGGCGTGGACGTCAAGGTCGAACACATTAACTTATGAAATGACAAACCTGATATGCCCTATCTGCAAAAGCGCGAATATTTCCGAGGTATGCTCAATTAAGGGAATCCCTCTGGGCAGCTACCGGTGCGAATCCTGCGGTTATGTCGGCTCGCTGGTAGTCGACTCCGGCGAGGGTGGTGAAGAAGAACACCTGAAGGCGATGCTTGATGACCTTCAGGAACTTGACGAGAACGGGGATGAGAGGGTGGGGTAATGAAATGGCATCAAAACTTATAATCGGGTTGAGTGGGGAAATAGCTTCGGGGAAAGGCACTGCTGCAGACCATCTTTGTTCCGGGTTCTCCGCAAGCAAGCACACGATATCAGGCATACTTTCCGACATCCTGAAGCGGCTGTACCTTCCCGCCGACAGGAAATACCTGCAGGCGCTTGGCACCACCATAAGAAAGGAGCTCGGCCACGACGTGATAATCAATACGCTCGAAAAGGATATCGAAAAAGACCGCGCGAAAATCGTAATCCTTGACGGTGTCCGCTACATGAACGAGGTCGAGATGATACATGGCATGGGTGGCATAGTCGTCTATATCGGCGCCCCGCAAAAGGTTCGCTACGAGCGGTGCCGAGGGCGGGCGCAGAAGGGCGAAGGAGGGCTCTCTTTTGAACAGTTCGCGGAAAACGAAAAAAAGGAGACGGAGCGGCAGGTTGGCGAGGTAAAAATGCACGCCGATTACGTAATCGATAATTCGGGAACGGTCGATGAGCTTTTCTTTCAAATCGATAAAATACTTAAAGGTAAAGGCATTATTATATAACAATGACAACCAGGTTAACCAAACGCGGACAAGCGAATCGCGTTGCGATTCGGTGTCCCGAAGTTGCTCGGCAAGTTCGCGGACAGGCATCGCTTGAATATATGATAATGCTCGCCTTTTCTCTTGCGATATTCGCCGGGATGATCTACGTAGTAACCGACATGTTCACCCGCATCCCGACGGAGATGGGGGTAAACTACGCATTCAGCTCGGTTCAGTCCGTAAAGGAGGGGGCTGACTTTGTCTACATACACGGGGACCCGTCAAAGACCCAGAAGGAGATTTACATACCAAAGAACGTAGAGTTGGTGGCAATACAGAACTCGACCGTAAGCAATGAGACAAAAACATGGATTCTGGTACGGCTTTCCGTCGGGCAATCGTACACGGACGTTTACGCCGTGACCCGCGGGGTGATGAACGGCACGCTGAGCGAGATTGACCACGAGGGTAGGTACGTCCTGAGTTTTGACTCTACGCCGAACAACCCGCCGATTAGTAACGGGACGATAAACGTCTTCGTCCTTTGAAGATAATGAAAAAGGCCCAAGTCAGTCTGGAGTTTATAATCACGCTGTCGATAGTCCTGATACTTCTTGTCGTCATGGGCGTCGTGATTCACCAGAAGAATGCGGAGATAACCGCGATAAACATAGACGTGCAGGGCAAGCGCGTCACCGACAGCATAGCAGACAACATAAACGAGATATATACGGTCGGAGACGGCTACTCGACGACCTTCTCGCTTCCGGAAAACCTATACGGCGACACCGGGTACATGGTGGCGTTCTACAGGGACGAGCCGAGGGTTTCGGTCGAGACCGACAACGGGTTTTCGTGGAGCAGGCCATTGGCGACGCACGAGATATGCTGCGGCGCGAGTTTGTGCAACTGTACCGAGAACAGCACCGAGTGCTTTTTCAGAGCCAATAAAAACACGACTGACATAAAGGCCAGGAACCGCAACGGCGTGGTTATTGTCGGGGAGAACCCGCTTGTTACTTTCAACCTGACGCTGGTGCCGGGATGGAACGGAATATCCCTGCCGATTGAGCCGGAGAACAACAGCGTGGAGGCGATTTTTGGCAATATATCCAATATGACGGAGGTTCTATACTACAAGAGTTGGGAGATGGCGGCTTTTGGTAATCCCTCTGCTTATATTTCTGCAAGAACACTAGAACTGGACAAAGAATATCACGTTAATTTCACCGGCAATCAAAACACAACGATAACTATAACCGGCAGGCGGATATGCGAACCGTGCTGCATCAACAGGGTCATGCTACACCACGGTGTAAATGCTGTTGGGTGGACTTCATTTGAAACAAGGAATATAACTGACGCGTTATTCTCAATAGAGGGTTCTTATACTAAAGTTGATAGGGTAATCCCTGGAAGCACTGGTCTAATGGAGACGTATGCTCCTCCTACTATCGAATTTGATAAACTTGATCATGGAAGAGGTTATCAGATACATGTAAACGCAACAGAACCCGTCCTTTGGGAGTATAACCCGTGCTGAAGAAAGATAAAAGAAAACCTGAAGACCACAAAAGAAGATTTGAAGACCCGAAGACTGAACTTAATACAACCCGTGCTTGGGGGTTATCTGCCTGAACCACTGCTTTGGATGATTGCCTTGACTAATTTTTCCGTGCGCTTGTCAGATGCTTTTCGTTCCTTTTGCATTTCCTCGAACATTTTGACCATCGTTTTGTAGATTACGCCGTAATCGCCGCGGAGGGTACCGAAACTATTCGTGATGTTGCAATTCAAGTCATTAAATTCCTTTGTAATGGTCTTATCCAGTTTATCGAAACGGGTTGTGATGTTGTTATTCAATTTGTCGGAACGATCTATAAGGTCTGTGTGCATATTCTCTGTTTCGATTTTGAGGTTCTGCGTTTCTGTTTTAACACATTCCATCTCGTTCAGCATCTTAGACCCGACGCTGACGAACTTATATTGTTGATAAGCCATGAACCCCGATCTGAAAGAATCCATGGATTTCACGTAATCGTCGTAATCCCCTGGTTTTATGGAATCGACCTCTGCATTTTCCGGGCGGTTCTCTTTGCGTTCTACGAACGCAAGAAATCTATTTACGTTGTCTTCTGACGATTCGACTAAAACCCTGACGCATTGTTTCCCGTCAGATATTATGTTCTTTGCGTCAAAGTTTTCAATCCTGAAATCATCGGCGCAGTTCATCAAAAACAACCGGTAACCGACGTCGTGGACTTTTTCGCCTTCGATTAAGATTTTCTTCTTTACCATCTTTATCATATTCCCCTTTTGCTATAAATATCGGCAGAACCCCTCTTTGGGAGTATAACCCGTGCTGAAGAAAGAAAATTATTTAACCGGTTTTACTGTGCAAAACACTGAACTCATTTTAGGATTTCATCCCCGTGAATCCCAAATGATTCACGCAGGAAATGATGTCCCGAAACTCAAAAGAGTTTCGAGGATACCATTTACGATAATGCAAATCTTCGATTTGCAGTACGCCATTCTGGTTTGCCAGAAATGCCTGTTTCATCGCAAATGATTATGGCTTTGAAAATGTCCCCATTTTCAAAACCGCATTTACGAGTTTCTCCATTGATTCTCTGGATTCTTTCCGTTCCTTTACGAGTTCCACGAATATTTTGTTCATGTTTTGGGAGATTATATCGTATTTTACATCCATTCTGTCGAAGTTATTTTGCGTTGCATCGGTCAGGTTGTCGATCTTCCCACCCAGAGTTTCGCCCAGGGTGTCAATCTTGCCGCCGAGACCGTCGATCTTCCCACCCAGAGTTTCGCCCATGGTGTCGATCTTTCCGCCGAGACCGTCGATCTTCCCACCCAGAGTTTCGCCCATGGTGTCAATCTTGCCGCCTATGGTTTCGCCCATGGTGTCNATCTTGCCGCCGAGACCGTCGATCTTCCCACCCAGAGTTTCGCCCATGGTGTCGATCTTGCCGCCGAGATTGGTGTTCATCGTCCGCAGGTACCTCGCTGCCATGTCTAACCGTTCATTCACCAACTCAGATGATTCTTTCTCTTCCCGGATTATTTCAAATGTCTCGAATTCGCCGGTGGGCTGCGAATACCTTGATTCGATGCCTTTTACGCGCACCGGGTACTCGATTATGTTGATGGATTCTATAAATTTTTCAATCTTCTTTTTATCACCTTCACACACCACCTTGACTGTTCTGTCATTGAGGTTTCTGGCATTCCCCACAAGCTCAAGATTAAATGCTTGCTCATGGATAAAATCTCTGTAACCTGCCTTCTGTACCTCTCCTTTAATGATTATCTCCGCTTTGGTTTTCATTATTATTGGTTATTATAGACTGTTTTACCATAAATATCGGCAGAACCCATGGCAGTACAACCCGTACTGAAATTTATTTACCTGTTCTAATTCTTACGGCTGACGTATCGGCCGGCAATACGGAGGGGAATTTGCATTCTGCAAATTCTTATTTAGTTAGTCCTTCCAAGTTTTCAATACATTGAAAATCCTCAAAAGCGACTTCGGGCACGGGGCCGTAAAGATTGCCGTCGAGAACCTTGACGACCTGTGGTACCTAAGCCACGTCGTCTGCCCGGGCGACATCGTAAAGAGCCTGACCACAAGGCGCATAAAAGGCAAGGAAGACACGCGCGCAGGCAGGGACGTGAGGAAAACGATAACGCTGGCCGTGCGTGTCGAAAGGTGCGAGTTCCGCTCGGACTCGGACGTTTTCAGGATACTCGGCACTATCGCCGAGGAAACGGAGGACGTTCCCCTCGGCGAGCACCACACGTTCAACGTGGGCAAGGAGAGCGTTCTTACTATTATTAAGGATTCGTGGTCCAAGACAGAGATAAAACAGCTCAAGGATGCGGAAAAATTCTCGCTCAGGCCGAAGCTTCTTATCGCAGTCATCGATGACGGAAACGCAAACATCGGGCTGGTGCGGGAATCAAAGACCGACTATTTCGAGGTAAGCCGAAACATCGGCGGGAAGTATGACGCAACCGGCAGGCAGTTGAGGAAGGACGAATTCTACCACGAAGCCGCGAAATTTATTGACGAGCTGATGAAGAGGGAAAACGTCCAGAGCGTCATACTTGCAGGGGCGGGGTTTGAGAAATCCAATTTCCACAGGTTCGTTTCCGATAAGTACCCGCTCCTTGCCAAAAACTCTATGGTCGAGAATATCGGCTCGCACGGAAGGAATGGCATAATGGAGGTGATGAAGCGCGACGAGTCGAAGATCGCCGGGCAGCTTGGCGCAATCAGGGACGAAAGGCTTATCGAGAAGCTCCTTGAAGAGATCGGAAAAGACACCGGGCTTGGCGCATACGGCCCCGGCGAGGTCGAAAAGGCCGTAAATACCGGTGCCGTCGAGACGCTTCTTGTAACCGACAATTATTTCCTCGAGAAGAGGGCGCGCATGGAACCCGTGATGCAGGCGGTAACGGACACGCGCGGGCTTGTGCACATAATCAACAAGGATTCCGAGGCCGGTCAGAAACTCAATGCGCTTGGGGGGCTTGCCGGAATCCTGAGGTTCAGGGTGGGATAGTGCGTGCAACCGAAGGTTGCACTCGCTGCGCGTGTGCACGGAGCGAGCCGTGCAACTCAATGCGCTTGGGGGGCTTGCCGGAATCCTAAGGTTCAAGGTCAAGTAGCTATTCGACCGTTGCGTGCCGGCGTTTCAGGTCGTCCTCGCCCTTGCCTAATTTGCTCATCAGGCCTGCGATTATCCCGTCGAAGAATATCATGACTGTGTCCTCGAACAGCGTCCCGAGCGGCGTCAGCGTCGAGTGCCTGCCCTCCAGCTGGTGCTTGAGGTGGTCCTTTTCGATGTCGATCTTCGTGCGGCCTTTTATTTCCACTATGTAATCCGCAAGTCCTCCTAGCATGGAGTCGGAGTATGATGTTATCGCCAGAACCTTTGCCCCGATGTCCCTTGTAATCTTAGCCGCCGAAATCACGGATGTCGTTACCCCGGAGCCGGAAACTACGACCAGAAGGTCATTCTTCGTAACCGCAGGCGTAACGACCTCTCCGACGACGTATGCCGTCAGGCCCATCTGGACAAGGCGCATCGCAAAGGCGCGCCCGGCCAGCCCTGAGCGCCCGGCGCCCATGATGAAGATCCGTTCAGCACTGCTTATAGCGCTTATCATGGTGTCTATCTGTTTGTCGTCGAGGTTTTCTATTATGCTTTCAACGTGTTTTACCACCTCTATCATTGCGTTCTTTGTGGGCATTTTAGTATTAATCTATTTTGTTTATCTGCTTTAAAATTGATTCAACGATGGTCTCGAAATATTGCCTGCCCTTTTCTTTTGTCGCTTTATTGGCGCACCCTATAACCCCTGATTCCGTGTGGTCTTTTGTCTTCCAGGACCGGCCTTTAGGAACAGTGAATTCGAAGTCCCTTATCTTATCGGTGCGAACCGCATCGGGCTTCAGATAAAGCATAAGCGACGTCTCAACCTCGCCTGCGTGGTCGAATTTGCCTATGTACCCGAGGGTTCCGAAAACAGGGACTTTATTTTTCTCCCCGAATTTCTCAAGAACCGGGGTGTTGCCGCCATGGGCGTTTATGATGTACTGCTTCGTGAAACCGTGCCTTTTCAGGCTGCCGGATATGTCCGAAAGGAGCGATGTCAGGGTTTTGGCAGATATGGAGAGGGTCCCTTGAAAATCCATGTGCTCATCCGAGATACCGACAGGTATTGCAGGCGCCACCAGCGCGTTTATCTTCTCGCCGACCGCCCTTGCAACATCCGCCGCAATTATCGTGTCCGTCTCAAACGGCAGGTGCGGGCCGTGCTGCTCCAAGCTTCCGACTGGGATTATTGAGGTATCCGTCCTTGGAATTTCCGTCCATGTAATATCTCTCAGCACCATTTGCAATCCGAATCCTCCTCCATTAAATTCGTTCGACCGATGTCAGGGTTATCTCAAGTTCCCCCAGATATAATTCTACGGTGCCGACTGCCCTTATCAGATCGCCCGTTTTCACATGGGTCT
>MCBF01000001.1:797795-802886 GCA_001742785.1 Candidatus Altarchaeales archaeon IMC4
TTGGAAACCAAAAGTGCTTTTGCACTTTTGCGTTCCTGCAAACCTTTGGTTTGCATGATCGTGTTCGATTATGGTGCAAGAAACTTCTCAAAGTTTCTGCACAACACAAGCGTTTCTGCAACGGCAGAAACGGTGTCCCGTGTTCGCCATGCGAACACGAGGAAGTGCTTTGAACTTGTTTGTGCCCCGTAATTGCCGCCGCAATTACGCGGGAAAGAAAAGGGCTATTTTTAAGTTCATGTTCGCATATTAAAGAACAGGAAGAATGCAGTTCATAGTAAACAGCGTAGAGGCTAAAAGGACTTCCAAAAATCCGACGCAGCCGATGAATATAAGCAACAACAGTACCCTGACCGCCGTTTCAAAGGCAGGCGATAAGCTTTCGGTCGGCTTCAAATTCATGTGCAATTACGAGCCGGATGTCGGATTCATAAGGGTGGAGGGCGAGGTTCTCGTCGAGGGGCCTGCCGAAAACATCGACAAGGCATTGGAGGAGTGGGCAAAAAGCAACGGCAAGAACCTGCCCAGGGAAATGGCAGAACATGTCCACAACGTGATACTCACAAACTGCATAGTCGAGGCGACGGTGCTTTCGCGCGAGGTCCGGCTTCCGGCGCCGATCCCCCTGCCGAGGGTTGCGATAAATAATGAAGCCCCGGTATCAGACTACGACGTTAGTCATTACATTCGTTAATCAAAATGGAAAAGACGACAGCAAAAAAAGAGAAGAAGGAGACAAAGGTAAAGTACACGATTCCACTGAGGGCTGCATTTGGTGCAAAGAGGAACAAGCGCGCCAATAAGGCAGTGAACATAGTGAACGAGTTTCTTTTAAGGCACACGAAGGCAACCGAGATAAAGCTGGACGCGTCCCTGAACGAGACCCTCTGGAAGCGGGGAATACAGAAGCCGCCTCGCAGGGTCACTGTCGAAGTGGTCCGGGACGGCGACAAGGTAACCGCATCGCTTGCATAGAATGCACCTCCAGCAGACATCGATACAGGGGGAGGATTTCGTCGGGCTTTTCGGTATGGCTACTGACAAGTACGCGATCCTTTCCGAGAACTTCCCGGAGTGCGACGTCCTAGGGGTCCCGGTTTACAGGACGAAGATTTACGGGACAAACCTCGTGGGGCTTTTCTGCTCTGGCAATTCAAACGGCCTCTTGCTGCCGTATTTCGTCTCGGACGAGGAACTGAAAAAGATAAAGGATTTTGTGTCGCAGTTCGGCGTCGTCGTAGAAAAGGTTTTCGACAAGCATACTGCCACGGGAAACATGATTGCCTGCAATGACAAGGCGGCGATAGTCAGCCCCCGGGTTCTTGACGCATCCGACATAGAAGACGCGCTGGGCGTCGAGGTGATACAATGCGACATTGCCCTTTACGAGGAAGTCGGATCCTGCTGTATAGCGACCAGCAAGGGGTTTCTCGTCCACCCGGAAGCCGAGGAAACACTTGCGGAACTGGAGAAGATATTCAAGGTGCCGGGGCTTGCGGGTTCGGTAAACTTCGGATTCCCCTTCGTGAAATCGGGCGTTATAGCGAACTCAAGCGGCTACGTAACCGGCACAAGGACAAGCGGCATAGAATTAGGCAGGATTGACGAGGCGCTTGGTTTTCTTGACTAACCTCTGCCTTTGTGTCAAATCCGGCCCATTCATATTTGAGGGGTTTGAATAACCCTCTCAATATAAATTCCTGAAGGAAGATATAGTACAAGCAGCATTACAAGACCAAGGCAAGAAATCACATAGTACTCGACTCGATAAACCTGCTTTTGATTGCCGTTGCGCTGCTTCTTCTTTCCGGCGTAATCGAGGTGTATATAACCCCTCTTGTTTTAACGGTTATTTCCGGTCGACGATCGTCCCTGTGAATTTCTTTCCTTCAATCGCATTCTTCAGGTTCCTGATGTCCTTCCCCGCGAATATACACCGTATTCCCGACCTTTGAATCACCTTCGCTGCCAAAAGGTCGACCATCTCATATTTTCCGGCGCCAAGAGATGAGCCGCTTATCATCCCGATGACCTTGTCTATCGAGATGCTGCCATAAAGTTTCGCGTCCGGGTTCTTGTTCGGGTCATTGTCGTAGATGCCATCTACATTGCTGACATTTATGAACAAATCCGCGCCGATGTACTCCGCAAGCATCGCCGCCACTCCGTCGGTCGAGTGCCCTGGGTGGGTTCCGCCCATCACGACGATTTTGCCGGCGCCAAGATACTTCTTTGCGTCAAGGAAGCTTTTCGGCGGCTCGGGGTTTGCGGAATTTCCAATCGCTGAGATAAGCACGCTGGCGTTCATCCGGGTCGCCCTTATCCCTATGATGTCGCAGGACGTTTCGGATGCCCCGAATTTGCGCGCCGCCTCTATGTAGTTTCTTGCGAGCCTTCCGCCGCCGGTAACGATAGAAACCTCATGTTTTTTTGAAAGTTCTTTTATGAATCCTGCAAACTCTTTTACGTATCCTGCGTCCATGCCGTCGGGCACCAAGACGGAGCCGCCTATCGAAATCACTATTTTCATCTTTGCAGATCCCCCAAAATCCTTTCGAGATCCGGTTTTAAATCAGGGATATCTTCCTTGACTACCAACCAAACCCTTTCAAGGTTTACGCCGAAGTAAAAATGGATAATCTTATCTCTCATTCCAGCAATGTCTCTCCGAGGCATCTGTGGATATTTCCGGCGAATAGGATCCGGGACGTGTTTAGCTGCTTCACCCATGACCTCAACGCAGCGCACGACCGCGTAACTTGTTTTTTCGTCACTAATAAACTCCTCGTAATCCATGCCAGAAACAAACTCTTCGGCCTTTTTCATCGTTTCCGGCATATCCCTGACGTATATACTGCTGTCGCGATCCATCTTATACGTAGATTGTTTCGTGTAAAATCTTTTCTTTTAGTTCGGGGCGAATATCTGCCCTTGGGATTAGGTCTACCTTCACGCCGAAGGAATCAGTAGGCCGATTTTCCAAACCGACCAGTTTTAGAAGACTGACGGGCCCTCCAAATTCTACAAGTACGTCAATGTCGCTATCTTCTTTCTGCTCTTTCCGAACATAAGAGCCAAAAATACCAAGTTCCTTAACACCAAACTCGCTTCTTAGTTCTTGTTTATACCCGGCCAATCGATTTTTTATCTCTTCGATTTTTTCCATATCTTTTCAGGCCGTCCGAATTTGCCCTGTCATTTATTTACCTGTTTCCAATTAAATATATGGCTGGTTCTGAACTGGATTTGCTGGTTTTCGGAGACACCGCGATTGACCACTTTTATGAAGTGGACACCTTCCCGAAGATAAACGAGGCGGCGGAGGCCAAGAACCCCCAGAAGTTTTACGGCGGGATGGGTGCCAACACCGCGGTTGCCGCAAGCGTCCTCGGGCTTAAAACAGGGCTTGTCAGCGTGATCGGCTCGGATGCCGAGGATTACCGCAGATACCTCCAGAACCTCGGAATAAAGGTGCACCTTACGGCGATGTTCGGAGACACCACGCACTCGATATTCTTCAAGAACAACGGCAGGCAGATCAGCTTTTTCTACAAGGGCCTGACAGACAAGCTGGACGAGCAGGTTCCCGACAAGGACATCATCGCATCGGCGAAGGCGGTTTATATGTCAAGGACGTACCTGAATCTCCAGAAGCAGGTTGCAAAGTTTTGCACCAACAAGTTTCTGGTCTACAACCCGGGGTACGGGGTATTCAAATTCTCAAAAGTTCCTGAGGAGATATATACCATACTGAAAAAGACGAACGTGCTTATACTCAACAATCACGAAATGGAGCACCTGCGCAAGATCGGGTTTGGGATCTCAAACAAACTTGGCCCAAAGGTTTTCATCATAACAAACGGGAAGAACGGCTGCAGCGTTTATTTAAGAAGCACGCAGATAAACGTGCCTGCTTTTAAAACAGAGGCGCTTGATACGTCAGGGGCAGGCGACGCTTTCAATGCCGGATTTATCGCCGCATGTCTTCGCGGGTATGAAACCACAGAAGCCGCAAAAATAGGTAACGCAACCGCCTCTTTCGTCGTTGAAAAATGGGGCTGCCAGATGAACCTGCCAAACTGGGAGCAGGTAATGGGGCGGGTTGAAAAGATGTGAATTGCCTTGTGTAGATTTATTCAATGATAAAACGCCTGCCAAACGTGACGTTTTCGACCTTCATCTTAGCGGCGAACCCCTCGAACATCTCCGGGTGTTCGGTATGTATCGGCAGCAGGACCTTCGGGCTTATGCCTTCTATCACCTGCTTCAGGTCGGACGCCGGCGCGTGGCCCGAACAGTGCGCCTGACGGAAGGCGAGTTTGAAATGGTCGAGCCAGTTTTTCATGCGCCCGAAGCTTGCCTCCATCTCCTCGTTAAACGGCTCGGAAAGCGAGTGGATGTATGTGCCGTTTTCTGGCTTCAGGTCAACGAGGCTGTTGAAGTACCAGAAGTTCAAAACCACAAGGTAATCCTTCTGGCTTTTCCTTATCTCTTCGGCGGTTATGATGTTTTGGTAATCAAGGCGGCTCTTGATGTATTTGTCGGTGTAATCCTCGTCGGCGTAGGTTCCCGTCAGCCTTTTTGGCTTCAGGAGCATGATATTGCCATCGCGGGAATCAGGCACGTTCAGTTTCCTGTCGGACGCATAGCGCTCAAGAAAGCAGGCGTGCTTGAAGCTTATCACCATCTTCCTGCCCCGCTCCTTTGCTATTTTGTAGAACGTCCTGAAGCGGTCAACGTCCTTGAAATTGAAGTCTGCTATGACCAGCCCCTTTGCGCCCTGCGTGATCTTTACGGACGCATCGTAAACGGTCGCTTCGGATGAATTGTCGGTCGGCACGTCAATCCTCGTGCCTTCCGAAACCATCGCAACAGGGCGGGCTTCTTTCGCCTTTTCGACAAAGTCCATGGTCATCCGGGGATTGTTTCCGTGAAGCCTGAGGTCCCCGGTGTAGATGACCGCGCCTTCAGTAGTGTGGATGATAAAGCCGTAAGCGCCAGGCACGGAGTGGTCCACATGCACAGGTTCTACCTCAAGGCAGCCGATTTTGAACCTGTCCCCTGTCATGAAGGTTTCGAATTTCCGCTTGA
>MCBF01000001.1:802986-810837 GCA_001742785.1 Candidatus Altarchaeales archaeon IMC4
TTTTTCCTTGAAAAGTTGTTCGGCAGAAAGGTGGACTTGGTTACAAAGGACAGCATAAGCCCGTATATAAAACCATATATACTTAAGGAGGTAGTGTACATTGAAGGATTGTCGTGAATACCTGAAGCACATACGGGATGAATGCGAATATCTTGTTGGCGAATCCGGATGCCTAAGTTATGATGATTTTGCCTGTAACGAAACCCTGAAAAAGGCCTTTGTCCGAAGTCTGGAAATAATCGGGGAAGCGGCTAAGAAGGTTCCTGATGAATTCAAACAAGAATACCCTGAAGTAGAATGGCGGGAAATGGCAGGGATGCGGGACGTTCTGATTCATGATTATTTAGGAGTGAACTACGTCATTGTGTGGGACGTTATTGTTAATCACATACCTTCACTGCTTGAAAAGGTAAATGAGATTATCGAGTCCGGATGATAGCGGATGTATTAAACCAAAATGCTAACCAAACGAATAATCCCTAGCCTGTCCGCAGATGTGCGGACCAAACAAGGTCGGGTTCATGCTTTACACGAACCCAACGGCAAAAGATGTTAACAAAAAGAATAATCCCCTGCCTCGACTGCGACCTTTCGGTCCCAGAGGGCAGGGTCGTCAAGGGCGTGAAGTTCAAGAAAATCCGCTACGCTGGAGAGCCAGCCGAACTCGCAAAGAAGTACTACGAGGACGGAGCCGACGAGTTGATATTCCTCGACATCACCGCAAGCCACGAGCGCAGGGAGACGATGGTGCACGTCATCGAGAAGGTCGCCGAGCAGGTTTTCATGCCGCTGACTGTCGGCGGGGGGATACGAAGTGTCGAGGACATGAAGCGGATGCTAAGGGCAGGCGCGGACAAGATTTCTATAAACACGGCCGCAATCAAAGACCCGGGGCTTATCAGGGCTGGTGCCAGGAAATTCGGCAGCCAGTGCATCGTGGTCGCAATCGATGCCAAGCGCACAGGAAGCACGAAAAGCGGATTCGAATGCTCGATATACGGCGGGCGCGAAATGACAGGCATCGACGCCGTGGAATGGGCGAAAAAGGCCGAGGAACTCGGTGCAGGTGACATCATGCTGACCTCAATGGACAAGGACGGAACAAAGGAAGGCTTCGACCTTGAACTGACAAGAACGATATCGGACGCGGTGAACATCCCGGTCATCGCATCGGGCGGCGTCGGGGAACCCCGGCACATCTTAGAGGCGTTCACGAAGGGGCACGCCGACGCGGCTTTAGCAGCATCGATTTTCCACTTTGGGCAGTACCCGATTCCAGTCGTTAAGAGATATCTGGCTGAACGGGGTGTCGCTGTGAGGATCTAACCCATATAACTATTTCCTCTTCGACTTCTTCCTCTTCCTGTTGTAAAGCCTCAACTGCTCCTGGGCCTTGATAAGGTACTCCTGCGGCTCTGCCTGCGATACGAAGTCCTCGAATTTCATGTCGAATTTTTTGCCGTGTGCCTTTGCAACCTCCCTTGCCAGCACCCAGTAGATCAGCGCTATTGACTGCTTGCCCTTGTTGTTTGACGGGACGACCAGGTCAATGTTCTTTATCCTCGTGTTCGAGTCGCATATCGCAACAACCGCGACCCCCATCTCGGCCGCCTCTTTTATCGACTGCTGGTCTGCGGTCGGGTCCGTAACCACAAGAAGCTTAGGCTCGGAAAATGTCTCTATATTGGGGTTCGTGAGCGTCCCTGAAACCCAGCGCTTCGTAAACGCCTTACAGCCTATCGCCTTTGCGAACTGCTCCGCAGACTTCTTGCCGTAAATCCTGTTTGAAACGACAAGAACTTCCTCAGGCAGGTAGCTTGCGATAAACCTGGAAGCGACCTTGAGGCGCTCGTCTATTTTCGATACGTCGAAAACGCACAGCTTATCTGGCCTGATTTTATATATAAACGGCTTCATGTCAGCGCTTTTGTATTTCAGACCGACATGAACGCCGTTCGTCAGATACCCAACTACAGGGTCATCAAGCGGTACCAGTAATGTCTCTTCCCCCCCCTCCATTTGCGATGCTTTAGTTTCCATATAATCCCTCTTCGATTCTTATTAATTCGTTTAATTTTGCAATACGCTCTCCGCCGACGGCTCCGGTTTTTATCATCTGCGCCCCGACGCCGAAGGCTATGTGCGCTATCGTATCGTCGGCAGTTTCGCCCGAGCGGTGCGAGACCACCGCAGCGTAACCGTTGTTAATCGCCAAAGCGACAGCCATTAGCATATCGCTCATCGTCCCAATCTGGTTGGGCTTAATTAATATTGAATTGGCTGCTTTTATTTTAATGCCCTGCGAGAACCGGGCCGCGTTTGTAACAAACAGGTCGTCGCCGCATACCAGGCAGTGTGCCTTTTTTGTGAGCCGGGCAAAGCCGTCAAAATCGTTTTGCTCCATCGGGTCCTCGACGTAGTACAACCGATAATCCTCTATTAGCCCGAGCACGAAATCTATCTGCTCATCATTTGTCCTTTCGACGCCACGGTATATGTACTTCTTTTTTTTGCCGTCCCACAACTCGCTTGCAGCCATGTCAAGGCCCGGCTTGATTGAGACACCCGACTCATCGCCGACCTGCGAACATGCCGATGATACTATCTCCAACGCCTCTTCGTCATCGACGCGTGCGACCCACGCGCCCTCGTCCCCCTTGCCGATTGCGATGCCGGGGTACTTTCCCATTAGTTTCTCCTTGACCCTTTTATGAACCTGCGCATTCGCGAAGACCGATTCGGACGCAGTTTTCCCCTGCGAAACGACAAGGAACTCCTGGATGTTCGTCCCGCCGACCGCATGCGCGCCGCCGCCCAAAACGTTTCCAAGCGGCATCGGCATTCCTGTTTTTGTTTTGCAGCCGAAAGACCCGAGAAGCTTGTTGACGTGAGCGTAAAGCGGGATGCCCTTGGAGGATGCCTCTGCCTTGGCAACCGCCATGGATATCGCGACCGCGGGGTTCCCGCCGATCCTTGAAAAGTTGCCTGTGCCGTCGATCTCCCGCAGAAGCTTGTCTATTTCGACGACATCTGCATGGCGGCCGACAATCCTCTTTGCGATACCATCTTTTACTTCCGAAACGCACTCATCGACGCTTTTCGGGAATGAGACGGCCTCGTGCTCGCCGCATGATGCACCGCTCGGGGCCGCCGCCCTGAACAAACCATCTGTTATGATATCGACCTCTATAGTCGGGTTGCCCCTGCTGTCCAGAACCTTCCGCGCCCTTAGTGCCTTTATACTACTCATTTTGTAATTCAGGGAATTACAAAGCCACGAGAATCTTTCAGATTCTCGATGTCGTGCCGCCTGACAGTCAGTGGAAGAACGTCCTTTTCCAACTCCAGTTTTGCGATATCGATCGGGCTGTTCACAGACGCCGGCCTCTTGACGAGAACCGGGGCACCCATCCTTATCTGCAGTGCCCTCGCCCCAATTAGGCGCGCCTTTTCGAATTTCGTGTATTTCATCGTGATTATTCTGAAATTCTTTGAATTTCAGATAATGCGACACAAATTTCGCTAAAAGCGAAATTTCTTGTCTTAGAATTTTTTGTATTGCATGGTTTCATCGATTATCTCGCAGTGCGCTATGAACATCCGCCTGCAGCAGTACCTTGTATACCCCAACGAATCGAGAACGTCATTGGTTTTTTCCTTCTTGCTCCTCTTCTCAAACTCTTCCCAGTCCTGCGCTATCGGTTTCCCGCACGTAAAGCATCTGATTGGTATTATCATTTTTTCCAAACCGCATGAGGGCTTTGCCCTCCTTCAGTTTTAGGTTAATCTTGATTGATTTTTCTTGTTGTATTATGAACTATCACCTTTTCTTTTGGGATGATAGCACTTTTCTTTTGGAAAAGAAAAGGGCTATCTGTACGACTTCTGCCTCTTGTGTCTTGGGCCCTTGCTGCTTTGCGACGGCTTATGCGTCTCTGTCAGGCGGTGGTCGCCTGCTATGAGCGTTCGGTCGTAAGAAGTGTACGCGTTAAGCAAAGCGTCGCCTCCGACCCACTCGCAAAGCCCGCGTGCGATTGAAGAACATATCGCATCGGACTGTCCCATGATGCCGCCCCCCTTCACTTTTAAGTCTATGTTTATCTTATTGAGATCAATCTGGTCTGATGCGATCAAAAGCGTTTCCTTGACCTTCATGTTCAATGCATCCGAACCGAATATATCGACCGGAACGTTGTTTATCCTTATCGTGCCGTTGCCATCGGTAATCGTTATCCTTGCCGATGCCATCTTCCTCTTGCCTGATATATGAACTATCTTTTTTGCCATCTTCTTAAGAATTTTTTCCTCCGATGAAGGCGCATATCTCGCCGACCGTGACCCCTGCGGCCTTTTTTATTGTGCCGGGGGTCTCGATTTTCAGTTTTTCTATCTTGTGGTTTTTCTTTATCTGTTCTTCAGGCACACCTGCGTAGGTCATGACCCTCTTGAAGGCATCCTTGCCGTGCTGCTTTGTGACAGGCAGCATCCCCCTGATTGTTCTGCGGACAAACCTGTCCGGCCGCTTTTGGCTGAACGGCCCTTTAAGATAACTCTGCTTGTTCTTCCTGATAAGGGTGCCGACGTAACTTTCAAGTATTTCGCTTCTGCTGCCTGTGATAACCGCCTTCTCGGCATTAACCACGATCACGTCCTGCCCCAACAGCGCCTTTTTTGCGGCGAACGTCGCAAGCCGCCCAAGCACGCATCCGTCTGCATCTATAATCATTTTAGCTTAACCTAGTATCCTTACGTTTGAGCCTTTCGGGCTCTTTTTGATCAAATCCGGTATTGACATCGCCTTACCGCCGGACTCTATTATCTTTTTCCTTGCACCTTGTGTGAACGAGAATGCAGCAATCTCCATCTTGCCTATTTTACCAAAGCCAAGCACCCTGCCTGGGACGACAACGGCCTCCTTTTCCGAGGCGTTCTTCGCGATATCCCCAACGTTTACTTCGCAGCGGTTTTTGCCGGTTTTGGACAGTTTCTCAGCGACAGCCGCCCATATTGCCGCCTTGTTCTTGCTTGCTGCGTTCCTCAACTCTTCTGTGAGCGCAACCCTGTTGGGGTTTTCGTATTCGTATGTTTTCACTTTTTTAGCACGATTGTTTGATTCGCTTTGCGAATCCGACTTTTTGTAAAATAAAAGGTTGCGGGGGACGAGGTTCGGAACATAAGTGGAAAACCTACGGTTTTCCGTGTGAATTTCGATTCACAGGACACCGTTTGCTTCGCAAACGCGTGTCCCCTTATCAACCCACTTTCCCTTTTTTAGAATTTCACGAAGTGAAATTCCATTTTCTTTCCATCAACGCTTTCTTTTTCTAAAAGAAAGGGTTGCGGGGGACGAGGTTCGAACTCGCGTAGGCCTGCGCCACAGGGTTTCTTCTCTTTGGTCAGTCATCTCCTCGACGTGACTTCCAGATCCTAAGCCCTGCCTGTTTGACCACTCCAGCACCCCCGCTTGAAGTAGATAAGCAAAACCCTTCTGGTTTTGGTATCCACGCGAATCTTTCGATTCGCGGGACACTGAAACACATAGTGTTTCACGTGTACTGATTTTGCCACTGCAAAATCATTATACCTTATTATTGTGTATTCCAATAAAATAAAGGCCCTTTGCGAAGAATGCTGCGAACCATGAACAGCATTGCAAACCAGGGGCTACACTGCGCCGAAACGGCTCTTGTATGATGGCGACGGAGTGATGCCTGTCGTGTGAGTTGTTCTCTTGATATGAGTACAAACCAACCCCGGCGCAGAACACTAATACTTTTATCGAAAATGCTGGATTTACTGAAAAAAACCCTGAAGTCCGCACCTATAATAAAGCGCGGGCAGTACGACTATTTCATACACCCCGTAACCGACGGCATCCCGCGCGTCGAGCCGAAGCTTCTCTGCGAGATTGCTGACGAGATAATAAAAAATTGCGGCACGGACTTCGACGTTATCGTTACGATGGAGGCGATGGGCATCCACATATCGACCGCGCTTTCGATTGCGACCGGAATCCCCGTGAACATCATCCGCAAGAAGCAGTACTGGCTGCCGGGCGAGGTGGTCCTTGACCAGGAGACCGGTTACAGCAAGGGCAAACTCTACCTTAACGAGATAAAAAAAGGCGACCGCGTCCTGATAGTCGATGCGGTGATATCGACGGGCGGCACGATGGTCGCCACGATCGGCGGGCTTGAGAAAGCTGGCGCGAAGATACAGGACATCATCTGTGTGATCGAGCGCGGCAGCGGCGTCGAAATCGTGAAGAATAAAACGGGGCGCGATGTTAAAACCCTCGTTAAGGTCGAAGTCGCCGGCAGCGGCGTGAACCTGATGTGAGCTTTTTATTTTTAAACAATACAACACAATATATAAAATTCTCTTTGGAGAGAGTCGAAAATAAAAATTCTTTGAGGCAAAAAATGGAATATGTATATGCAGCAATGCTTTTACACTCTGCCGGTCAGAAGGTTGATGAAGCAGGCATGAAGAAGGTACTGGAAGCAGGCGGCGTTAAAGCCGATGATGCAAGGATAAAGGCGCTCGTCGCAGCCCTTGATGGCGTGAACATAGACGAAGCGATAAAGACGGCAGCACCGATTGTTGCGGCAGCACCTGCGGCAGCGGCACCGGCGGCGGCTGAAAAGAAGGCCGAAAAGAAGGCCGAAGAAAAGGTATCTGAGGAAGAAGCGGTATCCGGGCTTGCATCGCTATTCGGGTAAAACCTCATCTTAGGGGGCTTCTTTCAGGAAGCAGCGGCGAATATGCAAATAAGGAAATCCGTGCTAATAGATGCTGAAGCGTCTGAGATATTCAAGGCTCTTGAGGATGTCAAGGATTTCCCAAAGGTTGTGCATGACATTTTAGACGTAGAGGTCGCCGCAAGCGGAAACACCAGCAAGTGGACCGTAAAACTCGGAAACGACACGGTTAAGTGGGAGATAACAAAAAAAGTCATTAAGCCAAATAAGGCCATAGAATTCATGCAGGTGGGCTCCGGCACATCTGCCATCAGAGCCTTATTTATTCTGGAGGGCACTGGCCGCTATGTCCGGCTCATCTGCAACGTAGATTATCTACTGCGAAAAGGCACGATTGCAGAATCGGCTCAAAAGGACCTGGTTTTTGATACCGGAAAACTGCTTTCCGGCTTTTTCGCGGCAATGCTTCGCGGCATACGCAACGAGGTAGAGTCAAAATACATTTAGCCGCCCGTAACGGCTCCCAGCACATCGTTTTCATTTGCATCGACACCGAACTTCCTGAAATATTTCGTTACGTTTCTGATGTCCCTGTGAAGAAGCTCCTGTGCAATCGGGTCCTCCACTAAAGCACCCATCGAGAAATCTATCAGGACGGGTTTGTCCTCGTCAGAGACTAGAATGTTGTACTCGCTCAGGTCCCCGTGCACGAGGCCTTTTGAGTACATGCACCTGATGCATTCGACCACCTTATTAAAACAGCATCCGGCATCCTCGATTACGGCATCCTTCAGTTTCGGCGCAGGTCCGTCTTCGTAGGTTACAAGCCCCATCACAAGGACGTTCTTCTGGAATGCTACAGGTTCGGGGCAAAAACCGAATTCAGACACCCTTGACATATTCAAAAACTCCCTCTTCGCCCATTCGTATATCAGGCGGCGCTTGTTTTTCGCAGGGTGGCACCTCAAATCCCCCACGATGTATTTTCGCATCAGGTTGAAGTCGCCGGCTTCGATGCGGTATATTTTTATCGCCACCCTCTTGTCGTAACATGCAACCGAACCTTCGGTTCGGGCACGCGACCGAATCGTAGATTCGGGCGTGTGCCTGATTCCTATAGAATCAGCCGCATGTGCGACACAAATTTGCT
>MCBF01000001.1:810937-816276 GCA_001742785.1 Candidatus Altarchaeales archaeon IMC4
GGGAAAAATTATTCGTGTTCATGTATAATCCAGTTGTTCCACCGGATAACAACCACGCAGAACGTCTGCTGAGGCACCCTGTTGTAGCGAGGAAAATATTTGGCGGACATCGCTCGGAGAAAGGGATGCGTATGTTCGCGATAATGGCCAGCGTGATGGCGACATGGAAATTGCAGGGTAAGAGTTTCATGGAAGAGGGATGGGAGTACTTGGAGCAGCGGCGTGTCGCTGCTCTTGGCAGTTAGCTAAACAGTTACGATTTTTTCTACGCCTTATTCTTCTTAGCCTTCTCAAGCGCCATCTCGTGCGCCTTCACGTAGTTTTTCGCAAGCACGCTCCAGTCCGCAAGCGATGCCAGCCTTCTTGCGTCCAGCCGGTGGTTAACCCTTTCGTTTCTTGCAAGCGTAATTGTCTGGTATACCTTGTTTGTCAAATCCTCGACAACGTCCCTATCGGGCCGGTTATCCCGTTTTATGACGGAAATGCCGTCGCTTTTGTCGCCTATGAACTTTCCGAACCCGGACAGGTCCGTGGTTACCGCCATAACCCCCATTTTTGCCGCCTCAAGAGGGGTATAGCCCCAAGGCTCGTAATATGACGGGAAAACCGCAAGGTCAAAGGTCATCATTACCTTATCGTAGCTCAGCCCGATCAGGCGGTCGCCGGGGGCAAGATAAGCGGGGTAAAATATCACCTTTACGTTGTCCCCCTCGCGGTTCAGGAGGCCGTTTTTGGCCAGGGCACTTATTATGGGATCGTTTTCTTCGGGGTAATCGAGCTCAAAGGCGCAAAGCGGCGGATTTTTTGCCGGGGACTGGCCCCTCTTTTCGATGAAGTGCGCAACCATGTTCCTGCAGGTATCTACGAATTCGTCATCAAACAGGTCGCACGTGTCTTTCGGTATCTTTCCCCTGACAAGGGAATCCATGATAAGCCCCTTTATGTACGGCAGGTTCTCCTCGATGCATTCCTCCATTTCGCGGTAAAGGGAATGGTCCTTCAGGACGGTCGTCTTTTCGCCGCGCACCGAGGCAGGCACCGATATGAACGCTATCACAATCCTTTTCGACTTTTCAGACCTCAGCCGTTCATTGATCTTCCCCAGCGACTCGATGAATATGTCGAGCCCCTTGTTGTGGAACTCGTACCTGCCCGAGATGAATATGCTCCTTATGTGGTCGAAGTCTATCTCATAATACCTTGAAAAGTAAGCGCTGAAGAACGCCCTCATGTGCTTTCTGTACTCGCGGCGCATGATTGCCAGCTCCTCCACGGTTATGTTCTCCTCCATGGTTATCCCGTTCGGAAGCAGTATGTCGGGCTTTCTGCCGAGGGTGTACTGGGCCTCCTTTCCGGTTATCTCGCTGACCGTCGAGAAGACATCGCATACGTTGGCGCAGGCCACCTCCATCGTGTGCTTTGCCAGGACCCCGTACCTTCTGGCAAGGTCAAGGCTTGCGATCTCCCTTGATTCAACCCCCTCGTTGACCATCTTGTACAGGTCTACGTCCGCACCCGCAAGCGTCCTGCCAAGCGTAGTGGCGTGTGTTGTGAACACGCAGCCGACAGGGGAATTATTCATCTTGAGGTACAAAAGGCCTGCTCCTGCAAGCCACTCGTGGAACTGTGCGGAGACATTGCCATCGGATTTGCCCGCCAGCTTCTCTACCAGCATCCCCGCGGCAAATGCCCAAACAACCGGCTCGTCGAACATGAACTCGCTCTTTATGGAGTCGACCTTGTAATGCTCCCACAAATCGCCCTTTATGCGGTTTGCCTCTTTCATGAAACCGGAAGAGTCGATCAGTATCGCCTTCGGCCTGCCGGAAATCAGCCACGTCCCGTAGTAGCACTTTATGCCGGATTTTTCCATGTCGTCAAAAGCGCCCTTCATCGAAGCCGGGGTTTTTGCGGTGTCGAATTCAAGGGGTGATTTTTTGCGGTCGTAGGAACCTACCGCACAGTACTTGTCGCCGTAGTATTCCACCATCCTGGGCGCCTTTGACTTGATGACTGTGTATATCCCGCCGACCTTGTTGCATACCTCAAACGATACCTCGAAAATCATGTCTGGTTTCATCTTGGTTTAATCTTTATCTGATATATACCTTATCCTTCAGGTAATCCTCAATAAGTGCAATGAATTCCTTCGTTTGCTTTATAAGGATTTCAACATCACCCCTGTCCACTGCACCCATTGTAGCGTAATCCCCTGCCTGCCTTAAATCAAAGGCGTTTGCGAGATAGTGGTGCAGTTTCCGAGGAAATATCTGCTCCTTATAAAATATTTCTCGAAGCCGCTTATAACTGCGTTATGTTTCGAGAACGAGATATTTTTTGTTATTAACACGGCCTCTGCGGCGTAGAACATCGCATAATATGCCCTGCCTGCCGAATAATCATAAAACCCATCGCGGAACAGGCTTTCTGTAGCGGCAAGACTTTCTTTCGCCTTATCTAAAAGACCGCGTATGTCCTTGTTTTCGTTTTTCATCGTACTATACGTAAATCCCTTCACTTCTGGCGTTAAGCAGAAGCGGCAGGTTTCTCTCCCTGTAACTATTGCTGTCGAATGGAATTGCGGATATCACAGTATCGTACTTCATGTCCAGCGCCCATATCTTGTCAAAGAATTTCTTTCGCTCATCCATAGGGTTTTCTACCTTGTCCAGCAGGACAATTAAGTCTATGTCAGAGCCGGCATCCGCATCACCCCTTGCATGCGAACCGTACAAAACAAGCCCTTCTAATCGCTTGCCGTAAATCTTTTTAAGGCCTTCCTTGACCTCGTTCAGGATTGGCTCTATATCCTTTTTCAATTTACTATTCTAATTCAAATAAATGCTATAAAACATCCTCTCTGTAGCAGCGCAAGAGTTCCCCGACGCTCCATGCCTGCGATATGCACCCCCTTGCAGTGTGCGGCGGGTCCCCGTCGAAGATTTCGGATATCGCACCGAGGCCTGCGTCGGAAATATTCTCAAGCGCTTTTTCTATGCACTGCCTTGCGAACTTTTTGCTTTCCATGCTTCGGCTGCTTTCTATTCTTCCGATGTTTTTCGCCCTCAGATAAGCGGTTACGAAGGGCCCCAGAAGCCACGGCCAAACCGTCCCCTGATGGTATGCCCCGTCCCTCTGGGCCTGGTTGCCGGCGCATGTCCCCTTGTAACCCCCCTCCGTTGGCGATAGGCTTCTTAACCCATAATGTGTGTACAGCTCGGCGGTGACCTTATCAACCGTTGGCAGCCAGTACTGCTTATCCAAAACCGCAAAAGGCAGGCTGACTGCAAGAATCTGGTTGGGCCGAACCGAAGCGTCTTTGGTATCCGAGATGACGTCGTATAAACACCCCTTCTCGTTGTTCCAGAACAAACCGTTGAAGCTTTTTCTTGTTCTTTCGGAAAGTTTCCAGTATCCGAACGGGTCTTCTTCGAACCTTTTTGAGAGCGCCTCCATCACCTTGAGCGCATTGTACCACAGGGCATTGACCTCTACCGCCTTGCCGCTTCTTTGGCTGACCGGGGCCCCTTCAACCAGTGCATCCATCCAGGTCAGCGGCTGGTTGCAACCTGCGCCGTGCGAGATTAAGCCGTCGCTGTCCATGCGTATGCCGAAATCGGTTCCTTTGATGTATGCATCGATTATGCCATTCATCGCGCCCCACAGCCTCCTATTCACAAACTCGTAGTCGTTCGTGTGCTGTGCGAACTTGTGAACGGCGTAAATGAACCACAACGAGGCGTCAACGGAATTGTAATCGTGGGTCCCGTCCGGCGAAAACCTGTTCGGGATCAACCCGTTTTTACTGTTCCTTGCGTATGTCCCGAGAACCGCCTTCGCATCTTCGAATCTTTTTGTAACGAGCAAAAGCCCTGGCAGCGAGATCATGGTGTCACGCCCCCAATCCGAAAACCAGTGATACCCTGCGATTATCGAGGTGCCTCCGCTTCTTTTCACGACGAAGGCATCGGATGCCACCAAAAGCTCGTTAATCTTCTGGTTTTTTTCTTCGCAATCCTCGAACTTGAAGTCCACGTTATGAATCTTCGTATCGCTTATAAACCGGTGCTCGATGTCTTGATAAAAGTTATACCAGACTTTTTCGAGCCGTTTCTTCTCGTTTTCGAACAAGGTAGCGTAATCGACGGCCTCCTCGGAATAAAACCTCCTGAAAACCGCTTTTGCGTCGCAACCACCGGAGGCAAGCACGTTAATCCTCGTGCTGTTGCCGTCAACAGTAACCGAAAACTCCCCGGGGCAGAACAGGTCATCAGTGTCATCGTATCCGCGCGCCCCTTCCTGTTCGTACACCATGTCCTTCACCCAGAAGCCGCCGCTTTTGTAGCGCATGGAATCGCAGCCGATGACAAGCCCCGGCGCGTGGGGGTATGATGCATCGATCGAAGTGTATTTCTCCTTTGCTTCTTCGTCGAATTTCCATCCGATCGAAGAAGAATGCAGGTTCTCATGGAACGAGCGGCAGTTGACAAGCGGGCGGATTTTCAGATCAAATGCCTTTTTTTGGGGGTTATCAATCTTGTACGAAATAACGACGGCATTGAAACCGTGGATCATGAAAACCATTTTCTTGATCGTGATGCCGCCTGCTTTATAGGCAAAGAACGGGAACAGGTCCCACACGAAGCCCTCCTGGTTCGCGAATCCCTGGGGGTTTACGACATCACGGTATTTGTTCGTCGAAAGCTGGTAAACCACCCCGTCAACAACCACGTCCTCTTCAAGTTTTGAAAGCAGGACGTGCCGCTTAAGCGGAGGCTCAAGCGCTGCGACTAAAAGCCCGTGGTACTTTCTCGTGTTTGCGCCGATAACGGTTGAGGATGCATAGCCGCCAAGCCCGTTTGTGACAAGCCACTCCTTTTTTGCCCCGCCCTCGTAATTCATAGATTCCTTACCAATTGTTATCATTCTGGCACCTTTTGATTTAAATCCATACAACTAAATATATTAATAATGGGGGCGGGGAGTTATTAAAATGGATATATGGACGGAAATAGGGAAAGCAGCCGGCGAGGTATATGAAGCATTTAAGGGCAAGGGCAAAGTCCCCCTGAATGCGGCGCAGAAAATATCGAAAAGCGACTCAACCATAGTGTTGATGGCGATCGGCTGGCTGGCAAGGGAAGGCAAAGCAGAAGTCACAAAGGGCAAGACATCCTACGAGATAAGGATACTTGACTGATGCGTTTTTTACCGGGGTCGTGAAGTTCATTCTTGTTCACACCCCTCCTTGTTTTAACATTTTTTTGATAATATCCTAACATGCGAATTGGTCTCTTTTCATGGGAGTCGCTGAACTCCATAAGGGTCGGTGGGGTGGC
>MCBF01000001.1:816376-824975 GCA_001742785.1 Candidatus Altarchaeales archaeon IMC4
ACGGTGTCCCCGTTTGTCAAAACAAACGTGGATTAATTATGCAATTCGCTATATCCTCAAACCATGCGGTTTTTGCTTCTTTTTAAGTTCCGCGCAAAATCGGTCAATATCATAGTTGGATTCCTTCCACAGATTCTCGCGCGCCGTTCTTACTTCCTTGACTATTGGATCATCCCATTTCATTGTCTTCACCTGTCGAGTTTAGTTCCTCCGGGGTAACAATTACCGGAACCGAACGTAATGTTTTAGCTTCGAACTCTTTCAATCTGCTCATTATAAATCCGTTTGCCAAATGTGAACAGTTCCAAGTCAAAAGATAATCCATGTCATATTCTATCGCAAAAGCCAGATGCAAAGCGTCTAACTCAGCACGTTGCGGCAGATTAAGAAATTTTACCAGTTCCTTTGCCAGATTGCGGACGGCATCTGACACGTCCAAAATAGCGAGATCGTCGGTAAATAATTCCCGTCTTTTGGACGCATCCGGATCGCCCCTTGCGATTTCTTGCAAGACTATTGCTGATATGTGAAGTTCATAATTTTTTCGCTGAGAATCCCACCAATCCTGTGTAATCTGCTGGTGTGCCTGGACTATGATGTCCCTGCTGGGGCGTGATGCTAGATAGCTCAAGATTGTTGTCTCAATATAAAGCGTCGGCTTTTTCATCGTAATTTATAAAAATGTAGAACGTTCTGGTTTAATAATGGTGTCATTTGGTATAATCTGGTCGTTGATAATCGCTCCCGTAGTTTTTGCAATTATCGCCTCGGTATGTGGTGCCATAGGTGTGTTAATCGCTGGCTCCAGAAAATTTGAATAAAGATGGTCGAGATGGCAAAAACATCAGAGGGTAAACCCCCCAATGCGGACGAGAAACTGATGGCTGCGATATCGCATGCAGGGATAATAATCGGCGGCATTCTGGTGGCATTAATCGTCTGGCTCGTGCAAAACAAGAAAAATCAATCTCTGATTGATTTTTGTGTCTAATATAAGTATGCGAGGCATACTTTATATTACGAGGACAAATCGAAATACGTCAATTTTCAAGCGAAGCAGGCATTGGTTTACCAGTTGGTGGTTCTTGTCGGAGAAAGTATATTCGGGGTTGTTGGGTTTGTACTTGGCGTTTTAACCTTTGGCATTGGTTTTTTCATATTGGTGCCCCTATTGGTAATTATCGGACTTGGCACATTAGTCTACGGTTTATACGCTGCGTATAAAACCTATTTAGGAGAAGAGTTCAGATACTGGATTGTGGCAGATATGCTGGAAAAGAAAACCTGAATCTAAGGTCCGACAAAACCGCAGCTTCCGCACTTGTACTTGGTCGTCAGAATCCTGCATGAAGAGCACCTGATGATCGTTTCCTTCCCACACCCGGGGCATTTGAACTGTGAGTACTTTTCAAGCACCTCGGTTCCGCAGCTTGCGCATAACTTTGCCATTTTGAGATTATTTATAATTTCAAAGCAAGGAATTCCTATGGGGGAATTCCATTGTTTTGTAGAGTAAGATATTGGAGCGCTGATATATAAATTGCCGCACGGCTTTTTAAGATACACTACTAATTCTATCAATACGGTTAAAATGGAATTCAAGGTTGTGATATCGGACCAGAAAACTGGCAAATCCTATCAGAAGGAGATAAAGGACGAAAAGGCAAAGCGGCTTGACGGCTTGGTCGTCGGAAGCGAGATAGACGGCTCGATGGTAGGGCTTGACGGCTACAAACTGAAGATAACCGGCGGAAGCGACAAGAGCGGGTTCCCTATGAAAAAGGGCGTCCACGGGACAGGCAGGGCCAAGGTAATGATGGCAGGGGGCATCGGGTACAACCCCGGCACGGCCGTGCGAAAGAGGAAAACCGTCCGCGCAGAAAAGATAGCGAAGGATATCGTACAGATAAACACGCTGGTAACAAAGGAAGGCGGCAAAAAACTCGAGGAGATCTTTGCGCCGCAGGCTGAAGAAAAGCCCGTGGAAGGCCAGAAAACAGCCTGAGAAGAAGCATCATGCAGTCTGAAATAAACATCGGGTTGGTGGGTCACGTAGACCACGGAAAGACCACGCTGACGAAGGCCCTCTCTGGTGTTTGGACGGACCGCCATTCCGAGGAGATAAAAAGGGGCATTTCCATACGCCTCGGCTATGCGGACTGCGAATTCTACAAGTGCAAAAAGTGCACGGGCGCTTCGGCATACGGCACTGACAAAAAATGTAAAAAGTGCGGCGGCGATGCGGAGCTTTCGAGGAAGGTCTCGTTCGTCGACTCGCCGGGGCACGAGACGCTCATGGCTACGATGCTTTCCGGTGCCGCCATGATGGACGGCGCCCTTTTAGTCATAGCCGCAAACGAGAAGTGCCCGCAGCCCCAGACTGCAGAGCACGTGATGGCCCTTGACATATTGGGGGTTAAAAACATAGTTGTCGCGCAGAACAAGATCGACCTGGTTTCAAAGGAAAACGCCGTTGAGAACCAGAAGGAGATACGGAACTTCCTGAAGGGCACCGTCGCGGAGAACGCGCCGATAGTGCCGATTGCGGCACACTACAACGCAAACATCGACTCACTTATCGAGGCGATCGAGGAGAACATCCCGACGCCGAAGAGGGACCAGTCCGCTGACCCCCTCATGTTCACAGGCAGGTCCTTTGACATAAACCACCCCGGCGCCGACATATCCGGCCTCAAGGGGGGCGTCCTCGGCGGAACGCTTCTTCGCGGCAGGCTGAAAAGGGGAGATATCATCGAGATACGGCCGGGCGTAAAGAAGAAGAATACCTATGCGCCCGTGAAAACAACGATAATCAGCATAAACGCCGGGGGCGACACGGAAACGGCAGTGCCCGGCGGGCTGATAGCGATCGGGACGGGCCTTGACCCTGCGCTTACGAAATCCGACAACCTCTCCGGCGCGGTCGTGGGGCTGCCTGGGAAACTGCCCGATGTGCTGGAGACGCTGTTTCTTGAGGTTCACCTTTTCAAGGGGCTTATAGGCAGCGAAAAGGCGCAGGAGGCAAAGCCCCTGCTCAAGGGTGAGGCGCTGATGCTGTCCGTCGGTTCGACGATTACCGTCGGGCTGGTCATGGACCCTAAGAAGGGGGAGATGAAACTGAAGCTGCCGGTATGCGCAACCGCAGGCTCGAGGGTCGCGATAAGCAGGCGGTTCGGCGCAAGGTGGCACCTGATAGGCTACGGGATTTTGAAATAATCACAGTTTCTCCCACCCGATCCCCGCCCCTTCTAATATCGAGATCAGTTCTTTCTTCTGCTTGCCGATGCCCTTGCCGTCCAGGAGCGCCAGGTGTGGCTTCGGCGCCGTTTTCTCCGCCATCTCTCTTACCGCATCCTCGCTTAGGAAATCCATCGCATACTTCGGCATTATATGGCCCACCGCAAAATCCGCGAGCGCCCCCGTGAACTTCGGTGCGTAATGGTTGCCGCCGAATCCGATGCACACCTGTTTTTCTTCCGGTTCCCCCGAAAGCGACTCGTAAATCGCGGATGCGGCTTTTTCGCACGCCGCCGGATCGCCCCAGTGCTTCTCGTTGCTTCCGACCTCCGCGAAAACGACGGGGAATCCGAAACACGTCGGGCCGTGGTGGGTTACCTCGAGCGTGAAGCTGTAATCCCCCGGCGGGTTTTCTGCCATCGACAAAGCGAGGGCCCTCAGGTAAAGCGCGGGGTTCACCGCCAGCTGCCTGTCGCTTCCCCCCATCTCGGCGGTGGAAAAGTTGCCGGGGCTGTGACATGTTAGCGTAGGTATGCCCGATGCGGATTTGTGCCTTGAGGCGACCACGCAGATGCATGGTGAGAATTCGTCGAATTTTCCGGGGTCGCTCAGTTCGAGGACGCTGCCCTCCACACCAAGCACGCGGATATCCCCCTGCGCATAAACCGGCTCGCCGTCAAACGCCCCTTTTTCACGAAAGCCGCGCCCCTTTATCATAGCATTGGCTATGTTTTCGCCCGCCGGGTCCTGTTTCGAGAAGAGCACGAGTTTCATTACATTTTAGCAAGGATACTGCGGGCTTTAGCCCGCAGAGGAATTGCGTAATCGCAATCTTGCGTATCTCCTGTTTTTTAGCGTGATGCATAAAATTGCTGTGCAATTTTTGCACACCGAAACACTTCGTGTTTCGCTTGTTTTTCGCGCGCGAAATTTATGCACGCGTTCGTAAGGTATACGTTTTCCTCGAGGCGCGCTGGCGCGCGCCACCGAGGAAAAATGGATCTACGAAGCTACAACCATGGATACGGACGGCCGTGTTACCACATCCTCGAAACCGCATTGTGGTTTCGGGACAAGCGTTTGCGACATGTCGCAAACGATGTCCCGTGAATCTATCTGATTCACGCGGATGCAGGACTTCGCAGCGTAGCTACGCCGTCAAAATACCGCCGACTTCAGTCGGCGGTTGTTTATTTTGGTTGATTATTAACATTTATAATTCTTTCCGTACGTTCTTTTTTCTTCAGCACATTTGTTTATGCGCTCAGTACATCTGTCTTTAATATAATCCGCACTTATCAAAGAACAAACAGATAAATCTTCCATCGCAACCGCAATATCCTCAATACAAGTGTCTTTTCTCATTTTACCATAACCCTCCAGAGTCTGCGCTATATCAATATAATCGGATGTGTTGATCTTGTCGCAAATGGACAAATCATCTAATGCCACCGCAACACCGCTTATGCAGAGGTTTTTCTCGTCGACGCTGTACCACACTTTATCACAAAGGGATAGATTTTTAGTAATTTTGGCAATATCTCTAATACACACGTCTCGCCAGTGTCTTTCGTAACCAATCTCACCCCCCATCATCTCCTCGCAAATGGAAACATTCCTTGTATACTCGCCGATATCATGGATGCAGGAGTTGATACCGTTGGGATAGTCGGGAGTCTTCGTTTTGCAGTAGGATATATTACCAAGTCCGAATGATACCTCTTTAATACATTTTCCTTTTAGCCAACATCCTGGTGAGACCTTATCACAAAGCGAGTAATCTTTTGTTAAAATCGCAATATCAGTTATACACTCGTCTTTTGAATAATTACTATGAAGTATTTTATTGCAAATATTAAAGTCTTTGGTCGTAACTGCGACCCTTTTATAACAATCATTTCTCTTACCTACCATTGTCTGTTTATCACAATCAGCAAGCGTTTCATTCCATCCAGTTTGTTTTTCTTTCAAGTCTTCAACAGATTTGTCTGGTTGCGACAATGGAACATCTCCCCCAGCATGGTCTGTTTTTTCATCACTGTCAATGCACCCGCTAACAAGCATGACCAAGACCAACAATGGACTATATTTGTTCATTCTTTATCTTAAAGTCAGATATGTAAAATATTGTGAAGATGAGCCTAAATAAAACATTCCAAAATCTGAAGGAGAAGAACGAGATGGCACTCATGCCCTACGTTTGCGTCGGCGACCCGGACGGCGAAACCTCGGCTGAGATAATAAATGCCATAATCGATGCCGGCGCCGACGTGATGGAACTGGGTCTGCCGTTTTCCGACCCGATAGCAGACGGGCCGACGATACAGGCGGCAAGCGAGCGCTCGCTGAAATCCGGGATGAACACAGACAGGTACTTCAAGGTCTGCAAAAAGGTTTCCGGCAGGATACCCTTCATCTCGATGACATATTACAACCCGATACTCCAGTACGGGCTCGAGCGTTTCGCGCAAAGCTGCAAAGAGTCAGGGATATCGGGGATCATCGTCCCGGACCTGCCTGTCGAGGAGTCGGGGCCGCTGCATGATGCGTGCAAGAAAAGCGGGATTGACCTGATATTTCTGGTCGCACCAACAACTACAGAAACCCGCATGAAAAAAATCCTCAAAGACGCCTCCGGCTTCATTTATCTCGTTTCGCTTCTGGGTGTTACCGGCGCAAGGAAGAACCTTGGAGGGTCGCTTGATAGTCTGGTAAAAAAGACCAATGCAAAAACGAAACTGCCGGTTTGCGTCGGCTTCGGCATTTCAAAACCCGAGCACATCAAGAACATGAAGGGGATCGGAGCGGACGGTGCAATAGTCGGCAGTGCCGTGATAGATGTCATTGCCAAAAATAAGGATAACCGGGGAAAGATGCTTGAGGAACTTTCGATGTTCATAGGGAAACTCAAGAGTGCCACGAAAGATTGATAAAAATGGAAATTTCGAAGATAAAAGAACTTGATGAGAAAATAAATTCGTTCATTGTATTCGACGATGATGGGGTCGCAAAGAGCGCGAAAACCGGAAAACTTGCAGGCCTTACGATAGCGATAAAATCCAACATCTGCGTCAACGGATTGAAGGCAACCTGCGCGTCCAAAACGCTTGAAAATTACGTCGCGCCTTACGACGCCTCGGTCGTCGAAAAGATAAAACGAGAAGGCGCGCATATTGTCGGCATGACGAACATGGACGAGTTCGCATGCGGCTCGTCAGGGGAGTCTTCATATTTCGGGGCAACCGATAACCCCTCTGCCCCCGGGCATATTCCTGGCGGCTCGTCAAGCGGCTCTGCGGCCGCGGTTGCCGCAGGCTTCGCGGACGTTGCGATAGGCACCGACACGGGCGGAAGCATAAGAAATCCTGCGTCGCACTGCGGAGTCGTCGGTTTCAAGCCGACCTACGGCGTCGTTTCGCGCTACGGCCTGATCGACCTTGCGATGTCCCTTGACCAGATCGGGTCTTTTGGCAAAGACGTTAGAACCGCGGTGAAACTGCTCGATGTCATAGCCGGGCACGACCCGAAAGACGCAACTTCTTTGAAACTTGACCCCTCGTTCTACAATTTTTCAAAAAACCTCAGTTGTGATATGGACGGCATCAGGGTCGGCTACGCAAAAGAATTCGACGAACTCATAGTTGACTGCGGAATCAAAAAACTGATTCACGAATCCATGGATAAATTAAGCGGTGCAGGCGCGCAAATCGTCGATGTCAACCTGCCTCGCCTGAAGATAGCCCTGCCGACCTACTACCTGAATGTCTATGTCGAGTTCTTCTCCGCGACCAGAAAATACGACGGGCTTCGCTTCGGGCATAAGATCGAGGACGCCTGCGGCGAGGAGGTCCTGCGAAGGATTATGCTCGGCAGTTACATCTCGGAAAAAGAGCATTCCGGTAAGTATTACAAAAAGGCGCTTATGGCCCGGAGCGTGATAAGAAGGGAACTGGAAGGCGCGCTGAAAAACGTCGATGTCCTTGTCGGCCCGACCGTGCCGAAACTGCCGCACAAACTTGGGCAGAGGATAACCGACCCGCGGGTTATGTACGCCTATGACGTTTTCACGGTAACTGCGAACCTTGCAGGAACGCCAGCCGGTGTGGTACCTGCCGGAAAGGTTGACGGCATCCCGACAGGGCTTCAGGTCATGGGCAATGTCCTGGATGACCAGAAGGTGCTCAATGTGATGGCCGGGTTCGAGGGGTGCCGATAAGAAATTCTTAAATTCCCAGCACTTTGGGCACTATGATTCCAAATAACCATCCCAACCATCCGATTTATGATACCTCTTATGAATGAAACATAGTGGGTAATTGGGCACTATGTTCACAAAAATGTTGCTACCATCTGCTATTGAAAACGCCAATATAGTGCCTAAAGATTCGGGAATTTAAGAAATTGTCCCCATGGGTTGCAAATCGGATGCAATTATAAATACAAAAAAAATTAAAGTTTCTTCTCGATCCGTTCAAGGACGGACACGATGCTTTTAAATCCTTTCTCCTGTCCTTCGGCAAGTTTCTCCTGTCCTGCATTCAAGGTCTTAAATCCTTTCTCCTGTCCTGCATTCAAGGTCTTAAATCCTTTCTCCTGTCCTGCATTCAAAGTCTTAAATCCTTTCTCCTGTCCTGCATTCAAAGTCTTAAATCCTTTCTCCTGTCCTGCATTCAAAGTCTTAAATCCTTTCTCCTGTCCTGCATTTAACTTCACTAGCTCGACATTGCCTTTTTCAAGTTTTCTTCCAATATCCTCTAGTTCATCCGTTTTAATCTCCGAGAATGTTTCCGGCAGAGGGGGTGCCCGCTCGACCTCGAACTTATCTATCTTATCTACATGTACGAACCCCTCCCGGATGTTTATATCATCGAGAAATCTGTTGATTTCCTCGGGTTGTCTGGCACACATTATTTTAACTGTCTCATCCGTGTCGTTGAACACGTAACCGCGCAAACCAAGCACTCTCGCGTGTTCGCGAACAATGCCCCTATACCCCACGTCTTGCACGTTTCCACGTACTATTAGCTCACAGTTCATCGGTTATTACGGTTATTACCTTGTCTTTGATACTTAAATATGTTGGTGTAATAGCGGGGTTCGAGGAGAATATCTAAAACCTTAGAAAAAATATCACCTGGCGTGCATATCCTCGCGCATCTGTTGTTCTCCGTGCCGGTAGTCGTCGTGCATATGGCCCTTCGCCCGCAAAGCCCTTTGGTACCTGCTTTCAACCCCGCCTGCCGGAAAACGCACAGACTTAAGTTCCTCGAGTTTTTTCTTCAGATCCTGCTCTATTTCCTCGTCTTTCTTGCAGACCTGCTGCCTGAATTTGTTATATTCCTTCAGTTTATCGCCATCGAAC
>MCBF01000001.1:825075-831684 GCA_001742785.1 Candidatus Altarchaeales archaeon IMC4
AAGTTTGCTCCGCTACGCTTCACAAACTTCGTATAGCCTGATTCCGTTATACGCAATCCGCCTCCGCCCGCCCAAAAAAGAAAGGTTTTTAAGTATGAATATTTGTATGTGTTTAGCTACCCCGATAAGCTTTGAGCATATCGGTTTTTCGAAACACCCGGAAGTTTTCAAACAAACGACAAAAACCGCCATAAGGCCTCACGATAGCGTTTTTTGATTTTTGCGTACAAAAGTCGTTTTAATGATTTTGCAGTGGCAAAATCAGTACACGTGAAACACTATGTGTTTCAGTGTCCGTGAAATCACAAAGTGATTTTAGGACATCGTTTGCGACATGTCGCAAACGCTTGTCCCGCGAATCGAAAGATTCGCGTGGATACCAAAACCAAAGGGTTTTGCTTAGCACCCGGCATGCTCGCATGCTTTTGATTTTAATGAGCTAAACACATACTAAAGTACGACTTTATATTAGATACAATCCGCGTTAATCGTAAGATTAACGGGACAAGCATTTGCCATAAGCATTTCTGCAATAAGCATTTGTGCAGAAGTACAAATGGTACCCCGAAACTGCCGTGCAGTTTCGAGGGAAGCAGAAATGGTACCCTGAGATTGCACGGCAATCTCAAGGGAAGGCAAATGACAAGCATTTGCAGCACCTGCAAATGGTGTCCTGTAAATCTAAAGATTTACATGATGTCCGCGTGAATCTGACAGATTCACGGGACAGGAAAATCACAGAGGTAATCTTGTGTCCCACGAATCAACAGATTCGTGTGGAACCAAAAGTGCACGGCACTTTTGCGTTCCCGAAACTCAAAAGAGTTTCGAGGACACCATTTTCGATAAAATCGAAAATGCTTGTCATCCTAAAAGAAAAGGATAATGGTTATAAGACGATAAAAAAGTAAAAAAGCAATTATATTACCTATTTTTAGATTTTAGTCCATAAAAATGACAAAAAACGCATTTAAACAACCCTCGAACATTTAATCTAACCTTTTTGTTATACCGAACGTTTAAGTGCGTAACCGATCGGGGCTAAGGATATATATAAAGCCTGCCTGAATATTAAAACCTCTTTAGAGGTAAAGTGAAAAAAATGAAAAGCATATATGTGAAACGCGTTGGAGCGGTTGTCACAGGTGCAGCTATGTTCGGAGCAGCGTTCTCCGGTATGGCAGGCGCCGCAATGGACAACACGGGAATAACGAAAGGGTTTTTCTACGATGGCAGTTTTAACCCGACTGTTCAGGTAGTCGTCGGAGAAAAAGGTATGGCGTCCGATGCCGTTGCAGCAGGAAACATTGCGGCAACACTCGGTAATCTGGCGTACGTACAGAAGGCAACCACGGCAGGTGGAACAACTTATGATGCCCAAGGAAAGGTAACCATCTCGGTGACCGCAGAAGGCGCAGTAGGCAAGTATGTAAAGGCAGACGGCAACTTCATAAATGAGGCAGCCGAAGTCGCGAAGTTCTATGACGACAATACCGGTGTGTACTTCAGGAACGAGAGCAAGACATACGAGAAGGGGCAGTTCATACAGTACAGCATGTCCTGCGACACACAGGAGAGGTCATCAACAGAGGGTATCCTGAAGTCAGGATCCTACAAAAACGTACACTGCTTGTTCTGTAACACACTGTGCCTTAAGGCAATCGAGAACCCGGCGCACGACATGAGCGAGACAATAACCGTTGACTCGTCAGGTATGACGTACTACGAGGACGGTATGGACTCTGATGACGCAGAAAAACTGGTGCTTGAGGTACCCGCAGACTCCCTTTACTACACAGTAAAGACAGGGTACGTACCAATGGAGGATTTCAGCACCGGCGGCAACGACGTAGACTTCGAGTGGAGGGGCCAGATGTTGTTCCTCGGCGAGGACTACTATGTTAAAGACATAAAGGGCACTGCCTCAGAAGCAAAGATATACATGGCAAAGGGCTCTGTGCTTAACGATGTCAGCAGCGAGGGATACACTGCCGAGTACAACGGCTACAAGTTCAAGATAGACCACCTTATATACTCCGCGGAGTACCAGGTTGCAGGAATACTCTTGGACGTTGAAAAGCCAGACGGGACTGTAGTGCAGACGCAGATCTCAAGGATGGCGAACGGCCTGGTAGACAGTTTGGAACTATCCGGCGTGGTTGCTGAGGAAGCAGACGCAGTTGCAAAGGCATCCATAATCGTCTATGACAAGAAAACCGAAATCATAGTAGGAAACAACGATGCCCTTACGGTAGGCGGCACGGAAATGGCCGACTGGTGGGTAAGCTTCGTAACTGTTGACAAGGCGGCCAACGAGACATGGATAAGAAGCGACAACAGTGCTGACGACGGCGACATGGACATCTCGGAGTACAGCGATGTTCAGAACGGCGAAACCGCGCTAAGGAGCATAACTGTCTCGTACACGGAAGACAAGGTGCTTGAGGAAGGCGAATCAATAGCATTCCCGCTTGGCAGCTACAAGCTGAAGTTCGAGGGCTTTAAGACCAGCGACTACATGACGTCCGCAACATCCGGAGGAGCCGACTGCATAACCGTTGAGAAGGACAACAAGTACGAACTGCTTTTGTCTTTCACGACCGAAAGCGGAGAGAGGCTTGACAACGTGCACATGAGCGACGGACCGTTCAAGATAGGGGACATGTTCATGGCCAACAGCGGAATATACAAATTCACCGCAGCCACAAAGAAGGACGACCCGAACAGGTACCAGATCGAGATCGAGGACGTAATTAACGGCGGCAAGGACAAGTACATACTGACCGCAACGAACGGAACGGACATTACGCTTCGAACCAACCCGTTTGAGAGCGTTGCAGAACAAAACGCGAGCGTGACTATTAACAGAGGAAATACCGTTGCGAACACCGGCGTTTACGAGAGCACCGGCACAGCCGACACACTCGGTTCCGCGTACATGTTCTACACAAGGACGAACGGCAAGCTGTACCTATCTAACGCGCGGTTAAGCAATGGAACAGACACGACCTTGGAGGTTGACCCGACGGTTACAGGAAACCTTGGGACTTCGCTCTTCCAGGCGAACGGCAACGACATAAGCGTGCAGGTGCTGAAAGAGAACGGGACTGCAGACATAGCCGTCAGGACCGGAAGCAGAAACGACAACCGCGACGACACGATAGTGGTCATAAAGGGCAACGGCGCAGAGTACTACGCGCTGGACGTGTCAGACAGGAGTTTCGATGATTTGGACACCTACTACTCGGAGATTGCGGCGGTTATGACCTCGCTTCCAACTACGGCGAATCTGGTAAACTCCACAAACGCGGCGATTATAGTGGATGACGACAAGGACTCGAAGATTATACTGCCGAAAGGCGGCGACGTTCTTGACGTTGACTGGGGCGCTGACTACAACATAAAGAGCGCCAAGGTTTGCCACCCGCAGGAGGATGTCTATGCGACCTACTTCATAGGGACCGCGCAGGAGTCAACGACAGTTGACACGGACATAACCAAGGACGACAAGGGAAAGACCATAACAGCCGGATGCTGCTCCTTTACGGTAGCGGACTTCGCTGTTGAAGCAGGCGATGCAACGGCCACAACGACCACAACGCAGACCGTTAACCCGGTACCAGCAAACATGGTCGTTCCAGAGGTTGGAGCAGACATCAGCAAGAAACTGATTGTTGTTGGTGGCCCGTCGGTCAACGGTATGTGCACCGTTACAGTTGATGAGATTGCAGCCGCAACTGGCAAGTACGTTGTGAAACTGGACGGCAACAAGGTAATCGTTGCCGGAATGGAAGCAGCGGACACAGTCTCAGCAGGCAATGCGCTTATCAGTTGGCTGAAGGCGAACGTCCACGCATAAACTGCGTAGAACAAAGAACGCCCTAACGGGCGTTTCTTTTTTTCTTTTTTTTCTTTTTTTCATTCTTCTTCTTTTTTTGTTCTGTTTCTAATCTTATTCTATGACATATGTCAAGATTTGCGGCATAACAAATACTGCCGATGCGCGGCTTTCGCTGAGGTACGCCGATGCGATCGGCCTTCTAATAGATGTTCCGGTACAGACCCCCAGAAAGATAACGCTTGAAAATGCGGTCAAGATAGCCGGGGCATGCGGCGGGCGAACCGTTGCGGTGATAATGCCCGAAAGCATTGATGAAGTCAGAAACGTATGCGAACAATTAAACCCCTTTGCCCTTCAGTTTCACGGTGATGAAACCCCGCAGTTTATGGAAAAGGTAAAGGCACTGGGGCTGCCCCAGAAGATAATAAAGGTAATCCACATTGACGTTCCGGACGCAGACGCAATCATAAAAAGAATAAAAAAATACGAGCCTTTTGTCGATGCAATACTCCTTGACACAAGGACCGACAAGGTCGGCGGGACCGGGAAAACGCACGACTGGCAGATAAGCAGGGTGGTTGTTGGACGTTCGAATAAACCAGTCATCTTGTCCGGCGGGCTGACACCCGAGAATGTCGTTGATGCCGTTAGGATAGTCAGGCCGTTTGCCGTCGATACCGCAAGCGGTGTGGAACTCGCACCGGGCAGAAAAGACCCTGACAAGGTAAAAAGATTCGCTGAAAATGCGAAACTCGGAAATTAAAATGCTTTACATAATAGGCCTTGGGCTTTACGACGAGAAGGACATAAGCGTCAGGGGCATGGAAGCGCTTAAAAATTGCCAGAAGGCATACGCAGAATTCTACACAAACGCCTTCCACGGAAAACTTGAGAACCTTCGGGGGGAGATTAAGATACTTTCGCGCGAGGATGTCGAAGGCAAGGCGGCGTTTATCAAAGAAGCAAAAAACAAGGACGTAGCATTCCTCGTCCCCGGAGACCCGATGGCGGCGACAACGCACGTTGATATACTGCTGAGGGCAAAAAAGCTCGGTGTGGAAACAAGGATTATACATTCCTCATCCGTTTTTTCAGCCATAGGCGAAACGGGGCTCCAAATCTACAAGTTCGGCAAGACGACGTCCGTGGTGTTCCCGGAAAAGAACTACTTCCCCCAGACGCCGTATGATGTCCTGAAGGAAAACCTGAACGCTGGGCTGCACACGCTTTTGCTTTTGGACGTTAAGGCAGACGAAGAGAGGTACATGTCAGTCGGCGACGGAATCGGAATACTTCTCGAAATAGAAAAAAAGAGGAAAGAGAACGTCTTTACAGAAGAAACTATGTGCATCGGTGCTGCGCGCCTCGGCGGGGGCTCGGCGATTAAGTACGCAAGGGCGAAGGACCTGGCGGATTTTGATTTCGGGCCGCCGCCGCACGCGATTGTCGTGCCCGGGAAACTGCACTTTGTCGAGGAGGAATTTCTTGACTACCTCAAATAAGAACCTGAAGCGCATTGAACAGGTACCCAATGGCGATTATCGAAACGCCCACAATCGTGAAGAATATCAAAATAAGCTCTAGTTTCATAACGCCCCGGAGGATTACCGCTTCAGGAAGGCTCAGGGCAGATGAAGCCATCATGAACGCAAGCGCCGTACCAAGCGGCACGCCCTTCTGGAACAATACGACTGCAACAGGAACGACGGCCGCGCAGTTGGTGTAAATCGGGATTCCGACAAGGACTGCTATCGGGACAGTTAGTATTCCCCCGGCGCCAATCATCTTTTCTATCGCTTCCTGCGGGACATAGCCGTGAATCAAAGCCCCGATTCCGACACCAAAAAGAATCCAGACCCATATCCTTTTCGTTATGTTTGCCGCCTCAAGGCACCCGAAATTGAACCGATGCCTCAGGGTTTTATAGGCGGTTTCCTCCAGGGTATCCCTGCCCCATGCGTCGCTTTTTACGAGATATCTTTCAATATCCATCCTTCCAAGGAGCATCCCCGCAAAAACGCCGATGGAAATCCCGGATAAGATATAAAGTAAGGTTATCTTAAGCCCGAAGGTACCCGCCATCAGCACCACAAGATATTCGTTGATAAGCGGGGATGTTATTAGAAACGAGAACGCAACACCCCGCGGCACCCCTGTCTTCAGAAAACCGATGAACACCGGGATTGACGAACACGAGCAGAAAGGCGTTACCGCGCCGAACATCGCGGCAAAAAGGTTGCCTACGCCCGCCCTTCTTCCGGAAAGCGCCGCCTTTATTCTTCCCCCGGAGATGTACGTTCGAAGAAAACCGATTAAAAGTATCATGAAAAACAGAAGGAGAAATATTTTTATCGAGTCGTAGATAAAGAAGTTCACCGCATCCGCAAAACGTGTGCCGGCCTCAAGCCCCGCAACCTCGTAAACCGCCTTGTCGAGTATTTCCTTTAGCATTATTATCTCCTCTGCATTATGAACTCATGTTATTATGACCTTAGCGGGGTATATAGGCATATGAACATATGTTCATATACTCATTTATTACTATCGCGGTTTAATTAAAAAACATGGCAAGGATAATAACGACAGCAGATGAGTGTCCTTCATGCGCACCAGACGTTGCCCGGCTTAAAGGCAAGATTCTTGACGCCGAAAGAGCACAGAGCCTCGCGGATAAACTGAAACTCTTGTCAGACCCGACGCGCCTTCAGATAACGAATCTTCTTCTGGAAAAGGAGTTGTGCGTCTGTGTTCTAATGGACCTCCTGGAC
>MCBF01000001.1:831784-835162 GCA_001742785.1 Candidatus Altarchaeales archaeon IMC4
CCATCAGCAGATAAGTCGCCTCGTCTGTAACGGCCAGCCCCTCGTGAACGTTCTGGAGCAGAAGCATGGTGAACATTGCGATAAACACTGCTGTGAATGCATCATACGGGTTCTTTTCAAACCACCCCAAAAACTTCTGGATTTTTTTTCTGTGCATCGTTATTATTTAGGTCTATACATTAATCATATTCTCCTAATGTATTACAATGAAACTCGTAGTGATGATACCCGCGCATAACGAGGAGCGGACAATAACCGAGGTTATTAAGGAAATACCCGGAAATGCGGCAGAAAAAGTCGAGGTCCTGGTTATAAACGACGGTTCTACGGACAAAACATCAGAGATAGCAAAAGAAGCCGGAGCCAGAGTCATAGACCTAAAGAGGAATATCGGCTTGGGGAATGCTTTCCGCGAGGGTCTTGATACGGCCTTGGGGATGAATGCGGATATAATAGTGAATATAGACGCCGACGGCCAATACAATCCAAAAGAGATACCGAAACTTATCGAACCGCTGTTAGGTGGTGGGGCAGACATTGTTCTGGGTTCAAGGTTCAATGGCAGCATAGAATACATGCCACTGCACAAGAGAATCGGGAATAAATTGATGACAAGAGTTACTAGCGGGGTCTCAGGGATTGCGTTAAGTGACTCGCAAACAGGCTTCAGGGCATTCTCAAGGGAAGCGGCACTAAGACTAAATACGATCTTCAATTACACCTACGTTCAGGAAACCATAATACAGGCCGCGAACAAAGGGCTCAAGGTTATTGAAGTCCCGTGCGAGTTCCGAAGGCGGGATGGAAAATCGCGGCTGATTTCAAACATTTTTTTGTACGCAAAGCAGGCAATCTCGATAATACTAAGAACCTATCTGAATCACAAACCACTAAAAGTATTTTTGTACATCGGCGGGTTCGTGTTCTTTCTGGGCGCCATATTTGGTTCATCAGTTTTATACCGTTACTTCCAGACAGGTCTCGTAAGCCCATATTACCCAACGACCATACTTACCGCAGTTCTAATCATAGTCGGCTTCCAAATAATCATGCTCGGCCTTCTAGCAGACATAATCAATAATAACCGCAGGTTGATGGAAGAGATAATGTACCGGCTAAAAGATAAAAGGATTCTATAATGAAACCAAAGGTTTTGGTAACCACGACAACCTTCCCCAGGTGGAATAACGATTCCCGTCCGAGGTTCGTTTACGATTTATGCAGGCATCTAACCGGCAATTTTGACATAATAGTCCTGGCGCCTCACCATCACGGTGCAAAGTACTTTGAGATAATGGAAGGCGTTAAGGTTTACCGCTTCCCCTATTTCTATCCGAAATACCAGGCATTATGCTGGGGTGGCGGAATACTTGAAAATATGAGGAAAAGCTGGCTGGCAAGGATTCAGGTGCCTTTTCTCTTCCTATCAGAGCTTTATCATGTTCATAAGTTAATAAAAAGGGAGAAAATAGAACTTATACATGCGCATTGGCTCGTGCCGCAGGGNTTGATATGTATAGTATACAAAAAACTTTATGGAATCCCGCTGATAGTTACCGCCCATGCAGGAGATATTTTTCCGCTGAAAAGCAGGCCCCTTCGTTCCGCTGCAAGATTTGTTTTGGACTCGTGCGATGCCTGCACGGTCAACAGTTCTGCCACGAAAAACGCGGTCCTTGACATCATGGACATATCAAAGAAACTAACGGTCATTCCAATGGGTGTAGACCTAAAAAAAGTTTCCAGGGGTGTTGACATAAAGAGGCAATATGGCATAAACAAGGTAATTCTAACCGTTGGCAGGCTTGCGGAAAAGAAGGGCATAAAATATCTGATAAGCACGATGCCGATGGTTCTGAAAGCACACCCAGATACAAGACTCGTTATCGTTGGCGAGGGCCCTGAAAAAGAGCCCCTTATGAAACTGAGCAAAGAACTTGGGGTTGGCGAAAATGTGATATTCACAGGGGGAATACCTAACGAGAAACTGCCTTCGTTCTATGGTTCAAGCGATGTCTTTGTCCTGCCTTCAATAGTGGACTCAAGGGGCGATACCGAAGGCCTCGGCGTCGTCCTGCTTGAGGCTATGGCAGCAGGATGCCCAGCGATTGCCAGCGATGTAGGCGGCATCCCGGATATAATCGAGAACGACAAAAATGGTTTTCTCGTACAGCAGAAATCGCCCGAACAACTGGCTGAGAAGATAATCATCCTATTAGAAAATAAAAAATTGCGGGAAAAATTTAAAGAAAATGGATTAAAAACCGTAAAGGAGAAATTTGATTGGGGCGTTATTGCCGAAAGGTTTCACGAGACTTACAAAGAGGCAATGACGAATTATGAGTATCAATATGGGTTTTCCGGTACACACCGTGGCGCAATGTATGACATTGAAATGCGAAAGCAAAAGGCGAAGAAAATGCTTGCTGTGCTAGATGACTATTATCCAGGAAAACTTAAAACACTGAATGTATTGGACATCGGTTGTTCGACTGGTATTATATCTAATTTTTTGAGTAAACGTTTTGGTGAGATTATGGGGATAGACATAGATGAAGGTGCGATCGGGTATGCGAAAGAAAACTATCACTCCGACAATCTAAATTTTGATATTCAATCAGCCATGGATTTAAAATTCCCGGATAATTCATTTGATGTTATTATTTGTGCCCACGTATATGAGCACGTCCCCGATGCCAGTAGATTATTATCTGAGATTCACAGAGTCCTTAAACCAGGGGGCGTTTGTTATTTTGCCGCTGGAAATCGTTTGAAAGTGATTGAAGCGCACTATAATCTGCCATTATTATCGGTTATTCCAAAACCACTTGCCCATTTATATCTTCGTTTGTTAAACAGGGGGGGATTATATTACGAAACCCATTATACCGTATGGAGTTTAAGAGATATTGTCTCTCAATTTGAGATTATTGATTACACGAGAAAAGTTGTTGAAAATCCGGATAAATATCACCTAACAGAAATGGTGAAACAGGGATCATTTAAACAAAAAATAGTATTGGGTGGTTTGAAAGCGGCCTATTGGCTTTGCCCCACATACATCTGGTTGTTACGTAAAAGGAAAGATGACTAAATGTGTGGTAGTTTCGTGCAGAAACATAACAAAAGAATTTGGGAATTGTTTAATTTCCGTACCAGTTATCTATGGAAATCGCCATATATAACTGGTAAAAATGATTAAAAAGTTTGCACGCAAGTTTTTGGAGGCAAAAAAGTGCGTATTTTGCGGAAAATACGGACTTTACAAATTGAAGGATAAGCGGGTTAAATGCAGACACTGCCGGAGGGCGTACAGCATCAGTAAACTAAGAAAGAGATGGAGGTCATGCACCTGTTCTCGCTTGAGATCTCGGCCAG
>MCBF01000001.1:835262-847338 GCA_001742785.1 Candidatus Altarchaeales archaeon IMC4
AAAAGCATTTGTGGAAAAAAGGTATCAAGAANTCAGTTATTGGACGTAGTGGGGAAAATCATGGAGAAATTTAGGTATTTACTTTCTGTCAAGCGGCAAAAGCTCATCCGCGGACAGGGTCAGTTTGTATTTCGAGCCCTGTTTCGTCCCCCTTATCATCAGCGCCTTCTCAACCTTCGGGGCTACCACCCAGCGGTGCGTGTCCCAAAGCGGCGCATCTTTTCCGTCAAGCCCGCAGTCCTTTGAAACCCGCTGGACCAGAACGTTCGGGCCGAGGTTTTCTATGAAGTCGGCAACGAGAGAAACATACTCTGTCTCCGAGATCGCCCTGTACGCCCCGCTCTTGTACTGCGCCGTAAGCCCGGTTTCCTTCATCACCAAAAGAGGGTATATCTTTACTGCGTCCACCTCAAGGGCGGACAGGATCCTTGCGGACTCGCGCATCTCGGAAGGGGTCTCCCCCGGAAGCCCGAGTATCATGAACGCAAGCGTGAGGATGCCGCGCTTTTTTGCCTCCTTTACTGCGCGAATCATCTCAGCAGAGCCGTGGCGGCGTTTTATGGCCTCAACGGTGTGAAAGTGCATGGTCTGCTGTCCGAGCTCAAGCCAGACCTCGTAGCCCTTTTTCACGTAATCCCCCAGGAGGTCGAGCACCTCGTCGGGCAGGCAGTCGGGGCGCGTGCCGATCGACAACCCCACGACGTCCGGGTGGTCAAGCGCGGCATCGTATATCTTTTTCAGCTCGTCGATGGGCGCGTAAGTGTTGGTTCCGAATGCTATGTAGACCAGCCCTTTCTCGCCTGCGCCGACCTTTTTGTAGTGGTCCATCTGGTGGTAAAGCTGCTCCTTCAGGCCCTTGTTTATGACCTTCCTGAAGCTCTCGTAGGTGAACTGGCGGGCGAAGTTCGGGCAGTAGACGCAGCCTGTGTCGCTGAGGCGGCCGTCCCAGTTAGGGCAGCTGAAGTTCGCGTTGAACGGGACCTTGAACATATTGTAATTGTGGGAGCGGCGCATGTACTCCCCGAACGCCGCATAGAGGAAGCCCTCCTCGTACATCTTATTTATGATGCCGTAATCGACCGCTTTTGCGATGTCTTTTTTCATTGTATTGGTAATATTATTTGATGCGCCTTACTAAAACCGAACTTGAGATGCTCAAAGGCAAGGAGGGCCCAGCCGTCAAAAAGGCGATGGAAATCCTGGTTGCCCTCGGCAAAATCTACGGTGCCGAGCGCATGGTGCCGATAACCAGCGCGCAGGTTTCCGGGGTAAGCTACAAAAACTTAGGCGACGCCGGCATAGAATTTCTCGCCGAGTGGGCGGACGCCGGCGCAAACGTCCGGGTGCCGACAACCCTGAACCCTGCCGGCATGGACCTCAAAAACTGGAAGGAACTTGGGATTTCCGAGGCCTTCGCAAAAAAGCAGCTTGAAATCATAAAGGCGTTCGAGCGGATGGGTGTTGAGATTTCCTGCACCTGCACCCCCTATTTCGCAGGAAACTGCCCGCGCCGGGGCGAGCATATCGCATGGAGCGAATCGTCCGCCGTTTCCTTTGCAAATTCGGTTCTGGGGGCGTACACGAACCGCGAGGGCGGGCCGTCGGCGCTTGCCGCCGCGATCGCAGGAAGGACGCCGCTTTACGGGTATCATCTTGAGGAGAACCGCAGGGCAACACTGGTCGTCGATGTGGAATTCGAACCGAAAAATCAGGCGGACTTCGGGGCGATGGGGTACCTTGTGGGAAAAGAAGTCAAGGGTGGCGTGCCGTTGTTCCGGGGCATAAAAGAGGCAAACCTCGACCAGCTGAAGATGCTCGGCGCCTCGATGGCCGCAAGCGGTGCCGTGGCGTTGTATTATGTAGAAGGAATGGCCCAGAACATACAAACCGCGCCGACGCCGAAAAATATGAAGATTACAGAATGGCACATCCGCAAGGCATACGACGAAATGAATTCGGACGGCAAGAAATTTGCAAAGCAAATTTGTGTCGCACATGCGACTGATTCCAGAGGAATCGGGCACACGCCCGAATCTGCGATTCGGTCGCGTGCCCAAACCGAAGGTTCGGTCGCATGTTACGATGAAAAAATAGACCTTGTGGCGCTTGGCTGCCCGCACTGCTCCATTGACGAGTTACGGCAGATTGCAAAGATGCTCGGTGGCAAAAAGATAAAGAGCGGCTTGTGGGTATGCACCTCGCGCAAGGTTGCGGATGGCGCAAAAGAGGAGAGGCTGATAATCGAAAAATCCGGCGGAAAGGTTGTCTGCGATACCTGCATGGTCGTAGCGCCGCTTGAAGAGATGGGCTGCAAAAACATTGCCGTAAACTCGGGCAAGGCGGCCTTCTACCTGCCGACGCACTGCAAGGCAAATGTCAGGTTCGGCTCAATGGAAAAATGCATCGAGGCGGCGATTAAAGGGAAATGGAACTCAAAGGACGCGTAATCAAAAACGGGAAGGCTCATGCCACGGCAGTAGTCTGCCTGCAGGCGCTTTCGCTTCTGGGGGGCATTGACCCGGACACCGGGGAAATCCTCACGGGCGAATGCAAGGGGCAAAATGCAAAATGCAAAATTCTGGTTTTCCCGCACGGCATCGGCTCTACGGTCGGCTCTTACGTGCTTTACAGAATGAAGAAAAACGGCACGGCGCCGGCGGGGATAATCAACGAAGAATGCGAGCCGATTGTCGCGGTCGGGGCGATTATATCGGATATTCCCTGCGTTGACCGGATTGACACAAAAGCGATAAAAACAGGAGATGTGGTTGAGATTGACGGCGAAACAGTAACCGTAAATTAATGTATGAAAAACATCCTCATAAAAATCGGCGGCAGCGTGATAACCGACAAACACAGCGATTCGGGAAGCATTGACGCGGAAAACCTGCAGCGGATTGTGAATGTGATAGCAAGACTCAAAACTCAAGACCGAAGACTAATAATTATCCACGGCGCAGGCTCGTACGCCCACCCCTACATGGCTAAAACCGAAAAAAAACGCGGCATGTACTCTTGCGATGTTGACAACATAAGGGAGTCTATGTCGGAATTGTCCGCAATAATATCGGGGGCATTTTCCAACGCAGGGATAGAAAATTTTACGGACACACTGCCGGAAAATTTCTGCGGGAAACCTGAAGAATGGCAGGGGTTAGTGTCCCGGTGGGTTGGCAAATCAGAACATTCCGTCCCCCTGCTTCACGGAAACGTCGTGCTGTGCAAGGGCAATGTACTGAAAATTTCCGGCGACGAATTGGTCGAGAAAATAGGCTCGGCGTGGGGCAAGCCGCTGATTGTACTGGTTTCAAAACACCCCGTGTGCGACAAGAACCCGGATTTTGACGGTGGCGCGAAGGTTTTGAGCAGGATAACGCCAGGGGTTTTTGATTCATTAAAAAACGAGGCAAATCAGAACACCCGAAGACTTGAAGACTTGAAGACCCCTTATCCGGACGCCACAGGAAGCATGTTAGGGAAACTCGAATACCTGGTGAGACTTGCCGGCGGCGGCATCGAATCGTACATCGTAAATATCGAAGGGTTCGAGAAAATATTCGATAACCCCGAAAAAGTGCTTGGCTGCGGAAACGGGACGCGCATTTGCAGGTAAACGCGGTGGTGCGCCGGTTTTGCCAGCCGGTTGGAAACCGGTTTCAAACGCATGGTAGTTATGGTCTTTCACCCAGTGGATAAATGCGGCCTGCAAAATGGCCGGAAAAATAAAGAGGCAACAAAATGAAAGGCGAAATGAAAAACAGGATAGGAATGCTTGCGGTCCTTTTGGTTTCGGGGCTGGTGCTTGCAGGAATGGTGAATATTATCGGCATTGGCAGTACTTTTAAGGGGAAGCCGGACATAAACGTTGTGTTCAATCTGGCACAGTTTTTGCCGCCGGCAAACGACGGGGAACCCGCCCGAACCGACGATTCCGGCGCAAAAAGGTTCTTATCGCTTGAAGACCTTAACGCCTTCATAAAGTACGCGGCGTATGCCAACAGGGTTTCCAAAGAAAACGCTGATTTCGAAACGGTAGACACTGCTGGCTCGGGTGCATCCGACCACTCGACGACAAACATTCAGGTCGAGGGCGTTGACGAGGCGGACGTCGTAAAAAACGACGGGAGATACATCTATGTGGTCTCCGGCAGGAAGGTCGTCATAGTTGACGCATACCCTGCAGAGGATGCGGAAATCCTCTCTGAAATTGAATTTGACGAGCAGCCCTCCGAAATCTTCATTAATGAGGACAAACTCGTTGTTTTCACGCAGGAATACATTAATGAAGACGGCCGCAGTCCAACCCCCTATTACTATGGCTCAACTACAAAAACAAACGTGGTAGTTTATGACATATCAAACCGCAAGAAACCGAAAGTCGCACGTGAGATTAAAGCCGACGGAAACTACTTCGACTCCCGGATGATCGGAGATTACGTGTATGTTATCATCAACGAGCCGGTGTACTACCGCCCGTGCCCTGTCTACGACAGTGTGATACTTGAGGGTGTGGGGGAGTTTATAGCCGGCGACTGTGTTGAAGAAAGCATCACTGCCCCGAAAGTAACAATCGACGGAGAAGAAACTGGGGATGAACTCCCGGACATATACTACTGGGACGCCCCAGACACATCATATCACTTTACGACGATACTTGCGATAAATACGCAGGATGATAAGGAAAAGCCGGGCAGGAAGATATTCCTGATGGGCGACGCTCAGAACATGTTCGTGTCCCTTGGCAACATCTACGTAACAAGAACCAAGGGGATAAACGATTACGAGGTAATGGAGGAGGTTTACGACGAGATCGTGATACCTGGCATGCCAAGGCAGACGCGGGCAGGGCTTGAGGAAATTGAGTCCTCGAACAAGAGCTTCAATGTGAAGCGGCTTGAGCGGGCGGAAGTGGTAAGGGAGTACATTGCAAACCTCGACAAAGAGGAAACCAGCGAACTTTATGAGCAAATCGATGCGAAAACGATACTGATTATGGAAGAATACCAAAAGTCCAGCGAGCAGACCGCGATAAACAAGATCGCGATAAACAAGGGCAAGATAACCCCAAAAGCAAGCGGCAGCGTTCCCGGCACGGTGCTGAACCAGTTCTCGATGGACGAATACGCGGGCAATTTCAGGATTGCGACGACAGTAGGCTGGAACGGAGACAACAATGTCTATGTGTTGGATGAGGACCTAGATGTTATCGGTGAACTTGAGGGTTTGGCTCCCGGGGAAAGCATCTACTCCGCGCGCTTTATGGGCAGTCGGTGCTACCTTGTGACATTCAAGAAGATTGACCCGCTCTTCGTCATTGACATGTCGGACCCGAAAAACCCGAAGGTTTTAGGCAAACTGAAGATACCGGGCTACTCAGACTACCTCCACCCTTACGACGAAAACCACCTGATCGGCATAGGCAAGGAAACCGTCGAGGCTGAAGAGGGCGATTTCGCGTGGTACCAGGGCGTCAAGATATCGCTCTTTGACGTTACCGACGTGGAAAAGCCGAAGGAGATAGACAAATACGAAATCGGCGACCGCGGGACGGACTCCTACGCGCTGCAGGACCACAAGGCGTTTTTGTTCAGTAAGTCAAAGAACCTGCTGGTGATTCCGATACTGCTTGCGGAAATTGACGAGGAGAAATACCCCCGCGGGGTTTCGGCGAACACTTACGGCGACTTTGTCTGGCAGGGTGCTTATGTGTTCGAACTGACGCTTGAAGACGGCTTCGAGCTGAAGGGCAGGGTTACGCACGCGGATGCCGGGCAGTTCTTGAAGAGCGGGTATTACTACGGGGACGATTCGACGTCGGTCAAAAGGTCGCTCTACATGGACGACACACTTTACACCATCTCTGACAAGAAGATAAAGATGAACTACCTACGCGGGCTCGGGGATATAAACGAGGTAGATATATCCTGTGATGAAGAGGGTTACATTGACGATGGTGAAATTATTTTGGCAAAAAAACCGGCAGTCTACCTCTACCCCAGGGAGGATTCCGCAATTAACGTAACCCTTGTCATAAACGGAAAACTAACCAAAACCGAACCCGAATACGGCGGCGGTTGGCAGGTTTTCGCGACAAAAGAGGGAATAATCGATGGCAAATACGATTACCTGTTCTGGGAGGCAAATCTGAACAAACTTGATTTGCCAGACGAAGGGTGGGTTGTTGGATACGCGGATTTGGAAGGATGGTTCGATACAAACCTGCCTAAACTTGGTTTGAACGAAAAAGAGAAGGCGCAGTTTATGGAATACTGGCTTGAAAAATTGCCAAAAGCAAAGTACTATGAAATAAAGTTATTGAGCGGCGAATTTATGAAACAGAACATGGATTTGATTGTTTCGCCGAAACCGGACACGGTTATCCGCTTGAACTTCCAGTTCAAACCGCTTTCTGAAAAAATCGAACTATCCGCGCCGGAGATTGAAACGCCAAAGAGGGCCGGTTTCACGGTCGTTGAGTGGGGCGGGATTCTGGGAGGGGATGACTAAGATGGAAACCAAAAAACTCCATGGGAAAACGGCGCTTGCGGCGGCATTGTTTGCCGCCTCGGCGTTCATTATCGGGATAAAGCTTTTGAACCCGGCGACGATACAGGTGATCCTTGGCGACGACGGCACGGTAATCAAGCAGATCCCGGGGCTTTTCACGTTCGCCGACGCGGCTGTCCTTGTTGCGGCATCGGTCATGCTCGGGCTAAGCGGGATGTACCTTCTTGTTTTTGAGCAGGATGCTAATAATGCAGGCCAGGCACACGCTGGGCAGGCAATCCTCGCAGAACGAAAATGTAGATGGGAAGAAACCGCAAAAACCCTGAAGGACGACGAGCAGGAGATTTACAATGCGATAATCGACGCCGAGGGCATCGTGAACCAGAGCGAACTAGTTGAAAAGACAGGTATCTCAAAATCCAACATAAGCCGTGCGCTTGATCTCCTTGAAAGCAAAGGCATTGTTGAAAAAAGAAGGCGAGGGATGGGCAACGTTGTTTTGTTGAAGTGAACCAAACCCGGTTCAGAACTAGTTCTGCACGCATGCCTTATATGGTGTTTCAACCTCCAGATAAGCAGAGCCGCCAAAAACACGCATTTGCCAGTTGGCAAATGGTGTCCTCGAATTCGCTCTGGAGATCCGAGGATGGCCGCTAAAATATAAAATATGGAGGCAAAACAAAATGGAAAATGAAACAAAAAAACGGATGAAAATATTGAGTATACTGCTGGTTGCAGGACTGGTGCTGGGTTTTGTAGGAAACGCTGTAGGTGCCGGAGAGATAATTCGTGGCATCGTACCCACAGGAATTATGCCGGATGGAATGGAAGATCCGGAATTGGAAGTATCTATGATGGAGACAGATGGCGGCGGAAGAATAGTAATATATAAAACACCTGCTGGCGGCAAGGTGGTAAAAACCAGTGGTGTGATTGGTGTTTTTGGCGGAGGCGGAGAATGCGACGGAGAATGCGGTTCCGGTAGTGACGGTGCACCACCCGAAGTGTTGTTGTATGCACCAAACATGTACCTCGCAGTTGACATCGCAAAAAATGACAGCAGAGTGCAGGAATTGCTGGAGGGGGGATATGACATAACAGCCATAGAGGGCCCGTTTGATGAGGGCGCATCAACATTAGTATTGAGCATGAGCAAGAGGTACCAAGTTACGATAGATATGAACAGCAAATCAATAATATCTGTTGAACCGAGGAACTATTCTCTTGATGCTGACGAGTTGTTCATTGGCCATGGAGGTACCTACACGGGTAGCACCTTGCCACTAAGATCTCCGAGGGAAGATTTAAAAGATATATCGCCGGCTTGCTCAAGCGACATAAGCGATGACACCGTAATCGTCTTATATTGGGACAGTTGCGTATACTGCGCCTTCGAGAAACAAGTGGTTGAAAATCTGACAAAAGAGGGTTACAAGTTCTGCTGGGTGAACGCCAAGGATGACAACGCCCGCGCAGCAGCTGCTAAGTGGGTGGCAGATGACATAAGCGGGGTTCCGCAATTTATTTGCGCCGGGACGAAAGAGACGAAACTCGGATATACGCAGGAATCGGAGTTGAAAAAATTCTCCGATGCGTGCAACCAATGAAACGTTATAGGGGCGTTTGCCCCCTTTTTTTATTTTTCAATCTAAAACTTAAAAGTGGAAACAAAAAGAATTCACGGAAGAACTGCCTTGGCGGCGGCGTTGTTTGTCGCTTCGGTATTCGTACTCGTGTTAAAGCTGATGAGCCCGACGCCCCTTTTAATATCGGTGGGTGGGGAAACGATTCCCGTTAAGACCGTATCATTCACATTCATTGACGCGGCGATTCTTATTGCATCATCCCTCGTTCTCGGCATTAGCGGGATGTATCTGTTGTTTTTCGATTCGGTTGAAAAATCCGCCATATCGAAAAAACCGGCAGGGGAAGCGGTGTTGGAAGAACGGAGAAGAAAATGGGAAGAAACGGCCAAAACCCTGAAAAACGATGAGCAGACAATATATAACGTAATATCTAGTTCAGACGGGATTATCAACCAAAGCGAACTCATAGAGGCAACCGGGTTTTCAAAATCAAACGTCAGCAGGATTCTTGACCTTCTGGAAAGCAGGGAACTTGTTGAAAAAAGAAGGCGCGGGATGGGCAACGTCATAATGCTGAGATAAATGCCCATCTCAAAAAGCATAATGTTCACACAGAGCCGCAAAGCCGCAGAGGAAAAAAGACCCAAATTTCAAAATATTCTTTGTGGCTCCGTGTCTTTGTGTGAATATTATATTTTTCAAATTGATATAAAAATGTCTAATTTCAATAGAATAGTGCATGAACATCGACGACTACACCGAAAGGGTTCGCGCGGGGTTTGAGGAGATTTTGTCTGACATCGAGCGCGACGATTCCGCAACCATAAAGAAAATCTCATCGAAATTCAAGCAGGCCTGCATCGATTACCCTATGCGCGGCGGAAAGTTCATGCGGCCGATGATCGTAGGGTACGCCTGCGATGCCGTCGGCGGCGATATAAAAAAGAGCGTTCCTGCCGCGCTGGCGGTTGAGCTGATACACAACTTCTCGCTCGTCCACGACGACATAATGGACAACGATGAAACAAGGCGGGGCATGCCTTCGCTTCACGTGATCCACGGCGTGGGATATGCTATACTGGCGGGGGACATCCTCATGACCAAGATTATAGACGCAGTGTTAAAGATAGGTACGAATGCAGAAAACAAGGAAAAAATATTCCATATAATCTCAAGGGCGCTGACCGATTTGAGCGTGGGGCAGGCCCTTGACACCGGCTTCGAGAACGAGAATGATGTCAATGTCGAGGAGTACATATCGATGATAATCGGAAAAACCGCGCGGCTCTTTGAGGCGTCCTCAGAACTCGGCGCGGTCATCGGGGGCGGCAGCGAAAAGGAGGTAAATGCGCTCAGGGATTACGGGCTCAATCTCGGGATATGCTTCCAAATGGTTGACGACTGCCTTGGTCTTATCGGGGACCCGAAGGTGACGGGAAAGCCCGTCGGCTCTGACATAAACGAGCGCAAGAAGTCATACCCGATACTTGCCGCGCTTGCGGGCATCAATGAAAAAAGGCGCAAAGAAATCAGGAAACGCATGTATGTCGATTACAGAGGTAAGGATTTGCCGCAGGGTGTAATCGAAGAGATGAATGCAATAATAAAGGAAACCTGCGCTGTCGAAAAAACGAGGGACGTTGCAAAGCAGTACATGGAAAAAGCCAGACGTTCGTTAATCATTCTGCCGGAATCGGAATCAAAGAATGCCCTTTTGGAAATCGCAAAAAATGCGTATGACAGGGTTGCTTAAAATGATACAAGAGCGAAAGTCGGACCACCTCAGGATATGCGTTGAGAAAGATGTCGAGGCCGGAAATCCGGGGTTTGACAAGATAAGACTGGTACACGATGCACTGCCGGAGGTCGATTTCGATGAGATAGACCTGTCGATAAAATTCCTCGGCAAACCCCTGAAAATCCCGTTCATAATCGAGGCGATTACCGGCGGGAATAAAGAGGCAAAATCAATAAACAAGGGCATTGCCAAAGCCGCCCAGGAGTTGGGCGTCGGCTTCGGAGTCGGAAGCCAGAGGGCGGCGATCGAAGATGCTTCTCTGGCCGAAACCTACCAAGTGCGGGACGTTGCCCCGGACGCGTTCATCATCGCGAATCTGGGCGCCGTGCAGCTGAACTGTGGCTACGGTCTTGAGGAGTGCAGAAAGGCAGTCGAGATGATAGGCGCCGACGCGCTTGCCCTGCACATAAACCCGCTTCAGGAGGCCGTACAGCCGGAAGGCGACAAGAACTTCGCGGGGCTTGCAGAAAAGATAAACGAAATCGCGAAAGGNNTTNANGTGCCGGTGATNGCCAAGTGCGTAGGTTCCGGGATGTCTTATGAAACCGCAAAAAAACTGCGTGTCGCGGCAATCGATGTCGGCGGGGCGGGCGGCACTTCTTGGGCATTGGTCGAGGGCTGCCGCGGGGATGAAAAACTTCACAACCTCGGAAAACTCTTTGCCGGATGGGGAGTACCGACTGCGGAATGCATAATGCAGATTACATCCGCGAAACTGCAATGCAGTTTCGGGACACCGAATCACAAGCGTTTCTGCAACGGCAGAAACGATAAGCGAATCCCTGCGGGATTCGGTATCCCGAAATCGCTCGGCGATTTCGTGGATGTCCCATATTCGCAAAGCGAATATGCGGACAAGGTGATTCGCTTGAAATTAAAAATTCCCGTTATTGCATCGGGGGGGGTACGAAGCGGGCTTGACGGCGCGAAATCCATCGCACTCGGCGCGGACTGCTTCGGGATGGCGCTTCCGGTTCTAAGGGCATTTTTCGCAAGGGGGGAAGACGGCGTAAAAGAAATAATAGAAAAGACCGCGCTTGAATTAAAGACTGCGATGTTTTTGACGGGGTCGAAAAACGTTAAGGGGCTGAGGGGAAAATATACCGCAGTATAAAAAATGGACTCAGATAAAGCATTAGTCGTGTTTCAGGGAAAGAAAATCAGAAGGACTTGGGTTAATGATGAGTGGTGGTTTTCGGTAGTTGATGTTGTGGAGGTTTTGACGGATAGCGTTAATCCCAGAGATTACTGGTTTAAAATGAAGATCCGAGTAAAAGAAGAAGATGGATTTGAACCGTCGACAATTTGTCGACAGTTAAAATTATTGGCTTCAGACGGGAAAATGCGTGAAACCGATTGTGCTAATACCGAGGGAATTTTCCGTATCATTCAGTCAATCCCCTCGCCGAACGCAGAGCCCTTCAAACGCTGGCTGGCAAAAGTCGGCTACGAGAGAATCCGGGAAATTGAAAACCCCGAACTTGCGCAGGAGCGGGCAAAGGAATACTACGAACTCAAGGGTTACCCGAAGGACTGGATTGAAAAGCGGGTCAGGGGCATCGCAATCAGGCAGGAACTTACGGACGAGTGGAGCCAGCGAGGGGTCGGAGATGAAAGGGAGTACGCGATTCTCACAAACGAAATTTCAACGGCGACATTCGGCATACCTATCAAAAAACATAAACAGGTGAAGGGGCTTGACCCGAAATTCAAAAACCAAAACCTGCGGGATCATATGACTGACCGGGAGTTGGTTTTCACAATGCTTGGCGAGGTATCAACCACGGACATAGCAAGGGCCAGAGACGCCCAAGGCTTTTCAGAAAACAAGGATGCCGCAAGAAAAGGCGGTGAAATTGCAGGAGGCGCCCGGCGGAAACTGGAATACGAAACCGGGGAACGGGTCGTAAGCAGTGATAATTACTTAGAGATTGCGGGGAAAATCAAGAAACTTGAAGGGAAGAAACACACAAAGGCAGATTAAAAAAGCAGCCGTCAAATCCTGAACCTCAAAATCGCCGCCTTGCCGCCGAAGGTGTTGGCCAACTGGAAGCCCTCCTCGAATTCCTCGGATATTATCTCGACCAGCGCGCCCTTCTCCTTCGCCATCCCGTAAATCCGGTCTATCTCCTCGTCGCCTAATTTCTCGGAAAGCATGACCGTGTCGGCCGCCCCTGCGGTGATC
>MCBF01000001.1:847438-850733 GCA_001742785.1 Candidatus Altarchaeales archaeon IMC4
GGAGCTCTCCTCATTTATAAATATCTATACACAGAATAATACACAGACAGAAAAATGAGTTACAAAACAATAAGCGTATCTGACGAGGCATATGCAAAACTTACCGCGCTCAAGAAGAGTCACGAGTCCTTTACGAGCCTTTTCATGCGCCTTTCCAATAGGGAGAAACCGAAACTTGGGAATTTTTACGGGAAATGGGTCATGTCCCGCGCCGAGGAGGAAAAAATATTCGGGGGGCTTGAAAGCGCATGGGGCAAATGGGGCGAAAAGATTACCTCAAAATGAATGTTTTGGATACTGACCTCCTTGTTGCCATTCTGAGAGGAAACGATGAAGTAAAACCTATGGTAGACAACCTGAATTCCAAAGAGATTGCAATAACCTCAATCAGCGCATTCGAGTTGTATCGCGGCGCCTTCGCATCGAGGCGTTCGACTGAAAATGCCAAAGCAGTTGCGGCAATGCTTTCTGCATATGATATCCTGCCGTTCGACCATGATGCGGCAAAGATAACAGGAAAACTATATGTGACACTCGTGGCAAAAGGTGTGCAAATAGAAATACGGGATGCCATGATTGCAGGGACATGTCTGAGCAATAATGCCTCGATTGTTACAAGAAACGTCCGGCATTACGACAGGGTAAGCGGGTTGAAGGTTGAACCGTGGTAAATTAGTTTTCCATTAGGCTTTCCCATACCCCTCCACTTCGTTGTCCCACAGCCCCCTAATATTTTGCGGTTGAACATTCATACCAACCCATCATATACATATCACTACCATTTCAAATCCTCTTCTCAACAACATTCCCACACGGTATTTCCTCTGCAAATATCTGCGCCGAGAACCTGTAAATCTTCGTATCCCTGTCAAGCAGCGCAGTTGGCGAAAGACCCGCTTTCATGCAGGTCTGAGAGAGGAACTCCTCGACGCCCCAGCCCCACTCAACAGGTACCTGCGGCAGGAGAAGACCCCGGAAAGGGCCCCTTTCGGCGATAAGCCCGTCGCGGCCGATCTTTATTTCTTTCAGGTAATCCCTCGGGTTTTCCACCGCAACGATTTCGGGTTTTGTCAGGACGGAGACCTCGACAACGATGTTTTTCATCTCGGACATTTCAACTGGGCTGAAACGCGGGTCGCGCAGTGCGGCGGACTTCGCAGAATCGACCACCGCATCGCCAAGCGGCATCACCGGCTCGGGATAGCCGATGCACCCCCTCAGGTTCCCGTCTTTCGTGTGCAGGGTCACGAAAACCCCTCGTTTCTTTCGGAACACTTCGCGAAGTTCCCGAGGCACCTCCGCCTCACCGGTTTCGATAACGCCCCGCGCGAACCTCACAATCAATCCGCCCTGCTTTGCAGTCAGTTTCATTGTAAATCACTTGGATTCCGAAGTGAAAAATCTGAACCTTATGAATGTGTATGCTATCGGGACAATGAAAACCAGCGCCGCACATATGATCTCAACCCAGCCCGGCATGGACAGCCAGGCTACTGCTTGCCCGGTGTAAAACCCGATGACTGCCCCGATGGTGCCCCCGGATGCGACGTCAAAAAGCGAGTGCACCCTCGCCCTCAGGCGCGAGTACATGTAAAGCGCCCCGATCGGCAAAAGCACGAGCGAAAAGACAGGGTTTATGTGGTATACAAATGCAACACCGCCGACCGAGATCATGCTGTGCATCGACGGAAAACCGAACCTGAAGACCGAGCGCCCGTATCTTGTCGGCCTCGAGGTTCTGAACAACGCCTTGAGCAAGGTTCCCACAAAAAGCGAAACCACAAGAAAAACGAAAGCCGCGGAAAAAACCCGCACCGCGTCTTCCGGCCGAAGCGCGGCGTAACAGATCGCCAGCATGAAATACGGCAGTTCGGGAACCTCGTCGATTGCATCGTCAAGTTTTAGCATATATATCAATCTACGGGGAAATTAATTATATGCCGGAACTATCTTGCATCGAGTGCGGAAAGACCTACGAAGAAGGCAGGAGATACCAGTGCGACTGCGGCGGGCTTCTTGAGGTTGTCTACGAACTTGGCAGTCTGGGGTTCAGTCTCGAAAAAGCAAGAAAGAGACCTATTGGGGTCTGGCGCTACATTGAGCTTCTGCCAGTCGAAAAAAACGTGAGCCTGAAAGAAGGAGGTACCCCGTTTTACAGGTGCAATCGGCTCGGTAAAACCCTCGGAATCAAAAAACTCTACGTCAAGAACGAGGGCGCAAACCCGACCGGCTCCTTCAAGGACCGCGGGATGACCGTCGGGGTCTCGAAGGCGGTCGAGTTCGGCGCAAAATCGGTTGCGTGCGCATCGACNGGGAATACATCCGCAAGCATGGCGGCATACGCCGGGCGGGCAGGGATCAATGCAGTCGTCATGATACCTGGCGGGAAAATTGCCTACGGGAAACTTGCGCAGGCGTTGATTTACGGCGCGAAGGTCATCGCCATCGAGGGCAATTTCGACGAGGCGCTCAAGATGGTCATGAAGGCGTCGGATAAATACGGCCTTTACCTTCTCAACTCCATAAACCCGTACCGGCTCGAGGGGCAGAAAACCCTCGGCTTTGAAATCGCGGACGAGCTTGGCGTGCCTGACAGGGTCATCCTGCCAGTTGGCAACGCCGGCAACATCTCCGCAATCTGGAAGGGATTCAGGGAATTCAGGGAACTTGCAGTAACCGACCGCATGCCAAAAATGTGCGGGATTCAGGCGGAGGGCTCAAAACCGGTCGTGGATATGTTCAAGGAAAACAAGGAGGTTCTTAGGCCGGAGAAACACCCTGAAACGGTTGCAACCGCAATACGCATAGGAAACCCCGTAAGCTGGCAAAAGGCAATCAGGGCGATACGCGACTCCGGGGGGCTTGCGGAATCGGTAACCGACGACGAGATATTGGCCGCCCAGAAACTTCTGGCAAGGCAGGAAGGAATATTTGTCGAGCCGGCATCGGCATCCTCGATCGCGGGCCTGATAAAGCTTGCGGAAAACGGCGGCATCGACCGTGACGAGGAAATAGTTTGCATAACCACGGGGCACGGCTTGAAGGACCCCGACACTGCCATAAATTCGTGCAAGGGCGAACTCATAAACATCAAGGATTTCGCAGAGATCGAGAATCTTATTAAGGGGTTTTAGGTAATATTATCAAGACAGATGCAATCCACGAAACTCAACAGAGTTTCGGGGTACCATTTCTGCTTATTGCAGAAATGCTTATGGCGAATACGTATGTTGGAAAATGTCGGAAAATTATAATTGGTACATCGGGGCGGACACTAGCAGGTTTGCGGGCAAGT
>MCBF01000001.1:850833-859748 GCA_001742785.1 Candidatus Altarchaeales archaeon IMC4
TGTTTCCGTTGGTGGGCATGCTGCGCATGGTCCGCCGCAGTCAACTCCTGTCTCGCCTTGGTTCTGCTTGCCGTCAGTGCATGTTTCCGTTGGTGGGCATGCTGCGCATGGTCCGCCGCAGTCAACTCCTGTCTCGCCTTGGTTCTGCTTGCCGTCAGTGCATGTTTCCGTTGGTGGACATGCTGCGCATGGTCCGCCGCAGTCAACCCCTGTCTCGCCTTGGTTCTGCTTGCCGTCAGTGCATGTTTCCGTTGGTGGGCATGCTGCGCATGGTCCGCCGCAGTCTACGCCGGTTTCCCCTTGGTTCTTGATCTTGTCTGAACAAGTCAGGCAGGCTGCGCATGGTCCGCCGCAGTCAACCCCTGTCTCGCCCTGGTTCTTCACACCATCGGAGCAGGTTGGCTCTGTACAGACACCATTTGCACAGTATCCTGTTGTGCAGTCCTTATCAAGCGAACATGCCGCTCCTTTCGGGCATGCAGCACATGGTCCGCCGCAGTCAACTCCTGTCTCGCCTTGGTTCCGGATTTTGTCAGAGCATGTCGGGCAGGCTACGCATGGTCCGCCGCAGTCAACTCCTGTCTCGCCTTGGTTCCGGATTTTGTCAGAGCAGGTGGGGCAGGCTACGCATGGTCCGCCGCAGTCTACGCCGGTTTCCGCTTGGTTCTTCTTGCCGTCAGAACATGTCGGCTCTGCGCAGGAGATTACCGTTATCGTGGTATCAATTGCACTGTAGCGGCTTTTTGCAATTCGTAATGTATACTCCCCCTCTTTTGCCGGCGTGAAACTAAAATTTCCGTTCGCGTCTGTCTCGCCATACGCAACCTTGTTTGACGAGAGGATAGTCTTGCCGAGATATACATCGACATCAGCGGCTTCCAGCGGCTCGTCATTCTTGCCGAGCACGGTTATTGTTATCAGGTTGTCGACGCATTTGTCTGCGACCGCCGCCCCGTCGAGTGTTCCCTGCACATTGTAGTCCATCTGGTAATTGTGGCGCCTCACGGATACCTGCTCGGTGCTTAGGGTAACGGGTATTGTTACACTTGTCGTTGTAGCATTACAAACTATGCTCGTGGTATAAGACGCTACCGTTGCATTTACNCTGACGTTTATGTTCAACGTAACGACACTTGTATTTCCGGTTGAGGACAAATTAAACGCACTGTTCGTCAAAGACAGGGTTACGTTGCCGCTGTCGTAGGTCGTGTTAGCCAAAACGCATGTACCTGCGAGCGCGAGTTTACCTGCGTTCGTTAGGGCTATGCCTGTTGAAGCCGAGTTGTTCGGGAGTACTGTCTCTGAGACGCTGCTTGGTGATGCAGATAGCGAGTAACATGCTAAGGGACATTGAGGTCCTCCACAGTCTACGCCCGTTTCATTGCCGTTCATTGTGCCGTCACTACAATTTGGTGCAGGGCCTGCTGCTACAAGATTCACATGTCTTAAACCAGGTATCCCATCAACACCAGCTGCCTTACTTAAAATTGCAGCGTCTGGACCTGTCGTACTTGCAGAAGAACCATTTACGGTAAAACTTACAGTACTGCCTGTTAATACATCATCGGCGGTACATGTTAATGTGCTCCCAATTTTCCAGTAATCCCCTGGGCTTGCGGGGCCCACGGGGGATAAAATACTCCCGCATAAAGTTCCATTAACATAAGCACTTACATTAACACCAGAAGGAATTGGTGTTCCACCTACTGTGGCGTTCCCATAGAAATCCACAGTGTATGGTACAGCCATCGTGGCCGGTATTGCCGCAAAAATTGTCAACAAGACAAATGTCCCGAATGCTATCCTTCTTATATTATTTGTTCCGTTCATGTTTTTCACCTTTATTTAGTTTTAGTATGCCAATGTAGCCGTCTGGTTTGCATATATCCAATAACCATATTTCTCCGACATGTTTTGTAAAGACCCTCCAAAACCAATATAATACGTATTGGCTTCCCCATTCATCCATGCCTGAACGGATGTGTAACTTCCGTTTATCGATATTAATGCAGTCGGAGTGGGCAATGTCGGTGTGGTAGAGAGATAACCCACTAAGTTCCAACCCTGTAATAGGTTTATCGACCTGCTTACGGGTGGGCTACCTTGAACTGTCAGGGTTGATGCGTTATTCATATATATCCAGAAACCCATCGTTTCATTTATGTCCGTTAAACCTCCTCCGAAGCCAACATAATACGTTTTGGCTGTTCCACCTATCCACGTCTGAACTGAGGTGTAGTTTCCGGCTATTGACGAAAGCACAGATGCTGTACTCGTGTTCTGCGGGTGTACAGGTATGGAGATTAGGTTCCATCCTGCATATAGGGGTATGGTCGTCGCACTCGTTTCAAGCATTATCGTGCCGATGTCCGTCGTAACGTTGCCCGCCGAGATATTGTTTGCGAGGTTCGCAGTTGTGGTGTTTGTCTTGTTGTACCTGTCTGTCGCAGTTACATTTATCGAGTCGCCATTCCCTGCGTTCGTTCCATAGAGTTCTATCTGGAAGAAGCCTGTGCTCGAGGAATAATTGCAACTGTTGTTCGCACCATATGAGTTCGCTGGCGTGTACATACACTTGCCAGAGGTCGTGTTTATTACCGCCTGTGCTCCGGAGCCATTGCTTCCAACTTGTGTATTTAACAGGTTTATCACAACATTGCTGTCCGGGTGCCCGCTCGAGTAGTTTACGTACCCCGTTACAAGCGTCGGGAACGGTGGCCGTCCTGTGTCGTTTTGGCCCTGCATCGGAGATGGTGTGCTGTCCGCGCTCCATTGTCCTGTGCTTAATGATCTGGATGCAGATGTACCCTCCGGGAAAGACGCACCAGCCCCAAGAGCGCTGCTATTGTACGATACGGAATCAATTACTGTCCCGTTTGCCTTTGTTAGGTTAACTATGTCCACGCTGTCATTTAGCGCCATTGTTGCCCCGTTCCTGTAAACAACGAGGTATGCGCCGTTGACCACGTTCACGTTCCCTTGTGAGTTTGCCGATGAAATTGTCCAGTTGTCGCCCATTGCATTCTTTACCATCCAGCCGCTGACGTTTACCGCTGTGCTTCCGTTGTTGTATATCTCAACCCACTCGCCGTCTAATGGAAGCCCTGCTGTTCCCTGATCATCGCCGATTGGGTTGGCCATAATCTCGGTTATTATAACGTTTTCTACTGATACCGTAAAGGTCGCTGGCGTTTCGCTCAGATAAACCCTTGCGTTACCATACACATCATCCTCTGTGGTTACCGCAACCTGTGCTGTGTATGCGCCGGCTGAGGTTGGCGTGAACGTGATTGTATAGGTTAGTGTGGTTTGTCCTGTGTAGGTATAAACCCCCTGACTGGTTTCGTATTTGTAGCCGTAACCTGTAGTGCCGTTGGTCCCGTTACCCCCCTCTGTGCTGTTGCCCCAGTAGGTGTTTTTGTACCCATATGTTGTGGTAGCGTTTGAGTCGTAACCGTAACCGTAACCGTATTTATATCCGTAGTATGAGCCCCAAGAATTTTCTGAAACAGCAACACCTATCGTAGTCCCGCCGCAGTTGTAAGATGTGGAACTTGCTGGCAAGGTGCATGTAAAGAGGGTTGAGCCATCTTTTGTAACGGCAAGAGTACGAGAGGTTATCGGAATAAGTTCGCCTGTATTGATTGTTATGGTCGAAGTAATCGTCATTGGTTGACCAACAACGCCGTTATTTGCAGACATGCTTACTGTAATCGCAGAACTCGGTCCGGAAAAAATTAATAGCCCGGCAATAGCGCACGTTATCATTGCTGACAAAACCCTCTTATTCGATTCACCTATATTATTCATTTTTTGTATACCTCAATTGGAAATATAATTATTTGTTGTTGGGTTTATAAATATGCACCCTCCCCTTTATAAACTCGAATACCACCCCAAAAATACCCACAATATATAACTATTGCCGCTCCACTATAAAAATGCATTATGACTATCAAGGGGGTTATTGTTCATTTTTACATGTTCATTTTTACAACCTATTTGTATATACGCCGCTCAATAATCATATAATGGCTCATCAAAGTTACAATTTTGGCGGCAGGCGACAAGAAATTTCGCGGGAAGCGAAATTTGTGTCGAATATAAAGTTAGACTTTATATTACGATCAAAACCTAGTATACGCTATCTGGATGACCTGCGCGACCTCCTGTACGACCGGCTTTGGTCGAAAACCGCTGGGAACTGCGAACTTTATTACATGTACCGTAACCTTTCACGCGTTTGTGATTTTTCATCACAAACGGTGTCCCGTGAACCTTGCGGGTTCACGCGGATTCTGGACGAGGACAAAACCGCAATTGAAAAGTTGGGCGTCGGGTACGACGTAACGATAATCCCTCCGATGATGCTCGGCGCAGAGTATGTAAAAACCGCCGGCCACTACCACCCGATGTCAGATTGCGGACTGCCGTACCCGGAGGTCTATGAAGTTCTTGAAGGCGTCGCCCATTACCTTCTGCAAAAACTTGAGGAGGATAGGATAACTGATGTCGTTTTGGTTGAAGCCAAAAAAGGCGACCACGTGGTGATTCCCCCGCATTACGGGCACATAACGATAAATCCCTCGGGTAAGGAACTCAAAATGGCGAACTGGGTTTCCGGCCGCTTCGAATCCATTTACGAACCGATAAAGGAAAAGCGCGGCGGCGCTTACTTCGAGTTGGAGAACAATTTCGTGAAAAATGAGAATTACGATAATCTGCCGGAATTGCGGTTTGTTCCCCCGATAGACGTCCCTGAACTTGGGCTTGTGAAGGGAAAGCCTATGTACGATCTGATAAAAACGCCAAAAAAGTTGGAATTCCTGAACCGGCCGGATAAATATGCAGATTTGCTTGGGAAGGTTTTGGATTAGATTAAATCCAAATCCGCAAGAACCTTCCTCAACTTTTTCTTTCCGTCTTCGGACATCTGGACAAGGGGAAGCCGCGGGTCTCCTGCGGGTGCGCCCATCATCTTCATCGCCGCCTTTACCGGGCTTGGGCTCGTTTCTATGAAGAGCACCTTGTAAAGCGGGTGCAGCATGTTGTGCAGGCGCCTTGCCTCCTTGATGTCCCCCTTCAGCGCGGCAGTGACTGCATCGCTGACAAGGCGCGGGGCAACGTTGCTAGCAACCGAGATTGCACCGTGCGCCCCGAGAACTATTGTCGGGAAGTTCAAGGAATCGTCCCCTGAAAAAACCAGAAACCCCGGGCACTCTGTCAAAACCCTCGTTATCTGGTCGAGGTCTCCTGAAGCATCCTTTATCCCGATTATATTCGGTATCTTCGAAAGCCTGATCGTGGTTGGCGCCTCTATATTTACCACCGTCCTTGAGGGGACTGTATAGAGTATTATAGGTATGTCAACCGACTCTGCAACCTTTTTGAAGTGCTGGTATATGCCCTCCTGCGTCGGCTTGTTGTAGTAGGGGGATATCATAAGCGCAGCGTCTGCCCCTGCGTCCAGGGCGTGTTGGGTGTATTCTATCGACTCTGCCGTGCTGTTGCTTCCGGTGCCTGCAACAACCGGAACCCTGCCTGCAACATGGTCGACCACTATCTCGATGACATGCTTGTGCTCCTCTGCCGTCAGGGTTGCAGACTCCCCGGTCGTGCCGACCGGCACAATCCCACAGATGCCATTTTCTATCTGGAAGTCTACGTTTCTCCTTAGCCCTTCTTCGTCAACCTCTCCGTTTTTATCGAACGGGGTCACGATAGCTGTAAACGTTCCGCGAATTCCCTGAATTCTGGACAAGCAAAATCGCGTAGCGATTTTGGTGTTCTCAAAACTCTTTGAAAGAGTTTTGGAAACCAAAAGTGCTTTTGCACTTTTGTGTTCCCGAAAATCTTTGATTTTCGAGGACACCGAATCCTCGTGTTCGCAGGGCGAACACGGGACATCGTTTCGGTTGCTACCGAAACGCTTGTCCCTACGGGGATTCGCTTGTCCTCCGAACCGTTCAAATTTCATTTTTCTTTATTATTTTAAAGTAAACAAATAATAATAAGGATGTGATAGACATGGAATACGAAACCATTAAGAGCGAATACGTAGAATACGGACAAAACAAGTTTTTGGAAGTCTCTAAAAAGAAGGTAATGCCAGACGATACTGTTTTTTACAACATCTCTAAGGGGTACTACACGCCCGAAGGCGACAGGCGCTACCAAAGGAGCATCGGTTTCCCTGAGGAGAAAAAGATAGTTGAGGATTTGATAGAGAAACTTCAGGCGATACTCCAGGATTAAATATGCAGGGTTAGTCTTTATCATGAAATCCTTTTGGATTTCAGGACCTCAAAACTGCTTGCAGTTTTGGGTTCCGAAACTCTTCGAGTTTTGCGAACACCGAAACTCTATGAGTTTCGCTTGTTGAGTTCCGTCTCGGTCTCATGAAATTGCAATGTAATTTCAGGATACCAAATCACTCCGTGATTTGCTTATTCCGCAATGGCAGGCCGAGTTCTTTTCTTCTTTTTATTAATTCATCTATCTTTTTCTCAGTTTCCTTTCTTTTTTTCACCGCCTCGTCAAAGAATTTTTGTGTTTTCATTTTTTCGCTTTCCATCCTGTCGAGCCTTTCCTGGAGCGCCTTCCTGTTTTCAATGATCCCCTTGAGATTATCCCTCGAACCATCCTCCTTTTCAAGCTCCTTCTTTTCGGCTTCAAGCCCCTTTATTTTTTCGGAAAGTTCATCTGCATTTGATTCTATCGAAGAAAGTTTTTGATTAATCTGCGCCAAAGCTTTTTCTTCCTCGGATATGGCACCCTCCAGTTCGGACTTGGCGTTTGTGATCTCGTCAAGCTTCTTGGTAACCGAATCCCTCACGGACTCGAGATCCGACAGGTCTTTGGCAAGTTTTGTCTGTTTCTCGGTTAGTGATTCCTTCTCGGTTGATATTCCATCTATCTGGCTTTTCATCTCCTCGATTTTTGCCGTCTTGGACTCTTTTTCTTTCTCCAGCAGCCTTATCCTGGCCTCGATCTCTTCTATCTTCCCTGACATCTCGGCTGCCTCGGCCTCTATCGAAGAAAGCCTTTGCCCGAGCTTGGTTGATTTTTCTTCCTCATCCTTGATTTCGCCCTCCAGCGCATTTTTAGCATCTATAAGTTCGTGGAACTCGCTCTTGTATGCCTTTTTATTTTCGATGATGTCGTCGAGTTTTTTCCTTACCTCTGCATTCTCCTTTGAGGCTTCCTCCTTTTTTGCCCTCTGTTCCTTCTCGGATTTTAGTAGTTCGCCCAGTTTTGCCCTTGTTTCTTCTGCCTGTTTTTCTATGGAGCCAATCACTTTGTCGTATTCCTTTATTTTGGTCTTGATACTTCCGGACTCCTCCTGTGCCTTGGACATCTTTTCCTTTATGTCTGCAATCTCTTTCTTGATTTTCTCCATTACCTCTTTTAATACGCCCTCTTTTGTATCGAGCGCCCGTTCTTCGGCCTGCTCAAGCGTTGACTCGATGTCCGATTCGGTTTCGGAAAGCTTCTTGTGTCGCCTCATCAGGGGCTTCTTTTTTTCTTCCATCTCCGATATCTTGGAATCGAATTGTGCAAGTTTCTGCGAACGCGAATCTATCTCGCTTTGCATCTCCAGCACCCTTTTTTTCAGGTTTTCCAGCTTTGAAGACATGGCCTCTTTCTCTGATTGTATTTTTTCCTCCTCGCCCGTCAGTTGGTCTATCTTGCCGGATATCTCGCCCTCCCGGATCTCAAGTTCATGGAGCTGGTCATCTATTTCCTGTTTCCTGGATTTTGAGAGTTCGATTTCGACCTCGAACCTCTTCTTCATAAGGTTCCTGAACCTAACCTTCAACTCGTTTTTATTTTTTGTAAGTTCGGCTACCTTTGCCTCGGCCCGTTCGTGCTTCTTTTCTATTTCGTCCTTCTGCACTTGTAGGTCTGCCTCTTTCTTTTTTAGCCCCTCAAGTTCCGCGGAGTATGATTTCTCTTTTTCTGCAAACACCCGTTCTTTTTCATCGAGTTTCTGTACCTCGGTCTTTGCCTCGTCAAGCGAGTCCCTGAGCTCTATTAATCTTTCCGCTGCCTTTTGTTTCTTTGCGCTGTCCTTTTCGATAACCTCTTTGATTGCAGACCTCTCGGTTTCGGTTTCTGTGAACTCTGCCTTTGCCTTCAGTTCCTTGGATAGAACCTCGTTATATTTTTCTTTTGTATTTTTGTACTTTTCCAGAATCTTGTTTTGTTCTTCTTTGAGTTTTGCTATCTTGGATTTGACTATAGAAAGGGTCTTTGATTTCTCTTCGATGCCGGACGAGACCTCCGACTCTTTGGCTGTGAGGGTATCTATGCTTTTTTTAAGTTTTATTAAAACCTCTTCTGCCGCAGATATCTTCGCCATTACTTTTGATTCCTCTTCTTGCTCCCTTCCAAGGGATGCTTTCGCCTTCCCCAGATTCGCATCCTCAACGGAGAGTTCTTTGAATAGCGCATCCTCTTTCTCCCGAATCTGAGCCTCCAGTTTTTCCCTTATCTTGGCGTATTCCGCGAGCATGTCGGTTTCTGTTTTTTCGGGTGAAACCTCTGCAGGCCTTGGCTTTTCTTGTGGTTTTGGCTTTTCTTGTGGTTTTGGCTTTTCTTGTGGTTTTGGCTTTTCTTGTGGTTTTGGCTTTTCTTGTGGTTTTGGCTTTTCTTGTGGTTTTGGCTTTTCTTGTGGTTTTGGCTTTTCTTGTGGTTTTGGCTTTTCCTGTGGTTTTAGCTTTTCCTGTGGTTTTAGCTTTTCCTGTGGTTTTAGCTTTTCCTGTGGTTTTAGCTTTTCCTGTGGTTTTGGCTTTTCTGTTGGGCTGGCAACCTAATTCCACGCAGAGCGAATTGCTGCCTCTTTTCTCGGCGGTCCGCCGCTTCATGACATCCAGCAACTGGTCTACCTTGCGCACCTCGCCAGTCTGGGCCGC
>MCBF01000001.1:859848-864587 GCA_001742785.1 Candidatus Altarchaeales archaeon IMC4
TTAATTGATGTTCTGGAAACCGGTACTGATGTGGAAAAAGGGACGTGCGCGGACGTCATGAAGCACGTTACGAAAGACAACTCCGAAATCGCCCTGCCGTATGTTGACGTGCTGGCGCAGTACATCAATTACAAAGCCCCGCGGGTGAAATGGGGCGTGCAAGAATCGATCGGGAATATCGCGGAAAATTCCCGGGGGATGTTGAAAAAACGGTGCCCGCCCTTTTCGTGAACACGAAGAATGAAAGCATGGTCGTGCGCTGGTGCGCTGCGTTCGCCCTCTCGGAGATAGCGAAAAACAACCGGAAATTGCAGAAAGAATTGGCGGCAAATTTCGGCGAGATATTAAAAACCGAGAAAAACAACGGCGTCAGAAACGTTTACATCGGGGCGCTGAAGGCGATTGGTGGGAATTAATGAGGCGGGGAATATGACAAACTTCGAATTCGATGGGGAAAAGTACAAAAAGGCATCGAAGCACCAGAAGGAATGGGGCGAAAAAATCCTTTCGACCCTTGAACTGAAAGGCTCCGAATCGGTGCTTGACCTTGGGTGCGGCGACGGCGCGCTGACAAAGGAGTTGTCAGAGATTGTTCCGGCGGGCAGGGTGCTCGGCATTGACGCGTCCCTTGGAATGATCGGCGAGGCGAAAAAACTGCAAATGGGAAACCTGGCTTTCTCGGTTCAGGACATAAACGGCATGGACTACGAGCGCGAATTCGACCTGATATTTTCGAACGCCACGCTGCACTGGGTAAAAGACCACGGGAAACTCCTTGAAAACTGCCGCAACGCCCTGAAGCCGGGCGGGACGATCAGGTTCAATTTTGCAGGCGACGGCAACTGCTCGAATTTCTTTGCTGTCGTAAAGGCGGCCATGCGCAGGGCAAAATTCAAGGGCTATTTCTGCATCTTCGAATGGCCATGGTACATGCCGGAAATAGGCGAATACAAAAAGCTTGCGGAAAAATCGGGGTTCGAGGAGATAAGCGTTTGGGAAGAAAACGCGGACAGGTACTTCGCCGACAGCGGGGAGATGTCCCGCTGGATCGACCAGCCCTCTCTGGTGCCGTTTCTAAGGCTGATACCCGACGACAGCGGCCGGAGGGAGTTTCGCGATGCGGTTGTCAAAGAGATGATCGAGCGCACGAAGCAGGCCGACGGAACCTGTTTTGAAACCTTCCGGAGGATAAATGTCCTTGCACGGAAAAAGTAAAACTATGGCGACATAAATGCCTGGTGCAATGGACTAAAAATAAAAAACCGGCACGAAATAAATCGTGGTTCCGTTAACCAGCCGTTTTTCAAACTTGTCAAGGGTCGCAACTATCGCCCGTTTGGGCTCGTAGGCATTTATGAAGCTGTAGAAGCTTTTTCCGAGTGTTGTGCCTGACAGTTTTACTTCTATCGGGATTACGTCATCGCCCTTCGTCAAAACAAAATCCACCTCCGCCTTGCCGGCCGTTCTCCAAAAGTTCATCTTATGGCCGAAGTTAGTTTTAAGCTCCCTGAACACGAAGTTTTCGGCCAGTTCCCCCCTATCCGGCCTGTTTTCAAACGCAGTGAAGTTGTTCAGCACCGCGTTTCTCATACCCATGTCCAGGAAATATATCTTGTGCGCTTTTTTCAGTTCTGTTGTAAGATTTCCGTGCAGGGGCCCGAGAGGCGATACGACATAGGTGTTTTTGAGTATCTCGATAAACTCATCTGCCCTTTTGCTTTTTATCCTTGCGTCCGACGCGGCCGAAGAAAGGTTTAACAGGCTTGAGATATTGAACGAGAGGTTCTTCAGGAAATTCTCAAATCCGGACGTTTCCCTGATCTGGAAAAAGTTGACAACGTCTTTTTCAAGGTACAGGTCGAATATGTTTTTCAGAAGCGTTTCCCTCTCCCTGTCAGAGTTACTTTTTATTATTTCGGGATACCCGCCGAATATCACGTACTGCCTCCAGTAATCCAGAAACTCTTTTTCAAACGAGGGATTTTCTGGTTCGCCGGCACCTTCGATAAACCTTTTAACGGAAGCATTTTTCTCCCTGAAAAGTTTTGCAAACCCTTTGTCCTTGGCCTCAAGGAACTCGCCGAAGCCGAAGGTGTAAAGCTCGAACATCAGCGCCCTTCCGACCAGAGGGGGCAAGACTTTTGACTTCAGCTCAAGGGACGACGAGCCCGACGCAAAGACTTTCAAATCTTCAAACTCGTCGTAGATTATCTTCAGTTTCTCGCCTGCGCCGTCCACCCTCTGAACTTCGTCGAGGAAAAGGCTTAGTTTCCCGCCCGTTTCGTATCGTTTAACGAAATCCTTGGGGTTCTGCTCCAGCGCCCGCCGTTCATCCGGAAGGTCGAGGTTTACGAATCTCTTTTCGCCGTCGATGCCGGCCATTATGTGCTTCATAAGGGTTGTCTTGCCGGTCTGCCTTGCGCCCCGGATGAATATCATCTCCCGCCTTCCTGCGAAACTGCAAATCTCCGCTTCAAGGTCGCGCCCGAGGTATTTTTCCACTTTCGATATAATATTGTATGTATTCCCTTAAAAATAAGTCTATTATTTTTTATATTTTTGTAAAATTATAGAGTTATTTTTCTTTCAGCATCTCCCGAAACCTAATCGCCTGTTCGAAATCCATCCTGTCAGCCGCCTCCTTCATCAGCCGCTCTATCTCCTGATGCGGCATCTCTGTGTAAACCTCCTCGTTTATGTCTTTCTCCCTCTTTTTCTCGACAAGCGGCTTTCGTATCTCCTTGCTGATAGTCTCCGGCGTTATGGCGTGCTTTTTGTTGTACGCCACCTGGAGGGCGCGCCTTCGGTTCGTTTCGGAAAGCGCCCGCTTCATGCTCCCTGTGATTTTGTCGGCGTAGAGTATCACCCTGCCCTCGACGTTGCGGCTGCAGCGGCCTATCGTCTGGACTAAGCTGGTTTCCGAGCGCAGAAAGCCCTCATGGTCCGCGTCCATAATCGCGACGAGTGTTACCTCCGGCAGGTCAAGCCCCTCCCGCAGGAGGTTGACCCCGACGACCACGTCGATTTTTCCGGCCCGAAGGTCGTTGAGGATGTCAAAGCGATCGAGCGTGTCTATCTCGCTGTGCAGGTATTTCACCTTGAAGTCCTTCTCGTGCAGGTAGTCGGCAAGGTCCTCGCTCATGCGCTTCGTCAGCGTTGTCGCCAGGGCTCGCCGATTCTTCTTCACGCATTTTTCAAGCTCCCTGATGAAGTCCTCGACCTGGTTTTTCGCCGGGCGCACCTCGACCTCCGGGTCAACCAATCCTGTCGGGCGGATTACCTGCTCTACTATTTGGGCAGACTTTTCCTTTTCAAACTCGTTCGGGGTCGCAGAAACGTAAATGACCTGCTTCAGGCGCGACTGGAATTCCCCGTAGTTAAGCGGTCGGTTGTCAAGTGCCGACGGAAGCCTGAATCCGTAGTCCACAAGTGTCTGCTTCCTGCTTTTGTCCCCTGCGTGCATGCCGCGAACCTGCGGAACCGTTATGTGCGACTCGTCGATGAAGCAGAGCCAGTCTTCGGGAAAGAAGTCAAGGAGCGTGTTCGGCGCAGCCCCCGGCGGGCGGCCTTCGAGCGGGCGGCTGTAGTTTTCAATCCCGGTGCAGTAGCCAAGCTCCTCGATAAGCTCGAGGTCGTAGTTTGTCCTTTGCTTCAGGCGGGCGGCCTCCACGAGTTTTCCCTGCGATTCGAGTTCCGCCATGCGCTCGCAAAGCTCCTGCCTTATCGCCTCAAGTGCGCTCCTTTTCTGCTCCTCAGGCAGTATGTAGTGCACCGCGGGGTAAATCCGGGCGCCTCCGACACCCTTGATTGGCGCGTTTGTCACCGCGTGGACCATCCCGACATCCTCGATTTTCGAGCCGGCCCGCACGCGCCAGATGTGCTCGCTGTACGGCGGAAAAATATTGATCTGCCCGCCTCGGACCCTGAATTTGCCCTCTGTGAGATTCTTGTCGTTCCGCTCGTAGTGCATATCGACCAGGATCCGGATGAGGGCATCCCGCGAAATCGCAGCACCCGGTTCAAGATAAACCGTGCTTTTTCTGTATTCTGCGGGGCTTCCCAAACCGTATATCGCCGAAACCGTCGCAACCACCAGAACGTCGGGCCGGTCGAGGAGGCTCGCGGTCGTCCTGTGGCGGAGCTTCTCGATTTCGCGGTTTATGTTCGCGTCCTTCGCGATGTAGGTGTCGGTTGCCGGAAGGTACGCCTCGGGCTGGTAATAGTCGTAGTACGAGACGAAGTATTCGACCGCGTTGTCGGGAAAAAACTCCTTGAATTCGCTGTAAAGCTGGGCGGCCAGGGTCTTGTTGTGGGACAAAACTAATGTCGGCTTCTGCACCTGCTCGACGACATTCGCCATGGTGAAGGTTTTTCCGCTTCCCGTGACCCCCAAAAGCGTCTGGTGCGCCAGCCCCTTCTTTACGCCGTCGACCAGTTTTTCAATCGCGTCGGGCTGGCTTCCCGCCGGCTTGAAATCGCTTTTTAGTTTGAAGTCCATCGCATTATAAAATATAACTTAAGGGGTTTGGATAACCCCTCAAATATTTATTGAAACATCCAAATATCTATTGATGAATAAGTGGATTAAAGATAGTATAAAACTTGCGAATTCAGCAGGGTACTTGGATAAACTTTCTAGGATATATAGCGAATTGCATAATTAATGGAACTTTGTAACTACCAACCCTAACATTTATTAGGTTGGATACACTAATAAATGCCTGTGGCCGGCTGGTTAG
>MCBF01000001.1:864687-869826 GCA_001742785.1 Candidatus Altarchaeales archaeon IMC4
GCTGGAGGGGTGTTATCTTGGACGAGGCGCAGAACATTAAGAACCCAAACACGAAACAGGCGAAAGCCATTTGTGGTCTTAAGGGAGGGTACAAAATTGCACTCACCGGAACTCCAATAGAGAACCGGCTGACGGAATTGTGGTCTATCATGGAGTTTCTTAATCCCGGCTATCTCGGCTCACTTAATGGGTTTATAAGAAAATTTTCCATCCCTATCGAGAGATATAAGGACAAGAACGCTTCGGAAAAACTTAAGAATAGTGTCAATCCGTTCATACTGAGAAGGCTCAAGACAGATAAGACTATAATCAGCGATTTACCAAAGAAGATGGAGATGAACACCTACTGCACACTCACGGTTGAGCAAACAACGCTTTATAAGGCAGTCGTTGACGATATGATGCAGAAAATTGAGGAATCTGGGGGAATCGAAAGGCGCGGCCTTGTACTCTCCACGCTAACGAAACTCAAACAGATATGCAATCATCCGGCATTGTTCCTGCACGATGGAAGCGCCATTGAAGAGCGGTCAGGAAAACTTGCGCGCCTTGAGGAAATGCTTGAAGAGATTATTGCGTCTGGTGAGAGGGCACTCGTGTTCACCCAGTATTCCGAGATGGGCAGTATGCTGAAGGATTATCTCGAATCCTTACACGGCCGCGAAATCTTTTTCCTGCATGGCGGGGTTTCAAAGAAAAAAAGGGACGGAATGATAACCTTATTCCAGGAAGACGAGAACGCCCCGCCGGTATTTATTCTCTCTGTGAAGGCCGGCGGCTTTGGCCTGAATTTAACGAGGGCGAACCATGTGTTCCACTTCGACAGGTGGTGGAATCCTGCGGTCGAGAACCAGGCAACTGACAGGGTGTTCAGGATAGGACAGCAGAAGAACGTGCAGGTTCACAAGTTCATAACCGAGGGCACATTGGAGGAAAAGATAGATGACATGATCGGGACAAAGAAGGGGCTTTCCGATGCCATACTGAGCGCGGGAGAATCTAGACTCACCGAACTTTCAAACGATAAACTTAGGGAGATGTTCAGTTTAAGGGAGGAATATTAGAAATGAAAAAAACTACACACTGCAACTGTAAATCGGGATGTAAAAACTCAAGATGCGTATGCATCGTGCACTGGGAACCCTGCGATGATGGGTGCAAATGCACAGACTGCCAAAACCCTTTTAATGGGGTGGATGTAGAAAATCTTACAGAGTGCGCTTTACAGAATATCTGGAAATACAGGGGGCTCACGGAAGATGACTTAGAAAAAGAGTACGAACTGCCTTGCGAACATGAAAAAGTGCCGCTGAAAGATCTTACTGGCGAGTACGGATGCACGAAATGCGGAACAATCTATTGGTATTCTCTTTGCTGGGATGAAGTAGTGCAAGATAGCGAAACATGGCACTGTAAGATATGCGGGCAGTGCCGGGATGCTGCGGAGTGGCACTGTAAAAAGTGTAACAGGTGTACTTATGGGTTGTCTATGCCCTGTGAATATTGTGGTGCGCGCAGTCCGTATAATGTTTGATTTGAGAGCAAATAATAAAATGTCAGATCATTGTTGGACAGAAAAGGGAGGATTCAAGAGCATAAGTTCAAATGAAAAGTGTTACACTAAAAGAAGAAGCAAAGGGGATCGAGTATGCGTCGAGCATGCGAATTGGTAGTGAGAAAATCATGAGATGGAAAAATGGTTAAGGAGAAAACGAATATCCTGGGTGAGATAGGTGCAGGCGATGCATTTGAAATACTGATGACTCTCGCGAAGGAAGATAAACACATCAGAAAGAGGATTGAACAGATTGCAAAGGAGCGATTGAGCAGGGTTGATTTGGAGGACGTTGCATCAGATGTTTATCTCGCATTAAACGATATCGAGGTGGAAGATCTCTGGCAACAGTCAGGGAGCACAAGATATGGCTATGTCGAGCCAACGGAGCGGGCATATGAGATGTTTGGTGAGGAACTGGAGCCGTTCATGGAAGAACTTAAAAAATACCAAAAACTGTCCATGAACAAAGAGGCAAAGACCTACTGCATGGGCATCCTGAAGGGTATCTATCAATTTGAGAAAGAATCAACTACGGAATTCGCGGACTGGGCCGTGGACGACCCCAAAGAATATTTCGAGTCGGTTTTGGACAAATGGGGGAAAGAAACAAAAGATCAAAAAGATATGACTGATATTGAAGATTTCATCAAGAAGAACATGCCGGATTGGTATAAGCGGGTTTCTAAAAAATTCGAAAAATCAAATCCTTCAACGTGATCATCAAAAATGTCATACTGGAATCACTACGACTACTACACGCCGACTAAACCGAAAGAGGTAAAAGACGGAATAAAACTGCAGTCGAAAAAGATCGGTTCAAGGTGGTGGTCTAAGAAGTGGATTTCCGCGCTCGAGAGATTTACTCAAAGCAACCGCCTGCAGCGTGGAAAGAATTATGCAAGAAATGGGCAGGTTATCAACTTTAAGATCGAGTCCGGGCGGGTGACGGCAAGGGTTCAAGGCTCCGCGAGCATGCCATACTCCGTGAAAATCGAACTTGAACCGTTTACCGACGAGCAATGGAAAAAAATCATCAGCACCATGAGTGAGCGGGCGATATTCATAGCGAAACTTCTCGACAGTGAAATGCCCCCAGACATAGAAGAGGCGTTTTCCATATCTGGAATCTCCCTTTTCCCTGAGAACCGGGGGCTGCTTAAAACACACTGCTCCTGCCCGGATCACGCAAATCCATGCAAGCACATCGCGGCCGTCCACTATATCCTCGCGGAGGAGTTTGACAGGGACCCGTTTATGATATTCAAACTGCGCGGCATGGGTGAAAAAAATATTATCTCAAAACTTCGGACAATGCGGGGTTCTGATACGGAAGTAACAGAAGGACCCGAGTTATCGACTGAGAACTTTGAAAAACCCAAGATGGTATCGCTTAAAGAATGTGCGGGCAACTTCTGGTCAAAAAACAGAGATTTTGAAAAGATTCCAATCTCAGTTACTCATCCGATTGTGCCCGCCGCTGTCCTTAAACGGCTTGGAATGCCGCCGTTTCTTGGGGATAACTTTCTTGCAGAAACGGAGAAAATCTATAAGCTCATAAGCGATCGCGCCGTAAAGGAGGCTTATGGAGGGGTTATAAGAGATGAACAAAAACAAAATCATCGGGATCGCTGCAAATGAATTTGCCGAAAAAATACGTAAGTTATCGGGCATCTTGGAAATCAGTGTAGTTGGCTCGGTTGCCGGCGGTGACCCCCATCCAAACGACCTTGACATAGTGGTCATTATTCGCAATCTCGATGAACCTCCAATTATGGCAAAATGTGCACGACAAATGAGCAGCCACTACCATAATTGGGATGTCTTCTTCTTTGATGAAGATATATCGCCTTTGGGTAGAATCTGCCGCCGCAGGGAGTGTCCTACACAATCAGTTGACTGTTGCGTTTCGGGGTGCGGCAAGCCGCCGCACTTGCAAGTATGTCCTGATTTTGAATACGACGAAAATAAATTTTTAGCATCACCCATTAAAGTGCTTTGGACATCTTTCAAGAAAAAGGATTGTTTACTTGCGCGCAAAGACGAATTAAGTATCGAATCCCGGAAATATCCCGTGCTGGAAGACATTGAGATAAAATGCAGAGTTTGCGGCAACACATTTGTCTTCACGGGCGGCGAACAGAAACAATATCAAAAACTGGGGTTTTGCCAACCCAAGCGGTGTCTGGAGTGCAGGGAACAAAAATATATGGAAGAATGAAACTTGAAACAAGACAAATACTGAATGAATTGAAGCCGCCCGTTCACGGTTCGGCTGCGAGGGAGGATGTACTGGATTTCAGTACGAATACGTACCCCGTCGAGCTCCCAGATGATATCATGGCCGCGATGATTAATGCGCTTGGAGATGCCGGCAGGTATCCCGACACGGACAGCAGTTTGTTAAGGGAGAAGATTTCCGCCATATTTAATATCACACCGGAATCCATTGTCGTGGGGAACGGCACGAGTGAGATCATACGCCTTGCCGCGTTCTGTTTCGGCAAAAAAGCATTCATACCCCAGCCGACGTTTAGCGAGTATGACTACTCCGTTTTGCTTTACGGCGGCGCTGTTGTGCCGGCGAGAATCCTGGAGGAAAATGATTTTTTGGTGACAGAAGACGTCTTGGGCGAAATGCCAAGAGACACCAGCGTGGTATTTTTATGCAACCCGAACAACCCGACAGGCAGAGCGATACCTAAAAAGGCGATGTATTCCTTCCTTGAGGAAACCCAAGGCAAAGGAATAATGGTGGTCGTGGACGAGGTATATTTTGAACTGTCCGACTCTTATAGTTTGATCGAAAATGTCCGCGAATTCAAAAACCTCGTTGTGCTAAGGTCGCTTACGAAGGCATACGGTTTGTGCGGGCTAAGGCTGGGTTATGCCGCGGCGGATGAAAAAATAATAGAACTTCTGGACAAAGCAAGGCCGCCGTGGAACGTTAATTCGGTTGCGCAAAAGGCGGGCGCGCTTTGTATCGGCCACCCATATATACGGGCCGTGAAGGAAATGGCAGAAGAGAGCAAAAAGAAACTGAAACAGGATTTAAACCGATTTCCGGTTAAGATTTATCCCTCCGAATCCAATTTCTTTTTGATTGATGTCATGGAAACAAGATATGATTCCGCAAGTATCACAAAAATACTCCTTGACAAAGGCATCTGCGTCAGGGACTGTGCATCGTTTCCCCATCTTGATAAAGGGTATATCAGGGTCGGGGTGAAAACACCACAAATGAACAAAATCCTGATAGAAAAATTAGGGGAGGTTTTGGAATGACTGATATTTTGGAAAAGCTTGGAGTAACAAGAGGGGAACTTGCCAATGCGGCGTTTGAGCTCTACGTGTCCCACGGCTTAACCGAAAAAGAGGCAAAGGAAAGGTTTAATACCCTCTTGGAAAAATACCTCTCGGACGCAAACGTTAAGGCGCTGCTTTTGGCAGGGGCACTGCTGGATGAGGAACTGGACATGAAGGACGACCCTGTGTATCTTGTTGCAGACGAACTCCTTGGCATGGACATCGCAGACTATATCGCAGGAAGCAGGGGTGTGTTCGAGTTCGTGCGGTACGACAAG
>MCBF01000001.1:869926-873202 GCA_001742785.1 Candidatus Altarchaeales archaeon IMC4
TTATATATGGCGATTTCCATAGATAACTGGTACGGAAATTAAACAATTCCCATTCCATAATTTAAAATCCACAAAACAAACCACAATGAGGGAAGAAGTCAAGAATTGGTTAAATCGGGCGGAGCGTGATTTAAGAGTAGCCGAATATAATCTTAAGGGCGATATGTTGGATGCCGCGTCGTTTTACTCCCAGCAGGCGGCCGAAAAGGCGCTGAAATCCCTGTATATCGCACGGTTCGGTGAACTGTGGAGAATCCACGATTTAGTCAAATTAGCAAGGAAACTTGACGCTCCGGACGAAATCGTTAAATCATGCGCCGAAATAAATCCGACGTACACTGCGGCACGGTATCCAGATGTCGGGGACATCGACGACAAAGAGGGAGTTAGCGAAATCCTATCGGCAAAGTAAGGAGGTGGTAATGTGGATAAAGAGGGGTTAAGGCAGTTTAAGGGTGAAGTGAGTAAAGGGCACGATATAAGTAAATTAATCTTGTTCGGGTCAACGGCGCGCGGGAGATACAATAAAGAAAGCGATGTTGATCTAATACTTGTCGGTAATGAATTCAAAGATAAAAGTATTTTAAAGAGGCCGGTTGATTTTTATCTTGAATGGAATCTCGATATGCCGGTTGATTTTATCTGCTTTACGCCAGAGGAATTTGAAGAAAAGAGCAAACATATCGGCATAGTTAGCGAGGCATTAAAGGAGGGGATTGAGATTTAATATAAGGTGATTGTAATGAGAACAATATCTGAGATAATATCGGACGCAATAACGGAGAAGCCAATGGACACCCTGAAAAGATATATAGAGGAGGAAATCGGGGAGGTCGTGAACAGGAAGATGATCGAGCCGCTTGACTTGATAAGGCGCAAGATTATGTTCGGGCTGGCGTTTGCCCTGACAATGACCTTCGGCTTTGCATTCATCTTCGCTGGTGTCCTTCTGCAGGTTTTGTACTACGTTCAGAAGATGCCGATGTGGATTACGCTGCTCATAATCGGGCTAATGTTTTTGCTGGTGAGCATGATACTCTATATGAAACTCAAGTCGATAAAGCCAAAAGAGAAATGATCAACAAAAAGAAAAGGCCGTACGCGGTAATAGGCCTTGCGGCCTTCGGGCTTTTGTTTTACATGCTGCTGCCGTTCATTGACGTGATACTCTTGGGGGTGTTTGTATACTACGTCACCCGCCCGGTCTACCGTTCGTTCGTCCGCGTCATAAAGTCCGAGACTGCAAGTGCCGTGATAGCGCTTCTGTTTCTGATCCTTCCCTTGATACTTTTTTTTGCGTACCTTGTTAGTATGGCATCTGCCGAATTGAACAATGCCCTTCTATCGGCCTTTCCGACGGGCGGGGAAACAAACAGTACGATGGGCGCCGCGGTAAGCGGCATACTTGCGCAATTAAGCGAATCTTCAAAGACGCTGACTTATGAGGAAGCCGTGTCTTTGCTGAAGGATAACAAGGGTGCCGCATGGGCTGCCTTGGGTGCGGTTTCCGCAAGCCTGATGCTGCTTTTTAGGGTGTTCATCGCCCTTACGATAGCCTACTACCTCCTGAAAGACGGGCACAAACTGCGTTCATGGGCAATAACCTCTCTTTTCAAGGATGACCAGAAGCTTGCGGAAAGGTTCTTCAAAAACGTGGATTCCAATTTTCACAGCCTGTTTATAGGGAACATGCTCTCGGCAGTCATAACAGCGGTCGTAGGGTGCGTTGTATTCCTGGCGATTGACCACTACCTTTTGCCGCCCGAACTTTCCATCGGGAAATACGCATTGGTCCTTGGTGTACTATGTGGGATGGCCAACCTTATCCCGGGTATCGGGATGAAGCTTATCTGGGTGCCGCTTGCAGCCCACTTTGTTTTCAAGGCATACCTGCTCGGGGTGTTGTTTGGTATCTGGTGGGTTATCTTACTGTCGATTGCCATAGTGGTGGTGTTTGTAGACTGGATACCAGACCTCCTACTAAGGCCGTATATCGCAGGAAGGGGTATACATACCGGGCTTATACTTCTTTCATACATATTCGGCCCCCTTGTTTTCGGCTTTGTCGGGCTTCTCCTTGGACCGATGATAATGGTCGTGGCCATAAACCTCGGCAGGATACTGCCTGAAATCCGCGAGGGTTGATCCTTTAACCATGGAAATTAAAAAAAACATATCGAGGTGGCTCAAAAAAACAAGAATTGCACTTGGTGCAGAGAACTGGCTAAGGAAGGCAGAGGGCTGCAAAAAATCCGGGAGGTTCAAGGATGCCATAGAGGCGTATCTTCGTTTCATTGAGATAAAACTCAAGACCGGGCAGTATCTGGACCTGGCGCCATACTACATAGAAATAGCCGAGTGCTACAAGCAAATAGAGCACCACACGAAAGAAGAACGGGTAAAGGATTATGAAAATTCCGTTGGATATTACCTTAAGGCCGCCCAGATGTACACCAAGCTCGGTTCAACCGAGGAGGTGAACAAGTGTTACCTTGAGGTTGCGAAATGCTACGAGGAATCCGGGGAAAACGACAACGCCTCAAGATACTACGTAACCTATCATCTGGAAATCGCGAAGGCCTACCAAGCATCCGGAAACTACTTTATGGCATCGGTTTCGCGCGCAAAGGCTGCCGAATACCACAAGAAGCTCGGGGAGTACGAAAATGCTGCCCTGTGCTATCTTGAGGCGGCGAAAGCAAACCTAAAAAAAGGAGACATACGGGCTGTAGTCTCTTACTATAAAAATGCTGCCGAATCGTATGAAAGCGCCGGCAAATACAAGGATTCCGTGGGGTACTACGCACAGGCTGCGAGGGTCGAACAAGACACCGGGCACTACGCAGGCACGGGGGACATATATGAGCTGATGGCAGGCGTCTATGAAAAGGCGGATGATTTGAAAAACGCCATGTCATATTACGAGAAATCCGCAAAAGAGGCGCTGGGCAAAGGCGACTACAAAACCGCAGGGCTCCGCTTCCGAAAATCCGCCGGTGTGTACAAAAAGTCAGGGGATATGAAGAATGCTGCGGAGCATTACCTGAAGGCCATAGAGTTCGGGCAAAAGGCAAGCGACTACATCACGGTGGCGTATAATTACCGCGACCTGGCCGGCACGTATGTGCAGGTTAAGGACATCGATCGCGCCGGAAACGCTTATTGCGAATATTCGCGGTTTGCCGTGATGTCCGGGATTGACCAGAAAGACGGCTATGAAAATGCAGCCTTGGTGTACGAAAAATCCGCCGACGACTCAATCAAATCGAAAAAATA
>MCBF01000001.1:873302-883579 GCA_001742785.1 Candidatus Altarchaeales archaeon IMC4
GTTTGAAATCAGCCGCGATTTTCCATCCCGCCTTCGGAACTCGCACGGGACTTCAATAACCTTGAGCCCTTTGTTCGCGGCCTGTATTATGGTCTCCTGAACGTAGGTGTAATTGAAGATCGTATTTAGTCTTAGTGCCGCTTCCCTTGAGAATGCCCTGAAGCCTGTTTGCGAGTCACTTAACGCAATCCCTGAGGCCCCGCTAGTAACTCTTGTCATCAATTTATTCCCGATTCTCTTGTGCAGTGGCATGTATTCTATGCTGCCCTTGAACCTTGAACCCAGAACAATGTCTGCCCCACCATCTAACAGCGGTTCGATAAGTTTCGGTATCTCTTTTGGATTGTATTGGCCGTCGGCGTCTATGTTCACTATTATGTCGGCATTCATCTCCAAGGCCGTATCAAGACCCTCGCGGAAAGCATTCCCCAAGCCGATATTCCTCTTTAGGTCTATGACTCTGGCTCCGGCTTCTTTTGCTATCTCTGATGTTTTGTCCGTAGAACCGTCGTTTATAACCAGGACCTCGACTTTTTCTGCCGCATTTCCGGGTATTTCCTTAATAACCTCGGTTATTGTCCGCTCCTCGTTATGCGCGGGTATCATCACTACGAGTTTCATTGTAATACATTAGGAGAATATGATTAATGTATAGACCTAAATAATAACGATGCACAGAAAAAAAATCCGGAAGTTTTTGGGGTGGTTTGAAAAGAACCCGTATGATGCATTCACAGCAGTGTTTATCGCAATGTTCACCATGCTTCTGCTCCAGAACGTTCACGAGGGGCTGGCCGTTACAGACGAGGCGACTTATCTGCTGATGGCAGATGCCTTTTCGAACGGGAACTTTGAGATATGGAACGGCTATGAAGAAACGCCTGCAAATGAACTTGTCATTGGATGGACTACTGTACAAAACGGGAAACTGTATGGGGCTTATCCCATGCTTTATCCGGTTATCGTTTACCCGTTCTACAAGATTTTTGGATTTATTGGATTATTCATAGTAAATGTCGTTTCTTTTGCTATTGTACTCTGGCTCATCTACCTGTTGTGCAATCTGCTCTTGGGGGATAAACTGCTGTCTTCGTTTGCCGTTGTGACATATGCATTTTTTACCTATGCGATGAAATTTTCCATAGAGCTGTGGCCGCACTCACTGTCCTTGTGTCTTGTGCTGGCTTCTGTTTTTCTGGTTTTGAGGTCGTTTTATGCCAATGGCTCGCTTTTCCTTGCAGGGCTTTTATCAGGCACGGCGATAGGCATAAGGTACACGGATGTGCTGTTCTCAATGGTTCTGTTCATATTTATCATGTTCAAATTCCGCAGGGGTTTGGCCTCATTTTCAGCAGGACTGTTTTTGCCGGTATTCCTGCTCTTATCCGCAAATTCATATGTTTACGGAAGCCCTTTCGGAACCGGCTACAGTGGTGTTTCGATGCAAGTAGTTTACGCTGCAATTGCACTTTTTGTTTTAACTGCGGCCTTCATGTCCAAGGTCAGTATCCGTTTCTCTTTTTTAATTTTTATCGCTCTTGGAATAACCCTGTCGTACGCCCTAAGTTTGGATTTGACTATGTATACAAGGGTCCTATACGCAGATGTCGTTGACATAGGGGCTTTCCCGGAACAAGGGCAAGGGGTCTGGTGGTACAAGAAATCTTTGCTGCAGTCTACCCCATTATTTATTCTCGCGTTGATCGCTCCGGTTATGATGCACCGCAGAAAAGTCAACAAGGATACTATCCTTATTCTCGTAATTCTTTCTGTCATAGAGCCATTATTTTTTTCAACGAGAATGCACCACGGCGGCGATGTGCTTACGATGCGCTACCTTCTGGAAGCAACGCCATTTCTGGCAATAATGAGTTGTTATGTAATAAGGAATTCGATTCGGTTGGAAAATTTCGGAAGGTGGGAAATTTTCATTGCCATCGGCACTTTCATGGCGCTGGTATTCGCATCTATGCTCGTTCTCGACCCGGACCAGTTCATATACTCCTCTATCTTTGTATTCAGGGTATTGCCCCTGATAATAGCGGCTCTGCTCTTGATAACCGTTCTGTGTGGAAAGAGGGCAGCCCCGGTTTTGTTCTTTTTGCTGATATTTGCCTATTCCTATTGTTTCCTTACTGCAGTCACTGACCTTGTGGAATCTTCAGGGGCAAGGTATGAGAATATGTTCAAAACCGCAGAGCTTTTGGGTGGAATCGAAGACAATTCTCTGGTCATGTTCGGCAACTCAACTGATATTATGTTCACAGCGCCGGCAAAACTTGAAAAGGGGGTTCGTGTGGCGTATCTACAGAAGGGCACCAGTTCGCTGGAGTTCTACAAAAGAGGGATTCATAGGTACGTGGTGGTGGAAAAGGAATATGATATAGAGGGAATTCTGTTGCCCCTTGGATATAATTATAGCATTGTGGAAACGGAGAATCTGAAGATAGCAGAATTAAAATAAAGGAAAAGAAAAACGTCCGTGGCTTTAAGATTTGCTCTCCACGAGTTTTAAAATCGCTTTTGTGAGTTGCTGGAGTGTGTGGCCTATGGAATCCATCTTGTCGTACACACGCGTTTGCGATGAGTCGCAAACGGTGTCCTGCAAACTCACGGTTTGCATGATTTTGTCGTATTTTGTGTCCATTCGGCTAAAGTCGTCATCTGTTTTTACGAAGCCGTTGCGAACATCCATTGCGACATTGTCTATCTTGCCACCGAGGTTAGTATTCATCTTCTTCATATATCTGGCGGCGGTCGCCATTGGCTCAAAACTCGCCTTCGTCATGTCATCCTCCCAGATAATCTCAAACGTCGTGAACTCACCGGTCGGTTTCGAATAGCTTACAGTAGTGCCCGTTGCGTTTATCGGGTATTGTTTTATCTTTATCTTCTCTACAAAGTTTTCTATACTATCCTTGTCTCCCTCGCAGATTACCTTAACCGTTCCGTCATCGAGATTCCGGGCATTCCCGACAAGGTCAAGGTCAAATGCCTGCTATCCGATGTGGTCCCTATACCCTGCCTGCTGAACTGCCCCTTTAACGATTATCTCGGCTCTTGTTTTCATTCAGGTTGGTTTTAAAAAATAAAGAAAAAGAAACGGCCAAGAGGCCGTTATGATTTACTTTTTAAAATCGCACCTACAAGTTCTTTTATTGATTGCCTTGTCTCTTTTCGTTCCCTCACAAGTTCCTCAAAGATTCTGTTCATGTTCTGGGAAATTATGTCGTATTTTATGTTAAGGGTGTTGAAACTGTCCTGTGTTGTGGTTGTAAGATTGCCGATTTTTTCTATTGTTTGATCCTGCTTTTCAAGCATCTGGTCTTGTTTGCCGAGCATTTCATTTTGCCCTTTCACAAGATGCTTCAGGTGCATTGCGGCGACACCAATCCTTTCAAAACCTTCCTCATCAAAATTGCCATATTTTATATCAAAATACTCAAACTCCCCGGTTGGTTGCGCAAACTTGACAGTTACATCAATTACCTTTATCATCGGGTCATCTTTTGGTTTGAGAATTTTTATGAACTTTTCAAGTGTTTCCTTTTCGCCTTCAGCGATTATCCTCACGTTCCCGTCCGGCAGGTTTTCCGTAAATCCGCCTATGCCAAGTTCATTGGCTATCTCGGCGGCAAAATCCCTATAGCCGACTCTCTGTACTCGTCCTTTAACGATTATCTCGGCTCTTGTTTTCATTCAGGGTGGATTTTAAAAGAATAAATAAAATAAAGAAAAAGAACGGCCAAATGGCCGTTATTAATTTAGTTACATACATCACCACATGAACTGCTAAAGGGCAGGTTTATCTCGAACCCGCCGCCGGAAGTTCCACCAACCGCCCAGTCTATTACGGCATATGCCACCAGAACAATTACCAAACCTAGTATGGCATGTATAACCGATTCCTTCGCGCTCTTTCTGGCTCCAGGATCATCCCCTGATGCAGTCCATTTGATCCCCGCAAGAACGATTATTATAAGTGCTACGCCTGCTGCAATACTATACAGTACGTTTAATAGCCTGCATATGATACAATTTACAACATCCGCAGCACTCTGTTGCGCCGAAACCATCCCGACAGTCATCAACATCAAAATTCCCAGCGCGGCCAACGCCGCCATTTTTTGTTTGTTATCCATTTTTTTCACCTTTGTTTTTTATTTATTTGTTATGTTGGTGATTATAGGGATTTATTATATATAAATGGCATATAACCGTTATTCTCCGCGCGATTTCCTGTACTGGCCGACTATGTCCTCGATCCTGACGGACTCTTTCTCCTTCAGCCCCGCAAAATCCTGTTTTGATATGTAGGCAACCGCCCCGAAACAGCGCACTGCCCCGTCACTGAATGCCACTATGCCCTGCTTTTTCAGTTCGTTCGCGTATTCTGCGGAAACGAAGACCGCATGCGCTTTTTTCAGGGATTTGATGTCATGCGCCCTTGGCGTTCTCTTCATCAGCGTCATGCCGGCATGCATCATGGGGAACACGCCGACCGGCAGTATCTCGCCGTCGGCCGCCCTTGCCCACAAATCCTGCATCAGTTCTATGCCCTTGAGTTTTTTCCTCAGGTTCTCGATTTTGTAATTCGGAGAATTACAAAGCCATGGAATCCTACAGGATTTCAATGTCGTGCCCTCAAGCCCCCTTATCTTTTCGTCTTTTTCGTCGAGTTCGCTTCGCATACGCGAAACCTGCTTCTCGAGTTGTCTTATCCGCTTTTCCTCTGCGGAGAGCTCGGGTTCCGGGGCTGCCGCAGTCTCTTTTGCCTCGCGCTCCTCCCGTGCCGGCCGGGAAACGCTTTCTATCGGCCTTCCCTGGAGAACCATGTGCTTTTGCTCGTCGGAGAGCCCAATGGAATCCATCTTCTGGATCCTGTTTTTAAGCTTCTTGTAAGCGTTTATGGCCGCCGCAAGCGCGTCCCTCTGGTGGGAATTCCCCCGGCCCGTATGGCTTTGTCATTGCGGTTTTTTCAGATATACCGAGGGGCTCTTGCGGGATGAAAGGCGCGGCTTGGAAAATCGCGGAAATCTTAGAAACAAAAGATGGCGCGGGGCAAACGTCCGTAGCTATCACGGAGGGCGTCCCCAGAGAGATTATCTTCTCGGTCGTTTTCTTTATGCCCATCTCTTTTGAGCTCGAAAGAAAAACAAGATTGCCGTTAAAATCAAGCGCTGCTATTGCGGTCGTCGTCCCGGGGTCAATTCCGATTATGAGGTGCAATTTTCGGTACCAAGAACCGTTATACTTTCCTCAAGTCCACGATGTCTTCGGGCTCGGGCCCTGTGGATATGAGAGTTACACTCACGCCGACCTTTTTCTCTATCAGGCGTATGAAGTCCATGCACTTTTTGGGCAGGTCTTCCAAGTGCTGTTTCCGGTAGCACTCCGGGAAAATCTTGTCGATGCACGTTACCCCTATCTGCGTCGCCCCGTTTATCATAGCCGCACGCTTTGCAAGCTCGAAATCGAAGTTTCCGACCCTGCGAAGCCGCTTTGTAACGGTGCCTTTTTCACCCAGAAGCTCTGCGATTTTTTCGTTTGCGTTTGCGCCCGGAAGTCCCTGTTTTTCTGCCTTTTCCAGAAGCCCCGCCCATATTGGGTACTTGCTTATGTTTTCATCGGTGATGAGCGACTGCATCGGGCCCTCGCCGACGCGCGTCATGTACGCCTTGTAGATTATGATGACATCATCCACCTTTGTAGGGCCGATCCCTATGTCCACTGCAGCCATGCTGGCGGTGGTGTCCTTCGACGTTACGTAGGGGTAAGTCCCGTAATAAACCGAAAGCCCGAAACCCTGGCTACACTCCACTATCACGTCGCCGCCTGCCTTTATCGTTTTGTCTATCTCAAGCGGGACGTCCGCAATGTACGCTGAAAGCGCCGGCTCGTCGCGTGCGAGTTTCGCAGTCCTGTTCACGCGGTCTGCGTTTGCCGGCCCGCAGCCGCGTCCTGTCGTGCCTATCTTATTCTTCAAAAAACTGCTGCCTGCGTCCGCATCCCTGTGCTTCTGCTCGATTACCGTGCAGCGCTCGTCGATGAAAATCCTGCCCTTTGTCCCGGTTATTTCGACCTCCTCGAGAAAACGCTCTGTGTCAACCAAAACGCCGGCACCGATCAGAAGCTTCGAGTCGTCATTGACAAACCCGCACGGTATCATGCGAAGCCCGAATTTTTTGCCGTTTTTGTAAACCGTGTGACCTGCGTTCGGGCCGACGCCAGCACGCGCGATTATCTCGGGGTTGTCTTTTTGTGCAATGTAGGAAACAATCTTGCCCTTGCCCTCATCACCGAACTGCCCGCCGACAACTATGGTTACCACTTTTTAGTAGGTTTAAATATTGTAGAATGTATTAAAATAATTCCCTGTCCTGAACGTAGCTTTTGCCGAGTTTAAGCGCGATCTCTGCCTTGTATACCTCCTTGCCCAGGTAGGCGGCATGCTCGCTCGTCAGTGTTATCTTGTTTAGTATCGCCTTGTACAAATCCTTTGCATCCCTTCCCCTGAAGCCCTCGACGGGCGTTTTGTCTTTGTAGTAGAGGACGTTTATCATGTCGGTGAGGTATATGCGAAACGAGTGTGGCTCGATCATTTTTATGCCTGTTTTCGCAACGCAAGTGAATGGAACCCCATTTGTTTCAGGTATCATGTCCTCATGCTCCTTGTCCTTGAAGTAAAGCATGTCGATGTAGAGGTCTTTCGGCACCTGGTGCCGCAGGCCTGCAACATGCATCATCCTTGACGCCTTCGCGAGCTCTGCCACGCAGCCCGTTGTTTTCCTGCTGGCCTCCGTCGTGAAGACTATGTCTATGTTCATCTCGCAGCATGCGCCCGCGATGAGTGCGTTGATTCCGACGGAATCCGCATCAAAGAGCTCCGTCACGTTTCCTGCGCCCATGAGCATCGGCGTCTCCTGGTGCTTTTGCCTGAACTGGTAGTATGCGGCCATCGAGCGCACAAAACCGAGGTTCACCGGTTCAAGGATGGGGTCCGCAACTATCTTGTCGAAGCCTTCGCGGCCGAGCTTTTCAATAGTTGCCTCAAGCACCCTTGCCCTTTCTTCAGGCTCCGGCGGGATCCCGTTTTTGTCCCTTGGGATAACGACCACCGGAACGTCGATGCTCGGCATTATGCGGCGGTTGGACTCGTCAATGCTCAGCACAAGGTCTGCCCCTGCATCAACGCCTGCCAGTATCTCTTTCTCGTCAGTGGAATCGATACTTATGGGAACGTCGATTTCCCTTCTCAAAACGTCGAAAATGTGCGCTATCCTCTGGTGGTTGTCCTCGCCAGAGGTCATCCCGACATCTACAATCGCGGCGCCAGAATCGACATAGTATTTCGCCTTCTTCGCAAGGCAATCGTCCGAAAGTTTCGCCGCATCTGGGATCTCGGCAAGGACATGCGTTACCCCTGTGCCGATTCCAAGACCTCCGATCATGAGGCGGGGCTTTCTCTTGAGCGCCTTCATGTATTCGGTTTCCATGTCCTTGTTGATCTGTTCCTTCAGAATCTCGTCGGCCGGAACCTCGCTGGACAGTTTCACGCTGTAGACTAAATCCAAAACCATCGGCAGGTCTGCGATGTAGCGCGGCCCCTTGAAACAGATAACCCCAAGTTCCTTCGTTACTCCGGAAAAGTCGCCCCTCATCCCTCCGGGAACTATTATCATGGATATGCCGCTTAGGTCTCTTTTCTTAAGTTCGGCGATTATCGTCTCTTTGGAAAGAAGGGATGCGACATCGGTTTGGCAAACGTGGATCTCGCAGTCCTGCCTCTTGCCGACCCTCGCCTTCACATCTTTTTGCGCTGTCCGCCCGGTAACGAGAAGGATTTTTTTCATCAGTCGATAATTATCTCAACCACATCGCCGTCCGAAACCCTAAGTTTCTCACGCAGGTTTACGCCGGCCACGATTTCGACCTGATTCTTGTGCCTTGTTTTTTCGGGGATTGTGATGTAACACCGCGCTCTTTTTTCTGCGAAAGCTACTGTGGCAGGTATCAACAAAACCGCATGAAAGGTCTCGCCTTTTTCTGTAAACCCACCTATCCTTATAGAATTTAAATCAAATGCAGAAAAATCGGGCTTTTGCCTTACGGCGACGTTCAGGGTGCCCGGAAAAAAATCAGTGCCTAATGACCTCTTGAATTCTTTGCTGTATCGTTCAGTATAACGCGACCCCTCGCCAAGCCCGCAGCAAACGGAGCCGGCAAAAGAGAATGCCAATTTATATGTCCTTGTCTATGGTATCAATGACTTCCGCGTTGGGGAACAGTTCGGCCTTTCCCCCGGAGGGCGTTGTCAGCGGCTTGTCGCAGACAAGGCACTTGACCTTCGTCGAGGCGCAGCTGAAAACGCTCTGCTCGTTGCCGCAGTCCTTGCACTTGACCATCAAAAATCTGCTCTTTGTCTTTCTCATTTTATCTCCACTGCCTTTTTCGTCCTTGCGCTGTACAGGCGCTGGTGCTTCTTTTTGCACGTCTTGCAGGTTAAAATGATGACCGTCCTTTTTCCGATTTTGTTAACCGGCTTTTTCGGGGTCCTCGGGGATCCGCCGTAGCCCTTCTTTACCTCCTCGTATTTCCTGCGGCCCTCACTCATCGTGCGCTCCTTTCCCTTTCTCGACAAGCGCAGTTCATGCTCTGTGTGCGCATTGCATTTTGGACAATTGGTTCTTATCTTTTCGGGTAGTTTCATCGTGAATCAAGAGTTTAATATTGGTAGTGGTATATTAAAAATAGATTAAACCTTCTCGGCGGCGCCGTGCTCCACGAGCAAAGAGGCGTTTTCCAGCGGAAGCTCGACGATGTCACCCTCTGCAAACGGGCCGTAGTGCTTGGAGTCCGCGCCGATTATCGCAGGGAATGCCGATATGAACCTCACGGTCGTTTTGCCGTCGGATTCAGCGGACTCCGTCTGCTTGGGTTTCTCGGAGGGTTTGCTTTTTTCGGCGGGCGGGGCTTCATTCACGGCCTGCCCCATATAAACCTTTAGCGCACCAAGGATCTCCTCATATATCTTTTTCTCGGCCTTGGTGAGATTTGCGGGAAGCGACGGCTCGGCATCCATAAGGTGGCGAAGCATCTTGTTTTTTCTTCGCTCTAAGATGTCGTCCATCAGCGCCCTGAAATGCCCCTGATACTCCTTGGGCAGAACGGAAAACGCCTTGTTGTAATCCGAGAACAGATTGTCGTCTATCTTCTGAAGCGGCACCGATGCGCGCTCGTTCCTTTGTATCATCTGCAGGTCAGCGTAGGTCAGCATCTTGACAAGAAAAATTCAACTTTAAGTTGAATTTTTGCGTTCGCAAAACTTCAAAGAAGTTTTGGAAACCAAAAGTGCTTGCACTTTTGCGTTCCTCATTATAAAGTTGAACTTTATAATGCGGATAAGAAAACGCGAATTATGCCCTAAAATATCCGCTCTTTCGGGAATACCTTTATCCCTCTCTCGAACTTGAACGGGGCAAGCTTTGTCATGTGGTCGGTGCCGCGCATCTTGAGCACCTCGATTGCACGTTCCCGCATCGCATCCTTGCGTATGTTATATATCTTCACAACGCCGTCCATCAGGAACTCTATGGGGCTTGTCGTTTCATCCCCGAAACCCCCGTGCGATTCCTCTATTATCAATGACGTGCAGTCGCGCTCCTCAAGCCATTCGCATAGTTTGAATACGGACTTTCTTCTTTCGCCGGAGTCCGGTATCAGAAGATGCAGCGTGGATATCGAATCTATGACCACGCGCTTGGCGTTCATCTCTCTCATTACGTCCTCTATTACGCTGAACTGCTCCTTTATGACGTGCAGTATGTCTTCGGGGGGAATCCTTATGATCTTCAGTTCCCCGTTGTATTCCAGTTCGTTCAAGTCCCAGCCGTAGCGCATCATGTACCTTTTTATCTTTTCCGGGCGCTCCTCGAGGGATATGTAAAGCCCGTGCTCGCCCCTTTTTGCGCCCTCGTAGAGGAACTGCATGCAGAATGTCGACTTGCCGGTTCCGCACCCGCCGGCCACAAGAACCACACTGTTCCTCTCGAATCCGCCCTCGACCATCTCATCGAATCCCGGGATGCCTGTCGGAATCCTGCTGGTTACGGATCTTTTGGCTTTTATTTCATCAGATTCCATCGCTGGGTAATATAATCTTGGTTTTAACTGGTTAATTAATAGACATGTTGCTTAATAAGCCAAAATTCGACCTCTGCATAGCGGTTTTGGGCAAAAAGCCAAAAAACCGCCACAGCATAGCGAAAAATGAGTTA
>MCBF01000001.1:883679-892331 GCA_001742785.1 Candidatus Altarchaeales archaeon IMC4
GGTACTGCAATTTTGGGGATAAGCGAAACGTTTATTATCGCCACAACCACAAGAATCCTGATGAACATCATAGAGCTCGCGATCACCGCTGCGAACACACATTCGTCCGTAACGTTTTTGTTCGCCTTTACCTTCTCGGCCATTAGGAGGGTCACCGCAGTGCTTGAAACAAGCCCGCCGAGCACGCCGGTCATGACTATGCCCCGACCCGTTCCAAACACCTTCATGAAGATGTAACCGATGTAACTTACGGCAGATATCAAAACGACCATGAGCCATATCTGGTACAGGTTCAGGGCGATAACCGGCCATGCATCTAAGAGAACTATCTCCCTGTTCGGGATAAGCGGCAGTATGACGAGTGTTATCAGCGCGAATTTCAGCGTGTCGAGTAATTCTATGTCCTTTACGGCATTTACAAATCCATGGGTGTAGTTCTTGGTGGCAAGCACAAGCGTTGTAAGGACTGCAAGGACGACCGCAAAATCCCTTGTCTCGCCGGTGTAGCACATGAACCCGAAAAGGAATGTCAGAAGGGATGCCAACTCGCTTACTATGCCGATGTTCTTTTCGATGTAAAGCGTTCCTATGTAGCCCATCATGACAAATACGGCGATGCTGGCGAATATGAGGATAAGAATGATGCTGCCGTACTCTTGCGAAAGAAATGCCGCCAGGGTTCCCATCAGCGCAATAAGGATGAACGTCCTTATCCCTCCGAAGCGCTCCTTGCCTATGTGGCTGTGTTCCCTCTCGATTCCGATTAGGGCACCGATTGCCATCGAGATAATGAAATTTCCGATGTTTTCAATGAGGAGGGGGTCCATCGTTTAATTATAGGGGATATAAAGAAAAATGAAATTAGCCCCCGGAGGGATTTGAACCCTCGACATGCTGATTACAAGTCAGCCGCTCTACCAGTCTGAGCCACGGAGGCGAATATAATAGGGATATGGTTTCTATGTATAAAATATGGGCCCGATGAGATTTGAACTCACGACCACTCGATTATGAGTCGAGCGCTCTAACCAATCTGAGCTACGGGCCCACGGTAGTAAGTAAAATAATAAGAACCACAACAAGAAAAATCAATCAAGATTGATTTTTGTGTCCTCCTTATAAAGTTACTTTATAATGCGGATTAAAATATGTGTGCCCTTTTAACCTGCAGTTTCTAAGTTATTACTTCGATGGAACCAGAGAAAACGAAAAAAGAAAAATCGTGGGTCAGGGAATTGATCGAGGACGCAGTCGTACTGATTTTAATCCTGGCGATAGCACGCGTAACCCTCGGGGCGCATACGCTTGTCCCGCTTGTTGCGGTAACGTCCGCGAGCATGGAGCACAGGCTCAATCTTGTGTCCGGCGGGCAGTACATGATGTGCGGCAATCAGTACGGCCAGTTGCAAGAGGCAGACTGGTGGGCAGAGTGCGGACGGTGGTATTCCAAGAGGGGGATAAACAAAACGCTCTTTGATACGTTTTCGCTTTCCGGCGGTTTCAACACAGGGGATATGATCCTTGTCCGCTCCCCTGATGCGAAACTCGGCGACATTATAATCTACAAAAGGGACAAAGGCCACCTCGGAATGGGAGATAATGCACCAGCGGGTGCAGTATCACACGCCCGTAGGGCATCGGATAATTCGCCGATAATCCACAGGGTCGTAGGGGTTGCATACATCAAGGACTGGAAACTTGAAAGCACCGAGGGAACAATGGATTGTGTAACGGGGCAGGAAATAGAAAGGCATGCAGAGCACATAAAGAACTGTACTCATAGCAAGTGCAATTTTGAAGATACGCCGGAAGGCGGCGATTTCAGGTTTTATGTAACCAAGGGCGACAACAATGCCATAACCGACCAATGCGGCTCAGGCGGGGGAATAGCATACCCGGTTCCCGATTCTCAGGTCGTAGCGCGAACGTGGATAAGGCTGCCTTATGTCGGGCACCTGAAGATGATATTGAGCTGTATACTAAGCCCGGTGATAGGAACCTGCCCGTATCTTGGCTGAGATGGACTTAAAAGTAATAAAGGGAGACATAACGCGCATAGAGTGCGATGCGATAGTTAATCCCGCAAATTCTTTTGGCACGATGGGCGGAGGGGTTGCATTGGCAATAAGAGATAAGGAGGGGTTGATTATTGAGAGGGATGCGATGGGCAAATCACCGATTCCCGTCGGCAGTGCAGTCCATACGACAGCGGGAAAACTTCGGTGCAGATTCGTAATCCACTCACCGACGATGAGGATGCCTTCTGAAAAGATCGGCGTTGAAAATGTCAGGATTGCAACCGTCGCCGCGCTTCAGTGCGCCGCTGAGATCGGTGCGGATTCTATCGCATTTCCGGGCATGGGCTGCGGTGTCGGAGGTGTCCCAAAAAAGGATGCGGCGAAGGCGATGGTTGATGAGATACATATGTTTGCGGGAAATAAACCGAAAACTATATTTTTAGTCGGCTACGACGATGAATTAACCAAGTATTTTAAAAAATGCCTGAACCAAAACCCGGCGACATTGTAGAAGTGCTGACTGACAAAAGAATATCATGTGAATCAATAGATTCACAGGACAAGCGTTTACCAAAGGCAAACGATGTCCCGAAATTACAGGGTAATTTCGAGGACACCGTTTTGCGAACAGCAAAACGCGTGTTTAGGGGCATACTTATGGAGCGCCCCGAACTTGCGGACGACCGGCACATCGTGCTTAAGCTGGAAAGCGGTTACAACGTCGGCATAAAAAAGGATGCCATTAAGGGCATAAATGTTATCGGGAGGCCAAAAACGGAAAAATTCGAAATCGCAAGGCAGAACTCTGAAAAGAACCTTCCGAAGGTCTCGATTCTTGCGACCGGCGGAACAATAGCAAGCCGCGTCGACTACATAACCGGCGGGGTCAAATCCGCATTCTCGGCGGACGAACTGATATCGGCGGTACCCGAGCTTGGGGCAATTGCGGACGTTTCAGGCAGACAAATCTTCAATAAGTTCTCGGAGAACATAAACCCCGATGACTGGGTTGCGATTGCAAATGCGGTTCATGAGGAAATCAAAAAGGGGGCGGGCGGAATCGTGGTTACACACGGCACCGACACGATGGGCTACACTGCGGCGGCGCTTTCGTTCATGCTCAAAACGCCGGTTCCCGTGGTCCTGACCGGCGCCCAGAGAAGCTCGGACCGAGGAAGCAGCGATGCTGCATTAAACCTCATAAGCGCGGTTAATGTTGCCGCAAATGCAGACCTTGCCGAGGTCTGCGTCGTGATGCACGCTGAAGCATCCGACAGCTACTGCATGATCCACAGGGGAACAAGGGTGAGGAAGATGCACACAAGCGGGCGCTCTGCGTTCAGGTCGGTGAATTGCCTGCCTATCGGAAAGATCGAGGGCGGAAAGATCGAGTATTTCACCAAGACCAAACCGCGCGGGGGAGAACTTGTTCTGGATGCTAAAATGCAGCACAAGGTCGCCCTCATCAAGTACTACCCGGGGATGGCCCCGGAAACGATAATCAACCTTGTGGACACGGGTTGCAGGGGGCTTGTTATCGAGGGGACGGGCCTTGGCCACGTTTCAGAAGATCTGTTTGGTGCCGTGAAATATGCGGCGGGCAAAATCCCGATTGCCATGGCATCGCAGACAATCCACGGGGCCGTGAACATGAATGTCTATTCCACTGGGCGCGAGCTTCTGAAAATGGGAGTCATGCCCCTCGGCGACATGCTTGCCGAAACCGCGTACGTGAAGATGATGTGGGTTCTGGGGCATACGGCGGATGCCAAAAAAGCCATGGAGATGATGCTCACGAATTACGCATGGGAACTTGGCGAGCGAAGCATTATAAATGAGGACGAAATTATCTGAAGGTAAATCATCCTATGGAAAAAAAGCCGCGTTCACTGCATGAGGCGCTCTCCGGAAAACTCGCCGACGATGAACTTGAGATGGTTCCGAGGTCTTTTGATGTTATAGGGGATATTGCAATAATTGAGTTGCCTGATGGCATAGACAAGACCCTCGTAGGAAGCGCGCTTCTGGAAACGTTCAAGCACATAAAAACGGTCGCGGTAAAGAAAACCGAGGTCGGTACCCAGTACCGCACCCGCGAGGTCGAGGTGGTCGCTGGCGCCGGTCGCACCGAAACCATGCACACCGAGTACGGTTGCCGCTATTTGCTTGACGTCTCAAAGGCATACTTCTCGCCGCGCCTTGGCACCGAGCGGATGAGGGTTGCGGACAAGGTGCAGGACGGCGAGCGGGTTTTAGTGATGTTTGCAGGCGTCGGCCCGTACGCCATACTTATCGCAAAGAAGAAAAAACCTGCCGAGGTCGTGGCGGTCGAACTTAATCCGGACGCGGTGGACTACATGAAAACCAACATAAAACTCAACAAAGTAAAGGTGACCGCCGTCTTGGGCGATGCCGGCGAGGAAGCGAAGAATCACGGAATGTTTGACAGGATCGTGATGCCGCTGCCGAAGGACGCAGGGGACTTCCTCGATGCCGCAATCCCGGCGCTGAACAAAAACGGCACCATACATTTCTACACCTTCGAGAAGGATTGCAAAGAAGCCGAAACGAAGGTGAAGGAAATTTGCGAGGGCTTATGCTGCAAAATACACGTCGACGAATGCGTTGTCTGCGGCTCCTATTCCCCGGCAGTTTCAAGAATCTGCGTGGATTTCAGGATCGAACCCCGATATTCATGACATGCTCACGACAGGTAAACTACAATCATGCCCAACCCCGGCCTTGCCATGATTTCCTCGAAATTGCGACGCAATTTCGGGAACGTAAAACTGCTTGTAGTTTTGGTTCCCGTGAACCCTGCGGGTTCACGCGGACACCGAAACATGAAGTGTTTCGCTTGTCTGCCAGTTTTGGCTATTTTTTGATCCTGAAAAAATCGATAGGCTGCATCTTAAAATCGATAGGCTGCGAAAAACCGAAACGTTTATATATGTGTCATGACTAAATCATAAACATCACAAGAGTCTCACTTCAAGTGAGATTGTGTCGCATTATTTTTTCAAAATAATTACGATGAGAGAATCTGTTGATAGCTATAAGGACGAGTTCATCGAATCAAGCAAAGGAGTCATAGAGGTGCTCCGCGAGATACGCGACCCTCTCGCACAGGCGGCGTACCTCTACTCGATAAACGAGGAAAAGAAGAATACTAACCTCATGGTCAGGGACATAAACGCAAAGTTCGACAACATCGATATCAAGCTGAAGAAGCTGGACTCTGTGGTCGAGCGCCTTGATGCCATAATAAGCAGGCTTTCACAGGCGGATCAAGCAATACTTGAGGAAACACCGGCTGCTTCGTCGGCAGCGCAAATATCCGGCCGTGACGAGGAAATCTTGAGTTACGTCGAGAAATCCGGCAAGGTATGTGCGGACGAAGTGCAGGCGAAATTTGAATATAAGGGCAGGAACGCAGCATCCGCGCGCCTGAGCAAACTGTTCCAGCTCGGTATACTTGAAAAGACATACTACGGGAAAATTGTCTATTACCAAAAGAAATAATACTCACACTCACCTAAAAAAACACCCATGTAGTTTTGGGCCGCCACAGCCCAAACCAGCCATTTGCCACCCGGAATCCCCGGGTGGCTCAATATCATCACTCCACAATGGACTTCAAGATGTTATTTCGGGCAGGGCAGTGGGGCAGTCAACACTCAGACTACCTGTTGATTACCGACCACAAGGTCGTTATGCACGGGAGGAACTTGAACGAAATTCTTGAGAGATTCCAGGAGAAGTACCCCCACAAAATCCCAACGATCGAGAGGGTCTGAACCCGGACAAAACGAAAAATGACCGTTTGCATGCGCTGCAAAACACACATAGAAATTGGAACACATTGCAGGCACTATAAGCAAACCATGTGCCATGTCTGCGAGGAAACCGCCGAGGTCGGCAGGTACTGCAAAATGTGCGCCGATAATGCGTTAAAGGCATCGTTTTTCTGGTCTGGGATTTTGTTTGTTCTTTTGTGTCTCAGGTTCTGGTAAGCATCGGTACAATCGCCATTCTGACGCAACCTTTTAAGAAAAGGCTGGCGAAAACACGGGGGTTTCGCCTTTGGCTCAATCCCCCTGAAAATCATCGCCATTCGGCACTCATTCGCACGGCTGGAAAATCCAACGCAAAAGTGCTTTTGCACTTTTGGCCCCCATGAATCAGCGGATTCATGCGGAGCCGGTAGATTTGGAGGTCTCCCTTCGGTCGAGCCCCTTGGAGATTACCATTCAGCGCTCATAAGCATCATCATAGCAATCGCTCAGAAACCCGTTGCTCATCACGATGGCGCATCTAAAATGCTTTCTCAAGAAGCGGTACAACGTCCTTCTTCCTTGACATGACCTTCGGCAGGTAAACCGAATCGTTTGATATCTTCTTGCCGAACGCCTTCTCCAGCGGTTTAATGTTCCCTGTCGCCAAGAGGTCGGTCCCTTCAGCGATTATGTCGGTCGCCATCAGGAGGACCGCATCGTTGCCGTTCTTTTTCATTACGCTTGCAATGCCCGCGATAAGCTCCGCCTTCCTTGAATTGACCTCCTCCATGCCGACGACCTCGATTTGCCCGATGCCGACCTTTTTCCCGTTGAAGGTGAAATCCTTGTAGTCCATGAATATCAGCGCTTCGGCCGATTTTCCGGCAAGCGATGCCTTCGCCGTTTTTACCTCGATGCCGAATTCCTCGGTATTCTTGATTCCCGCGATTTTGGCTAGCCTTTTTGATGCCGCCCGGTCCTTTTCCGTCGTAGTCTGGGATTTGAAAACCACGGTGTCGGAGAGTATGGCTGAAAGGAGCAGGCCCGCAATGCCTCCAGTTATCTTAACGCCTGCATCTTCGTACATATCCGCGATTATCGTCGCTGTGCACCCCACCGGCTCGTTGCGAAAGTAAACCGGCACGCTGCACTTGAAGTCTATCTTGTGGTGGTCTATTACCTCGATTATTTGCGCCTTATCGGCGTTATCCGGGGACTGCTGGGCCTCGTTGTGGTCGACCAGCACCAGTTTTTTTCCGGATGCGTCCCCGATCCTGTCGGGGGGAGCGAACCCGAATCTGCCGAGGACAAACCGCGTTTCATCGTTTATTTCGCCGGAGGAAGCGGCCTTCGCGCTTATGCCAATCTTCTCCTTCAGACCGGCGTAAGCGATGGCCGAGCATATACTGTCCGTGTCGGGGTTTTTGTGGCCCACTACGTAAATCGTATCCATTTTATTTGATCCTTAGGGGAACGTCGTGATGCTCGTTACTACATTTGCGGAGACAGTACGTGTCTTTATTCAAGATTTATTCCGAATCCGCCCTGCCTGAAATGGTCGTCAAAAGTGAATGCTCTTTTTATACCATATTTTTTCATTATTTCAAAACTTGCGCAGTCCGTAAAACTAAAATCTTTATCACGATACTTAACAAATGCCCTCCAAGATTGTTTTTCGATTTCTTCGGTTACATGAACGATTTCTATTATTTTGCTTCCTTGAATATTTTTTCCAAAATTAACGGCAATGTCATGACCTAATTTAATCCTGAGAAGCGTCAATGTTTCGTCCAGCACAAAATTAGAGGTAAGCAATTTAATCTTCTTGGTTCTAATTTCATCCCTAATCTTAATGGCCTTTCCATGATTGTCGTCTGAACAATCTTCCAGAGCGTAAAACGCGCTTGTATCGACATATATTCTGTGAGAGTTCATTGTTCGTACAGGTACGCATCGTGTTTCTTAGATATATCTTTCAGTCCGCTTTCACTTTCCGAACCTATTGCGAAGAAAGCATCGCGTTCATATTCGGATTCCGTGGCGATAAATTCATTAATCGCCTTCAATACACCCTCTTTTATTCCCAGACCTCTTTGTTCCACAACGTTCCTAAATTTCAAATACGAACTATCCGGCATATTGATGTTGATTGATTTCATTTCGTATTATTATTTTTGGTTTTCAAAATATAAATCAAATGCTATCCGAACGTCGTGATGTTTGTTACCACGTCCGCAGTTCCGCTGTTGCAGCATACAAGATTGAAATAATCGGTGGTGTTTGTAACCCACCCTGCAACTGGAGTTATGCTAGACTGTGCCAGATTAAGCGGATTATACCAGTTATCACAACACCAACAAAGTTGTCCGAGAGCGCATGGGCAGCAGGGACATCCAAAGGTCATTGGATGGCTTGCGGTTTCTCCGTCATCGATCCAGTTATATGAATTGCAGAATGTGTTGTTGTCATCCTGTGTTGTGTCATCATTATTTTCTAAATCGAAGATGTCATATGCCCCACCATCTTGGTTGTTTGAGCAGACTCTGTTTGAGTTGAGGGTGATACTGTTAGCTGAGAGGTAGACACCGTATCCTTGATTGTTGCTTACTGTGTTGTTGGTTAGTTTGTTGTTTGGGGAATATCTTAAAAAGAACTCACCTAACCTAATTCCACCGTGATTATTTAAGTTTGCTGTGTTGCTGGTTAAGGTATTGTTTGAGGAAGAGGATAAACCAATTCCATCGCGATTATTTAAGTTTGCTGTGTTGCTGGTTAAGGTATTGTTTGTTGATGATGATAGATAGATTCCGGAGTATGGTGTGCTACATATCTTGTAGTGTAATTCAACACCCCCCACA
>MCBF01000001.1:892431-898561 GCA_001742785.1 Candidatus Altarchaeales archaeon IMC4
GGACTGGCCGTTGCCATTACATCCCCAGCATTCTATACTGCCGTTGTTTTTCAGGGCGCAGGTGTGGAACCCTCCCGCCGATACTGCTGATGCGTCTGAAAGAGCACCGCCGTAGAATCCTGAATTGAAATCTGTTATCACACAGTTCTTTATGGTGGTGCTGTTTTTTCCTGCAATGTAAATCCCGTAGCCGGTTCCGCTGCCGTCAATCGTATACCCATGGCAGTCAAAGGTTTTATTGCTGAAGTTTGCGGGGTTGTTGATGCAGGTTCCTGACTGGTTTATTATGTTCGCTCCGAGCCGGATTTCATTGAGAGTATTGTTGTTCAGGGCGTTCGTGCAGTCCGTGCAGTCGTAGCATGTGAGGTAAGTTCCATTGTTGTCGTAGGCGCTCGCTGTTCCTGACAGAATAAATATCAACGCGCTCAAAACTAAAATTCTTCCGGCGTTTAAGATTTTTGGTTGCATTTTTTGGTCGACAATGTAATAATATAAAACCAGTATATAAATATGTCCGATTACTTCGAAAACCTTCAGGCGGAGATAGACAGGTGCTACGACACCGCGCACCGCGCACGGGCAAAGGGCTTCGACCCCGACCTCGGCATCGATGCCGTGCCTGCAGGGGACCTTTCCGCGAGGGTCGAGGGTCTGGTCGGCCCCGTGGGCATCGCCGAGGAGATAAAACGCGTAGGTAGGGAAAACATAACAAAGATCATAGACGCCATACTCGACGGGAAATTCGACGTTCCGAGGGATAAACTGGTTGAGCAGGCGCTTAGGACTTCCCTTGCCATCCTTACCGAGGGTGTAGTTGCCGCGCCGATCGAGGGGATCTCCGATGTCAAGATAAAGGAAAACCCCGACGGAAGCCGATACCTGTCGATATACTTCGCAGGGCCGATAAGAAGCGCCGGCGGGACTGCGCAGGGGCTCGCGGTCCTTATCGGGGCGTACATAAGCCGCCGCCTTGGTTTGAACGAATACCGCCCCACAAACGACGAAATCGAGCGCTATGTCGAAGAGATAAGGATATACAACGACCGCGTTACGAACCTGCAGTACGTGCCAAGCGAGGACGACATAAGGACCATAATCAAAAACGTGCCGGTCTGCATTGACGGGGACCCCACCGAGGAAATGGAGGTCTCTATCCACAGGCGCCTCAAACGGGTCGAAACCGACAGGATCCGCGGCGGGATGTGCCTTGTTACCGCCGAGGGCATAGCGCAGAAGGCGAAGAAACTGATGAAGAAAGCAGGGGAGTTCGGCATCGACTGGGGCTGGCTTTCGGAAATTGGAAGGGCAAAGGTTGACTCCGCAAATGAAAAGGCAGCCACCGCAAAATTCATGGGCGAGGTCGTCGGGGGCCGCCCGATACTCTCCGAGCCGTCTGCAAAAGGGGGTTTCCGCCTGAGATACGGCCGATGCCGAGCGACAGGGATAGCCGCGAAAGCGATACATCCTGCCACAGCGATCCTTCTTGACGGATTCATCGCCACGGGAACGCAGATGCGCATAGAAAAGCCGGGCAAGGGCTGCATAGCGACAGTGTGCGACGAGATCGAGGGCCCGATAGTGAGGCTGAAAGGCGGCAACGTTGTCATGGTCGAAACCGAAGAAGCCGCAAACGAGATAAAAAAAGACATCGAGCAGATATTGTTCCTCGGTGACCTTCTTGTCTCTTACGGCGACTTCCTGCAGACAAACACCCCGCTTCTTCCGGCAGGCTACTGCGAGGAGTGGTGGCAAGAGGAATCGGGGGTCAGCTGGCGGGGCGTAACCTGCGAGCAGGCGGTCCAAATCTCAAAGGATAAAAATGTTCCGCTTCATCCGAGATACACATACCGCTGGGAAGACGTAACCGTGGACGACCTGAAGGTTCTGGCAGATGCTGTCGGCAGTTGTGCTTCTTTTGAACCAGTGGCGCTTAAAAAAGATGCCGATGTAAAACGCGTCCTTGAAGAAATCGCCGCCCCGCACACCATAGACGGCGATAAAATATTTGTCGGGGAATACGCGCCTTTCCTTGCGCAGCTTGGCTACGACGGCGAGAAAATCGCAGGGATTGACTACAAAAAATTCTCGGATGCGTTTGATGCCGTATCATCTGTCTCGACAGTTAGGCTCCGGAGGAAATCCGGGACTTACATCGGCGCGCGGATGGGCAGGCCCGAGAAAGCGAAGGAGCGAAAGATGCAGCCTGCGGTCCACGTCCTTTTCCCGATAGGCAAAACCGGCGGCAGGGAGCAGATGGTGAACGTAGCGGCCGAGCGGCGCAGCCTCTTTGTTGACGTTTCGAACTTCAAGTGCCCCTCGTGCGGCAAAAAGACGATAACGCCGATATGCGAATGCGGAGGCAGAGGCAATTACCTTGGTGTTTCTAAGACCGAGGTCATGATACAGGATATTTGGAGGGGTGCAACCTCAAGGGCGGGTATCGGGAATGTGAAGGGCGTCGAGGGGATGATATCGGAATACAAGATCCCGGAGCCTCTTGAGAAGGGGATACTTCGGGCGAAAAACGAGGTCTTCGTCTTCAAGGACGGCACATGCAGGTTCGACGCGACCGACGCCCCGGTTACGCACGTGCGGCCGCGGGAAATTGGCGTTGGCGTTGAAAAACTCAGGGAACTCGGTTATGAGAAGGACTATCTGGGCGGTGAGCTGAAATCCGAAGACCAGATAATAGAATTGTTCGTTCAGGATATAGTCGTCCCGCTAAACGGCGCCGATTACATTATTCAGGTTTCGCGTTTTGTTGACGACCTGCTTGAGAGGTTCTACGCAATGGAGCCGTATTACCGGATAGAGAACCGGCAGGGCCTGCTCGGCAAACTGGTCGTCGGGCTTGCGCCGCACACATCCGCCGGGATAATTGGCAGGGTCGTCGGCTTCACGGACGCAAGCGTCTGCTTTGCGCACCCGTACTGGCATACGGCGAAAAGGAGGAACTGTCTGGTGCCGGAAACGGAGGTGTTGGTTCTGAATTCGAATAATCCAAGATTTGTCGGTTTGGGGGATTTTTTCGAGAGTGTAAGTGGTGGAAAAATAGTTGATGACCGCGGAACAATAGAAAAAGGGGTTGAGGGGATATCGACATTTGCATTGAATCCCGCAACATGCAAATTCGAAAAGAAGAGGGTCGTATCGGTTATAAAAACGCCGGCGCCGGAACATTTGGTTGAGGTAAGAACCAAAAGCGGCAGAATCTTTACATCTTCCCCCGAGCACCGCCTGTTGGTTAATTCCGATGGTAATATCGTATTCAGGAAGGTACTCGAACTGAAGGATAATGATGGGTTGATAGTTCCGCAGAAGATAGAAAGCGTAGATTTGGATATACTAGAAATAGACCTGCTCAAGGAATTATCGGGACATATGCGAAATGTTCTCATGCTCAGAGACATCCGCGAGTTTATAGAAAAACTTGTGTGCGGGTTGGGGGGATTAAAACTGGCTAGTGAAAAACTTAAGATAAATAAAAAGACGTTTTCGAACTACATCTACCGCGACAGCATCCCCCTTCCGGTTCTTGAAGACCTGCTCAAACTGTGCGATAAGGGCTTAAAGGATGTTCCTGAATGCCGCCTCGGTGTTAAGAGAGACCATACGGGGATTAAACGAACAATCGCGGTCGATGACAAATTTATGCGTTTGCTCGGGTACTATCTGGCGGAGGGATATTCGCGGGCGTGCAGGGGTGGGTTCTACCAGGTTAGTTTCGCGTGTACGGAAAACGAACTTGCCGAGGATATCGCAGTGTGTGTCCGTGGTGTGTTCGGGATTGATGCGGGCAGGGATACGCACGTAGCAGTTATATCTAATCATGTCGTATATCGCTTTTTTGAGGATGTCTTAAAAATCGGTCGCGGTGCTCACGACAAAAGGATCCCCCCGCAATTTTTTGCACTTCCGAAACACAAAATAAGAGAACTGCTAAGCGCGTACTTTGCAGGGGACGGTTCGGTTGAAAGGGGGCGCTTACACGTTACTTGTTCTTCTGTGAACAGGGGCCTTCTGAGAGACATCGGGTTTTTATTGGCGCGGTTTGGGATATTTTACCGTCTGAAGAGCGAAAGAAGAAAGGCGGGCGGGGTTGCAAAAGAGTTCTATGCAAAAAAAGGGAAATGTCCGGAATTCACTCTTCATTACATTTCGATCCGTTCGGGTTATGCGAGGATATTCCATGATGAAATCGGTTTCTCGCTGAAACGAAAGCAGAAAGCGCTCGGGTCTGTTTTGTCAAAAGAACGGGAACCGATGATTAGAAAATCCAACGGGCTGGTTCTTGACCCGATAAAGGAGATCTGCCCGGTGAAATCAAAACACGACTTCCTCTATGACATAGAGGTCGAAGCCCACCATAATTTCCTGATGAATGATCTTGTCGTTTCCGCAAACTGCGACGGCGACGAAGATACTGTCATGCTCCTGATGGACGTCCTCTTAAACTTCTCGAAGAAGTACCTGCCCGTGTCGCGCGGCGGGAAGATGGACGCCCCGCTTGTCATAACCACGCTCCTTGACCCAAAGGAGGTGGACGACGAGGTTCATAAGATGGAGATAGTCGACCATTATCCGGCCGGGTTCTATGAAAAAACCCTTGAGGGCGTCAACCCCTCGAAGGTTAAAGTAAGGCTTGTGTCGGACCTTCTGGACAATGACCCGTATTCGGGAATATTGTTCACCCATGATACCTACGACGTGAACGGACCTGTGAAAAGGAGCACCTATGTGAAACTGAAGACTATGCTTGAAAAGGTAACTTCCCAACTTGCGCTGGCGGAAAAAATACGGGCCATAGACGAGGCCAAGGTTGCCCAAATCGTCATAAACTCGCACTTTCTGCGCGACACCTACGGAAACCTGCGCGCGTTTTCAAGGCAGAAGTTCCGCTGCGTCAAGTGCAACGCGTCTTACCGGCGGGTCCCCCTTTCCGGGAAGTGCAAATGCGGCGGCCGCCTGCTTTTGACCGTTTCAGAGAACACGGTAAAGAAGTACCTGGAAATCTCGCTGGGCCTTGTTGAGAAATACCGCCTGCCCGATTACCTGAAGCAGAGGCTTGAACTCCTGGACAGGGACATAAAATCGGTGTTCGTAAGCGATTTGTCGAGGCAGTCGAATTTGAGTGATTTTATGTAGATCGAGGTGCCGGAAGATTTACATCTCCATCACAAGGAAACCCCGACGGGAATTTTGGGGTGCCGGAGATTCTACATGTTCATCACAAGAAATTTCGCTATTGCGAAATTTGTGTGCTGGAAATCTCACATTTCCATCATCCCGCCGAGGATTTTTTCCAGTAAAAACGTCCCTATAAAGAACAAACTTATCGAGATTACAACTAAGAGGGGGATGAACTTCAGCCCGGATTTTTCCTCACCGCCCATGATCAACCCCATGACAATGCCCCCGAAAATCGAGGATACCGCCATGGACAGCAATGCAAAGTTCCTTATAAACCCCGGGTCTATGTCGCTTGAGCCCATTGAGATTGGTGCCCCTTGGATAGCCTCTCCTTCGGGCATGCCTGCTGCGATATTGGTGCTCATCTCCGAGAGGAGGTTTACCAGAAACGCCGACATGGAGAAAAGCATCGGCGCGCCGAGTCCTATTGCTATAAAAACGAAAAGGACGTACATCAGGACGCTCGCGCTTATCTCCTTCTGGACGATCTGCTGGTCGCGAAGGTCGTTTGCGGTCTGGTCCAGAAGGTCCGCCAGCTGCCCCCCGCTTCGTATGCTGTGTATTATCAGGTCTATGCTCCTGTCAAGGTTGGTGGAGTTTATCCGCACCGTCATCCCTCTGAGGGAATCAACAAGGTCCCGCCCGGCCATGGTCTCCTTCCCCACACGCCTTATTTCGGCCTCCAAGGGCCCGAACTCCGGCCTTGCCGCGAGTATGAACGCCTTGTCCACGGTTATGCCCGCGCGTATGTTTGAGGACATCAGCTGCAGTGCGTCCGGCAGCACGTTTTCGACGAACTTCTTCTTTGAGTCCGCCGACAGCATCAGCCAGACATAAACGAGAACCGGTATCATAAGCGCTGATGCCGGGCCAAGGATAAAAAATGAGACACCAAACAAACCGCTGTCCGATCTGCCCGACGATAAAGCCGAATGAGAGT
>MCBF01000001.1:898661-903780 GCA_001742785.1 Candidatus Altarchaeales archaeon IMC4
CGGAACATATCTTGAACTTGTAGAAAGTTATCGAGAGAATGGAAAAGTCAAGCACATATTCAAGAAGTATCTCGGAAAAGAGATCAATGGAAAACCCATAAGACGGGTAAAGACGAGCGACATAGGCGTGGAATCAGTAAAGAGATACGGAGACGTCCTATGCGTGGATAAAATAGCACAAGACCTTGGCTTGCACGAATTCCTTGACAAGAACGTCCTGTTGTTGGCATATTCTCACGTTCTGGACGATGTCAGTATGAACGATATGGTAGAGTGGGTGAAGCAAACGGAGATTCCCGAAATTCTGGAACTTGAAACGGTGTCAACAAAGAAACTCTATGAAGCATTGGAGAACTTAGATGAAGTAGATTTCGCGCCTCTTGAAGAACGCATATACAAGAAATTTTCCAAACACGATAAAGGCAAAACAACGGTTGTTGTAGACGTCACGGACACCTATTTCGAGGGTAAGAGGGGCTCTTCATCGAAGAAAAGAAGAGGAAAGGACGGGAAATACAGAAATCTCCTGCAGATATGTCTGGCTGTGACCTTGAAGCATGGCTTTCCGGTCATGCACAGGACATATGGCGGCAACGTGTCGGGTATAAGAATCTTCCAAGACATGACGACAGAGTTAATATCAAGGGGCTTTGATTCGATAATAGTTGACCGAGGGGTGCACAGCACGGAGAATATAGAAATGATGCAGGAACTTGAAATGAAGGGCATAATGGGGGTAAAGAAAATACAGAGCATCAAGGAAGGGTTTCTCGATACCCTTGTGGGGGGAGAGATATACTGCAAGGACACACGCGTTGTCCTGAAAAATACGACAGTTCATGCAAAACCATTTGACTATATGGGTGGCAAACTAATCGTGATCTACAACCCCTCGTTAGAAGTCCATCAAAGGGAAAGACATTATGCACAAGGCGGTACCGATGAAGGTGCCAAATATATCGGTTACTCTCTGATATACCACAACACAGGCATGGATGTGGCCGAGACAGTGAGGCAATACTTTGAAAAAGACATCGTGGAGCGTGCATTCAAACAGATAAAGGGTGCATTATCCTTGAGACCGATTAGGATGTGGCTGAAAAGCCATGTGAACGGGCATGTGAGAGTATGTTACCTGTCATATGCCGTGCTCAGCATGCTTGCGTATCAGATCAGGGATATTGAGTTAAGCCCGCAAGATGCACTGAAGAAACTCAAGACGAGTTATAGGGTTCATCTTAAAGACAACGAGGGCGACTTTTCATGGTCAAGGGTGGTGAATCTTGAGAAGATTCAGGACGAGATTCTCGAAAGGGTTGGTGTAGTGGGGGAAAAAGTAGGGAAAAGTTAGGTGTATAAGCGCCTCTAGACTTCTTTGTTGAGATGTTTGTCAACCCACTTTTCGACTTCTTTTGGGAGTTCAACTTCGTACATTCTTATTCACCCCTAACCTCCTCCTTCGTAATCATCGTCCCCGCCCCTGTGCTCGTGAAGACCTCTTCCAGTATTGCGTGCTTCTTTGCCTTGATTATGTGCGCCCTTTTTACGCCGCCGTCTAGCGCCTGCTTTATCGCCTTCAATTTCGGTATCATCCCGCTTTTGGCGGTGCCGTCTTTTATGAGTTCTTCGATGTCGTCGGCAACAAGCCGCTTTATCAGCGTGCCGTCCTTTCTCAGGACGCCCTTGACGTCTGTTAAAAGTATCAGTTTGCTCGCGCCAAGTTCCGCCGCAAGCGCGCCCGCCGCGACGTCCGCGTTTATGTTGTAGGCCTCCCCGTCCGCGCCGAGCCCGATGGGAGACACCACAGGGATGTAATTTTTTTCTATGAGCAGGTTCACGATGTCCGGGTTGACCTTCTCTATCTCCCCGACGAATCCTATGTCAACCTTTCCTGCCTTCTTCTTTGCCACGAAAAGCTTGCCGGACTTTCCGGAAAGCCCGACCGCGTTGCCTCCGTGCTTGTTTATCCTTGATACGATGCCTGTGTTTATCTGGCCGACCAGCACCATCTTTACGATATCCATGGTCTCCTTGTCGGTTACCCGCAGGCCATCTATGAACTGGGGCTTCTTGCCGAACTTATCCATCGCCCTTGTGATTTCCACGCCACCGCCGTGGATGACGACCGGCTTTATATTCACGTAATTGAGGAGTATCAGGTCCTGCGCTACCGCGTCCATGACCTCCTCGCTCATCATGACCTCGCCGCCGAGTTTCACCACGAACGTCTGGCCTGCAAAGCGCTTTATGTATTCCAATGCATCAATGAGTACGTCTGCTGTTTTCATTTTCTGGTCAGTATATATCTGATTTTCCGTAATAAATCATACCCCTGCCGCAGAAACCAATTCGAAGTACCTGCGGATTGCTGCCTCGTGCTCCACGTTCATGTCCTCGCTGAACTGCCCGCTTGACTCCGCACCAACAACCTCGAATTTACTGGCTTCGTCCTTGCCATCTATGTCCCTTATCTCTATCGTGCCGCCAAGGTCCGGGCGCACCTTCATCTTTATGTTCTGCCCGTATAGGCTGGCCATCGACATGTCCCCGTAGATGTCGCGGTTTTCCTCGCTTCCGATCCCTCCGCCCGAACCGGGCAGCGGACCCTCTGCATACCCGGGGCGCTCACCCCCTGCTTCGCCGCCGACTTTTTCCTCTTCAAGGGTTTCCTTTGCAGTCCAGTTAGCCACTTCCTGATCCTTGGTCTGCGGGTTCGCAAAGCGGGAGTCCTTAAGGAAAGGCACCGCATTTATTATCTTGCCGGCCTCATCGGGCAGGTCCATGTGGACCCCTGCCCAGAAGCCCTCGAACTTGACAAATGTTACCGACATGAAAAGAAATGTAAAGACCACCAAAAGCAGGCATCTTGACATTATCCGCCTCCTGTCAACAAACGATGATGACTGCACCGTGGCTATGTTGGATGCCGCATCAGACATGAGGCGGTCGATTATGAAACTGCTTTGGCCTTTATTGTCGTTTGCCGTTTTTACGACCTCCTCTATGTCGGGGTAGTCCTTCGATATCTCGGCCAATACCCCTGTCTTTCGCATTTTGCGAAGGCGCAGCACAGAATAGACGGCGACCGGGAGCGCACAGTAGTAAATTGATATGCCGAATGCGTAAAGAATCGTGGCGGATACCACAAACGCTAAAAGTACATCAAGGGCGAACTCGAATGCCTGTATCGTCCGGAAGGCACGGCTTGCGCCATGCAGTTCTTCTAGGAAGTCCATATTCTACCGGGTCTTTTTACGCTATTGTCCAGTTGGTTTCCTGCGTAACGTAAACGAAGTAACCCTTGCCGCTTGTCAGGTTGAAGTTTGTACCGATGGCTCCGTCCCATGTCTGGAACCTGCCGCTTGTGTACTGCGATACTGCTATGCAGTTGGTTATGTTTGCCTCAGGGCACTTGCATTATTTATCGCCTCGGGAACAGAGCCGATAAGGTTCCAGCCGGTTGTTAATGATATGTTAACGCCGCTTACCGGTGTGCCGGTTATCGTTTTGTTCCCCGGGTTCTGGCAGTATGTGTAATAACCGTACCCGGGCGTAACGTTGAAGTTGAAATTTGAGGTACCCTTTATGTGCGTCTGGATCCCGCCGGCGTATCTTGAGATCAGGTCGCACCCTGTCTGGTTAAGGAAGGTTTCGGCTGTATAGGGGGTAATTGGGTTCAACGGCAATGAGATTAGGTTCCATCCGCCCTCAAGCGTTATCCTATCGGAGAAGATACTCACGCTATCGTTTGCGTTCAATGTTTCATATCCGAGCGCCGAGCCGTTGCACGTAACGTTCCACTCATAGGTTCCGCCCAAGGAAAAACTCCGGTTGTATTCATACAATCTGGAACTTGCGTTCCAGACCATATTATAACTTCCGCCTTGGAAACCAATGGCGCAGTTAGCCCCTTGTATTGTCTGCGTCGAGTTCGTATAATTGGCGAAGAATACTACTTGCTCGTCCTGATATTTCGTCTGGTTGCCGTAAGGCATTCCGGAATCCGTCTCATCCCAGATTGTCATGTTGGTCGTTCCGATTGCGGCAAACCCTGTGAAGTGCGAAACGGTAAACTTCAGGGTTCCTCCGGCGCAACTAATAATACTGCAGCTTGGGTCTGTTGTTGCATTGCAGACGTTCCCGCCGGCGATGATTTCTCCTTTAGAAGCGAATGTGCCGGAAGCATAGTAGATTGTTGCAGGGCAGACTACGTTATTCAAAGTTATGTTCACGGTGTTGTTGAATGTCGGATTCAGGCCAGACGAATTAACGGAAACGAACCCGTCGCCTATTTCAACATTGGAATCATAATCCTCTCCGGTTGCGTTGACACCATAATCCGCCGGAAATTGTATCGTTCCATTGCCATTTGCGAGGGTTATGTTCGTTACGTTTCCGATGTCGGAAACTGCCGAGAAGTTTGTTGTCCCGTAAGTTGCGCCGAATTCGATTAATACATCTATGTTTCCATCGCAGTTATTATCTATTCTATCGAATACCTCACGTGCGCCGGGTTTTATGAACGCATTTGTGTCGTTGCAGTCAACGGTTTGATTGAATCCGTCGCCGTCTTGGTCGTTGTCTATTGTTGAGGTATTGCAGTCATCATCTACTCCGTTGTAATAAATCTCTGGCATTCCCGGGTTTATGCTTATATTATCATCATTGCAGTCTGTCCCACCGCAAATATTTTTTACATAATAATCATTATCAGCGTCACAAACTGTGCCATCACACCTATTAGTGCAGCCTTTTTCTATTCCTGTGTCGTTGTAGTTGTATGTTGTTGTGCTGCAGGTGTTGTTGTCTCCTGTGTTGCTGTCTCCATCATATATGTCATAAAATGCTCCTCCTGACTGATTGTTTGAACAAAAAATATTTGCGTTTAGGGTGTTTCCTGTTGAATTTGATGAAACATAAAAACCATTCTCCTTATTATTGTTTGCTGTGTTGTTTGTCAGAGTGTTGTTGCTTGCAGAGGAATATAATGCAATTCCAGACATTGTATTATTATTTGCTGTGTTGTTAATTAGGATGTTGTTTGATGAGGATACTTCTAAATAAATTCGTAACTGTTTAGCTATTTATTAGGGCGAAGTCCTAATAAATCCATGTGGCT
>MCBF01000001.1:903880-907777 GCA_001742785.1 Candidatus Altarchaeales archaeon IMC4
GCTCCGAGAGTAAAACCTGAAACGGTTTTTTCTGTTTTTCTGTACGTTGTTTTCAAGTCAAGTGCAAATTTTCTCCCCTGTTTGTCAATGAAGGTAATGTCAGGGTAAAAGTTCTGTTCTTTGCACAGGATCATTTCAAAACCGTGGTCTGATGCGAATTGCTTTATTCTCTGGAACAGCATGATTTCAAGAACCTTTGAAATTACCTTTGTGTCAGCGGAAATATTGTAAATATTCTTTGAGATGTCAATAAACCCCTTCACCGTCCAGTTGCCATCCGAATCCTGAACCTCGTGCAGATAATTGTTGAGATGATTTAACAGAGTATCCCTGAATTTGTCTCTATTTTTCATCATTTCATCACGTACTGCGCAAGGTCAACCATCCTGTTCGAGTAGCCCCACTCGTTGTCGTACCACGAGAAGACCTTCGCGAATTTGCCGCCCAGCGCCTTTGTCAGCTTTCCGTCAACTATCGATGAAAGCGGGCTGTGGTTGAAGTCCACGGAGACCAGGGGCTCGTCGGTGTAGCCGAGTATGCCCTTCATTTTCGATTCGGATGCTGTTTTGAGCACCCGGTTTATGTCGTCGGCGGTCGCATCCTTTTTCAGCTCAACCGCCAGGTCAACGATCGATACGTTCGGCGTCGGCACGCGGATTGCGATACCGTCCATCTTGCCGTTTAATTCCGGAATGACCAGTCCGATCGCCTTTGCCGCCCCGGTGGATGTCGGGATCATCGACAACGCCGCAGACCTTGCCCTCCTCAGGTCGCTGTGCGGCGCATCCAGAAGCCGTTGGTCTCCGGTGTACGCGTGGATTGTCGTCATAAGCCCGCGCTCGATGCCGAAGTTATCAACCAGAACCTTCGCGACCGGCGCGAGGCAGTTCGTGGTGCAGGACGCATTGGATATTATGCTGTGCTTTTTTTGATCGTAGGTTTTTTCGTTGACCCCCATGACTATTGTTACGTCGGGGTCCGTTGCAGGCGCCGAGATGATGACCTTCTTTGCGCCGGCCTTTATGTGCTTTTGGGCACCGTCGCGCTTTGTGAAAAAACCCGTGGACTCTATCGCGACATCGACGCCGATGCTCTTCCACGGCAGGTTTTCGGGGTCGCGCTCTGCGTAAACCGCAATCTCCTTGCCGTTCACAACTATTGACTTTTCGCCAGCCGCAACATTCCCGCCGAACTGCCCGTGGACCGAATCGTACTTCAGAAGGTGCGCAAGCGTCTTGGGGTCCGTCAGGTCGTTCACGGCGACCACGTTTATTTTCTTGTTGTCCTGTGCCGCGCGAAAGACACAGCGTCCGATACGCCCAAACCCGTTTATTGCCACGTTTATTGCCATTTTAGATTGAAACTGTTTCGAGCATGTAATACAATATCCCTACAAGGATTGCAAGCAGTACGACCAATATTACAAGCAATACGATAGAAATAATGACGACTGCTGCGGTTTTTCCCCATGATAGTTCGTGCGCAGATCTGATCGCCAGTATGTAGCATATAAATGACCATATTGTTGCTATGATCGCGCCAATCACCGGTATAACCGAGAATATTCCGGGGGCATCTGTGAATGCAATTGATCTCAAGAAGCCCATATAGCTTGATTTTCCGCCAAGCAGTTTTGCGGGTATGTGCGCAATAAGCGTGGTTATCGGCAAACATATCAAAAAAACCAATGGCAGGAGGATTAAATCAAATAGGCCTAATAATGGCCCGAAAATTTCGTTTATAAAATCATTTGGTATATATGATGCAATTATAGACCCGACAGCACCCAAAAACCCTGCAGCCAAAACTATGGCAACCCCCTGCAAAAGGGCAGCTTTGTCATCCCTCACTTCCCTGTAAACCCCCTGGTCAAGGAGCAGTACCCTCTTTATTCTTTCTAAAAATGTCATTTTATGTATCCATTTAATCTTAGATAGGTCTCTCCAGAATCTATAAACTTCCCTGCTTGTTCAATCAGTATCTGTGCATCCTCTTTGTCGATAGAGCCGGAAGCGCCGTAGTCGCCCAACTGCCTCATGTCAAAAGCGGATACTACGTATTCCCATAGTTCTCGACGAAAAATTTTTGTTTTAATGAATTCTTTTCCAAAAGCACCGATTACTGCCGAATGTTTTGAGAAGGAAAGGTCCTTGGTTAGCAGTACTGCTTCGGTAACATAAAACATTGCATAATATGACCTGCTTGAAGAAAAGTCGTAGTAACCACTCCTAAACAGATCCTTTGCGGCTTCAATACTTTCCCTTGCTTTCTTCACAAGATCCGAGATATCCCTATCTTCACTCATATTGCTATGCCCTCTCTTTTGGCATTGAGAATAAGTGGTAATCTCCGCACCCCGTATTGATTAGCATCAATTGGAATTACGGAAATCAATGTATCATATAAGAAGTCCAATTGGTGAATTTTCTTGGAACACTTTTTCAATTCGGAAATCGGGTCTTTCATATTCTTCAAGAGAACAATAATGTCAATATCAGAACCTTCCACGGCGTCCCCTCTTGCATAAGAACCATACAAAATGACTCCTTTTAACCTCTCTCCATATATCTCCTTGAGGTTTTCTTTTACTTCATTTAATATCGGTTCAATATCTTTGCTATCCATTTCTATTTTTCACTCGATAATCATCCTCGTGTCCGAAACCGCGATGTTCGAAGCCCCTGCCTCCTTCAAATCGGGAAGCGCGTATTTCAGCTCCTTCTCGTCGATGACTATGAACACATCGTAGCCGCCGCCGTTCAGGTTCGATATCGTCGGCTTTTTGACGTACTTTCCGATTATTTTAAGTACCTTGTCTAAGTTTTTCTGGTCGACCACGTCCATGTAGACGTTCACCTTGCCTTTTGCGTCAAGTGCCCCCTTGAACAACTGCACGATCTCGTCGATCTTCTTTTTCTTTGCACCCTTCAGGCTCTTTTTGTTCGCTATCAGCCATGACGTGGCGGTCATCACGTCCCCCAGGATAAGGCACTTGTTCTCCTTGAGAGTGGTCCCCGTCTCGGTCGTCTCTATTATCATGTCCGCCTCGGGAACCGGGGGTATTATCCATGCCTCGGTCTTGCCCGCTGGTTTTCGGATTATTGCGCTTGTTATGCCGTTTTTCTTCAGGTAATCCCCCGCGATTTCCGGGTATTCCGTTGCTACCACGATCTTTTTGCCATTCGCATACTTCTTGAAATCGGAAATAGATTTGACGCCGGGCAGTGCCTCCTCGGATATCGCTGCCACAAGGCGCGTCGAACCGAAACCGAGCTTCAGAACCTTCTCGACCTTGCCGGCCATCTCGGGGTACTTCAGCGAAAATTCCTCTATGATGTCGGAACCCGCTATCCCAAGGTCGCCCTTGTCGAGGGCAAGTATGAACGGGAAATCCTGCGGGCGGATCCTTTTCATGACTATCCCTTCGTCGTCTATTTCAGGGTTATAGCCCCTGTCGGATATTTTGACTTCGAACCCCGCCCTCTTGAAAAGACCCAGCGTCTTTTCCTGCAGGTGCCCGTCCGGAATGTAGAATTTTATCTTGTCCATATCTATTATTTATATTCGAACCCGAGATATATTAATACAGGAAAACCGACGATGGCAGTAATCAGGAAACTTGTTCTGGACGTGCTAAAACCGCATGAGCCAGGTATTGTGGAATTTGCGCAAAAGCTTTCAGACCTTGCGGGCGTAGACGGCGTTAACATAAGCGTCTCCGAGATGGACAAAAAGGTCGAGAATGTGAAGATAACGATAGAGGGGCGTTTTTCAAAGACCGATCACATAAAGGATACTATATTCAGTCTCGGCGGCACTATCCACAGCACTGACGAAGTTGTCGCCGGAAAGCGGGTTGTGGATGAGGAAGAGACCCTTCACGACCGCAAGATACGC
>MCBF01000001.1:907877-918232 GCA_001742785.1 Candidatus Altarchaeales archaeon IMC4
CCAATGCTGCCCCACCTAGGGCACCCATGAAGGCAACATCGATGGCAAACCCGATGAGAAGCAGGGGGCCAGCCCCGATGAGAACCCCAAGGGCAGTCCCGATGGCATATCCTAGGGCAAACCCATTTGCACCATACACAGGGAGTTTCCGATTAAATTTTGACCTTTTGTTTTCCATCTTGACTAAGTTTTTATTTGTTTTTGGAATATAAAAACCTCTTATACCTATCCTTTTCTTGGCTTCTTAATCTTCGCGACAAAAAAGCCGTCGGTGTCGTTGTCCTGCGGCCAGATTCTCAGGCACAGCGAAACCCTCTCGTCGTATTTTTCGCCTTCGAACTCCATAGCCGGAGGCGAGGTTTTAAGTCCGCGAATCCCCGCCGTTTCAAGTTCCGTCTTCTTGTGCCGCTTAAGAAGCCAGTCCACAACCCCCTCGTTTTCTTCGGGCTCCATACTGCACGTCGAATAGACCATAACGCCCCCTTTTTTCAGGACGCAATACGCATGGTGCAGGAGGCTTTTTTGCGTGTATGAGATGCGCTTGGATACATCGGGATTCCAGTTTTTTATATCGTCCGGACAGCCGCGCATCGTTCCCGTCCCGGAGCAGGGCGCATCAACCAGTATCCTATCAAAGCGCATATCCTTGAACTGCTGGCCGGGCTTCATCGTCACTTCGCAGTTTTTGGCGCCCATGCGCTCGATGCTGCGCTCGAGGATGGCAACCCGGTCCTCCCTTATGTCGTTTGCCACAATCCTGCCGGTATTGTTCATGTACTGCGCAATCTGCATCGTCTTCCCGCCGGGGGAGGCGCAAATATCAAGGATCATCTCATATGGTTTCGGGTCAAGAACGATAGCAGGGATCATACTCGCGGCTTCCTGGATGTAAAAGCCGCCTGTTTGATGAAGAGGTATGTTGCCTATGTCCTTACGTTCTCCTTTTTTGTCGGAAATCCAAAAGCCCTCGGGACACCACGGAACCGGGGCGAGGTTCCAATCGGGGGCCAATTCATCAAAAACCTCATCAACATCATTTTTCAGCGTGTTAACCCTGATGGATTTTCTTGATGGAACAAGGAGGCGCTCCCTGAGTTTGTTCCACTTCGTCAGTTTCGAGTAGCGCTCGACCATTGCGCCCGGAAATTCAAGGGGCATATTAAATAATAGGCCTTATATGATAACATTGAAATTTCTTTTTGGAATTTCATGGCTTTGAAATTCTTTGAATTTCAAAATACGACAATGTTGCCCTCTGCAGAAAAACTCATTCAGGAGATAGAAGATGAGATGGAGCTCAAGGAGATGAGCCCTGAAAGCATCAGGAATTATATGTCGACAATCCGCGACTTTCTGGCTTTTGCGGCAAAACCGCCCAATGACTTAACGACGGACGATGTAAAAAACTATCAGATATACTTGCGGAAGGGGCGCGGCCTTAGCAATAGTTCAAGGGTGTTCAAAGCACACATACTCAAGTACCTCTTCGGGTTCATGGCGCGGGAAGACCTCTTGACAGGGGTAACCGTGCCTAAACGGGAGCGAAAGGAGAGGGCTTATCTCACGGTCGAAGAAATACGAAGCCTGATAAACGCAGCAGACAACGTGCGGGACCGGGCCTTGATGAGCATGATATACAGCTCCGGCGTGCGCGTTTCGGAGATAGTAAAGCTGAACGCGGATGACATAGACTACGCCAACATGCTGGCAAGGGTGGCACGCGGGAAGGGCGGCAAGGAAAGAACCGTCGTTTTGTCGGCCATTGCCCTTGCGGATCTGAAGCAGTACGGCCCGGAAAAATCAGGCCCCTTGTTTCCGCTTTCCACGCGAACGGTCGAGCGCATAACAAAGAAACTCGCAAAAAGGACATGCATAAAAAAGAAGGTTTCCCCTCACATATTGCGCCATTCCTTCGCAACGCACATGCTTGAGCACGGCGAGGACATACGCTCGCTGCAGGCGATGCTCGGCCACGAGTCGATTGCGACGACCCAGATTTACACGCACGTTTCAAAAGAGCACCTCAAGGCGATAGCAAGGCGGCACCCGCAAGACAGCATCGAAAATGGACGATGAACTGAAACAGAAACTGGAAAAATACCTGAAAAAGGCAGAGCCGATGTTCAGGGACCTTGCAGTGAAGGAATCGGGCATTGAGGGCAAAAAGGCAAGACACTTTCACGATATGGCGGCAGGCTACTACGGCGACGCCCTGCATTTCTATGAGAAGGGGCAGTACATAAACGCCCTCGCCGCGCTTGAGTACGCAGAGGGGTGGCTTGACGCAGGCAAAACGATCGGCATTTTTTAACCCGCAAACAAAATAATAATCCATATGAAAACCCGCGCGCAAAGTTCGCTTGAGTACCTGATGACCTACGGGTGGGCGATACTGGTAATCTCTGCGATAGGCCTTGTCATATGGCAGATGGGGGTATTCAAGGTGTCCTGCCCTGAAAAAATTGCACAGGGCTTTTCTGAAATCGAGGTGTTGGACTACAAAGTAACGACATCCGGGGTAACGCTCGTTTTAGTCAACAACGGAGGGTCGCGTGTTGATATTAATTCTGAAGGCGCCGTAAGCGCAACGGTAAATTCAGTATCCTGCACAAGTACTAATCCTGGCATAACTACCTTCCGCCCGGGAGCAAAAGAGACAGTTGGGCTTACATGTACATTAACTGAATATAATCCTGGCGACTGCTACGTTGGGAATATCTCGATAACATACAACACCACCTCATCGGGGCTATCGCACACAAGCTCTGGGACAATAAGGGGGGGCATCGAATAGGATGGTAAATACCGGAAAATTTTACAAATTTCTTGCACCAAGACCAGCTGTGCTGATTACCACGATTGACACAGAAGGAAGGGTAAATGCCGCGCCGTTCAGCTTCGTCATCCGCATTAGAAAGCATGGCTTTCTAATGGGACATAAAAATTCAACAAGTTGAATTTTTCTTGTGCCCGTCTCCATGGAGCCCCCGTTTCTTGCATTTGCTTCTTCTCACAAAAGCGACACGCTGGCAAACATCCGTGAAACCGGGGAATTCGTAGTCAAAAATCTTTTTGGCAGGGGGATGGTCGTTTAAAAATGAGCACCATCCATAGTTTTAAAGGATGGGAAGCAGTACATGTTATTTTGTTAATACCGGAAGAATGGAGGGGATTAGGAAGGCCGGATGCTATCGTATACACTGCAATGACAAGAACCCGTGAAAATTTAATAGTATTGAATTGCAATGAAAGATATGTCGAGTATGGTAAAACTTTGCCAAGTGAATGGGATAAACAATAAATAACAGCAAAAATAAAGGCACATACGCAATGAAAATCAAGGCAATCCTCTTCGACCTCGACAACACCCTCCTGGACTTCATGAAATTCAAAAAGGAGGCAACAAAGGCCGCCGCCAGCGCCATGATAAAAGCGGGGCTTGCCGGGGAAAAAAACGAACTGTCCGAAAAACTTTTCGAATTCTACCTGAGCCACGGCATCGAATCAAACGACGCCTTTGAGAAGTACCTTCTGAAGGAATTCGGCGCGGTGGACTGCAGGGTTCTGGCGGCGGGGGTGAACGCGTACCTCAAGGAGAAATACCTGCACCTGTTGCCCTACCCCCACACTGCCGAAACGCTTGCGCAACTGAAGAAAATGGGCATCAAGCTCGCCGTGGTGACGGACGGCGTGCGGCTTAAGGCGTGGATGCGGCTGTGCGAGGCGGGGCTCGACGGGTATTTCGATGCCGTGGTTACCCACGAGGACACCGGAAAAAAGAAGCCCTCGAAAGAGCCGTTTCTCGAGGCGTGCAGGCAGTTGAAAATCGAGCCTGCGCAGTGCCTCATGGTCGGCGACTGGCCTGAGCGCGACATCGAGGGGGCGAAGGCGCTGGGCATGAAAACCTGCATTGTGAAATACGCTCGGGCCGCGGGGGGTCCGGCGGGGGCGGATTACGAGATACAGAACCCGAAGGAAATCCTTAATATAATTGGTGAAAACCGAAGATGCGCATAAACGAACTTTCAATCGACGGCAGGTTCATCAAAATCCTGGAAGACGAAGGCATCAGCGAACTTTATCCCCCTCAGGAGGACGCCGTGAAAGCCGGGCTGCTTGACGGCGGAAACTTCGTGCTTTGCAACCCTACTGCGTCCGGGAAAACCCTCATCGCGGAGCTTGCCATCGCCAAAACCCTTGAGGCAGGCAGCAAGGCGGTTTACGTCGTTCCCCTTCGGGCGCTCGCCTACGAGAAATACACCGAATTCAGAAAGTACGAAAAATTAGGCTACCGGGTTGAGCTTCAAAGCGGCGACCTCGATTCAAGCAAATACAAACGCCTTGAGTTCGATATCCTGATAGCTACCGCCGAGAAGTGCGACTCCATGCTTCGCTCAAGGCCGGAATTTTTCGATAACGTACGGCTTCTGGTCATGGACGAGGTGCACCTGATAACGACCGACCGGGGCCCGGTTTACGAGATAATAATCGCCCGGCTGACGAAGAAGGTCAGGATCCTGGCGCTGTCCGCAACGATAGGAAACCCTAACGAGCTGGCGGACTGGCTGGATGGAAAACTCGTAACCTCCCTATGGAGGCCGGTCAAGCTGGCCGAAGAGGTCCGCGTTGGCGAAAAGATCGACGACACGATAAACAAGAGCCTTGCCGGCGGCGGCCAGACATTGGTTTTCGTGAACTCAAGGGCAAGCGCGGAAAGCGTCGCGGAAAAACTGGGCGAGGGGTTTGGCGCGGAAAAAAACGCCGGGTTGAGCGAGGAGATCCTGAAGGCGCTCCCCACCCCGACAAAGCAGTGCAAGCGGCTTGCAAAATGCGTAAAACACGGCACGGCGTTTCACCACGCAGGCATAACCGGAAAACAGCGCGTGATAATCGAGGACGCCTTCAAGGCAGGGAAAATCAAGGTGATAGCGGCAACGCCGACACTGGCCGCGGGGGTCAACCTGCCCTCGAGGACCGTCGTTATCCGGGACGTCAAAAGGTTCGGCGGGCAGGGCATGGATTACATCCCGGTACTTGAGTACAAGCAGATGGTCGGCCGCGCAGGCAGGCCGAAATACGACAAGACTGGCAGTGCGGTACTTCTTGCGAAAAACGAAAGCGAGGGGGAACTCCTTGCGGAAAAATACATCAGGGGCAAACCCGAGCACATCCACTCGATGCTCGGCGCGGAGCCTGTTTTGAGGTTCCATGTGCTTGCGGCGGTCGCGTCAAGCATGACAACCGACGAAGAATCATTAGCAGGGTTTTTCCACTCGACGTTCTTCGGCCACCAGTACGGCGTAGGCCATGATTTCAGGGAAAGGTTGAACCGCGTAATCGAGCAGTTGGTCGGCTGGGATTTTATACAGAGGATAAAAAGCAGGGTTCTCCCGACAAACACGGGGATGCGCGTATCGGAACTTTACATAGACCCGCTGACTGCCTACAAATACATCTACTTTTTGACGAAGGCCGAAATGGAGGGGAGGTTCCCGGTGATCGGGCTTCTTGAGGTTCTTTGCGACTCCTCCGAGATGCGCCCCCTTGTGAGTTTAAAGCGCGGCGAGGATGTCCGGCTTTGGGAGAAAGTTTACTCCGATGAAAACCAATTCTTCAGGAGGTTCGCTGCCGCTGAGTTCGGCTTTCGCAGGGCATCTGAAAGCGAGCTTGAGATGGCGGACTGGGAGTTCCTTTCGAGGTTCAAGACGGCAAAGGCGATAAACGACTGGATGTGCGAAAAGTCCGAGGACGCGATAATGGAGGCCTACGGCGTAACGCCTGGCATCCTCTACCAGAAACTGCGCAACGCCGAGTGGCTGGCATACTCCGCGTCTGAGCTTGCGAAGATAGTTAAACTCAAAACGGCATCGTCGGAGGCCGAAAAACTGCGGGTGCGGATAAAGCACGGCATAAAAGAAGAGCTTCTGCCGCTTGTGGCCATAAAGGGCATCGGAAGGGTTAAGGCAAGGAAACTTTTCAATGCGGGATTCAAGACCCCCGCCGAAATAAAATCCGAAGACTTAGGCGCCCTCGCAGAAATAATAGGTGAAAAAACCGCAGAAAATGTCCTGGCCGAGAACTGATTTACATATTTAATAACCCGCACCAATAATTAAGCGACTTAAGATGAAATTTAAAAACAAAAAAGTTTTGGGCGTGATGATAGTGTCTCTTGTTGTTTTGGCCACTGCGTTCAGCGGATGCCTTGGTTCTGACACCACCGAGGATAAGATTGCTCCGGTCGGGGGTGTTGAGAACAAGTCCGCTCCTTCGGGGGTTGAAGATGGGGGCAAACATGCTTTAAGCGCAGGCGAAATAGCGACGAAGGCGATGAGTAGATTAGCAGAAGTAAAAACCTACAGCGCGAAAATGTCAATGACATCTACGGAAAAAGATATAGTAACGAAGATGGATATGGATATGAGGGTTGACATGGCCGAAAGGAAGATGTTCATGAATATGACGAGCGAAATGTGGAATATGGAGATGTATGCCCTCAGGAATACGACTTATATGCAGATGCCTGGCGTAGGCTGGGTAAAGCTCTCGGCGGAGGATATGGGGGTAGGAGTTGATATCTGGCAGGAAAATGATGAGGTCCAAAAACTGCAAAAATTGATGGATGGCTCCGTGTCAGAATATCTCGGAGAAGAGACGGTTTCGGGTGTTGGCTGCTATAAGATAAAGGTTACCCCCTCTGAAAAGGAGCTTAATGATTATCTCGAGGAATTCAGGATTACAAAAATCAGCGACAACTTTTCCGTCTTTCTGTGGGTGTCAAAGGACTCGTATGCCGTCATGAAGCAAAGCGTTCTGATACAGAGTGGTACTGAGGGAGTGGATATGACTGTGGTGTACGATTACGCGCCGGTTGTGATAATACTACCTGCGGATGCATTGAACGAGAAGACTATGGAGGAGATGATGGCCGAGATGTATGCAGGTACGGGGGAAGTGGATGTGAGCCGGGGAACCTAAGCGAAGAAACCGGTTTGATGGGGTCTTGATTAAAATGTTTCCTGGAGGAATAAACCCGAAGCAGATGAAGGTGATGATGAAGCGCATGGGCATCAAGAGCGACGACATAGATGCCGAAAGCGTAACTATTCACTGCGCTGACCGCGACATTGTGATCGAGGGCGCGGACGTAAGCCGCATGGTCATTCAGGGCCAGACCATGTACAGCATAACCGGCGGCACAGCGCGCGAGCAGGAATCGGGTGCGGACGCGGACGTAGAAATCGAGATAGACGATGACGACGTGAAGATGGTCGCGGAGCAGACCGGAGCCAGCGAGGAAAAGGCAAGGGGCGCGCTCGAGGAGGCCGAGGGGAACATCGCCGAGGCGATTATGAAACTGAAGGGCTGAAAAAGTTCGCTTTAACTCTGTATTCTGATAGTTAGACGCAATGCCTGTGCAAAGATGTAAAAAGGGGCAGGTGTTACCATAAAGAGATAGTAAAAAAGAGGAGAAATAACTATGTCACAAACCAATTTAACTGATAGAATAAAACCAGACGGTATCAGCATCGTATCTTACCTTGAAAACCTTCAAAGAGGGGACTACCAGATTCCAACATTTCAAAGAGACATCGTATGGGAGAAAGAGAATGTAAAAAAATTGTGGGATAGTATATACAAATTTTATCCACTGGGAAGTATTCTTATCTGGAAAACCGATACAAAATTGCATAATCATCGTGCTGTTGGTGGGCATATATTACCTCCAGACGATTCGAGAACTCAATTTCAGTATTTACTTGATGGACAACAAAGAACAACCTCTCTTCTTACCTCGATTTACGGGGGAAGAGTAGAGGGACGGTTAGATTTTGATCCGACCCTCTTTATCGATCTTACAATTGAGTTCTCAAATGATGTTGATGATACAAGTTATTCTTCGCGCTTTTTATTTTGGGATGAAATTGATGATAAGGGGGGTTCTTATCATCGGAATGTAGGACGTAAAAAGAGATATGATGAGGGGGTAATAATCAAATTACTTGATATTAAAAAAGATTTTCAGGGAATTTTTACGCGATTGAATGGTATTTCAGACAACAAGATACTGATAGACAACTTATGGAGAGTAAAGAATGTTCTTGATAACTATAGAATCGCACTCATTGATTTGAAAGGTATAACTGTGGGAGAAGTTTGCCAAATTTTTGAGAGAATAAATCAGGCAGGAAAACCCCTTGACATATTTGATATTGTCGTTGCAAAAACATATAGACCAAAAACACAAACTCAAGAAGGATTTTATTTAAGAGATTTAATCGCAGACTTCCGAAAAAATTCCAATAACAGTAAATTTCTTGGTATTGCAGATATTGATTATCTCCAAATTCTCGCGATACTTATTCGTGAGAACATACAAGATTCGGGGATTCAAAATATTACACCACGTTATTTAAATGACATAAAGTCCGCACAAATTGAAGAAATATGGGCGGAGACAAAACCAGCGATTCTAAAAGTATTCGACTTTTTTGAAAATCACTTACGCATCAAGACCCCAGATTTAATACCCTTTAGATACTTCTATATGACATTGTCCAGTTATTTCTACAAGAATAAAACACCCGATTATGATTTTATAAAGAAATATTTTTGGTATTATAGTCTCCACAACAGTGATTTACTCAGTAATACGACCCATTTATCAAACCATATCAATTTTTTACAAAAACAACGGAATGAAACTACAATATCGTTTGACAGATTTCTAATTGATAAAGATCGACTTCGGCTTGCATCCTATAGTTCAAAAGGGCGTCTATCAAGAGCCATACTATGCTTATATTCAAATCATCTCCCCAAAGACTGGAAGTTTATGGACAGAGATGTAATATCAGATAATCTGTTTTTCTCTACTGATAAACCAAACCTTCATCACGTATTTCCAACAGGATATATCTCAGAAAATATGGGCTCAAACAACCTTAACAGTAATAGTTTGATGAACATAGTGTATCTCACTCAAATAACGAATCTAGCGATAAGTGATAAAAATCCATTGACATACATCAAAGACTATGATATTCCAGGTTTTGACAAAGTGCTTCAATCACATCTTCTTTCAGATAGAATTGTACAATGGTCAAGATTAGATACAATGCTTGAAAACGCTTTAGATCTCTTTATCGAAGAACGTGTTGAAACTATAATTAAAGATTTAAAGATGAAGTTGTCTGGAATAAACATCGAGGTAATTGATACAAAAGGAACTGAAAAACCAGAGGATGATACTATTGAAAACGAACAAGAAACCCCTGTTCCATAGAAATGCACAGGCACAGACGTCTAACAGCGGATATGAGGTTCGCCCCTCTGCTCGGGGCTCACCCAAATTGCTCACTTCGTTCGCAACTTCTCATATCCGCAAACGTTATGCGAACTTTTTGTTCGCATAATACTCATTAGACATGTTGCTTAATAAGCCAAAATTCGACCTCTGCATAGCGGTTTTGGGCAAAAAGCCAAAAAACCGCCACAGCATAGCGAAAAATGAGTTATTTCGCAATAAGTCTAATATTAGAAGACTTTGGAAATGCTGATTTACCCAAACTTGGGCTACCCCCTGATGAACATACCCTACGAAAACCGAACAAGCTACTACAACGCACTTGAGCGGGCGCAAGTCAAAAAACAGGAGTACATATTCGCTCAGTGGTTTATCAAAAAATACCTGAAGGAAAACAAGAAATACATCGGGTAGGGGCTTATTCATCCGCCGATCAAAACCATGGATGCACCCATAATAAACATACCGGCGAAAAGCCCTGCGATCGCTACGTGTTCCTCGCCGTGTTTTAGGGACAGCGGCAAAAGCTCGTCAAAACTTATGAACACCATTATGCCCGCGACAAACGCCAGCATCGCGCTTAAAACGTAGGCGTTCATAAAGGGATATATAGTCAGTGATTTAAATAACGGAACATTTTAGTCAAATTTTTTTGGCGCAATATCCGGCGGATTTCCCGCCGGTATGTTTCCTCATCAGGATAGTACGTATTAGCCGCTGCATGTTTGGTGGTTTTCCACGCCTGTTCCGTGGGGTTTTCTTCCGGCGAATACGCAGGGAATTTCAGCGTCTTGATGCCGTACTTCTTGAGGTATTGCCTTTACGTGGCGCTCCCTGTGCCACGGTGCGCCGTCCCAAAGCAACAGCAATTTCGGATAATGTCGATGAAGGTACCTGATAAAGTCCAGTACCGTCCGCCAGTTTATTTCGTCGTAGAAGAGGTATAGCAAAGGACATGGTTATTTGTACAGTCCTTTGCTAGTTGTGAATGCCATATTGTCCAATTATTTGCGGCATTCACTATAGTGTTCTTTTTCGCCATTAATCG
>MCBF01000001.1:918332-926337 GCA_001742785.1 Candidatus Altarchaeales archaeon IMC4
GACACCAACCCCACCATACAACTGCCTGATAAACAGAAGGCGGCGAAGCACATGATTGTCCTTCTCCTTCCGAATCAAACCTTTTAACACCCTCAAAGAAACATGCCTGACAACACGACTTTGGAGTTCCATGGACATTTATTAGCCCCAAAGTCTAAAAAGTTATGACCGGTACTATAATTGAAATGAAAAACAAGAGTGCAGGATTCGGCGATCCTGAACTGGATGACTTGCTGGCGAGTATCCATAAAAGCATCAGGGAAAACCCAAAATGGAAAAAGGAAAGTGCAGTAGAACTCGTAAAGAGGCTTAGGCGAGAAACTACACACTGTGTGGGTGCCTGATTTTTATTCCAAATTCGGATTCGAGTTTCTTATTTCCCACCAGTTTATCGTCCATTGTTACAAATACGCTTGCGTTTTCTGCTATCGCAGTCGCTAAATTTAACGCATCCATTGGTTCCGTCCTGCTTTCAATCGCTTTTATTTCTTCAAGTATTTTATAGGTTTTAAATTGAGGTGATGAAAAATCAATTTTTCTCTTATCAATCAACCTGCTCATAAATGTAAATACTTCTTCTCTTTTTGTTTCTTCCCCAAACTTCCTGATTAAACCAAGATTGTTTATTTTGTCCCTTAAAAACTTGGTCGGTACACTATACAGACTATCTATTTAAACACGTAATGCAAAACCAAACCACAGATGTCGATATTCTTAAACATATAAAAAAGAGCAAGGATGATATTAAAACTGGCAGAGTTTCTGACTATGGTGGTTTCATGAAAGAATAAAGTAAATGTGCTTGAGGGCGAAGCCCGAGCGCAAAAGTGCTCTGCACTTTTGGTTCCACATGAACCAACAGGTTCATGGGACACAAAATCACTTTTGTGATTTTCCTGTCCCGAAACTCATTTACGAGTTTCGCAGAAACGCACAATCTGCCGGCTGGATTTCCAGCCGTGGACGAGATGATTGAGAAGTAAGTGTGCTTGAACCTAAGGTGAAACACAAAGAAGGAGATGCAGAAGTATAGGATAGACATCACAAAAGAAGCTGAAAAGCGGATGGACAAGAAACTCAACAGGGAACAGTTGAGAAGGTTTGCAAATAAACTGGAAAAATTAGAAAATTTCCCTGATGTCTATGGGAAACCATTAAGATACCCATTATCCGGAATCTGGGAGTTCTACTTTGAAGGGAAATTCAGGGCCCTGTATGAAATAGATTATGAATCAAAAATTGTTAGAATACTAACGATAAAACACAAGGACGAAATGGCTAAATTACGCCCCTCTCTTTAAGGTATTCATTAAGCGGCTTTGTTCTGCCTGCTTTTATGTCTTCCCCGCCCTGGCATATGCTCTCCATCAGTTCATTATCCGAAAGAGTTTCTATAGTACTCCTCATGCTATCGTACTCGTCCTCGGTTATGGTTACATACCGAGTCGTATGCTCAGGATGTTTCATTACAACACTTTGCATTTTGTAGTAATCCCCAATTGTTAATTAAGTATAGTCGGTTTTTTAAATATAAATCAGAATGCCCCAAACCAGCACCTAACTACTCTCAATCCTCGGCGCAAGGTAATAAACAACCTTCCCGCCGCCGATTGCGTACTCGACCCGTAGGGGCGCGTCAGCCCTCATGCTGAGGACCATAACGCTGGAGGCGTCAGCCGCCTTGAGCAGGCTGTCAAGGTATTCGAGCGAGAAAACGGAGCGGGCCTTTTCCTTGGCATCTATGCTGATTATGTCCTCCTCGGGGAGTACTACGTTCATGCTTTCAGTGTCGCCTTCCGCGCTTATGATCATCTGCTTCTTGTTTATCTCGATCGCCACGTGGTTGCTGATAAGCTCCGCGTCCTTGAGCGCGTCCTTGAGCGTGCCTGCGTTCACCTTAACCTCCGCCGTGAAGTCCACCTTGGGCTCCTTCGGCTGGGCGGCCGTTGCCCCAAGGACAGAGATGCTGAAGCTTCGCTTGGTTTTCCCGCTGAAGACCATCTTCAACTGCGAGTCCAGTTTCAGCTCGATCTTGTCATCGGGCTTTATCCTCTTTGTGATCTTTGAGAGCTTTGAGAAGTCTATCGCCATGTCGCATGGCTCCTTCACCTCGTAGTTCTCGAATGCCTTGGCCGGAAGCTCGAAGTCAACAAGGGCAATCTGCGATGGGTTCATCGCCCTCAGTTTCATACCGTCCTTGTCAATCCTGAACGTGCCCTCGTCTATGAGCGAGGCTATCGCTTCGATGCTGTCGCGCCACGTCCTCACGTCCATTATGTTTGCATTGAACATTTTACATCATATTATTAGATACGGGGGTTAAAAAACTACTCTATGTATATCGCGGGCCGCGCCGGAACGGCGTGCCTTGCCTTGCCTGCCGGATCGTAGTCCGCCGTCGTATGGATCACGAAGCTGCAGGCGAATTCCTTCTCAAGGAACTCCGATGCACCGGACAGCGTTTTCTGCTCGTCCCCTAACGACTGTACTGCGTGAATTTCCTCTGGCCTCGTCTTCTGCACGATTTTCGCCACCTCATTGCCGTACCTCTTGAGGAGCGGGTTTTTCATTATCTCGCCGATGTTCTTCCCCTCCTTGATTTGCGAGAAAAGCTCGCGCTTCCAGCCCTCGGCAAGGTAGAGGTGGATCTTGTTCGGCTTCGCCCTTGTTACCTCAAGTATGCTGTTGATGTCGCTGACCATGCCCTTCACGAGGTCCTCGGCAGCGTCTATTCCGGGGTTGGATTTTTTCTCGTCAAACACGGGGTACCCCGCAACAGATACCATTTTGCCGCCTGCCTTCTCCCAAAGCTCCTCGCACGCAAATGGCGTGAACGGGGCCATCAGGAGGACCCAATTTTTTGTGAACTCCCCCAAGACACTCCCGTTCGGCTTGCACCTCCTCGTGTACCACGAAACATCGTTGAGCATTTCGAAGAAAGCGTGCTGCAACGCCTTCCTCGTCTGGAATTTCTCAAGCGCATCCGTCGTTTTGAGTATCGCGTTCTGCATGCGGTTTGAAAGCCAGATGTCAATGTCCCGCAAAGGCATGTCTTTCGTACCCCCTGCGCCCTCGACAAAATCCGAAAACTGTTTTAGTTTCTTCCATGTACTTTTGACGAGGTTGTCCCTCCAGTCGAAATCCTGCCACGGCTCCGCGTTGCTCATCAGGAAGAGGCGGACTGCGTCGCTTCCGTAGTTTTCCATCGCATCGGAAAGAAGAACGACGTTGCCCTTGGAGGAGGACATCTTGTTTCCTTCGAGAAGCCCTATCCCAAAGACTATAATGCCCTTCGGCCATTTGTCCTTCGGGAAAACCGCGCTGTGGTGGAACATCATGAAACACAGGTGGTTGCCGACAAGGTCCTTTGCCGAAAGCCGGAAATCCATCGGGTACCAGTAAAGGAATTCCGCGCGGATTTCGTCGAGTTTCTTTACTGTGATGGCGGATGACTTTGCCGCGGATTTCTTGTCGCCCTTTCCCAAAAAGACGTATTCGAAGAAATCGTCATCCAGTTTCTGCGGGTCGATCTCCTTTATGTGCCTTGAGATCGTGTAGAACGCCATGTAGATCGTGGAATCGGAAAGCGGCTCGATAAGCCACTTGTCGTCCCACGGAAGGCGGGTCCCAAGCCCTATTTTTCTGGTGCACGCCCAGTCGTCAAGCCACCCGATGAAGTACTCGAAGTTCTGCCTCATCTCCGGGGGAACTATCTGCATGTTGCCCATGCATTCGCGCACTTTTTCCTTCCACTTCTCGTCGGAGTATCTCAAAAACCACTGGTCATTGAGTATCTTTATGACACCTTTTGTGCCGCACCTGCACATTATCGCCTCTGAGGACTCATAGAACAGGTCGCCGTTTTCCGCCAGTTCGTCGATGACTTTTTTCCTTGCATCCGAAACCCTCATGCCACCGTATCCCTCTATCCCCTTCTTCATTACGCCCTTCGAATGCTCCGCCCTGTAGATCTCCTCGGTGGCATCCTCAAGTTTTTTGTCGGTCTGGCTTTTTATGTTCATGCGCTCGACGACATCCCTCGCCGGAACATCCCCGTATCCAGAAACGTCTATTATCGGGATAACTTCCAAGTCCGAGACCTCCTTCAGCGCGACGTAATCGTAAGGGGCGTGGGCCGGGACCGACATGACAACGCCTGTTGCGTAATCCGGGTTCACGAATTTAGCGGGAAGTATCGGAACCTCTCTTTTGTCGAAGAGGCATACGCAGTCCCCTTTGATTTCACTACCCTTTATCGTGCCCGCTTCCGAGACATCCTTGTTCTGGAACCTCAGCTTTTCAACCGCCTGCCGGCTTACGACCCATATTTCACCGTTAACCTTCGCCTTCACGTATTCAACGTCTGGGTTCACCCACATGTTGGTTACGCCGAAAACGGTTTCGGGCCGAAGGGTGGCGGCGGGCAGTATCAGGTCGCCGAACCTGAACTTGATGATTGTGAACTCGTTTATCGTCGCGGCTTCCCCCTGAAGCAAATCGTGGTCGCCCACTGGATTGTCGCACGACGGGCAAAAGCGGACGGGGTGCTGCCCCTTGTTCACAAGCCCTAATGAGCGAAGCTTGCGGTACTGCCAGAGGATGAACCTCTGGTACTGCGGCGTGATCGTCAGGAACTCGCGGCTCCAGTCTATGGAAAATCCGAGGTTCGTCATGTCGGATTTGTACTCGGATGAAAAGTGCCGGACTATCTCCTTTGGGTCCGTGAAGCGCCCCATCACATCCGAGGGGACCTTGTAGAGGTCGCGGTAGAGCTTTATCGTCTTCTCGTCTTTCTTCTCTATCCGCTTTGCGATGCCCAGAACCGGGCTTCCGGTTACGTGCCAGGCCATCGGGAAAAGGACATTGTAGCCCTGCATCCTCTTGAAGCGCGCGATTACGTCGGGGACCGTGTATGTCCTGCCGTGGCCCACGTGCATCGCGCCTGAGGGATACGGGAAGGCGACCGTAAGGTAGAACTTCTTTTTGCTGCTTGGCGAGGGCTCGAAAATTTTTTCTTCCCGCCACTTTTTTATCCACTTGTCTTCGATCTTTTTGGATTCGGAATTTTGTTTGGACATGGTAATTATTTTAATCAGGAATCTATATATCTCTGAACAATGAAACTCAAACCACTGAAAAGAAAACAAGTCATCAGAAAACTCAAGAAACTTGGGTATGAGTTTGACCGTTCTGCTTCAAAGCACTATGAAATCTGGTGGCACCCGACAACACGTAAAAGACTGCCTGTTCCGAATTACAATGAATTTGGCATACCTCTGTTACAAGAAATCTGCGGCGAATTAAAAATCAGGCCATCTGACTTTATGGAAGTCTAACAGGGAATCGGAACCGGTATTTTCTTCTCTATTACAGGGCATGCTCCGAACTCAATCGGGTAGGGGTCTCCATGCTCGGCGCAACTTGAAACCAGTGCGGCAATCACGTCCTGAGCATTATTAACGGCTTCATCTACCGTCCGTCCGTGTACAAGTAAGTCCCTTACCTGATCGCTGCGTGCGACGTAGCCTTCGCCTTCTCCGAGGTTTTTTATGCGAAGTGAAATGATCCTTTCCATGGTTAATACTATGGCACAAGTGCTTAAAAGTCACATCATTTTGCAATTTGCATTTTTAATTTTGCATTTTTAGTTGTTTATTTTTCTTTGCAGGTTCTATATATCAACCATGAGATTAAAACCCGGCGTTTTGTTAGTATTCGTTTTGCTTGCTTTAACCATTCTGGTCAGCGCGCAACCACTGCCCACCGGCGGAATAATCTCCATCATAACCGACATCGGCTGCAAGATCCTGAAACTCGTTCAGGCAATCGTCGGGGGGATAATACTCGCGATGCTGGTATGGTCCGGCATCAAATGGTCGGCATCCGCTTCGAACCCCGAAGGCCGAAACGAGGCAAAGAATGCCGTTGTGTGGGCGATTATCGGGCTGACGGTGATAATTGTCGCCGGCTCTGTTTTGAACTTTGTCTTCGGGAGTTTTTTCACAAATTCTGCTTGGCCGGCATGTGTGTTGTATGGCGCTTCGCCGGCAATGGACATCAACAACGTAATCTGCATCTTCCTGTCGATATTCTACGGCGTAGCCGCCGGCATAGCGGTTGCGGTAATCGTCCTTGCGGGAATCAAATGGTCGGCGTCGGGGGATGACCCAAGCGCGAGAAAAAGCGCAAAGGGATGGGTGATAAACGCAGTGGTTGGTATGATAATAGTAGGCGTTGCGGCGAACGTCGTGAACGTTATGGTTATCGGGTCGTACCCCGGAGTCGTGACGCCTTTTACGATGATGTGCGCTGCGGGCGGCGGGCCGGGGGCGGTACACTGGGGAATGCATGCCGAGGGGGCCGGCGTGGGTATATACAGGGTACATGGCTATGCTAAAGACGCCAGTTCATTACCAAATACAGTACAGTGTACTATTACTAGGGGTGCCAAATGTATTGAGGCATACGCCAAAAATCAACAATGTGCATACGTTAGTGATGTGCCCATCAATGATGGTCGTAGGATAACGTTTAAATGTGAGTTCGATTTTGATAATCGTGATACTGTCGAGTGTAGAGTCAGAACTGTGGAAAATACAAATGCTGACGGAGCGTATGGCGGTCCTGGATGTGCAGACCCAGCAAAAGATAAGTGGCCGAGTGGTAGCTCCACCAAGCAAACACTGGATTGTATAATTGGCGCAAGTGGTACCTTTGATTATTGTATAGGAGTACCATAATGTACTCCCTACACAGATGTCAATTATGCGGAGACGACTGATATAGTAGCAGTTGCTGTATAATTGTCGAAGCGAGGAGATATGCCAGAACGAGGTTTGCAGTAGCGGCACATATCCTGCACAAATAACCCCGTCAATTGGCGTTTCCTCTGCAAATATCTGCACAGAGAACCTATAGATCTTCGTGTCCCTGTCAAGCCACGCAGTTGGCGAAAGCCCTGCCTTCCTGCAGACGGATATTTTCTGAAAATCCCGTGCGTGAAGACCTGAAGACTCCAGAGTTAAATATTTAAGCCCCGAATCCAACAACTATAACAAGATGGATTTAACGGCAGTTATTAAAAAGGGTGAGAAGCAGTATGTAGCATTGTGTCCCGAGGTGGATGTTGTGAGTCAGGGGTATACTGTTGAGGAGGCTCTGCGAAACGTCAGGGAAGCGGTTGAACTCTATATTGAGGAGTTTGGGATTCCAGAATGGGTGGGGGCTGAGGAAATGCTTATAACTCATCTTAACGTTAAAAATGCCGAAACTCCCTGTCCTGTCGGGGCGTGAACTAATCAAGGCTTTGCGAAAGATTGGATTTTCGCCGGTCAGGCAAAAGGGAAGCCATATAATTCTAGAGAGATACGGTCAAGATGGCAGAAAGGGGCTTGTTGTTCCAGACCACAAAGAAATAGATAAAGGCACACTGGTTGAAATCATAAGGCAAGCGGGGCTGACGAGGGACAATTTTCTAAAGTTGCTGAAGTAAGCCAAATCCCCGACAATTCTGCCGACACGTTCCCTTTTCTTCACAAGACTGAAGACCCAAGACACCGATGACTGAAAACAAAAGACCTTGGGGAATTTGAACCCCCAAGACCCTATTCCACGTGAACCCTGTACTGGTCTATGTCATCCCCCAGAATATTCAGGTACGCCCTCGCCGAGCGCTCGATGTCCTTCGACTGCGTGATGTCGCGGCCCACTATCAAAATGTCCGCGCCCTTTGCCAGTGCCTCTGGAGCGGTCTTTGCGGTTATCCCGCCTGCCACCGCCACCATCATCTTGCTTTTCGGGAACGCCGCCTTTATCTTGCCGATGTTGTCCCACTGGCTTGATGTCTTCTTGTCGCCCTCGACACCGCTTGCCTCGGTCTTCCGCGAAATCGCCGAGCGATTTCGGGACACCGTTTGCGCCACATCGCAAACGCTTGTCCGCTCGGAGTCTATCGCGCGGTGAAGTATTACGCGTCGGGCAGCGCCTTGAGGGACTTGAGCATTTT
>MCBF01000001.1:926437-937016 GCA_001742785.1 Candidatus Altarchaeales archaeon IMC4
AACCGCTGAAATTACCATAAATGTAAACCCCCGCCCGCTGAACCTGTCCATAACCACGGACGGCGGTTTCATAGTAATTGCCGCCGNAAGCCGCAAAGCACCGGTCGCCGGGATAGAACTTGAGGTCAAGACCCCCACCCGCACAGAGGTGCTTAAAACCGATGCGAGCGGCATCGCAAAAACGAGCATTGAAACCGGAAGCATCGTCGTAGCTTCGAAGTCAGACGAGTACGAAAAGATTGTCGAGACCCATGAGGTTATAAAGCGCCGCAACTACCCTCTGCTTTTGGTTATTGCAGTGATAATCATCGGGGTCGTTTATCTAATCGGCTCTTCAGGGAAAGAAAAAGAGGCCAAACCGAAGGAGAAGGAATCAAAACTCGCGACTGCTCACAGAAGGATGGGGGCGCGCTGAACCAGTTTATATTTATATTCGAGGAAAACCAATTTTTAAAATTGTAAAAAATGAAACAAAAACAAATAATAGTTTTGGTAATATCTGTGTTGCTCGGGGCGAACTTTGCGACGGCGGCTACTTTTGCGCTCGATGGCATTGCGGTTGTCGGCGGCGAAAGATCTGTGGCCCCTGGCGGCACGATTACCCTTAACATTACATTCAGGTCAGATACGGGGTGTAATAGCAGTGCCTGTTCCGAAAACCCAAGTTTAGCCTACAATATATGGGACGGCGATACGAAGATACTCACCGGAACTACTCCTACGCTGTCTTGGACCAACACATCTAATCTCACATCCTTCACGGTAAGTTCCGGGGCGTTCAATAGTATATGGGACGATGAACTACCTCTTCTCGGGTATAAATGCGGGAGTCACAAGATAAAGATAAAAATTGGCACGGCGACAAAAGAAACAGGAAGTATAAAATTATTTAAAGATGACAGTGACGACAACAAATTCGACTCCGTTATAATTAGTCCGGAAAATCCAACATCCGACGGCATCACAAAAATAACAGTAAAGGATGGGAGTGGGGATAACCTTGAAGATGCGACGGTTCTTATCACGCAGTTTGGAGACAATGGAGAGTGGGACGACGACGACGAGAAGATTGATGAGAATACAAATCGTCATGGAGTGGTTGAATTTACAATATCAAAAGAATCCGCGTTCAAGAGCAAACCTTACGGAAAATATCAGGCCGATGTATATGACAGGGGCTATTGTCTCTCGACTAAGACATTCACGGTTGCAAACCCGCTTACTCTATCAATTGTAACAAAAGACCTTTACGCAGGTGAAACCATACAAGTCAGGGTTACCGACCAGAACGGAAATGGTGTACAGGGCGCAAGCGTCAGCGTCTTTGACAAGACGACCTCTTCCACTAGTAAAGTTGGGACGTACACGACACTATCCGGCGGCTATGTGGAGTTCTCGACGGTGAAATCCGGGCTGCATGGGATTAGCGTTACAAAAACGGACTACCAGAACGTAACAAGGGACATAACGGTCAATGAAAGAAAGGGGACAACTATATCTGCTAGCGCAGATCCACTCGTTGGTTCTCCGATTACACTTTTTGTAAAGTCAAACACCGTCGCCATAGAGGGCGCGGAGGTTACCCTAATCGACCCGAACGGCGCGTCCATAATACTTTCTGCCAAAACGTCTTCAACAGGTGAAGTAAGTTATACGCCTGCGATTGTGGGAGCCTATAAGGCGACCGCAAAGAAGGCAGGTTATGCGGACGCACCGCAGATAACCTTTGATGTCATGAGGAAATTTGACATCGTTCCTCCAGCAGGCATATCGGCAGGAAGTGCAATAGAGATAATCGTAAAGGACTCCTCAGGCGCTCTCGTACAAGGGGTATCCGTTTACGTAAAGGAGAAATCAACCATCTCGGGAATCACCGATTCCTTAGGCAAGGTAACACTAACGATACCAGAGCCAGGCACATACACGCTCTCGATAAAGAAGGCGGAATTCTCAGACAAAGAGGTTGTGATAACGGTTACGGGCAACCTTCTCGTTGCGGTGGTACCTGAAGTTGTCGGCATAAACGAAAACTCAACGATAACGGTTAAAGACCAAAAAGGTGCTGCAATCGATGCGAACATAGCCGTAACAAAGGGAGAGTTCACATCATCGGGAACATCCTCTTCATACACCTTCTCGGCACAGGACGAGGGCGATTACGAGGTGATGGTTACAAAGCAGGGCTATGCCACCGTAAAAAAGCACCTGACTGTAAAACCGTACCCGCTGGTAATCGAGTTCAGCGGCTCCCTTGATGTTTCGGCGACAAGCGGAGGGTCTCCGGTTGCAAATGTTAGCGTTACGATAGTTTCTGCGACGGGAATGTCACAAACGCAGCAAACCGGTGAAAACGGGGTTGCAAGGTTTGCGGTCGTTGATGGGACCTACAAAGTAACTGTATCGAAAGCAAACTACGAAACAAAGGCACTGGAAGCAGAGGCCAAAAGCGGAGGATTGCTCCCCTGGATTATACCGGGCATAATCGCAGTCGCAATCTTAGCAGTACTTATTTATTTTGCCCACCACATGGGCAGGAAAAAAGGGAAGAAGGAGAGCAACATTAGCCCGCCTAGTGGCGGCAGGAGTGTACTAGGTTCTAAATAAACAACCATGGTGTGGTTCGCTTGCAACGGCCATCCGATGCCCTACGGGCGTGTGATACCGCACCTACAGGTGCGTTATACCACCCTTAGATTACCTTAAGATTGTCTATCGCCAGAAGCAGGATTCCTATCACGACCCCCGCAGACACCATCTTAAGCCCGCTTCGTAGCGCACTCTCCATCGATATCTTCGCAAGCAAGACACCAAGAACGAACAATATTAAGACTACCATCAGCATCGATGCGTAGAACGATGCCGGGGCGGACAGGACTATAAAGGGCACGACAAGGATCAGCGAGACCAAAAAGGGCGAAAGCCCGTCAACCAGCGCCACCAACAGAACAATCGTCTTCATCTCCTTCTCTATGTCCGTCCCCCTGAGGTCGGAAAGCATGTGCTGCTCCAGTTCCCTCAAACTATGCATCCGCTCCGCGCGCTCGCTGGCGTATGCGCCCCAAAAACCTGAAACGCCAAGCGCGGTTGCAGCCCCGATACCTGCGATTACGACAACGCGGGGGTCGGAAATGCCGCCCAGATACATGCTGATTATAATGCCCAGGATCGTAAGCGCCCCATCAAAGGAGTTCATAACAAAATACCTGCGCGCGATATCCTCCTCCTTCAGTTTCTTTATGTATTCGAGGATCTTTATTCGTGTCATGTTTTACTTAACTATCTTGTATTCCACTGCCGTAAAGATAGGGCCTTTTATTGCAATCTTTTTGTTTTTGGATGAGATATACCTGCGTGCCATTTCGCCGACGGATATGTTCACGTCCGCCGGGGTTTTTGCCATCTTTACCTGGATGAATCCTTCAGATTCACCCCTGGATATTGCCGCTTCAACCTCTGCGGCGAACAAATTAGCGGCGGCATCGAGGAAACCCAGCCTGCAGTTTACGCCCTTGTCTTTTGCTTCGACAAGTTCTGCGCTGAGTTTCTCTGCGTTCGGCGGCACGCCGTAGATACTGCCCCGATACACATACGCCTCGTTCAATGCCGCAGGCCCAAGAAGCTTCGTGCTTTCCTCGCGTTCAACGAGGTTTACAAGAACCTTATGGTTTCGCATCTGCCCCTCGTATGCCCTGAAACTGCACGGGGATTTTTCATCGGCGTTCTTCAGGCCGCAGGCAACAATCGCTTTAACCAGATCCTGCCCGTCTTTCGTATTCGGGGTTCGGATCATATCGATATGGTTGGCTATATCTTCATCAGTCAACTCCAGTTTGCCGTAGAACTGAGGATACATCAGCTCCCTGACATCCTTTACGCTTCCCTTTACCATTAGCATCCGCTCGAGCCCGAAGCCGAGGTTGAAGGCCGGAACGTCTATGTTGTAGTTCGCCAGGGCGATCGGGGAGTACATCCCGCAGTCAGCTATCTCGATTTTGTCCGAAAATATTTCATATTCCATATCATTTGCATAATAATTCGAGGTCGCCTTCTTCTTGACGAATTTTATGTCGGTAAAGCCCATTTTCTCAAGGATGGCCTTGGACATTTCCATCCCGGTGTCAAGAGAAACATCCTCGCCGGCGATGACGCACGATGCCCCGTAGTGCGCCCGAAGGTGCGTCGGTGAAACCTTCTGCTCGCGGCGGAATCGCAGGCCGACCGAGAACATCTTCAGGGGGCACTGGCCATTCACACGCGTTTGCGACTCTGTAGCAAACGGTGTCCTCGTATCCCTGCGAGGGGTACGGGACATCGATTCCTTTGATGAATCGCTTGTCCTGCAAACCTTTTCGGTTTGCATGATCGCCTCGATTGTTGGGAACCAGCCGGCAGTCATGTGCGCCCTGAGCGTTACCTTGCTTGGTACGGGGGTAATGTTTTTGAATTCCGGGAAAAGGTTGAGTATCTCGATTGCGGTATTCGTCTTTATGCCGAGTCGGTTCACCATCACCTCGAGAAGGTCGTCGCCGTCTATTAGGCCTTCGCGGTACTCCCTGAGTATCTTTTTGAATTCCTCGATATCGATGTCGTTTATCCTTTTTATCAGCCCTACCTTTTCATCGCCAAGCCCGATGTCAGGGCGGGGCAAACCGGCAAGGTAATAAACCCGGTCAAGTATCACCGGTGCCTCGGGGCCGTACTGCTTGTACACGTCCTCCTCCGAGACCATGAGCTGGTTTTCGACCTCGTCGAAACCCATAGCAAGGAGCACGCTTCGGGATTTCTGGACGAGTTCTTGGACGGGGTGTTGTTTTCCCTTCCCATCTGGAAGTTTCCCGCCGGAAACAGGGACTTCTTTCGACGTCTCAACCCACGCCTTCTCGAAGTTCTCCTTCGCAAGCTTCCTTATTTTTCTGACATCGAATTTCATTTAATCCACCAGCGCCGAGGTATCGCCCTCGTCAAGCCCAAGCTCGCGCGCCTTCAGGACCCGCCTCATTATCTTTCCGCTTCTGGTCTTCGGCAGCGACCCGACGAACTTGATGCTGTCAATTATCGCAAGCGGGCCAAGCTCCTTTCGCACATGCTTTTTCAGGTCTTCCACAAGCTCGGCGTTTCCTGCAAAGCCCTTCTTCAGTATGACGAACGCCTTTCCGGTTTCCCCCTTTACCTCGTCAGGGATTCCGATTACCGCGGCCTCCGCGACCGCCTTGTGCGAAACAAAGGCGGATTCGATCTCTGCGGTCCCTATCCTATGGCCGGCTATCTTCAGGACGTCGTCCGAGCGCCCCTGCACCCAGAAATAGCCGTCCTCGTCCTTTCTGGCAATGTCCCCGCTGATGTACATGCCGCCGGGAACCTCCTGCCAGTAGGTCTTCTTGTAGCGCTCGGGGTTCTTGTAGACCGTTCTCAGCATCGCGGGCCACGGCGTTGTTATCGCAAGGTGGCCGCCCTTTCCGGTTTCAACCTCTTTGCCGTCATTGTCTACGATTTTCGCCTGTACTCCGGGGAACGGTTTTGTCGCGCTTCCCGGCTTAAGCGGCGTCTGGGGGGTCGGAGTAAGCATGAACATCCCTGTTTCGGTCTGCCACCACGTGTCCATTATCGGGCACCTTTCCCCGCCGACATTTTTGTAGTACCACATCCAAGCCTCGGGGTTTATCGGCTCGCCGACCGAACCGAGAAGCCGCAGTGTGTTAAGGTCGTGCTTTTTCGGCCACTCGTCCCCCAGCCCCATGAGCATTCTTATCATCGTCGGCGCGGTATAAAGGATAGTTACGCTGTGGCGCTCGATTATGTCCCACATCCTGCCCGGGTCCGGGTAAGTCGGGTGGCCCTCGTACATAAGGGTTGTCGTGCCCGCAAGCAAGGGACCGTAAACTATGTAGCTGTGGCCGGTAACCCAGCCGGGGTCTGCGGCGCACCAGAATATGTCCTGCGGCTTTATGTCGAATACCCACCTAAGCGTCCTGTTCACGCCGACCATGTACCCACCGTGGACGTGGATGACGCCCTTTGGCTTGCCCGTCGTGCCGGACGTATAAAGGATGTACAGGATGTCTTCTGAATCCATCCGTTCCGTTTCGCACTTGTCGGATGCCGTTTCCATCAGTTCATGGTACCACGCGCAGTTTGCCATATCAACGTCAAGCCCCGCGTTTTTGACGACAATTGTCTTTTTTATGGCAGGGCACTGGGCGACCGCCTTATCGACGGTGTCCTTGAGGTTTATCTTTTTTCCGCCTCTGCCGACCCCGTCAGCGCACACGATGATTTTGGCCTCGGCATCCTCTATCCTGATCTTCAGCGCCCCCTCGCCGTACCCCGCGAACACGACGCTGTGTATGGCCCCGATCTTCACGGTGGCAAGCATCGCTATCGCAATCTCAGGGATGTTCGGCATGTATATCGCGACCCGGTCCCCTTTTTTGATGCCAAGCGACTTAAGGACATTCGCGAATTTGCAGACCTCTTTGTGGAGTTGGGCGTATGTAAATTTCCGCACCTTTCCGTCTTCCGCTTCGGCGATTATCGCCACCTTGCCCTTCAGCGGTGTTTTTATGTGGCGGTCAAGCGCATTGTGGACTATGTTGCACTTCGCGCCGGTGAACCACTTGTAAAACGGCTTTCCGCTGTCGTCAAGTACCTTGTCCCACTTCCCGAACCATTCAAGCTCCTTTGCAGCATCCTCCCAGAATCCCTCAAGGTCTTCCTCGCCACGCTTCAGCGCAGCTTCCCAATCGACAATGTTCGCGTTTTCTGCAATCTTTTTTGGCGGATTGAACACCCGCTTTTCACTCATGAGCGCCTCTGTTTTTATCGTTTCTTCGGTCATTTTATCTGTGTATACCCTTTTCTTTTGGGATGATAGACCTTTTCTTTTCGGACACGCATAACACGCGTTTCCGATTTATCGGAAACGGTGTCCTGCAAACCTTTGGTTTGCATGATCGTGTTCGATTATGGTGCCCCGTAATTACCGCCGCAATTACGCGGGAAAGAAAANGGCTATTTTCACTCATGAGCGCCTCTGTTTTTATCGTTTCTTCGGTCATTTTATCACAATGTAAAAATCATTTGTTTGAATTCAGGATCCTTATCGCAAGGTGCGCCGCATTTTCACCATTGTCTATGCCGACGCACGCGACCGGCACACCAGGAGGCATCTGCACGATCGAAAGAAGCGCATCAATCCCGCCGAGTTTCGCTGAGACAGGAACCCCGATAACCGGCTTTTTGGTCATCGCGGCAACCGCGCCGGCAAGCGCCGCAGACAATCCCGCGATGCATATGAACACGTCGGCATCCGACTTTTTCACAAACTCCCTAAGGCGGTCCGGCTCGCGATGAAAAGAGCAGTATTCGACTGAGTAGTCGACACCCGTATCCTTGAGGACGACCTCCGTTTTTCTCACTATTTCCGAATCTGATTTGCTGCCGGCGATTATCTGGACTTTTGCCATAATAGTTTAATATTGAATATAATTATTAATAACATAACTAAAAAAGAATGCCGCTGAGCAGATTATTCGGGAACAAAAAGCCCGTCGAGAAATGGCCCGGTGAGGGGCAGATGGAGAATATCAAGCGCGAAGGGGCACTCCTTCTTGGAACATATAATTTTGAAAATTTTATCGTAGGCCCGAACAACCGGCTTGCATACTCCGCTGCACTGAGGGTTGCAAAGTCACCGGGAAAGGCTTATAACCCGCTTTTCATATACAGCGGCGTCGGCCTTGGGAAAACGCACCTGATAAATGCGATAGGCAACTTCGCAGTGGAGAAGAACCCGTACTCAAACGTGCTTTACACGACGTCCGAGAGATTTACCAACGAACTCGTAAACGCGATAGGGGACGGAAGCATTAGCCAGTTCAGGGAAAAGTACAGGAGTGTTGATGTGCTTTTGATTGACGATGTGCAGTTTCTGGCAAACAAGGAGGGGACGCAGGAGGAATTCTTTCACACGTTTAGCGAGCTGTATAATGCCCACAATCAGATAGTACTCACGTCAGACCGCCCGCCGAAAGACATAAACGGCCTCGAGGAGCGCTTAGTCTCGAGATTCGGCTGGGGCGTAATCGTAGACATAGGGCCGCCTGCATTTGAAACGCGCAAGGCGATACTTGACCGGAAGGCAAAAGAATTGAAGCTTGAGGTTTCCGACGAGGTGATAGACCTCTTAGCCAATGAACTAAAAAACAATGTCCGGGAGCTTGAGGGCAGCCTCAAAAGCGTAGCAGCTATGTCCGACCTGATGGAAACCAAACCGGATTTAGAGACGGCCAGAAAGGTTCTCAGAAACATATCAAAGGATTATAGAGGGCAGGCGGACATGGAAGAGAAAATCGTTGAGAAGCCCGCCGCCGAAGAAGCAGTTGAAAGGCCGAAGGCTGAAAAAGCAGAAGTGCCTAAGGCAGAAGTGGCGGAAACCCCTGCCGCAGTGGAATCTGCAAAAACAAAACCTTGGGCAGAACCTGCGGAAAAACAGGGACAGGGGCGTGAATGGCTCAATGAAATGGAAGATGTCGCAAAGAAAGCGAAAACAATGAACGTCCCCCAAACAAAAAAGTTACGCAGGGCAACTCTGAAGGAGGCGGAATCTGCAAAAGGAAAGGCTGGTGAAGGAAAGGAGGTTCCTAGAATGGCAGAAGAATCTGGAAAACCACCAAAGCCGAAGGATGCTGTGCCTGAGCCAAAGGCGGCCAAGGAAATGAACATTAAGGACTTTACGGCATTCAAGAAGATTGTGGACGACCTGCTCGGAGACCTCCCTGCGGATGTTCTTGAGGCATTCTCTGCAAGCGATGGTTTCCACCTCTACGAAAAGGTTGCAACATCCAAGGACTTTACAAAGGATGACGGAGCGTTCATACGGCTGGTTGACGACCTGCTTGAGAAGCTTCCGGAGGGGGTTATTAAGCGGTTTCTTGAATCAGACGACTACAAGATTTACGAAAGGGTCGCTAAGGGGGGTGGTAAATAATGGGGCTTCTTGACAAGGCCAAAAAGATGAAGCAGGACGATGAGGCAAAAGCCACTAAGGTAACACCTGAAATGGTGCTTGTGCCGCAGGAAAAGCCAAAGGAGAAGCCAAAACCCAAAGCAGAACCAGAAGCAAAACCTGAAATTGCAGAAGCAAAACAAGAAGCGCCTCCCCAAGAAGCAAAGATCGAGATGCCAAGCGGCAAACGCTTCATCCCGAAAAGCAGGGAGGAATTCCTTAAGTTCTGCGAAAATCTCAGCGAGACATTCAATGGCATGATGCGGCTTTCCGCAGCCATAGGAAAAGATTCGTATATTGTTGGCCTGCTCGTGAAAAACGGTGTCGTTGTCGGCGCATCTTTCGAGCACATCGAAACGAAGGAGCTTATATTCGGCGACGATGCGATGGACCGCATAAAAGATAAATTCACTGGCACGAAGGGCTCTTTGGGGATATTTGCGTTCACCGAAAAGGAGATAAATCAGGCGCTTGAGACGAATAAGCAGTATCTTATAAAGCCGCCGGTACCCCTTGATGTGATCGGGCTTAAGATAACCTCGAGGATAAATGAGTGGGCGGAAAGCAGGATGAAATCCGGGATAGACATGGGCAAGATCATCAGTTATCTTGCGCCGGAGTCAGAGGCCGACCGCAGCGATGAACTGAAGAAAAGATTAAGCGTCCCGGACGGGTTTGATATCGTAAATTTCGCAAGGCAGTCCAAGGTCGGCACGAGGAAGAGCGGGCGCCTCGAAGAACTAAAAAAGATGCGTATGGAGGGCGTAAAGGAGATAAAGATTTCACGCGAAGCGCTCACGACTGCTGGTGCAAAACCCGAGGAGATCGACGAGATATTAAAAAATAAGGCAGAAGAGGACGAGATTGGGAAGCTGCTTAAAAGCGGCGCGAAATTTCCCGGCATCGGCGGCATCGGGGCAAAAGAGGAGCGGCTTGCGGAACTAAAAAAGAAGCGGGACGAGGCTATTGAAAAGCTCAGGCAGCGGATGAAATCCGTGGGAGAAGAGCCTGAAAAAGAAAAGCCAGAAGGCACAATGGTCAAAACATCGATAGATGCCCTCTACGAACTTGTCAAAAAATATAAACAGGTGAAGATAAACGAGGCACTTGTAAGAAAACTGAGCGTCAGCAAGGTGCAGATAGAGGAGTGGGCAATGATCCTCGAGGAGCACAACCTTCTGGAACTACATTACCCGACATTCGGCGAGCCAGAAATAAGATTTAAAGGAAAGGATTAAAAAAATAATATTAAAAAAGAAAGACGGATAGAATAAGCATTTTCCTACGATGAAAATGGTATCCTCGAAACTCTTTTGAGTTTCGGGAACGCAAAAGTGCCGTGCACTTTTGGTTCCACAAGAATCTGTAGATTCGTGGGACACAAAATCACCTCTGTGATTTTCCTGTCCCGTGAATCTACGATTCACGCGGACACCAAGACACAAAAGTGTCTTGCGTGTGCCCGACCACGTGCACCTTTTTGTCGGCGCCAAGCCAAACACACGCATTTCCGATTTATCGGAAATGGTGTCTTGCAAATCTTTGATTTGCATGATCGACGTTTCTCGCGTCGTT
>MCBF01000001.1:937116-944527 GCA_001742785.1 Candidatus Altarchaeales archaeon IMC4
ATATTCAAGAGCATAAGTTAAAATAAAAAGTTCCAAAACTTATGCTCTTGCCTATATATGTAAAATGGGTAGATATATTGATAGCTACTCATTGGTGTGGGATACCAACCCTCACTATAAAAAGGAAGGGGAAAGCCAATTTGTGTATGGGCACCAGATATATAAAAACCAAACATCATTAATTCCCAAAGAGGCAAAGAGAGAATCATCAATAGAATGAATATGGTTAGTTTCCTCCTGTCCGGCTTCAAAAACTCCATAATCCCTCCTTTTGCCACCATATAATATCATCTAACCTCAATACGTAAATATCGCTGAAAATGCAATTCAAAAAGCTCCGCGAGGGTGTCTTTGAGGCAAATGAGCCGGACATGAATGTTCCCGTGCGCGTCTATGCAACCGATAAAATCTTCAAGGGCATGGAAGAGGGCATCTTCAGGCAGGCAAAGAACGTCGCCATGCTTCCGGGCATCAGGAAGGCCTCGCTTGTCATGCCGGACGGCCACTACGGCTACGGCTTCCCGATAGGGGGGGTTGCGGCGTTTGACCTTGAAGAAGGCGTCGTGAGCCCCGGCGGGGTCGGCTATGACATAAATTGCGGCGTGCGGCTTCTGACCACCGATTTGACCGTCGATGAGATACGGCCGAAACTTCATGAGCTTGTTGACGGCCTTTTTAACAACATACCCTCCGGCGTAGGAAGCGAGGGCAAACTCAGGCTTAACGAGTCCGACCTCGAGGGCGCATGTATGGGCGGCTCGCGTTGGGCGGTAGAGCAGGGTTTCGGATTAAAGGAGGATTTGGATCATACGGAGGAAAACGGCTCGATTGCGGGCGCGGATTTCTCAAAGATGAGCGACAGGGCGAAAAAACGCGGCAAGCCCCAACTCGGTACTCTCGGCTCTGGGAACCACTTTCTTGAGATTCAGAGCGTCGATAAGATTTTCGATGCGGATGTTGCCAAAAAGTTCGGGATAACCAAAGAAGGGCAGGTCACTGTGATGGTCCACTGCGGCTCGCGCGGGCTTGGCCACCAGGTCGCAGACGATTACATAAAAATCATGCTTTCCGCGGCCAAAAAATACGGGATAAAGCTGCCGGACAGCGAGCTTGCGTGCGCCCCCCTTGAGTCAAGGGAGGCCAGTGATTACCTTGCCGCGATGTACTGCGCGGTGAACTACGCCTTCGCAAACCGCCAGATCATAACCCACTGGGTGCGCGAGACGTTTGACAGGATTTTGAAAACGGACGTGAAGTTGGTTTACGACGTGTGCCACAACATAGCGAAGTTCGAGGAGCACGACATCGGCGAGGTTTGCGTGCATAGGAAGGGGGCGACACGGGCATTCGCCGCCGGAAGAAAAGAAATACCATCCGCTTACAGGGACACCGGCCAGCCAGTCATCGTTCCCGGGGACATGGGCACCGCATCCTACGTCCTTGTCGGCACCGATACCGCGATGAGTGAAACCTTCGGAAGCGTCTGCCACGGGGCGGGGAGACTGATGAGCCGGACCCAAGCCAAAAAAGAGTTCAGGGGCGCCGATATAAAAAGGGCGCTTGAGAAAAAGGGCGAGGTCATAAGGGCAAAAAGCCCCGAGGTTTTGGCGGAGGAGGTTTCCGCGGCATACAAGGACATCGACGAGGTGGTAAGGAGCGTCGAAACCGCAGGCTTGTCAAGGGCGGTCGCAAGGGTTACACCTCTGGGGGTTGCCAAGGGCTGAATCAGACGACCGCTTCCCCCTCTGCGATCACGTCGTGGCGGTGTATGGATTCCTGCGAGATTACCTTCGCGTTTATTTTGCATCCCTTGAACGTCTTCTTCGCGCGGTATATTATCCCCCTGCAAACATCCTCCACGAACTTCGGGTTCTTGAACATCTTTTCGATCACGTAGGCCTCGTCCTGCGACTTCAGGAGGGTATAAACCTCTGACGAAAAAGACCGCTCGACGCAGTCTATCATCTCTTCCAGCGTTATGTCGTTCGAGTACTCGGCTTCTATCTCAAGGATGCCGACCGCGCGCTGTATGTGTGGCTTGCCGACCATCTGCATAGCGTGGGGGCAAACCGTGTTTCCGACGACATCCACTCGCAGTTTCTTCGTGAACTTGCCGTTTTCGCTGATCATGGAGACCGAAATGTCGTGGGTTTCCATCGTCGGCTTTTTGGTCACCGGGGTTTTCTTCCTGACCACGAGTTCAGTCTTCATCTCAATCACCGCCCGCCCATATGGGTGCTTTTCGGCAAGCCTGTTAAGGATGCGCTTTTCAAGTTGTTCTATGGAAATGTGAAGTTTTTCCGCCTCGGACTCAACAACCTCAGTAACCGATTCGATTAGGCGGCTCATGTGCACGCCCTTCTTATCCTTTGTCAAATCGACAGTTATGGTTATGTTCGGTACGAACTTATAGCGGTGGCTGTCGTGGGTTATTTTCACAAGGGTCCGCAGGTTCGTTATGCCCGCGCGCTTCAGCGCTTCGCCGATTTCGGGCATGTCCTCCTGGGTTTCTGGATTTTTTGGGTTGTTCATTTTTTGGTTATCACTATCTCCCAACGACCGCCTTTAGCATGACCGATTCGTTCCAATATTTTTTCATCCTTTAGTTTTTTAATATTCCACTCAATGCCTTTTATACTCAATCCGGTCTTTTTGGATAGTTCTTCTGTGGTTATTTTTGGGTCTTCTTTAATCAACTGGATTAGTTTCTCCCTAGTTTTCTCCCTAGTTTTTTCATAACTTTCTCTTAATCCTGCGTTGCTTGGATGTGCCCTATTAAAAATGATGCCAAACCAGTTCTCGTCAATCTCAAACCTCGGCTCGTTCATATTATATTCGATCTATCCCTCACATTGGCTAAGTAAAAATTTTAGTTCTTTTTTCAATTTTTTATGGTAATATCTACTGTATTCCCCTCGATCTCCCACTTCCGCGAAAAGCCCTTTGCTTTCCCGTGTCTTATTTTACTTCGGGTCTCGCCCTCGATAGACTCCTTGTTTTCGGTAACGTATTTCTCGAAGTCCTTTTTGCATGAAACCGAAACGTCCACAATCTCCAACTCTTTCAGTTTCATATCCTTTCTCATCTCCTGGATCCTGCGGATGACCTCGCGCGACATCGCCTCCGAGTATAGCTCTTCGTCCAGTTTTTCGTCTATGTAGACCACGCCCTCGTCGAATTCCTCGGCAACCAGTCCCTGCGGCATTTTTGTCTCGAACAGCAGGTCGCCCTCCGCAAGCTCGAAATCCACGAGCTTTATCTTCTTGTTTTTGCCCATGTCCTTCAAGAGTTTGGCCGCATCTGATTTTGCCAAAAGCGCGGCAATCTTCCCCATGTCCTTTTTGAATTTCGGGCCGATGCTCTGGAAGTTCGGCTTGACTATGACGTCCATCTTTATATCCTTCGTTTCCAGGTTCTTTGCGTTGCACAATTTCAGTATGATGTCTTCCGTGCCTTTCATGTCCAGTGCCGTTTTTGGGGCGACGACGACCCTCTTTATCGGCCAGCGAAGTTTTATGTCAGCGCTCTGCCTTGCCGCGGCGGCGCACTCGATTATTTTTTGTGCCGTTGCCATCCTTCTTTCCAGCCCATCGTCTATCCTGCCCTCTTCGGCGGCCGGCCAAGCGCAGAAGTGGACGCTTTCTTCGCCCGCCAGTTCCCTGAATACATGCTCTGACAAGTGGGGGGTCACTGGAGCCATCAGTTTCGCAAGCCCGGACAGCACGTAGTTCATCGTGTAATGCACCGAGAATTTCCTCGGGTCGTCCCCTGGGATCCACACCCTGTCCCTGACCAGTTTGACGTACCACCTGCTGAACTCGATTATGAAATCGCTTATCTGGCGGGTTATCTCATGCGGGTGCGCGGACTCAAAAGATGCGGTGGTGTTTTTAACAAGCGAATTGAACCTTGAGATTATCCACAAATCCTCTGTTTCGAACCGGAGTTTGTATTCTTTTTTCGGGTCGAACCCGTCCAGCTCCATGTAGGTTTTCGCAAAAGACAGCGTGTTCCACAGTATGTTTATCGTGCGGTTGACCGATTCGAGGCCTTCCATGGAAAAGCGCAGGTCATCCCACGGAACCGCCATGAGCATATAGAACCTGAGGGAGTCCGCCCCGTATTTTTCCGCGATCTCTATCGGGTCGACGACGTTGCCGAGGCTCTTGCTCATCTTCTTGCCATCCGCGTCAAGCGTGAACCCGTGGTACAGAACCTTCTTGTATGCGACGGCGTCCATGGCGATTGTCCCGCACACGAGCATCGAATAGAACCAGCCGCGCGTCTGGTCGCTTCCCTCGGTTATGAAGTCCGCCGGGAACATGCCGATTTTTTCTTCGCTTGCCGGGTAGCCTAAGTTTGCCCACGAGGCGCTTCCCGAATCAAGCCATACGTCGATAACGTCCCTGACGCGCGACATCTCCCCATTGCATTTGCACTTTAATTTTACCTTGTCGATTTCAGGCATGTGCAGGTCGATTTTGTCCTTGTCTATGGTTTCGGCAGATTCTGCGGCCAACTCCCTGATGCTCCCGATAACCCTAATCTCCCCGCACCCGCAGCACCACACCGGAAGCGGCGTGTTCCAGTACCTCTGCCTTGATATGCACCAGTCCTCCGCCTGAGAAAGCCAGTTCTCGAACCTTCCCGAGCCGATCGACTCCGGCACCCACTGTATTTTTTTGTTGTTTGCGATAAGCTCGTCCTTTATTTTCGAAACCGCGATAAACCACTGCTTTGTCGAGCGCAGAAGCAGGGGGGTTTTGCACCTCCAGCAGTGCGGATAGCGGTGGGTGATTTTCTCTTTCTTAAGGAGGCGCCCCGCTTCGTCGAGGTGTCTTATTACCATCTGATTTGCGTCCCGGATATAGATTCCTTTGTAGGGCTCTATGTTGAACTTTCCTGATTCGTCAACCGGCGACGGCTTCTGCAGGTCGTACTTTTTGCCGACTATGGCATCCTCCTGCCCGTGCCCCGGGGCGATGTGCACGCATCCGACCCCCTCCTCGAGGGTCACAAGCTCGGGGGCCATCACTATTTTTCGCTTTATTTCCTTCTGAAGCGGGATGTCAAGGATTGCCTCGTACTTAACGCCTTCGAGTTTTTTGCCCTTGAAGGTTTCTATGACTTCGCAATCGCCATCCAGAACACCAAGACGTTCCTTAGCCAAAATCAGTGTCTCTCCATTATACCTCGCCCTAACATAATCAAAATCCGGGTGAACCGCGATTGCGGCGTTTGACGGAAGCGTCCAGGGGGTCGTTGTCCATATCAGAATGTACTCGCCGCCGCTGATTTTTGCCTTGACGTAAACCGAATCGTCTGTAACATCGCGGTACTCGTCCTTGACCTCGTAGCCCGCCATCGCGGTTTCGCAGCGCGGGCACCAGTGGATCACCTTTTTGTCGCAGTACAGCAAACCCTTTTCGTGCGCCTTTTTTATCCCGTACCACACGCTTTCCATATACCGGCAGTCTATGGTCTGGTACGGGTCGTCCCAGTCAAGCCACACCCCGAGCCGCTTGATCTGCCCGGCCATAGCATTCATGTTCCTGATTGCGAACTTCTTGCACTCGGCTATGAAATTGTCCACCCCGAATTCCTCTATGTCCTTCTTGCTTCGGCTTTTGAGGACCTCCTCCTCGACTTTGACTTCTATCGGAAGCCCGTGCATGTCCCAGCCGGCTCGGCGGAAGACGTCAAAGCCCTGCATCGTTTTGTATCGCAGGATAAGGTCTTTTATCGCGTGGTTCCATGCGTGGCCTATGTGCGCCTGCCCGGTGGTGAACGGAGGCCCCTGGCAGAAGTAGAACTTTTTGCCGCCGCGGCGCTGCTCGCAAACGCGGCGGAATATGTTTTTCTCGTCCCAGTACTTCTGCACCTCTTCCTCGAGCTTCGGCAGGTTTAGTTGTTTCGGCATGGTGAGTACATGTATAGGTAATATACTTTACTTTCGGTTATAATATTCTGATTGCGTGAAAATGTATGGCATTTTTATGGGCATTTGTAGTAATAGGATTATTAGCGAGTAAGTCCTGCTGAACGAATGATGGCTCAGGACGATGAAAACCCATGGTTTTCAGCGTGCCATTTGCTTCTGCAAATGCGTATTGATCTTGGGACTATTAAGCAGGGTTGCTAATGTTTATTGGATGTGAACGATGAAAATGAAAACAAAAATTAATAAAATAGGAGTATTGATAGCAATAATTTGCGCAGTATCTTTTGCGAGTGCGGGCGATATGACAGTGGAAGAAGTTGTAATGATGAAGGGTCCGCCCTCATCGGATATGGACATTGATTTTGATGAGTTCAAGCCCGTTCTCAAAATAACCCCCAGCGACAAATACCTTCAAATTGAGCCGGGGAAGAGTGCGGAGTTTGAGATAAATATAAAAAACATCGGCAGCGATGAAATAAAAATTGAGCCTAATATGGTTGTACCTGAGTGGTTTGATAACGTCATTGAAGCGGAGTGGGTGACGGTTAGTCCTGAAACGGCTGTTCTGAAAAAAGATGAGAAGACAACATTTAAGATAAGTGTTTCGATACCGAAAGACACAGAGCAGGGAAGCTACAATGCAGAGATCGCTTTCACAAACAGAACAACCCCGGCTGAATCCGGAATGGGAGTTCCGGCGGGAGCGGGAAGGAAAACGTACATTGACACGTTCAGTTTGAGTGTCGAGGTTTTCATTAAACCGTCAGTGAATATACAGACGACTTACATTGACGGCTTGATTGAGTCGGGAACGTCACAGAATTACGATATAGAAATTGAGAACATCGGAAGCATCCCAATCCCGCTGAGCCCGAAATTCGGCGGGTGCGAGGAGAGTTTTGATTCGTACTATATGTACTCCGGGATGCCCGGCGAGATAAAAGAGGAATGGGTGACAATGTCATCCCCTGCGAATATTCCCGCGAAAAGTAAAATCACCGTCAAGATAACGGTTTCAGTTCCAAAGGATTCCAAAGGCAGTTACAGCGGGAGAATATGCTTAGACATTAAAGACCCTGCGTTTGAAGGATCCTACAATATGTGGGGGCAGGAAGTTAACATAAACCTCCAGACGTGGATAACGCCGGTTGAGCCGTTCACAAAGAAATTTGACGTCCCGGCAGGCGCAAAAGAGATTGAGATTGAGGTAAACAACGGGGAATCGGTTTTCGGATACACGTCTTTTTACATGAGAGGCGGAGGCAATGAAGTGAAGGAGCCCGATTTTAATGTATCGCTCATAAATCCGAACGGCATCGAAGTAAAGCCTGACGTAAAGAAAATAAAAATAAGCGGGACAGTAAATCTCGGTGCGCTTGATTACCTGCCTCCGTGGGAGAAAACCGGCGAGGGAATATATCAGGATATTGGAATAGCAAAAAGCCAGAAGTATGCAGTTAAAGCAGAAGA
>MCBF01000001.1:944627-947809 GCA_001742785.1 Candidatus Altarchaeales archaeon IMC4
CGGTTTTTTGGCTTTTTGCCAAAAACCGCTATGCAGAGGTCGAATTTTGGCTTATTAAGCAACATGTCTATTATATAGACTGCTTCGTAGATAATGAAAAGATAAGTTGATAAGTCACGAAAATTAAGATATTATTTGTGCCGAAATCCAAGTTTTAGAAAAAGTTTTCTTTCTAAAGAAAGAAAATGTCAAGCGAAACATATTCATGTTTCGGTGCCCCGTGAATCAGAGGATTCACGCGGGTGATGAAAAGAAAGGGGAATTTGCCTTTGGCAAATTCTAAGGAATAAATGGAATCAAAGAGATACACATTAAAAGAAAGGATTGTGAATATAGAAAAATTAGTCGTTACAACGCTATTACTTTGCTCATGTTCATGGTTGTTGTCATCTATTGGAATCGTTCTTACTATTCTTGACAAGTTGCAGTTGCCGTATGGTGTTGGATTAGCGAGCACATACTTAATCGCCATAGTAACAATATTCATTTTGTCTGCCGGTTACTTCTTTAAATATTCCTCAAACGTATTGGATGCTGTTAGTGATGAAATGAGCGGAGGTATTGTAGATTTTATCAAGAAACACAAAAGAGTATTAAAATACATATTTTACATTACTGCATCTGTGATTGTATTTTTGATTGCTAAGTTGTTTGTAAGTACTGAACAAATAGTTGGAGCAATATTCATAAACATATTACTCTTGTTGCTGAAAAAAATAAAAAATTACAAATAAGTTGGGGTTTTAGTTATTTGGTTGGGTCTATCTATCTTACTCAACCCCCTCTCCAGTAGTCGTCATAACCAGCTTCCCGTGTTTTACCCCCTTCTGGCTGATTAGGCGCTCAGCAATAGCGTTTACCTCCTTCGCTTTGCCGCGCACTATCAGAACCTCGAGGCAGTTGTGCTCGTCCATGTGAACATGCGTGGATGAGTTTATCTTGCTGCAGAAGGAGTGCTGAAGGTCGTTCAGCGTCTCGGTTACGTTGTGCTTATCGTGGTCGTAGACCAGTGTTATCGTGCCTGCGACGTTTTCGTTTTCCTTCCACTTCTCCTCGACGAGCCTGTCGCGTATCATGTCGCGTATCGCCTCCGAGCGCGCGGTGTAGCCCTTTTCCCCGATGAGTTCGTCAAATCGCCCAAGAAGTTTAGACGGAAGCGACACCCCGATTCTTGTTACCTTCTCCCTTGTCATTTCTTCCTCAGTTCGTCCACGAGCCGCGGTAGTATAACCGCAGGGTCTGAAACGATGCCAAGCGCCTGGGTTGTCCCGCGGTCCTGGAGCCTCGTTACGACGTATGGGTTTATGTCGATGCAGACNGTTTTCACCCTTGACGGCAGCATGTTCCCGGTCGCTATGCCGTGAAGCATCGAGGCGTAGATCATGCACATGCCGGCCTTCTGGACGTATTTTCGCATCTCATCCTGGGCAGCCATAACGTCCGTTATCGTGTCCGGAAGCGGCCCGTCGTCGCGCAGAGACCCGCCGACTACGAACGGCACCCTGTTTTTCACGCACTCGTACATGACGCCGCCCTTCAGCACGCCCTTTTCGACAGCCTTCTTTATGCCGCCTGCCTTCCACATCTCGTTTATCGCCACAAGGTGGCTCTTGTACCCCCTTTTAAGTATCCTGCCAGTTTTCCTGTCCATTCCGAGGGTTGTCCCGAACAACTGCTTTTCTATATCCATCGTGGCAAAGCCGTTGCCCGTGAAAAGCGCATTGACGTAGCCCATTCTTACAAGCTCCGCCAGCGCCTCGTCCGCGCCGGTGTGGGCAATTGCCGTCCCGACGACGTGTATGATGAATCCCTTCTCGCCATGGATCTTTTTCATCTCGGCCGCGAGGTCCTTTATGTAGGCGTTCACCGGCTTTTCGGGCGAGATTTCGCTCGACATGAACCCGAATATGTCTTCAGGTTCCCGCGAGCGCTGCGGCGCCTCGACCCTCACGCCGCCCATGCCAACGACGATTTCGTCGCCCTTTTTGATAAGCCCCTGCCTTTTGCAGACTGCCTTTTCGCCCTCGATCGCTATCACGCAGTCCATCTCTAAGTTTTTGACCTTCTGCCACCTGCCCTTCAGGTAGACGTAAGTCGGGTGGTGGGTGGTCCCATAGAAGCCGTCGGGCAGGACATTGTCCTTCGGAGCCTTCTTCGTCTCGACCTTTTTCGTCGGAAGCAGCGCCCCGAGCTTTTCAAGCTCGTCGAACAGCTCCTCCGAGCCGTCGACTGCGATAACGGCATGGCTCGTGTCCTTCTTTGTTTTGCCGACATCGAGCTTCAGTATCTCAAACTGCCCTTCCATGTCCATTATCGTGTCAAGGACTTTGGGAAGTATCAAAGAATCGATTATGTGGCCCTTAAGTTCGATTGTTTCTTTCATTTCTTTTCCTCTTTTATGATACTTTTTGCTCTTCTCAGCCACTCCGTGATCAAATCCTCATTTTTCATACACTACCCTACCGTGCCTTGCGATTTCACTATATATCAGGAAGGGATTATTTTTTAATTCGTTAAACATTTCCGGCGTTTCTACGATTACATCGACCGGTGCTTTTACATCGAGTTTTAGATAGATTCGCTGCGCAAGTTTTCTCCTATGCGCAACGCCCTTTTTCAGGACAAAAATGTCATAATCACTCTCCCCAGCACACTCTCTGTTTGCTCTGGAACCAAATAAAATAATTTTATCAGGATCTGCTTCCTCTGCAATCTGTTCAACGATTTTCTTTAATTCGGGTATTTCCATTTTAAGAACCGTTAGTAATTAAGTTTTAGATACAAATATATTAACGGCCTCCCGCAGGGTAACCTGGGCAGAGAAATGAAAATGTAATTGATCGATGACCTCCGGGGGTTAGCGGGCGGCCACACTCACTCCACAGGGTGCAGAATTTTTCCCGCCGTCGTAAATTCCCTGCCGCCGATTTCGCCGGCGCCGCCGTAGAAAGTAAGAGATGTCATTCTATCCTGTTTTTACTTTTTAATATTTCGTCCAGAATTGGTTCGAGTATCGTTATATCTTTTTGTAATTCAGTAATAACCCCTTTTGCACCCTTATGATCGAATTCGTGATTAAACTTCCCTATTTGATTTGATCCACCACCAAATTTAAAATTCGAGATTGAACTCGTTTTTTTCTTTAGATCTGATTTAAAATCCTCCCGAAATTTATTATATTT
>MCBF01000001.1:947909-952151 GCA_001742785.1 Candidatus Altarchaeales archaeon IMC4
GTTCATCCCATCTATCTTTGTGTTGGTCTCCTCTAGCATTGTATTCGTTTTATCTATCTTTGTGTTGGTCTCGTCTATCTTTGTGTTAGTCTGTCTCAAATACATAGCGGCGGTTGCCATCCTCTCGAAACTTGCCTTCGCCAGGTCGTCCTCCCAGATAATCTCAAACGTCTGGAACTCGCCCGTCGGTTTTGAGTAACTTACCTCCACACTCCTTACGTTTATCGGGTACTGCTTTATCTTTATCTTCTGCGCGAATTCTTCTATGGTCTTCCTGTCCCCCTCGCAGATTACCTTAACAGTCCCGTCATCGAGGTTTCTGGCATTTCCGACAAGGTCGAGGTCAAAGGCCTGCTCTCCGACATAGTCCCTATATCCCGCCTGCTGGACCGCCCCGTTTAGGATTATCTCTGCCCTCGTTTTCATCGTAACATAAAGACGACTTTATATTAGGCACAAAAATCAATCAGAGATTGATTTTTCTTGTTGACCAGAACCATTACTATCACCCGTAATTCAGCACGATGTTGTTGTTGTGGGCTGCATTGGCACTCGTAGCCCAACCTCCATAAGAACCATGATTAATATTACAATGGCCCACTGGCTGGGCGTCGGCGTTTGAATGAGCCGACCCATACCAACCACTACCATGCCCCGGGTCGCAGTGGTCGTGCAGGGCTGAAATATTCTGACCCGCAACAACCTTTGTCATAATATTTAGTGCTGCAAGCCCTGAAAGTAATGCACCGAAGGATATGATCTGGTGCTTTGAGACCTCGCCCTTCTCCTCGAGCAGGAAGGACGCCACATCCTTCTTTATCGTCGGAATCATAGTAATCAATATTAAAGCATTAACGCATATAAATACCGTCAAAGTTCAGTAATTTCTTATCGTATTATAAAGTATAGAAAAATACTTGAGGGGTTTGAATAACTTGCCGGATTCTTCAAGGTAGTCGATGATGATGTTCAGGGTCTGGTGCATCACCTTGCTGGGCAGTCTTCTTTTCAACTCGTTCTTTGATATCGGCCCGTCGGATTCTTTCAGCACGCCCTCAACCATCAAAACCGTTTTGAGGTTCGGGAAGTGCAGTATGTTTTCTTGCGGCATCATTTTACGATTGTTATATAATTTCATATATTGGGGGGTTATTCAAACCCCTCACTTTATAATGCGACACAAAAATTCAATAAATTGAATTTTTCTTGTGCCCTTAGCTATAATTCGTCATGTTGTTACAGGCAAGGTTATGATTGAGTACTGAATTTATATTTAAATATAAATCCATTTATAAATGAGTATATATTTGACTATACACATATTTATAAATAAGTGTATATTTAACTATCTAAAATGGACATACCAACACTTCAGAAACAAAACCCATGGTGGGAAAATCCGCAAAGGATAGAAGAAGATATAAAACTTAAAGAACTTGAAAAATTTGATGTAATATGGGCTCCAAGGATTCTAAAGCATATTGACTTTGAGAAAAATGCAGTCTACAGCATCAGGGGGCCAAGGCAAATCGGAAAGACAACAACAATAAAGCTGATCATAAGAAACCTGCTCAAAACAAAGAATCCTTCAAATATCTTCTACTTTGCCTGTGATAATCTCAAAGATAATATTCAGCTGCAGGATTTGCTTGAAACATATTATGGCTGGGCAAGGAACCAAAACAAAGAAAGGATTTACATATTCCTGGATGAAATATCCTATGTCGAAGAATGGCAGAGAGCAATAAAACACTTCATTGACACAAAAGGAAGCAATAATATCACAATGACTCTTACCGGCTCGCATATCCTTGACTTAAAACAAAGCACTGAACGCCTTCCCGGAAGAGTTGGAGAAAAAGAGGGTATTTTATCAAATAAAATACTTCTTCCGATGAAATTTGCGGAATTTGTTGAATTAATAAATCCTGAAATTTATGAGCAGGTAAAGAAATGGAAACTTGACCGGCAAGAATCCAGAAACGCCGACTTTACTCAAATAATTAACGGCACCTTGCCAAAATCTGCATGGGATTTAAGCAGGATTATTTTGGCTCTTGACCGGCTTTTAGATGAATATTTGATTACGGGGGGCATAATGCTTGCGATAAATGATTACCACAAAACCGGAAAAATATCCCCGCAAATTTATGAGATGTATGTTAAGCAAATACTTGGCGATATTACAAGAGCCGGAAGAGAAGAAAAGACAGCTAAATCGATCCTCGGTTCGATCCTTAAGAAAACAGGGAATCCGATAAGCTGGAATGGAATCAGGTCCGAGAATGATATTGCTTCAACCCCCACTGTTGAGCAGTACGCCTATGTTTTGAGAGATTTATTTGTTCTGAATATCTGCTATAAGATTGAAATGGATGGAAAACAAAATCCCGCAGGCAACAAAAAAATTTATATCCAAAATCCATTCATCTTTAATGCGTTATATGCCGCGCTGTTTGACAGCACCAGCGATCCTTATTTAATTGCACAGGGAAATATACTGAGCTCAGAAAAAAAGTCAGTCTTGATTGAATCATTAGTTTATAATCACCTGTCGAGAGCATTCTACAATATGAGGCCTAGTGATATATATGATCCTGCGGACATTATCTTTTATGCAAAAACAAATAAAGGATATGAAGTTGATTTCGTTTTCAAGACGCAAGATCTTTTTGCCGGAGTAGAGGTTAAATATCAAAATACTTTAAATCCGGAAGATTTTAGAGGGTTAAATAAATTAGGCAAAGGGTGTATGGTAAGCAAAAAAGATTTTATCCAAAAAGAAGAGTTTGCAGTAATTCCCGTAAGCTTGTTCCTGCTTTATATCTAATTAAAGAGGGTAACGCACAATTATTTTCGGAAATTGAAAATCGCTGCACGCAGATCTCTGTGGAACTTTGGTGTCTCGTGAATCCATCAGATTCACTCGGACACCGAAACACAAAGTGTTTCGCTTGTCCTCAAATTGCACGGAAATTTCATTATCCTGCGATGGTTATGCTCTTCACCACTGAAAGAAAAGGGCTATTTTTATAAAGGTGATTATGGCAAATCTGCACCAGTTATTCATGGAAATCGATATATATGCCCGGTGCAAATGGCAAAAAACTTTACCGGAAAATTTTGGAGGGTAGAAAGTGTATTTTCTGCGGAAAATACATGCCCTATCGTTTGGCTAATAAACGTGTTAAGTGCGGCGCGTGTGGCCGCTTCTAAGCCTGTCTAAACTGAAGCGAACGGGCTTGTTGTTATACACCACAGACCCGCATTTGAGGGGTTTAAAAGGGATAATCCTTTTGGAATAAAAGGATTCGGTGTTCTCAAAGCTCTTTCCGCAAGCAATGAGAGTAAACCAAAAAGTTGAAGTTTAGTCTATTGGTTTTTGTTAGTAGCCACCTTTTTAATCTCTACCCCCTAATATATAGGCAAGAACATATATTTTGGAACTTTTTCTTGAAATATATGTTCTTGAATATATCGAATTGCATAAAATAAAAGTTCCATTATTTATGCAATTCGCTATATGTCCTCTTCTGCCCCGAACTCTACGAAACCCAAATCAAGATCAAGTGGCGCAAGTTCGAACGACAGAAGAAGAAGGGTAACGACACGCTCAAAAAGAGGAAAATGGCAAAGTTCCCTTCGGATAAGGGATGGGTGGAACTCGTCCCGCACCTTCAGAAAGCCCTCTGCGAATTGGATAATCCCTACATCAACGGAACCGAAGGGTTTTTCATTCTTGAGAGTTCCGTTGACGCAGAACCGCAGAAGATTCTCGGGTTATACAAGGAGAGGGACAAGGCCGAGAAGTTCATCAGGGCGTTGAAGGAGGGCATTGAACTTCGGCCGGCCAGGCACTGGAGCAAGTGGGCAATAATCGGTATATTTTTCGTGTCTTTCCTCACAAATTTCCTGATAAATTTCTGCCTCACTATCGTTCGGTCTCTGCAAACAGGTTTGCAGATGGCACATTTTTTGAGCAAGAAACCGCTAATAAGCGGTGTGAAGAACGTAAAATTACTCAAAAAATTCCTGATTAATTTCTGCCTCACTATCGTTCGGTCTCTGCAAACCAGTTTGCAGATGGCACTTACAGTGGTTTACCCGAAAAACAGCCTCAGATTTACCGTTTTGAGTAATGTTTCACCGCAGAAGCACGAAATTACTGTGTAATTTCGGCTCACCGAAACAAAGTGTTTCGCGTGTTTTGAGTGTTTTCGGGGATTTTGTGTGGAGATATGG
>MCBF01000001.1:952251-958688 GCA_001742785.1 Candidatus Altarchaeales archaeon IMC4
GGAAAACGAAAATGACACGCGAACTGCTTTGCAGTTCGGTGTCCACGTGAATCTGACAGATTCACGGGAACCAAAAGTGCACGGCACTTTTGCGTTCCCGAAATTACAGAGTAATTTCAAGGATATTATTACAGTTGTTGAAAAAGTAACGAAGCACTTCGGGATCGAGAAAAATTTTAAAATTACTGAAAAGTCGCAAACCCCAATGCATTCCGGCTTGGGAAGTACCACACAGCTTTCACTTTCTGCTGCTGCGGCGGTTGCTAAATTCGGCGGAATCGATGCCTCGGTTCACGAACTGGCCCGGATTATCGGGCGCGGCGGAACATCGGGAATCGGCGTGAAGGCATTCGAATCCGGCGGCTTCATACTTGACGGCGGGCATTCGTTCGGGCGGGGGCAGGAAAAGGAGTCGTTTTTGCCGTCGTCGGTTTCAAACGCGCGCCCTGCGCCGATTTTGGCAAGGTACGACTTCCCGTGGTGGTTCGTTTGCGCGATTCCGCAGTCGGAAACGGTTCATGGAACAACCGAGGTAAACCTCTTCCAAAAATACTGCCCGATTCCCGAATGCGAGGTCGAGAAACTCTCGCGCCTTGTCCTGATGAAAATACTTCCGGCAGTCGTCGAAAACGACATTAAGGCGTTCGGGGAGGGCGTAACCCGAATGCAGGAAACCGGGTTCAAAAAAATAGAGGTCGGGCTGAACAAAACCGCGGGGCAACTCATCGAGGAGTTCCTGAAGGCGGGCGCATACGGCGCGGGGATGAGCTCCTTTGGGCCTGCGGTTTTCGGTATTGCCGAGGACGAAAGGCATGCGCTGGAACTTAAGGAGAAGGTCGGCGGGTATCTAAGCAAGAAAAGGATACATCACGATTTGTTCGTTACAAAGGCCGATAATAAGGGTGCGAGGATTAAAATTTCAAACTGAAAAATGCAAAATGCAAAATTAACTGAGGAACAGGAAGCCAGCAGGATTTCACAGGCGGCGCAAAAGGCGGCAGTCCTCGAGGTGATGTCCTCCAAACCCGGCAACGTAACGCCGGAGCAAAGCTTTAAGGACACTGCATATACGGACTTTCTTGCCGGCGCCGGTGCGATGGGGGCAGAGGTGAAATCCTGCGCGATGAACGGCATCCGGCTTGGGAAACTCGACAAGTCGATGCCGAAGTATGCGGAAATCGGCTCGGGCATAAAGCGCGCGGCCTCGGATGTCAAAAGGTCGCACAAAGGCGGCAACACGCACCTTGGGATGATCACCCTGTTTGTTCCTCTCGCAACCGCATACGGGATGTCTTTTTCAAACGGCAGGGGGGTGAAGGAAAATCTGGCAGACCTCATCGCAAACACCACGGCAAAGGATGCCGTTGATTTTTACGATGCCGTGAACATCGCGGGCGCGGGCGGGCTTGGTAACTGCGAACTTGACGTGCGGGGCGAAGAGTCAAAAAGGGAGATACTCGATAAGGGAATCACCTTCCTGAAGATTATGGAGATATCTGCCGGAAGCGACGATGTTGCCAAGGAGATAGTTGCGAATTTCGATGGCGTGTTCCGCTTTGCGCAGCGCCTTGCTGCGATTTCGGGCGAGACAAAGACCACCACCGATGCGGTCATGCAGTTATACCTCACGATACTTGCGGAGAGGCCCGACACGCTGATAGCAAAAAAAAGAGGTATGCAGAAGGCAGAGGAGGTTTCCGTCGAGGCAAGAAAAGTGATTGGTGCAGGGGGGGTTGGCACTGCGCATGGGAGGAAAAAAATTGCGGAACTCGATGCCATGCTGAGGAGCGAAAACAACGAGCTGAACCCCGGCACGACTGCGGACATCACGGCGGCCGCTATAATGGTTGCGATACTTGAGGGGCTTGAGGTTTAACACGTTATTCAATGATAGTTCCAATATCCTAACAATGAATCTCTTAGAGGAAATAGCCGAAAATTCAAAGAAGAGGGTTTGCGAGCGCTTTGACGAAAAATACGAGACGTGGGTCGGGCAGCACCTGAAGGCCGCGATGTACAGGAAGTGCCTTGATTTTCCGGACAAAAAAAATGCGATAATCGCAGAGGTCAAGATAGCCTCCCCGGCGATGCCTCCCCAGGATATAAACCCTGCCCGGTTGGCGCAAAAATACATGAATGCAGGGGCGTCCGCGATTTCCGTCGTTACCGAACCGGACTATTTCCACGGCTCGCTTGAGATTCTGCACAACATACGAAACATATCGAATATCCCGCTTCTGCAAAAAGACTTCGTGGTGGACACGCGCCAGATTCTTGAGGGGCGGGTCATGGGGGCTGACGGCATCCTTTTGATAGCATCCCTCAGGGGGAAACACCTTAAGAATTCGCTCAAATTAGTCGATGAACTGGGTATGTGGGCGGTCGTCGAAACGAGGACCGAAAGCGAGATAAAGGAGGCGGTTAAGGCGGGTGCGCGGATAATCGGGATAAACAACAGAAATTTTAAAACCATGAAGACCGACATCAAGACCTCGGTAAAACTTTCCGCATTTGTTCCAAAAAACGTAAAACTGGTTTGCGAAAGCGGCATACAAGGTGCTGGGGACATAGAGTACCTTAACGGGAAATGCAAGAGGGCCCCCGATGCGTTTCTGGTAGGAACCGCCCTGGTGCAGGCAGAAAACGCACAGGAACTGCTGCGAAGTTTATGCCCTGCAACGACTGGTTAGGGCTATTTTTAAACCTTAAATTTGTATATTAATTGATTTTGCAGGGTGATACTCTAACAAACTTAATGGAACCAAAGAANTTTCTTTTCGTCTCGCTGGACGCTTTGATAGGCGACACCGCATGGCAGGTGCTCAAGGAGGGGCACGGCGTAAAATACTTTATTCAGGACCCGACCCAGAAGGACCTTGCCGACGGCTTCGTGCCAAAAAGCGATGACTGGCAGGCTGATGTCGGCTGGGCCGATGTGGTTGTTTTCGACGACGTATTGGGTCAGGGTGCGAAGGCGCAGAAGCTTCGGCAGGAGGGAAAAACGGTCGTCGGTGGGACTGCATACACAGACAAGCTTGAAGACGACCGTGCATTCGGGCAGGACGAACTAAAAAAGGCGGGCGTCAACACGATAGCCGGCGGCCTTTTCACGTCGTTTGACGCTGCGATAGCGTTCGTCGAAGAGAACCCGAACAAGTACGTGATAAAGCCAAGCGGCGAGTCCTTTAAGAAGCAGCTTTTGTACGTCGGGGAGGACGACACGGGCAGGGACGTCCTGCAGGTTCTGGAGCATTATAAGAACGTATGGAGCGGCAAGATCAAAGAGTTCCAACTGCAAAGGAGGATAAGCGGCGTTGAAGTAGCAGTCGGGGCGTTCTTCAACGGCAGCGAATTCATATACCCCATTAACGTGAACTTCGAGCACAAGAAGCTCTTCCCGGGAAACATAGGCCCTGCTACGGGGGAGATGGGGACGACCATGTTCTGGAGCGGCCCGAACCAGATATTCAACGCGACGCTCGCCAAGATGGAAAAGCGCCTGAAGGAGGAGCATTACGTGGGCTACATCGACATAAACTGCATAGTCAATAATAAAGGCGTCTATCCGCTCGAGTTCACATCGCGGTTCGGCTACCCGACGATATTCATACAGCAGGAGGGGATGCTTACCCCGATGGGTGAGTTCCTCTGGGGGCTTGCCAGCGGCCAGAAGCCCCAGTTGAAGGTTAAAAACGGGTTCCAGATAGGGGTGCGCATAATAGTCCCGCCGTACCCATTTGACGACAAGGAGGCTTTTGACACGCATTCCAAGGATGCCATCGTCATCTTCAAGAAGCCGAATTGGGAAGGCGTGCACATCGAGGACATAAAGAAGGTTGACGGCGAGTGGGTCGTCGCAGGGACGAACGGTGTCGTGCTGACGGTTGCGGCGTGCGGCCAGACGATGAGCCAGGCCCGCGAAAAGGTCTACTCGCGCGTTAGCAACCTGATCCTGCCCAACATGTATTTCCGGGATGACATAGGCGAGCGATGGATCGAGGATGGCGACCGCCTGCAGACATGGGGGTACCTGTAGTTCGTAGATTTTTTCTAGTTATGCAACCTGAAATAACCGTTTCCGGGAAGGATTTTATACGGGCTCTGGACAGCGAAGAAAAACTGCCTGACATAAAAAAGATAGCTGCGGATTCCGGCGTGTTCAGCGACTGCGAAGTGAAAGACCTTGTGGCAAACATACGCCGCTATATCCGGTTCCCGGATGGCGATGAACTTCGGACATACGCTTATCTTTCCGGCGGGGATATCGCAGGATTCCTCTCGTTCGGGCTTGGGCTCGGCAAGAAGACTTACGAGATATACTGGGTATGCGTTTCGCCGAAATTCCAGGGAAGGGGGGTCGCCTCGGAACTGTTGAGGTTCGCAGAGGGCTATATCAGGGAAAAGGGAGGCAGGAGGATATTCATAGAAACATCATCAAGGCAGGAGTACTCCCCCGCCCGGCAGTTCTACAAAAAGAGGGGCTACGAATCTTCGGCTGTCGTGAAGGACTACTTTGACGAGGGTGACGATAAGGTCGTATACTCGAAGAAAATGCAGATTTGACGGGATGACCTAAACCCTCGGTACGACAATCTTCCCATCCTCGCCCCCTTTTTCCTCAGTCATACCCTCAAGGTGCAGGTAGCCGGTCATCGCCGCAAATATCGCGTCCAGCTCATCCTTCGTCAAGAAACGAGTTTCTATATCTCCTTTTATGCCGGAATTCAGCAGGGCCTTCTGGACCTTCTTCTCGTTCTTGTCGTAAAAACCGAGTATCTTGGCGGTCGCGGTCGCGTATATTTCTATAAGTTTGAAATTAGAAAGTTCCTTCGCCAGCTCAGAGCCCCTTACGGCCAGGACCTCCATACCCCGCAGGGTTACGGGCAGCGCGCCGTATTCGTGAAGCTCGATGTCGCAGAGGCGGTTTTTCCCGCTGAATGTTATGGGCGCATCGATAGCAACGATATTGGGCTTCGCTTTTTCCAGTTCGGCGATTATCTCGCAGTCCGAAAGAAGAGTCTTTGTAAAAACCCACTTCCCTGCGTTGACTTCAAGTATGCAAAATCCGGTCTTGTTTTTAGGGTTTCCTGCGAGGTCTATCCCGGCTGACCTTATCATATCACTCCCGCAACTTCATTTCCCGGCTTTCGGGTTTCCATGCGGCTTGTCGCCTGCATGCTTCGCCTGGGCGGGCTGCCCAGCGGGCTTTTGTCCGCTTTCTTTTGGTTTCGGCTGCCCCGGTTTCTGTGCTACCTCTTGCGGCTTGGCTTGTTGCGGTTTGGCCGGCTGGGGTTTAGCCTGCTGTGGCTGCGGAGGTATCGGTGGCTTGGCCCCAATCTGGCGCTCCATATAGCCGCACTTGCCGCATGATAAGCGGTCGGCGTGCTTTGCCAAGAAGACGCATGGGCCGCACTTAGGGCATGTCCTGTTTTTGCGGGTCAGCTTGTCCCCCTTTGTTTCGTAGATGGTCCACTTCTTGCTTACGGGCTGCTTTTTGCTCATTTTGCATCACCCTTGCTTTCAACCTTCTTTTCTTTGGCAGGTTTTGATTCCTTTGTGTCGACAGGCTCTTTCGCATTCTTCACTTCTCTAACCTCAGCGGCCTTCTCTTCGACCTTTGGCGCTTCCGTCACTTTTGCATCTGCCGCCGCTTCTTTAGGCTTTTCTACAGACTCAAAGTTCTTCTTTTTCTTATGCTCGGGCTCTACTACAAGGCCCTCTTTTTTGCCGTAGACCTTGACATAACCCTTCGCAGACGCCGCGCCGAACTCGGGGATCACCGTATCAACGATAGTCAACTCGCCGTCTGACTTCAGTTTTTTGATGACCTCTGCCCTTATCTGTCCCATCGGAGGGGTAGTCGATTCCGCATACGATATCCTGAACCGTATCTCCTTCCGCTCCAAAAGCGGATTTTCCTTCTCTTGCAATATTTCGATGTTCATTTTGATTTTGGGTTAGTAATTGGTTTACGAACATTTATAAGTGCAGCCTGTTCTCCTCCACCGGGGCAACCGCTAATCAAGACAATCCCGACAACAGCCACCAAGGCAGCCAAACAAGTAGTAATTCTTAATCTCATCCTTTCCTCAAATCGCAATCCCTTCTTCAACCCCTTTTTTGACAATCCCGAACTGCCTCTTTTTCTTTTCGAATTCGTCGGGCGTGTAGCACAATGCCTCAAGCAGTTCGTCGCCTTCCCAGAGAAACTGCATTTTTATCATCCTTTCCCGAAACGACATATTCTCGAATTTCTCGGACACGATTAACAAATCCACATCACTGTCTGTAAACTCATCACCTCTTGCCCTTGAACCGAACAAAATTATTTTCTCCGGCGAATACTCTTTTTCCACCAGCCCCCTAAACCTATCTAAATCTTCTCTCCAACCCATTTTAGTATGTTTTCCGCCTTTTCGAGCAGTTCCGATGTGATC
>MCBF01000001.1:958788-962575 GCA_001742785.1 Candidatus Altarchaeales archaeon IMC4
CTTCTGACGTTATTATACCGACAAGTTTGTTTTCGCTGTCAACGACCGGCAGGGCGGATATCTTGTGCACGTTCAGTTTCCTTGCGGCTTCCTCGACGTAGTCGCCGGGGTGCACCGTTATGACATGCTTCACCATTATCTTTTCCAGGTCATCGCAGCCCGTTGCAACCGATTTTGCGACATCCCAAGACGTGACTATGCCCGCAAGTTTTCCGCATTCGAGCACCGGTATGTGGTTTACCGCCCGCTTCAGCATGATCCTCGAGACATCGGCGATGCTTTCCTTTACATCGCATGTAACTGCATTTTTCATTATTTCGCAAACCAGCACCCTTTTTGCAGTCTCGTTCATGGGCATGACCCTTGATTTCGGAAGGTGCGCGACCGGTTCCGACAGCAAAAACCCGCCTTTTTCCATCCGTTTTTTCAGCGCATGGGCAACCTCCCTTGCCTTCTTGTACGAAGAAAGCGAGGATGTCGGCACCTCTTGCCCGTTTAGCTCTATCCTGCCGGAACGAAGCTCTTTATAATTCGCCTTTCTTACGACAGGGCGGTCCCTCTTTTTTATGCCGTAGTCAAGGACATTAACCTCGATGTCCTCGTCTGAAACCGCCGTGTATTTTGCGATCCGCTCGTTAAGCACTGGTATCGGTATCCCGACCCCGACGAAAAGCGTCGGCCCGTATTCGTGGACTATCCCCGCCCTCAGGAACCGCGGGTCCATCTGCTTGAGATCCCCCTGCAGCATGAGTGTCCCGGCCGCTTTTGTCGGGACATCGTTTTTGCGTTCGACCTCGGTGTTGTGCTGGGTCCCCTCGCGTACAACGTATCCTTGTGCGCCGCACAAAAAAACCTTCGTCCCGATGCCGATAGTTTCGAGGTTCGGGTCGTTCAAGAGAGGGCTTAGCTGACCCGCGGACGAATAGGTTACGTTTCCGAATTTCGGCAGGAGCGTCCCCATGTAAGTGTGGAGTATGTCCTCCGTCGAGTTCGTAGCCGCCGAGTAGTTCTGGTACGCGTTTCTTGGGTTGAGCATTATCGCCTGGTTCAGGTCCTCGAGTTTAACCGTGGTTTTCAGGCGTTCCTTGGGGTAGCAGTCCGTGCCCTTTGCCTCCGCTTTCACCTCGATGGGCCGTCCGCAAACCAGATCCTCGATAACGTGCGCCCCTCCGTAGTTCTCGTCCCATACGGAAGGCTGCGTAGCGCCAAGGAAAACATCAACTGCGGCAATCCCCCCGTACGCCGGCACGTTGTTGAGCAGTACATTCTGCATCTTCATCGGCGGGTCGCAGTGCCCGAAGTTCAGAAAAACCCCTGATGAGCACATCGCGCCGAAGGTGCCGGTGGTTACGACATCGACGTCTTTTGCCGCTTTTTTCAGCCCGTTTTCGCGCACGTAAGAAATCATTTCCTCGGCAGTCAGAACGAGTGCATCCTGCGATTTTATCTTCTGGTTTATCTCGGCGATGGTCTTGGGCATTTTGAGAAGTAATATATAGCGAATTGCATAAAATCAAAAGTTCCATTATTTATGCAATTCGATATATCCAAGTGCAAAAATCCAAATTAAAAAGTTCCAAAATTTTTGCACTTGTCTATAATTAGGCGCGTGCCTTAATTAATAATCTAAAATGACAGACAAAATCGGCGCAATGGTAGTTTGCTACGGGTCGCGGGGCGTTTCCATGGTGGATGCTTTTTTGAGAAGCAGTTACGATGTTGAACTTTATATCGCTGACAAGCAGAAAAACCCCTTCAACGCAAGGGTCGCGAAGGAACATGCGATAATCCCCGACCTGAACGTCCCGGACATCGTGAAGTTCGCAAAGAAATTCGAGGACAAAATCGATCTGGCGATCGTCTGCCCGGAGGGCCCGATAATTGCGGGCGTAAGGGATGAGATCGAGTCTGCAACGGACATCCCGGTCGTCTGCCCGACAAAGGAGTTCGCGCTTGAAGAAAGCAAGGTCCAACAGCGTGAGCTTTTGGCAGGGTGCTGCCTCGATGCGAACCCGCGCTTTAAGGTCTTCAGGAAATCGGAGTACGGCAGCAGCGTGAAAGGGCCGCTTTACGCATGGCTTGACGAGTTTGACAACCAGGTCGCTGTGAAGCCGGACCGCCCGGGCTACGGCAAGGGCGTGGGTGTCTGGGGCGACCACTTCCAGAACAGGGAGCAGTTGTTTGCGCATTTCATGGGCATCTACGAAAACGATGCAGTCATCATAGAGGAAAAGATCGACGGGCAGGAATCCAGCTACCAGTGCTTCTGCGACGGAAAGCGCGTTGTTCCGATGCCCGATACCCGCGACTACAAGCGGGCGTTCGAGGAGGATAAAGGCCCGAACACCGGCGGGATGGGCTGCTACAGGGACTCCGGCGACATTCTGCCGTTTATGACGCACGCCGACCGCAAGGCCGAGGAGAAGATGGTGAACAAGCTGTTCAAGAAGCTCCGGGGCGAAGGCACAGAGCCGGGGCTTCGTGGCATCCCGCTTTACGTCGCGTTCATGCACTCCGCAGACGGGCCGAAAATCCTTGAGATAAACTCCAGGGGCGGCGACCCGGAAAGCCCGACGGTGATATCGACTATAAAGGACGATTTCGTGGAGTTGTGCTTTTCGATGATCGAAGGCAAACTCAGAAAGGTGCGCTTCGAGGACAAGGCGGCGGTCCTTATCTACAAGGTCCCGCCGGCTTACGGGGGCTTTGACAAGGCCTATCCGGACAAGGTAGCGGCAGGGGAAATCGGAAAGCCTGTTGACCTCTCTGGCGCGAAGGCGCTGTTCAAGGAGTACGGCCACGACGTGTGCATTTACCCCGGCTCGATGGAGCTGAGGGGTGGCAATACCTACGCATTGGGTTCAAGGGCGGTCGCCTGTATCGGCAAGAGCGACTCGATCGAGGAGGCGAGGGAAATCGCGCTCAAGGCAACCAAGGCAACCAAGGGCGGCGGGCTTTGGTACAGGGAGGACATCGCTTCTAAGGAGCATATCGCAAAGAGCGTTGCGCATATGAAGAGGCTGAGGGGTGCTGTGTGATTATGCCGCTAAAATTTAAATTTCAAGATGCAAAATAAAGAATCAAAATTTAATTGGAAACTCCCTGTGTATAGCGCCGTCGGGTTTGCCCCAGGGAGTGCTATCGGGTATGCTATCTGTGTCATCGGTGGTCCCATCTGATTTTGCATCGGGCTTATTATGAGTGGTGCCATCGGTGGGGCAGCATTGGGGATTGCATTTGGGGACAAAAAGAAGATTCTTTGTTTATCACTTGCTGGTGCCATCGGGTTTCTCATTGGGTTTGCCATCGGAAATATCATTGAGTATGCCATCATCGGGCTTGTTGGGTTTTTCCTTAACTTTGTCATTATTGGTGCCACTCTTGGGGCAGCGCTTGGAATTGCACTGTGGGATAAAAAGAAGATTCTTTATTTATCACTTGCGGGTGCAATCGGAGGTGCTATCGGTGCCATCCTACAGACTATCCTATCATATGCTATCAAGGATATCACAACATTTCCTATCTGGCTTCCCATTAGTGATCTCATCCCGTCTGCCATCGGCGGGGCAACGATAGGATGGGCTATTGCATATCTGAGAAAGAATGATAATCAAACAAAGTGAGCGCACGCTGCACCTTCCGCACCCAAACCGAAAACAAGACCCGAACGTATTAAATACGTAATTCGTATTAATATCAACATGAGCCCTGGTGATCCTACGGGGTTGCCAGATGCCTTTTCATTTCTACACCTTCATTAAACCTGTTTTGTAATGATGGAAAAAAC
>MCBF01000001.1:962675-981863 GCA_001742785.1 Candidatus Altarchaeales archaeon IMC4
TAAGGGATTGCAACTGCACAAAACAGGGGTGGGGTGTCCATTATCGTATTGATACATCTTTCCTTGTTGAGCATGCTCACGTTTATACAAGATATACTCCTTTTGATGTTTTAATAAAAATAGACAGGACAGGCAGTATAATCAGTAGGTTTCCAGATCTGAAATACATAATAAATATGGATTACTGTGATGCCTACACGCCATGCGAAGTTTTAAAGGTGAATAATGTCTGCGAAGGAAAGGCATATAATATTTGGAATATTTTATTTTACAAAATTAAGCAAGAGAAAAGCAGTCCCGGTTCAACAGATCTTGATAATTGCGATGGTAAATGCATAAACAACACCTGCGTAGCAACAAACGAATAAAGCATAAAAATAAAAAATGAAAACAAAAATACCGATGACAATAGGACTGATAATGGGGCTCTTGATGCTTAGCGCGATTTGCAGCGCAGAAGAAATGGTAGATACAAACATAACCGACATCGTCGTTTACCCGAACGGCGTGGCGCAAGTAACAGAGAAAGGTGCTGCCTGCTGCGGCAGCGAGTTTTATACGGCGATAGACACGGGGATCGTTCCGGGAACCGTTCGTGTAATCGAGGGGTTCCCTGTGGAATCCGTTTCCATATCTGCGTACATACCCGCCAAAAACGAAACATCGCTCAAGAGGCCGCTGACTATAGCAGACATGATAAACCAGAGCATAAACAAGCAGATAGAGGCGGTTACGACTTACGGGGGCATATCCGGGACACTCTACATGCTTGAAGGCGACCTGATGTTTTTGTCGGGCATCAGGTGGACAAGCGGCAACGAAACAACCGAACTGCCGTTTTTTACCATGGGGGTATCTGACATAAGAAACCTGATATTCCGTGATAAGCCGGATTTTGCGCCGGTTTATAAGGTTTCCGAAACACCGCAGCCGTACAATTACTACTCCTCTTATAATAGCTACTATCCGCAGTACAACGTGCCGGCCTCCGGCAGCAGGCTCTCCTGGAAAGACAGCGGAAACGGCAGCCGGGCAGTCAGCATCAAATACCGCACCCATGGAATTTCTTGGACGCCGGTGTATAACTTTGACATAGACGACAAGGATAAAACCGGCGGATTCGGCTTCTGGGCGATAGTTACGAATAGTATGAATGCCAACCTAACGAACGTCAGCGTGAAACTCGTCGCAGGGAACATAAAAATACAGGGCGGCATGTACGACCGCATGGAGTACAACACTGCCACCCAGATGGCGTACGAGAACATTGCGGCAGGCGGGGTAATCGGCGCCGCAATCTCGATGCTTGAAGAATACGCGGTATACGACATGGGCAAAATTTCGCTGAACACCGGGGAAACCAAAATCATAAAGGTATTTGACAAGGGCGTGAAATTCGAGAAGGATTACGTCTGGGACGCCCGTTTGGACAATGCCGACTGGCGCTATACAAGCGAGATGGAAAACGGCAAGGTGCAGAACATATACCGCCTGACCAACGAAGAAAACGAAACATGGCCGTACGGCACAGCAAGCGTTTACAGGGACGGGATGCTAATCGGCGAGGACACCATATCTTGGACTCCGAAGGGCAGGGAAGCGAAGGTAACCGTTGGCTACGCGCCTGACATCGAGGTCAAAAAGCGGGTGACGGCCAAGGAGATTGCGGGCCGGTCCGGTGACTACGACTACAGGGCGACGCTCAAGATGAGAAATTACAAGAACGAAAAAACCACCCTGACGGTAATAGACACCTTCCCGAGCGATGCAAAGGACTTCGAATCGAACATCAAATACGAGGAGAAGCCCGGGAACCTGCTCTACTGGAACGTTACATTGAACCCCGGGCAGGAGATGGATTTGACATATACATACTGGACGAATTAAGATGAACAAAGAAAAAATATTATTTTTGGGGCTGTTGACGCTCGCCGGGATAGTGATGATTATCGCATCGAACGTCATGAATTCAGAGCATGGCATACTGCCCAAGGAAGATGCTTCGCAAACGCGGATTATAATCCAGTCCCCTGAGAGTCTGGAGATTGAGGAGTCCAACGAAACCGTAACCGCAACCAACAGCATGAACGTGGTCGTACGGCAGGGGGGCCAGGAAATAAGGAACGCGGACGTAGAGTTGTCTCAGCAGGTTCAGCTGAGGGCGTCAAGTGGGAAACAAATTACGGTATCCCAAGCAATCGCTAAAGCCCGCGCAACCGAAGAAGTGCAGGAGTTTTTGAAGTGGTATCCTGATGCAGGGGTTAGTGTTGTTGAGGGATATGAGGGTTGCGAACTTGTTGCTGTAACTGAAGATGCTAAGATAAAATGTACACGGGAACTTCTCAAAAAGGATGGTTTGATTGTCGCTTATTGGGTTGGTGAAAACTTGGAAGGAAGGGCGGCAACTGCCGTTAGAATTGGTATTGATGCCCAAACTGGCGAAATCCTTGCAAAATACCCGAAACTCGAATACATCAAAAATCCGGAGCATTGCGAAAAAGATAACGATTGCATTCATCTGAGATATGTTGATACGTGTGCAAATTTTGTCGGTGAACGATATATAAGTTCACAATCTTGTGCAATGAGTTCGTCCGGTACTGCGTGTGGAATGCATGGTGAGTTTAACTGGACTACGTCATGCAAATGCATAAACAACACCTGCATTATAACTGAAAAAACATGACGTGATTTTTAGTTTAAAGCATCAGTATTAACAATGAAACTCGCCGGAAATACAGCGATTGCGTCGATACTTTTTGTAACATCCATTTTCGTTCTCGGGACAAAACTTCTTGCGCCGGCGTCAATCAGCATAATGGTTGAGGGAAGCGACACGGTAATCGAGCCGATACATGGCTTCTTCACGTTTTCCGATGCGATTGTCATTGCTGTTTTTGCCTCCATTCTTGGGGTATGCGCAGTCTTATTGCTGCTTGATTCTTCGCAACCCGCACAAGCCAAAAAAATAAAACGGGATATAAGCGGGCTGAAAAACGACGAGCGGCGGATCTACGAGCTTGTATTCGATGCCGATGGTGTTATGTTCCAGAGCGAGATTGTCGAGGAGACGGGGTTCCCGAAGGCGAAAATCAGCCGCTGCCTGGATTTACTGGAAAGCAGGGGTTTCGTGGAAAGAAAACGCAAGGGCATGAGCAACATGGTCATCCTGAAATGACCTATTTCTTCTTTCTCATCGCATGCGCGACGTCAATATAGTAAACGCCTTCCTTTACATTAAAAACGATCGGCTTGCCGTGCATGAGCGACGGGACGTCCAGTTCGAACATGCCCTCCTCCATCATCTTTATGGTTTCGATGCCAAGCTTTACCTGCTTTTTGGTTTTCAGGTCATGGACGAACTTTTTATCGAACCAGTCGTTGTCTTCGACAGGCTCGGCGGGCTCGGGCGGTTTTGCTTCTTCAGGGGGGGATTCTTCGCCTTCCTGTTCGCCCGCATTCAGTTCTTCTATCTCCTCGAATATGTTCGCGTCCACGGGGCTTCTTATGTAGGTCAGAAACCTCTTTCCACAGGCGCAGTTCCCGTTGATCATTACCTGCCTCAGTTCCTCGGAAGCCTCGCGGTAGTACTTCCCGCAGGCAGTGCATTTGTATGGCATTTTATTGTCTTATAAAGTCTAGTGCTATCTCCTTTTCTTTTGGGACAAGCAAAACACTTTGTGTTTTGATGTCCCGAAACTGCTTTGCAATTTCGCGGAAAGAAAAGGGCTATTTTTACTTGTTCCCGCCGGCCAAAAGGAAAATCTTCTGCGGCTCCTTCTTCACCTTTTTGACCAGTTTCGACGGCCCCACAACGGTCAGGCCGCCGGTGCTTCCGCCGAGCGCCCTTATAATGCTGTTTCTAAGGCCATCCTTCGACCCCTCGCCGAGGGTTGAAACCTCGATGCCCGCGAAATCGTCCGAGACCTCGGACATCGTCTTTTTTATCAGTTCGCCTTCTTCAGCCGGCGAAAGCCTCTCTTCGACCACCAGAATCTTATCAGATTTCACCCTGTCCAGAATGTAGGCTATCCTATCCTCGCTTTTTTTGCCCTTCATGACATCCGGCGATATGAATTCAATCTCGATTTCCATTTCGGTTTACTTCGAATACCTTGCGATCTCCTCGTAAAGCTGGTCAACCCCATGGCCGGTCTTTGCCGAGATCTCGACAAGGTGGTGCTGGGGGTACGCCTCCCTTATCGCCTCTGGCTTTGATGCCTTGAGGTCCGTCTTGTTCGCAACAAGTATCACGGGTATGCCCCTTGCCTCTAAGTTGCCGATTATCGTTATGTTGACCTGCGTGTACGGGTCTTTTGTCGAGTCCATGACCACAAGCGCCGTGTTTACGTGCTCAAGCCATTTTATCGCTTCTATCACGCCGGATGTCGCCTCCTTTGCCCTCTTCTGCGCATCCTTTTTCGACATGCCGTATCCTATGAATTCCTTATAGTCGACCTTCGTTGCGATTCCCGGCATATCCAGAAGGTCCATCTCAAGCTTTTTGCCGCCCGTCTCCACAACGACCTTCTCCTTTTTTTGGACCTCGCGGGTTTCGTGCGGTATCTCGGAAACCGTCCCCATGGGCTCGCCGGTCCAGTCCATCGAAATCTTGTTCGCAAGCGTCGTCTTTCCGGCGTTCGGGGGCCCGTAAAGGCCAAGCCGTATGTGTTTCCTGCCCCGGAATATCCCCCCTATCCATTTAAGTAGTTTTCTAAAAGGCAATTTGTCACCAAGCGTAATAGATTATTAGACTTCTACAATAAAAGTTACCACGAAATAACGACCTCGTCCGTCCTGAATCCCTGGATGACCTTCGTCTCCTCCAGCGCCTGATTTACGCCCGCCTTGTGCATCTTCGCCCCCAAGAGCGCAATCATCACGCCGTTGTCCGAGAGGAACCCCTTAGGCGTTGAGAATTTCGCGCCCTGTCCCTTTGCCACCAAGGCGAGCATTTCCTGAAGGCGTATGTTGTTTCCGACGCCCCCTGTGAGCAGGACCTCTTTTGCACCGAGGTGGCACAGCGCCCGCTCGGTTACCTCCGCAAGCATCGCGAACGCAGTCTCCTGAAGCGAAAAGCAGACGTCCTCGAGGGCATGGCCTTTCGCCAACACCTCCGCCGCAGTGAGCACCCCTGAAAAATTCATGTCCGTTCCTTTAACGGTGTAAGGCAGTTCGATATAATTTTTGGACTTCCTCGCCAACTCCTCTATCTTCGGCCCGGCCGGGTGCTCAAGCCCCGCTGCCCTTCCGAACTTGTCAAGCATGTTGCCAATGCCTACATCTAAGGTCTCGCCGAAAATCCTGTAGGTGCCGCCATTCAGCATCAGTATCTGCGTGTTCGCCCCGGAGACGTAAAGCACAAGCGGGTTTTTGAAGCCGGAGATTTGCCCTCCGATCTCGATGTGGGCGACGCAGTGGTTAACCCCGAGGAGCGGGATGTTGTGGTAAAGCGACAGCGCCCTTGCGACGGTGGCGACGGTCCTGAGGCACGGCCCAAGCCCCGGCCCCTGCGAGAACGAGATCAAGTCGATTTCAGGGAATTCAAGTTTCGCGCGGGCAAGCGCGTCGTTCAGGGTTGGCTTGATGTGGTCCCCCATGAACTGCGCCGCCTCCCTCGGGTGGATGCCTGCCTTCGGGATGTAGGTTTTTCTGGAATCTGCGAGAACCTTCATGTCCTTTTCGTATTCTATGATCCCAACGCCGATTGTGTGCGCAGTGCCTTCGATTCCGAGTGCAAGCATTTTATTACTATTGTCATTGATTTATTAAACGACAGGAAAAATTCAAATTAAGTTGAATTTTTGTGTCGCATATAAAGTATCCTATACTTTATACACGATGGAAAAACATGACGATAAAACAGTGGAAGACACCTTCTGCTTAATCAACGGTGCGGGCAAACCGACACAGCAGATTAAAGACGAACTTCGGGCGGAATTATATGAGGGGTTATAGGGAATTCGAGGGTTTTGATAACGTGGGGTATGTGAAATAAAAATGGGAATCGGGATATTATCAGGAACGAGGGTCATAATCGGCGACTCGGAAACGAGGTCTTTGTGCAAGGAGCGCGGGTTCGGCGAGGATGGGGCCGGGAGAGCGGAGTTGTCGCTGATCGAGGCGCTTTTCCTCCTTGAGAGCGAGAATCTTGAGGTTACGGACGGAAAGAAAAAGCTCGGCTTTGACGACCTCCTGAAAATCGGCGCCGCGTCCGAGGAGAACTTCTACGCAAAATACAAGGTCTACTCCGACATGCGGGGCAGGGGGCTTCTTGTGAGGACCGGCTTCAAGTTCGGTGCGGATTTCCGCGTTTACGAGCGCGGCTCGTCCGTCGGCAGGGGGCACTCGAACCGGCTCGTCCACGTGGTTCCCGAGGAATACACCTGCTCGTTCCCCGATATTTCCCGCGCGGTGCGGCTTTCAGGAAACGTAAAAAAAGAGATGATATACGCCATAGTGGACGAGGAGGGCGACATTACCTACTACCTTATCGACAGGGTCAAGATGTGATTACTTCTTCGCCTTCGGTTTTCACGCGTATACGGCGAAGCCGTATACGGTGTACTGCAAATCTACAGATTTGCATTATCCGTCTTCATGCCCGCCTTTTCAATCGCCTTCTCCACAACCTGCTTTGTCGGGTTTTCCCAGTTCTCGGTGAACGTAACCGTCTCGATATTCATAAACCTGAAAAGCTCGGCGGCAAGGGACGCCTTTCTCATCAAAATGTTGCGGTCCTGGAACGCCGCCCTCGGGAGCGTTATGCTGGCGTTCTTTTTCGCGTCGGTTTTTACGTCGAATTCCTTGGCATCGTTGAAGCTTCGCTCTACGAGATAGTCGATTTTTTCCTTGTCGGTTTTTGCCTCGGACTCGACATTGACATCGAAAACAATGGTCTGCCCTGCAAGGGGTGAATTGAAGTCAACCCGCACTCTGCCGCCTGCAACCGTCTGGATCCTGCCATGGCGCCCATCGATCTCAACAGGCATCCCGGGGATTGCGCGCATGTTCTGCTGTTTGAAGAACCGCATCGGTATAAGTTCGACCCTGGCAGGGTCGCGTTTTCCGTACCCTTCTTCAGGCGGGATTTCAAGCGTCTTTTTCTGCCCGGCATTCATGTTCTTCAGCGCCTTGTCAAGGCCTGCGATTACCTGGCCCTCGCCAACGATGACCGAGATCGGGGAATAAATCTTCTTCGGGTCGTGCATGCCTTCCTTCTTTGCAACTGCCTCGTCCGTGGTGTCGAATACCCTGCCTTCTTTTAGTTTCCCTGTGTACGATATCTTGACAAATCTGTTCATCTTGTTATCGTAAAATATTGGTTTTGCAGTTAATAATAAAAAAAGAAAAAGAGGGGTGCAAAGGCACACCCCGATTCAGGCGCCTGACATCAGGCAGTCATGGTCCAGTTGCCCGCATTCTCCACGTACGCAAAGTAACCCCTGCCAGTCGTCATGTTGAAATTAACGCCACTTGTTCCATCCCACGTCTCGAACCCGCTACCCGTGTACCTTGCCACTGACAAGCAGTCTGCTATGCCTGCCATGGTTTCGTTGGCAGTAGTTGCTTTAATCAGGCCTATAACGTTCCAGCCCTGCTCAAGATACACGGTTACGTTGGTTACCTCATCGCCGGTTAGGCTGACATTGGCGGGTGCCGGGCAGTAAGCGTAGTAGCCCTCGCCCATGTTCACGGCGAAATTAAACATCGTGGTGTCTTTCATGTGCGTCATCATGCCGCCGTTTTCGTACTTGGACATCATGGTGCAGCCTGAGGTGTCAAGTAGTGATTCCGCATTGCCGTACCCTGTATTGCTCAGAGGTAAAGACACCACGTTCCAGCCCAGGGACAGCACGAGGGTCTCGTTTTGGGCCGCCGCAACTACCGTCCCGGTCGCCATGTAGGTCGTGAAACCCAGCGAGACCGGAATCTTGATGGTGATGGTCGCGTTGTTGCATACCTTGTCCGTGGAACTCGTTACCTCGGTACAGTTCTGCCCGTCATCGTTGCAGTTTTTTATAGTGAGGTTGGTGCAGTTTATCCCCGGGTTCGGCACCGTCAGCTCCACACCTTCCACACCAAGGTTCTGGAACAGGTCCTGCCACTTGTCAGAATCCAGCCCAAGGAATTTTGTCCCGTTCGAGGCATTGCCTCCGAGCATGCCGCCGGTTATATTAACCGTTTTTGCATCAAGCATTTTTGCTCCTTTCAACAAAAGGCTCCAGTTCTCGCTTGGGTTCCTCATGCGGATGTTCACGTACTTGCCTGTCGTGCAGTTTATCCGCACCCCGGTCATCGACATGTCCTTGCCCAGGACGTCCCATGTACCGTCCGCATTCCAGTCGAAGTCGAAAACCATGCTGGACATCATTGAATTATTTGCGTCGCCTTCGAAGACAAACCTGAAGGTGAAGTTCCTGCATGAGCTCAATGTCGTGAAATTAAGGCACCCAGACAGCGCGCAGTTCCCCGACGGGTCGCAGTTCTGCATCTTGTAGAAGTAGCTTGTGTTCTGCTCAAGAGTGTAGTTCAGTTTGTAGGGGTTGAACTGGAAGTTGTCAATCGGCGCGAAGTGCGGCATCTTGAAGTCGTCGAACTTGCAGAAGTCTCCTGTTGCATTACAATTCGGATCCCCGTTATCTATAATAGTCCTGTTCAGGGTGCCGCATGCCGAATCCGTTTTGTAGAACAGTATGCTCCCGTTCGAGGGCTCGTTGGTGTCGAACATTACGAACGCGCCGTCGTTGAACTTCTCAACGTTGTGCCTTGTAACCCTTGGTGCTATGTGGTCGTTCGGGTCTTTGGTCCAGTTAAAAGCAGCCGCTCCCCCCGTAAGGCAACGCGGAGTGCCCCTGCAGTGCGTCTCGTTGCAGTCCACCAGTCCGTTGCCGTCGTTGTCTATGCCGTCTGGATAGCAGTCCTCGACCTGAACGAAACCGAATCTCTTTATGTCCTGGCAGTCCGGGTCGTTCTCCGAAGTGAAGCCGTCCCCGTCAAGGTCCTGCCCTGGCGCCCTGCAATCCTCGAACCTGAAGTCCGCGGTTCCCGGGGTGTACCAGCCGGGGCCTATCTTGTCAAGCGGGGTTGACATGTTTGTCGTGTTGTCGGCGCTTGTTGCATAAATCCTCATAAGTTTCGTCGGGTCGAACAGGTTCGGGAATTTCTTCAGGTCGGTCTTGTCAACGGCAACCATTCCGCCGCCCAGTTCCTGGCACATCTTTCTCGTCCAGCTTGAGAGTTTTATCTGCGTCGGGGCCCAATCGCCGCTTACGCATTTGTACGCTACGCGGATTTCACTGAGGTTGTTGTTGAGCATCTGCCCCTCGTACTTGAAGAAGAACTCGAAACCCGTCTGGTTGCTGGTACTGCTGTCTCTTGCGTTGCAGTTGTTCGTCCCATTGCCGTCGGTGTCCAGGTACCAGTAGAATTTCGTCGTCTTGGATGCACCGGGGTTAAACTCATGGCAGATTGCCGCGGAGTAAATGTTGGAAACGCCAAGCCCGAAACCGAAGCTGGCCGGGCTGTCCTTTATGCCCAATAAGCAGATATCCGACTGGCTGCTGTTTATGTCTTCATGGCTTCCGGGGCCGCACGGATCCCTTGCAATTTCAACCGGCGGGCCGCCTTCCATGCTGCCGAACATTTCGTTCATCATCTTCGGGTTGCAGAAGCCGGAAACAACCATGCACTGCGGGTCGCTACCGCACGCAGTTGTATCAAGACCCATGCACCTTGGCTCGCAGTGGTTGAACACCCACTTGCAGAGGGTTTCATTCCATGATGGCGCCTCGCACGACTCTTTATTTTGTTGTCTTGTCTTGTTCATGAAGCACTGCGCAACCTTCGGCCCGCAGAATGCCCCACTCATACCTTGGCCGCCCATTCCGCCTTCGATCCATGCGCACCCCGAATCCGATAGGTTGGCGCATGCTGCTTGTTGTACACTTGGGTCCGGACTATTCATCATGGCCGCGCCGCAGGTCTGCCTACTAAGCGCCTTGTTAACATCGCATGACGCTCCGCCAGGCGCATTTATCCATGCGCAGGTCTGGTTGTACTCGCCGCAGGACGATTCGTTCATATGCATCGGGCAGTCGTCCATTTTTGCAAACTTCTTGGGTTCGCAGAAACCTTGCTGGATCTGGCAGTAACTGTTTGCATGGCACCCGGTGGCATTAAGCATGAAACATACAGGCTCGCAGTGGCCGGGGCTGCCCCCATAATCCTGCACCCATGAACACCCTGATTGGTTTGCGCAGGAACCGTTGTCCATGTTGTTGTTACATGTGAACAGTTTGAAGTCGCAGAACCCTGTTGGTATATCTGATACACATATGCTGCCCATACTTTCCCAACTGCACCCAGGAGTATTGATACATGGGTCTATCTGAGTTATGCCGCCACAATCCATACTGTTTTGTTGTCTCCACACACAGATATTATTTGAAGCATTGCAGGCGGTTTCGTTATTTCCAGCATGGAAACATACCTGTGCCATCGATTTGTTCACGTCGCAGTCTTGCTGTGTAATCCAATTACATGTATCGTTTCGCTCGTTGCATAAGTTCTGGTTGCCCTCTGCCATGAAACACAACTCCTCCTCGCGCCCACAGAAATAACAGGTGTCGCAAAACTGGTCTCTAATCCATGCGCAGCCTGGCGTGTTCACACAGGTAGTATTATCATCATGATGCCTACCGCAGTCGTTTCCTGAGTTGCCGCCGCAGAACTGGTCGAACGTGCAGTCGCTGTCTGCGCAGTCAATCTTCTGGTCGCCGTTATCGTCAACTCCGTTGAAGCAGATTTCTCCGCTGAACACCTTGGGTTTGCAGACGTTATCTATGTCCCACTTACACGTAATGTTCCCACCTAACCCCTGCCGGTCACAACTTGCACTATCATAGCACATGAAGCAGTCCTGGTCGCAGGATTTTACGTTATTTTTATCGCACCAGCCGCTCGTGTTCTGCTGGTTGTCCCAGAACCACTTACAACCGGCCTTGCTGTTATCGCAGCGGTCTTTTGCCTTTGCAGGCGTTTCCGCAAAGCAGTCGAAGCAGTTCATGTCGCAGTTGCCGCCGCCGAAGTTAATCTGCTGCAGAGGGAAGCACCATCCGGGCGCTCCGCCATCCTGCTTGCTCATTGAAATGTTATTAGGGTCCTGCTCCCAGTAGCAGAAACCAAGCGCGCTTCCTTCGCACGCCGCGGTCGCCGCACTGATGTTTTCCCACCTGCCGCTTGGGCTGCCGGCCTGCCCTGGCTTATACTCGCACGCCCAGCAGTCGTTGTCGCAGGTCTGCATTCCGGTTCCCATCTCGCACCATTCGTCCTTTACGCTTTTCTCACCGTACTGGTCTATAACCGTGTAGAACTCCACGCGCCACTTCCCGCCTGCGGCTTCGCAGTTGGACTGGCTCTGGATGTCCCCGAAATTCCCGCTGCCGTTAAACATCTTGTCCTGCCTGAAGCTGCACTTATTGCTTACATTGTCCCATGTGCACGGCATGAAATATGGCATACCCGCAATCTCGTCGCAGTCGGCCTTTGTCGTAACGTTCCAGTCATTGCAAAAGTTCTTTCCTTGGGGCGGCATTATATTGTGGCACGAATTATTAGTTGTAAGCTCCTGGCATGTGCTGTTAACCCACTGGCAGCATGTCGAAAGCATCGGTATCTTGTTGCACATACTCTGGTCGGTTATGTTCTGGCACGCAATCTGCTGGTTCGGGCCTCCCCCCTGGCACAATCCGATTCCCATCCCATAACACGGGTTTCCGCTTGAATTAACGTTGGTCGCGTTGCAGTATGTGCACCCCATGACAAAACGGCACGAATTCTCGTTGAAATCAAAATTCCAGCAGCCGGCGCTCCCGGGTCCACTCGGTCCCGGTCCGCCCGGCCCATGTCCGCCCGGTCCTGGGCCACTTTGCTCCATGCACACCTGTGCAAAGCCCTCCCAAAAACAGTTCATGCCTTGCTGCTGGGCGTTAAAACATTCCTGCTGTTCATACGAGGCGCAGCCGGTTGCAGGCCGCTCTCCAACGACGTTCGAGCTGTTGTCCTGGTACCTGTAATCGAATATGATGTATGATGAATCCGCGCTTATGTTGTCAACGACGAATGCCCCGTAATTGCCTTCGGAGGTTACTATCGAAAGGCCGTCCGTAGCCATGTACAACGGGAACGACGGAGTATACATCGACATCGACCCGTTCATTTCAGAAACCTTCCAGACGTTACTGATGTTCACGCCCGGCCCGATGCCCTTTATCTTCCCGGAGGCGTTCGCGTGGAGCGTCCACGGGTTCATGCAACCCTGATTATTCTGGGAGCAGTTACCGGAGAACGTTAAGTCGCAATTGGAAATATTGAGGGTTACATTGCCGGCCGAGAAATCGAAACATTGCCCCGCGTTCAGGGTTTTGTCGTTTCCGGTAGAAACGGCAGCAGCAGCGTACGAAGACAGCAGAATTATCACGGCAGACACAAAAAGAAGATCCCTATTTTTAAAACCAATGGTTGTCATTGTAAGACATTAGTATTTCAGGTATAAAAATCCGCACTCCAATTCTTAACCATGTGGACCCAAAAGTACCGCCCGAGGAAGCTGGACGAGGTTCTGGGCAACCAGAAGGCGGTCGAAATGCTCAGGCAGTACCACTGGAGGCGGCCGCTTATCCTGCACGGCGCCCAGGGCACGGGCAAGTCGTCGCTGGTCGAGGCATTGGCGCGCGAAACGGGCTGGGACATTGTCGAGATAAGCGACGAGAACATCCCAAGCGCAAAGACGATCTGCGAGACCGCAAGCATCTTCGGCGGCAGGAAGCTGATACTCATCGACAACGCGGATGAGATAAGGGACATAAAGGAGGTCGCTGAGATAGTGAAATCCACGAAGAACCCGATGGTCCTGACGACGACGGACCTGAAGTCAAAGCGCCTTGCGACTGTCAAGAAGTCTTGCGAAGAAGTGCAGGTGAGGAGGATGACATCCGCCTCGATAGAAAAATTCCTCGCGTTAATCCTGAAGAAGGAGGGCGTCGAGCCGGACATGGAGGTCGTCAAAAAGATAGCCGAAAACGCAAACGGCGACCTGCGCGCGGCGGTGAACGACCTCGAGACCGCGGCGAAGGGCGGCAGGATTGCCGGCGACTTCGAGGTTTCGGCAAGAGACTCCTCCATCGACATCTACAAGGCGATGAACGCCATATTCTCAAAGGACGCAAGGAGCGCCTTAGAATCGATGTGGGATTTGAACGAGCAGCCGAGGGACGTCCTTTTGTGGATTGACGAGAACCTGCCTGGGGTTTACGGCGAGAAGAACGTGGGGGGCGCGATGCATTACCTCTCACGGGCGGACATATTCCTGGGCAGGATCCAAACAAGGCAGTACTGGGGATTCCTGAGGTATGCAAACCCGCTGATGTCGGCAGGGGTCAACGTGTCGAAACCGGAGAGGGTAGCCTTCGCGCCGTACCGCTTCCCGTCCTACTTCGCGAAGATGGGCTGGACGAAAAGGGAGCGGAGCCTCAAGCAGGGCATCGGCGAAAAATTATCCCCGGAGCTTCACGTTTCCGCGAAGGTGGCGGCAAGCGAGTACATCCCGCTCTTCAGGAACCTGATCAAGGCCGGAAAGATTGAGCCCGAGGAGATTGCCCGGCAGTTCAAGCTTGATGCCGAAGAGGTTGACTATCTGGCGGCCGTGTAGGGGAAAAATACAAGAAAATTTAAATTTAAACCCAGATGAAGAAAAAACCGGGTGGAAAATATGAGAAAAGAAGAACTTATTCAAAGACTTGGGGATATTGAATGGGAGGATTTTGAGGTAAAGGAAGCGAAATCCGAAGTCCCGAAAAGTTCTTGGGAAACAGTTAGTGCTTTTTCAAATACCTCAGGAGGGTGGCTTGTTTTTGGCGTTTCTAAAAAGGGGAAAGATTACGAGATTAAGGGCGTTGAAAATCCCGATAAGATAGGGCAGGATTTTACGACAGTATTGCGCGGGCAGAAGTTTAACCAAAAAATAATTACGGAGTGTAAAAAGTATATTTTTGGCTCTAAAACAATCCTCTCTTTTTACATCCCTCTTGCACAGAAAAAGCCGGTTTATTTCGACAACGTTAAGAATTCATTCATCCGATCGGGTTCCGGAGACAAGAGATTAACCGGGCAGGAAATTGATGCCTTATACCGGCAGTCCGCTTACGGAACGAAGGATAAGGAGACGGCAGAATTGACGATTAATGATCTGGACGCCCATACAATCGGGCAATACAGGCAATACCTGGAGAATATCAAACCCGAACACCATTATAATAAGCTATCCGATATTGATTTTTTGACAAAAATAATGGCATTGGACAAGGGAAAGGCAACTATTGCGGGCCTTCTCGTTTTCGGGACAGAGGATTCCATTGCAACGGTTTTCAGCGATTTTAAAATCGATTATCTTGAGATTTTCGGGACTTCCTACGAGGATGCGCCCAGAAGATACGAATTCAGGCTTCCCGATTATCCGAACTTATTCCAATACTTTTTTTCGATTTACGAGAGGATGATTAAAAAAATCGATATTCCTTTTAAGATGAAAGGCGCGTTCAGGGATGAGAACCAGCCGCAAGTTAAGGCAATAAGGGAAGCGCTCGTTAACTTACTGATACATTCAGATTATTTTTCTCCGATGAAGCCGCGCATCAGGGTGTTCAGCAACAGGATCGAGTTTTTTAATCCGGGCGCGCTGCCCAAACCATACGAGGTATTGCAGAAAGGGGATATTTCTTTGCCCAGAAATCCTCTGATAACAAAAATGTTCAGGGTGATAGATTTAGCTGAGAACGCAGGGTACGGATTTGATAAGATAATCAAGGGGTGGTTATCTCATTATAAGATAAAACCAGTTGTTAGCGGAGACATTGATAATTATAGGATCGAGTTCTTTTTTGATGAAAAAAACCTGAAAAAGAGGGTAGAAACCCCCCAGAAAACTGTGGAGAAAACTGTGGAGAAAATACTCCTGTTATTAAAAGAGAATCCAAAGATCACCCAAGCAGAACTTGCTGAAAAGGCCATCCTCTCGCGAAGAGGTGTTGAGTGGAATCTCTCAAAATTAAAGTCCGAAGGCAAGATTAGAAGGTCAGGCCCGGACAAAGGGGGTTATTGGGAAATTTTGAGATGAGCATTCTTTGCGGGTGGTCGCAGGCTTTATGATCCCGACGTCGGACCTGAAGGCCAACTGCGTGCTGAAGGGGATACTGATTTCTTTTTTGATCCTTACACCCACTGCAATAATCATCGGGTGGGGCCAGCCGGCGAGCCTGATGCCGATCGGGGTTATGACCCTGCTCCTTGGCGGGCTACTCGGCTATTTCATCGGCAGGTTCTCGTAAAAGAGGGCAGCCGAAAACCTGCAGCGCACGGCCCGCCGGTCGGGCGTTTCGTCGCCCCCCCATCGTCAGTAAGAAAAAATTTGGGTGAATGAAATGAGCCGTTAAATCAATGTTAGAAAAAAAAGATTCACTTAAAGTTTTATTTTCCTTAATATTATTGAAAGGAATAAAGTGAATATAGCCGCTATTAAAAATGTGCTCCATGCAGGCTTATCTATTGCTGATAGGAGTACTGCACCAGCACCTAATATTGCTGCCAATCCTGTACCACAAGCACTTATTTTAATTCCCATTATGTTATATCAGAATGTATGGAGTTAAATACTCGAACCCCGCACCGAGCTTTTTTTGCATAGGGTCGTGAAAAATACTCGTTCATCGACTTGTCCCCAAGCCCCCTCGTTTTAGTTTTTTCTCGCCGTGCTCGTCGTAGCCGCGGGTGAAGGCGTATAAAACCACCATGCCCGCAAATATTGCAAAACCCCCGAAATAGAACACGGACGCCATGCTGATGTAATCCATTATCGCCCCCCCGGCCAGCGGCGATATGACCATCCCGAGGGACATCGCTGCGACGAATACGCTCATTGTCGTGCCCATCCCATATCTCCTGCCCAGCACCGCATTGACCGCGGTTGCTGCCGGCATCCCGATCGCCTCGCCGGCCCCCATGAAAAGGCTCACCGCAAGCAGCGAGGCAAACCCCGCCGAAGACGGGACCAGGAGCATGCCGGCCCCGGTTATCGCGCTTCCCGCCATCATCAGTTTTATCTTGGAGCGCTTGTCAGCCAGCCTTCCGAACGGGATCTGCAGGAGCGATACGAGGATCATGTTTGCGGTAAGGATCGTGCCTATCTGGGTGGGGCTCATGCCAAGCGAATAAGCGTAGACCGGCAGAAAGACCATGATAGACCCCCTGCCCAAAGCGGTGATAAACCTGAACGAGAACAGCCCCCTTACGATATTGTTGCGGAACAGCCCCCTGAACGATGCGTGTTCCTTGTTGTCCCGCTCGCCCTTCTTTATCATCGCGGCGGTTTCCTCGGTAAGGAAGAGGTAAGTAACCGCAAGGGCGACCGCCGAAAGGGCTGTCATCGCGTAGAACACTGAGGCCATCCCGAAGGCGTCGGTTAAGACCCCGCCGATAAACGGGCCGAACCCCATGCCGAGGTAAAGGGAGACGTTAAAATACCCCATGAATTTCCCCTCCTTCCCGCGGGGCGCGATGTCGCCGACGTATGCCATGACAAGGGGCAGGACCATCGCCGAGGCGGCCCCGTGCAGGAACCTGACCCACGTCAGGGAATAAACGCTTTCCGCAAAGACATAGCCGAACGACAGCACGCTGTAGAGGAAAAGCCCCATGCAGATAAATTTTTTCCTGCCCCTCTTGTCCGAGATCTTGCCCATCATCGGGGTGAAGATCAGGTTCGACAGGGAGAACACGGAGAATATCACCCCGAGCCATATCCCGGTAGCGCCCATGCCTTCGGCGTAAAGGGGGATAAGCGGGGATATTATGCCCATGCCCAGCATCACCGCAAACGTGGCTATGAACAGGGTGATGAATTTCCTTCTCATTTTGGTTTGGTTTCTGATACTATCGGGGATATGACACGGTTATTAACTTTCCAGAGAAATAAATTACATGGACACGATCCTCATCTTAGACTTCGGCGGGCAGTACACCCACCTGATATCGCGCCGGGTGCGGGCGATGTCGGTCTACACCGAGATACTGCCCTATGACTGCGGCACGGAATCGATATCCAAACTTCACCCGTCGGGCGTGATCCTGTCCGGCGGCCCCTCTAGCGTCTATGAAAAGGACAGCCCGAAGATCGAAAAAGAGACGGTCGACTGGATCTCCAGAAACAACATCTCGCTTCTTGGGCTTTGCTACGGCCACCAGGTGCTTGCGCAGGTTTTAGGCGGAAGGGTAGAAAAAAGCAGGACAAAGGAATACGGGAAAAAGGAACTTGCTGTTGCAGGTGCGGGCAGGTTGCTGAAAGGGATTGGAAAAACCGAAACCGTCTGGATGAGCCACGGCGACCATGTCGTAAAACCGCCGAAGGGGTGCAAAGCTGTCGCCTCGACGGATTCCTGCCCGGTTGCGGCATACGAAGGCGAAAACATCTTCGGCGTGCAGTTCCACCCGGAGGTAAGGCACACGCCGTGCGGCGAAAAGATACTCAAAAACTTTGTCTTTGAAATCTGCGGATGCAAGCCAGACTGGGTTATCGGGGACTTCATAGAGAAGGCCGTTTCCGGATTGAAAAAGGAGGTCGGCTGCGAAAAGGTCATCATGGGGCTGTCGGGCGGCGTGGACTCATCGGTTGCCGCCGCCTTGATACACGAGGCGATCGGGGACAGGCTCCACTGCGTGTTCGTGGACCACGGCCTGATGCGCAAAAACGAGGCCGAGGAAGTGGAAAAGCTTTTCATGGACCACATCGGCTTCAAGAATTTCCATGTCGTTAATGCGCAGGAAGAATTCATGTCGAGACTGGAGGGGGTTTCGGACCCTGAGGCCAAGAGGAAAATAATCGGCGAGCTTTTCATCCGGGCATTCGAGAAAAAAACAGGCGAGCTTCTCCACGAGTTCGGGGACATAAAATTCCTGGGGCAGGGGACGATCTACCCGGACCGCGTCGAAAGCGCCGCCACCAGCAAATCCGCATCGGTCATAAAAAGCCACCACAACGTTGCGCTGCCCAATGATATGAAACTCAAGCTTGTCGAGCCGCTCAATGACCTGTACAAGGACGAGGTCCGGCTGGTAGGGGAAAAATTAGGACTGCCAAGGGAACTCGTGCGGCGCCAGCCGTTCCCCGGCCCTGGTCTGGCAGTCAGGTGCCTGGGTGCGGTAACCCCGGAAAAGATTCGGATGCTTCGGGAGGCGGACGCGATAATAGACGAGGAGATAAGGAAGGCAGACCTGTACGAAAAGCTATGGCAGAGTTTTGCAGTGTTCCTCCCGGTCAAATCGGTCGGCGTCATGGGCGATGCAAGGACTTATGAAAACGTGATCGCCTTGCGCGCAGTGGAAAGCGACGACGTGATGACCGCCAACTGGGCGAAACTGCCCTACGAGGTTCTCGGGGCGATCTCGAACAGGATAGTGAACGAGGTCAGGGGGATAAACCGCGTGGTTTACGACATAACTCAGAAGCCGCCGGGGACCGTGGAGTGGGAATAGAGGTAATAAACAATTACATCAATATAATATGGGTGCAATAATGGATAGGATTATATGCAAACAAAAGAAGATTGCGGCAAGAGAATTAAAACGCCTTGAGGAAGGCTATTACTTTGGTAAAAAATTGTACGCTATGAGAGAGGAATTATACGAATGAAATCATGTTAAGAACATCCCGTGGCTGCATGTTGTAAATCCCATAGGATAACGTGTGGTTGGCACTAATTATAATTGTTTACCATAATTTAACATACGATGGAAAAAATAACAGGAACCAGCAAATTAAAAGAAGGATTCGCAAAGATGATGAAGAGCGGCGTCATAATGGACGTCACAAACGCAGAGCAGGCAAAAATCGCCGAGCAGGCAGGGGCGGTCGCGGTTATGGCGCTTGAGCGCGTACCGGCGGACATAAGGGCGCAGGGCGGCGTTGCGCGGATGGCCGACCCGAAAAAGATAAGGGAGATAATGGCCGCAGTTTCGATTCCCGTGATGGCGAAGGTCAGAATCGGGCACTTCGCTGAGGCGCAGATTCTCGAATTCCTCGGCGTTGACATGATAGACGAATCCGAGGTTTTGACGCCTGCGGATTATTCGAATCAC
>MCBF01000001.1:981963-990578 GCA_001742785.1 Candidatus Altarchaeales archaeon IMC4
GAAGCGGCTCATATTGTACGGATTATTGGGTTGCGGGCTTGTTGCCCGCGTTAGGTATTAAAGCATCATTACCCAGAGCTATCCTCTTTATGTCAGAACAGCAGGACGATATAGCAGCTTCCGAGCCGGTCGTGGAAGGGCAGAATTCCTTTTACCATATCTGCTTTCGGGAGAAAGGGCAGGAGGTGACAGCATCGTCAGAGCTGCATGATCTCAAGGCCCACGAGGTGGTGATGGTGAAAACCGATCACGGCCCGGAGCCGGCCCTGATTGTCAGCCGGGCCTCTTCCTGTCAGGATTGCGGATGCAAACGGGTTGCTCCTCATCTCATTCTCAGACGAGGTAATTTCGACGAGACCAGTCGTTATAAAAATATGGATGCCTGGGAAGCGGCGGCTCTGCAATCGTGCAAGGTACTCATTAAACAGCATCAACTCAACATGCGTCTGATCAAGGTTGAACGCTATTTTAACGGCAGTAAAATCGTTTTTTATTTCACTGCCAATAATCGTATTGATTTTCGTGATCTGGTGAAAGACCTGGTGTTGGAGTTTCATACCCGGGTGGAGATGCGGCAGGTCGGTGTCCGTCACGAGACCAGGATGATTGGCGGACTTGGAAGCTGTGGTCGGGAACTGTGCTGTTCGGTCTTTATGGATGCCTTTGATTCGGTCTCCATCAAAATGGCCAAGGAGCAAGATCTCCCCCTCAATCCCACCAAGATCTCGGGTATCTGTAATCGCCTGCTCTGCTGCCTGACCTATGAGTATTCAACCTATCGCCGTGAACGAAAAGGAATGCCCAAGCCCGGCAAGCGAATCAAGATTGGCGAGGAAATTTATCAAGTCAGGCGACAGAATCCCTTGCAGCAAACCCTTCAGGTTATTAACTCGCAAGGGGAGGGACATTTATTGACCAGTGAGCAGTGGCAGGACTGTGAAATAGTAAAAGCTGAGGCAACCAGGGCCGAGGCCAATGACAAGGATCAAGGGCAGAAGGAAAAGAAGTGATGAGTTGTTATATAACCACCCCAATTTATTATGTGAACGCCCAGCCCCATCTGGGACATGCCTATACCACCATTGTTGCCGACACCTATAGCCGGTTTCGCAGGTTGTGTGGTGAGACTGTCCGCTTTCAGACCGGCACCGATGAGCATGGTGACAAGATCGCCGAGGCCGCGGGGAAGGAGCAGGTTTCGCCTACTGAATTCGTGGATCGAATCAGTGGTCTGTACCGTGCAAGTTGGCCTTTGCTCTCCATCGAAGCTGATAATTTTATCCGTACCACCGATGCCGCACATATCGCCGCTGTACAGCGGATTTTGCAGCAGGTGTATGATCAGGGGGATATTTATTTTGGTGAGTATTCAGGATTGTACTGTAAAGGGTGTGAGCGTTTTTTGACCGAAAAAGAACTGGTGGATGGCAAGTGCCCCGATCATCGAGTGGCACCGGAGGCGATCACCGAGCAGAATTATTTTTTCCGGATGTCAAAATATCAGCAGCAGCTCATTGATCACATTCAGGCCCATCCGGATTTCATCAGTCCGGTTCGATATAAAAATGAGGTGCTCTCGTTTCTCAGCGAACCGCTTGAGGATCTCTGCATCTCTCGCCCCACTACCCGCCTGACCTGGGGCATTTCCCTGCCCTTTGATGATCGTTTTGTCACTTATGTCTGGTTTGATGCCCTGATTAACTATCTTACCGGTATTGGCTATCAAGCGGGCGATAGCGGGGAGTCTGCGGAATCATTTGGGCAATACTGGGCGGTGGCGGAGCATGTGATTGCCAAGGATATTCTCAAACCCCATGCCATCTATTGGCCGACCATGCTTCTGGCCTTGGGATTACCCCTGTATCACCGTTTGCTGGTGCATGGGTTTTGGAATGTGGGTGAGGTCAAGATGTCCAAAAGCATTGGCAATGTGGTACGACCAGCCGACCTGGTAGCCGCATACGGTGTTGATACAGTACGATATTTTCTCCTGCGGGAGATGTCTTTTGGTCTTGATGCCTCCTTTTCCAGTGATGCGATTCTGGCACGACACAATGCTGATCTGGCCAATGATCTGGGCAATCTGTTCAGTCGCTCATTGTCTATGCTCGAAAAATATAGCAAGGGCATCCTGCCGGCTGGCGGCGAGGCGACGGAAGCAGACCAGCATCTGCAGCAGACGGCCACGCAGATGCTGAGTCACTATCAGGAAAATATGGGACGGTTCCAATTCCATCGGGCCTTGCAGGGGATCTGGGAGCTGATCAGTCAGGCTAATAAATATATCGTCACCAGTGAACCCTGGGTCTTGGCCAAGGATCCGGCCCAGCAGTCACGGCTGCACACGGTTCTCTATAATCTGGGGGAATGCCTTCGCTTGCTGGTTTTGGTGTTGCGGCCCGTGATGCCCCAGGCCAGTGCGAAAATGGCGACGGCTTTAGGTCTGTCGGTAAATGATCCGCAAATTGCTGATTTCAGGCACGGGGCCCGTTGGGGTTTAAGTGTGGCCGGAACTCAACTGCAGAAAACGGATGCTCTCTTTCCTCGCATGGATACGGCCATGTCAGGAAATGATGTGGGGAATACATTGACCACTGCCCCTCAAAAAAACATGGCTTCCACAGAAGACAGTAGAGAACCAAAGAAGAAAGCAAAAGTGGTAGGCAGCCAAGGGCGGGTTGCTGAAAGCGGTGTCATTGAATTTTCTCAGTTTCAGCAACTCGATCTGCGAGTGGCTGAGGTGGTGCGGGCCGAACGCATCGCCAAATCAGACCGGCTCCTCAAATTGACTGTTACGGCCCCGGAAGAACGAACCATTGTCGCTGGCATCGCCGAGTATTATACCCCGGAAGAGTTACCGGGAAGATTGGTGCTGATTGTTGCCAATCTCAAGCCGGTGGAGCTGATGGGTGTGCAATCACAGGGCATGGTCTTGGCTGCCCACACCCTCATCAAGGGGAAAAAACGATTGGTGCTTACCACGGTGAGTGGGCCGGCTCCAGTGGGAAGCAAGGTTGCATAGTCCTCTCATGGGCTCAGGTGAGTATTTCGTCCCTTGCGCCGCATGGGACCAGAGGTCTGTTAACTTAATGATATTGAACGGTGAGCATACATTATGTTTGTATTGAATAATTTTATGATGGCCCTGGCCCAGTTGCTTGATTTTCTCCTGTCAGCCTATATGTGGATTGTTATTGGCCGGGCGGTTATTTCCTGGGTGAATGCCGACCCCTATAACCCCGTCGTCCGTTTTTTATATGAAGTCACTGAGCCAGTACTGAATCAAATTCGAAAGGTGATCCCCATCGCCATGGGTGGGATTGATTTTTCTCCCATGATTTTGATTATGGCGATCATGTTTCTCCAGAGTTTTTTGGTACCCACCCTCAAGCAGATGGCTCGGGTAATGGGGTAATTTTCAGTTATTCAGTTATATTCAAACGGCATTTCTCTAAGGGACTCGGGAAATACTGATATATTCCATCTTGCATTCCTGTTTCGGGCTATCTTTGACTATGTCTCAATCACAGGTAAGCGAGCTTGCGAGACTCCGAAATCATCGACGAAACATAATTATGCTTGCGGTTTCGGAGTCTCGCAAGCTTGCTTATTCGATTTCTATTTCAAATATTCACTTATTGCATAGATACACATGCCACTCTCCCTTGTTGGCATCGGCCTATCATTAATTATTCTTTCTGTAATATTGTAGTTTTGATATAGAAGCGGAATTATCTGTTCAATCGACATAGCCAAAGATAACCCAAATCAGGGTGCAATTCAGGTACATCAGTATTATCCGAGTCTCTAACGCAAAAAAGGAGTGATATGTCCACAACGCCCCAGATGATCAAAGATCAGGAATTCCAGACGAAGTTCAGGGGCTATGACCCCATTGAGGTCAAGGCCTATTTAGAGAGTATTGCTGAAGAATTCTTTGAATTACAGGAACGATGCCGACTTCATGTGGAGGACATGCAACTTGTTCACGAAGAAAAAAGCTCCTTGGAACAGCGGAACAGCGTGATGGAGTCCGAAGTCCAGGAGGCCAGGAAGATGGCCGAAGAGTTGCGGAAGACCCGACTGATCAGCGAACAGCGATTGGCCGTGTCAGTGCAGGAGACAGAAGGGCTTCGTTCACAAGTCGCCAGTCTTGAACAGGAAAAAAAAGGGCTGGCAGAAGAACTGAAAGAGGCAAAAAATGAAATCCAGCAGGCGGAAGATCTCTTATCGCAGGAAATGGGTGAAAAAGAAGACCTGACTCGTAAAATAGAACTGATATATGAACAACAGCGAGAGGCAAAACAGGATGAGGTGGATTTTAAGAGTACTCTGGTGGCGGCCCAGCAGTTTTGTGATTCGATGAAAGAAAAGAGCCAGCAGCAGGCCGAACAGCTCCTGGATGGGGTCAGGGCTGAGATTGAAGAACTCCGCCGCAGTGCCCATGCCGAGCTCATTCGCCTGCCCCAGGAAATTCAGATGCTCCAGAAAAAGCATCGTGAAGCCGTCCGTGCTGTTCGCAACACCCTCGAATCCTATCTGCACACCCTGGAGATATTCCCGCCGGAGAATGACGAAGCCCCTGCCCCTGTCCACGAGGAGAACGATGAACTTTTTCAAAAAATCAAAATCCTTGAAGATGGCGCCCTCTCTTCTGAAGATATAGAGGCCCTTACCAAGGGCACGAGGGGAATGAACGCAGCTTTTCCTGTGGATGGCGAGAATCTTCCATCCACAGGTGCTGGCGAGGAAAATTGAATACAATAGCATTATGGAACATATAGAAACGAAAATTGAAAATGGTGATTGTCGGGACATCCTCAAAAATTACCCAGACAATTTCTTCAATTTGATTGTTACCTCACCACCTTATGCCGACAGCAGGAAGGGTACTTATGGCGGTATCAAGCCTGATGAATATGTTGAATGGTTTCTGCCAAGGGCAAAAGAGCTGCACCGGGTTTTAAGCCCGAGCGGGACATTTATTCTTAACATTAAAGAAAAAGCTGTTAATGGGGAACGCCACACATATGTCTTGGAGCTTATATTGGCCTTAAAAAAGCAAGGCTGGTTATGGACGGAAGAATTTGTTTGGCATAAAAAAAATTGTTTCCCCGGCAAATGGCCCAACCGTTTCAGAGACGCATGGGAACGATGCTTGCAATTTAATAAATCTGCAAAATTCAATATGTACCAAGAGGAAGTTATGGTTCCCATGGGCGATTGGGCAAAAACACGATTGAAGAAATTAAGCGACACCGATAAAACTCGTGATGAATCAAAGGTTAACAGCGGTTTTGGGAAAAAGGTGTCCAATTGGATAGACCGCGACATGGCCTATCCAACCAATGTGCTTCATTTTGCTACTGAATGTTATAATAAAAATCACAGTGCTGTTTTCCCTCAATCTTTACCGGAATGGTTTATTAAATTGTTTACAAAAGAACGAGACTGGGTGCTTGATCCTTTCTCCGGTTCTGGCACGACTTTAGAGGTTTCTCAAAAAACAAACAGAAATTCTGTCGGGATAGAAATACTTCCAGAGTATTGTGTGCTTGCAAGCGAACGAACACGCCGTTATCAATTAAGATTATGCGAAAATAAGGCGGAATATGATACCAATCAGCAACAAGAAAATAGTTCAATATGTCGAGCAACACATTCCGGTGTTTCACAAAAAACGCATCGAAAAATTGAAAACACTCCAACTGAAGGATGTCCTCAAGCGAAAGAATCCATACCTGTTTAAGGTAAAAAATACCAGCACAGCCAGTGATTTCGTAAGAATGATTCTTGACGCTTTTCTTTCTTCACAAGAAGAAAGTATATTCGGGGGATTCCTTGAAGAACTGGCGATTTATATCTGTCATGAAGTATATAATGGTCACAAATCATCTTCCGAAGGCATCGACTTAGAGTTTGTAAAAGAAAATGCCAAATACATCGTTGCGATAAAATCTGGCCCCAACTGGGGAAATTCAAGCCAAATCAAAAGGATGATAGACAATTTCAAAAAAGCCAAACGCATCCTTGGCACAAACACCTCCACTTCTTCCAATGTCATTGCCATCAACGGCTGTTGTTACGGAAAAGACAACTCACCAGACAAGGGCGACTACTTAAAACTTTGTGGCCAGCAATTCTGGTCGTTTGTGTCTGGTAATGAGAATTTGTATCTTGAGATCATTGAACCTCTTGGGCACAAAGCAAAAGAGGAAAATGATCAATTTTTAGAAGAATATTCACATGTTATCAATAAATTTTCTCGTGATTTCATAGCAATGTTTTGCGATACAAGCGGTGCAATTCTTTGGGAAGAGGTCATTCGGTTCAATTCTGGTAAATAAACACCTCCTCATGGTCGATAACTTCCCTCGTTATTCCGCGGGTTGTTCTGATGACAAGCCCTTCAATATCATCACTATGCCATTTGTTTCCCTGCTCTCCGATGGACGATCCTTGTTGGCGGTCTTTGTTCAACCGCGGGCCTCTCGCACTGCTCTGGTCGGGATTCATGATCAGGCGGTGAAACTGGCTCTGACTTCACCACCGGTAGATGATGCTGCCAATAAAGCCCTCATTGTCTTTCTGGCATCTTTTTTCAAACTTGGGAGACAATCCGTCATCCTTCATAAGGGGCATCAGTCACGCCGAAAACAGCTTATTATTGATGGGTTAAGTCCCGAAGCCATCCGCGAGCGGATTCTGGCGGCACTTCCCCGTTAGATTCGCTGGGAAGAGAGACCTTTCTTGATCGATGGGGTAAAGGGGCTTCGGCAATAATAAATCAACCTGTCTTGCTGGTTTTCTCGGCCAGCTTCTTTGTCATGGAAAGAGTTTTACAGCCTTGTTAGGCTCAATTTTTTCACGCGAGGGGAATTGTAATGAACTTTCTGAAATTGGCAATGATTGCCACTTTGTTTGTTACAGCGTCTACATGGGCGGATAGTCTGACTGGGCCTCAGAAAAATGCAGTTCGATCTGTGAATCAGTACATCAGCATGCAGGGCTTCTCGTGCAAGAGCCTCATTCAACAACTTTCATCGAGTGCCGGAGACAGATACACAGTGAGCCAAGCAACTTACGGAGCACAGCAAGCAGGTGCTTGTGAATAGGCCGATGGCACAGCCTAACGAAGAGCGGATGAGCGGAGTGTGGCGATTTGTCTGCGGCGTGGCACAGCCATGCCAGCGGGCAAATTGACACAGTCCGCTCTATTGGCCTGATAGGCAGAGCGCGAAGCGATCTGGCTGGCAGGTCAATAGAGCATCGCTCATCCGCTCTTCGATAAGTCAGACCGCGCAGCGGTCTGACTTATCAGGGTGATCTGCTTTTTATCATCGATCCCCGTTCGTATCAGGCGGCCTTGAGTAAGGCGCGGGCCTCCCTTGAGCGCAATCGGGTGATCAGGGAGAATGCCCGGCAGGACTATGAGCGTTATTCGCATCTGGTGGCGGGAGGAATGGTGAGCCAGGAGGAGGCCGAGGGCTTTCGCACCAAGGCAGCGACAGCTGCTGCTGATTTTGCCGCAGATCGGGCCCTGGTTGAAAATGCCGAGACCCAACTTTCCTACTGTACTCTCAAAGCCCCGGTCAGCGGGCGGTTGGGGGCTCTGGCTGTGGATCGGGGCAATGTCGTCAAGGCCAATGAAGCCACGCTGGTGACCATCAATCGAGTGACTCCCATCCGTGCCTCCTTCACCATCCCTGAACAGCGTTTAGCCGAGGTTAAACAGCGCTTGACCCGGGGAGAAATCCCGGTGACGATAGAGGTTGCAGGCGCTGCTGGATTTACCGAAACCGGCTCAGTTTCCTTCTTTGATAATAGCGTCGATGCAGCAACCGGCACCATTCGCCTGAAAGGGGTGTTTGCCAACGAGAAAAAACGCTTATGGCCCGGGCAGTTTGTAACCGTGTCGCTCACTCTGGATGTTAAAAATGATGCGGTGGTCATTCCTGCCCAGGCCATTCAGACCGGGCAGAAAGACCCCTTTGTCTTTGTGGTGAATGCGGAGAAGATGGCCGAGGGCAGGGCAGTTACTCCGGGGCCGACGATGGGGGAGATGGTGGCCATTGAGCGGGGGCTGCAGGTCGGGGAAGAGGTGGTGATCGACGGTCATATGCGAGTCATTCCCGGTGGGAAGGTTGAGGTCAAGACGGGCAACACTCCGGGGCCGGACGGCAAGGCCCAGGCAACACCCCCAGCTGCGTCGAGCCATCCGCTTCCAGGCACAAAGCAATGAACTTCTCCGAGCTCTTTATCAAGCGGCCGGTAATGACCAGTCTGGTCATGCTGGCGGTGGTAGTCTTTGGCCTGTTCGCCTATCGTCTGTTGCCGGTGAATGATCTGCCGGCCATCGATTTTCCCACCATCCAGGTGTCATCTTCTTTGCCGGGAGCCAGCCCCGAGACCATGGCCACAGCGGTGGCTACGCCGCTGGAGAGACAGTTCTCCACCATTGCCGGGCTTGATTCCATGAGTTCAACAAATGGTCAGGGAGCCTCCAACATCGTCCTTAACCCACATTTAACAGTTGTAGTGCCATGAGCCACAACTATTTGAATTGATTATGATAAAAATCATGCCAAAACATCAAATGTAGTGCCATGAAAATA
>MCBF01000001.1:990678-1005017 GCA_001742785.1 Candidatus Altarchaeales archaeon IMC4
GAAAAAACGATAGATTCACAAAAGAGGGGGTTAATCAAACCCCTCATATATAGTCCACTTTCTATTAGTTTTATATCTGATGAAAACTATCGTTTTGTGCATAGACCGCGACGACGACATCGGCCGAAAGGGGGGGGTAAAAGGCCCGATAATCGGGATAGAGGACAATCTGGACGCGGCAAATAAGCTTGCCCTCGCGGACCCGCAGGATTCCGACGTTAACGCGCTTTTCGAGGCCATAAAGACCGCAAAGGAGCTCGGGTTCGAGGTCGTAACCCTCACCGGCGACTCCAAGAGGGGTGTGATCTCCGATGAAAATGTTGCAAAACAGATGGATCTCGTTATGCAGAAGCTGAAGCCGGAAAGCGTAATTCTGGTGACCGACGGCGCAGACGACGAGCAGGTACTGCCGATAATACAGTCCCGGGTGAAGATAAATTCCATACAAACGGTTATCGTCAGACAGAGCAAGGAACTGGAGAAGGCGTACTTCACGGTAACCAATTTTTTGAGCGAGATATCGAAGGACCCGGACCTTGCAAGGCTCATATTCGGAATTCCTGGGTTGATTCTCCTGCTTCTTGGAATCGGCGGAGCATTGGGACAGATGGCGCAGGCGATGAACCTCATACTGATAGTTGTGGGGGTTTACCTCATAATAAAAGGCCTCACTTTCGAAGAAGAGCTGTTTTCAAGGATATCGGATTTCATAAGATCCCTCTCCTTCGAAAAGATCGGCACTGTAACCTATGCAATCGCGTTTGTGGTGATGATAATCGGGGTTGGCATTGGCTATGACTACGTGCAGAAAAACGCTTTGGTCGTAATTGACGCCCAGTCGCTGATCGATGTGTCGTCTGAGTTTATAACCGAATCCTACTCAGTAAGCCTTATACTTATCGCCGTGGGTTTTGCGATTTTGGGCAGGATCGTAGATGAGTACACGGCAAGCAGGTACCTTAACATACGCAGGTACTTGATAATCCTGGCATTCTTCGTCCTTTTCGGCGCGATGCTCAGGGCAGGCGCCGGTTTCCTCAGAAGGAGCGTGGAACTCGATGAGTTTGTACTGTCGGGGCTTGTTGGCATCCTGATGTTCATCGTCTGGGTGAAGATAACGGATTACATGTTCTTAGATGAGATACGCAAAAGGGACGCTTGGATAGAAAAGTTAAGGATGAAGGACGTTTACACCAAGGAGGACGAGCACTTAGGAAAGGTTTCGAGGGTTATCCTGAACGGCTCGGAATTATGGGGCCTGCGCGTCGGGAAAAAGAAATTCGAAAAGGAGGACATCATCTCGATGGAAAAGAAGATTGTCGTCAGGATGGAGTAATTGGATTCTACCTCATAATCGTATTTATGCCCGGCCCTTTCGTGAGCCGCAACTAAATTTATTTTTTCCTGTAACCGAATTTCTTATCATAAGTCGGATGATCCATGAATTCAAGCAGGATTGAAATAATCTCTAACTCGCTGCCGGTTATGGTATAAACCATCCTCCAGTAATCGGGTAGGTTTATCTTCCATAGGTTTGTAACGCCGTACCTGACGACGTATTCTTTCGGAATCTGCCTCTTTGGTATCTGGGTGCCCCGGTGAGGGTTAATGAACAGATGGTCTTTCTCCCTCTCGACTGCTGTTAGGAGTTGCCTGTGGAATTTGCTGTCTTTTTCTTTGATTGCATCCCGCAGGTCTTTTAACTGCTTTTCAAAATCCGGGGAATATTTGACCCTGATTTGCTTGTCATCTTGCATCGACACTTTCCTCCAGTAGTTTTCGCATCTTCGGGCTTTCGTTGTGAACCCAGAGAACGCCCTTTTCGCCGACCATGACCAGCCCCTTTTCTTCCAGATAGTCAATTATAACGTTCAGGGTCGGCCTCATCACCTGTTTCGGGAGCCGCCTTAAAAGTTCGTTCTTCGATATGGCTAAGTCCGCCTCTTTCAGCGCGCTTTCGACCATCAGCACGGTATCCAGCCGGGGGTAGTGTAATACTTCTTGCATTTTTTATCACCTTTGAGGTATATAAGAATATATTGATATATACTTATATAGGGTGATGGTTTTTTGCGGGTCATTTCAGAGCCGGCACGCAAGGGCGGGTTGCCATGCAACCCATCTTAACTGACTATTTCATAATCGTATTCAGCCCGTTGATGCACAGCCTTTTTCTTTGCGAAAGAAACTCGACACGCGTTTGCGACTTTCTCGCAAACGGTGCGCCGAAATTGCAATCAATTTCGAGCGTGGCGAAAAAGAAAAGGAATTTCACTCCGTGAGATTCTCTATTTGAGCAGGTAGGTTTTACTATTTCATAATCGTATTCAATCCATTTATCATCGCGTCTACGCTTGCCAGAACTATATCAGAACCCGAACCCTGCGCGGTTACGATTTTGCCCCTGCTTTTTAGTTTCACTTCAATCCGCACCAGCGCGTCGGTTCCTCCGCTTACCGCATCGACGTGATACTCCATCAGCTCGAACGGGACATCCTTTGTCGCGTTCCTTATCGCGCTGAGCGCCGCGTCAACCGGCCCGTCCCCTGTGCCGGATTGTATGACCTCGTTTCCGTTTATCAGCAACTTAACAGATGCTACGGGCGTGAACTTGTTGCCCGCTATGGCGACCAGCTCCACAAGCTTCAGGGCCTTCTTTGTCTCAACGCCCTTCACGGAGTTCGCTATCGTTTCGATGTCCGCGCTCGTGACCTTCTTGCCCTTGTCGCCTATGAATTTTACCCTGTTGAAAATCTCCGAAATTTCATTCTCGGTTACGACAATCTGCATGTCCTCGAGTATCTTTTTGACTGCCTTTATTCCGGCGTGCTTTCCAAGGACAAAGCGCCGCCTTGCCCCGACAAGGCGCGGGTCTATGGACTCGTATGTCTTTGGGTTTTTCAGTATCCCGTCGACGTGGATCCCCGCCTCGTGGGTGAACGCATTATCCCCGACTATCGCCTTGTTGGGCTGAACCGAGATATTGCAAAGTTTTTCCACCAGTTCCGAGGTTGCGGTTATCAGGCACGTTTTTATGTTCGATTCTATGGCGTAGCCCAGCTTCAGCGCCATTATGACCTCCTCAAGCGGGGCGTTGCCCGCCCGCTCGCCAAGACCGTTTATCGTGACATCGACTACGCCGGCGCCTGCCCTTACAGCGCTTATCGTGTTCGCCGTCGCAAGCCCCATGTCGTCGTGGCAGTGGACCCCGAGGGGCTTTTTCGTTTTTATCTTGGAGAACATCTCCGCGATCTTCTCAGGTGTGCTGATTCCGACCGTGTCTGCTATCGTGAAGCGGTCTATCTTTTTTTCAACCGCCTTTAATACCTCATTGAGGAATCTGGTGTCTGTCCTCGAGCCGTCCTCGCAGCACAAATCGACAAGAAGCCCGTGGCTTTTGCAGTATTCGACCGATTCCGAAACCTTGTCAAGGAGTTCCTCCCTAGTTATCCCAAGCTTGTACTTTATGTGCAAATCAGAGGTCGGCGCGACCAGGAATATTGAATCGACATCGCACCCCATCGCAAGGTCTATGTCATTTTTCAGTATCCTCGCGAAGCTTGATATCTCGGCGTTCAGACCGAGCCCCGCTATCTTTTTTATGCCTTCCCGCTCCCCCTCGCTTGTTATCGCGGCCCCCGCCTCTATGACATCGACGCCAAGGCGGTCCAGCGCCTGCGCTATCTCAACCTTCTTCTCAACTGTTAATGAAACCCCTGGCGTCTGCTCCCCGTCCCTGAGGGTTGTGTCCAGAACCTTTATTTTTGCCATTCTTGTAATTAATTTAGGGCTAATATCTTATAATAACTGCAAGATGGAACGCAAACTGTTACTGTTTATTTTGGCACTTGCCCTCGTGCAAGCCGTATGCGCAGACGTTCTTGACTCCGCGAGAACCCTCACGGGGCGGCTTCTGTGCCTTGTTATGATTCTGGCTCCGGGGGTTGCGGTTTTGTCGCTTGTTGCCGCAGGTTTTCTCTACATGAGCAGCGAGGAACGAAGAAGCGAAGGGAAAAAGATGTTCTACAACACCCTGATCGGGCTTATCCTCGTTTTCCTGTTCGTCGGGGTTTCCGTAGAGGTCGTGCCTGATTTGAGGCCGCATATGGGCTGCATACAGGATGTAATTGCGGGTGAAACCGCAAACCTGATGCTGTGCCAGATTGTGCTGATCCTGCAGTGCATCGCTGCGGGCTTGGCTCTGTTGGTTATTGTCTATTCCGGCATACAATGGATCGGGTCCGAGGGCGACCCAATGGCGGTGAACGCCGCAAAGACCCGGATAATTTACGCGGTGGTTGGCTTGATCGTGGTGGTTATCGCAGGGCAGTTTGTCAAGGACATCTCGGCAGGGGCGGGGATAACCTCCGTGGGCTGTATTGCGGGTGCGTTAATGACCTTGACCGCCCCCGCGAAAGAACCACTTCTGAAAAATACGACAAATGGGCGGCAGCGGTTTTGCTGGCCGTTCTGGTCGTAGTATAAAGTATAGAACTCTTTATACTAGACACAAAAATTTCCCTTGGAAATTTTTCTTGTTCTTCTGGGCTACAGGTGGCGGCGTTATAAGAAGGAAAAAGAATCATTCGGGGTTGATTGAATATAAGGTGGGGTGCTGACGAAACCGATATTTATGCCCGAACGATGAATGAATAACGGTGATAGACCTGATGAAAGACAAAACCTTAGAGTGGTTCACGAAGGCGGATTTTCACGGCTATGAAGATAAGTACGTTGCCATAGTCGGTGAGAAGATTGTCGGTTCGGGCATTGAGCCGGACGCGGTCTTCAAAAAAGCCAAAAACGGATTCCCAGAACAGGAGGTTGTGTTGTGGAAGGTCCCTAAGAAGGACATGTTGGTTCTCTAGTTATGATGAGTAACATCGAATTCAGTTATAGGCAGGAGCATTCACCGGTTCTCGGAACGATACACAGGCCGATAGCAAAGGTACAATTCCGAAAGAATGATGATGAGTGGGTGTCTGAGTTCATGTACGTTGATTCCGGCGCGGATTTCGTTTTGATCCCATACAAATTCGGGAAGTTTCTTGGTTTTGAACACAAAAAAGAGAACGTACATACGATACAAGGTGTCAACGGCGAGGTCTCTATCGTGTTTCGGGTTGCGAAGATGAGGATCGGGACTTATGTGTTTCCGGTGAAGGTTGCATGGTCGCAGATTGAGGATGTTCCAGTTCTGTTGGGGCGGTTGGACGTTTTCGACAGGTTCAAAGAGATGAAACCAAGAATTTTAACGCCTTTGGGCATATATTTTAAAGGGATGTTTTCTTCAAAATGTGCGGCATAGCAGGTTACATCGGCGAACGGGACGCATTCAGGGTGGTTTTCGAAATGCTTGGGCGGCTTGAGTACAGGGGCTACGATTCCGCAGGCGTCGCATGCATTAACAAAAATGCAATCCACATAACAAAAGACAAGGGCAAGGTCGCGGAGGTCGAGAAAGAGGCGGCATATGCGGATTCAAAGGTTGCGATTGCGCACACCCGATGGGCGACCCACGGGGTGCCGTCCAGGAAAAACGCCCATCCGCACAAGGACTGCAAGGGGAAAATCGCAGTAGTCCACAACGGGATAATCGAGAACTTCGAGGGTCTCAGGGCCCGCCTTGTGAAAAGGGGCCACAAATTTCTTTCGGAAACCGATACCGAGGTCATACCTCACCTCATAGAAGAGGAATACAAGGACGGTGGCGGCACGGAGGCGGCGTTCGTCTCGGCGATAAAAAAACTCGGTGGCAGTTTCGCCGTGGCGATGCTGTCTGACAAAGAAAACAATATATTCATAGCAAGGCATGAAAGCCCGCTTATTGTCGGTATTGGAAACGGCGAAAATTTTGTCGCATCCGACATTCCGGCACTCCTTCCGCTGACAAAAAAGGTCATAGTCCTTGACGACGGCGAGTACGGGATTGTCGGGAAGCAGAAGGTTGTGATAAAAAAAATAAACTCCGGGAGGGTGGTGAATAAAAAACCCAAGACGATAAACTGGAGTATGGCGCAGGCGGAAAAGGGCGGCTTCGAGCACTTCATGATAAAGGAGATCCACGAGGAGCCGCAGGCGGTAAAAAATGCGATTGCGGAGCGCACGGATATCGAGAAAATAGCGAAAAAACTGGCGAAATTTCCAAGGATCTACTTCGTCGCCTGCGGCACCGCATCGTATGCAGGGCGCCTTGGCCGCGGCGTGCTCGAACACTTCGGGGTCCCGTCGAACGCGGAAATCGGCTCGGAGTTCAGGTACGGGACGTCAAAAACGATAGACAAAAACTGCGCCGTGATATTGGTTTCGCAGTCCGGAGAGACCGCTGACACCATCGCCGCGGCAAAGGAGGCGAAAAAGAACGGCGCCTACGTTGTCGGGGTTGTGAATGTTCTTGGTTCAACGCTAACCGGCATCTGCGACGACGTGATAGATATAGGTGCGGGCCCGGAAATCGCGGTCGCATCGACAAAGGCCTATGTCGGGCAGATAACCTCACTTACGCTCCTTGGGCTTTTTATCGCAAAAGAGAAGGGGAAACTCGATGTGGTGGATTTGAACAAACTGATTTCAAAACTGGGGGGCGTTCCCGAAAAGATTTCACATGTTATCGGCGATAAGGAAAAGATAAAGAGGCTTGCCGAAAAATACCGGAATGTGAAGGAGTTCTTCTACATCGGGCGCGGGCTGAATTACCCGAACGCCCTGGAGGGCGCGCTGAAACTGAAGGAGATAAGCTACGTCCATGCCGAGGCGTACCCTGCAGGCGAGCTGAAACACGGCCCGCTTGCGCTTTTGGAAAAGGGAGTGGTTGTCTTTGCACTGGTGCCGAACGACCACCTTGCCAAGAAAATGGAAAGCAACGTGCAGGAGGCAAAAAGCAGGAACGCCGAGATAGCCGTTGTTTCGGAGGGCGGCGACATAAAGGTGCCGTGGGTTGACCCTCTTCTTTCGCCCTTGCTCTATGTCGTGCCCCTGCATTTATTCGCGTACTACCTATCCGTATCAAAGGGGCTCGACCCAGACAAGCCGAGGAATCTGGCAAAATCCGTAACTGTTGAGTGATAATCTATAAAAATGGACGACAAGAAATTTCCGAAGGAAATTTGTGTCCCATTAGAAAATACAGGAAGACTTTCTAATGCGGACAACGAAATAATCCGGGGTATTATCAGCGGCAAAATCAGCCTGCATGAGGTCGAAAAGGTCGTGGGGGAACCCAAAAAGGCGGTCGATCTGAGGAAGCGCGCGATAGAAAAGTTGACCGGAACAAATCTGAAACACATCTCGAATTATTCCGTAAACCCCGGCGAGGCGACGCAGAGAAACATCGAGAACATGATAGGCGTCGCGCAGGTCCCGATGGGGATTGCCGGGCCTCTGAAGATAGAGGGGGAATTCGCGCGAGGGGATTACTTTGTGCCGCTTGCGACAACCGAGGGCGCATTGGTTGCAAGCGTCAGCCGAGGGATGTCCGTCATAACAAAGTCCGGCGGAGCGCAGACCATGATCTACAGAAACGGCATCACGAGGGCCCCTGTTATGAAACTGCCGAGCGCGAAGCACTCGAAAATCGTCATCAGGTGGATAGAAGAAAACTTCGGAAAGATAAAGGCGGTCGCAGAGCACGGCGAACGCTTCCTGACGCTCCTGAGGATTACGCCGTTTCCGGTCGGCAGGAACCTCTACCTGCGTTTCGTTTACGACACGTCTGATGCGATGGGGATGAACATGGTTACCTTCGGGACTGACCAGGCCCTTGAACTCCTGGAATCCGAATTCCCGTTCATAGAGCATGTTGCGCTGTCAGGGAACATGTGCATAGACAAAAAGCCCTCGGCCTTGAACCTCATCATGGGCCGCGGCAAAAGCGTGATTGCCGAGGTCGAGATACCGCGGAAGGTGATAAAAGATGTGCTTAAAACGACTCCTGAGGCGATGGCCGACGTGAACTACAGAAAGAATCTCCTTGGCTCTGCGCAGGCGGGCTCATACGGCTTCAATGCCCATTTTGCCAACCCTATTGCCGCCTTGTACATAGCGACCGGGCAGGACGCGGCGCACGTTGTCGAGGGAAGCCATGGGTTTACGACAGCGGAGATGGTTGGCGATCCTCGAAATTGCACTGCAATTTCGGGACACCGTTTGTGCCCCAGCACAAATGCGTGTAATCTACACATGGCAGTTACAATGCCTGCGGTCCAGGTCGGCACGGTCGGCGGCGGGGTGCAGCGGGAAACCCAGCAGGAAGCCCTGAAGATACTTGGGGTGGCGGGCGGGGGCGAGAATAACGCAAAGGCGTTCGCGGAGATTGTGGCGGCAACGACGCTGGCAGGCGAAATATCCCTGGTCGGGGCACTTGCGGCAAGGCACCTGTCGAAGGCGCACAAGGAACTCGGNAGGGGGTAACTTTTTAAACCCAGCAGAGAATATTATTATTCTTTAAATGTGGGCTCTTAGCTCAGTTTGGTAGAGCATCCGGCTTTTAACCGGAGGGTCGCGGGTTCGAACCCCGTAGAGCCCGCTTAATTTTAAAAGTCTGTTTTGGGCGATTGTCGCCCTGCCCTCTTTCTTTTTCGCCACATGCTCTTCTAACTAACGACGACGATGTCCTGATGTAACCCTTTTCAAATTAGTTGCTTACCTCAGCGGCAGCGAGAATTGCGGCGGGTTAGTCTCCAATGTCGAAATGACCTCCTCTTTTGTCGGGTAGCTCGTCGTTCCCGGGGCAAGCGTGCTTATCGCGGCCGCGACATTTGCGAACATTCCTGTCTCTTTTAGGCCCCATCCCTTTGAGTGCCCGAATATGAACGCGGCATTGAAAACGTCCCCTGCGCCAGTCGTGTCCACAGGATCGACCTGTAACGGTGGTATGGACAGCCGTTCTCTTCCTTTTGCTATGTAACAGCCCCTCTTTCCGAGTTTTAATCCTATTATCCCCGGCCCCATGGACAAAAGCGAGTCGCATATCGCGCCCTTTTCCTCCAGTTTTGTTATTGCCTGCGCTTCCTTCAGGTTCGGGAAGAATATGTCAACGTTCTTCAGCACGCCGATGACGTCGTTTATGTCCTTCCTCAGCCAGTTGGCGGGGTTCCATCCGGTGTCAAATGAAACGAGCATCCTCCTGTCATGCGCAATCTCCATGAGCCTCTTCGTTTCCTGCCGCAGACCCTGCAGAAAGAAGCTTGCGATGTGAAGGTAACTGCCTTCTATCAAGCCCGTGTCTATGTCTTTTATCCCGAACTCGCCGTTTGCACCGGGCGATGTGATAAACGAGCGGGTAGCATTATCAAAGGTCATGGCGAATGTTATCCCTGTCTTTGCGCCTTTTGCGAGCCGGCAGTCGATGCCTTTGAGGCTTTCTACTATGAAATTTCCGAACAAGTCATCCCCGATCTTCCCGATGAGCCTCGACTGGAGCCCTAGTTTTGCTGCTGCCAGCGCGAAGTTCGCGGCGCACCCGCCGGTTGTCATCGTCATGTCGCGGACGACCTTTTGAGAATCCTCCTCGGGCATGCGGTCAAGCTTCGATGTTACTATATCGACGTTCACGTCGCCTATTGAAGTTATATCCATTTTAATTTACCTAATATTAATTAGGTAACACAGCAAAAATAGGCCAAGATAATGAAAAAACACAAAATCGCGCTCATCCCCGGGGATGGTGTGGGAAAAGAGGTAATAGCGCAAGGTGTCAAGGTCTTGTATGCGGCATCGGAAAAGCACGGCTTTGAACTTGATTTCATAGATTACCCATTCGGCTCCGGGCATTACCTGAAAACCGGGGAACTCGTTTCGGAGGACAGCCTCGCGGAAATCGGAAAGTGCGACGCAATCTATCTCGGGGCGTTGGGCGACCCGCGCGTAAAACCGGGGATACTTGAGAAGGGCATCCTCCTTCAGCTTCGCTTCCACTTTGACCAGTACGTAAATCTCAGGCCGGTCAAACTTCTGCCGAACGTTTACTGCCCACTGAAAAACAAGGGGCCCGCCGACATAGATTTCGTCGTTTTCAGGGAGAACACCGAGGACTTTTACATAGGTTTGGGGGGGAATGCGAAGGGCAAAACGCACCAGAACCTTGAACTTGTCCGGCAGATGTACAAGGTGAAGTTCGGTCTTGACATAGAAACCGATGCTGAGGAGATTGCCTATCAGATTGGTTTGGTCAGTAGGGGGGGAACAGAAAGAATAATAAGATATGCCTACGAGTACACGAAAAAATCCGGGAAAACCAAACTTGCAAGCGTGGACAAGGCGAACGTCCTGACCTCGATTTACGGCTTTTGGCGCAAGACGTTCGAGGACATGGGCGCGGAGTACCCGGGAATAAAAACGGAGTCGCTTTTCGTCGATGCGGTAACGATGTTCTTTGTCATGCAGCCCGAGCGTTTCCAGTCATTGGTCGTCCCGAACATGTTCGGCGACATAATAACCGATTTGGGCGCGGCGATACAGGGCGGCATGGGGACCGCGCCAAGCGGCAACATAAACCCTGCCGGCGTTTCGATGTTCGAGCCGATACACGGCTCGGCGCCGGACATTGCGGGCAGAGGCATCGCAAACCCGATTGCGGCGATTTGGGCGGGTGAGATGATGGTGCGCTCGCTCGGCGAGGGCGCGGCTGCGGATTCGATAATGAAGGCGCTGGAAACCGTCCTTGCGAAAAACAGGATTAAGACGCCTGACTTCGGTGGCGCATCAAGCACTTCCGATGTCGGGGATGCGATTGCGGATGCCGTGCTGAAGGGCTAACTAAAATTAGATATATCACCGCAGCCCGCCCTGCTTTGCGTAGTGGGGTCTGCTCGTATGACTTACAGAGGGCGCAGAGGGCGCGGAGATTCAACATCCCCTAAATCTACAAGATATAAACAATGCGTTTGCCCTCCTTTTTATCTATTGAGTAATAGATGATACTCATCTAAATTATTTAAAAATGACATCAAAAAAATATCGGATTAAAATAAATGCCATTGGCTACGATTATGATAAGAATATAAAAATTTTTTCTGTTGGTTCAGTTGAAGTAGGTAAAAATGGGGATGTATACATCATCCACGATAGCAGGCATGAGTTTCAATGCCATACTTCAAGACATGCGAGTGGTAAAGTTCATTGGACATCAAATGATGAAAGATTTTGCAAGAAAATTCGTGACGGACTCCCAATAAAAGATTTCAAAGGATTAGAGTTTTTAGAAACTCATTCATTCGGTCTTGATATGCTGCCCGGACATTTTAATGATTATTCAATGAGTAAATATGATGGAATTTTCACTATTGATATGCGTGCATATAAAAATTCAGCATTTAATCTATTTATTTATATGTTGACGGATGAGGGATACTCTCAGTTATTCGATAACCTAAAAAAATTTAAGAAACGGCAATTAACAATTTTTTTAGACTCACACCCTATGATAGCTCTTGTAGCAGTTGATGTAAAAGAATTGTTCGAAACTGGTGGTGCGGGAGATAAAACACATACAGAATAATGAAATGATTTCCACTTCATCAGAAACAAATCAACCAGTTTTTAGTGTGCAATTTTAAACAACCCGAACCGTTACGGTGGGTTACGGAGTACCCACCTTACCTTATGTTTATATACCAAAGAGTATATAATTAATCATGGCAAAAAAGGTTCCGGTAATGGGGTACCGCTGCGAGCGCTGCGGACATGAATGGCTGCCCCGCAATAGTGATGTGCCAAAAGTATGCCCGAAATGCAAAAGTCCGTACTGGGACAGGCCGAGGCAAAACAAGAATTAATCTACAATGATGGAAAACAAAAAATTAAATATCGCATATAAGAAAACGTGTGATTGCCAACCCAACCACATTAATTGTCTGACTGCAAAAGAGTGGGTAAAAAGTCAGGTGGGTATCTGGGAATTTTTTTATGAAAAGAGAGACATCAGGGACAAAAGTATTCATCCGGCGGTTTTTCCAATCGCCCTTCCTGCCAAGTGTATCGAATTGTTCACCCACAAAGGGGAACTTGTCATAGACCCCTTTGCCGGAATCGGAAGTACTTTGGTGGCCGCCCAGGACTTACAAAGAAATGCCGTCGGGTTTGACCTGAATGAGAGGTACATAGAACATGCAAAAAAAAGGTTATCCCAAACAAGATTGGAAAACAGCGCGCAGCAGGTTTTAATCAATGACGATTCCATTAACATACCCATGTATTTGGAAAAAGAAACAGTTGCCCTTTGCGTTACCTCTCCCCCTTATGCCCACATGCTAAACAAGCCGCGCCTTAACAAAAGCATGCGCGCGGATAAAAGAAATAACAAGCACTACAACGAGGTTCAGCAGTACTCGGATAACCCCCGTGACTTGGGAACCATGAATCATGATGATTATGCAAATGCCTTAACGGAAATCTATAAAGGCATTTTGCCGTTAATGAAACCAAGGGCACATTGCGTCATCAATGTCAATGACGTATGGTGGGAAAACAAACGCATCCCGACCCATATCTATGTAGTGAACGCGCTCGAAAAAGCAGGGTTTGCGCTTAGAAACGTATTGGTGTGGGACAAGCGAAATCTTGTAAACGGGGTAGGTATATTCGGCTGGCCCAACAATTATATAAAACTGGGCGCGACGTTTGAGTACATATTGGATTTCTGGAAACCGGACTAAATTAAATTCTTCCTGTTCTCAAAACACAAATCCAATTTATCGGGATGAACCCTAAAACCCGTTCCGTGGTCATGCGGTCTGCCGTCAGGGTACTGCCCGATTCTTATGTCAACGCATATCGTTCCTTCATCCACCAATCTTAAAAAATTTGCAAAGTCAAAACCACTTAGTAACCACGCTTCATTAAACCAAAATTCTTCATTAGAACCTTTGCCTTTAGATTCCGCCTTCACGTACAACAATTCTGGAAGTTTCCGTTCAAACGAATTTTTTAATGTTTCTTTAGTCCAATAGCCCAAAACTATCCTTTGTTTGTTTTCTTTTCCGAGCAACCTTTTCATTAAGGACGACACGGAACCCTTAATTGGTTTTCCTTTAGTTACGAGTTCTATTCTGTCACCTTTAATGTCTATCTTGAATCCGTCCTTGCCTTTCAGGGTGTTAAACGAATTGGATTTTACTGTGGTGTGTAGTTCCTTCTTTTTGTTGCCTTTGGCAGATTCGTAACCAAAGGTTTCAAGCAAAACAGAGTTTGCTTTTTCAGGGAGGGGTGATTTGGTAAAGAGCGTTAGCATACTCGAACCCTTCTTTCTTGCGGACTTCAACTCAATCATATGTGCGTTTGGGCTGGGGACGTTATTTTCGTCTATCCCCAAGAGGTCTTCTAAGGTCTTTCCGATCCCAGTGTCTCCGCTTCGATGGGTTTTAACGTAACCCTCTTTTTTGATTTGTTTTAATCTCCCGACAAGTTCATTAAAACTAAGCATTATGTTAAATTATGAAAGGCGAGTTAAATATTCTCTCTGTGATGGAGCAACTTTAAAATCAAAAATCAATCCTCTGCGAACTCTGCGTCTCTGCGGTGAATTGTGTCTAATTTGTTATGTCCTCAACTACATATCTTTATCCGTGTGGTCTATAATAATTAAACATTACTATTATTGACGTATCAAAAAATGATCAGCAATGTCCAGCACGAGATACTTGAGGTTCTGATAGAACTCTACGAAAAGAAGAAGGACGCAGTGAAGGGTGAGGACATAGCCGCGCTTCTCAAAAGAACCCCCGGCACGATAAGGAACCAGATGCAGACCCTGCGCGCACTTGGATACGTCGACGGCGTTCCCGGCCCGAAAGGAGGCTACACGCCGACGATGGATGCGTACAACATCCTCAACACCACGCAGACCGAGGAGCCTGTGAGGGTCCCTGTCAAGATAGGTTCTAACGATGTCGAGGGGCTGATGGTCCAGAAGATAGCGTTCACGAACGTCCAGCACCCGACCGAGTGCTGTGCGATGATAAGCATTCTTGGCGATACGAAAAGGATAAAGGACGGCGACGATATAACGGTCGGCCCGACACCCCTGAACCACATAATACTCAAGGGCAGGGTCATTGGCCGCGACGATACCGACCGCCAGATACTTGTCGAAACCACGAGCATAACGTCGATTCCGAAGGGCAGTGTCATGAAGTTCGCTTCGACGAACATCGTGGCGATCCCCCCTGGAATCGAGGTCAGGGAGTGCGCCGAGATACTTTCGAAAAACAAGATAGACGGTGCGCCGGTTGTTTCCGCAGGAGAGCTCAGGGGGATAATAACCCTCGCGGACATAGCACGAAAGTGTCCCGGCGCAGACCGCGGCACAAAGGTATCCGACATATTCGTAAAAGATGTCATAA
>MCBF01000001.1:1005117-1014756 GCA_001742785.1 Candidatus Altarchaeales archaeon IMC4
TCTATCTATACAACACCACTACCCTCATTAATTCAACCAACTGTAAGACCCCCTCATGTACCTATAACTTCACGGGCCTCCAGCAGGGCACGTACTACCTCAACGCAACAGCCAACGACACCGCAGGCAATACCAACAAAACCAATACAAGAACCATAACACTTGATACCACAGAACCATCAATCGCCTTCAACCCCCCAACAACCCAGACAGGCAACCACTCACTGGGTTACATAAATGCAAACGCAAACGCCTCAGATGACAGAAGCGGCCTGGATACGATAACAATCTATCTATACAACACCACTACCCTCATTAATTCAACCAACTGTAAGACCCCCTCATGTACCTATAACTTCACGGGCCTCCAGCAGGGCACGTACTACCTCAACGCAACAGCCAACGACACCGCAGGCAATACCAACAAAACCAATACAAGAACCATAACGCTTGATACCACAAACCCGAACATAACAATCAACCACCCAGTTGAAGGAGGGGATTATTCAGGCCTCGTGGTGGTCAATGCGACAATTGAAGATGAATTGAGCGGTGTTGCCCTTGTTTACTACCAACTCTCCAACAAGACAGGGAACGTAACATCATGGATTTCGATGAACAACGCCTTTGGGTTTTACAACGCAACGCTTAACACATCCGAGATAACCTCCAAATTCGGGGATGGAAACTACACAATCACTATTAACGCATCGGATAACGCCGGAAACCTGAACGATACGCAGCGTGTCGAGATTACCATCGACAACACGCCGCCAAGTATTGACTCCCCTGTTTTTGCCACCCCCACAAACCAAAACACAAGCATAAGAATCAACGCAACCTTCACCGATTCTACATCAGGGGCTTCATCCTGCTGGTTCAGCGTTACGAACGAAACCGGCAATGTAGTAATTTCAAGCAGCATAATGGACAACGATGCCGGAAATGTAAACACAACTAACGCTACGATAACCGCGCTTGCCGACGGCACATACAACGTAAGTGTAACCTGCAACGACACAGCAGGCAATACGAACACCTCTAAATCCGCGGAACTCCTGGTTGATACGGCAGGCCCAGTGATAACCATAATCTCTATAGGAAACAACAACTGGCTTTCGCAGGTAATAAACATAACTGTCAATATGACTGATTCCGGCGTAGGCATTGACAACAACACTGTTTATTTGTACCTCTGGAATTCCACATTTGTGAATGTAACCCAGATGCACAACATATCTACTGGAACCTTTATTGTAGAATTGAATACATTGCACTCGCCTGATGGCATTTACAACATAACAATAACTGCAAACGATACACTGTCAAACAACAACACCGTGTCCATAGCAAACATAACGATTGACAACACCCCCCCCGTGCCTGAGTTTGGAACACCTACGCCAGCAAACGGAACGTATGCTTCTGGTATGCAGGAGATAAATGTAACTGCGAGTCTAACCTGCGTTGACAACAGATGTCCGAATAACATGACAACGGAAATATTTGTAGATGGCACACTCAAACAAGAATGCAACAATTCGCTTATCTGTATATACACATGGAATACATCCCAGTACAGCAACGGTAACCATAATATAACGACAATGGTCTACGAGTTTGATTATGACCTCACATACTATATGAATAAGGGCCCAATAAATTCAACGACAAGATGGATTTACGTAGACAACATGGCACCGAACATAACCGCAGACCTTGAAACATACTATCATGGCGTTATTTCTATCAGCGCAAACGTAACTGATTTATGGTCTGGGGTTGACAACAATACCGTTTACCTCTACATCTGGAATTCTACATTTGTAAACGTAACCCAGATGCACAACGTATCTGCCAGCAACTTTACTGCTGAGATCAATACATCAGCCTTCACAGAGGGCTATTACAATGTTACGATTTATGCAAATGACAGTATCAATTCCGGATTTAACAACAGTTGTAACTACACGACAGCCATAGTTATTGACAATAGCGCTCCGATAATGACATATATAAACCTCAGTGATTCTATCGTGCGGGCAAACACAACGATAAGCATAGAAAGTGATGGCAATGATACACTTGGACTTAAAGACTGCTGGTACTACCTTAAGCACCAAAACGGCACGAGCATCACCTCGTCGAGTATTGGCATTAATTGTTCTGGCGATAGGACGGTCCATGACCTACCGGATGGAACATACTACATCTGGATCTATGCAACAAATTATGTTGATGTTACTACATCAATGAACGCGACAATAATTGTGGACAATACAAACCCCGCCGCCGTGATAAACTCCCCTACAAACGGCTCGTGCCAGAAGGGCATGATAACAATAAATTATATGCTCTACGATCTGAACAGCGAAACCTGCAGGTGGAACTATAGTAGTAACACATGGAATGTCGCTGCCTGCGGCAATGGAACCTTTTGGTTTAACACAAGTTTATGCACTGATGGAGGGGCCTGCAAGATTCAGATAAATGCGAATGATTCCGCATGCAATGAAAACTCAACAGAGATAACACTGGACGTGGACAATTCGCCGCCAGTGATAACGTATATAAACCTCAGTGATTCTATCGTGCGGGCGAACACGACGATAAACATAGAAAGCGATGGTAATGATCCAGAGGGGCTTATAAACTGCTCTGTAGAGCTATATAATTTGACAAACGTACAGATTGCCTCGGGTTCCAAACCCATTTCCTACGCAAGCGGTGCAGAATGCGACGGCAGTTATACTATCCCTGATGTCGCGGACGGGGTTTATTACCTCAGGATAAGGGCAACAAACCACTGCGGCACAGAAACATTATTAAGCACAAACATAACGATAGACAACACCGCACCGTTGTTGTCCCTCGGTGAGCCGGGCGAGGGCACATACCCCGCAAGCACCACACTCAATTTCTCATGGAACGTCAGCGACAATATTGCAGATAACCTCACCTGTAGATTAACTGTGGACGCAGGCACTACTGCCATAAACTCAACCAACGGAATCGAAACGACAAAAGAAAAAACCGGCTTGTCAGAGGGGGCGCACAACTGGAGCGTAACCTGCGAAGACGGCGCCGGCAATTCAAGGTCATCGGCGCTGAGGACATTCACGATTGATTTGACAGCGCCAGTTATCGGTTTTGTGTCGCCGCCAACTGCTGCAAACAATTCATTCCTCAGGCAGGGCTTTATATATCTGGTGTGGGACTATACCGAGGTGAACGTGGCTAATATAACTGCGCGTTTCTTTAATTCTACAGGGGTCGTGGCAGAGTCCGCAACTGGCGAAAACTTCACGAATCTCACAATCTCAAATACGAACGGGCAGTACTGGTACAACGTAACGATCTGTGACAAAGCAGGAAACTGCGCGGCAACGCAAACGAGAAGGGTTACACTGGATTCTGATCTACCACAGATTAATATCTCACTGTCAAGGCAGACTGCTGAATACTACTCTGATTTTGTTCAGATAGATTATTCGGTTTCAGATGTGAATATTGATTCTATATCAGCATATATAAAATACCCAAACGGAACGATTGTTAATCTAACAGGGAATGTGACACTTATTCCTGCACAGCTGGTCATAGGTACGTACACTGTAAACGTCACTGCAAACGATTTGGCAGGAAACGTCAATAATAAGGGTGTAACCTTTACCGTTGCCGACACCGTAACCCCCGCGATATACTATATACAGGTCTCAAAAAACGTAGCCAGACCAAATGAGTCTGTTTCGCTGAGGGTAAATGTCTCTGAGGATGCAGTGGTAACCATAATAATCGCAAACACAACCCTCAACTTGACATATAACGCCTCAGCAGGGCTATACGATGGCATAATCTCAGCTACCACAGACGGCACTTACACGATAAACATCACTGCAAAAGACTATGGAAACAACACAGCATTTAATGATTCCATTATCTTCATTGTTGACAGCGTCTTGCCGTCAGCAGCAATCACGATAAATCAAACGACCATGACCCCGGTAAACATGACGGTTTATGGATGTGATTTGAATCCTGTAAACATGACGCTATATGAAAACAGCACACTGCTTATGGTATGGAATGTATCTGGTAACCATACCTATCAGTGGAACCAAAGCAACGGCCGTTACAACCTCACGCTTGTAGTTGAGGATAGGGCAGGCAATGTGAATACGACAACCTCCCTTGTAACTGTGGATAATGCCGTAATAACCATTACTGGCTTCCAGGACGGCGGGACGGTTAGCCCCGGAGCCGTTGTTCCCATATCGCTAAGCATCAGCGGGGTGCGGGTTTTCTCGGTCAGCGGCATAGTCACTGGGCCGACGGGTATAAATTACACTCTTAACTTTACAAATATGAGTGGTGGCCTCTATTCTGCGAACTTTACCAACGCGACAGAACCTGGGGAATATCTTGTGAACATAACCATCGTTGATGAAGTTGGGGTAAGGCAGGAAACAAGGCGGTTCTACTCGCATGCCTCTACAAGAAGGCAGCGCTGCGGCGACGACAGGTGCGAAGGCAGTGAAACCTGCGCAAATTGTGAAGAGGACTGCGGGAAGTGCAAGGTGGATGAAGTCAAATCCAAGGAGTACTGCGGCGATAGGACATGCAGCGGCGGCGAAACGTGCGAAACGTGCAGCGGGGACTGCGGCCAGTGCCCTGCAATATGCGGCGACGGAGCTTGTAATGGGGATGAAAATTGCCAGACGTGCGCTAAAGATTGCGGGCTTTGCGATACATGCGCAAACGGGGGGCGCGACTCCGGAGAAACCGACATCGACTGCGGGGGCGTCTGCGGCGCGACCTGCGCCATGGGGTATGCATGCACATCAAATTCGGATTGCGCCGCAAACTACTGCAAAGGCAATATCTGCACGCTGGCAACATGCACCGACGATATACGGAACGGATTTGAGACCGGTATGGACTGCGGCGGGGTTTGCGAACCGTGCCACTGCAAAAACGGTGTGCAGGATGAAAACGAAACCGGCACGGACTGCGGCGGCGTCTGCGGCGCGTGCCCGACCTGTTCCGACGGCATCCAAAACCAGGGCGAAACCGGCACGGACTGCGGAGGCCCGTGCCCGGCGTGCCAGTGCTTCAATCAGGTCCAGGACGCTAACGAAGGCGGTACGGACTGCGGAGGCCCGTGCCCGGCGTGCCAGTGCTCAAACGGAATAAGGGACGGGGGCGAAGAAGGCATCGACTGCGGAGGCCATTGCAAATCATGCCCGGCATGCGACGACGGCATCAGGAACCAAAATGAGGAGGGTGTGGACTGCGGAGGCCCATGCGAGCCGTGCAAGAAAGCATCCTGCGACGACGGTGTCAAAAACCAAGGTGAAGAGAAGGTAGATTGCGGAGGGCCTTGCGAGCCGTGCAAACAGAAAAGGGCGACATGTTACGACGGGCAGATGAACCAGGACGAGACAGACATCGACTGCGGCGGCGTCTGCGGCGCGACCTGCGAAGACGGGCAATCATGCCTTAGCGATATCGACTGCACCACAGATTCCTGTTACTACAATACCTGCACGGCGCCGGCATGCGACGACGGCATCCAGAATCAGGGCGAAACCGGCACGGACTGCGGAGGGCCTTGTGAGCCATGCGGTAAAACAGCAGAACCAAAAAAGCAAATGGCAAACCTGATGATGAAAACCCAGAAGATTACCATAACCCAGGGCGAATCATTTGATATGCAAACCGAAGTAACCGCAGAAACAGACCTCGAAGGCGTAGTAAGCATTGGACTACCTGGCGGCTTTACGGTTGAAAATCCGGCCGTTGAATTGTCCGCAAGCGAAGGCGAAACAAAACAAGTCTCTTGGAATGTAATGGTCGGGGAATCCGTTCCTGCCGGCACCTACCAGATAGCGACATCGTTCGGAAACACGACCGAGTACGCGGTCGTCGAGGTGCTCAAAAAAGAATCGTTTATTGCGGCGCCGATTACCGCGACATTCAATTCGATAAAGAACGTCTTCAACGTTTTCACGTCGCGGGGAACCGCCGGCTGGGCGGTGATGGTATTGCTATTGTTCGGGCTTTTCTACGTTTACTACAGGTACAGGAACAGATAAAATCAGGCCAAAGCCTTAACGATCGCCCTCCCGAATTCCCTTGAAGCCCACGGGCCGTTTGCTGTCAGTATGTTGCCGTCTTTCACAACTGCGGTTTTTTCCAGAAAGATTTCATCGGCATCGACCGGAATGCCGCCACCCCTTTTAATATCATCATCCTGCCCGGGCCATATCGTCGCCTTTTTACCCTTCAGGATTCCTGCTTTTGCAAGGACCGCGACGGATGAACAGATTGACGCCACCAGCATTCCCTTTTCATCCGCCTGTTTTAAGAGCCGGATCACCTTGTCATTCTTCAAAAGGTTCTGCCAGCCTGGGCTTCCGCCGGGAACGACTACTACAATGTAATCATCGAGATTCACGCCATTGAAATCCATATCGGACTGCGCGCTTTTTGGCTGCCCTGGGATATCGCGGGCGGGAATCGTCCCCCTGCGCGCCCCTGCGGTAAAAACCTCCATGCCGTTTTCCTCAAGCACTTCCCTCGACTGGAAGTATTCCTCGGGGCGAAATCCATCCCCGATAAGGTATATTGCCTTCATTTTTTCTCATGTACTGGGCAGTTTTTATTCTTGCACCCATTACAAACAAATAACTTGATTTCAGCGAGTGCTATGAGAAATAACAACCAAAAAATAATCAAAAGAATTTTATTTTCCCAAAGCCAAAATTGAGGAAATAAGAGCATAACTGCTAAGGGTATTGCCGCCCCTAAAATATCCAACCCAGTATAATTGCCCTGTTTCCTTGGTGGCAGCAACTTCGATAGATTACCCGGGAAAATATGAGCGCATGAATCCAGCCTGCAAATACACTTTGAACAAAAGGAATAGATTACTATCAATGGTGAAATAAGAATGATTGCAACATACAGTAACCCCGTCGGTAAGGAATCGCTCAATATGGATAATAGTCCGATTATTATTGAGAAAAATATTAGAAACAGGCTAATAACACCATGAAATCTTCTATTGTCCATTGTAAATCCTCCTATTTTTTGCCAATTTAGCTTAACAATTATATATCTGTACAAGAAAAATTTCCAAGGGAAATTTTTGTGTCCTGTTATAAAGTAGTATTCTACTTTATAACACGGAAAACAAAGGTTTAAGTATATAATTACAAGCAAGATGCCACGAAAAATCAAAATCTTCGACACTACGCTGCGCGACGGCGAGCAGACGCCGGGGGTGGCCCTTACCGCGGACAAAAAGACCGAGATAGCGCGCGCCCTTGACGAGCTTAAGGTCGACATCATTGAGGCAGGGTTTCCCGCTTCATCGGACGGCGATTTCAAATCGGTCAAGACCATCGCGAACCTCGGTTTGGACGCCACCGTCTGCGGGCTTGCAAGGGCTCTTAAGCCTGACATCGACAAATGCATAGATGCGGATGTCCATCTTGTCCACACGTTCATATCGACCTCGCCCCAGCACCTGAAATACCAGATGGGCAAGACAGAGGAAGAGGTTTACGCAATGGCGGTTTCCGCGGTCGATTACGTGAAGGATCACGGGATTGACTGCCTGTTCTCGCCGATGGACGCAACCCGCAGCAACGTAGATTACCTTAAAAAAGTCTGCATCGGGGTGCAGGGCGCGGGTGCCAAAATAATAAACATCCCGGACACCGTCGGGCAGATGTACCCTCACGCGATGTACGACCTGATAAAGGAGATGCGAAAGGTAATAACTGTTGATATAGACGTCCACTGCCACAACGACTTCGGGATGGCCGTGGCAAACACGCTGGCATCCGTCGAGGCTGGGGCGAACCAGGTGCAGGTTGCGGTCAACGGGCTTGGCGAGCGCGCAGGGAACGCTGACCTTGAGCAGGTTGTCATGGCCCTCGAAATACTTTACGGGCGCAAGACCCGCATAAAAACAGAGAACATTTACAAGACGTCAAAACTCGTCGAGCGGATGACTGGTATCAGGGTCATGCCGAATTTTCCGATAGTCGGAGACAACGCGTTTGCCCACGAATCCGGCATACACACGCACGGGGTTTTGAAGAAAGCGGAAACGTTCGAGCCTACGGGTCTGACCCCCGATATGGTGGGCGCGAAACGCAAACTCGTTTTAGGAAAGCATGTCGGGATCCACGGGGTGGAAGCCAAGCTGAAGGAACTTGGCATCGATGTCAGCAAGGAACAGCTAAAAGAGATAACGAACAAGGTAAAAAGCCTCGGCGACCTTGGAAAGCGCGTGGTTGAGGACGACCTTGCAGCAATTGCCGATGACCTCCTGGGCAGGGATTCGAAAGAAAAGAGGTTTGTGGAACTGGCTGACCTTGAGCTGAACCTAAAGTTCGGCAGGAAGCCCGTTGCATCGGTGGATATCCTCGTAAACGGCAAAAGAAAGAAGGCAACCGAGGAAGGTGTGGGGCCTGTGGATGCAGCGCTCAACGCCATACGGGGGGCGATAGGTGAAAAAGACATACGACTTGACGAGTACCACCTTGACGCGATAACCGGCGGCTCGAACGCGCTGGCAGACGTGACCATAAGGGTCAGCAAGGGAGAGAAGGTAACGATGGCCCGAGGGGTTCACGAGGACGTTGTAATGGCGTCCGTAATAGCATTTCTAAACGGGGTTAATAGGCTGATAAAGTGAACTCTCTGTTTTCACCGCAGAGACGCAGAGTTCGCGGAGAACATTGAAACATTGGAATTACAAACAGTTCAATGTTCTAATGTGCTATTAAGAATGTAATAAACATTATTAAGAAAATGAGAACAAAAATATTAGTTTTGGGGTGTGTGATTGGAGTTATGATGTTATCAGGGTGTATCGGAGGTGGCGGAGTTGAAGGGAAGTATGTTTGTAAATATGCAAACGGTACTCTTGGCAAGTCTTTGATAGGTGAAGTCACAATAGAGTTTTTTGACGATGGAAGTTGGAAGGGAGGTATAGGTGGGGCCCAATATGGGACATGGGAAATTAAACAGGGCAATAGATTGTTTGCCAAAACAACAGATGCAATGGTTGAACTTGAAGTTATTGATGATAAAACGTTAAAAACGATAGGTTCCTCTTGGGGAGAAAGCACATGCGTAAAAAAATGATAATGCCATTATTGCTTTTGGTATCGATAGTGACGAGTATGTTTACCAATCAATTTCAATGTTCCAATACTAAAACAGGGAATTCGCAGAATGGTTTTGGATTTAAAGGAGTAATCTCTGCGCCCTCCGCGTCTCTGCGGTAAATGATTGTAAAATGAACAAGCGCGCGCCTGAGTCTAAACTGGAATCAAGAAGGGTTATAGGTGGGGTCTTTGACAGCGCGACCTCGGCGACCCTCTACAAACTATCGAAGAAATACGACCTTGTCATGGACGGCCTCGTTTCCATCGGCAAGGAGGCGAACGTTTACTGCGGCCATATCAAGGAAAAAAGGGTGGCGATAAAAATATACCGCATCGAAGCCGGCGACTTCAACCTGATGCGAAAATACATCGTGGGGGATCTGAGGTGCCACCATGCGAAAAACAAGCGCCGCCTGATATACGAATGGGCGAAGAGGGAGTTTTTGAATATGTC
>MCBF01000001.1:1014856-1033342 GCA_001742785.1 Candidatus Altarchaeales archaeon IMC4
TTGCGTGCAAACTTTTTAATCATTTTTACCAGTTATATATATCGATTTCCATAGATAACTGGTACGGAAATTAAACAATTCCCTTATTTAAATGCTAATGATTGGGACTGGAAAGAATACAGGGAATATTTTATCTCTCACTCACTGAACGGCAAAACAATAAATATTAAGAGTAAAACAGGGTTTGGTACTTCTGAAAGCGTAAGCCAATGCACCTTCAATGCCGCTGGTGAGTGTAGTGGTACGGTTGAGATTCCAAATTACTGGAAGTACGAAGACGTCAAGGAATGGCGCGGTGATAAGTGTTTCAAGGTAGAGTACGACTATGTGTTCGCGCAGGAACCAAAACATGATATATTTGGTAATCCCCTGTATGGTAGCTGGAAAAATGATATGCAAATCAAATTCGTCCTCGCGGAAAAGAAGCGCATGAAGATTGACGTTAATATCCAGACAAGCGCAGGTTCGTGCCAATACCACGACGTGTGGTACGGGGAGAAAAACTTGGAGTGCGGGGTTGTTTGAGGTGGATTTCTGTGATAATTCGATATTTTTATGCAACGAGAGTATAATATAGATTATGGAACTACAATTAACGGCGGTTCTGAGGAAGGAAGACGTTGGAGGATATTCTTCGGTATGCCCCGAACTTGAAGTCGCAAGCCAAGGCGAAACGGTAGATGAAGCGATAGAAAACTTAAAGGAAGCAACAGAACTGTATCTTGAAGGCGCAAAAGAATTGGGGGTTCTCAATGAGAAGTTATCTGAGGCAGGAATTGAAATAAAAGAGGGTTGTGTAAGGAAAAGTCCGGTGCTTACTACTCCGATACATGCTGTAATGCCCGCATAACAGAGATGAAACTTCCGGTTATATCAAGTAGTAAAGTTATCAAAGTACTTGAACGTAATGGTTTCACTGTCCTGCGGCAAAAAGGGAGCCATATAATACTCTATAAGAGAACAGGCAATAAAACATTTCTTGTTGTCGTTCCGCAACGGAAAGAAATAAAGAAGGGAACCTTGATGAGTATCATAAAACAATCTGGATATACAAAACAGGAATTCTTGAAGTTGTTTAAATAATGAGGGCGGATGTCAAACTCGCAACGGGAAAATTTGTATTATGCAAATTTTGCGTCCCGTGAATTTTTCAATTCACGCGGATGGCAAAAGAACAGGGAGAAGAATTTAGAATGCGCAGTGGGTTAATCCTGATTCTGAGTACAGACGGTTCCCGCAGTCAAACGGCCTGTGAATTTATGAACGTGCAGGTAATTCTTAATAATGAAAACCCTCCTTGACATCGCCTATGCAACAATGGGCGAACGCCCTGCGATTCAGCTGTTCTACAAGGAAAAAAGCGGCAATGGCGAAAGGCGCACCGTTGAGGAGGTAACCGATTTTGAGCCCTACTTTTATGCAACCGGGGACGAATCGCTCCCCGGAGAATTAAAGGGTTTGGGCAAGGTCGTTTCCGTCGAAAAAAAGCGCATGACATACCTCAAGGAGGATGTCGACGTTTTCAGGATTGCCGTCTCATCGCCGTCAGATGTCCCCGAACTTCGTGAAAGGGCCAAAAAACTGCCGGGCTGCTTCGGCATCTTTGAGGCGGACATACCGTTCGTCAGGAGGTACATGATAGACTCCCAGCTTACACCTATGGAAAACGCCGAGGATATCGGGCTGAACATTGCGGCATTCGACCTCGAGGTTTATAATGCGCTGGGGGAACCGAAGGCCGAGCGCGACCCGATAATATGCCTGTCCTATGCGGATTCCGGCGGCGCGCGGAAGGTCTTCACCTACCGCAATCTTGAGATCAATGAAGATTACCTCGAGATACTTGAAAACGAAGCGGCAGTTATAAAGCGGTTTGTCGAACTTATAAAATCGCGCGGGATTGACATAATCGTTTCCTACAACGCAGACAATTTCGACTTTCCCTACATCATCGAGCGGGCAAATCAGTTAAAACTCCCCCTGCCTTTGGGCATCGACGGCTCGGACGTGAGGATGGAGCGCCGGGGCATGAACATGGGCGCGAAGGTGCGCGGCCGCCCGCACGTTGACATGTACCCGGTCTGCAGGGGGGCATTCAACCTGCCGAGATATACCCTCGAAGATGTTTACAAAGGCCTTTTCGGGAAGGAAAAGCTGGACATAGACGGCATGAGGATACACGAGTACTGGGATTCAAAAGACCCAAAAGTGCTAAAAGAGCTTTTCGACTATTCGCTAAGCGACGTGGTTGCAACCCTTGAGATAGCAAACAGGGTGCTTCCGCTTCAGTACGAGATGTCTCGGATCGTAAGGGAGCCGATATACGAGGTCTCGAGGATGGGCTCCGGCCAGAAGGTGGAACAGCTTTTGATAGAGAACGCCTTCAGGCAGAACATGCTCGTGCCGAACAAGCCGCATGAGGGGGACGTCAAGCTGAGGGAGGCCAAAAGCTACGTCGGGGGCTACGTCGTCGAGCCGAAGCGGGGGATACACGACAACATATCGCTTTTCGACTTCAGAAGTTTGTACCCGAGCGTAATTATTTCGCACAACATAGACCCTGCAACCATCGACTGCAAATGCTGCAAGGCAGGGCATAAGGCACCCACCGGGCACTTTTTCTGCATGGACAAAAAGGGATTCATCCCCGGCATCATCGAAGGCCTTGTCAAAAAAAGGGTCGCGATAAAAAAGAGGCTCAGGGAAACAGAAGACCAGAAGGAAAAACTGGTCCTTGGCGTCCAGCAGGAGGCGGTAAAAATCCTGACCAATTCGTTCTACGGCTATCTGGCTTTCGCGCGGGCAAGGTGGTACTCGAAGGAGTGCGCAGAGGCGACAAGCGCGTTCGGGCGGCAGTACATCCACAAGACCGTAAAGTCTGCGAATGATGCCGGCTTTGAGGTGGTCTACGGGGACAGTTTGCCTTACGATAGATATATTTTTATTAAATTTAAGAACGAGGACATCATGCTGGTAAAAATAGGCGAACTTTATGATAAATATAAAGACATAGATGGAATTTCTACTCTCGCGATGGATAAAAATAAAAAAGTCGTTTTTAAACCGATAAAGAGAGTCATACGCCACGAATATAATGGCAAATTACTAAAAATAATCACGAGATATGGCTCGACAATTGTAACCCCGCAACATTCCGTATATTCATTCAATGATAAAACCAAAGATGTTTATCTCGTTGATGCAAATAAGCTCGAAAAAGGAGACAAACTCATCTCATTAACAAATCAGGAAATAGTTGTGAAGTACAAGGAGGGACATATATTCGATATGGTTGATATGGACATCGGGGGATATACAAAAGAATTAATGCTTTATTCTGACAAATTAATCGTTCCTGCTCAGAAAGGAGAGTGCCCTTACTGCAAAAAAGAGGTTAATCTTGCGGCGCATGTTTTTGCTAAGCATCCTGAGAGAAGAGAAAAATTTGATAAAAAATCCCTATTTTCATGGGTGGGAGGTGAACAAGGCAAAATACGTAAGATTCCCCGGTATTGGAATTTTGATAAAGACCTTGCATGGCTTTTGGGTTTCTATTGTGCCGAAGGTTCTGTATCTGATGTTTTAACAAAGTCGGGAAGAAAATGTTTATTGTCTTTTGGAGGCCAGAATAGAGAATTAATTAAACATGTGAAATCTATATTAGATATAAAAACGGGCACTTCTACGAAGATAATCAAAAATTATGATTCGCGCAATAAAAGGTATATGTATTATTACAGGACACAATGCCTACCTATTATTGCTTTATTTCAGTATGGATTTGGAGCAGGAAAAGGAAGTGAGTTTAAAAAAGTTCCGTGGTTTATCTTTAATGCAGAAGAATCTCTGAGAAAAGCGTTTGTTGAAGGGTATCTTGATGGAGACGGAACTAAAAAAGATAAAAGATATGTTACTAATTTTATAGAGTTTTCAACAAAAAGTAAAGAATTGGCAATGGGTTTGGATTTTCTTCTCAAGACCTTAAGCCATGGGAAGAATTATTTTGGGAAAGATATAAAACATGTTGCCTGGAAGTACAGAAAAGATAAACCAGAGATTCAGGCACTTCGTCTGCAATCGGCGAAGGATTCAAAAGGCAATTTTTGTCTGGCAGAAATACATTCGATGGAAGAAATGCCAAATGAAAAATATGTTTATGATTTAGAGGTTGATGACACCCATAATTTTGTTGATGCCGAGGGGATGATTCTTGTTCATAACACGGACAGCATATTCATCACCATGGAAGAGACGGACTCGGAAAAAATAAAGAAAAGGTCAATCGAGTTCATGAAGGGCATCAACAGGGAACTGCCCGAAACCATGGAACTGGAATTCGAGGGCTTTTACCCGAGGGGGATATTCATAACAAAGAAGCGCTACGCCCTCATGAACGAGGACGGCGAGATGATAGTGAAGGGGCTCGAGACACGCCGGCGCGACTGGGCGAATGTCGCAAAGCATACGCAGCAGAAGGTTTTATATACTATACTGCACGAAAAAAACCCGCAAAAAGCGGCGCATATCGTGAAGGAGATGGTTCAAAAAATAAAAGGCGGCGGCGTGGAGATGGAGGACTTAGTGATAAACACGCGGCTCACGCAGAGCATAAAGAGCTACAAGAACGTAGGCCCGCACGTGATGGCAGTCATGAAAGCCAAGGAAAGGGGGATTGACATAAAAGAGGGCGACGTGGTGCCTTACATAATCACAAAAAAAGGCGCAAGCATAAGCGACAGGGCGGTTCTTGCAAACCTTGCGGAAAAAGGGGATTACGACCCCGACTACTACATAAACAACCAGGTGCTACCCGCGGTCATGAGGGTCCTCGAAGCCCTGGGATATTCCGAGCAGGAGCTAAAGGGGTTGGGGAAGCAGATGAGTCTATGGGATTTCTAAGATAGGTCTTTCGCTCGGTACATTTATATATAGTAAGGTGTAGAAATAATTATGGCTGTCGGCGTAGATACATCTGAAGTAGTTGCCGGGATTGGAGTATTTATTATGTTTCTTATAGTAGTGATTTTCTATAAGCCTCCTTCTTTGACTAAGATGGAATATTCACGGGAGGAACTCCGGGCGATATATGGTCGATGGGAAATGTATTCACTTTTTGTTATTTTGGTTTCCTTGTTCGTATTGGGGGGTATCTGGTATTTGCTCATCCTTCACTTCGTACCTTGGTACATTGATAATCTCGGACCAAGCGTTTATGTAATTACCACCCCCTATGACTTTTGGATGGTGCCTGCTTTGTTTCTTGGGATAATATCGTCCCCCCTACCACTGATTCTCGTCTTAAGATACAACCTCCGCGAACGGTATAAAGACTTCACACGTTATAGAGATTCGGGGCGTGGACGTATCACGCAAAAAATACTTGAGGTGTCTTATGTGGTTATATGCGGCATGATTATCCTTTTAACCATCTTTGCAATAGACGACTATACCCGATTCACGGAGGACGAAATCGTCATCGATTATTTTTGGGGTTTGGAAGAATTGAGGTATTCGTACTCCGAAGTACAGACCATAAGGTTCGATGTTAAACATTCCAAAACACCAAGTGGGGAAATTAGGAAAAAGCCCTATTTCGTGATCGAATTCAAAGACGGAAACACATGGACGACGTGGGAATATGGATTAGGGGAGAAAGATCCAGAAGTAGAGACAAAGATAATAAAGTTTGTATCTGAGCGAAGTGGAAAAAGTGTTCAGCAAACCGAACTGAATACCGAGGACACCTAAAAATCACAAAACCGTCAAACTTCGATTAACTTGCGCTACCGGTTAATCCAGATACTCCTCGGCCTTCGGCAGTTCCTTCTTCATGCCCTTGCGGTTCCTTATCTCGGTTACTGCCTTCATCTGAAGCTCTATCGGCAGCTTCTCGAAGCCGGCGCTCTCGGTGCTCCACAGGGCGTGCCCCTCGCTTGCGCTTCTTATATCTCCTGAGAAACCGAATGACTCCGAAACAGGAACCTTGCCCATGATGGTCATGAGGTCGTCCTTCTGCTGCATGTCTAGGATTAGGCCCCTCCTTCTTTGCAGCTCTGCGGTAACCCCTCCCATGTAGTCCTGCGGGATGTCTATGTAGACCTTCTGCATCGGCTCAAGGACCGATGGGTTTGACCTCAAAAGGCATGCGTATATCGGCCGCTTTACCGCAGGGTATATCTGCGCAGGGCCCCTGTGGATTGCGTCCTCGTGAAGCGATGCGTCCGAGAGTATTACCTTTACGCCGCGCATCGGCTCCCCTGCAAGCGGGCCCGAATTCATCACGGACTCGAACGAGTCAAGCATCAGTTCCATGACCTCGTCAAGGTGCTGGACACCGCGTGTCATATCTACCATGATGTTGCCCTGGTATATGTCCATTATCCTTACCGCCTCCTCCCTGTCCATCCCAAGCTCGGAAAGCTGCGCCCTTAAATCCTTGCTCTTGTCTTTGCGCCTTCCTGACTTTATGTCCTCGTTCACTATCGCCTCGAGGACTTTGGGCTCAAGCGGCTCGACGCTTATCTTGAACTTGTTGTGCTTGTTTGGCGACTTGCCCTCGATGACGCCGAACTTGCCGTCTATCGTTTCCCTGTGGACGACTATGGGAGGGGAGGTCTTTATTTTCACGTTGCCGAGGTTGATGCGGTTTTCGATTACCTCTAAGTGGAGCTCCCCCATCCCCGACATCAGGTACTCGCCTGATTCCTCGTCGATCTTGACAACGACCGTCGGGTCCTCCCTTGCTACCTGCTTCATTATCTCTACGACCTTCGCGAGGTCCTTTATGTTCGCAGGCTCAACCGCCTTTGTTATGACTGGCTCCGATACGTGCTTTATCGCCTCGAACACCGGTATCTCTTCGGTTGATACGGTCTCGCCGGCAAATGCCCTTTTGAGCCCGATGATGCCCACGATGTTCCCGCAAGGCACTTCATCAACCTTGCTACGCGTTGCACCCATGTATATGCCGACCTGCTGGACCCTCTCGGTTGATTTTGTGGCCATTAAGTAGACCTCCTGGCCCTGTTTTACGGTTCCCGAGAATATCCTGCATGTGGCAACCTCGCCCTCACGCTTGTCGAAGGTTGTGATCTTGGTGACCATCATGCCAAGCTTGCCCTTTTGGTCGCAGACCATCATGGCCTTTCCGACCTCGCTTTCGGGGTCTCCCTCCCATATCTGGGGGATGCGGATCTTCTGCGCAACAAGCGGGGACGGAAGGTGCTTCACCGCGATGTCAAGCATTATCTGGTGCGCCGGCGCCCTCTCGGCCAGTCCTTTTTGATTTCCGCTGTTGCAGTAGTCGATTATGTCCTTGAACGTGATTCCGGATTTCTTCATGAAGGGCACGTTTATCGCCCAGTTGTTGAACCCCGAACCGAAGGCGACGCTGCCTTTTTCGACGCTGACCGTCCAGTCGACACCCTCGGGCTGGCGCTGGAGGATTATCTTGTTTACTTCGGTTATGATCTTTACGAAGCGCTTTTGCAGTTCCTCCGGAGTTAGCTTCAATTCGTTTATCAGGCGGTCGACCTTGTTTATGAACAATGTCGGGCGCACCCTTTCCTTGAGGGCCTGCCCCAGAACCGTCTTTGTCTGCGGCATGACGCCTTCGACCGCACAGGTAAGGACGATAACACCGTCGACAGCACGCATGGCACGCGTTACGTCCCCGCCGAAATCAACGTGGCCCGGGGTGTCTATCATGTTAATCAGGTAGTCCTTACCGTCGTAACTGTGCACCATGGAAACGTTTGCGGCATCGATCGTGATCCCCCTTTGCTGCTCATCCTCGTGAAAGTCAAGCGCAAGCTGCTTGCCCGCGGCCTCCTTTGATATCATACCCGCGTTACAAAGCAGGTTGTCGCTGAGGGTTGTCTTTCCGTGGTCTATGTGCGCGACGATACCCATGTTCCTTATCTGTTCGGGTTTGCACACCAGTTCCTTGATCTTCGCTAAGGTTTTTTCTGCTCGACTCATCTTCCAAACCGCAGGGGGGCGTTGCCCCCCTTCAGTTTTAGGTTAATCCTGATTCCCCCCAGTGGGGCCTTCGACCCCACACCCGCTTCAATGATTTTTTCTGTCATTTTGTTGTGTCGTATCGTAGTAGTTCTATCTGTTCAACGCCGTTAATATCATATCTTTATTTATCAATACGTTTTTTCCCCATAGTCCAGGCGGAAGTTGTTCAAGTTCTGTCTCATTAAATGCCTTGAGAATATCTATTAAATCTGACGCTTTAATTAAGCGAATGTTCATTTCGCTGGTTTCACACTCGTTTACAAAATCGCCGCTAAATTCCGGGGCAACCAATAATGAATTTATTACTCTAAACCCTTTCTTTTCAGCTAATCTAATATATGCTTTGATTTGACGCGATACGGAACTAAACTTAGTATACTCCTTTTCTTTAACTGATTTACACTCAATTATTATTATCTCATTGTTGCCTAAATTAAGAACAATATCCAGTTTGTCCTTCTTGGTATTTAACTTTTTTCTTAATTCCTCATCAACCTTAAAGCCTAATTTTTTGAAAATGGTTTTTGTAAGTTCTTCAAATTTTATTCCTAATTCACTATCTTTAAGTTTAATGCCGTTTTCTTTTAGAGCAGTTATCTCTCTGGAAGCGATACTCACATAGTTTTCTAGTTCAATATCCTCTGCATCTTTGTATGCGTCTAAAATGTTAAAAACAAGGTCGCCCCTTGTTTTTATAGATTTGGCTTTACAAAATTTTTCAAGGTCTCTTTCACCGACTATATCTAAAATGTCCGTCGGCTTAATATTACGGTCTAAAAGGTAATCGCTTCTCAATACGCATTCGTCCTGCAACTCGAATTCAGATTTTATTACATCGTTTAATTTAGAACAATTCTCGCTTAGTTCCAGGAGTAATTTCTCATAACCATCTATGGCAATGCCAACCTTTTCATCTTTTTCAATTTCTTCAAAGTGTTTGACCAAATTTTGTATTTTTTCCTCTATTTTTCCACCTCCAAGAGGGGGTGATATGTTTAATCCTTTTTCCATTAGTTGATTAATAAATTTTTTCTTTTCGGAAAGGCTCGTGCCCTCTTTATAAATATCATTCAAAAGTATACCCGAAAATGAAATCCCTTCGTTTATAATTGCTTTAATTTTAATTTCATTGGGTTGTTTCCAATCAATGTTATGTTTTCTGGCAACCAAGTTGATTTGCGCATCACTCAATTGTTTTAGAACTCGCCTTAAAAATTTATCTGCAACTTCTTTGCCTCTGATTCTTCTTAAAATCATAACGACTTCGTCTGCTATGAAAACTTGGTTGTTCGTCTTAGAATAAAATAGCACTCCTATTTCTTTTAAATTGGCTATCAGATGATTCATGTCTAATTTTTCAGGTTTTACTATCCCATAATTGATTAACTTAATTTCTTCTTGAGATAGCCCGAGTTCTTCGGAAAGTTTTACAAGTATCGATTGTTCGTCGCTTGTTATTTGTTCACTTTGGTTCGCCCTTTTGTCATTTGAATATGCAGTATTTAGACACTCTTTGTAGATATTGTAGTCTCTTTTTCTAGTTTCGTCAATGTCGGATTTGTCGCTTTTAATGTCATTTTGAAAAACCTTCTGCCTTGCTTCTATCTTTTTTAGTTCATTTTCATATAGTTTGTAAAACCATTCTCCGGACATAATACAATTCCCATCTCGGATGATTATGTCAGTAACTATGTCAAGTTGCAATGTTGTGCTTTTAAACTCTTCTTTCACTTGTTCAGAAAACTCTCTTTCAATAAGATTGAATACCCTGGCAATGTTGATACTGTCTGCCTCTTTTATTGAGTTCTTGTTAGTATCGCTAAGTATTTTTTCTATCTCTTTTGAGTTCTGACATTCGCCACTGATTTTCTCTATTATTACCAGAAATCTGTTTTTCTCAATGGAGTTCAGTTGGTCTAAGATTTTTTCAAGTTTCATCTTTACTATTTTTTATCGTAAATTATACTCATGTCGCGTTGAATTCACGAAGTGAATTCCTTTCCTGTCTTGCCGGCTGGGACGCCAGCCGTGCTCAGCTCATCTTATTTGGTTACAAATTATTATTTTGATTTACTCCACTCATCGCGGTCGATTCCTGCCTGCTTTAGTATCCGCAACAAGAGGGCCGCCCCTATTTTTTCACGGTGCGGGTTTGGAATGGTAAGCACAATGTCACCCCGTACCATATATGGGTGTTTTCCACCGGCATATGGCCCTGCAAAACTCAACTCATGCAGTCTCTTTACTAGTTCTTTCCATGAAACGGGCGTTAGTTTATCCACATGTAGCCACTATTTTATGAGGCACGTTAATACTATATTTATCTATTGTGGGAATCGCAAGGCCCTCTTTCAGCCTTATGATTATCCATCCCTCAATGACTTCAGTTAATTTAAGTCGGCACTCCTCCAAGGTCTTGCCGCTTGCCCACACACCCCTCAACTCAGGAACCTCGCCGTAGTAAGGTTCCTCATCTTTGATTATTTCATAATGCGCCTTGTACAATGCGGCATTGATATACTCTTGAATCATTGTTTATCGCCTATTAATATTTGGAGTTAAAATTCTTAAATACGATTGCATGGGCCAATCACCTTGCCGACTGCGCAATACGCTCGACCTCTTCCTTTCTGGCTATTGCGTATGCCTTGCTGTCGTTGTTTGCCGCGAGTATTATCTCCTCCGCCAGGCATTCTTCAATCGGCTTTTTCGAGTTGAACGCAGTGGCGAATGCGCTGAGTGCTATGTACCTCAGCCCGAAATCGACACGCCTCTGAGCCGAAACGTCGACCGCCTGGTGGTAGCGGATACCGCCGTATATGATTGTGGTCGTCTCCTCGCGCGGGCCGGCGTTCTGAAGCGCGTCGACGAATATCTGGATCGGGTTCTTTTTTGTCCGCTGCTCGATTATCCCGAATGCGTCCCTGACGATGTTTATGGCATTCTGCTTGTTTCCGGTGTTCCCTATGCCGCGTATGTATTTGCCAGCCACCTTCCGCGTGCCCTGCCCCGAGCGCATCAACTTGTTTACAAGGCGCTCTACGACATTCATCTTGCTCTTGCCGAACTGTTTGCCCGTGAGCCTCCCGTGGCTGTGCGGCACGTAAATCGGATTTAGGGATATGTATCTCTTCATGCCCTCGTCCTTGACCTCCACGTCGAACCCCCACCTGCTGAATAACTTTATGTCTGCCATTTTAACTAAATTTCTTGAAGCCGATGCTGGGTGCGACCTCCCTGAAACAGCGCCTGCATATGTTCAGGCCGTACTTGTGGATCATCCCCCTGTTTGTCCCGCACACGCTGCATTTAAGGTTCCTCGAATCAGCCCTTTCAATTTTTAATTTTGATTTCTCTGCCATTTTTATTACTCCACCTTCACACCGAACTTTTCCTTTATGAACTTTATCGACTCTTCCTTTGTCAGCCTCGCCTTCTGGGGGACTTTTGTCTTTTTCAGGTGGCGCCTTTTTATCCTGCCGCCCGGCCGCTCTATTGTCGCGTTTATGTTAAGCCCGAATATCCCGATGTCGGGGTCGTATTTCACGTCCTTGATGTCGATGTACTCGTGGATCCCGAATGCGAGGTTTCCGGCATCGTCAAAGCACGATTGGTTTATGCTGTTATCCTTCGCATAAAACCCTCTCAAGAGAAACCCCTCTGCCGGTTTTTTGCGAAGCGTTACCTTGCAGCCAATCGGCTCGCCCTTCTTAAGGTCCCACGCAGGTATCCTCTTGGTCGAATATGTCCTTGTGGGCTTTCTGCCGGTGAGTTTCTCAAGGAGTTTCTCTGCCTTGACAAGTTTTTCCCCGCTCTCGCCCACGCCTATGTTCACAACGACCTTTTCGATCCTTGGGCTCTGCATCGGATTAGTGTACTCCATCTTAAACAGTTATCTCTGGCTTTTTCTCGCCTATCATGAAAACGTAATCAGTCAGCGTCTGGATTTCGCCAAGCGAAGTGATTGATCTTCTTGTTGCCGTGGAATCCACGATGTCCGTTACCTGGCCGGTTACACCGCTGTGCCTGCCCTTGACGACAATCGCGATGTTTCCTTTGTCGAACTTTATACTGCCAGCGATCTTCCTTCCGGGAACCCCTAATATCAGGGTCTCGCCCGTCTTATAGTCGTTTTCCCCAAGGACGTTGCTTCCGTCGTGCAGGTTAAACTGCACCATGCCGCCGCTTATCACCGACTTGTTGAGTATCTTGCACAGCTTGAAGCCCGCCTCTTTCTTGTTTATGTCTTTGAGTTTCAGCCCCGCTTTTGACGGCATTACCCTGAAGCACTTTTTGGCCTTTGGTATCTCGATGACGTCCATCAGCCCGACCCCGTATTTTGGGTCCTTTCTGGGCTTTCCGTCAACGATTATCTGGCCCCTGCTTATTATATGTACCGCTTCCCGAGTATTATCTGCATACCCGAGCAGGTCCCTTACCAAAAGCAGAATGGGTATTGTATTGTCCTTTGGGTGCGGGCCGGGATTCGGCGTGACAACCCACTTCTTTGCTTTTCCGTATCCTGATGTTATGCGTTTCGTATGAGCCATGTTAACCTATGTTCCTCTCAAGCACTGCGCGCCGTTCCTTGTCGTCTATGTAGAGGTCCGTTATCTTGACGTTTGATGGGTGGATGCTGCGCTCGACGTCAGTGCCGTCTGATTTTTTTATCGTTATCCCCTCCACATAGATCTTGCATTTTTTGGGGTCGACCTTTGTAACCTCGCCGGTTTGACCCCTGAACTCGCCTCGCATTATCTTCACGGTGTCGCCTTTGCGAACCCTTATCGAAGCCCTTTTGTACTTTTTAGCAAGCTCGCCGCTAAGCATGGACGACATCATATCGCCCATATTGTGCAGCTGGGCGTTTGCAGCCCACTTTCTTTGCTTGCCGGGTTTTTTCGAGGTTGTCCTTTTCATTATCTTAAGGTATATCCTTTTCTTTTGGGACACGCGAAACACAGTCGTGTTTCGGTGTGCCGAAATTGCACGGCAATTTCGAGCATGATAACACTTTTCTTTTGGAAAAGAAAAGGGCTATTTTTCATTATTCATATGACAATGCTTGCTATGGTCCCTATTTTGGACCAGCGCTCGGTTGCTTCTCTTGCAACGGCGCCCTTTATCTCGGTCCCTTTCGGAAGGCCGTCGTCGCCGACAATCACTGCCGCGTTATCGTCGAATTTTATTTTTGTGCCGTCGTAGCGGGTGTACTCCTTTTTCTGCCGGATTATAACGGCTTTAAGGACCTGCTTTCTGATGTCCGGGCGGCCCTTCTTTACCGAAACAATGATCATGTCCCCGACGCCTGCCGCAGGCATGCGGTTCAGGACGCCCTTGAACCCCCTGACTGCGACTAGCTCCAGCTCCTTCGCGCCGGAATTGTCCGCGCAGACAAGCCGCCCTCCCGTCGGGATCGGCTTGGACATCTTCGCGGTTATCGCCTTTCCAAGGGGCAGGTTTTTCATCATCCCGCCAATCGGTTTTGCCATTTTATTTAGTTGAAATAATAACTTTGTATTTGGATAATATAAAGTGAATCTCGTACATAGGTGCCATTTATTCCAGTTTGTCGGTGATAACAAAACTTACGGTCTTGCTCAACTTGCGGCACTCCATTATACGAACCTTGTCCCCTGGCTTTGCCGATATACACGGCGGGTTATGCGCGGGTATGTTAGACCTTGAGCGTTTTGAACGCTCGTATTTTTTTGAGGATACGACATAGTTCCTCTCGACTATGGCTGTGCCCTGCATCTTATCCGACTTGACCGTGCCTTCAAGCACAACCCCTCGCGTTGAAAGCGTTCCATGAACCGGGCAATTTGCATCCGTGCATTCCACTTCTTTAGCCTTTTCCTCTTTTTTTACCATTTTATTCTGTGAACCTTATCCTGTATTTTTTCTTGAGCCGCTCGGCAGGCCTTGCAACCAAAAGTTTCCCGTCGACGCGGACAACCGATTTGTCGGGCAGATTCAATTCCAGGACAACCGAGTCCTTTGGAACCTTCTTTTCGCCCTTGCTGGTTTTTATGACTATCGTGTTCCGGGTCTCATCCGAGATGGTTCCCGATACCATATAGCCCGGGTGCGAAGCCGCCACTATCTTGGCATCAAGCCCTATGAGCTCGTGCCGCAAAACGTTATACGGTGTGATCATTTATCCTCTACATGACATCGATCATGTCCCCGGAAAAGCCCATTTTCACAAGGACACCCTTTACGCGTCTCTTGTGGCTGCCCTGCAATTCTATCTTGCCGTCCTTTGCAGTTCCGCCGCATGCAAGGCGTGTCTTGAGGTCCTTTGCCACCGAGTTCAAATCGACATTGTCGAAGCCCTCGACGATGGTCACGATCTTTCCGTACTTTCGTTTGTCGCTATAAACCCTTATCTTCTGCCCCTGCCGAGTCATTTCCTCGCATACGCAGAGTTCTTGCGGCAGGCCACACTTAGGGCAGTTCATTTCGCCTCCATGGTTTTGGTTTTTTCACGTTTGATCGTCAGGATGCGGGCAACGGATCTTCGCATCTCCCTTACTTTCCCTATGTCTTCGGGGATACCGCCCGAAGCAAGAACCCCCTTTATCCTCGTGAGCTCTTTCCTTAATTGTGAAAGCCGGTCATCCAGTTCTGCCGGGGGCATTTGCCTCAGTTCGCTTGAACGCAGTATTGCCATCGTAGTATAGTATATGTTATTAGATATTTAATACAACCCTATTATTTCGTTTCCCGTATTATAAAGTATAGGAATACTTTATAATAGGGCACAAAAATTAATCAGGATTAATTTTTCTTGTTGTCTTTTTAGCCGCTGGTTTCTTTTCGGTCTTTTTGTCTTTTTTTGCAGGGGCTGGTTTTTCCACTGCGGCTTTAACCGGCTCCTCGCCTTTTAGGGGTGCGAGCTTTTCCTTTTTGGCTTCGGGTTTCTCTTTTGGTTTTGCCGCAACATCCTTCTTTTCCTCAGGCATCTCCTTCGGAGCTTCCTTCTCCTTTTTCTCTGCTTCCGGAACCCTCTTTATGACGGTTATCTGGTCGGGGAATATCGTTCCTGGCGGAACTATCTTAACACCAACCCCTATTACACCTGCCTTAAGCGATGCCTGTGTCGAGCCGACTTTTACAAGTTTAACCGCATCGCCTGCTTTTTTCATATACCCCTCGAGGTATTTCTCGGTTCTCGAGCGCCCGCCCTTGCCGACAATTTTTCCGGAGAGGGTTATTTCCACGCCTCTCGCGCCTGAAGACATTACCGCACGCAGGGCCTTGTAGACGACACGTCTGCGGTTCAGCCCCCTCTCAAGTGCCGTCGCGATCCTTCTGGATACGATGTTCGGGTCAAGCGTCGGCTGTTCGACTTTTTGAACGTCTATCGTGGGGTTTTCAAGCCCGTACTTCGAGCGAAGAACCTCGGTCATTGTGTCAATGCGCTTGCCCCTTTTGCCGATGACGAGCGGCGGTTTCTCCACGTACAAAATGATTCTTGTGGCAAACGGTGTCTTCTGTATCTCTACGCCGCTGTAGCCTGCACGATTCAGCTTGCTCCTCATATAACTCTCGATTTCCGAGTGTATTATCCCTTCCTGTATAAAGTGTTTTTCTGCCGCCATCTTTTTATTGTGTTATGGTTTATTGTTTGTGATTATGTAAATGCTTTTCTCTTTTTCGCCACCCGCGTGAATTTTTCATTCACGGGGCACCGTTCACGCGTTTGCGGCGTTGTCGCAAACGGTGTCCTCGTATCCCTGCTAGGGATACGGGACATCGATTCCTTTGATGAATCGCTTGTCCTGCAAACCTTTTTGGTTTGCATGATGCGGTGTTCCGCAAACGCGTGTCATTTTTCTCTTTTCGCAAAAGAGAAAAAGGCTGTTTTAATTATTCTGCCTGTAACTTAAATAGTTAATGGTAATGACGGAGATAAAACTTACGGGTAGGGGTGTGTGCATAGGTGGCTTTACTGCCGGCGGGGCAAAGGACGGCAAGTACGGCGTTGCGATCATAAAAAACAACTCTGTGTGCAGGTGCGCCGCCCTGTTCACAAGAAACAGTTTGAAGGCCGCCCCTGTCCTTGTAAGCCGCGAGAATGTAAAAAACGGTATTCAGGCGATAGTTGCGAATTCGGGAAATGCCAATGCCTGCACCCCGAACGGTTTGGCCGATGCGAAAAAGATGTGCAGGATTGCGGCAGGGGCGTTGTCCGTAGATGAAAAAAACATTGCGGTCGCCTCGACCGGGATAATCGGCAGGCTGCTTGACATGGGGAAGGTTGAAGCCCTGATCGGAGAGGTGTCGGGGGGGTTATCTGCCGGCAAAAGCCCTGATGCCGCCCGCGCGATAATGACGACCGATACAGTCAAAAAAGAGATATCCGTCGAGTATAAGGGCATAGAGGTCGGAGCCATCGCAAAGGGTGTCGGCATGGTCTGCCCTGGCATGGCGACAGTGCTGTGCTTTGTAACGACGAATGCGAACCTATCTGATGCAGAACTTTACGAATCGCTAAAATCTGCTGCAGATTCGTCCCTGAACATGCTTATAGTCGATGGGGACATGAGCACGAACGACTGCCTGTTTTTGCTTTCCGAGGGGACGAAAAAGTGCAGTGCCCTTGACTTCCGCCACGCTCTGGACTACGTCCTCGTCGAGATAACGAAGATGCTGGCAAGGGACGGCGAGGGCGCGACCAAACTGATTGAGGCGGATGTCATTGGCGGGGAAACGCCGGAAATCGCGCGCACCTGCGCAAGGGCGATAGTTACGTCGCCCCTCGTAAAGACTGCCATCTACGGGGAGAACCCGAACTGGGGCAGGATCGCCGCGGCCGTTGGCTCGGTGGCGGATGTCGATTTTGAGAATCTTGAGATACGGCTTAAATCGGAAAATGGAGAAGCCACCACACTAAAAAAAGGGCAGGGCGGAGACTTAAAGCAGGCGGAGGCCGTGCTTCGCGGGAAGGAAATACTCATAATCGTGAACATGAACTCAGGCAATGGCAAGGCAAGGGCGTTCGGCTGCGACCTGACGCCCGGTTACGTGAAGATAAATGCGGAGTATAACTAATGCAAAATGAAAAAGAATGCAGGTACAATGGTGATCGTCACGCTCCTGTCCATTTTAATTGTTATGGGGGTCTCGATGGTCGGCATGGCACTTTACTTCAACAAAACCTACGAGGCAATCGGGCAGGATTACGAGCAGGCGCTCAAGGATGTCCGGGAAAAGGCAAAGGAACTAAATGAGACGGCGGGTGCTATGAATGAGCGGGAAGCGGAATTGAAAAGGGCCGAGCAGGAGATGCTCGATTACATCAACGAGCTGAACCTCACAAAAAGCCGCGTTTCGTCACTTGGGACGCACTTCACGACCCTAAAAAGCGATAAGGAGATACTTGAGGCAAACCTGAGCAAAACGACTACCGAAAGGGATGATTGGATGTCGAAATATACCTCGACAAAAACGTCCCTTGACATCTGCACGAGGGACTATAACATAAAGGCGGAGCGGTTAAAGGCCTCGGATACAAAAATCGGTGTACTAAAGGCAGATGCCATAGAGGTAGAGGGCGACATTAATTATGTCCTCGCACAAGCAAACAAGATAGAGAGCAACAGAAGGACCCTGAAGAACCTAACGATGGAGATAAGTAACGTACTAAGCGGTATGGAAGGCGATGATAAGGATAGGGTTGAAGACCTCGTTTCAGAGATGGATGGGTATCTTGATAACGATGGGTACATGAAGGGCTGGACTGATACGATTGTAACGCTTGTAGGCACCATAAAAAATCGGATTGCTACGATGAAAAATGTTTAAGAGGGTTATCGTAGGCGGCACTTTCGATGTGCTGCACAAGGGACATGAAAGGGTGATGGGGTGCGCGTTTTCCATCGGGCAGTCAGTAACGATAGGGCTTTCCACCGATGAGTTCGCAAACCGCTTCAGGGCAAAGACCGTGATGGGCTACGAGAAACGGAAATCCGCTGTCGAAGGGTTCGCCAAAACCTTCAAGAAGGAGTACCGGATAGTGCCGATAGACGACTCCTACGGCATCTCGACCACAGACCCAGAAGCAGGCTGCATTGTAGTCAGCGAGGAGACGCTCCTGCGGGCCGAGGAGATAAACATGATCAGGTTCAAGAAGGGGCTTGAGAAGATGGTGATAATCGTGGTGCCGCTTGTCCTTGCAGATGACGGGCGGCCGATATCCGGCGGGAGGATACATTCGGGGGAGATAACGCCCGATGGGAAGAGGGTGTAGGAAAATAAAAAAAGGGAATTAGTCGTTTTCCGTACCAAATTGCCCATATATTATATTGAATACTTTCTTAAATAAATTGGAATTTCAGTTGTTAAACCGATTTTGAAATTGACATACAATTTCAAAGCCATGTGAATCTTCGATTCACAATGAATTCCATTTCCTTTAGGTAAGGATATAGCGAATTGCATAATTAATCCACGTTT
>MCBF01000001.1:1033442-1049671 GCA_001742785.1 Candidatus Altarchaeales archaeon IMC4
GTTCATAGTACTTTTTCGCCCGCTCCTGCGCAAGCTCCGGGTTTTCTATTTCCCGTATTCGCTCGTAGCCGACCTTGGCAAGCCAGCGTTTGAAGGGCTCGGCTTTTTTCGAGGGAATTGATTGGATTATACGGAATGTGTTTTCGGTGTTTGCACAGTCAGTAGTGTATTTTTTACCGTCTGCTGATAGCAGTTTCAGTTGTCCGATTTTATCGGACAACTCAAACCCCTCATTCAGAAGATTAACTTTTAAATCTGACCAGTATTTTCTTGGTCTTGCGCTATCTGTCAAAACCTCTACAACATCAACTACCGAAAACCACCATTCATCATTGTGCCACATTCTTCTGATGCCCTTTCCCTGAAACACGACTAATGCCTTGTTTGTATCCAATTTCGCAATTTTCTACTTAAACAGCCGTAATGCAACATCCGAGCGCATTGATTTCTCTATCTGCCCGAGCCTTGTTCCAAGAGTGTTGTCAATCCGCATCTTGCCGTCCTTGCTCTCAAGGATGGCCCCAAAATCGCCTATGTCCGATGCCTTTGCGCCGCTTATGAGTTTCGCGTATTTCTTGTCAACCAGAACCTGCGGGTCCTTGATGCTCTTCTTCCCGTCGGCTGCGAGTCTTTCGAGGATTTTCTTCTTTTCCGCATCGGGCAGACTCTCTATCTTCTGCCTCGCTTCCTCGAAGACCTTTCTCATCAGGAGGTTCTTTTCCTTCTCAAGCAAATCGCTGGACTCTATCACCGCATCGGCTATCATGCGCCGGTACTCCAGAGCGGCCTCCGATGCGCCGTCCTTTCTGATCTTATCGGCCTTCTTTTTTGCCTCGGCTTTTATGTCCTGCTTTATCTCGTCTACCTTCGCCTGCACTTCTTTGTTTATCGCTTCGATTTCCGATGCGGCTTCATCCCTTATCCTCTTTTCGATTTCACTTAGTCCCATTTTGAACTCCCTTTATAAAGTTCATCAGACGCTACCCAGCATCATAAACGATATCACGAATCCAAGTATCACGGAAATGTCCGGGAGTGCCGTGAATATGACGTTCTGTACCATCGTTTCTGGGTTGCGCGCAACAGAGCCTATCCCCGCGGCGGCTACCGGTGCTTGGCCGAGTGGTGTCAGGCCCGCAAGACCCATGATCAGGCCCGCGCCGAATATCTTTGTCCCCTGGAAAACAGTTATTGCCTCGCCTAAATCGCCGATTTTACTAAGGATCATTATCCCTATGACGAAGCCTAGGATGACTGCAGTCTGCGGCAATGCCTCAAGGATAACCGCAGGTACAAACGTTTCTTTCTTCTCAGCAACCGCGCCCGCTGCGGACGCTCCAGCAATTCCCGAACCCACGGCAGATGCTATACCGGGTAGTCCAACGGCCAATCCTGCTCCCAAAGCAGCCAGTAGTATTCCTTCCATTTTTTACCTCTTTTATTTTTTATTTGTTAGCGTTATTCTTCTTTCAAGATCGTATATTTCCTCTTCGCAACGAAGGGCATAAACACCCTGCCACCCCCCTGGTAATAGCGCGAAAAGTGCTCGACGTAGACAAGCCTCATGGCCTGGACAAACCCTGATAATACGCCAAGTGCAAAGTGCAGCCCCTGCCCAAGTATGAATATTATTATGGCAAGCACGATTCCGAACGCCGAACCCATCTCCCATGCTATTGCCGCAACCTGATTGAATGCCGTCGCAACAGCCCCCGCCCCGACCAGGAGTGCCATGACACGAGCATACGAAAGCGTGAATGCAAAAAAGTCAAGAAATTCAAGAAGGACCATTAGTTTGCTGCCGATAAACGCAAGCACCAGCCCGCCGAATATCATTGCAGCCGCAACATTTATCATATATGGGGAAAATAGGGGCAGCCAGTCGCGGTGTGAAAGTTGTTCAGAAAACATGCTGCCCATGGTTATGTCAAGGAAGATGCCTAGGCCAACCCCAAAAAATGACCACGCAAGGTAATGCGTTATTGCCTTCTTCTTGTGCCCGAGTTTCCAGTCGTTGTAGAAGCCCAAGAGCGTTCCAAGCACAAGATGGCAAACGCCGCCTATAACAGAGAGGTAAAGGATGACTATCAAATCGATTGATTCCGGGTGGAATATCTGGAGCGGTAGTTTTGCTTCTTCTATCTCATGGAGACTATGAAGGTTGAGGACATTTACGGCATACCAGTCGTGGACGAGCGTTCCAAAATAATCGCCCATTACAACACCCACACCTATTGTTGCAATAGCGCACATCATAAGGAAAAGCGAAAGATTTTTAACGCCCTGCGACATGCCTGCGTATTTTCTATACATCGCAAGGGAAATGCCAAGCAGTACCAAGCCGTATGCTGCATCTGCAATCATAAGGCCCGTAAGGAGTATTAGTGCCGGGACCGCAAACATCGTCGGGTCAATCTGCCCGTATTTCGGGATGCCGTACATAGAGGTTACAAACTGGAATGGTTTCATATAATTGTGGTACATGAGGGTCGGCGCCTTTTCCGGGTCGGGATCTTTATCAACGATTATCTCACAGTTGTCGTGGCTTTTCCACTTTATCAGGGTTTGTATCTCCCTTGACTTATCCGCCGGGACCCATACCCTAATGAAGGAGGTCTTATTTGTTTTGGCGCCGGAAACGACTATCTGCGCGCGCTCCTTTTCAATTTCAAGAAGCTCCTTGTTCACAAGTAGCTGCTGGTAATTTTCCTCATATATCTTCCTTAGTTTTGCGGTAAGGCGCGCTTTCTCGTATCGGAGTTTCTTAAGCTCGTCCTCGAGGCCGCCGCAGTAGTCCAAGAGCGAACCCTTGTTCTTTGGCATCGCTATCTTTTTTATACCAAGCGTTGACAGCATTTCTTCAAGTTCCTCTTTTGCCTCCCGCAACACGCATATCAGCACGTTGTTTTCCGCAGGGGTCATGAGAGCAAAATTCCTGCCGAATCTTTCCTCAAGGGCTTCGCTTACACCCTCCGTGGATTCGGCGTGCCCTGCAAGGGTATACGTATATTTGCTTTCGCCCATATCTTCAAGTTTTATGTCATGCAAGAACAGGCTGCATTCATCAATCTCTTTTGTCGCCTCGTTTTCGCGAGAAGAAATTGATTGTATCTTTTCAGTTATATCAAGAACCTCCGGCTCTAGTTTATCCGTAAGTTTCGAGGACTCCCCGACCAATTCCTTCCATGTGGACTCTTCAAGTTCCTGTTTTTTGACATTCTCGACCCCCAAAAGAGCGTCAAGGAAGGGTGTCTTTCTTGTGTCAAACTGTTTCAGCAGGTTTATGAGTCTTGACGTCCTGAACAATTCGCGTGATATCTCGGTTATGCGCTCAAGGGGGGGAGTTCTTTCAAGATTAAGTTCCCTGACCTCTTTGTCGTCCACGAAATCAATCTGTGTTATGCCTGTTTTTTGCAGTTCGGAGATTACATTTCCCCTGTGGCCGTCCAGCAGGATTACATCCAGCCTGTGCATTCGCAGCGGTTCAATCATTTTGAAAATGTGAAGTTTTCAAAGCCATGAAATTGCATCCACGTGAATCAATAGAACCTCGTGAATCCGCAGATTCACGGGTTACCATTTGCCAAAGGCAAATGCTTATTCACGGGGCACGCGAATCGCTTTGAGGTTCGGTGTCCCGAATTTGCTTTGCAAATTCGCGGACACCGTTTGCGACTTTGTCGCAAATGCGTGTGGCAATTTCAATGTTTACTCACCGGTGAACGTTTTTGTCACGAATTTTACTGCCTCGCCCATGTTCTTGGATGCCGAGCTGCGTACGTGGTCGATGTCCGCCTTTGAGCGCCGCTTTATATCCCAAATCCCTTCTTTTGCTTTCCCCTGCTCTTTTTCTATATCCTCTTTAACGAGCCTTTTGGCGTTTTCAATCTCTTTGAGGATTGTCTCGTCACGGGTTCTTTCGGCGTTTATTATTTTTTTCTCAGAATCTTTCTTCGCTTTTTCGACCAGTTTTTCGACCTCGGCTTCGATTTCCTTTATTTTTGCGAACTCTTTCATTTTTTAAGATATACCGAGGCAGATGATAAGTAAAATTATTCGTGTTATGTTTATAAATACACCTGCTATATGCTGATTATAATAAATGATAAATCATGATAAATGTACTCGGTTTATCCCAGAAATCGTGCAAACGTCAGAAATGCCGTGTGCCCTATCATCTGTATCTCGGGCCGCATCACCTTCACGTCCCACTCCCGCATGATAACCTCGACCGTGCGGTTCTCAAACCCCAAGAGGTGCCCGTAGACCTCCTGAACCTGCCCGATGCTCGGCGAATAGATAACCAAGTAGCCGCCGGCTTTCAGCGCCGCCTTTGCATGAGCGACCGCCTTCCAAGGCTCGGGAAGGTCGAATATCACAACGTCTAAGTCCTTTTCGTCAATCCCCTCGTAAACGTCGCGGACTTCGAGGTTCACGTTTTCGATGCCTGCCTTCCTGAGATTTTTTTCTGCGATGTCCGCAAAGTCCTGCCGCAGCTCGTATGTAGAGAGTTTTTCCGGGTAAACGAGATTTGCCAGAAACATCGTAAGAAGCCCGCTTCCGGTTCCAGATTCGAGAACCCTCGAGCCGGAGTGGATCCCTGTGAAACCTGCGATGATAGATGCGTCCTTCAGCGTGATTGTTTGCGGCCCGCGCCTTGCCTTCTTCATAAAATCCAGAAGGTTCGGCTCAAGGATTACGTAAACCCTGCCAGTCTGCGTTTCAACGCGGTCGCCGGGCTTTTTGTCCTTGACTTCATCCCACTTCACGACGCCGTATTTCGTGTGCAGGTCTTCCTCGTTCACTAGGTATCTGTTTCCGTTTTTTTCGTCAAGTAAAAGGCGCATTTTTCGCAACAAGTCCAATATAGTTTAATTTTTCAGATATTTATTCATCGCGTCAATCGCGCAATATTTCCCGCACATGGTGCAGGCGCAACCGTAATTTTTGTTAAGGATCCACCGCTGAAACAAATTTTATGAAATTAGCGTCTTCCCTGAGCAGGTTTATATCCACTTTATTTGCATAATCCGGAAGTTCTGCCTTGTCATAATTATCGGGTAATTGTCCTCCGGTTCCTTTTTTTAGCCAGTCGGATTCTATTGCTTTGTCAAAAACTATAATCACCGCATGCTTATTATTTTCCTTTGGTAAATCTGAAATCTTTTTATTTAATTTTTCATATATCTTCTTTTGTTTCCTGTCCCCGTCTCGAATGAAGATTACGCAATCATGTCTTATCCAGCCTGCCCTTGCAAGTTTAACAATTTTACTGTCCATGACTCCATCTCCCATTGTTGATTGTACTTTTCTATGTTGTGAAATTTCAACTCCTAATTCTCTTTCAATTCTCTTAAGTAAACAATCAAAAAATTTAACGCCATACCTGTCTTCAGTCCAGATATAGAATGATTTGCAGTTTCTCATTCCAGCACATTATACAACCAGCCCTCACCCGTTGATATTCCTGCTTTTTCTAAATCTTTTTTTAATTTTTCCGCATCCTTTGCTCTTGAAACCTTTGTTTCATCAACCTCTTTTTTAACAAACAAAATATCCTCGACTTTGCACATATTCAATACAATCGGCGAGTGCGTTGTGATTATAACCTGCTTTCCCGAACTTTTAAGTGCGTCAATTAAAATTTCAATTGCCTCCGGATGCAAGCTGTTTTCGATTTCATCTATCACTAAGAGACTACCTGATGTTTTTCCAAAACTCAAAGCAAGAACTGCCATAATCTTAAAGAAACCATCTGAAAGCGACTGAGGAATAAACTTAGTCCCGCTTTCAACGACTTCAAGCATAACCTTTCCCTCGGATGTCGGAACCGGACTCATTCGCTCAATATTCGGGAATAAAATTTTTAATCTGTTTGTAATTTCTTTTGGCCAGTTACTATTGTTTTCAGAAAATAATTTATATAAAAACATTTGAAGGTTACCCCCGTCATAATCCATTGCGTTAAACCCCTCCATTAATCCCAATGAAAAGCCTTCGGATGATTCAAATTTTGCCGGAGATTTCATATTTGCCGGAATGAAATTGTGTACGGAATTAAGAATAGAACTCCCCCAGATGGTAAATATCGCAGTCATAACATTATCTATCTCTTTTTTCTTCAAATCCCCTAAGGAGATAATCATTGGGGTTAGTATTCCTGAGAGGAGTAATATCTTATTTTCAAGCGATTCCTTTTTTATACCTTTCAATTTATCACTTTCAATTTTTCGCCCGGAATACTCAACTGATATGTTTTTACCCTCGTTTATGGCATTAAAATCCTTCAAGACAATTGATTCTTTCTCTAACTTAAAAACGCCCCCAAACCCGCTTATTGCAAGTTCATAACTCAAGGTTTCCTTCTTTTTATTTTCGAATTTTAATTCAAATACAACAGGTAATTCTTCATTCCCCTTCCAGACAAGGTTTTTATAACCTCCATATTTACCGAAAGGATTTATCACCCCCTGCTGGTTTATATGCTTCAGAAATCTGAAAACTTCAACAATGTTGCTTTTCCCGCTTCCGTTCACCCCGACAAGAACGTTGAAATCCGAAAGTTCTATTGTCGTATCCTTCAGGCTCTTGAAATTTTGGACATGAATCGATTTAAGTTTGAACTCCCTGAACTCCATTTTGGTTTTTATATATTTAATTTGTTTTTATTAAATTAGATTAATTTTATTCTTTGGCCTATATATAATTCTATAAATAACCAATCACTCCCTAAAAAAAATCGACCTCAGCCGCGATTTGTCTTTTTTCTTTTCAGCGGGCGCTGGCTCATCCGAGATGAATATCGGCTTTATCCTTTCACAAAGCGACTTCCCTTTTTTCTTCGCCGGCTTTTCCTCCTCGGCATCTTCGGCGGGCGGCTTGCCGGCGTGCATGGTCTCCCTTACTCTTATGTCCACGGTTACCGGCTGCTCCGCGCACCCCACGATCAATGCATGCCCCACGGGAAGCTGCCTTATGTCGTTTTCCATGTCCTGCGTGAAGCCCTCTATGGACTGTCCGATTGCCCTAAGGTCGTTCGGGTTCGTAACCTTGAGTATTATCTGGGTGTTGCACTGGGAAAGCACGTTCTTGTCTATTCTCGCCGGGCGCTGGCTTACGACGCACAAACTGAACCCGAATTTGCGCCCCTCCGATGCGACCGTCCGAAGTATCTCTGACGAAAGCGCATCGCCGAAGCCGCGCTCAGGGCAGAAGTTGTGCGCCTCCTCGACCAGAAAGAAGAACCCAGGGATGCGGTTCATCTTCTTTGCCTCGAAAAGGTCCTCGGCAATCTTTGCGACAATCAGCTGCTGGATGATCGGGTCCGTGCCCTTGAGGTTTATTATTGAGGTCATGCCGTCGCGGACGAAGTCTTTTTCCTTAAGCGGCTTTTCGTCGAATATCCCGCTGTTTTTCAGCATCTCAAGGCCGGATAGGATTTTCCACTTCGCCTTGTTCTCGTGGTCCTGCACGACGTTTATGATGTTCGCCAAGCCGTAGTTTTTGCCTTCTAAGTGCCTCAGCGAATCGTACAGTATCGCCTTCTGCGCGTCGTTCAATGCCATTGGCATAACCCGCATCAGCTCGTAGAGGTCGAATTTCGAATTGAGGGACAACCTTTCGGCGCCCGGGTTTGCGCCTCGGTCCGTTGTATATTCCACAATCTGGTCTGCATATGATGCGGGCTTGACATCATATATTGTCATTGCGGCGGATTCCGTGTTCGGGTATTTCAGGCTCGAGTATTCCCCGTGGGGGTCTATTATGACTATCGGCACCTTGTTTTTCATCAGTTCTTCGAGCAGAACGCCGACCGTATAGCTTTTTCCTGCGCCGGTTTTTGCAAGCACCGAAACGTGTTTGCCGATCGTGCGCGCGACATCGACGTAGACCGGGAGGTCGTGCCCCTCCAGAAGGCCGAAATAGATGCTCCCGCGTTTTGCCTTCCTAAGCCCCAGAACGTCGGTTATCAAATCGCGGTCTGCCGTGTGGACCCTCTCTTCCGCCCGAAACGGGGTCTTCGGCACAAGTATCTTTCCGGCCTGCTTGTAGCCGATGGTCTTTGCCTCGGCGATCGAGACTTCCTCCCCGGACTGCATGTAGCGCCTGACCGAATCGATGCGCGCCAGCACCCAGCCGTAGGTCTCGTGGTTGACCTTTACATAGCTTCCGCGCTCGATCTCGGTCGAAAGCAAAACGGTAAAATTCATCGGTTTTACCGCGCCGTGTATCGTGCCTACCTGTGCCATTTTTTATTTTACGAACTCAACTGCCCCCATCCTTTTCGTACCATATCCTTAAATTCCTGACCAGACATCTTTCCATCAAGCGTTCCAAATATGTCTTTGAGGTCTGCCACTTTCACGATATCATGCTCGTCCATTTTTTTAGATTGTTAGTACCACGTATAATGAAAATAAATACAAATTTCGCCGAAGTCATTTTGCAATTTTCACTTTGCATCCACGAAATTGCTATGCGATTTCGGGACCCGCATTTGCGAATTTTCGCAAACGGTGTCCGCGAAACTTCCGTGCAGTTTCGGGACATCATTTGCCTCGGCAAATGCTTGTTTTACAATTTGCATTTTGAGATTAGCCATCAGTCCTCAAGCCCCACTGCCATCAGATAGCCCCTCGCCCGCTCGGTTTTCGGGTAGCGGTTCACAATGTCCCAGAACTTCTTGTCGTGCCCGCGCCGTTTCAGGTGCGCAAGCTCGTGCATCACGACGTAATCGTGGACGAACTTCGGCATCTTCAAAAGGCGGTCCGACAGCCGGATTATCCCCGCCCTTGGGTGGCAGTTGCCGAACATGTGCGAGTTCTGCTGGGTGGAGTACGTTATCTCGCTCCAGCGCAGTTGCCCGTCGAAGTATTCTTTGTTCAGTTTTTGCGCCAGTTTTTCGATGCATGCATCTGCATTTTTCTCTTTGAGTTCCCGCCTGCGCCTTTTGGCGTCCATCTTCTTTCTTGCCCACTCGACGTGCTTTTGCTCTTCGGCCTGCCCCGTCCACGCCGGAATGAAAAGATGGATGACACCGCCAACCTCGCGGGCACTTATGGTTCTCCTTCTTCTTGCGCTTCGGATTATCTTGACCTGCATTTTGTAACCACTGGTTTATTAGTAATTACTAACCTGTTGCATTTAAGAAATGTAAACTGCGAATATCTAACCCAAATGAAACTCTCGCCGCAAAATCGCAGACCGGGGGCTATCCTCTTCGGGCTCCTGAAGGAAACTGCCGTCCAATGGCAAAAAAACAACATCCCGATGATGTCCGCGGCGCTCAGCTTCTACATGCTTTTTTCGCTCGGGCCGCTGCTTGTGGTCATGATATTCGCTGCGGGGCTCCTCTTCCAGTCGGCGGACGTCGAGGGCAAACTGATGGGGGCAGTCCAGCCGGTTGTCGGGCCATCCGGCGCGGCCTTGGTTGACGGACTTATCAAAAGCTACGGCCTCATACAAAAGAATATCCTTCTTAACATCGTCGGGGTTTTCGTGCTTTTCATTTCTGCAGGCAACGTGTTCGGCCATCTCCAATATGCCCTGGACATCGTATGGGGCGTCGAGCCGAAAAAGCCGAAACTAACACCAGCCACCAAAAAGCGCCTCTTCCCTTCAAGTGTGAAGAACGGTGAAGAATGGATTTTTTCCTTCCTGAAGAGGAGGCTACTCCCATTCGTCCTGATCGTCGTGCTCGGTTTCATGTTTTTGGCATCGATTATCATCCAGTCTATGATCATAATGGTCGCAGACATCATCGCGACCGTAACGCCCGTTACCCCTGCCATGATAAACATGATTTACATGCTCTTCTCGTTCAGCGTCATGGTCGCGGTCTTCGCCGCCGTATACAAGCTTTTGCCCGAGCGCAGAATCCCGTGGCGAAACGTATGGCTCGGGGCCGTGGTGACCTCGCTTTTGCTGTTTGCAGGCCAGATGTTGGTGGGCATGTATCTGTGGCACTGGGGAGACAGCCTCATGAACTCCGTGTACGGTGCGACCGGTTCGTTCATAATCGCCATGCTGTGGATTTACTACTGCGCGCAGGTCGTATTGTTCGGCGCCCAGTTCACGAAGGTCTATGCCCAACACAAGGGGGACATTTAGAAGAGCATTCCAATTTTATTTAGGGAATTGTTTAATTTCCGTACCAGTTATCTATGGAAATCGCCATATATAACTGGTAAGAATGGCGAAAAATGTTGCACGCAAGTTTTTAGAGGGTAAAAATGCATTTTCTGCGGCGGTTGGAATCTGTACGGACTCGCCGACGGGCGAGTCAAATGCAGCAAATGCATAGGGATTTACAGCACCCAAAAACTCAGAAGGGATTTAGATATTTTACCTCCTTTTTGCCCTCCTCGTTAATCGAAGATTAACGGGATACTATTTGCGATAGAACTGCAAATGCTTATGAACTTTCGGCCAGAAAGGCATCCAAGGTGCTTGGTTTGAGTTACGGTTCCCTTAATTTAAATCCATGATGAAATGCGAAGTTGCCGTTATCGGCGCAGGCCCGGCCGGAAGCATTGCCGCCGAAGAATCCGCAAAGGACTACGACACCGTGATATTCGAGGAGCACAAAAAACAGCCGGTGCACTGCGCGGGGCTAATCAGCAAAACCGGCTTCGGGCGGCTCGGGATTCCCGAGCGGGATTTCATCCTGAACAAGATAAGGGGTGCAAAAATCTTCTCCCCCAAGGGCACTTGCATAGAAATCTCGCCGAAGGAAACCAAGGCATTCGTGGTTGACAGAAGCGCGTTTGACGATTACTTGCTTTCGAAGGCAGTGAGTTCCGGTGCGGAGTATGTTAATTCACGGGTTGACACAGTGGGTGGTGAATTTTTTCATAAAAAAAATAAAAAAATAAATGCCGAAAAGATAATTCTCGCAACGGGAACTGACTACAAACTTCAGCGCGCTGCCGGCATAAACACGCCGAAGGAGTTCCTTTTCGGGGCGCAGTACGACATGATGGTCGAATGCGAAACCGATATGGTGGAACTGCACTTTATCCTGCCTGAATTTTTCGCGTGGATAATCCCTGCCGGAGACTTCGCAAGGGTCGGCCTGTGCGCGAAGAAAAATGCCGTGCAATCCCTTGACGCATTTGTCGCAAAACTCAATAGTAGCGGGCGGCTCAAAAACCAGAAAATATCGAAGAAGGTGTTCGGCACGATTCCGGTTTACGACCCGAAACTGAAAACATCGGGTTTGGGGGCGAATACGGATATTAACCTTGTCGGGGATGCCGCAGGGCACGTAAAAGCCACGACGGGCGGCGGCATAATTTTAGGCGGGCTTGCGGCGAGACATGCGGCATCCGAAGACTACGAGTCAGAATGGAAGTCCGAAATCGGCAGGGAGCTCAGACTACATTTGGCTATGCACAGGTTCCTCGCCAGCCTGCCTGACAAAAAGAAAGACAAACTATTTTCCGCAGTTGCAAAAAACCACAAGACACTTGAAGACTCGGGGGATATGGATGCGGCATCCGCCACGCTTGGCGCAATCCTGAAAAACCCGCGATTCGCGTTTGATTTACTTCCGTTTGCACCTAATCTAATAAAACACATGATCCTATAATGAAAGTAACCGTACTTCGGCTCGGCCACCGCTTCGGGCGCGACCACAGGATAAGCACGCACCTTTGCCTTGTAGCAAGGGCGTTCGGCGCGGCAAAAATCGTGTTTGACGAGGAAGACCGGCGGCTTGCAGAGAGCGTCGGGGCGGTCATAGAAAACTGGGGCGGGGATTTTTCAGTCGAGTTCACAAAAAACTGGAAGAAGTACGTCGAGTCCTTTGCGGGCGAAAAAATCCACCTCACTATGTACGGGATAAACGTAAATAATTGTATGGGGGAAATCTCTTCATCTGAAAAAGACAAACTCGTAATCGTCGGTGGCAAGAAGGTTCCTTCGGATTTGTACGAAATTGCGGATTACAATGTTGCCGTCGGTAGCCAGCCGCACTCGGAGGTTGCAGCGCTTTCGGTTTTTTTAGACCGATTATTTTCAGGGCGGGAACTTGGAGTGAATTTTGGTGGAAAAAGAGAGATCGTGCCAAAGGAGAGGGGGAAGTTGGTTGTTGAAAAGGATTAATCGATAAACCAAACTGCATGCTTCATCCACGTAAAGAAAACAGCCCCTGCCGCTTGTCAGAGTGAGGTTAGTGCCTTCGGTATCCTTTTTAAGATTTATTTAATACCCGGGGTCTTCCTCCGCTTTTTCTTGCGGAGCGCTAAGAAAACAAGGGTTGCAGCCAAGCCTATGATCAGCAAAGCGGCCAGAACCCATATATATCTCCGGTCAGATGGCAGGTTCTGTGGCTGTGGAGGCGGCGTTTCACTTCCATTCGTTATCTCCCCCTCTTTAACGGCGGTGGCTGACTGCGCGCCGATGTAGCCCTCCTTGCTTGCCTCAAACCTAACAGTCCCCCCCTCGCTTGCGGTGAACGTGAACTGCCCGTTGTCGTCTGTCGTATACGTCCTGGTTTCTCCTGACGGGAAGATAACCCTTACGGTCACATTGGGTAAACGGTTCCCATCTCCATCAGTTACCGTCAGGGTGACATTTTCGCCTTTGTTGGCATTCTTGAGGGCTTCGAGGACAAGCCTTAGGTTCTCTTCTGTCTGGTTGCCGGACACGGTCTGGTTACCGGAACCTGTCCGGTTCTGGGGGGCTGTCTGGTTTTGTGAACCGGTCTCGTTTTTGACCGTATTGTTCTCGTTCACCGCCGGGATGTTCTGGCACATATGCGATGAACTGCACTGCTGGTCTTTTCGGCAGTCCTGGGCGCTGCAGCATTCGTATTCGTAGCATGTGTGGTTGCCTGCAACACCGCACCCGCACTGCACCTTAACACAATTCCTGTTGTCGCAGTATTCGTCGGAATCGCATTTATCGTCATCGTGGTTGCATCCTTTTTTGCCCGAGCAGCCTCCGCAGTCTGTTTCGCAGGAGGAGCAGGTTTCCCCGTTGTCGCAAATAGTGTCCCCGCAACCGTAGATGCGGAAGGTCGTGGTTTCAGTGCCGTTGAGGTTGCCGGCGGTGTCGTTTGCGATTATCGTGACGTTGTAGATCCCCCTGAGGGAAGTGTTCGTGAAGTTTGCGGAGTAAATGTCGGTTACGTTTGTCAATATTATGATTTCATAATTCGAATCCCAGCTTACGTTCGCCCTTACAGTGCCGACGCCGCTCGGATCGGTTACGTTTGCGGATATGTTTATGGATGAGTTCGCCGGCGCTGACGACGGGGCTGCAGTCAGGTTGTTCACCCATGGTTTTGTATCGTCTATTGTCAAGACATAGTTTGTTTCGTTGGCGTTGCCTGCTTTGTCCGTTGCTGTTGCGGTGAGCAGACATGAGCCGTCCGAGGTGCAGCCTAAATCCGAAGCGTTGCTGGAGAGGTACCAGATTCCTCCGGTTCCTTCGGTCATCAGTGTTCCGTTTAAGGTTACGCTGGCTATGTTCGTGTCGGTTGCGTTGACCGTGAAGTTGAGGACTCTATCGCTTCTGGAGACGTTGTCGGTGTCGTTTGAGCGCAGGGTGTGGATTTGGGGGTTCGTGTAGTCGAGGTATATCCACCTTAGCTCTGTCTGGTTCTGGTTGCCTGCTGAGTCGTTTATGAACCAGCGAATCGTGTAGTTGGCGTCGGTTGCTAAGTTCGTGATGTTCTTGCAGTACGGGGCTGCGATGGTTTCGTTTGCCGAGGTGTTGAAGAGGGTTACGGTGCCTATGTTCGTCTCCGTGATGTTCGCGCAGGTGTATATGTAGGTCTGGCTGTGGTAGTCTTGGGTTGTCGTGTTTGCCGAGAAGGAGATTTGTGGATAGGTTGTATCCAATGTTATTGCCCGTGCAGTTGTCTGGTTCTGGTTTCCTGCTGAGTCGTTGATGAACCATTGTATCGAGTAGGTTCCGTCACTTAAATCGGTAGTATTAACGCAGTATGGGGAAGATATTGTTTGGTTCGCAGTTCCGTTATAATAGGTTACGGTGCCTATGTTCGTCTCCGTGATGTTCGCGCAGGTGTATATGTAGGCCTGGCTGTGGTAGCCTTGGGTTGTCGTGTTTGCCGAGAAGGAGATTTGGGGGTTCGTGTCGTCCAACGTTATGATTCTGGTTTCCGTATTGTTGCACCGGTTCAGGACGTCGCAAACCGTTACGTTATATACGTATTCCTCGTCTAAGCCGATCAAAGTCCAGTTGATTTCGTAGGTTGCCGATGTGAACGTGGTTTGGTTTATGCTCGAACCGGTTGAGTTGAATATTTCAGCCGTGATGTTTGCGAGGTTGTCTTCGGTGAACGTCCAGTTGGCGTAAACCCAGTTTCGGTTGAAGTAGGTGTTGTTGGGTTCTGTTTCTAGGTTGAAGGATATTGCTGGGGCGGTTGTGTCTATCGTTACATTTATACTCGTGGTGTTTGAGTTCGTTGCGTTGTCGTATCCGGTTGCGTTGATATGGTAGAGTCCGTCACCTTGGATGATCGTTACAGTCCATGACCAAGTTGCCGAGTTGTTTATGGTGCTGTTCACCGCAGACCACGTTGAGTTGTACACGGTTATGTTCGTGTAGTTGAGGTTTGTATCTGTTGAGGTTCCGTTTATAGTTAGGGTTGTGGTATTGAAGTACTGACCTGGAGTTGGGGAGGTTATGGCAACCTGCGGGTTTGTGGTGTCAACCGTGAAACCCCACGTCTGCGAAACGTTGCTGAGCAACCCGTCCGAGCAGTTCACGTAAACCAAATACTTGCCGTCCGCCAGTTCGGTTGTGGTGATGTTGGTCGGCGTGCCTGTTGTTACCGAAATGTTTGTATTGTTCAGCGTTCCGTTAATGTAGATTGAACAGTTGAGGACGAACTGCTCCTTGTCGGTTGTGTTGAACTGGATGTTGGTGGTATTGTCAGATGTGTAAGATGCATTACCTTGTCCTGCGATAGTCATGAGAGTTACGGTAGGTGCGGTATTGGTTATGTTGATGAACACTGTATCCGGGGTACCGCTGTTTCCGGCACTGTCGTTGAAAACTATGGTGTAGTTCCAGTTGTTTCCGACTGTCGANGTGTTGACCCACACCTGCAGGTTCGTGTTGTTAACCCATGTAGTCGAGGCGTTCTGGACTATTCCATTGCAGTAGACGATGTAATATCCTGGTGCTACATTGTCAGTCAAAGTCCAGTTTATGGTTGCTGATGAATTTTGCTTGTATGATGCATCTACGGGGCTGTTTGATGTCGGAGGGGATACATCCGTTATGTTAATGAACACAGTATCAGGAGTACCATTGTTTCCGGCACTATCGTTGAAAACTATGGTGTAGTTCCAGTTGTTTCCAACTGTCGAAGTGTTTACCCACACCTGCAGGTTCGTGTTGTTAATCCATGCAGTCGAGGTATTCTGGACTATTCCATTGCGGTAGACAATATAGTAACCTGGTGCTACATTGTCAGTCAAAGTCCAATTTATGGTTGCTGATGAATTTTGCTTGTATGATGCATCTGGTGGACTGTTTGATTCCGGAGGTGATACATCCGTTATGTTGATGAACACTGTATCGGGGGTACCATTGTTTCCGACACTGTCGTTGAAAACTATGGTGTAGTTCCAGTTGTTTCCAACTGTCGACGTGTTGACCCACACCTGCAGGTTCGTGTTGTTAATCCATGTAGTCGAGGTGTTCTGGATGATTCCGTTGCGGTAGACGATGTAATAGCCAGGTGCAATATTATCAGTCAGAATCCAGCCGATCGCTGCTGATGATCCTTGTGCGTAGGATGCATCTGCAGGGCTGTTTGATACCGGAGGCGATACATCCGTTACGTTGATGAACACTGTATCCGGAGTACCATTATTTCCGACACTGTCGTTGAAAACTATGGTGTAGTTCCAGTTGTCTCCGACTGTCGACGTGTTGACCCACACCTGCAGGTTCGTGTTGTTAATCCATGCAGTCGAGGTGTTCTGGATGATTCCATTGCGATAGATGATGTAATAGCCAGGTGCAATATTATCAGTCAGAATCCAGCCGATCGCTGCGGATGATCCTTGTGCGTAGGATGCATCTGGTGGACTGTTTGATTTCGGAGGGGATACATCCGTTATGTTGATGAACACTGTATCTGGAGTACCGTTGTTTCCTACACTGTCGTTGAAAACTATGGTGTAGTTCCAGTTGTTTCCAACTGTCGACGTGTTGACCCACACCTGCAGGTTCGTGTTGTTAATCCA
>MCBF01000001.1:1049771-1059144 GCA_001742785.1 Candidatus Altarchaeales archaeon IMC4
TTGTTCTTCCTGATAAGGGTGCCGACGTAACTTTCAAGTATTTCGCTTCTGCTGCCTGTGATAACCGCCTTCTCGGCATTAACCACGATAACGTCCTGCCCCAACAGCGCCTTTTTTGCGGCGAACGTCGCAAGCCGCCCAAGCACGCATCCGTCTGCATCTATAATCATTTTAGCTTAACCCTANTATCCTTACGTTTGAGCCTTTCGGGCTCTTTTTGATCAAATCCGGTATTGACATCGCCTTACCGCCGGACTCAATTATCTTTTTCCTTGCACCCTGTGTGAACGAGAATGCAGCAATCTCCATCTTGCCTATTTTACCAAAGCCAAGCACCCTGCCGGGGACGACAACAGCCTCCTTTTCCGAGGCATTCTTCGCGATATCCCCAACGTTTACTTCGCAGCGGTTTTTGCCGGTTTTGGACAGTTTCTCAGCGACAGCCGCCCATATTGCCGCCTTGTTCTTGCTTGCTGCGTTCCTCAACTCTTCTGTGAGCGCAACCCTGTTGGGGTTTTCGTATTCGTATGTTTTCACTTTTTTAGCACGATTGTTTGATTCGCTTTGCGAATCCGACTTTTTGTAAAATAAAAGGTTGCGGGGGACGAGGTTCGAACTCGCGTAGGCCTGCGCCACACGGCCCTCAACCGTGCCCCTTTGACCGACTCGGGCACCCCCGCTTTTTGTAATGACGGTTATTTAAGGGCCTTTTTCAACTCCGCGATATCCTCACCAACGGTTTCGAACGCCCTCTTTAGGAGTTCCTCGGCACTCATCTGGCCGTATGATTCTACAAAAAATTTAAACGAGCCGCCTTCTTCTTCGTAGGATGCAATGCCCGGCTGCCACTTTATGTGGTCCTTCCCCGCCCCAAGCACGGCAACTGCTTCAAGTTTTATGGCCTGCTTGTCGGTCAGTTTCGTTATCGGGGTCTTTTTGTAAACCGGAGCGACGGCATTGCCCTTGGACTTTAATTTTTCCGCATAAACCGTCCCCGGGCCTTTTACATCAAGGGTTAAGGTAGCGGTGCACGTGCTGCATCCTTTCCCTTTGCACTTGCAGTCCTTTTGCAGTTTATACGTATCCAAGTCCGCATTTAGCGGAATCAAGCCAAGGCGGTGTGCGAGGATCTCGTCGTTTAATATCGACGAATTATCATAAAACCTTACGTCTTCTATTGCAAGGGTCGGCACCTTGGATATGACCGCCCTCCTCAAGGCATTTGCAATACTCGCGTTTATCCCGCTGACCTCGAAACTTATTGTGCTACCTTCCTTTTTGATATTTGTTATCTTCAATTTAAACCCTCCTACCCCGCTTTCCGCCCTTTGGCCTGCAGCCGTCATGCGGGATGGGTGTTACATCCTCAATCCCGTGGATTGTTATGTTCTCTCGTGATATGGCCCTGATTGCGGCCTGTGCACCCTTTCCGGGGTATCTTGGCCCGTTTTGCCCCCCCGGAGCCCTGACCCTTACGTAAAGCCCGGTAATGCCCTTGTCTCTGAGCTCTCCCATTATCTTCTTAACGCACTGCATTGCAGCATATGGGGATGGCTCTTCTCTATGCGATTTTACCACTTGCCCGCCGGAGCACATGCTTATTGTTTCGGCACAGGTTATGTCTGTTACGTGAAGTATTGTATTGTTACCTGAAGCGAATATGTGCAGGATACCTACTGTAGGGACTGCCTTTTTTGCGGACGTGTCGGGGGCAGGTTTTTCTTCTTTTACCTCAACCTCTTCGGGTGCAGCTTCCTTTACCTCAACCGCTTCTGGTGCAACTTCTGCCGCCTCAACAATGTCCTCTTGCGGCGGCTTTGCTACCTTATTCTTCGCGGCCTTTGAATCCTTCTTCTCGACAGCTCCCTTTTTAGTCTTTTTCGGTTTTTCCACTTTCTTCTTTCTCACCAGCTACCGCCACTTTCTTTAAGCCTTCGGTTTTTCCACCTTCTCCTTTCTTACCGACTACTACCACTTTCTTTAAGCTTATCGAATCTTCCTGTCCGGCAGGCATAATGTATCCCGGGACGTCTACCACATTTCGGCCAACGATTACGTGGCGGTGGATTATGAACTGCCTCGCCTGCTTGACCGACGTCGTAAGCCCCTTTTTGAATACCAGGGTCTGCAGCCTGCGGTTCAGCAAGTCCTCGACCGTTAATGCGAGCACGTCTTCAAGCTTCTTTGTCTTGATTATGCCAAGTTTTGACAGCTTGTCCAGCATCTGTGTTGTTTCCTTTTCGCTTTCTTCGCCGACCGAGCCCAAAAGGTGCCTTGCCTGCTGCCTGAATTTTCCGATCATGGATTTTGCGCGCCAGACCTCGCTTTTGTTCTTGAGGCCGTATTTGTTAACCAGAATATTTTCTTCTTCTATACGCTCAACCCTCCAGGGGTGCATCGGCCGGGTATACCGCCTCCTTCTTTTTCGTGGGTCTCCCATTTTAGCGTTTTATTTGTTTTATGTTTTTTTGGCAACCGTGGGGGTAGCCTTCTTTCTGGATACACCTATCGTGGCGCCCTTCCTGAAGGATGTCCTGGTTCGCTGCCCCCTGACAGGCAGGCCCATGCTGTGCCTTATTCCTTTATAGGAGCGCAGTTTCTGGTGCCTTCCTATATCTTCCCGGCGCGACATGTCAAGGTCCGAGCCAAGAAGGTGCATGTCATTGCCTGTCGAATAGTCCTTTCTCCTGTTCAGCATCCACGCCGGGAAATGCTTGTTTAAGTTTTCTATGATTGATTCTACCTTCGCTACTTCCTCCTCGCTGAGCGAGCCGATCTTGCGGTCGTGCTTCAGCCCGAGAACATTATCCAGCGAACTTGAAATCTGCGGGCCGATGCCCTTCAGTTTCGTGAGCCCCCTCACTATGGTCTGGTTGCCGTCCAGCACCACACCGGAAATACGAACCAAGTGTTTGAAATCCGGGTCTACAGCGGGGGCTTCTTTAGCCGGTTTGCCTTCGGGTTTTTGGGGCTTTTTGCCCTCGACCTTATCTTTATCTTCCGCCATTTTGTAATTGTGAATTTTTAAATATGTGAATTTTGATTTAAATGCACAGGGTGCTTTAAACAACGCCTTTGGTGCCTTATTAGAAAACTTCTAATCCGGGTTTGGACAAAGGAATAGAGTATATTATTTAATTATGTATTTAAAAAGTACAGGAAACCTCCTGCATCCAAGTTCATACGACCAACCAATCTTTTGTAAAAATAGCCCTTTTCTTTTCCAAAAGAAAAGGTCTATCCTCGTGAATCGGAGATTCACGGGAACCAAAAGTGCACGGCACTTTTGCGTTCCCGAAACTCAAAAGAGTTTCGAGGATATACCCCATTAAGACATTTAAAAAGTACAGGAAACCTCCTTATATCTAACCCCCTACAACAAATCTTTTTGTAAAATGGGTTTTCGCCGAGGCTGGGATTCGGAACCTCGGAGTTAGCCGACAACTAAGGGTGGATTACTCGCGTAACCCACCTTAACGAAACGTTTTTGCCGACAAGAAAACGGGCGTACCAAAGGATGCCAACTTGTCTATGTCACAAAGACATACCTCCTCTAACCATGTTATAGGGTAAATTAAACCCTATTTTGACTTCTTGACTATTACCCCGGAAGTGCCAAGAGCAATCAAAGCAAAAAAGATAGCACCATATAAAAACCATAAAGCGTGATTGGATTTTTTATAACATTCAGACTGCTTAGCGTATAAATTATCGGTCGAATTAAATATCTGGTTTTGTGTTTCGGATATCATAGTCATGTACTTCCCAACTATTTCTCGATATTCTTGTGGTGTTTGAACTGCAATACTACCCGAATCCAAAACCTGTGATTCTGGCTCGGTTTTCAAAATTATATTATGGATCAGATTTAGACCCCATTCTTGCCATAATAGATAAAAGTTGTTTTGTAGTCGGTCTTGTTCAATCTGCTGGGATTCAATATAGCAACTATTGGCTTGATTTTGGAGATACCCATTAAATAGTAAACAGATGGTCACTATAATAGTAAATAATACATAAAACGACTCCAACTTAGGTTTTTTCATTCTTGGGGGGTATTGAATTCGCAAAGCGAATTCCATTTTCTTTGGGCTGAAGCACTTTCTTTTTCTAAAAGAAAGGGCTCGCCGAGGCTGAGATTTGAACTCAGGGATCCCGTTAGGGAAACGGGCTTTCCAGGCCCGCGCATTACCAGGCTGTGCCACCTCGGCATCGAATGAATATGAGTGACGTTGAGGTGGAATGACCCCCGTCAGACCCACCTCGGCTTGATGAATGTAATATTAGAAGCCAGATATTAAATCCCCCTCCTATGTTGGTGTCAGGGTCGTCGTCAGGTTGTAAGAGCCGATCTTTGTGCAGCCACATGCAGGCCAGTACCCGCATGTGCAATTGCTACAATCATTTAAACACGCATCAACGTCTAACGCCAAGATATAGGTTTTTCCTTGTTTAACTGTGAAGGTATGCGAGGTATTTTCTAACTGCCATGTTCTATCTGGGTTGTTACACACATTAGCAGTATAGTCATAAAATGCAAAGTCCGTCCTATTAGTACCGCTCACGCCAGCCGTTCCAGTGAAACGTACGTTCAAGGTTCCATTCGCCGAAGCATTAAACTTATAGAAATGCCATTCTGTTGTGCTGTAGCCATAATAATTGCAGATGTTTGTGCTGTTGCCTGTTATCAAAGGCATGCTGTCAAGATTATCGCTGCAGTTGCCGCAGTTATTGTTACAGGTATCCGTATCGTATGGGTCGCAGTAGTGAACCTCTCCACAGCCGGCAGTTCTGAAGAACGCACTGCAATCGGAATCCGCCCAGTCCGGCAGCCCGTCGCCGTCCTCGTCTATGCAGTTTCCGCAGGTTTCGTCTGCCCCCGGCGCAGAGAAATNTATTGTGTTGCAAACCGTGCCGTCCTCAAGTATGAACGTAACCGTAATGTTAGCACCCTTCATATTTGTACCTGTGGTAAACTCCAGTTTGACGCTCGTTTGATTTCCGGGGCCTATCGCGGTATCATTAATGTTTATTATTGTTCCGCTGTTAGCACTACCGTTCCATACGTCAGTCCCAAGCGGTATCCATACCCTCTTCAGTTGTGCAGCAGATACGTTCCAAGTTACGTTCATTTCACCAATCGTTTGCGCATAACTACCGGCGTTCCTTATATCAAATTCCACGATGTGTGAACTGGGCTGGTTCACGGAACCATTTACCAATTCTATAGTGCAGGGACAGTCAGATACCCGCACATTGATACAAGTTGTTGCGTTTTGAATTCCGCCCTCGCTGTCATTTGCCCTTGAACAGATTTGGTGCCACCCGTTTCCTTCCGGCTGCCACGAAAAGTTCCACAAGCTCGTGCCGTTTGCCGCCGTCCATGCCCCGCCATCAACTTGTACCTCCACGCGCTCAATCGTATCGCACGGGTCGGAATCCGACGCAACCCCAGTTATGTTGATTATTGTACAACCGATATTATCCAAATTCGCATGGCTCGTGATGTTCGATGTCGGCGGCGTGTTTGCACATCCGATTACAGTTACGTTAATGCAGTCGTACGGTGCCTGCAGCCCGTTCCTGTTGTCGGTTGCTCTTGAGCAAATCGTATAGGGGCAGTTCGCCTGCGGCTGCCACGAATAGTTCCACGAATCGGTCCCGGCTGCCTCCCCCCACGTCCAGTTTATGCCGACCTCGACCATGGTCACGTTTCCGTCGCAGTCGGACGCGTTTCCGGATAATCTGCTCGTACAACTGAAATTACCATTATTCGCATGGCTCGTGATGTTCGATGTCGGCGGCACGTTATAGCCAAGCCCCGCTCCGCAGCTTGAGCACAAATCGACGTTGTACTTGTCAGCATGCACGCAGTCCAAGAGGAACTTATAACTGTCGTTCCGGCAGACTCCGGCGACATCGCAGCCGGACACGTTCTGCCAGTAAAGATAATCGACCCATGTAGCATTCGAACGAACCGGTACCCACTTATCTGCCAGTTCGTACTCGTCAACAAGCGTTTCTATGCCTATCGCCCCGGATCCAAAGTAGGTTATCGCCTGATTTTTGTATTTGTCCGAAAGGTTATAGTTTCCGTCCAAGCGGTCGAAAAACGACGGGCCGTTTGGATGACTGCCCGCGCACGTCGAGGCGTTCTGCAGTTCCTCGACATCGCTGACCACGTAGCATTGTACTGGCACATCGCTGCTTTCCATGCCTTCGAGAACCTGGTATACGTCGCAGTCCGGGATGTTTCGCACAAGGACGCACGAGTTGTTCGCCGCATCGCTTTCGTTACAGCCAGGGGCGCGGTCGTTCCCACCCACCAAATCGCCGGTGTAATTAATCCACGGGATTGTAACGGTGCAGCTGCCCCTCAGGTTCGTTGTCGAGTTCGAGTAGTCAACTACTGCTGAAAAATGCCGGCTTGACGAGGCGCTAAAGCAGGATGTAAGGTCAAGGCTCGCATTGCCGTCTGCAAGGCAGTTCCCGCCAAAAGCACCATCCACGAGAAGTACCGTCTCCTTCAGGACGTTTGGGTCGGTCGTGTTGCAGAAAGTAAACAAATCTCCCTTGCCGCCTATCTGCGAAAAAAATATGACCCTGCCGCCGCAAGTCCCGCTTCCGGTGTAGGATTTGCTGCACCCCATAACCGTGTCGAATCCTATCTGCGGCGTGCAGTCGTTTATGTACTTTATCACCTTGCTGTCGGTGTTCAGGGGGTAAAGCGGGTCTTCAAGGCCGATGATCGACGTTGTTGACATGGTCGAGACTACGGAGCCCTTGTAAAAGCACATACCGCTTTCGTCCTCGACGTTTAGCTTCAGGTCGACAAGGACTGCAAAATCCCATGCGTCATACGGGACGACCTTCATGTCCATCGGCGTTATCTCGGTAGAGAAGCGCATAACGTCCCCTTCGTATTCTATGCGGTCAAGCCATTCGAGCATAGTGTGGTTTTGCATGTAGGTTACGTTTTCGCCGTAAAGCGTCCCGCAGTATATCAGTTCTGCGATTGCCGCCTCGGAGCCGTTGCCGTCGAAAACGAATTCCGTGCAGTTGTTGTAGGTGTAGTTTTCAAGGCCCCTCCCGGATTTTATAACATCATCACCGGCGTATATTGCCGCGCGCCTGCCGAATATGACCGTCGCCCGCTCCATGTCGCGCGTGAGGTCCTCCACGAAATAATGAAGCTCGTCGCAGCGTATCTTTCCTATGGCGTCCTCAGATACGGTCTTCTCCGTGTTGGAATAGAAGGTTACGAGCATTACGAGCGGCACCAGAAGCAGCACCGCCGCCAGCGTGTACAGGAAGCCCTTGGTTTTCATCGCATCTTGTTTATCATATTTTATGAACTATATGCAAGAGCATAAGTTTTGGAACTTTTTATTCAAACTTATGCCCTTGGATATAAGCAAAACCCTTTGGGTTTGTTGGTTTCATGAAGACCGAAGGACATGAAGACCAAAGACCGCAACATTCACATCCACAACACAAGTTTGAACCTTATCGGCCCCCAAAGCGACCTTACGCCCCCCGTCCTCGCGTAGCTTATCTCAAGGTCGTCGGGGTCGAATTCTATATCAACCAATCCATCGTTATCCAAATCTATCTGGTCCATCAGCCGGAAAACCGCCTCGTCGATCGAGTCGTTTTCGTTGTAGGTTACGTTTTCGTCTGTGTAAAAACAGGTCTTCGTGCCGTTGTATTCTTTAGGGACTGTCGGATAGAACATCGTCCCGTCCTCAGCCTCGATAGTCCAGTTGCAGCCCTCTTTTTCTGGCAGGACCCCGCCGTAAATACCATAGCGTTTCACCATCACCGTGTAGATGATTCTATTGTCCGGCGAACATCCTGTGCCGGTGTCCGGGCCATCCCCTGTCCTTATGATTATCGTGTTGTTTTCACCGGATGGGAGATTTTCAGCCGGAATATGAATCATGAACGGGTCCCCGAGGATAGTATAGTCGTCCCCAAAGTGTTTGTCCCTTAATGTATATGCCGTTTTGATTCCAAGACTGTTGTCGGTTACGACATAGTCGCTCCAGTGCTGTGATGAATATGACGTTGCTTTTGCATCAACCACCCTGGCATCGGATGGCACGAAAAGCACACCATCGCAGTCCATGATGTCATTGAACGCGTCGGTGCTTTTTGTTATGGAAACGTCCCCGTAACCCGAGGTGTCTATTGATGTATATTCGTACTCGATATATGACTCGTCGGCGTAGAGTATGCTGTCTGCCAGCTCACCGGTTATATTTATTATCTGTGATTGGTATGTCGCATTCAATATCTGCCCCGCAATATCCTGATATATCTGCATTAATTCCGATGTATTGCTGCTGCCGTAGTAAGTTCCGTTTCCGCAGTCCGCTACACCGTGCATCGTTCGGTTGGCGTTCGGGCATCCTGCGGCAATCGGCCCGAAACCGACCGAATAGACAGTGGCATTCAACTCATCACGGGACCTTCTGGATGCGCATATAGCGTCATTTATTGCCGCGTCGCATTGCGAGCCGCTGCAATCGGACGGATTGCCGCCGCAGCTATATGACCCTGTAGTTGATGCGCAGTTTCCCGAACAATTACACGAAGCAGCATATCCGCAGCCGCCGCAGTTATAACCGGTAACTCCATCGGTCATAACCACTATGAATTTATTCCTCAAACCGCTGCTTTGCGAATCCAAAATCGCGTATGCCCGGTTTATGGCGCAGCATACGCACGTTCCGCCCCCGGCAGAATAAGAATCAATTGCGGTATAAAGAGAGTCGATATCGTCGCTTAGACCCGTTCCCGTCGAATCATAAGCAGATGTCGAGAAATGGACGAGCCCCATCCTACTGCCTGTTGTATTCAGTATGGTATCCGTAAAGTATTTATCGAGGCACTTCGCCAATGACAACCTCTGGGTATCATTGAAAAATATCGGGTTATTTTCATCTTCGACATCAAAACACCCGGGCCACTGCGCCCATGGGCCTCCTCTGATGTAATACTCTATCTGTCCGTCATAATCCCCGACCAGAAAGTCCGTGTCGTTGTCGCCGTCGAAGTCCGCCGACGTCAGCCCGCCGGCGTACGAGCCCACATCCGTTATTATGCCCTGGGATGTAAACCCTCCTGCGCCGTTGTTAAAGAAGACCTCCACTTGTCCGGCATAATCCCCGACCAGAAAGTCCGTGTCGTTGTCGCCGTCGAAGTCCGCCGATGTAAACCCCCATGCATAAAAGCCGACATCGTCCACCCATACAGGGGACGCAAAGCCCCCGGTTCCGTTATTTAAAAAGAGATCTATCTGTCCGTCATAATCCCCCACAAGGAAGTCCGTGTCGTTGTCGCCGTCGAAGTCCGCCGATGTCATGCCGTA
>MCBF01000001.1:1059244-1064086 GCA_001742785.1 Candidatus Altarchaeales archaeon IMC4
TTATAGGCGCAATACAAGACGCTTTTGAAGGGCGTCCGTTTATTCCTCAAATAAGTCCAGCAAGTGCTTGTTGATTGAGGGGTTGGTAGTTACAAGAAATTATTGATTCCTACAGGAAACTTGGGGTGAATTTTGAACCATTTAAATTGGATCACATGGTTCCGAACAAAAATAAGTAACTAACTCATTTAAATATACATATGTTCATATAACATATACGACATTAGCCGTTAGGTTATGTCTACGGTGTAAAGTAATCGATAACATTCCTTTTTTATATTTTTTAGGTAAGTTTAACCCCCACGACCTGCGAAACCCCGTCCGACATCGAGACCCCGATGACCGAGTCCGAAAATTTCATAACCGAGTCGTTGTGGGTTATCAGTATGAACTGCGCCACGGACTTCTTGAGCAGCTGGGCGAGTTTTATGGAGTTTTTCTTGTCAAGGGCCGCATCAAGCTCGTCTACTATGTAGAACGCGGAGGGCTTGTACCGCTGTACCGCAAGGAGGAACGCGGAACTTGTCAGCACCTTCTCCCCGCCGCTCATCGCATCTAAGTTCATAAGTTTCTTGCCCTTCGGGGATGCGTTTATTACGAGGCCGCTTGCAGAGATGTCCTTCGGGTTGTCAAGTATAAGCGTCCCGCTTCCCTCAGATATTTCTGCGAATATGCGCTCGAAGCTCTGCTTCACGACATTGAAGGTTTCCATGAAGACCTCGCGCTTTCTCGTCTCAACCTGCTCCATGAAATTGAATATCGATTGGCGTTCGTCCTTCAGCGTGCCGAGGCGCCCGTTTATTTCATCAAGCTCTTTTTTGACCGTGTCGTATGTTTCTATCGCGCGCATGTTCACGGAGCCGAGCCCTTCGAGGGCCCCCTCCAGTTCCGCGGCGGCGGCTTCGAGTTCTCCTGCGTTCTTGTCGGTTATCGGCTCAACGCCCTTGTATTTCACTGCGTCCCGCTCAAGCCCCGACAGCTCGGTTTCGCTTTTCGCCTTGCCGATCAGTATGCCCTCGGTTTTCCCTGAGATTTCCCCGAGTTTGTGGTCTATGCCGCCCCTGACCTCGCCAAGCCCTGTTATCTCCTCCTCGATTTTTGCGCGCCCCTCTATCAGGGCCTTTATCGAGCCGATTGTTTGAGAGCTTGCCTTTTCCGCAGCCTTCAGCTCTTTTTCCAGTTCCCGGCGCTCCTCCTGTAGTTTTTTTACGTCCTGCGCAAATTTCTCCTTCTGCGACAAAACCTTTTTTATTTCGGATGATGTTTCCAGACCTGCCTTTTTCAATGACTCGATCATGGACTGCACATGGTTTTTCCCGATGTTTATGTCGCGAAGGGCGTCCTTGGCCTCGTCAAGTTGTTTCACGTCGGAAGAGTCCCTTTTCTTCAGGAGGCCGTCCAGTTTTTTCTCAAGGACCGCGATGTCTTTTTTTAGATTGTTCCCCTCGGAATCGAAATCGGATGCTATCTTTTCAATTTCCCTGATACGTTCGGCACAGTAGTCCGCCCTCTTTTTCAGCGACTGCCTCTTTTCGGCAATAACCGCCTTTCGTATCCGCAGCTCCTCATTTTTTCGCTCGTCGGGCGCGGACGAATCCTCAAGTCTCTCAATCTCCGCCTCAAGCGCCTTGCGCTCGGATAAAAGCGCGCCGCGCCGCCCCTCGGCCTTTGTCATCTGCGCCTCGATGCGTTTGACCTCCTCTTCCATCCCGCCGAGGTTCGAAAAGCTCAAAAGCGCCTGCTTCATCCAGCCGCCGGTCATCACGCCGCTTTTCTCGGTGAGGTCCCCGTCTAAGGTTACCATGCGGTGCCTGCCGATGCCGATTGCGCGCGCCGCCTCGATGTCGTCGACAATCAGCGTGTCCCCGAGCACAAGTTCGAAAACCTGCCTGAACTTAGGCGAGGTCTTTATGAAATCGCGCGCCAGCCCTATTGCGCCGTCGGGAACCTCGTCGGAAACCCTCGAATTTATCTTGTTGAGCGGGATAAACGTTGCGCGCCCGACCTGCCTTTTTTTGAGGTGCGCTATGCACCTTGCGGCAACCTCGTCGTCCTCCACAACTATGTGGTTCAGCCGCCCGCCCGCCGCAACCTGAAGCGCTGTTTCATAATCCGGGTTCGAGACCTCCCCGAGCTGGGAAACGGTGCCGTGGATGCCTGCGGTTGTTTCCTTAAGCTGCATTACCGCCCCGATGGAATCGCTCATCGCGGCATGTTTTGCCGCCGCAAGCTCCGCATGTTTTTTCGCGTGCTCGGATGAGAGTTTTTCAAGGGATGCGCGTACATTATCTATCTCGCCCGCGATATTTGCTATTGATTTTTTCAGCGTGCCCATTTTATCCCTGCCGGACTTGCCTTTAGCATCGGCTTCGTCTATCAGCCTTGCGAGTTTTTCCTCTTCGGCAAGAAGCGCGGACATCTCTTTCTCTATGGATTCCAGCTCAGCCGACAGCGAACCGGACTCGGCCCCGTTCTTTTCCGCCTCCCTTGATAGGGCGCCAATCCTCGTTTTGGCATGAAGAAGCCGTTCCTTTGCCTCATCGATTTTTCCCTCGAGAGATGCATCTATGCTTTCGGCGAGCGCTGATATTTTCGATTCCGCATCGGAGTGTTTTTTATTGACAGAATCGAGTTCGGCAAGGGCTGCGGAAAGCTCCGCCTCAAGGGTTTTCTGCTTTTCCAGTTTCACGGCGGTTTCCGCGCATATGCCGTCGATATTATGCTGGATGTCTGATATCCTGCCGCCCCTCATCTTTATCTCGCCGGAAATCTCGGTTATCTTCGAGCCGCCGCGCGCCGCTTCCAGTTTGAGTATTTCCTCGTTGATCTCCTTGAGGTGATTGTTTTTTTCGGATATCTCCTGTTTTATCTTCTGCGCCCGCTGCGCCAATGCCGTTTTCTCTGCATTGAATTCCCCGATATCCTTTTCAAAGCGCTCGACCCGCTTTTGCAGCCGCTCGATACCGCGCGCAAGTATCGTTGCCTTTGTCCGGTTCAGCTCGTCTGCTGCCTGTTTGTACCTGATAGCATCGGCGCGCTCTTTCTCAAGCACCCTGAGGTGGGCCTGCTTCTCACCGATTACGATATGGGTTTCGGAAATCCTGTCCTCGACCCGCTTCAGCTCCAAAACCGCACGGTCCCTCTTCTCGTCGTATTCGGCGATGCCGCATATCTCGTCGATTATGCCGCGGCGGTCAACCGGGCGCATGTCTATGACCTTTGTTATGTCGTCCTGCAGGATTATGTTGTACTCGTTGTCGCCCACGATGTCAAGTATCTCCTGCCTCGTGGTCCGCCTGCCGTTCATGCGGTAGATACTTGCCCCGTTCCTTCGTATCTCGCGGGTTATTTTTATGTTTTCGGGGCCGTTTGAGATGTGCATGTTGACGTACGCGCGCTCGGCGGGCTTCCCGCTTTTGCCGCCGTTGTATATCAGCTCGGTAAGGTTGCTTGCGCGAAGGCCGCGGCTTTTTCCAAGGACAAAGCATATTGCGTCAACGACGTTGGATTTGCCTGAGCCGTTCGGGCCTATGATAGAAGTAAACGAGTCCGGGAACTCGATGACCGTCCGCTCCCTGAACGACTTGAATCCGGATATTTCGACTCTGTCTAAGTGCATTTTTGTATCAAAAGTATATGTCCGTGGGCTGCAAAACCGCCCGCCCCCCTTTTCTTTTGGGATGACAAGCATTTTCGATTTTATCGAAAATGGTGTCCTCGAAACTCTTTTGAGTTTCGGGAACGCAAAAGTGCCGTGCACTTTTGGTTCCCGTGAATCTGTCAGATTCACGAGGATAGACCTTTTCTTTTCGGGAAAAGAAAAGGGCTATTTTTATATAGGGTCGTATACACTATAATTAATATTCAATTCTAATAAGGTGTATACACAATGGAATCTATAGTTCAGGAGGCGATTGCAAGGGCTGATGCGAAGAAGCCGCCGCAGGAATCAAAAAAACATTTTTCGGACTCTGATGAAGAATTAAGAAAGATAATCGAGAATATAAAAACATCCATCAAGGTTATAGGGGCTGGCGGCGCAGGAAGCAACACCATAGACCGGCTTATGGAGATGGGCGTCGACAGCGGGGATGTCATAGCCATCAACACGGATGCCCTTCATCTTTTGAGGTGCACGGCGCCGAAGAAGGTCTTGATTGGGGCCAAACTCACGAGGGGCATTGGCGCAGGCAACGACCCGGTTGTCGGGGAGCAGTGCGCCGAAACTGATGTTGAGAAGATAGCGGAAACGCTTCATGGCGCGGATATGGTTTTCATCACGTGCGGACTTGGGGGCGGAACTGGAACCGGCAGCGTGCCGGTCGTGGCAGAGATCGCAATGGATATCCAGGCGCTGACCGTCGGGATAGTTACCCTGCCGTTCACTGTCGAGGGGAAGTTTCGCGCGGCAAATGCGCTCAAGGGCCTCAAGAAACTCAAAAAGCACTCAGACACCGTTATCGTAATCCCAAACGACAAGCTTTTGGAGCTTGCACCGAACCTGCCGCTGAACGTCGCTTTCAAGGTGGCCGACGAACTTCTGGCAAACGCCGTAAAGGGCATAACGGACATGGTTACAAAAAGCGGCCTCGTAAATCTGGACTTTGCGGACGTGCGAGCTATCCTCAAGAACGGCGGAACCGCAATGATTGGCATGGGCGAGTCAAACCGCGATACGAGTATGGAGGCGCGCGCAGAGGAATCCGTCAGGAGGGCATTGAAGTCGCCGCTTTTGGATGTGGACATGTCCGGTGCAACCGGCGCCCTTGTGAACATCACGGGCAGCCCTGACATGACACTTGAGGAGGCGCAGCAGATCGTGAGGATCGTCTCCGAGAATAT
>MCBF01000001.1:1064186-1067762 GCA_001742785.1 Candidatus Altarchaeales archaeon IMC4
AACCTGTACCAACTTGTTACGCTAAAGCGCAAATCATATAGCGTGAGCTAAGATAAGTGGTGGAAACGCGAGGGAAATAAGGAGATTACGGGTGGAATAAGGGGTTAAACGCCTTAGGTATGGCACAATATTCAAGGGAAAATACGGGTGGGGGTGGAAAAACCGCCCGAAAAAACGATAGATTCACAAAAGAGGGGGTTAATCAAACCCCTCAGTTGGCAACTCAAACAAAGAGGTGCCTATGAGCCTTATTATGGAAACTATTTTGGGCGATCCCGCCAAAGCAGCAGATTTTAGAAAACGAATCTTTAAGATGTCGGATTATTTTCCGGAAAGTTTGGATGAGAACTTTCAAGTGGGTGATGCAGGGAGCAGGTTGCATCTAATTTTTGGGGCAGAGGCAGTTATATTGGCAAAGATTGGAATGATCCCCTACGCAAAAACAGGCTATGACGGGTTTGTGGTGCTTCCAGGCATTGATGATGTGAAAACTGTGAAAGGAGTGCATTTCAGAGATTCAATAATAAACATAAACTATCACGGAAGCGGGCTTAATGCTGAAATTTATTTGAATGGCAAGAAAGTTGATAGCGATAAAAGAAACTTCATTCCATTTTCAGCATTTTCAGACGGGGTAAATGAAGTGGATGTCTATTATCAATAGGCTTGTTAATGCAGGTGGTGCATCTGCGTATAACTGTTAAATCACATATAGTACCTAAAAATATTTTTCTACGCCTTTTTAAATTCCCATTCCAATTCATTACCTATCAAAAATGGGAAGAATTAAACAAACCTCGCTTAAAAGGGTTGCGAAGGAACTTTTGAAGGAGTACGACGCGGAGTTTTCCTCCGAGTTTGAAACCAATAAGAAGGCGGTCGGCCAGTTCAGCACCGTCCAGAGCAAGTCCGTACGAAACAAAATCGCCGGGTACATAACGAGGGTTAAAAAGCAGAATCAGGTCGCGTAGCAGCAGTCTTCAAAGCCGCACTCGGCGCATTTGCTGCCCTGCCCGTGGGGGCAGATTTCCGGGGGCTGCCCCGCCATCGAAAGTATCGCATCGCGGGTTTTCAGGACTTCCTGTTTTAGTTTTTCCGTTATTTTTACCGGCCGCTGTTCCGATGTTCTCGCATACTCGATTACCGCGTGGCCGACCTTCCTGCCGGTTTCCTCCTCAAGAAGCATCGCGTAAGCGCATGCCCGCAGCTTGTCGCCCGTATCGGTTTTGTCCGGGACCTGCCCTGTGTTTATCAGGTGCGGCGTGTTGTTTATTACCTTATCTATCCTTCCTGACAGGCCTGTTGTTTCTGATATTACGTAGTGGTCGGTCTTTTGCGGCGACACAAGCGCGGCGGCGCGCGGGCCCGCCTCAGACATTATCGCCGAAAGCCGCTTTGAGAGGGTTTGTGTTTCGGACAAAAGTGCGGGTTTTATTTCATCGATAATTGTTTGGTGGGTTTTGGCGTCTTCCGCCGCCTGCGGGCACGTTTCCGGAAGTTCCCTGATTATTTTTTCCAGTTCCGCCTTGGCGGATTCGAAAACACCCCCGGCATCGTGCGAGTTCTCTATTATCTCGCGCTGCCTCATAAACAACCCCCGTCGTATTTGGTAGCCGATTATCCCGCGCCGCTGTTTTTCTGTCGGAGTGGGTTGGATTTTAAGAAAATTCCGCAGGTAAACGCATCGTGGGCAGAAGAAGTACTCGTTTATGGAGGATACTGTTACCGTCACCATTGTCCGTCATTGCTGGAATTTTGTCGCTTTTTTTACGTGTGTGTGCCTGGCGTCGGTGGTAAAGCGTATGAATTTGACCGCGTTTTTGCTTTTTTTTATCACCACCCTGCCNCCCCCTACCGGGTCCTTTATGTGGCCGTCGCATAGTATGTGCGCCGGGCGTTTTTCCCTCAGAAACTCGACGGTTATTTCTGCGCTGTCCGGGACAACAATCGGCGCCTGCTGCTTCATATAGGGCAAGACGGGCGTTATCACGTGCGCACGAACGTCCGGGTGTAGTATCGGCCCGCCCGCGGATAAGGAGTATGCTGTGGAGCCGGTTTGTGTCGAGATAATAACCCCGTCCGCGCGGAACCTCGCAAGTTCCTCGTTGTCTGTCAGCACCCTCATGTCCAGGAGGGTCGCGTTCTTGTCCGGGAATATGCAGACCTCATTCAGGGCCTCGAATTTCCCGTTTGCAACGATCCTGCTGCGGGAGTCTATTGTTATGCCTGCCCCTTCAAGAAGGCGTTTAACTGCTTGTTGGGCATCCTCGACCTTTACCTCCGAAAAATGGCCGACGCGCCCTGTATTTATGCCAAGTATCGGTATCTTCGGGTTTAGTTCGGAAACCGCCCACAAGATTGTCCCGTCGCCCCCCATCACCAGCACGACATCAACGTCCATGTCTTCAAGGGACGTGCCTTTTTCGTTTAAGCGCTTCGCGGTTTGCGGGTCGATTAACACGGAACGCCCGTTATCCAAGAAATATTTTTTTATTGTTTTTATCAGTCCGGCGTCTGTCTTCCTGTGTGCGATCAGCCCCACACGAGACAATTCCATTCTTGTTTATTGCCTCTTCTTTTTTGGGGGTTTTGGTTCCTTCTGGCAGATTATTATATCTCCGACCTCCGTAACGTCTGCGTAGTTGACGCATTCTGATTGCAGTATGCGTTTGACTTCTTCCGTAGAGACTGTATTGGAGCGAAACGGTTGCAGGCTTAACTGCATAATTTCTCCCTTATCAAGGTTTAGGATAACCTCCTGAACCTTTCCTATATATACCCCCTTTTGGGTGTATATGTCCACGCCGTATAATTCAGATATTGTTTTGCTCATTTGAACACCTCTTGTAATATATTGTTGTGGTGGTATAAAAAGTTGTGTGGTATTGGTTGGGGGTGTGGTTTGTTTGGTGTTGGGTGGTTTGGTTCGTGGTTGTTGGTATTTTTGTTGGTTTTTTGTGGTTTGGGTTTTGGTGGGTTGGTTTGTTATTGTGTGGTGTTAGGTTTTGATAGTTTGTGGTAGTTTGTTGGTGGGGGTGTTTGGGTGTGGTCTTGGCGGTTTGTTGTAAGGGGTTGGGTTTGGTAGGTTGGTTGACTATCTGAATGTGGGGGGTTGTTGGTACCTGAAGATGTGATGGTTTGGGTGTTGTTGACCGAAACCCATATACCCTGCGGAATACCTAAAGAAGAAAAATTATTGTCCTATGGAGGGGGGTCATTTCCTGTATTCGTACGGCTTGTTTGTTTTGTTGTTTGCGTTTAAAAAAACCAATACATATATTATCATAATGAAGATCGGTATAATGGGCTGCGGTAATATCGGCAGGGTGGTCATCCAGGCTGTTTTTGGGGGGTTTGTTGATTGCGACGTTGTGTGCGTTTTTGATGCCGATCGCAGGGGGTTTGAGAAGCTTCCGAAGGAAGTTAAATCATGTCTTTTGTTTACGGATAAGTTTGATTTTTTTATAATGCAGGATATGGACCTTGTCGTGGAGGCGGCATCGCAGGAGGCGGTTCGCGAATTTTCGGCGTTTGTTTTGGGGGGGGGTAAGGATATGATGATAATGAGCGTCGGGG
>MCBF01000001.1:1067862-1072543 GCA_001742785.1 Candidatus Altarchaeales archaeon IMC4
CCATATCTCCACACAAAATCCCCGAAAACACTCAAAATCTGCGGTGAAACATTACTCAAAACGGTAAATCTGAGGCTGTTTTTCGGGTAAACCACTGTAAGTGCCATCTGCAAACCTGTTTGCAGAGACCGAACGATAGTGAGGCAGAAATTTATCAGGAAATTCGTGAGGAAAGACACGAAAAATATACCGATTATTGCCCACTTGCTCCAGTGCCTGACTGGCCGAAGTTCAATGCCCTCCTTCAACGCCCTGATGAACTTCTCGGCCTTGTCCCTCTCCTTGTATAACCCGAGAATCTTCTGCGGTTCTGCGTCAACGGAACTCTCAAGAATGAAAAACCCTTCGGTTCCGTTGATGTAGGGATTATCCAATTCGCAGAGGGCTTTCTGAAGGTGCGGGACGAGTTCCACCCATCCCTTATCCGAAGGGAACTTTGCCATTTTCCTCTTTTTGAGCGTGTCGTTGCCCTTCTTCTTCTGTCGTTCGAACTTGCGCCACTTGATCTTGATTTGGGTTTCGTAGAGTTCGGGGCAGAAGAGGACATATAGCGAATTGCATAAATAATGGAACTTTTANTTTATGCAATTCGATATATTCAAGAACATATATTTCAAGAAAAAGTTCCAAAATATATGTTCTTGCCTATAGCGTGTTTCATCACTCTCCTGTTTCTTTACGCAGAGGTAGTGCCTTTCGTTCACTTCAAAGTGCTTCAACCCATCCGGATTCTGCATGAAGTATCGTATGTGCTTTTTGTAGGAGTCAACATTCCTCGCCTTGAGGGTTAGGTAGTGGAACTCAAGCCCTCTGATTTGCCCCTTATTTTTCTTTGTGTTCGCACCGCAATCGAATATGAGCATTGAATCTTTAGGTAGTACTTTTGATACAACCTTCAGCACTGCTTTCATATGCTCTTTATCCTGCACATTACCCCTCTGGATTGTCAGGGCAGACGGAATTCCGTTGATGCCTGTTGCTATTCCAAAATTTATCTGGGGTTTGCCAGGACGGTGATCTCTCAAGTACCCGAGCATGCCAAGGTCTGATTTATTGCCTTCGAGGTAAGTTGACGAGAAATCAACGACCTGTTTCGAGTCAATGAGTTTGTGTTTCTTTAGAAGGTTCTGATGCCTTTCCAACAGCACTGGAAAGTGCTTTCCTATCCTATCGAGTGCTCGGTACAAGTTTCTTTCTGCAGGCATCTCTTCCATTCCGAGGTAGTGCGCAACCTCCTCGGAGTAAGTTTCCAGAATCCGGTGAGTTGAAACAGAATGCGTCAGTTTGTTGTAGGTGTGCAGTTTAACGCATCCCGTAAAATCCGTGGCTTTTCCGGCAATGCCGGAAAACAGCTCGGAGAAAACACCAAAACGTTTTTCTACTTTGTCGATTAATACTATACCGCCCAATGACATACTACTATTTTTCATGAAGGAATATTGGAGCAAATCCCGATATTCCTTCTCATTGGGCACAAAGTGGCGAAGTTAAGTTATTTATGCAATTCGCTATATGTCGCTCGTCTTTACCCGTCTTATGGGTTTTCCATTGATCTCTTTTCCGATGTACTTTATGACTTTCTGCTTGACCTTACCGTCCTCTCTATAGTTTTCCACCCGTGCCAGATATGTACCGCTCTTTTTCTTTATTTTTCTGGTGAAAACCATTTTGTAGTGTATATATTATACATCACATATTTAAAAACGTTTTGGTAAAAAACACCTCAATCGTCTAGTTTTTGTGTGTAGTGAGAAAAATCAGGGAAAAGTTAGGAATTAAATCAAGAAAGCAAATTACTTAGATTTACCCACATTGGATAATGGTTTGTGGATCCCAAACTGCTTTAGAAACAGTTACGCCGAGACGTAATGTAACATGGATTTATCCAACCGTCTCAAACCCACCATCGGTCGTAACAATCCTGACATCGGTATCCGGCAGTTCCTTCTTCGCGATTTTTCCAAGCTCGCGCATCCTTTCTACAGAGGGGCTTTTGACCCTTTCGAACCTCTCCTCAAGGGTCTTGTCCGGGCGGAACTGTTGGATGACGTAGGAATCAAAACCAACGCCATGCACCACTTTTGCAATCTCGCGGATTTCGTCGTCCTTGTCGATCAGGCCGGGCACAACCGTTGTCCTTGCCTCTTTTTTGCCGGGCCAACACGCCAGGATTTCGTGCGACTTTTTGACGTTTGCAACGATCTTTTCCCACGAACCCGGCAGCCCCGTGACCTTGCCGTAGCGCTCGTCAAGCGGCGCCTTTATATCGGTCGTGAGATGGTCGAGGTAGGGCAGGGCCTTTTCGAGCATGTCCGGGAAAAAGCAGTTGTGGTCTATCTTCAGAAGGAGTTTGGTTTCGCTTTTGATGCGCCTTAGAAGCTCGATCGTTTCCTTTTGCGCGAGGGGCTCCCCTCCGGTTATGCAGACCGCGTCTATCAGGAAATTATTCTTTAGTTCGTTGATTATTTCGTCTATCTCGGCGAGCCTGTAGCCCTCTTCAAGAACGAGTTCGGGGTTCTGGCACCACGGGCAGCGAAACGGACAGCCGCACAAATAGACGACCGCAGAAATCTTCCCGGGATAATCGATGCTTGAGCTGTCGGTGATCCCCGCGAGTTTTATTTTTTCAGTCACTTCTTGGTAGTCTTTTTACCAAAAGGTTCTGCAAATTTTTTCCAGTCGGATTCGAGGTTTGCCGCGGACTTTTTCACCTCGGCCATCGCATCCTTTGCCTCGACATGCGCCCTGTACTTGCCGTACAGCGGGTGCTCGGTGTAAACGTAACTGTCAACTCCTCGCGCCGACAAATCCGCAACCAGCAGCTCGGGCATCGCCCTGTCCTCAAACTCAACCTCAACCACTTCTTTTTTGTTAAGTATTACCTCTGTCATTTTTAGCCTCATAATTCGCTTACCTTGCCGTAGTCCTGAGCAATCTTCCGGTCGTCGCTGCATTTGCACAGCGTGCACTCCAGTTTTCCTTCGAACTTTTCGGAAACAACCATCGGCCCGCGGCACTTCCTGCAGAACGCCTTCACCACGCCGAATTCGCCCCTTGTCGATATGTCGAACAGGCCGTTGAAAATCTTCACGACCCTCGCCTTAACTATGTCGCCGATAGCAAACAGGCTCTCCGGCTTGTCAACGTACGAGTCGGAGATGTTCGAAACGTGAATCATTGTCCTTTGGTCTATTTCGTTCTTGAACCCCGAAATGCGCTTGACTATTACCGTAACACCGGTCTTTCCCATGGACATGACGTCGCCGTAAACGACCTTGCCGACCTCAAGCTCAGGGACGATTTTCCCCGTGACCGAAACGCTGTGCAGTTCACTATTGGACATAACCTTGCCGATGGTTGCAGAATAAATCTTTCCCTCTTCAACATACGTGCCCTCGCCCGGCGCGAATTCCTCTATTGTCCCCAAATAATCGCCAATAAAAGCATTTTCCATTTTTTCCAACCCGCAGGGGGGTTTCACCCCCCTTCAGTTTTAGGTTAATCCTGATTCCCCCCAGTGGGGTCTTCGACCCCACATAAGTCCCTCATAAGTGTTTCGTATGACGGATTCTTCTTTTTGGGATAGAATAAAGGGATATTTTATAATTTATACGCCGCCGCTTATAAAGATGTCATCAAGAACCGAGCCCTTCGCGTTTTTCAGTTTCATATGCTCCACCATCTTTTTATTTCCCCCACCCGCCATCCCGTCTGCGATAAGCGCCGCGCCCTGCGATGCGTGGCTTGTCTTTGCGAAACCGCCTGTTGCCCTGACATCGAAGCCTTGCAGACGTTCCTCCATGATTTCGTAAAAACCATCCATCATAGAAACCCTACCTGAGAAGAACACCGTCTTTTCACTACAGGAAACGGATGCCCTTCTTATGTCCTTGATTATGCCCTCGGTGAAATAATTGACTGCGTCGTTGTCTTGTGGTTTCAGGAATATTTTGTCATCAGCAGGTGCAATGCTTTTGAGGCCACCTGTGAACAACGATTTTTTCGTTATCTTTTTCAAGCACGCAACCTCCCCGTCGATGCCGCCGCACGACATAAAGCCGCCGGATGCAAGAGTTCCGCCGATGCCGTCGACTATCCTTCCGCCCTCGACCGAGATGAACGCGTTGAACGCCGAGCCGATTTCGGCAAGGATGAATGAGGCATCGCCGAAGTCTTTGTAATTTTGTTTTATCGCAAGTGCAGCACTGCACACCTTGTCCGCCGTCCCCATGTCGATCTTGTTGATTTTTCTGAAGGAAGGCACGGTCGGCAGGTGCTTGACCGATGGAATCGTGAAGCCATTTACCCTCTCGTTTTTCATCATCAAAAGAACGTCCCGCACGCCTACGTTTTTTCCGCCGCGCTTTTTGAGCGTTATCTGGAACAAATCATCTTCTGTCAGTTCGCCGACGCTCTTGACAGGCAGGCCGTAGCCGGACGGTGCGGCAACCAAGTCCGCGCCCTTGAGAAGTTCGATTACTTTGTGTGGGTTTTCGATTACAACTGCCGTTTCTAATGTTTCCTCAAGAAATACATTCCCTGTTTCCAGCCCGGTAAAAGACCACCTTGTGGTTCCGGGGTCGACCCCGATTACTTTTGGCATTTTCAGGATTTTTCTTTAGTATTTTTTAAACCGCCACAGTAAAATACTAACTATGTTTGACGATTTATACACGCAGCT
>MCBF01000001.1:1072643-1078939 GCA_001742785.1 Candidatus Altarchaeales archaeon IMC4
TACCAGTTATATATGGCGATTTCCATAGATAACTGGTACGGAAATTNAANAATTCCCTAAATAAAAGCAAGAGTTTCATGGAAATTTTTAGTTATATTTTATAGTCATGCTCTAATAAATAAGTCCAAAAAATGATTGACGATATTTTCAGGGCGGAGCTTTCTGGCAGGAAGATCTTCAATGACCTAACTGTCCTGTCTCCGCACTATGTCCCGGACACGCTCCCATACCGCGAGAAAGAGGTTAAGGAGGTAACAAGGGCCATAGCACCTGTCCTGAGAAACGAAAAACCAAACAACCTTTTCATCTACGGCAAGACCGGCACCGGGAAAACCTGCGCCGTGAAGTACGTGGCAATGAAGATGCTTGATTTCGCCTCCGGCCCGGAAAACCAAAACGGTGCGGTCGTCAGGATAATCTACATGAACAACAGGGTACGAAACACGATGTACCAGGTCCTTTTGAGGTGCATGGAGGACCCCGCCCTGAACACGAGCATCCTCAATGACCGCCCGCTTGGCGACGGCACGGCAAATAAACTCGTCGGAACCACGCCTGCAGGCCTTTATGAAAAACTCCAGAATGTCGTCCAGAAGAACAACATAAACCTGATTATAATCCTGGACGAGATCGACCAGATAAAAAAGGGGCTCGACGACCTGATGTATATGCTAACCCGGATAAACGACGAGATCACATCGGGCCATGTCAGCATCATCGGCATCTCGAACGACATGCGTGTGAAAAAGCGGCTTGACCCGAGAAGCAGAAGCACCCTGTGCGAAGAGGAGAAGGTCTTCAGGCCCTACAACGCGACCGAGCTTAACGAGATACTCCAGCAGAGGATATCCTCCGGATTCAACAAAGGCGTGATAGACGATTCCATAATTTCGCTGATTTCCGGTTACGCGGCCCAAGACGGCGATGCACGCTACGCCCTTCGGCTCCTTCAGAAAAGCGGCGAGGTTGCGCAGAATGAGGGGGCGGACCGCGTCGAAGTCAAGGATGTCGAGCGCGCGAAGACTGCGGTCGAGGAGGACATAATGTTCGAGGCCATAAGCACGCTTCCCGAGCACCAGCAGATAGTCATCTACTCGATAGCGGACCTCGCCCTGCGGGGCGGGGCGTACCGCAGGCTTTCCGGCATACCTACGGGAGACCTGTTCACCGGCGAGGTGTACGATGCCTACGAGCAAAACTGCAAGCGCCTCAACAGGACGCCGAGGACCGTGCGGCAGTTCGGCGACTACCTCAACGAGCTCGAGATGATGGGCTCGATAACGACGAGGCACTCTGGAAAGGGGATCAGGGGCAACACCCGGCTCATAAGGATTTCGTACCCGCCCGAGGAGATTAAATGTATAGCGAAGAGGAATCTGAATCTGGATGCAGAATCCGTTTCCGGCTCAATTGCGATAAGTCTGGCAGGGGCTTCTTCTTGTTAGTTTTTGGTCTGTTTTTTTTCTGTGCAGGGTTTATCTTGGCTCAACCACAAGCCCGCTGTCGTTGCCTAATTGCTTCTGTATCTCGATAAGTTTTTGCCTTGCCGCTTCAACCCCTTTGATACAATCGCTTTTGGTTGAATTGCCAGAGGCCATCTCACAAAGGGATTCGTCTATCTTCTGCGCTGCAACGAATGAGTAACATTTGTCCTTTACCGAAATATCGGTCATGTTCGTGCAGAACGCCCCGTCGGTTTTTTTCTCCACTGCGGCAAGATAGCACCAGTCCCTTGATTTGTTGCCGTCTATATTTTCGCATTCCGTCGGGTCGGCTCTGATGAGTGCTGTGCACTTGTAGCGGGAATATTGCGCTTTTATAATTTCGCATATCTTCGTGTCATTTTTATCGATTGCTATCGTGTAAAGGCAAGCGTCCTTCTTGGGATCCGCTGCCAGCATATCGCAAAGCCCGATGTCTCCCGAAGCTATCGCAACGTCGTTATAGCACTCGATTGATGTAAAATTTTCTTTTATTTCCTGGCAATATGATGCGTTCATGGTTTCCTTCGCAACGGACCGCAGGCAGTCGTCTTTGTAAAAGGACTGGTTAATCATGCGGCATACTCCGCTATTGTTTGCTTTTACCGCAAATTCGCAGTAGCATTTGTCCAGCTGGTCTCCTTTCAGGCCAAAACATAATTCACCCACCGAGCATTCCCTGCAGGGCCCTCCGCAGTCGATGGCTTTTTCGCCATGGTTTTTGATTCCGTCATCGCACGTCGGGCATGCTGCGCACGGGCCGCCGCAGTCAATGCCGGCCTCGTTCTGGTTTTGGATTTTGTCGGAGCAGGTGGGACAGGGGGTGCAAGGCCCGCCGCAATCTATGCCCGCCTCATTCTGGTTTTTGATGCCGTCGCTGCACGTCGCACATGGTGCACAGGGACCTCCGCAGTCGATTCCTGTTTCACTCTGGTTCCGGATCGCGTCCGAACACGTCGCCTGCGGCCCCTCGCCGCAGCCGGCTATGAAGACAGCCGCGGCGACCAAAAGTATCATCAGAATTTTAGACATGCTACTATATTTGATTCATTATTTAAAATCAGAACCTTAATCGGAATTCCAAGCCCCGACGATGTCGATGTCCTCCCCGCCGACCGTGGTTTCCCGCATCCTTATCTTAACCGGAACGGGCATCCTTATCGCGCTACCCACGACGATTGCCTCCCCTCTGGAAAGCGACGGCAAATCGCGCACTATGTCCTCGGTCACTGTCTCGACCGACTGGCGGATGTACTCCTGGTCCGAGGGGTTCACAATCTTCATTATGATCTGCGTGTTGCACTGGGAAAGGACGTCTGCGTCCAGCTTGTTCGGCCTCTGCGAAACTATGCACAGCCCGACGCCGAATTTTCTGCCTTCCCTTGCAATCTTCCGTAATATTGCGCGCGACATGACGACGCGGTCCTCGACGCCCCTCGGCGCGAAGTTGTGCGCCTCCTCCACGATAAGGAACGTCGGCACGCTTGAGCCGCCCTTCTTCTCGTGGCTTTTCCTCGCGTTGAATATCCTGCGGCACATGGCCACGACGACGGTCTCGGACAGGCGCTCGTCGGCCTCGGAAAGGTCCATTATGGTAAGCTGGTTTCTCCTGATTATGGCTTCAAGAGGCATCCCCTTTGCGTCGAAAAGCCCCATGTTCTCAAGCCGACCCACCCTTCTCATAAGCGCACCGATCGTTGCAAGCCCTACCTTTCTGGCAATGCTGGATAAGATGTCCGAGGGGAACTGGCCATCTGTCTTGTCGCTTGCCTTCTTGACATCGTACAACTCGGAAAGGACTTTCGTCAGGACTGACAGGTCGTACTCCTCGTAGAACCTGGAGATCATGTTCAAAAGCTCGTCCAAAAGGTCCCGCTGGGGGTCGGTGAGGTCGGGTATCAGGTTTGCGAAGTCGCCCGTATGAAGGGATCTGACTGCAATCTTTATCCTGTTGTCACCCTCTATGGAGTATATGCAGGAATCCGAATCATTGACTGCCATCCCGCGGTACTCCCCGTGCGGGTCGAACACTACGATCGAGCCGTGCTTTTTCATGATCTCCTCTATGATAACGCCGACCGTGTAGCTTTTTCCGGCCCCCGTCATCGCCAGCACAGCGCAGTGCCTTGAGATGAGGTCGTTCAGCGACAGGCTCACCGGGATGCTCGCGCGCGTGGATATTGTCCCGATGTATGCGGATTTGGCGGCGTCCTGCTCAAGGATCCTCCTGAGCGTTTCGTCGTTGGTGAGTTCCACGACCGCGCCGGGCTTTATGCCGTAGCGGGGGATCTCAAGGCCGTTCTCGCCCTCGTAACCTAATATCTTGACTATCGGGACTGGGTACTCCCCTTCATTCAGGATTATGTCACCAAGGCGCATGTCCCTGCCGAACTCGTCTGGCAGAAGCTCGTTTGAGGTAACGATGTCCTTGACTATGCCCAGAATCTCCCTGCCGGTTACCGACTCGCGAACCGACACGAACTCGTCGCGCTTTACGTGTTTTTCCGCGCCCTCTTTTATGACGAACCTGAACGTCCGGAGCGATGTTGTCCCGATGACCTGGCCTATTTCCATTGTGCTTTTAAAACGTGCAGTGCTTCTTCCAGAAATTCATCTGGTGAGACCTCCCTTTTACCATCTTTGCTCGTATCGTGCTCATCCGGATTATCTGCAGGATGCCTGTGCCATCTCCCACCGACCGAATCCCTGCCGTACAGCCTTCTATTCCAACCAACCAAAACATAGTTAGAAGTATTTGATTCCTGATTATAATAGAACTGTAAAAATATATTTCCTGATAAGTTTATTCTGATTTTAACGGCATTTTCCGTTTTCGCTAAAATTTCAACCCTAAGAAAGAATTTATTCGCAGCGGCATTGACTGAATCTATAAATTCATTTAATCTCATTTCAATATCCGTTTCAACTCCTTGTTTATAGTCCCGATTCCATCCACAGCGAGTTCCCAGTCGCAAAAATCGCTTTCGACATTGAAGGAATGCTTCTGCCTCCCAACGATGTTTTTCTTTTTGAACTCGTCAAAACCCATCCCATATTCTTGTCTAAATCGTTCGTCAACGATTCTGTACTCTATCAGCTTTCTCCTTAGTTCGCTCGCCATAAGTTCTTCAAGAACAATTTCTGGCTCCTTATTGAATATCCTCCTTGAGGCCGTTTCAAATCCGGCGGGCAGATTTATCGAGGTCATTTCATAATATATTACGAGGGGTGGCATAAATATTTATACATCATAACAAGATGACAACCGCACTATTCATCGGCAGGTTCCAGCCGTTCCACAACGGGCACCTCGAGGTCGTCAAAAAAATCCTCGAAGAATTTGACGATGTCGTTATCGCGATAGGAAGCGCGCAGGAGTCCGGCAGCGCCGAAAATCCGTATTCTGCACAGGAGAGGCAGGTGATGATAACCTCCGCCCTTGACGAAGCGCGGATATCGCAGTCCAAGTACAGGATAATCTGGGTTGAGGACGTCTACAATGACTGGCTCTGGGTTTCGCAGGTAAAAAAGCTTGCAAACTTCAAGGTCGTCTACTCGAACAACGACTGGACGATAATGTGCTTCAGGAAAGCGGACGTCGAGGTCGTAAGGCATAGGATGTACAACCCTCTCGAGTACAACGGCACGCGGATCAGGCAGCTTATGGCAGAGGGGAAAGAGTGGAGAAACTTAGTCCCGAACGCTGTTGCCCGGCTCATTTGCGAAAAGGGGGAAAATGAGGACATCTCCGATTCGATAACTAAACTTTAAGATGGCAATAATCTGGTGCATAACCGGCGCAGGGCACCTTCTGAGGGAGTCCCTTGATGCGATGAAAAAATCATCCGATGAGGTAACCGTCGTTTTCTCGGCCGCCGGCCACGAGGTCGCCATGATGTACCACCTCTTTGACGAGGTGAAGGCCGTGGCAAAAAATATGGTTTTCGAGGATGGGCAGGGCGAAAGCTCGCCGTTCTGCGGCAAGATGTACGAGAAGAAATACACGAAGGTCATCATCGCGCCGGCGACCGCCAACACCGTCGCCAAACTGGCCTCAGGTATTGCCGACTCGCTTGTCACGAACGTCGCCGCGCAGGCGCTGAAGCGGAGGGTCCCTGTGATCGTTGTGCCGACGGACTTCGAGGGAAAGGAGACGAGCATGACGCCTGACGGAAGGAGGGTTGAGGTTTACCCAAGGCAGGTTGACCTTGACAATCTTGAAAAATTAAAACGGGAGGGTGTTGTGGTTGTGAACAACCCGAAAAACCTCCCCTAAACCCCGTACGCATCTTCGGTCTTCTCGAGAACCCGTTTTATGTAATTCAGGCTGCTTGCAACCTGCGGCTTGGTGTATTCCTCGAAAACCTCGCTCGGCTTTTTGTTTCCGGGGAAGATATAGCGGTCGCCCATCTTTTCGACGTACTTGATCAGGCCTATGTCGCGGAAGAATTTCATCCGTATCTGGATATTGCGCTCGGTCAGGCCTGAAAGGGGGCAACCCCTTTGCTTGCGGTTTTCAACGACAGCCTGTTTTATCTCCCTGACGGTTATCGCGCGGTTGTCAGCCCGCGCCGTCAAAAGCGCCTCGAAGATGTCGACGGCCACCTCGCTCGTTACACCCAATGTTTTAAGGAACAATTCCGAGAGTTTCCTCTTATCGTCCTCGTTAAGCGAGGTGTCGTCGTACCATCTCAGGCGTATGCCAAACAGAGGGTTCATCATCCGGTTATTTCATCACGTACTGCGCAAGGTCAACCATCCTGTTCGAGTAGCCCCACTCGTTGTCGTACCACGAGAAGACCTTCGCGAATTTGC
>MCBF01000001.1:1079039-1082479 GCA_001742785.1 Candidatus Altarchaeales archaeon IMC4
ATCGTTAGTAAACATGTAATCAATTAAAAGTTCCAGAATAAAAATCACATACTATAGTTCCATATTTTACGTATTTGTCCCAAGCAGATCCCTTACCTTCTCCACGACAACAATCCCTGCGTTTATCTGCGCCTCGTCGGTTGACGCCCCGAGGTGCTGGGTCAGCACTATGTTGTCCAACGTTAAAAGAGGGCTTCCGGCAGGTGGCTCTTTCTCGAAAACGTCGAGCGCCGCGCCGGCAATCGTACTGTTTTTCAGCGCATCGTACAGCGCCTTCTCATCGATAATCCCGCCCCGCGCGATATTGACTATAACTGCGTTTTCCTTCATCGTTTCAAGGCGCTTTTTATTGACCATGTTTTTCGTCGAGTCAATCAGAGGGACGTGCAGCGTTATTATATCCGACTTCCTGAACACATTATCAAGGTCCGGCTCGTATTGCGCGTTTAATTTCCGCGCAGCATCCTTGGTTATGTTGGGGTCGTATGCCAGAACATTCATCCCGAAGGCATTAGCCCTCAAAGCCACCTCGCGCCCGATCCTTCCGAATCCGATGATGCCTAAGGTCTTCCCGTAAAGTTCGTTTCCTGAGAATCGGCTTCGCTCCCATTTGCCCGCCCTTGTTGACTTATCCGCCTGCACGATTTTTCGCATAACTGCAAGCATGGAGCCGAACACGAGTTCCGCGACGGAAATGCTCGATGCCTCGGGGGAATTGACTATCTCGACCCCCTTTTCCTTGGCCGCATTGGCATCTATGTTGTCAAGACCCACGCCCGCCCTGCCGATAACCCTCAGTTTTTTTCCGGCCTCAATGACATTGCGCGTGACCTTTGTTTCGCTTCTTACGATAAGCGCGTCAAAGCCCCTTATCTTTTTTATCAGGTTTTCCGGGCAGCACCCTATATCCACATCGACGTCCGCAAATTCGCGTGCCGCATCTATCGCCTTGTCGTGTATCTTGTCCGTGATCAGGACTCTTGGTTTCATTTTGTTAAATATAGATTAAGATTATTTATCTATGAGCGTATTTATGTAATCGGAAAGTTCCAACACGCGCTTTACGGCAGGGTGGTTTTTTCCGAGTTTTGCCTCAAGTTTTTTCACGGTCTCAAGGACGTCCACCACCTTGTCGCCCTCTACGCAGTTGTCGGCATGCGCAATGACCTTTTCTTCGATGGTTTCAGGGATATAATTCCCTTCAGGCANGCCCAGTTCCCTCGCTTCTTCCCTGCCGATTCCCGCCCCGATGTGGTTCTCGCACACCCTCGCATATTTTTCCGCAAAACCCGCACCCCTCAGGATATCCGCGCCCTCTATCCCGTGGCGCACGCCGTGGGTTTTNGACCTGCCTATGTCGTGCAAAAGGGATGCCGATTCCACAAAATCGACATCAATCTCGTGGCCATTTTTCTTAATCGCATTTGCAATATTTTTGGCATTACGCGATACCGCAACACAGTGCAGGACAACGGCATCGGGGCATCCGGCCTCTTTCAGCGCTTTGACTTCACGCCTTCTTAAGAAGTTTTTCAATCCTTGCAATTTCTTCGTCCAGTTTTTTTATTGCTTCGGAACTGTCGAATTCCCGGAAAGTCCCCTCGCATTTCTCGCACAAAAAACCCACGTCCTGGGCATCGTCAACCGAGAGATTCGTGCAGCCGCAGGTTATTATCATGCCGTCCTTTGCCAACGCAAGTTCATGCCGGAGGGCTTCAGAACGCTCGTTGAGATAGCCCCTTATATAATCCGCGAGCTTCTCTTCCCGTTTCTTCCAAAGATAGGTGTACCAGCCGGTTTTTTCGTTCTTTGTGCGTTCGTATTTCACAAGGCCTTTCGAGTGAAGGTCGTTCAGGATCGTCCTGACAATCGTCGCCTTGACACCAAGTGCTTCGGCAATGTCCTCGTCATGTTTCGGTTCCTCAAGCTTTTCCATGACCGTTACATGATCCTTGCTCATGGACTCTTTGAGAATGTCTTTTGCAAACTTGTTCATCTAATATATATAGAATGCGAACATAAAAATTAAGAAGCGGTACGCTGCTAAAAGAAAAATGGGCGAAAACCATAAGAAATTCGAAGACCTCCACAGAGCATCCGGGTTTATAAACCTGAACCCGCTCCAGCGAGGGGGGGTGCTAAGCGATGCCGCCCGCCGGGTTGTCCCTGAGTGGTGCGACGGCTACTCGGTCTGCGATTTCTGCGAAGGCTGCCTTGACCGGATAAAGAACCCGCCGGTAGAGTCCTTTGTGCACGAGACGCTCCCCGAATTCCTTGGCACCGAGACCGCAAGGGTGACGAACGGGGCGCGGGAGTCGAAGTTCATAGTCATGCACTCGCTGTGCGAAAAGGGCGACTGCATAGTATTGGATTCGAATGCACACTATACCTCGTATGTCGCCGCAGAGCGCGCGGGTGTTGAGTTCTTTGAGGTCGAAAAAACCGGCGAGCCCGAGTACGAAATTCTCGAGGATAAATACGCAGAAAAGATAGAGGGGGCAAAATCAAAAACAGGAAAACCCCCTAAACTCGCACTCCTCACCTACCCTGACGGCAATTACGGGAACCTCCCCGACGCAGAAAGGGTGGCGAAGATATGCCACCAGTACGATGTCCCGCTGCTTTTGAACTGCGCCTATTCGGTCGGAAGGATGCCGATCAGCGCAAAAAAACTGGGCGCGGACTTCATCGTCGGCTCGGGCCACAAGTCCATGGCGGCATCGGGGCCGGTCGGCGTTCTTGGCACTTCGTCCGAATACGCAGAGGTGCTTTTCAGGAAGTCCGAAAAGTACAAGATAAAAGAGGTCGAGCTTCTGGGCTGTACCTCGCGGGGCCTGCCGATTATCACATTGATGGCATCATTCCCGGCCGTTGTTGAGCGCGTAAAAAACTGGGGTGAAGAGGTTGAAAAGGCGCGCAAATTTTCAAAACAAATGGAAAATCTTGGCATGCAGCAAATGGGGCAGCGGCCGCACAACCACGATTTGATGTTCTTTGCTGCACCGATTTTTTTCGAGATCTCGAACAGGCACAAAAAAGGGCGCTTCTTCCTTTACAAGGAGTTGAAGGACAGGGGCATTGTCGGGATAAAATCCGGGCTGACAAAGCACTTCAAGATGAGCACGTATCAACTGACCGGCGAGGAAATCGAGAGGGTGGTCTCGGCGTTCACGGAAATCTCAAAACTATGAGGCTTTTTATCGCAATCCCCTGCGATTGGCAGGAAGATTTTGCAGTAGCGCAGAAAAGGGCATCTGAGTTTTCAAAGTGCAAACCGGTCGAGCCTGAGAACTTCCACATGACCATGAAGTTTCTTGGGGAGGTCGAGAGTGAGAAGGTCGCGGAAATATGCAGTGCCGTAAATTCTGCGATTTCAGGAACCGCGCCCTTTGACATTTCGCTTAAAGGCATCGGCGTTTTTCCAAGCAGGAACTACGTCA
>MCBF01000001.1:1082579-1086537 GCA_001742785.1 Candidatus Altarchaeales archaeon IMC4
AAACCATCCGCGTCGTCCAGAAACCCTCCCTGAAGCCACTGGCCTTGGGCCCGGCTATCAGGCGCTCCCGTAGATCCAGCCGCTGTTCTTCAGTCAGGTAATGGTGCCTGCCGCACCTTGCGGCATCGTAGGCAGCATCAATGCCGCGTTCCACAAAACGCCATAGTGCGCCGTGGACAGTGCGCCGCGGCAGCTGTAAATCATTCGCGATTTCATCAAAACTCCAGTTCTGCTTGCGCCGCAATGCGGCAAGCAGCCGCAAGCGGGGTTTCGCTTTTTGCTCTTGGGCCAAACGTTTCTCTAAAAAATCAATGGAAATGTTTGGCAGAAAGTCCTCGCCAACAGGTAAATTCCATGTCATGTGATTAATTAAAAGTTCCAGAATAAAAATCACAGACTATATCTCTATAATGTAGATGTGGCTACAATACAAAATTGTGTAATTGTCGGGTCTTCGAGAGGGGTCTATTTACACGAGTCCACTAGTATCAAATTGGAAAATAACCGGTTGTCGGAAAATACATACGGGGTTTACCTATCCTGCCGTTCAAAGATGAATAGGTTGTATCGGAACACCATAGAGGATAATACGAAGTACGGAATCCATATTAGCGATTCTTGCTCTAGCAACACGGTGTCGGATAATAAGGTCTGTTTAAATACAGAAAAAGACATTAAGGATGAAGGCGACAACAATGAAGGATTCAATAACATGTGTGATACTGTAGAAGGTACAACAGGAATAGAATGCCTGCCATGTATGTCCCTTGTTCCAACCGGCTGCAGTTGCTCCTCCTGCTCAGAATGCAATACGAAGTTAAAGGATGCCAGTTGTTCTACCGTAACATTAACCCATGACATAACGGGCGTTTCAGGAACCTGCGTTGGTGCGTCTGTAAGTTTCACTAACAAGGTTTTTGACTGCCAGAACCATAAGATTAGCGGGTCTGGAAGTGGATATGGGATTGGCCTATCTTTTAAGACAGGGAATACTATTAAAAACTGTACAATTACCGGTTTTTATAGAGGCATTTATATAGGGCATCACTCTTCAGCTAACACCCTAACAAGCAACACGGCAAATTCAAATGGTGTTGTAGGGATTATCTTAGGTTCTTCTTCTTCCTCAAATACGATAAATAGTAACTCGGTTTGCAGTAATGATGGGGCAGGCGATTTCTATTTGGACGATTCTGCGTCTTCAAACTCCGGGGGTGATAATACTTGTGGGAGCCCAGGTAAATGGAACGACATAGGGACAACAGGATGCACCCATACTTGTTAGGCTCTCAGGACACTTCAAGAGCGAGTCTCTTCTTTCTCTGGCGCAAGAAAGAAAAGATCTTTCTGTATAGAAAGTACCTTTTGCCTCTCACTTCCCTTTTCGCCCTTTCGCCCTGATGCTCGGCCTTAGCTTCTCTGCGCCCTTGCCCTTGTTTCTCAGGCCTCGGCCGTCCTTTCCGGCAGGCGTCAAGCCGCGCAGCGCACGCTTTGTGTGCTGCTTTTCGCAAATCCAGCCGACATCCTTGTCAGTCATTATCGCAGGGTGCGCCGGGTCAACTAAAACGACCTCGAACCACTTGTACTGGCCGTCCTCCCACATCCAGTAAGAGCCTAGCACCTCCATGTTAGGAAACCTCTTCTGAACGCGCTCCTCGGCAATACGCTGTATTGACTTTTTGGGCGTTATCTTGTCCACACCGGCACGCTTCGGCCTTCGCCCGCCGCTGACGCGCTCTTTCCGCATCCCGCCGCGGCGCAGCCTCACGCGCGCAACCGCAAAACCCTGTTTTGATTTGTAGCCGTACTTTCTGGCCTTGTCAATCCTCGTCGGCTTCTCGACGCGGACGATTGCATCGCCCTTGCGCCACTGTACCTTTCTTTCGCGGACCAGTTCGCCGAGTTCCTTGTTTTCAGGTTTCTTTATCTTTGCCTTAAGCCCCTTGTAGAGCTCTCCTACATATTTGTAGTAACCCATAGAAATCACCATCCCTCATTGAGATTACCCTGTAATCTCATGGCTTTGAAATTCTTCGAATTTCAAAATTTTGGATTCAAAACACAGTAGTTTCACATCTCCTTGCGGGAATATAATTATTTGACGGGTTGTTTATAAATGCCATTATCCGCATTAGAAAGTCGGGCTTTCTAATGGGACACAAACTCTTGTCACCGCAGAAGATTATTTCCTTCTCATGAAAAATACTGTCAGCCCGCCGATTACCAACCCAATAATCAAACCAATTATTGTTGGTGTTAGTTTTGCTGACTCCAAATTTGCCTCTTCTTCTGTGGTTTGGTCTTGACTTGCTGCGGCTGACACACACTCGGTTCCGTTAAAACATTTACCTTTACCACAATCGCAGGTTTTTACCTCATGGCTATCATTTGGCGCACATCCGCACGCCCCGATAAGGCAAGTGCTCGGGAAATCGCCAGTGCTTTTGCAGCACATCTTCGCCGACACTTCCCCTCCAGAGTCTATGCAACCCTGCTCTTTTGTAGTTTGCCCCACTTGCCCCATAGATAACATTAAAGGGTGGGGCCGCACCCTAAATCCATCGTCATCAGAACCCTTAAGAATATTATCAAGGACATCTCGTGTCATACTCAGTTCCGCAGGGCATGACGGGCACGACCCGCACGTGCTCTTGCACTGGTTGCATATTGCATCGCAGGTATCTTTAAAAGGAGGGCATATTGTCTGGTGCACGGGTCCCGCATCTACAGTCCGGCATTCGCACGAACTGCATTGCGGCTCGCACAACTTCTCGCAGCCCAAATCATTCCAGAAATTACAGATGTTATTGTGAATATCAGAACTGTGCACAGCCAAGAGGCTTGGCCCCGGATTCTGTGGCGCGCCATTCCACGTCTGCCCGCCGGTTCCGACTGCGCAGTCAGAGGTTCCCCCGCAAACAGGACACTGAAAATGAAATGCAAGAAATGGTATATGTCTTCCGTTTACGCTAAATTCCGAATAGGGATACTTTTCGTTGAACTGTTTCATACCCTTGTCAGAAAGGTCTTTCCGAGCGGCATCGCCGGGGTCGCAAGCAGGAACCGTTCCTATCGCTTTTGATAATTCTATAGGGACATGTATATGGCAGTCGCCATTGACTCGTAAGATACATACTTGGGTGGTTGCAAGTTCCAATGCAAAAGAGCCGCCGTGCGGGCTTCCAATAGTATATACTTCTTTAATTTTCTTGGCGGCCGATAAAAAGGGCTCGTGTCCGGCATGCGCTTCCCCAACTATGTATCGCAAATCTATTCCACCCATGCTGTGGCCCACTGCTTTAATGCTATTGTCCGGGACATCTAGAGTATTGATATATTTCGCAAGGGTCTGCGCCCTATCGGCTACCGAACCGCACCGGGAGACATCCGTGCGAAAGCAGTGTGATGACTATGCCCTGCATAATCCGCGAACATATCCCAATCGCTTTTATCCGCCCCCATGCCGTGGGCAAATAGAATATACTGTTTATTGTCGTCGGCGCATACATGTAATGATAGTAATAAAAACAGTAGGGATATGCTCAAAGTCAGTCCTATTTTTTTACCCAACATTGTCACATGATAGTTTGTCATAATAGGGTATTGTTCTTAGGCATAAATAAAGGCAGCGGGTATTGCCAAAAGGCAATCACCGCACGTTCACGGCAGGCCCCCTGTCGAAGTCCAGCATCTCTTTCGGGGATAAGACAAGACTTCCGCAGGCGACCAGTTTGTCATTCGAATCGACTATCAGCGCGAAGTCGCCGCATCGCAAATCCGTATCTACCCCGGTTACGAATTTCGAGAATACGCTTTTGCCCTCCGCCACAAACGGCACCGCCTCGTCGTCGATTACGACCCGGAGGCGCGGCTTTTCGAACTTCTTGTGCAGTTTATCCAGGAGCAATTTCTTCGGAAGAATCATGTGGTCGCTTGCCCTGATGCTTGCGATCAGTTC
>MCBF01000001.1:1086637-1090452 GCA_001742785.1 Candidatus Altarchaeales archaeon IMC4
CTTCGCTCAGCCACACATAACAAAACCAAAAACCCACAAATGCGGGGGTGCCCGAGTCGGCCAAAGGGGCAGGACTTAAGATTACAAAAGATACAATAAGTTATCCTGTGACGCAGGTCTTCGTGGGTTCGAATCCCTCCTCCCGCAAAATTATCGGTTTTCGGTTTCCAGTTTTCGGTTGTGTCTTTGACCGCCAAATTCACTGGACTCAAGTTGAAAACCAAAAGGATAACAAAGTGGTTCAGAATTTCAAGAATTTAAGGGTGTATCAAGATGCATATGCACTCGCAAGGGACATATATAAAGCGACCGAGTCGCTAAAAGGAAACTACCGAATAAAAGACCAAATAGGGGGTAGCAGCACAAGTATCTGCACAAATCTTGCAGAGATGTCGTCTTTTGAAAATAAAAATCAGCAGAAACAGAAGATTTCAACATGCATCGGCGAGGCTAACGAAACAGAGTTTTGGCTTGATTTTTATAGAGATGTAGGACATTTGACAGAAGAAAAACACAAAGAATTTCTCAACAAACTTAAACCAATAAGAATGAGTCTGTTTAAGTTACTTGGGGCAATTAAAAAAGATAGGGAATGTAGCAAAATGAATGAATGATTTAAATGAGAACATCTAAATCTAATACTATCAGCATGTAAGGTGGGTTGAGGACCCAAGACTGAAAACCGAGGACTGAAAAATGGCAAGCATATTGCGAAGATTCAGGGTTATATTCATGACGCTTTGTGTAGCGTTCTCGCTGCTTCTGGTTTTTAACGTAGTGCCGATGAACAAGGACAAGGGCGTCGCAGCAGGAAACGGGCTTGATTACGGGCTTGATTTCGCCGGCGGGTTCCAGATGCACCTGCGTCTTGAGCGGCCTGCGACAACGGAAGAGATGGATAAGGAGAAGACAATACTCGAAAGGCGTGTAAATGCAATGGGACTTAAGAACATCCTAGTGCGGCCTTACCGCGACCAGTACATCCTGATTGAGGTTGCCAACTCGTCCGAAGAAGAGAAGGAAAACGTCAAGAACATAATCAAGCAGCAGGCGCGCTTTGAGCAGCTGATCGATGGGGATCTTGCAACAAAGGGCGACGAGATAACCCTTGACACCGGCACCGCAGGCAGCGGTATCCAGCGGGTTACGAACGGATACAACTGGTTTGTAGGCATAGAATACAACACTGAGGGCGCGCACCGCATCGGAAATGTCGCAACAGGAAAGGAAGGCCGCCCGATAGACATGTTCATAGACCGCCCGGTCAACAGCACCATCCTGATGTCGCAGGACGACTACAACACGATGCTTGAGGCGACGGTTGATTATTCCTTTGGCGATACGACCGTAGATATAATCGAGAAAAGGGCAAGGATCCCGATAACCGTCCTGAAAAACGAAACCGACCTGTCGGCGGAACTTAAAGCCATGCAGGACGAGGGCTACCTCAAGATTATAATAGCTGGAAGCGATGAAAAGATTCCGGAGGACATCCGCGGGATGCTTGAGGCAAAAGGTTTTGAGACGAAGCGCGTAGAGTGCCCCCAGGTGAACGACGCATGCCACATAGGGCAGTGGGTCAAGGATTTGACCGGACTTGAATCGTCCCCTGCCCTGAGGTTCGACCCGAAAGGAAAACCGTGGTACAATGCGCAGATATCCGGCACTTCGCCTACTCAAGAGGGCGCAAAAGACGAGGTCACGACGACACTGGTGCTTTTGTCAAGCGGAAACCTGCCCATACCCGTAACAATAGGTTCTGAAACGAACATCCCCCCAACGCTCGGCATGAGGTTCTTGAACCAAGGCTTAATCGCAGGTTTTCTTGCGATAATCTGCGTCTCCCTGATGATGTTCGCAAGATACAGGCACGGATTTATTGTCATACCGATAATCATCACAAGTTTGAGTGAGATAATAATGATCCTCGGCATCGCGGCGGCCATCGACTGGAGTATCGATTTGGCTGCAATTGCCGGACTGATCGCTGCCGTCGGAACAGGCGTCGACGACCAGATTGTGATAACGGATGAAACCCTCCAGCAGGGAAGAAAGAAGGAGAAGGTCGTCAGCATAGCCGAGCGGATAAAGAGGTCCTTCTTCATCATATTTACCGCAGCAGCAGCCACCATTGCCGCGATGCTCCCCCTTTTGGGCATCTATTCCCTGAAAGGATTTGCATTCACTACAATAATAGGGGTTCTGGTCGGGGTCTTGATCACAAGGCCTGCGTATGCCACGGTGATAGAGGAACTCTTGAAAAGAAGAGAGGCATAATCTTGTCTGTTTAGTGCCTCATTTCTATGCAGAAAGGCGCATGCAGTAGATAACCTCGATGGTCAATAAAACCTTTCAGACCTGTCTTCCGGGCGTTCCTGTGCGACGTCCCGGATCATGAACTCAATGGTTTTCGGCCCGATACAAAAATAGTTTCTCTGGTTTTTAACAAAGAGCCATATCAGCACACCGAATATTATATCGTATTTTATTATTTGCAGATTCTCAAAACTAAAACCGCCAAGCAGAAGTAGGATAAAAAATTTGAGTATCAGCGCTATCGAGATTATCATAAGTGTAAGACCCACTACGATCCTCATCTTCTTTGATGCCTTTAGGTGTTCCTGGTACTGCACAAGCATCATCGATAGAAAAATACTTCCAAGGAGGAGGTTATAAATCTGGTGGGATGGACTTAGTATAAACCTGCCGAAAAACGCGATGCTTAGGACAAAAGAAATTACCTTCATGATTTCGCTTTCCTCTTCCCTGACAAAGGGCATTAATAATACTACGGCCCTGTGGACCTTTAACTGGCTTTTATACACCATATAGACAACTATAGCTAATGAAAATGACAATACGCCAATGACAAAATAGCCGGTGTTCTCATTGATATCTCTGAGGAAACTGTCAAACATGTAAAGTGAAACGATAATGGATGCGATAAAAATCAAGTCTAACGCGTTCTTTTTTATGCTTTTTTTGAGGGCTAAAAGGTTATTCTTCATCCGGTTTTTGACTTTGTCTTTTTCATCTTTCGTTTCTTTGGCTTCCCTGGCAGACCTCTTTATCACGGACTCCGCTATCACATGCATCCTTTTGAATGCCTCTTTTTTTGGTATGAGATGGGGGTTATTCAGCTCCCGGTCTACCTTCTCGATCCAGCCCTCTTTTTCGAGTTCGTATGCAATATCCAGCACCTGTTTTTCATCAGCGCCAAGTTTCCTTGCGGCAGATTCAAGGGAGATCTCTCCTACCTCAACAACGAGCCCAAGTAAATCGTCCTTTTTTATCATATTATTACAGGCCAACCCCATGGATTTCAGCGCCGCATTTCGGGCACTTCGAATCCATCACGTTGTTTTCCATTACGTTGAATACGTATCTTGTTATTAACGGCGTTTTGCACTTATAGCAATACGTATTTTCGCCGACGCCGGGGATGTTTCCGCCGTAAACGTATTTCAGCCCGGCGCCGTAGCCGATGTCCACGGCCTTCTCTATCGTTTTCCGGGGTGTTGACGGCAGGCTCACCAGTTTGTAATCCGGGTGGAAGGCAGANACGTGCCAGGGTATGTGGGGGTCAACCTCTGCTATGAACTGCGCAATGCCATTCAAACCCTTTTTCGAATCGTTCAGTTTAGGGATTACCAGCGTTGTTATCTCGACCCAGATGCCGAGTTCCTTCATCCTTTTGACGTTTTCAAGAACAGGCGCAAGGCGCGCGCCGCAGACCTCGCGGTAGAATTTTTCCGTGAACCCCTTGATGTCAACATTAGCGGCGTCAAGATACGGGGCGATAGTTTCCAATGCTT
>MCBF01000001.1:1090552-1094817 GCA_001742785.1 Candidatus Altarchaeales archaeon IMC4
AACTTTTTTGTCATTTGCACCAGTTATATACATCGATTCCTATGAATAACTGGTGCGGAAATTAAGCAATCACCTATAAATATTACTACAAACCACAAAAATGAACCAAGAAAGATACGACTTCCACACGCACTCGATTTTGAGCGACGGGATGCTCCTGCCGGCGGAGATGATCCGCTATGCGCAGGTAAAACAGCACAAACTGATAGCGATTACCGACCACGCGGAGTTCTCAAACATCGAGTACGTGCTTGGCTGCCTCAAAAAACTGCCCAAGGATTTATACACGGATTTCCTCATCGGAGTCGAACTTACGCACGTACCGCCCCGGAAAATCGCGAAGCTTGCAGAGACGGCAAAGAAACTGGGCGCGCAAATCGTGGTCGTCCACGGGGAGACCCTGGCCGAGCCGGTTCCTGAAGGCACAAACGCGGCGGCGGTAAACTGCCCCGACATTGACATCTTAGCGCACCCCGGCTTCATAACAACGGACGAAGCGGGGCTGGCAAAAGAAAATAACATATTCCTTGAGATAAGCGCGCGCCGCACCCACTGCCTGACGAACGGGCATGTCGCTAAGGCAGCATTGGATGCCGGGGCAAAACTACTGATCAACACGGACGCCCACAGCCACGACGACCTGATAACACAGGAATTCGCCCGCAAGATTGGTATGGGGGCAGGGCTTTCTGGTACGGAGGTCGAGCGGATACTTACGAAAAACCCCAAAGAGTTTCTAAAACGGGTCGAATAATTTTTATAGACGCCCTCTATATTCTTTAACCCACAAAAAATTTAAAAATTAAACCACAACTCACAGAAAATGGCAGCAAAGAACCCACAAGCAAAAAAGGAACCAAAGGCGACGAAAACCACGCAAACAAAGAAATCAAATGCGATGAAAACCGAAAATATTCCGACGCAACAAACAACGTCCGGCGCAACCATCTTCTTCGCGGCAATCGCAATAATATTGCTTTTTGGCAGCGGCTATCTCTACATGCAGGCGCAGAAACTAAACGAAAAATTAGCCATCTGCGAAGAAAAAACAGGCTCCGCATGCTCTTGCTCAATTGACACGAAAAACATTACAACACAGACCCAACCAACAGCAAAAGCGAAACTCGACCTTTACGTCATGAGTATGTGCCCCTACGGCACCCAAGCAGAAGACAGTATGGAAAAAGTCATTGATTTCTTCGGCGAAAAACTTGACTTTAACCTGTATTTTATCGCAAGTCCATCGGGCGACGGCTTCTCAAGTTTGCACGGCCAGCTGGAGGTTGACGAGGACATGAGGCAGGCGTGCGCAATGAAGCACTACCCCGAAAACTACTTCGACTTCATACTGTGCCGGAACAAGAACATAGGGGCTGACTGGAAATCCTGCGCAACGGGGGGGATCGACGCCGCAGTAATAACGACGTGCTTTGAAGGCGCAGAAGGAAAACAGCTTCTTGCGGATAATATAAAGAAGGCAAACGAACTCAACATCGGCTCGTCCCCGACAATCTACATAAACGACCAGCAGTACGCGGGCGCAAGGGATGCAACCTCCCTGATGCAGGTGGTTTGCGCGACAATGCCCGAAGAGGCTGCTTGTAAGTCGCTTCCTGCGCCAGCCAAGGTTCCGGTCGTAGTCCTAACCGATGCGCGGTGCAAAGAATGCGACACCACGGGCCTGGTCTGGCAGCTGCGCGGGATATTCCCCGGAATGGCACTGACGCAGTACGATTACTCGACGGAAGCCGGCAAGGCGCTTTACAAGGAAACCGGGATTAAAACCCTTCCTGCGGTATTGTTCACTGACGACGTAAAGAAGGCCGAAAACTACGCGAACGTTCAGGCGTATCTTGTTGCGGCAGGGGATTACTACTCGCTAAGGATAGGGGCGGATTTCGACCCGACGGCAGAGATATGCGACAACGGCATTGACGACACGGGCGAGGGGATGGTTGACTGCGCAGACGACACTTGCAAGGGAACGCTTGAGTGCAGGGAAGAAATCAAAAACAACCTGCAAGTATTCGTCATGAGCGACTGCCCGTACGGCAGAAAAGCCATAGAGGCGCTCAAAGAGGTGGTTGGCAATTTCGGCGACAAAATAACATATGAGGTCCACTATATCGCAAGCGAGGCGGGCGACGGGTTCTCAAGCCTGCACGGCCAGTACGAGGTTGACGAGGACATAATACAGCTTTGCGTCAAGGAGAAAAGCCCGAGCGCATGGCTTGGTTACATGTACTGCAGGGCCACAAAGGGTGTGCGCGGAATCGACTGGAAAACATGCGCAGGCGAAACCAAGGTGGACGCCTCGGCAGTGCAAGCATGCTTTGACGGGACGCAGGGCAAGGAACTCCTGAGGGAAGACATTAAGATAGCGGATTCCCTTGGGATCGGCAGCTCGCCAACATGGCTTGCCAACAACAAGAAGACGTTCGGCGGCATAGACGCGCAAACCGTGAAGACGAACTTCTGCGCCGCAAACGCAGGCCTTGAAGGATGCAATAATACGCTTTCGGGGGGCACTGGCGGATCGGACACCCCACAGTGTCAAAAATAACCCCTTATTTTTGGGGATAGAGAAAATGGAAACGCTAAGATTCAGGAAGGGGTGCAAGAATTGGGATACGACCTATGAGGTATCCCTCATCAGCGAGTATACACCAGACCTTGAGAAAAAGATAACGCATGCAGCCCTTTTCCGGCCCGAAACGAACCAGAACATCAGGATCCCGTGGGGCGTCCTCGAAGGCTACCTCAACGGCGAAAAGACGCCCCTTGCCGGGAAAGACCTGTCCATAAAACCAACCGCGGCAGGGCTCTACTTGATGCGCAACGGCAGCGGCTTCACGATGCACAAGGACCAGATGAGGGCAGTGCTCTCGATGGCGGAAAAAACACCCATGGAGAGCCCGCAGCAAATAAAAAACCAGCCCAGCGAATAACCCCTCTATATAATGGACGAAAAAACCGACTTTTTCCTGCGCGGGGATTTTCCCAAAGGGACGATAACCCAAATCTACGGCCCGCCGGCATCCGGCAAGACGAACATAGCGCTTCTGGCGGCAATCGCGGCATCGGCGCAAGGGAAGGTGCTGTACATAGACCCCGAAGGCGGCTTTTCAACCGACAGGCTGAAACAGTTAACTGAAAATTCACAGGGCAAGCATTTGCCAGAGGCAAATGGTGTCTCGAAATTGCACGGCAATTTCGAGGACGTACTGAAGAACACCCTACTCATAGAACCGGCGAATTTCGCAGAGCAGAGGGTAGCAATAGACAAACTCAAGGAACTGGTCAGGGACACATCTGCAAGGCTTGTTCTGGTTGATTCCATCGGAATGCTCTACCGGATCGAGGAGGATAAAAACATAAAAGAGCTCGGCAGGCAGATGGCAAAACTCATGCACCTCGCGAGAAAGTACGACATTCCGGTTCTTGTTACAAATCAGGTTTACACGAACATCGACAACAACACAGTAACACCAGTCGGCGGCGATGCGCTGAAATATTGGTCAAAGGTGATAATCGAGCTCGGCATCGCAGGCAGGGACAGGTTCGCGAAGCTTCACCGCCACCCGAACATGCAGGAGGGGAGGGTTATCATGTTCAGGATCGTGCAGTCGGGGGTTGAAGTGCTTAGTGATTCCGCTTCACCACAAACACCAAATCACAACCACAATCTTATTTAATCCCAAAAACCAAATAGATTACTATGTGGAAAAAAATAGCAGTTTTATTAATAATCTTTACACTAGTCGGCACGGCGCAGGCCGACTGCACGGCAGAGATTAAGGACGAGGCGGCGGGCATACACGCGGTCGTTGAAACCTACAAAGACGTCGGCGTTTTCTCTATTGGCGGCACGTACGCAGGACAGTGGAAAAGACTGACTTATATGTATCCTGGGGCGTGGCCTGGGACGTATATCACGATAAAAGTTGACGGCAGGACATATTCTACTTCACACTACCCGAACGAGAGCATCCAGATGGACAACTACTCGGTGCAGAAACCGACGGCATCAGGCAGGACAATAACCTCAAGATGGCAGCTGCCGGGCAACATAATTGTCGAGCAGGCAATCCGCATCATCCCGAACGGCACGCTTTTGGAAATAACGACGTCAAACAACGACAACAAAGGACATGACATCGGCGCAAGGGTTCACATAGATACCATGCTTGGCGACAATGACGGCGCCCCGATTTACGTCCCTGGGCGCGGCCTTAAAACGACCGAGGAAACCTACTCCGGCGCCG
>MCBF01000001.1:1094917-1099009 GCA_001742785.1 Candidatus Altarchaeales archaeon IMC4
CCAAATATTATATGCCTTTCCTTCGCAGACATTATTCACCTTTAAAACTTCGCATGGCGTGTAGGCATCACAGTAATCCATATTTATTATGTGTTTCAGATCTGGAAACCTACTGATTATACTGCCTGTCCTGTCTATTTTTATTAAAACATCAAAAGGAGTATATCTTGTATAAACGTGAGCATGCTCAACAAGGAAAGATGTATCAATACGATAATGGACACCCCACCCCTGTTTTGTGCAGTTGCAATCCCTTACACAACAGTCGTAACAGCCACACAAACCGGCTCTTTCAACACACTCCATATCGTGCTCAATACATCCCTCTTCAACGGATATTGAAATGTAATTTTCATACAACTTCAAAAACTCCTGCACTTCGTCGGTTGCATTGGCTATTGCGATGGCTTCTTCTTTTGTGATTTGTTCTGGGTTTATGTCTTCTGGTTCAATTGGTTCCTCTTTAACTTTTTCATCATCTTCAGTTATATTTTTTCGGGGAGGTATTTCTGACTCATTTAGTGGAACACCTAATGTCCTGTTTGATCTATAGTGCACATTAAATGGCTCAGCACTTATGTATGCAGAATCTTCAGAAACAGACACATAGATGTATTCGCCATAATTACCAGATAAACCCCCATAAATCGTCCAATTACCTGTTTTAACGGCTTTAACTACCGCGGTGATTTGAATTGTTTTATTCTCTACAAGTTTCTCTTCCCGACTAACAAGTTCAAACCCTTCTGGCAAAATAATTTTAGAGGCATTCCTAATTTTAGCGATATTCTCCTCTGGCGTATTTCTGGCAGGAATGATTGTAAATGTAAGTGTAGCAACTTGATTTAATGACGGTGCTTTTGAAATCGATAAATCTAATTTATCGCCAGCAGTAGGTGTCTCTCCAATATCAGTTTGGTTGTGTTGATTCTGATATTCCACTCTGGTGTATTTACAATTGGCGCACAAACCAAAACAGTAATAACTTTCGCCGTCACACGATGTGTCTTTGGGACAACTTCCAACTTTTATTCCAAAACAATTGCATTTTTCTTCGTCTCCTTGTGTCCATCCTCCGCAGTTTTTTGGATAAAAGAACACTATAAGCAGTATGACTGCCAAAATTCCGAGTCCGATTAAAATTTTTATTTTTGCCTTCATATTTTATTTTTATTCACATATAACATCGTGATGATTCACTGTGCCGTTATTTAATTCATAATATTCGTCGCACTTATAGGCACCTTTTAAATAATTGCTGCATTTTCCGGTTGTTGCTTTTTCATTTTCAACTAAGCACATTCCTTCACAATCATTTGAACTTAAACATTTTTTACCAAAATTGTCTAAAGGGAGATAACAATGAGCTGAAAAATTTTCATTGCGCATAGTATTCCAGTAGCTACACGCCCATTTTCCATTCTCGTTCTCGCATTTAGTCCTATACTCGCTAACTTGGTTTATCATCATTTCCCATGTTGGTTGGCTTTTAAAATCAACAGTCCATTTAAAATCATCAGGATTATGAGAAAGTTTTGGCGCATAATATTCAATTTTCGGATACTTTGAGAGAATTTCGCCCGTAACAAAATCAATCGCTATAATTTGTACGGGTAGGTCTATCGCTTCTCTTTTTTTATATTTCTTTATCTCATTAGCAACATCATTCAATATGTCATTCTTCTCTTCTGGCGTTAAGTTCGCGGAAGTCGGATGATACATCACCATCCAAAGCCAAGGACCATCGCACTCGATAGCATTGCAACGCGAGCCAAACTCTGACGCTTCGGGTTTCGCATCCGGATACAACTTCAAAAACTCCTTAACTTCCTCGGTTGCGTTGGCTATTGCGATTGCACGTTCTTTTGTGATTTCTTTTGGTTTTTCCTCGGGAATTATACAATTGTAAAAAAACACAAACCATCCATCTTCATAATTTACAACAAACCTTCCAAAAGGGATCCAATGTACACTGAATGCATCGTATATGGAATCGCCACCGGTTGATCCATAAGTACTGTAATATGCTCCATGACCGCCTATTTTTTCAAGTACCTTGTCAATAGCGCATTCATCTGTAATCCACGGAGCCCTTACCAAAACAATTGCGATTATTACAACCACCAAAATTCCGATTCCGATTAAGATTTTTGTTTTTTCTTCCATTTTGCCTCGTATATACCCTACACTACGATGAAACACCATATAAGGAGGAGTTTGAAACCGGTTTCAAACATGTGTTTTATCGCCATTTTTATTTCCTCAATAAGATATTCTAATTGATGAAAGGCGCGCAGGCAATCGTGCGGTCGCTCGAAGAGCAGGGCGTAAAGGATATGTTCGGCATACTCGGGGGTTCCATACTTGACGTTTACGACGTGCTTTACGACTCGGGCCCCCGGCATATACTGATGAGGCACGAGCAGTGCGCCGCGCATGCCGCTGAGGGCTACGCGCGCGCATCGGGCGAGGTCGGGGTGTGCATCGCGACAAGCGGCCCCGGAGCGACAAACCTTGTAACGGGAATCGCCGACGCCCACGCAGACTCCGTGCCAATAGTCGCCATTACCGGGCAGGTGCCGGTGAGCTTGATAGGCAACGACGCGTTTCAGGAAGCGGACATAGTCGGCATAACGATGCCCATAACAAAGCACAACTTCCAGATAACGGACCCCGACGACATCCCGGCTACGATACGCGCGGCGTTCAAAATATCCTCCACAAGAAGGCAGGGGCCCGTTTTGGTTGATCTGCCGAAAGACGTTCAGCAGGCGGAGCTCAAGAAGAAATTCGTCTATCCAAGCGATGTCGACCTGCCTGGCTACAAGGACATAAAGAAAACCGTCCATTCGCTTCCGGTAAACGATGCGTCAAAACTCCTCATGAACGCGCAGCGGCCGGTGATACTTGCAGGCGGCGGCGTGATATCCTCAAATGCTGGCCGCGAACTTTTAACGCTCGCGCATTCGCTTGGCATTCCGGTTGCAACCACGATGATGGCCAAGGGGTGCGTTCCGGAAGACCACCCACTTTCCCTCGGTGTTGTCGGGATGCACGGCAGGAAGGCCGCAAACCTCATGGTAAGTTCGTGCGATGTCTTGTTCGCAATCGGCTGCCGCTTCTCGGACCGTGTGACCGGAAACGTCAGGTACTTCGCCGAAAACGCAAAAATAATCCATGCAGATATAGATGCGGCGGAAATCGGAAAGAACGTGGACATAGACATCCCGATCGTCGGGGATGCGAAGGTAGTCCTTCGGGAAATCCTAAAGGTAACCGGCGAACTTAAGAAGAAGGGAAAAACCGAGTGGACGAAGAAGCTTGCCACATTCAAAAAGGAATACGCTCCTTCGTACGACTTCGACGAAAAGCCGATAAAGCAGCAGCGCGTGATGAAGGAGCTCAACGGTTTCATAGACGACAAAACCATCATAACGACCGAGGTCGGGCAGTGCCAGATGTGGGCGATGCACTACCTGGACATGAAAAACCCGCGCACGTTCATATCATCGGGCGGCCTCGGAACCATGGGCTTCGGGTTCCCGGCGGCGATCGGCGCAAAGGTCGCAAAGCCGGATTTCAATGTGATAGACGTCGGCAGCGAGGGCTCGTTCCTGATGACAGGGCAGGACCTGGCAACCTGCGTGAAGGATGACATCCCGCTGACAGTCCTGCTTCTCGACAACCGCTACCTTGGGATGGTTATGCAGTGGCAGGATATCTTCTACGGAAAAAGGCGCTCGAACACCTATCTCGGGGAAATCCCGGACTTTGTGAAGTACGCCGAGGCGTTCGGTGCGAACGGCATCCGGGTGGAAACTCCCAAGGATATTTCGCCGGCGCTTAAGGAAGCGAAGGCGTCGGGCGTGCCTTGCATAATCGATGTCGTCGTGGACACGGACAACCACGTTCTTCCGATGATGCGCCCTGGCGGAAGATTGGACGAGATGATTGAGAAATAATGAGTAACTCTTATATTTATAAAGCAGTATTATTAATTGAAATGAAAAACAAGAGTGCAGGATTCGGCGATCCTGAACTGGATGACTTGCTGGCGAGTATCCATAAAAGCATCAGGGAAAACCCAAAATG
>MCBF01000001.1:1099109-1107142 GCA_001742785.1 Candidatus Altarchaeales archaeon IMC4
ATTCTCACAAACGAAATTTCAACGGCGACATTCGGCATACCTATCAAAAAACATAAACAGGTGAAGGGGCTTGACCCGAAATTCAAAAACCAGAATTTAAGGGATCATATGACTGACCGGGAGTTGGTTTTCACAATGCTTGGCGAGGTATCAACCACGGACATAGCAATGGCCAGAGACGCCCAAGGCTTTTCAGAAAACAAGGATGCCGCAAGAAAAGGGGGAGAAATCGCCGGAGGCGCCAGGCAGAAACTGGAATACGAAACCGGAGAAAGGGTCGTAAGCAGTGATAATTACATGGAGATCGCTGGAAATGTGAAGAAACTGGGTAAGAAAAATTCAACTTCCGTATGAATCAATAGATTCATTGGACATAGAATTTGCCATTGGCAAATTCTTTTGTGTTGAATTTTTGTGTTCGCAAAACTTTGAAAAAGTTTTGGGACAGGAAAATCACTTTTGTGATTTTGTGTCCCACGAATCGGAAGATTCGTGCGGAACCAAAAGTGCTTGCACTTTTGCGTTCCTCATTAGAAGGTTATACTTTCTAATGCGGAGAACAATTCAAAATCAAAAGACCAAGAGGAGAATACTTAAAGAATGGAAAAAACCGCCGTCTCAAAAGCAATCAGGGATTTGCAGGAGGGGAAGATAATCCTGCTTTACGATTCGGACGACCGGGAGCGGGAAACCGACATCGTGGTTGCCGCGGAATTCGTAAAACCCCGCCATGTGGAAATCATGCGAAAGGACGGCGGGGGGATGATATGCATCGCAATGGAAAACCGGATCTCAAAATCGCTTGGCCTGCCTTATGCCGTCGATATCTACGATGCGGCAGTTGGGAGATACCCTGTCCTTGCCGACCTGCGGGTGAGGCGGCTTCCGTACGACGAGCGCTCGGCATTCTCCATCATGGTAAACCACCGCGAAACCTTCACCGGGATATCCGACGAAGACCGCGCGCTGACAATAAGCAGATTCGCGGATGCCGCAAAGGGCGGCCGTGGCGCCTTCACCGAAAACTACCGCTCGCCGGGGCACGTCCCGCTCTTGATTGCAGCCGACGGATTGGTTGAAAAAAGGCATGGCCAGACCGAATTGTCCGTTGCACTCTCCAAGATGGCCGGGCTTTCCGGGGTTTCCTGCATTTGCGAGATGCTCGGGGCCGGCAAGTCGCTGTCAAAGGGCGATGCGCAGGAATATGGCAAAAGAAACGGCTATGTTTTCGTCGAGGGCGATGAAGTGGTTGAGGGGTGGAAGATGTGGCAAAAAAACAAGTCCTAAAATCTAAAAATGGATGCAGTCTTTGTAAAGAATAGGGCGGACTTAAGAACAAAGTTAGAAGACTCTCTTAAAACGGCAGAGGAAGAAGGAGAAGATGAGTTCCAAACTGATAAAAGACCAAAGTCTTACATAGTCGAATCAAATCTTGGACTTAATACTCAACTGGATAAAGAAATGCCTTTGAGGTATTCACTAACCGAAACTGAGGACTCTACACTAAAAATATTCAGGATGAAGTTGACCACAAGAAGTGGAGTAAAAGAGGCAACATTCTATCTAGACGTTAGTGATGAAAGATTTTGGATTTTACATTCTCTTGATTCGTCCAACACATGTACGGATTTGATCTATAAATTGGTTACCTTTAATCCTAGTTTTCTAGATTTTCCGTGGTTTTATTCTAAGAAACTGGAAGAGATTAGTCATTTTGGTAAAGAGACCGGTTTTAGTTTGAGATTTAATAATAGATTCTTAGACGAATCCGATGAGGAGTATGAGGAAAAACTTCGAAAAATATCCATGAGGTTTTGGGGTGGTCAAGCAGAGAAGGTAATCAATCATTTGAAAGATAGCCCAAGCATAGCACAAGGAGTCTCATTATCTAATGTGGGTCTACGGTACAGGACGGAATTAGGTTCAATTAAAACAAACATATCGACTACCGGAAAATTTGTTGTTATGAAGGGAGATTCAATAGACAGCTATTTCAACCTAATAAATAAAGTTAAAAATAATTATAAATCATTTTTGATTGATTTGGAGAAGAAATGCAGAATTGATTATAAGCAAGGAAAGAATGGATTTGAATTAATTGGTGGGTACAGTATAATTGACTTCGAAAAAGAGATAGAAGATTTAAGCAGATTTACAGAGATTCTAACCTCTTGTTCAACGCATTTTAGATTGTGGGGTGTTTGGAATTTTATTGAAAAAGATTATGTTAAAATTAATGCTATAGACCTTCACACTAATCACAAAATTGATATTGAACTGTCACCAAATTGGATGAGGCTTTTTTTGCCAAACGAAAGTTGTGGAAATGTTATATCTCGACTATTTACTAATTTACAAAGCTGTTTTGATTCAAAAATCAGATTAACAACTAATGAGAATGAAAAAATTATCAAATAGCACAAGGTTGATAAATGTCTTGATAGGATTATCAATACCGAATCCCCAGTACAGACCAGTACTATATGAAAGGGGTTACCAGTTGGAGTATATCGAACCCCACTTCACTGATACTAACGGAAAGCTAGTTAATCCCGATCTTCAATGTAAATCACATGAGGAAAAAAACCTTGTTTTCTTCGAGTGTAAACTGGGCGCAATAGAACATGAACAAGCTTTGAAATACAAAGGACTTACAAAAGAGGATATCGTAAATAGTAACATTACTTCCTTGGATATGAGTAAATGCCAGTTTGAAATAATATATTTTTGTGATGAAAATTCAAAAGAAAAAGTTAAGAAAGGGGATGAGATACATAAGTATGGTTTCCCGATTTTGTCATGTAATGAAAACAGTATTTCCTTGGAGGTGAATAACATAAAAGGGAAGGTATTAAATCAAATATTTTCTGAGGGGGTTAAAATACCCGATAAACCACCCCTCTCTTTTTATCCATTTGGGCCTGATGATAAAGAGAGATACGTTGCCCCAGCAATTTTCCAATCTTTGTTTAGGTTTTGTGGAGTAAAAGTCGAGTTTAATGAGGAGGACATTCTAAGAGATAGCCACCCGGTGTATGATTCTATCCACAAAGACGGCCAGAAAAAATTAAAAGAAATTGTAGGTAAAATAATGAATGACCTTAATGAAAATGAGTTTAAAGATGTTATTAAGAAATTCAGCACAACCCACAGATATAGAATAAACCCACGAACGCAGAAGAAATTTAGAGATTTGTGTTTGAAAAAAATGGAAGAATATGAGAAGGAAGAACCCCAAACTAATCTTTCGGATTTCTCTAACAAATAAATGTTGTTTGAAAAAACAATGCCAACACTAAACTGGATAGGTAAGGAAGCGGTAGTAAACCACGACAAGGAAGTTCCGTTTAAACTCCTGAAGAAGGTTAAATCCGCGTCCGCAGGCGAGAACTCCCAAAACCTGATTATCCACGGCGATAATTTAGAGGCGTTGAAAGCCCTGATGCCCTACTATCACGGAAAGGTCAAGTGCATTTACATCGACCCACCCTACAACACCGGAAACGAGAAATGGGTTTACAACGACAAGGTTAATTCCCCGAAGATTAAAAAGTGGCTGGGCAAGGTTGTCGGTGCTGAATCCGAGGATTTGTGCAGACATGATAAATGGCTTTGTATGATGTATCCTAGATTGAAGTTGCTGAGGGATTTGTTGGCGGATGAGGGGGCAATATTTATTTCAATTGATGATGTTGAACATTCCCATCTAAACTTAATACTAAATGAAATTTTTGGTGAGGAAAATTTTGTAGCGAACATAATTTGGCAAAAGAAATATTCTCCCCAAAACGATGCAAAATATTTTTCCGATATGCACGATTTTGTCGTTGTTTATGCTAAACATAAAAATATAGGAACTGAAAAGGATGGCTGGGTTAGAAACTTGGTGTCTCGAACAGAAACCCAAAATGCAAGATATAAAAATCCAGACAATGATCCAAGAGGGCCGTGGAAACCCGCCGATTTTTCCGTTAAAACGTATTCAAAAGCATATGACTATCCAGTCACTACACCTAGCGGCAGATTGGTGAATCCGCCGAACGGTCGTTCGTGGTCAACATCACAAGAAAATTTTAAAAAATGGTTGGAAGATAATCGTATTTGGTTTGGGAAAAATGGAAGTAATATTCCTTCAGTTAAAGTTTTTCTTTCCGAAGTTCAAGAGGGAACGGTTCCTCTCACAATTTGGCTACGTGACGAGGTTGGCGATAACCAAGAAGCAAAACAAGAAATTAAAGAAATACTTGAAGCCGAAAAGTTTCCTTTTGACACACCAAAACCAGTAAGGCTTATTACTAAAATTTTACAGATAACCACCGATAAAGATTCTTTGGTTTTAGATTCCTTCGCCGGCTCCGGCACAACAGGCCACGCCGTTATGGATTTGAACAAAGATGGCGGCGGAAATAGGAAATTTATATTGGTGGAAATGGAAGATGATGTTGCAAAACCGATTACGGCTGAACGGTGCAAACGGGCGATTGAGAAATACAGCTATAAAGACGGCTTCGAGTTCTGCGAACTTGACAAACCCCTTTTCAACGAGGAATGCCAGATTGAGGAAACCTGCGATTTTAACCAGTTTGCCACCTACATTTATTTCACGGAAACCCAAACGAATATAGACAAGGGCAAAATCGATAAAAACTTTATAGGGGAATACGGGGAAACCGAATATTACCTGATTTACAAAGAGAAGCACAAAAACGTATTAAACAAATCGTTCCTGAAAAAAATCAAAGAGAACGGCAACAGGAGGGTTATTTACGCCGACAAATGCCTGATTGATGAAGATATTTTGGAAAAGCACAAAATACAATTCAAACAAATACCTTACGAGGTGAAGGTGTACTAAAATGGGGGATATAATTTCAAAATTGTTAGACCTAATGGATGAATCAGTATCTCTTGAAGAATTGCATTATTCGAAAGGAGAAGAAAAAGGTAAGGATATAAATTTGTTATTGGAAAGAATTATTGATAGAACTTATCCTGAAAAAGATGCTAAAAATTTAAAAAATGAGTTATCTCGTTGTTCTGGTGTTCCATCAAGATCTGATGCAGAACGTCAAAAAAAGTATTTGGGTCGGATTAAAAGAACAATTAGAGTTATAGATACAATTTTGGAAGAATCTGAATTATTTGGTTTTGATGATTTTAAACCATTAAAAGAGAGTAAAGTGCCCAAAGAAAGAACTGAGACAGAAGTTCAAGTTGGCTCAAACAAAATTGCTTTTTGGAGAAAAAAGAGAATAACTGAATAAAATGGAACTCAAAAAATATCAGCAGGATTCAATAGACACGTTAAATGACTACATAGCGGAGTTAGAAAAGGTTGGCCCCAAATATGCCTTTATGGGGATAAGGGACAAACCCTACAAATCAGAGTTCTTTGGTGAAACGCCTTTTGTGTGCGTGAAAATCCCGACCGGCGGGGGCAAAACACTAGTCGGCTGCCATTCCGTTGTTGGGATTATGAGTTCCGTCCTCAAACACAAAATGGATCGGGGGATTGTCATGTGGTTCGTTCCGTCCGAGGCGATAAAATCCCAGACGTTAAGGAAATTCAAAGACAGGAACGACTGGCACCGGAAAGTTTTGGATGAGGCGTTTGACAACGGCGTAAGGATTTTCTCAAACGAGGAAGCGTTAAGGATTAGAAAAGAGGATGTTGATGATAACCTTTGCATAATCATTTCAAGTTTGGATGCTTTCAGGAAAGAAAAATCCCTGCAAAATAAATATAAAGTTTATCAAGAAAATGGGGCTTTGATAAATCATTTTGAAAATATTGAAGAATCAAACATTTTAGAAAAAGACGAATCAGGAATAATAAAATCGCTGGCTAATGTAATAAGATTAAGCAACCCTTTAATTGTAATAGATGAAGGACATAAAACGAAAACAGAACTTTCAATAACTTTCTTAAAAGAACTAAATCCAAGTTTTGTAATAGAATACACAGCAACTCCGAGAGAAGAAAGTAATATTTTAGTTGAGATTCATTCTTCTGAACTTAAAGATGAGGAGATGGTTAAGCTTCCTTTAGTTTTAGAAAGCCACACTCAATGGCAAGCCGCAATTTTACAGGGGGTTTTAAGAAGAGAAGAATTAGAAAAAACAGCTAAAAAAGAAAAAGAACCTATAAGACCAATTGCTTTATTGCAAGCAGAACAGGAAAAAGAAGACGAGAATAAAATCACAGTAGGCAAAATTAAAGATTTTTTAATAAAAGACAGAAAAATCCCGGAGGAAGAAATTGCGATAAAGACCTCTAAAACTAATGATTTAGAAGGAGTTGATTTATTCGCAAAAAGTTGCAAAATAAGATACATCATAACAGTTAATGCTTTGGCAGAAGGTTGGGATTGTTCTTTCGCATATCTCTTGATTTCAGTTGCAAACATCGGATCAAAAATCGCAGTAGAGCAAATAATCGGAAGAATTATGAGAATGCCCTATGCAAAAAGAAAAGAAAAAGAGGACTTAAACAGAAGCTATATTTTTGCATCAGCAAGAAACTTTAACGAAGCCGCAAATCAAATAATTTCAGGATTAGAAAGCAATGGTTACAGCAAACACGATTTAATAAATGCAAGCGATAAAAAACAGAAGTATGAATTTGATGTTGAAAGAAGAGTAAAAGAGGATTTTGCTGTTCCTTTAATGGCTTTAGATAATGAAAAATTGACTTTTGAAGAGTTAATTGGCGAAGACTTTGAATTGCACAAGCAAGACACTAAATTTGAGTTTAAGGTTCATTATGATGCAGACGGAAGAGCCATAATTGACATTAAAGCGGATGACAGATGGTTTAGAGGAGCACAACAAATACTAAAACTGACTTATCAGGATAAAAACTGCTCAAAAAAAGAACTAATACAATGGTTAGACAAGAAGTTAAGATTTACTATGCTTGATAAAGAAGACAAAGTTAAATTCTTAGAAAAAGTTATTGATGGAATAAAGGGGCATACTATCCAAGACTTATCGGTTAATCGCTATGTTTTATTATCAAAACTTGATGAAGTCATAAACAAAATTTTAGTAGATTATTCGAAGAAGAATTTTGATAAATTTCTAAAACAGGGAAAAATAAAAGTTAAAGAATTTGAAAAATTCCCTGGAACTATAACATTATCTGAAGAATTACCTCAAGAATTTAACAGAAACTATTACGCTAAAATTGACAAACTCAATAAAGAAGAGCAGAAATTTATTGAAAGATTAGACTTAGACGCATTACCGAACATAAAATTCTGGATAAGAAATAGGGAAAAGAAAGACCCTTTTTATTTACAATGTTGGCAGAGAAATAGATTCTTCCCCGATTTTATTGCTCTAACTAACAAAGGCAATATTTTAGCTTTAGAATGGAAAGGAGAGCATCTGGAAGATAGCAAAGATACAGAATATAAAGAAAATTTAGGTAAAATATGGGAGCAGTTAGGAAAAGGAAAATTACATTTCTTCTTAGTCGGTAATAGAAACGTTGAAGAAAAATTAAGTGAGATTAAAGGACTTTAGGATAAAGGAACAATAGTAATTATCCCCAAGGACGTGTCATTGAGTCCCGAAGGGACGAAGATGGCACTAGGAGGGGGTCAGGATTAACCTAAAACTGGGGGGAACCTTAGGTTCCCAGCGGTTTGGAAAGATGGCAAAAATAGGAATCTGTGATACGACATTCGCAAGGTACGACATGGCAAAGGCAGCCATAGACGAGATAAAGAAGAACGCTGGCGGGATCGGGATTGCGCGAAAAACCGTGCCGGGGGTAAAGGACCTGCCGGTGGCCTGCAAGAAACTCATCGATGAGGAAGGCTGCGACATCGTGATGGCGCTGGGCATGCCCGGAAAGGAGGCGATCGACAAGGTCTGCGCACACGAGGCGTCGACCGGGATAATACAGGCGCAGCTGATGACCAACACGCACATAATCGAGGTGTTCGTCCACGAGGACGAGGCAAAAAGCGAAAAGGAGATGGTACGGCTCATGGATAAGCGGGCGCGCGAGCATGCCCTGAACGTTT
>MCBF01000001.1:1107242-1112050 GCA_001742785.1 Candidatus Altarchaeales archaeon IMC4
ACCTGCCGTACATAAAGGGGCTTATCATGGATTCCCTTGTCAGGGGAAAGATACCGAAAGACACGTGCGACCTGTTTGATGACGAATTCGTAGATACATGCAAGAACATGGTTGCGCACTTCATCGAAAAGAGGGGCCAGTCCCCGGCAAAAAATCCGCCGCTTTGCGCCTTTGAGCTCGATTACCCGGAAGAAAGCGATCCCATAATAAATGCCCTTACCAAAAACGGCCTCCTGAACCGCGAGGGGGACAACGTAAAGGTGATATTTTATCCTGCCTACCTTACCCCCGGCGACCGCCTGATCGGGCTGAGCTACGATAAGGTAATGATGACCTTTGACCTTGCGGTTTTCCCGTCATATTACGAGCCTTGGGGCTATACCCCTCTCGAGGCGGCAAAAATGGGGGTTATGGCGGTAACCACGGACCTGTCCGGGTTCGGAAAGTTCATAGGCGACAAAAGCGACGGCATTTCCGTCATAAAACGGGATAACCGGCCCGATAGGGACGTTGTCGAGGACTTGACGGACAAGATGCATCAAATGATTATGTTCCCGAGAAACGAAAGAGTTAACCACCGGCTGGACGCAAGAAGGCTGGCATCGCTTGCGGACTGGAGCGTGCTTGCGAAAAACTACGTGAAGGCGCATGAGATGGCGCTTGAGAAGGTCAAGAAAAAATCATAACCCCTGTAAAACTCGGCGGCTTCCTCGGGAGGTACGATATTGATTATTATCCCGGTACCGAACGCCATGTTTTTTTATTTTTTGAATTAAACAATTTTTTGACTTCGAGGTCAAAGTCGGATTCAAATATCAGGTCTTGGACAATTCTGTATCCCTCCCATTCGCTTTCAGCAAAAGATTTCGCAATCTCAGCAGATACTTTACCGGGCGTATCAAGAACTTTTCTCTCATTGAATTTGAGAAAGGCATCCAGTTTTTTTGACCAATCCTCCATTGTCATCGGAATTTTACGTTTCGCCTGGTCCTCAGCATAATCCAAATACATAGTTACAATGCGATCCAATGCTCCAATCTCATCTTTATTTAAGTAATTTTTAGCTATAGAAACATCTGATTTTTGAATTTTTCCTTTTGTGGATTTTTTCCATGTGGTTAAGCCCATATATGGTTTTTGGCTGTCGGCTCGCTCAATAATGATTTCTGACGCGGTTTGCCCGTGTATGGCAAAATGCATCTTGTTTTGTACTGCGGCAAAAAATGTTTTGGTGATGGGAGAATCAGTATCGTAATCCAATGCAGTGGCGTAAATATCAGTAATCTTCTGATAAAACCTCCGCTCGCTGGCGCGGATTTCACGGATAATCTCTAAAATCTCTTCAAAATAATCGCGCCCCAGAAATCCCTCGTTTTTGAGCCGTTCTTTATCCACCACAAACCCCTTGATGGCAAATTCTTTGAGCACTTTGGTTGCCCACTGGCGGAATTGTGTGGCGCGAATGGAGTTGACGCGGTAGCCGACCGCGATGATGGCATCGAGGTTATAGTGTTTGGTGCGATACTGTTTGCCGTCGCCGGCAGTTACCGAGAATTCCTCGGCAACTGATTTTTCCTCCAGTTCGCCGTCTTTGAAAATGTTCTTGAGATGGAGAGAGATGTTGTCAGTGGAGCATTGAAACAATTCTGCCATCAATTTTTGTGTCAACCAGACAGTCTCGTCTTGAAAACGAACTTCCAGTCCGTCCCGGAGGGAGTCTGCAGTAAACATCAAAAACTCCGCCGTGCTGTTGCGAATCATTAGACCGTTTGATTGTTGAGTGCCTTGTAGTTTTTTCATGGTACCTCAATAGCGCCGCTCATCAGCCGAGGCAATAATAAGTCCCTTGCCTGCATGGGTTTTTGGTTTTCAAGTTAATCATAATGCATTGTCGTAGAAAAACACCTAACTCCTGTAAAACTCGGCGGCTTCCTCGGGAGGTACGATATTGATTATTATCCCGGTGCCGAACTCGAAACCTGCGTATTTGGAAACCCTTGGGAAGACCTCGACGTGCAGGTGCATCTCATCTGAAACCGGCGCGATGTGAAAGAGCATGTTGTACGCCGGATCCCCCATTTCCAAGTCCAGTTTTTTGAGTATCTTTTTTATGGCTGTGGCAAATGAGCGCTTCTCCTCTGCAGTCATTTCGCCGAGCTGGCCGATGTGCCGCTTTGGCATAACCTGCGCCGCGAACGGGAACCTCGACGCGTACGGGGCGAACGCCGCGACGTTTTCGTCCTCGAATATCTGCCGCTCGCTTTTGACCTCCTTTTTCCAGATGCCGCAGTATGGGCATGCGCCTTTTTCTTTGGCGTATCTTTTCGACACCTCGATTTTTTCCAGCACCTCGGGCGGGACCATCGGCAGCGAAATTATCTGCGCGTGCGAATGGGCAAAAGAAGCACCCGCCCCATTGCCCTTGTTTCTGAATAACGAAACGTATTTGATGCCATTCCTGCGTTTAAGTTCTTCTATCCTGCCGGAGTAAACCTCAAGCGCCATGACTATGCGCTCGACGCTCAGGTCTGCAAAATCTTCGTCGTGCCTGCTTGTTTCGACCACTATCTCATGCTCGCCGTAGGCCGGGCGGCTTGTCAGAAATCCATCCTGTTTTTTTCCGTCTTCGAGTGAAACTGCTGGAAATTTATTTGGAAAACACCGGATTGCCCACTTCCCGCCTTCTTCGACCCTGCAGATTTCGGGCGGGGTCATGTTCTCGTTTCCGGGGCAGAAATAGCACACGCCGCCAACCTCTTCCGTTTCATGCACGAAGTCGCTTGGGCGCTTTTTCCTGCCGGATGCGATTATCACCCACTTGTCAAGGAGATAGTCCTTTCTCAGTTCGTTCATTTTTGCATTAGCTCCGAAAGCGGCTTAAAATCGTTAAGCACCTTTTTGATGTTGATTATGTAATTCTCGCGGGAATATCCGAAGGGTTTCATTATTCTTCGTCGTTTTTCGATCTCGGAAAATTCCACACCTGCGACCTCCCACGGGTGCACGAAGAACACCTTGTTTTTCACCGGCATTTTCATGAGAACCGAGAATAATGCAGGGTTTATGCCAAGCGCCTTGCCGCCTAAAAATATCGGCAGCTCTTTCAGGCCTTCCGGTGGTTTCGCTCTCGAAAAAAAACCAAGCGACGAATCGTACTCGAAGAGGCCTGCAACCACAGATAAAACAGTTTCGTTCACCGAGGCATACGGCGCCCTGAAGCCCTTCGGCTTTATCCCGTACTCGGAGAATATCTCAAGGGACTTTTCCAGTTCGGACTTTACCTTATCATGGGGAAGTTTCGCGTAATCCACGTGCCTCAAGCCGTGGCACCCGAACTCCCATCCCTTTGCATAATCGAGAATCTGGGGGTTCTCGGCAAGGAAATCCGCGCAGACGAATGCCGTTAATTTTTTGCTTCCTGCCAACTCCTTAATCTTTTTTATACCCTCGACCCCCTTGTTCGTGTTCAAGTACGGCGGGAAATCCTCCTCTATGTCTATGGTTAGTGTTGCCGCCATTCTAAATAAGCCCCCTCTTGTAGCACAACTCGGCGTTCAGGACGCTCGCCCCGGCCGCCCCTCGTATCGTGTTGTGGCTGACGCATGTGAACTTGAGGGTGTCGCCCTTCTTTTCAAGTTTTCCGACAGTTACCGCCATCCCGCGGCCTTTGTCCCTGTCGAGCCTCGGCTGCGGGCGGTCCGGCTCGTCCCTCACGATTATCACGGGGTCCGGCGCGGTCGGGAGCTTCAGCTTTTGGGGCAACCCCTTGAAATTCAAAAGCTCTTTGCGAACCGCTTCCACATCAAAATCCTTTTCCGTCTTTACGAAAACCGCCTCGGTGTGTCCGTCCATCACGTTCACGCGGTTGCACGATGCGCATATGTCAAAATCGCTGCCCAGTATTTTCAGGACCTCGGTCTCGACCTTTTTCTCCTCGCCCTTTATGTAAGGCACCATGTTGTCGATGATTGCCATCGAAGGGACCCCGTCGTACCCTGCGCCGGACAGCGCCTGCATGGTGGCGACATTGAGTGATTTTATGGCGAATGCGTCATTTATCGGCTTCAGGGGTATCACCAGCCCGACTGTCGTGCAGTTCGGGTTTGTAACTATGAACCCTCCCCAGTTGCGGTTCTTTTTCTGCTTTTCGGTCAGGTCAAGCTGCTCGGGGTTTACCTCGGGCACGATAAGCGGGACGTCGTCGAACATCCTGTAGGTTGCGGTGTTTGAGAACAGCGGGACTTTTTTCGCAAACGACGCCTCGATTTCAAGGGCAACGTCCGAGGGTATTGCGGAGAAGATTATGTCGAGGTCGAACTCCTCAACAATATCCGAGCCCATGCCGGCAACCTTCGTATTGCCGATGTCTTCGGGCATATCGCCAGAAAGGTACCACTTTGCGGATTCGGCGTACTTTTTGCCTTCGCTCCGCTCTGATCCCGAAAGCGCCCCTATCTCAAACCAAGGGTGTTCTTCGAGCGATGTTATGAAACGCTGTCCGACCATCCCCGTCGCCCCCAATATTCCTGCCCTGATCTTTTTCATTTTTAGACGTGTTTTCCACGAAATTGCTTTGAACTTTCGGGACAGGCGGCTGCTGAGCAGCCGATGCCCCGAAACTCTTCGGAGTTTCGATGATACCGTTTGCCCTCAATGGCAAACGCCTATGCAATTGGGAGATATTATTTGCGTTGTGGCGCAAATTCTTATCATTTTACCTGTTATATTTATATTAGGGAATTAGTCGTTTTCCGTACCAAATTGCCCATATATTATATTGAATACTTTCTTAAATAAATTGGAATTTC
>MCBF01000001.1:1112150-1120198 GCA_001742785.1 Candidatus Altarchaeales archaeon IMC4
TTTGCCCGTGCCTGTCTTGGCCTCGCCAATCAGGTCGCGCCCTGCCATTAGTATAGGTATAGCCTCGCACTGTATCGGCATCGGCTCCTTAAAGCCGTTGTACTGCAAATCCTTCAAAACATGGTGACTCAAATTAAAATCACCGAATCCGTTAACATTCATTCTGTTTCCTCGTTTATATGTGTAGAATCAGGCACCACAAAAGTCAGTAAGAAAACGCTATAAACGCATCCAACTACTAAACTGTGTAAGATCCAAATTCTACTCAACTTGTTGTAATCTATATGTTCTGTGTCTTTAAAAATAAAAAAAAACGCCCCGGCCGGGATTTGAACCCGGGTCGCAAGATCGACAATCTCGCATGATAGGCCACTACACTACCAGGGCAAAAATAGTAATATAAATTACAACGCAACTATTAAAGTATTAGTGTCAACGACGCCCTTCAGGGTCCTTATCTTCCTGATCACCATGTCCGCAACGTCCTCGCTTTCCACTCTGGCCACTATGTCGTAGTTCCCGTAAACGCCGCTGGCTTCCTTGATGCCGTCCATGCCTCGGATGTTCGTCAATACATCAATCGCAGTTCCCCCGCTCGTCTTTACAAGGACGTATGCATTATTTATCCCGCACATTTTTTACCTCTTGATAAGTCCCGTCTCCCGGATTTGAACCGGGGATCTTCCGGTTTCAGCTTATGGTGCACCGAAATAAAGCGCGCATCTGTAAGGGCATATCATTTCGCCAAATGCAAAATGGCATCTGCCCCGAAACAAACTACAGCCAGACGCGTTACCAAGCTACGCTAAGACGGGTTTGGATATGAATATGAGAATCAGGATATAAAAATTCAGCACATCCGGATGATGCCTGCCTTCTCGTTGTTCACCCTTGTCTCTATAAGCTGGCCGCCGAACTCTTTCCATGCGGACTCTATCTTTTCGATATTGCCCTTTGTGACTGCAACGACCGCCGGGCCGGTTCCCGACAAGCCTGCCGCCAGCGCCCCTGCATCAATCGCGGACTTTGCTATTTTTGGGTTGTAGCCAAGGGCATCCGAGTAGAGCATCCCGTTTGTTACCATTGCTTCGTAAATATTCCCCTTCAAAGCCTCGCCCCACGCAAACTCGATACTTTCCTTTATGCTTTTTGTCGCCTCTATGTTGAAGTCCTTTGTGTAGGATTTTTTGTCAGGCACGAAAACAATGATGTCAAGCTCCTCCATCGCGGCATGCTTTAAGATTTTCATCTCTTTGTTATCCGTTATGACATAACCCCCGAAGTACGCGGCAGAAGCATCATCGAAAGCCCCGGTTATCGTTACCTTCGCTTCGAGGGCGGCCTTCACGCCGAGCTTTATTATGTCGGTGTCCGAGATCTTTATCTTTTTTCCGCCCTCTTTCAGCGCGCCGATCGTAGCAAGAACCGCTGCGTTTGCCGCGGTGCTTGAGCTTTTGAGTCCGCGCGCAATCGGTATCTCGCTTTCGGTTTCAATAGTTGCGCCGTTTTTTGCGCCGAAGTATTTCAGGGTGTTTCCGACGCACAACTCGATAAGCCTTGTGTCTTCGTCGGGGCTTCCGATTATCTTGCCTTTTATCTCGCCGGAGCCGTCAAGTTCCACGGTTGCCTTTGTCTCAAGCCCGATGCCGAATGCTGCGCCTTTTCCAGTAGCGATCGCATTGATTATCGTTGCCGCACCGTTGCACACTGAGGTTGCCATGTAAATATTTATGGGACTAAACATAAATGTAAAGAAAATGCTAAACCTGCCGGACGAAGACAAATCGAGGGGATTCTTCAGAGAAGCATGCGAAAACCTTGGGATAGACGCCTCGCCGGAAAACGTCGCGGAACTCGTGATTTACGAGATGACCGACGGCACGCGCACGTCCACAGACCTTACGGGCGACGATGCCTACTTCGACGGGGGCATGTTCATACTGCGCTTTATCCACATCCTGAAAGCCCTCGGCGGCAGGAACCTGTACGTGAACGTGATACACGAGGGCCACAAAAACCGGACGAATTACGCCGAGATTTACAGGGGGATGCTTCGGCACGTCGAGGTCTACGGCAAATACGCCGCGGCAAACAACGTCCGCCTGCGGTTCGTTGGCGACTACGGGCAGGCGATAAGCCCTGACGGCAGCGAAAATGACATAAGGCAGTCCCTTCAGAAACTGGAAAAGCTCACCGAAAAAAACGACGCCCTGACGGTTCATTTCATGGTCAATTATTCGACACGGTGGGCCGCAGGGATTGGCAAGGACGCCTTCGCAAAACTCCCCGACGTAAACATGATCCTGCGCCACGCCAAGGGCTACGTGAACGGCGACATGTGGCTTTTCGGGAAGCTCGACTCGAACAGTTTCATGTACGTGCAGAACGGCTCTTCGAGCGTGAATTTCAGCGACCGCCAGATCGCCTACATGATTGCCGTGGCGCTCAGGAGCATGCTCGTGAACCGTGGCACGCACCTATCCAAGAAGTACCTGCCCGGAGAGAACGATGAGGTGAAGCAGAAGCGCGAGGTTGAACTTTCGATGGTCCACAGGTCTTTCCACCAAGGCGAAAAGCCGAAGAAGAGGGCTGTGATATTCAGTTCCTACGGGCCCGAGGTTTATGAGTTCTAAAAGATTTTCCCGACCAGAAAAACTGCGCGTTACTTATCCTCCTTTATCGTAACCACATCCGGCAAGCCCTTAAGGTGTTCATCCCCGGAGACGAGTTTTGTCCCGTTTTCCAAAGCTGTCGCGTAGATAATCGCATCGATCGTATACAAACCATGTTTGATCTTCAGGTCTGCCGCTTGAGACGCTATGGTTTTGTTTATGTCGATTATCATGCTTCGCGATTCGATGAATTCCAAGACATCCTCTACGGCATCTGCATAATTCTCGCGGAGACACTTATGTTTTACCTCGGTTATTACAACCGCAGGTGTCATGATTTTCGCATCGCTGCTTACAATGCCTTCTATTTTCTTCGTTTCTCCCTTGAGATATGCTATCCACGCGTACGAGTCGAATGTTAGGGTTGTCATCGCTATAGATCAGGATGCTCGTCAACGTGCCTGTCAGGGATCTCCATCGTGAGCTTGGGGCAACTGCCGAACATGCTTTTTTGTTTGGGCTTGAACAAAGACACGCCGACAAGTTCATTTATCGCCTTCGAGAGCCCGCGCTGGCCGAATCTGTTGATTAGAACCGTGCGCAGGTTTTCATCCAGTAATATCGTTGTCTTTACAAGGTTTGCCATAATATGTTTTATGTTTTATGGTATATAAATGAGAATCTCAAACACCGAGTTTCCCAACCAGAAACCCGACCATCGCGGCCAGCATTCCGTACTTCGCAACCACCCTCGCCCGCTTAGGATTTTTGAACTGCATGGCAGAGGCATACACGAACGTCAAATCCGCGAAAACCGCAAACGGAAGATAGATAATGCCGAGCATTTCTCTTTGATACGGCAGAAAGCTCAGGACTATCGCAGCAGCAAAAAACGTCGAGGCGACAAGCGCCGCATTTCTTGCCCCTATTGCCTTCGGCAGGGTCATCCTGTCAACGTCTCCGGCCATGTCCTCTATGTCCTTGATTATCTCCCTTGCAAGGATTGCCAGAAACGCAAGGAGCGCCGGAATCCGGATGAATTCCATGCTGTCCACTGCGGCCCCGCCGAACATGAACGCGAGGGCGGTCTGGAAGGCGATTGCGACATTGCCTATGAAGCCCATCGCCTTCAGTTTTAGTTCGTAAAGTAATTGCACGAGCATTGCAGCAACTGCAATCGTGAAGCATGTCGCATTTATTTTGAATGATAGAAAACCGGCAACCAAAAAGAGAATCCCCGAAAAAAAAAGTACGGTTTTTGCCCCGATCCTGCCGGACGGAAGCGGGCGCTCTGGATGGTTTACCTTGTCGGTTTTCCGGTCGACGTAGTCGTTCACTGCGTTTCCTGCGGATGCGAACAAAAGGACAGAGACGAATGCGAGGATTACCTGCGCGCCGTACTCGGCAGTTGCCGCCCCTGCCCCGATTACTGCGGAAACTACCACTGCAAGCCCGACCATAAAGGACGTAAGAGGCCTTGAAATCTCGATGAGAGGGTGCATTTTATTAATACATGCAGGGGAAATTATATAACCCAATAATGGACGTAAAGAAAAAATACGCAAAACGGCTGAAAGAGATACCGCCCTACCTGTTCGCCGAGATAGACCGGGAGATGGCAAAAAAGCGCGCGCAGGGGGTTGACATAATAAACCTCGGTATCGGGGATCCCGATATACCGACGCCGGGCAATATCGTCCAGAAACTCTGCGAATCCGCAAAAGACCCGAAAAACCACAGGTACCCGTCGTACGACGGGATGCCGCGCTTCAAAGAGGCGGTCGTGAAGTGGTACGAGCGAAGGTTCAACGTCTGCCTTAACGAAAAAGAGACGATAGCGCTCATCGGCTCGAAAGAGGGGATCGCCCACATCCCGCTTGCGTTTGTGAACAAGGGCGATGATGTCCTCTGCCCGAACCCGGGGTACACGGTTTACCACACGGCAACCATATTCGCCGGCGGAAGTCCGGTTGCGATGCCCCTGCGGCAGGAAAACGGATTCAAACCGGTTCTTTCCGCGATTAAAAAGCCCAAAAAAGCAAAACTGATGTTCCTAAACTACCCGAACAACCCGACGGCTGCAACCGCGGGCAAGGAGTTCTTCAAGGAGGTCGTCGACTTTGCGCAGGACAACGATATAATCGTCTGCCACGACAATGCCTACTCGGAGGTCACCTTCGGCGGATACAAAGCGTCAAGCTTCCTTGAAACCAGAAATGCCAAGGAGGTCGGCATAGAATTCCACTCGCTGTCAAAAACATACAACATGACGGGCTGGCGAATCGGTTTTGCGGCAGGCAACGAAGACGTGATAGCAGGGCTCGGAAAGGTAAAGGAGAACATCGACTCCGGGATTTTTCAGGCGCTGCAGTGGGCGGGCATAGAGGCGCTTGAGGGCCCGCAGGATTCGGTGGCGCAGCACAACAGGATAATCGAGGATCGCATGGACTATTTCGTCGAAGAATTATCCGCTTTGGGCTGGGATGTCAAAAAGCCGAGCGCCACTTTTTACCTGTGGTTCCCGTGCAAAGGCAGTTCGATGGAATTCTCAAGAAGATTATTAGATGAAACAGGGGTCGTTATGACGCCCGGTGTCGGTTTCGGCAAGCACGGCGAGGGCTACGTGAGGGCCGCCCTGACCCAGTCAAGGGAAAGACTTGCCCAGGCCGTTGAGAGAATAAAAAAGGCAGGGATTTAGTTCATTCAAGCAGGTGGGTGAGGTCAAGTTCCTTTGCCATCTCTTCATAGCGGTTTCTTATGGTTACTTCCGTAACCCCTGCAAGCTTGTCCGCTATGCACTTTTGTGTCAGTGTCTTGTCGTTCGTGAGTTTTCCTGCAAGGTAAATCGCGGCCGCCGCCACTCCTGTTGGCCCCCGTCCGGATGTTACGCCCTTCTCTCTTGCCGCCTCAAGTATCTCGATTGCCTTCGCCTCCGTTTCGCCGGATAGGTTCAGCTGCGATGCGAACTTCGGGACATAGTCCATCGGGGTTGCAACCGGCATCCTTACACCTAAGTTCCTGCAGACAAACCTGTAGCTTCGGCCGATCTCCTTTTTCTTTACGCCCGATGCCTCCTCGAGTTCCTCGAGCGTCTTTGGAACACGGTACTGCCTTGAGATGAGGTATATGATTCCTGCGACGACGCTTTCGATGCTTCGCCCGCGCACGAGCCCCTGGCTTACTGCCTTTCTATACCACATCGCGCACTTCTCCTTCACGTTGTTCGGGATGTTGAGGAATGCGCACATGCGGTCAAGCTCGGGAAGCGCGATTGACAGATTCCTCTGCACCGAATCGGACATTCTTGAGCGGCGCTGCCATTTGCGGAGCCTGTAAAGCTGGGCTTTTCGCTCAGGCTGAATCGTACCGCCGCGAATGTCCCTGTCATAGCGGTCAATCTCTGTCGTCAACCCCTTGTTTAGTTTTGCGTATTTTACCGGGCCGCCTGTCCTTGCCCTCTTGCTTTTCTGCTCCTCGTCGAACGCCCTCCATTCAGGACCGAAGTCGAACAGCCCCTCTTCCAGGACAAGCCCGCATTTTTTACAGATGACCTCCCCGTGCTTATAATCCGTTATCAGTATTCCTTTGCAGTCCGGGCATATCTTTTCGGCTTTTATCTTTATTTTCTGGTGCATTCTCTTTTCAGACGCCTCTTTTTCCTCCCTCTTCTCTTCACGCAGGCGCGCACTTGTCTGTTTCAATTCTTTCGGCGTTTGTGAAACCGCTTTAATTTCTGCGGCATCCTCCGAATCCTCGACGTCTTCTTCTTGATCTTTTTCAGGCATTTTTAAAACCACCGACATTTACGGTTTTTCCTATCAGTTCGCTTGCTGCACCTTTGTATGTTTTGATCACAAAATAGGGGGCGTTTATACTTCCGATCAGGTCGTATACCCTTCCTATCTCCGTTCGTCCGCAATGGGCGTGCCGCCCCATGATATCCTTAACCGCTTTAAGCCCCATGACACCTTCGCCCTCTTCTCTCGCCGGAAGCTCCGCCTTTACGACAATCTCGTTGCCGACCAAAGAAATAACCTTTCCTATTTCCAATGCACACCTCAAGAAAAAATATGAAGTTATTTATTGTATATAAGTCAATTTAAATCAATATGTCTTAAATATACGAAAACACCCAGATTCGAAATGACAAAATTCGGCGAGTACGGCGGGCAGTTCGCCCCGGAGGTTCTCATGAAGGCCCTCGAGGAGCTGGAGTCTGCATTAGGGGCCGCCATGAAGGATTCTTCTTTTCTTGAAGAGCTCGATTACTGCCTCCGCGAGTTTGCAGGCAGGCCGACCCCGCTTTACCACGCAAAAAACATGTCCAAAGACCTCGGCCCGAAGATTTACCTGAAGCGCGAGGACCTGGTGCACGGCGGGGCGCACAAGCTTAACAACACCATCGGGCAGGGGCTTCTTGCAAAGCGGATGGGCAAAAAACGCATAATCGCAGAAACCGGCGCGGGGCAGCACGGGGTGGCGACCGCGATGGCAGGGGCGATGCTTGGGCTCAAGGTCGAGGTTTACATGGGTACCGAGGACATTGAGCGGCAGAAACTCAATGTGTTCAGGATGAACCTCCTTGGCGCGAAGGTCATTCCCGTGGAGTCGGGCTCGAAAACCCTGAAGGACGCGATAAACGAGGCAATCCGCGACTGGGTTACAAACGTCGAAAGCACATACTACCTCTTCGGTACTGCGGCAGGGATGCACCCCTACCCGACAATGGTCAGGGAATTCCAGCGCATAATCGGCATGGAGACAAAAAGGCAGATCCTGGAAAAGGATGGCCGGCTTCCGGATGTCATAGCCGCATGCGTCGGCGGGGGCAGCAACGCAATCGGGATATTCTCGCAGTTCCTTGACGATGCCTGTGTTGATCTTCACGCGGTAGAGGCGGGCGGGCATGGAATCGAGACCGGTATGCACGGGGCATCGCTTGCGAAGGGGCGCGACGGGGTCTTCCACGGGATGCACACAAAGGTTCTCCAGGACCGCTACGGGCAGATACTGACCTCCCACAGCGTCTCCGCAGGCCTCGACTACCCTGGGGTCGGGCCGCAGCTTGCGCACCTGCAAAAGACAGGCAGGATAAATGTTTACAACGCGACCGACAAGGAAGCCCTCGACGCGTTCAAATACCTGAGCGAAACGGAGGGCATCATCCCGGCGCTGGAATCCTCGCACGCGGTAGCGCACGTCCGGAAAATCGCAGGCAGCTACAAAAAGGGCGACATAATCGTGATAAACCTGTCCGGCCGCGGCGACAAGGACGTTCACACGGTTGCGAAGGAAATGAGGATTGAATTGTAGCTGCCAGAGGGGGTATATTGCGATTAAAATCTAAAGACTCATCAATAATTATATACAATGGAAAACATAGGGGCTGCCTTGATTCTTGCCTTTGCCGCAGGGATTTCGACAGGCATCGGCGGG
>MCBF01000001.1:1120298-1123845 GCA_001742785.1 Candidatus Altarchaeales archaeon IMC4
GTGCACGCCGCTTGATGCAAGCCCGATAACGACGTCCCCGACCACTATCCTTTCGCCGGTTATTATCCTATCCTTTTTCACCACGCCGATTGCGGCCCCTGCTATGTCAAAGCCCCTGTTGTCGATGCCTTTTATGACATCCGGAAGCGATGCGGTCTCGCCGCCGACTACCGCAACCCCTGCCTGCCTTGCGCCCTCGTATATGCCTTGTGCTATCTCTTTTGCGAGATCCTCGCTCGTGAACTCCATCGCAAGGTAATCGACTAGCGCAATCGGCTCGGCTCCGATGCAGATGAGGTCGTTGACGTTCATGGCAACCATGTCTATGCCTATCGTGTCGTATTTCTTAAGTTCCTGCGCGACCAGCACCTTGGTTCCAACGCCGTCGGTGCACATAGCAAGTGCAAAGTCGCCCATGTCTATGACGTTGGCAAACGTGCCGATGTCCCGCATAACTGCACCGGTCTTTCCCTCCCTGAATTTGAACGTCCTGGCCATCCAGTTAACGATGCCCTTTACAGCCCTTTCTTCTTTTCTTATGTCAACCCCGGCCTTCGCGTAGGTTATCTCAGCCATTGTGTTGGTTATTTATTGAATTTGGTTAATTAAATTAACAACATGGCAATAATAGCGGTTTTGGGCCCGCAAGGTACGTTCACGGAGATAGCGGCCGATAAGGTGTTCAAGGGGGCGGAAAAAGAATACTGCGAGACCGTGCGTGGGGTCTTCGATTCGGTAGCAAGCGGCGCGGATTTCGGGGTGGTTCCGGTTGAAAATTCGCTCGAGGGCAGCGTCAGCGCGACAATGGACTGCCTGATGGATTACGATTTGAATATTTACGGCGAGGCCGTTTTAGACATAAACCTCTGCCTGATGGCGCCTGAAGACACGAAGACTGAAGACCTGAAGACCGTCAAGTCACACCCGCACGCGCTGGCGCAGTGCAGGGAGTTCATAGGCAGGGTCATACCGGGCGCAATAATCATCGAAGCGGCAAGCACGGCATCTGCGATGAAGGACGCAGCGGCGAAAAAGGATTCCATGGCAATCGGCCAGAAAGACGCCGCGAAGATATATGGCCTGAAAATCCTGAAAGAGAACCTGCAGGATTCGCCGAGCCAGACGCGCTTTATAGTGATATCGAAAAAGAGAAATTCGGGAAACAAGACAAGCATCATATTCGCGGTAAGCGACAAACCGGGTGCGCTTTACGAGGTTCTCGGGGAATTTGCGAAGGCAGGGATAAACCTGAAGAAGATAGAATCAAGGCCCTCAAGACGGAAACTTGGGGAATACGTATTCTTTGTGGACTTCGAGGGCTCGCTTGAAGACAGGAATGTAAAAAAAGTACTGGAATCGATAAAGAAAAACACGACCTTCGTGAAGAAACTCGGCAGTTACCCAGTATAGATCTTTTTTAAACCAAAAGTACTTAATATAAATACAAAACATTGAAATCCAGAGGGGATTTCATAGCTTTTAAAATTTCACATTTTAAAAATGCCAAGCATGAGCAGAAGAGAGTCCCAAGGCCCGTCAGGCGGTGCGGGGCTGATAAGGTACTTTGATGTTGACGAGGGCGGCCCGAAACTGAGCCCGAAGTTAATCTTTGGGCTGATCGTTGCCATAATTATCCTTGAGATAATCTCGACTCTGGTCTTGCCTTAGAGAAGGATGGCGAAAAAAACCACCGATGCTACCGATGGGCGGATAGATTGTATTCAATAAATTGCGGATTTATCTGACTCTTTCTTCGTTATACAACCCACCCGCTCCGGCATTGCAAGGGAAAAAATCAGGCTACTTGTGTGCATTTCCCACAGGCATTAACTCCCGAGGTCATTCCATAATAAAAACAGCCGCCGCGATTACCGTGGTCCACAAGCCGTTCTTGTTGCCCTCGGCAGACTGGCAGATGTTCCTTGTCTTGAAGATATGGCCGCTTGCCTTGTAGATTTGTTTCCTCTCGTCCCATGCCTTGTTGGAGTCAAATTCAATACCCAATGTCGTGGCAAGCATGGTCGCCGCAAGGTCCTCTGCATAATCGCCCGCCACCTCCCCCCTTTCCCCGAAGCTGTGGTGCTCCGACAAATAGCCGTAATGCTCCTTGTCCTTGGGGACCGCAAGACCGATTGCGGAAGATACGAGGCGGTTGGGCTCGTTAGTCTCGTTTCTTGCCATGACGCAGAAGGTTATCTGCCCGTGCTTTATGAACCTCAGCCCCTTTGCCTCGCTTAATATTTCACATTTCGGCGGCAGGATGCTTGAAACATAAACAAGGTTACATGACTCTATCCCTGCGTTCCGTAGGGCAAGCTCGAAAGAGCCTAACCTGTCCTTATGCACCCCTACACCCTTCGTAAAAAATACCCTTTTTGGCACAGTTTTATCCATTTTTTGTTTTTATTTATTTTTTGTCAAGCAGGGCATTAAAATCCATCTGCTTGCGGGCTTTCCAACTGCCCTTGTGGTAAGCGTAACTTGCAATCAAAGGAAACGCTATCGTCGCCTCGGAGAAGACCATCTGCTCAAACCCTTCGTCCACCTTGCCCCACGAGTGCGCCTCCTTCAGGGTCGAGCCGGACAACGCCCCGTCCCGCTCGTCGGCCACCGTTATCTGCACTGCGTATTTGTGCATGCTGACCTCCTTTCCAAGGATGTCGGCGGCAACCGGCACGTCCTGCGCGAAGTTTTTGGGGACGCCCCCGCCGATCATGAAGAGGCCGCTGTCCTTTGATGCAATCTTTATCTTTGTCAACTCCAGAAAATCCTTTGCCGAGTCGATCGACACCATAGGATTTCCTTTCCTGTGCCACTGATGGTAAACAAGGCCGAAACCTGCGCTGCAGTCCGAGAACGCGGGGACAAAAATGGGAACTCCCTTTTCGTACGCCCTGCGGGTAACGGAGTCCTTCCCCTTCTTGTTTCTGACAAGGTACTCCCCCATGGCCTTTATGAACTGCCTTGAGGAATATGGTTTTGGGGGGAGGCCGTCGGCTATCCCCGCAATAGTCATGTCGCATACCCTTAGATCGTCTTCGTCAATGAATGTATCGTAAATGCGGTCTATCTTTTTCTCCATCAGTTCGTTGTCGTCTGCAAGGGGGGTTCCCTGGTAGTGTTTTGCCCCGAGGGCCTCGAAGAAATCCTGATCGACGATTATCGCCCCGGTCGAAACAATGGCATCGACCATGTTGTTGTCTATAAGGTCATAAACCACTTTTTTAAGGCCGGCGCTGAATAATGAGCCAGCGAGGCAAAGTATGATGGTGCAGTCTTTGTCCAAGAGCATCTTGTCATATATCTTCGCGGCCCTCGCGAGGTTCCTTGCCTGAAATGACATCTCCCCGAACTGTTCAATGAGAGGCGCCGAATTAAAACTTCTTATATCAATATGCCGAATCCCCCGCTGTAAAAAATCCCGTTTTTCCATCTGCTCTTTTATATTTTTATCTTTTTGCTTAAAAAATAGCCCTTTTCTTTCCCGCGTAATTGCGGCGGCAATTACGGGGCACAAACAAGTGCAAAGCACTTCCTCGTGTTCGCA
>MCBF01000001.1:1123945-1131925 GCA_001742785.1 Candidatus Altarchaeales archaeon IMC4
GTGTCTTCTGTATCTCTACGCCGCTGTAGCCTGCACGATTCAGCTTGCTCCTCATATAACTCTCGATTTCCGAGTGTATTATCCCTTCCTGTATAAAGTGTTTTTCTGCCGCCAATTTGTCACCTATGTTCCTGAAACTACTACTTGAATGTGAACGCGCCGGGATTTCCACGATTTCCACCTGCCCTTTGGTTTTCTCCTTGCGCGGGCAAACCCCTTCAGCGCCTGTACGTGAGTGACCTTCAACGAATCCGTGTCAAGGCCCTTGAACCCCGCATTTGCCTCTGCATTCTTCAGAACGCCGCGTATATTGCCTGACGCCTTTTTCGGGTATCTTGCCAGATTAAACTGCCCCTTCTTGTGCCCTATGCCCCTTATGTGCCTCTTGAAGGGTATCATCCTCTTGCCTTCAACCACGTCGTCCAAAAGCCCGATAGCATCCTGGAGCTTCATGCCACGGATGGCCCCGCAGACCTCCACCGCATGCCTGAAAGACATGTCCATATCCTTTCCGATGGCCTGAGCCTGCGTTTCATCAGCTGCTTTTGAATAATTCAGTTTCATTTTTATAGCTTTACTTTACCGGTACGAACAGCGATGACCTTGTTGCCCCGACGCCCGGCGCATTATGTTTTGTCGGCTTTCGGGTCATTGCGAACTCGCCAAGATAGTGCCCGAGCATCTCCGGCTGCACCTCGACCTTTACGAACTCCTTGCCGTTGTATACCCCGATGGTCGCCCCGATCATGTCCGGCAGGACCGGCACATCCCTGAAGTGCGTTTCCACGACTATCGGTTTCCCTTCCGTGCTCTTGCGGGCATGCCCTGCTTTTTCTATGAACTTGCGCTGCTCTTCGTTAAAGCCACGCGAAATTGTCCGTCTTGCCCTCGAGGGAAGTATCTGCGCCAGTTCTTTAAGAGACATCGCACGCAGCTCTTCCAGCGTTTTACCCTTGTATTCGAACTCTTTTCTTGCCATTTTTCTACTTCTTCCTCAGCCCCGTCCTCTTCGGGGATATGTGCCCGACCTTTCTGCCGCGCGGAGCGTTTCTTGAGATTGACGTCTGCCTGCCTATGCTTCCACCGCCTCCGTGCGGGTGGTCCCTCGCGTTCATGGCCATCCCGTCAACCTTCGGGTACAGCTTGGTTCTTGCGAGTTTCTTGAAGTGGAGCTGCCCTGCGTGAATCATTGGCTTCTCAGTCCTTCCGCCGCCCGCCACCCTTCCGATCGTCGCCCTTGCGCCGCTGTCTATCGTCATTATCCTGCGCGACGGCATCTTTACATAAGTGATATTTTTGTCAGGCTCGTGCGAAACTATCGAGGCGGATGTGCCAGAAGCGCGGACTAATTTCCCGCCGTCAAAATACTCCTTCTCCAGGTTGTATACCTGCGTTCCCTCGGGAATCTTCCCTATCTGGAGGACGTTTCCGGTTTTCGCCTCTGCCTTCGGGCCGATAAATAGGTGCTGGCCGACCCTTATGCCTTCGGGCGCTATGATCATTACCTCTTCGAAGTTTTCCATCAGGAGTTTCACAAGAGGCGCAGACCTTCCGGGGTCGTTTATTATATCGATTACCTGCCCCATCACGGTCTTTTTGTAGTTCGGATACCTCGCGGCGCTTTTGAACCTGTGCCCCGGCGAGCGGTACCTCGGGGTTCCTGCCCCCCTCCTTTGTGCGATTAGTTTGCTTCCCATTTTTACAGAACCCCGAAGTGCGATGAGACCTCCTCTGCCGAATCCTCGGAACTGAGTTTCACGTGCGCCTTTTTGACGCCCTTCATCGTCTTCATTGTATTAACCTGAACTACCCTCACCTTGTAAAGCTCCTCGACCGCCTCTTTTATCTGGCTTTTGTTTGCGCCTTTGTCAACCACGAACGTCAACTTGTTGTCCTTTTCTCTTATGAACGTGGCCTTCTCGCCCATCAGCGGATAGAGTATTATCTTTTGCGGTTCCATCGTTATTTTTATTTATTGTCTCTTGTCTTTAGCTTCCCTGTGCCCCCCTGCGCCCGAAGCCCGGAGAGCAGCTCCGAGAATTCAAGCGGAAGCACCACTATCTTTGAATTATTCTGTATTCCCTCTTTAAATGCATCTATGTACTTGACGGAAAGTACCTGGTCGTCGGCGTTTCCTTCGTGTATTCCGTCGTATACCTTCTTTATTGCCTGCCGCTCGCCTTCTGCAACGGTCAGTTTTTCGTATTTTGTAGCATCGGCGACCGTTTTTATCGCTATTGCTTCCCCTTCGGCCCTGAGTATCTGCGCTTGGCGGTCTCCTTCCGCTTTGTTGATCTCCGCCTGCCTTGCCCCTTCTGCATCAAGTATCGTCGCACGCTTAAGCCGCTCCGCTTTCATCTGGCGGTGCATGGCTTCCGTGATGTCTGCAGGGGGGTCTATTTTTTGTATCTCAACGCGCGTTACCCTGACACCCCACGAATCAGTGGCTTCGTCAAGGACGGTCTTCAGGTTCACATTTATTGTGTCCCTTGAGGTCAAGGTCTGGTCGAGTTCCATATCCCCGATGATGTTTCTCAGATTTGTCTGCGCAAGTTTTATTGCCGCAATGCGGAACTGCGCAACGTTATAGACAACCTTTACGGGGTCCGTTATCTCGTAATAGATTACTGCATCGACCGTAACCACGACATTGTCCTTGCAGATAACCTCCTGAGGCGGTACGTCCATGACCCGCTCGCGCATGTCTAGGCGATTTATTGTCTCTATGAAGGGAACTATAAATTGTATTCCGGGCCCGACCGTCCTTTGATACTTGCCCCAGCGCTCGATAAGGCCTCGCTCGTACTGCTGCACAGTCTTTATCGCCATGCTTCCGAATACAATCACTACCAATGCCAATACATATATTACTGCATCCATTTTTTTGTTTACCTCTGTTTAGATGATCCGGTTAGTTTCATGTATAACATAGACAAAGTAGCCTTTGTCGCTTGTTAGATTGAAATTATTTGAAGGATAGGTTATAAATCCATTGTCTTTGCTGCGACTGCACAGACACACTCACACTTACTCACACTTCCCGCAAACATCAAGACCAACCCCATCACTAAAATTTTACATCTTGAGATTTGCATTTTCAATCCTTAATCTTCTCCTTCACGAAACCGATAATCTCCTTCGCCGAATCCAGCGCCTTCGCCGCTTCATCCAGTGAATAATCATCTGCGGCAAATGGATAGCGGCATTCAAAGTAGTATCTTGTGATGTCTGAGCAGGTATCAATAAATTTCAAAAATTCCTCGTCTACATCCGCGCACGCCTTAATAAGTTCCTCAAGGTCATGAATTCGCTTTGGCCCGATATTATTATGCACTAAAAATCCCTTGAGGTATTTCTCTAATGCTTGGTGGACATGAAAACATATAGCATCTGCGTACCCGCCCTTGTCTGCGAGAAGTTGGGCGGTTTCAAAGTCGTGGTCGCCCTTGACAAACCACTCATCTGCAAATCCTTCACGTTTGCTCATAGAGAACCCTCCCGTTGTCTAATATCTCGTTTATAAAAAAATCACCCATTTCCGTTCGTTTCTTAATCTCGTCAGTGGTATAAATCAACGGTTCAAAGGGTACCCTCCTGTTTATATCCCTGACCAAACGGCGAACCTCCATCCACCTCTGACCCCTTTGTTTTTCGGTATCCTTGATTATCAGCATGTCGATGTCGCTGTCTTCCCTGGCATTTCCCTTGGCATATGAACCGAAAAGGATGATTTTTTTTGGTTTGTACCCTTGGCTGATTTGCTTTGCGATGATGTCGATGGTTTCTTCGGTATTATTGATATTCTGGACCTTTCTCATTTTTCCTCCGCTTTTTCAACGATTAACTTTGTCCCGTCAACACGGAGAACCTTAACGGATTCCCCTGCCTTTATTTTCGACTTTGATTCAGCACGCCACTTGTTGTCAAGCACCTCGACTATGCCGCCATCGTCGGTTATGTCTGTTTTTGCCTTGCCGACATTTCCGATGTATCGGTCAACGTTTGTTTGAATTGTCCCGCCCTCGGTTTTCTTGAACAGCGGCCTGACAAAAAGCGTCCCGATGAAGCTTGCGACGGCGAATGTTAATGTCTGGCCTTCAATGCCAAGCCCGCCATACGCCGCACCGGCCGCAAATATGCACCCTACACCAAGAACGACTAGTATAAATTGCGTTACGCCCCCAAAAAGCATCTCAAGCCCTATGAGCACGAGCGCAGCTACGAGCCAGCTGGTTGGGTCCATTTTTGATCATCTAGCTTTTCGATTGCGGATTTCGTCCAAACCGTCAGCCTGCCCGCATTTGCGCCCGGTGCCAAAAGTTCGACGTTTAGCTTGTCAAGGGCCACGACATCAATGCCCGGTATGTTCCTTGCGCCCTTGATTATGCCCTTGTCCTCGCCGACGACGATGAGTGCGCTCTTCTTCCCCTTATATTTTCTCCCGCGCATTTTCCCGCGGCCCGCACGGACTTTTTTGGAGGCGGCACGCTCGATGTCTTTCTCAAGGCCGAGTGAGACCATCGCATTGGCAACATCCTTTGTCTTCTTCAATGACTCGAACTTGTCGTCAACGACAATCGGGAATTCGCTTCCTGCGGTTATGTGCCCCCTTGAGAGGATGAGATCCTTGTTCGAGGTGGCGGCTATCGCCGATTCCAGCGCTTTAATGTATTCCTTGTTATTTATCTTCTTCGACCATTCTGTACCGCGCGGGGGGTGCGCCGCCCTTCCGCCTACAGCCTGCGGCACCCTGCGAACCCCGCCAAGCCCGCCGCCGCCGGGTTTTTCCCTCGGAAGCCTCGACTGGCCCTTGTTTATCGTCATACGGTAAGAGTGATGGCGGCTCCCGAAATATTCGGCGCTCGTCATTATCCCCGCTGTCGGACTTCTGCCGTACTTCTGGCGCTTTTTTGACTGGATCGAAACGACAGCCTTTTGTATCATGTCCGGGCGGTATTCCGTCTCAAACACCTTAGGCAGTTTCACCGTGCCTGCGCTTTTCCCGTCGATTGAATATATTTTTGCCACTTTAGTTGCCTTGTTTTGACTGTGTGTTTATATGGATTACCTCGAACTCTGCGGTCTTTTCGGGCCTTCTTTGGTTTGTGAATCTGACGAGCCTTTTCGCAGGTCCGGGAACCGAACCCATGAGCATGACGTAGTCGTTCCTGACCGGACCGTATCTTAAAAATCCGCCGTTGGGTGTAACATCCTGGCCGCTCTTGCCTATCTTAAGGACTGCCTTGTTATATTCTGTCCTCGTATGGTAGCCCACCTGCCCTGGAAGCGGCTCGCGCCAGGACTTGTATCGCGGGTGCCATGCGCCGCCTGTCCCAATGTGCCTGCGCTTCTGGCTTGCCTTCGATGCCTGCTTCCTCACGCCCCATCGCTTTATTACCCCCTGGAATCCCTTGCCCTTGGTTACGGCCGTGATATCCGCCAACTGCCCTTCGGCCAGTATTTCAGAAACGCTCACGTTTGTCCCGATCGCGTTTTCCGCAAGCAAAAGCTGCTCCTGGACGCTTCCGCCGATGCCTATTTCCATGACATCTGGCTTCTTCTTCGGAAACGCCGTGATTTTAGGCTGTGTCTCAACGACTGCGCGTATATCGAGTATCTGCCCGGCGCTCTTCTTCAGGGCCTCGATATCCTTCTTTGTTTTTGCGTCTTTGAAAGTGAGTTTTCCGTTGTAGCCCTCGCAGTACGCCCTGATGCCTGAAACCACAAGCGGCGGGGTTTCGACTATGGTTACGGGTATGAATATCTCCATGCCGCTTGTCGGGCTTTTCTTGCGCTTATCCACTGCGATTACGTTCGTCATGCCCGCCTTGTAGCCGGCAAAGCCCAATAGTTTGTTGCCTGTGCCTGGGAAATTCGATATTCTCGGCGTTTCCTTCTTCGCCCTCTTCCGTGGCGTGTAGGCCAGCGAGCCCCTGCGCGGTCTGTTTCGCTTTGACATCTTTTTAGTATCTGACAGAAATAGGAATTTTAATCATTGGTAGCGCTGATTTAAAAACAAGACATTGAAGTTCATAAACTTTATGGCTTTGAAATTCTTTGAATTTCAAAACTTGCCAAACCCCATACAAATTTCTTTCCTTGATGCAAGTCCGTTAAAGCCACTATGTCCGATTTGTCTATCTAATCTGTCCGGTTTACTAATATACTTGCAATAATTTAAATAAAAGAGTGATGGAAAAATACACCGGCACGAAGTTCCGGACGATACTTGAGGCGGACGGCGCGGGAAGCGAATCGGGACTGATCGCCGCAGGAAAAACATTATCCAAGATTGGCGTTGTCGCCAAGGCCGTCGGGAACATAAGCGTAAGGATTGGCGGTGGGATGCTGATAACCGGCGCGGGAAGCGACCTCGGCGATATGTCCGCTGAGGATATAGTCTATGTCGGGGATTATCGTGCGGGCGTGTGCCGCGCCAGGGGTAAAAAAGAGCCTTCGTCAGAGACGCCGATGCACTGGTCGGTTTACAGCGAGTTTCCAGAGGTTAATGCGATAGTGCACGTCCATGACAAAGCAGTTATGGAAAACGGGGCAGTGATAAAAACAACCGAACGCGAAGAGCCCTACGGCACGCCGGAACTCGCAGGGCAGGTTGTCGATGCACTGCGCCCTGACAACAGATATATAATCATCAAAAACCACGGCTGCCTTGCTGTTGGAAAAACGCTTAGCGAAGCAGTCAAACTGGCGATGGATTTTCACGAGAGGTTTGCAAACGACAAGAAAAAGTTCCATCGGAAATTTTTGTGTCGCATATAAAGTATGCGATACTTTATATTACGATGAAGGTAAAGATTAACGGCGGAACCGAAAATTACAGGACGGTTTGGTTAGACGGGCTTAAAGTAAGACTCATAAACCAGCTGAAACTCCCCTACAAATTTGAGATATTCCAGTGTAGGGATTACCAAGAGACTGCCTCCGCAATCAGGGACATGGTTGTCAGAGGAGCGCCTGCAATCGGTGCCACCGCCGCTTACGGGCTTGCCCAGGCAGTTAATTCTTTTGATGGAAAATTCGATGAACTCGGGCCTTTCGTCGAATCTGCAAAATCAACCCTCGCCACGCGCCCTACCGCGCACGACCTCTTCGATGGGTTGGATTACGTCGGGCGGGCTGTGATGGCGGCGGGCGGTTTGGATGATGCCAAAACACAATCCATCGCCGCATCCTGCCGTTACGCGGACGAAAGCGCACAGCGCTGCAGGAAAATCGGCGAGATTGGGCAGAAACTGATAAAGGACGGCGCAAGGGTACTGACCCACTGCAACGCCGGAGCCTTGGGCTGCGTAGATTACGGCACGGCGCTGGCCCCGATAAGGTTTGCAAGCGGCAGGGGCATATTTGTCTGGGTTGACGAAACCCGCCCCCGGCTTCAGGGTGCCCGCCTTACCGCCTGGGAGCTTGCGCAGGAGGGCATAAATCACAGCATAATCGCAGACAACGCCGCAGGCTACTTCATGCAAAACGGCGAGGTTGACATCGTGATAGTCGGCGCGGACAGGATCGCGAAAAACGCTGACGTGGTGAACAAGATAGGCACTTATGAGAAGGCGATTCTTGCAAAGGAAAACGGCATACCGTTTTACGTCGCGGCGCCGACCACAACCATTGACAAAACCTGCGCCTGCGGAAAGGATGCGATAATCGAGGAACGAACCACCGATGAAGTCCTCTTCGCGGAAGGCCCCGATAAAAGGGGAGTTATCCAAAAGATAAGGATTGCAAACCCAGCGTCATCCGCTAAAAATCCTGCATTCGACGTAACGCCTGCGAAATACGTGGCAGGGATAATAACCGAGGGAGGCATCATTTAGAAATTCTGGTTTTTATTTTTTTATTCCCACCTACATAATTAACCAATGGATAAGGGGATAGGCATACTTGGCAGCGCAGACATCACAAAAGAGGACATCAGGGAGACGTACTCGAACATAAGGCAGATACACAAATCCCTTC
>MCBF01000001.1:1132025-1139169 GCA_001742785.1 Candidatus Altarchaeales archaeon IMC4
CAGATAGAGAAATCAATGCGCTCGGATGTTGCATTACGGCTGTTTAAGTAGAAAATTGCGAAATTGGATACAAACAAGGCATTAGTCGTGTTTCAGGGGAAGGGAATCAGGAGAATATGGCATAATGGGCAGTGGTATTTTGTAATTGTGGACGTGGTAGAAGTATTGACCGATTCGCTGCAACCCAATGGATATATTAAGGATATGCGGCGGCGTGACCCGGAACTTTCTAAAGGGTGGGGGCAAATTGCCACCTCCCTTTTAATACAAACTAAAGGCGGGCAGCAGAAAATAAACTGCGCCAATACAGAAGGGATATTTCGCATTGTCCAATCAATCCCCTCCGGGAAAGCAGAGCCCTTCAAACGCTGGCTTGCCAAGGTCGGCTACGAGCGAATACGGGAAATAGAAAACCCGGAGCTTGCGCAGGAGCGGGCAAAGGAGTACTATGAGATTAAAGGCTATCCCAAGGACTGGATTGATAAACGGCTTCGGGGAATTGCAGTCAGGCAGGATTTAACGGACGAGTGGATGCAGAGAGGAATTGAAGAGCAAAGGGATTACTCAATTCTTACAAACGAGATCTCAAAGGCAACGTTCGGCATACCAATCAAAAAACACAAACAGGTGAAAGGGCTTGACCCGAAATTTAAAAACCAGAACCTGCGGGATCATATGACTGATCTTGAACTGATATTTTCAATGCTTGGCGAGGCATCAACTACGGAGATAACAAAATCTAATGCCTACGAAGGGTTTGAGGAGTGTCTTGAATCGTCAAGAGAAGGCGGGAAAATTGCGGGAAATGCAAGACAGGAACTTGAGAGTAAAACAGGAAAGAAAATCGTTAGCAGTGATAATTACACGGAAATTACAGGCAAGGTTAAAAAAATTGGAAAATAAAAAAACGGTAGGAATCCTTGAGGTGGCAAAATACGCATACGTCGGCCTTTTTCTCTTTTGCGAAAAGAGAAAAAACGACACGCGTTTGCGGAACACCGCAAACGGTGCAAGAAACTTGTGAAAAGTTTCTGCACAGAAAGTTGTAAAACAACTTTCTTGTGCCCCGTGAATGAAAAATTCACGCGGGTGGCGAAAAAGAGAAAAGCGGTTACAGAAAGATGGTTGGCATAATAGAAGCGGCAAAATACGCCTACGTGTACGGGTGGATAAATTCCCTGCCCCACACGCTTGGGAAGGAGGAGTACGAACGCCTTGTAGAGGCAAGGAGTATAGAAGAGGTAGTGGTGACACTAGAGCATACACCCTACGGAAAGCGAATACAGGAGGCGGTAAAAGGCGGAATTAACATAACCGAGATCGAGAAGAGCGTGACCCAGTATTACGTCGATGTATGCGGGCAGATAATGAAAGCGCTGCCGTCTGGCGTAGAATCAAGCGTGAGGTCCGTGCTTCTTGACGAGTGGGATGTTTATAACATAAAGCAGATACTTCGCGGCATTTACGGCAAAAAGGACCCCGAATATATTATGTCGAGCATAGCCGCCGCCGGTAATATCCCTGAGCAGGAACTTAATGAACTTGCAGGATGCGATATGTCAACCGTAATAAGAAAACTCCAAAAATACAATTATGTCTTTGAGGAAGGCGACCTTTTCAAGATGGAAACCCTGCTTGACAAGGAACTCATAAGGCGCTGGGCCGCGCAGGGCGAGAAGATAAGTAAGTTGAAACGCGTTATCGGCATGCAGATCGACATCCTCAACCTGAATACATTGCTTAGGTTCAAGGTATTGAAACTTGACCCAACCAGTTTTATTAAAGACGGGTTTGGCTCGCACCTGCGTTTCAACCAGTTGAAGGAAATTGCAGATAGCAATATTGATGCAGTCCCCGACATACTTGAGAGAACCCCTTACAAGAGGTTCAAGGAAGCGTTCGAGGACTTCAAAAAAACGAGGTCGCTTGAAAAACTAGAGGTACAGACCGAGAAGGAACTTGCGTCATATGTGATGCATGAAGAGCCGCTTACCCTTGCCTTTGTGGTGGGTTATCTCAGGCGGATGAAGATAGATACCAGAAACATACGTATGATCTTGGTTTGCAAGGCAAACAACATACCTGCGGAGGAAATCCGGGGGATGCTGGTTTAGTTAAAATGGACATGTGCATAATATGCGACGAGATAACGGCAACGGGGCTTTCGTTTGCCGGCATAAAGAACACGGTCGTGGCCAACGAGAAGAACATAGAAAAGGTTCTCGAGGAGGCGGACGCACCGATAATAGGGATAACCCACGGCCTTTACATCCATGTCGCGCAGAAGGTCAGGCGTATGCAGGGGCCAGACAAGATAATCGTGGAGATACCGGACCGCACTGGGAAGGGCGAAGGGGTTGAGAAACTTATTCGCGATGCGATTGGTTTCGAAGTGAAAAAATAAGACTAAACAAGATAGATGGGTGTCAAAATGGGAAAAATCATAAGGATTGCAGGACCATTGGTCGAGGCAAACGGAATGCGCGGGAACCAGATGTATGAGCTGGTCAGGATAGGCGATGAGCGCCTTCTTGGGGAGATAATCCGCCTCAGGGGGGATGTAGCGTCGGTGCAGGTTTACGAGGAGACGACCGGGCTTATGCCAGGGGAACCCGTTGAAGGGACGGGAAAACCGCTGTCGGTTGAACTCGGGCCTGGCATCCTGAAGTCGATTTACGACGGGGTCCAGCGCCCCCTCGAGCTAATCAAGGACAAGGCAGGAACCTACATAACCCGCGGGATATCCGTCCCGCCGATAGACAAGAACAGAACGTGGAAATTCGTACCGACTGTAAAAGAAGGCATCAAGGTAACCGGCGGGGACATCATCGGGACGATCAAGGAAACCGAGGTCATAGAACACAGGGTTATGGTGCCGCCGGGGGTTGAAGGCAGGGTGGAAGCAATAAAAGAAGGCAGCTTCAAGGTCGAAGACATCGTCTGCACACTCGAGGATTCGAAAGGCAAGGCGTACAAACTCCCGATCATGCAAGTCTGGCCGGTCAGAAAGCCAAGGCCTTACAAAAAGAAGCTTTCACCGAACATACCGCTTCTTACGGGGCAGAGGGTATTCGACACGTTCTTCCCGATTGCGAAGGGCGGCGCCGCGGCTATCCCCGGACCGTTCGGCGCAGGAAAGACCGTTTCACAGCACCAGCTTGCCAAGTGGTGCGACGCAAAGGTTATCATCTACGTCGGATGCGGCGAGCGCGGCAACGAGATGACCGAGGTGCTTGAGGAATTCCCGCACCTGATAGACCCGCACACAAACCTCCCGCTGATGGAGCGCACATCGATGATAGCCAACACCTCGAACATGCCGGTGGCGGCAAGGGAGGCATCGGTCTACACGGGAATCACGATGGCCGAGTACTACAGGGACATGGGCTACGACACGGCTTTGATGGCAGACTCGACCTCAAGGTGGGCGGAGTCCATGAGGGAAATATCGGGGCGTCTCGAAGAGATGCCCGGCGAAGAGGGTTACCCCGCATACCTCGCATCGCGCCTTGCGGAATTCTACGAGCGCGCAGGCCGCGTGGTTACGCTGGGGGCAGAAGACCGGATGGCATCCACCTCGATTATCGGGGCGGTAAGCCCGCCGGGTGGGGATTTCTCGGAGCCGGTTACCCAGAACACGCTGCGTGTAACAAGGGTATTCTGGGCGCTTGACGCAAGCCTTGCTGACCGCAGGCACTTCCCGTCGATCAACTGGCTTACCTCGTATTCGCTCTATACCGACCAACTATCGGACTGGTTCAAAACCAAAATCAACGAAAACTGGATGAATTACAGGACGAGTGCGATGGGCATACTGCAAAAGGAATCAGAGCTTCAGGAGATCGTCCAGCTCGTCGGGCCCGATGCGCTTCCCGAAAAAGAGCGCGTCATCCTGGAGGTGGCGAAGATGCTTAGGGAGGACTTCCTTCAGCAGAACGCGTTCCACGAGGTCGATTCCTACTGCTCGCCTAAGAAGCAGTACATGATGATGGACGTGATAATTAGGTTCCACGACAACGCCCTGAGGGCGATGGACAAGGGGATGCTCTACGAGGACATACTCAAGGTCGCCGTTTTAGACGACATCCCGAAGATGAAGTACGTGGACGAGAAGACCTTCGATAAGGAATATCAAAACCTCATCAAGAAGATTGATGAAGAGTTGAGGTGAAAAAGATGACAATCAGAGAATATAAGAGCGTTATAGAAGTCGCAGGGCCGCTCATGGTCGTGGACGGCGTTTCAGGCGTAAAATACGGGGAAATCGTTGATATAGAGTTGGTCGGCGGCGCGATAAGGCACGGCCAGGTACTCGATGCGATGGAAAGTCGCGCGGTGGTTCAGGTCTTCGAGGGGACATCAGGCCTCGAAACAAAGGAAACCAAGGTGAAATTTTTGGGTGAGACCATGATGCTTCCGGTTTCAAGGAGCATGCTTGGGCGCATCTTCGACGGAGCGGGAAGGCCCCGCGACGACAAGGGGGAGGTCATACCGGAAAAGCGCCTTGACGTAAACGGCGCGCCGATGAATCCTGCGGCAAGGGAGTTCCCGAGAGACTTCATACAAACAGGGGTAAGCTCCATAGACGGCATGAACACGCTTGTCAGGGGGCAGAAGCTGCCGATATTTTCAGGTGCAGGCCTTCCGCACAACGAGCTTGCGGCGCAGATAGCGCGGCAGGCAAAAGTCCCGGGGCGGGAAGAGGAATTCGCCGTCGTATTCGCGGCCATGGGCATTACGGCCGAAGAGGCGACCTTTTTCAGGAACGACTTCGAACGGACAGGGGCACTTGAGCGTATCGTCATGTTTTTGAACCTTGCNGACGACCCGACGATCGAGCGGATAATCACGCCGCGCGTTGCGCTGACGACCGCCGAATACCTTGCGTTCGAGTGCGACATGCACGTTCTGGTCATCCTTACGGATTTGACGAACTACTGCGAGGCGCTGAGGGAGATATCATCGGCGCGTGAAGAGGTTCCAGGAAGGCGGGGATACCCCGGCTACATGTACACGGACCTGTCGATGAGCTACGAGCGCGCAGGCCGTGTCAAGGGGAAGAAGGGGACGATCACGCAGATACCGATCCTCACGATGCCAGACGACGACATCACGCACCCGATACCGGACCTTACGGGGTACATCACCGAGGGGCAGATAGTTTTAGGCCGTGCGCTTCACAGGAAGGGAGTTTACCCGCCGATAGACGTCCTGCCGTGCCTTTCAAGGCTGATGAACCAAGGAATCGGGAAGGAAAAAACAAGGGATGACCACAAGGATGTCAGCAACCAGATGTATTCCATATACGCCGAAGGCAGGGACCTGAGGGACCTTGTGGCGGTCGTAGGGGAGGAGGCGTTAAGCGAGAGGGACAAGAGGTTCTTAGAATTCGCAGACCGCTTCGAGGCGGAATTCATAGCGCAGGGCAGCGACGAGGACCGCACGATACAGGACACGCTTGGGATCGGGTGGGACCTGTTAAGAGTCGTGCCCGTCAGGGACCTCAAGAGGGTAAGCCCGAAGTTTATCGAGGCGTATGCACCTGATATCTTGAAGAAGCCCGAAGAGAAATCCGAGGGTAAGCCCGAAGGGAAACCTAAAAAATAGCCCTTTTCTTTTCCAAAAGAAAAGTGCTATCATCCCAAAAGAAAAGGATATACGTTATAAGACAATAAAAAATAAGATGGCAAAGGTAATCGAGGGAACGCACCCGACGCGGATGGAGCTCCAGTTCGTACGCAAAAGGACAAAGCTCGCGAAAAAGGGCCATAAGCTCATGAAAGAAAAGCGGGACGCCCTTGTCATGGAGTTCCTGAAGGTAATCGACCATGCAAAGGGCGTGAGGGACGACCTTGCGCAGTCGATGGATTCCGGTTACGGCAACCTAATAAAAGCGGAGTCCATGATGGGCTCGATGAACGTAAAGGCGATAGCGGACGCCCTTCCTTACCAGATGGAGGCGGAATTCGGCATAGAAAACGTGATGGGCGTGCGCGTCCCTAAGGCGAAGATAAAGGAGAGGGAGTACAAGGGCTGGTACGGCCTGACTTTCACCTCGTCAAAGCTCGACGAAGCCACAAGGGATTTCGACGATGCCGCCAAGAAGGTGCTGCGCCTGATAGAAAACGAGGAAAAGGTCAGAAGGATAGGCACCGAGATAAAGAAGACAAAGCGCCGAGTGAACTCGCTCGAGTACATCATGATACCGAACCTGAGGACCACCCAGCGCTACATAAAGATGCGCCTCGAAGAAATGGAAAGGGAGAATTTCTTTAGGTTGAAAACTGTTAAAAAGAAGAAAGCAAAAGCGAAGGCGATGCTGGGGAACTAACCTCGCGGTTTTCTATCGGGCGTATCGATGCGATTGAGGCAGGGGTTTAGCGCATAGCAGCATTTTTAAATAAATACCACGATTATTAACCATGGCTGAAGGAAAGGCACTATATACAGTATTTTTTCTGCAGATGATAGCGCTCACCCTGAACATAGGGTACCTAGCGGATAAACTGGTGCTCATGCTGACCATTGCGATGGTCGCATCGTTCATATCTACGGTAGTGAAGGTCAAGTCCGTAACATCCGCGCACAGGTCCCACACGGATGTGATGGCCTTCCTATGCTCAATAATTGCGGACCTGCATTTCATACCTGCATTTTTCATACAGGCATTCCACCTCATGGGCGAGGAATCCGTGGTTGAGGCAGTTGCACTTTCAATGGGGGCGCTCATAGCGAACGCAATCGCAGTGCTGATTGTTATAATCGCCGTGGCTGTTTCGCTGATAAAAGAAAAATAAGGGCGGAATCTTATCCTTTTACTTGTTTGGCCTTTGAAACGACCTCGTACATACCCCCGATTATCACCACGAGTATCCACTTCAGCGACGACTGAAGCACAAAGAATACATACGCCATCATCGCAACGAATGACGAATGTTCTTTTATCACTTCTTCCAAACCAAGATCCGGGAATGCAATCGTTGCCGAAAAAAATGCAAGCAGTATCCCGTTGAATACAAACGTCCCCATCCATAGGTAGCGTTCGTATTCGGCCGTAGTTATCGCAAGCACGATGACAGTGATAAACATAAGCGTATAAATCATCATAAATGCGACGGATGCGAATTCAACATTGTGCATAAAA
>MCBF01000001.1:1139269-1146052 GCA_001742785.1 Candidatus Altarchaeales archaeon IMC4
TGTCACACTAACCTCTTATGACAACGCAATAAATATGATAATTAGCATGACAGACCCAAACGCGCCAGAACTTGCAGAGTATAATCCTAAGGTAGACTCTGTAGCAACTCCTGGCGATTACGTCCTGACATACGTCGTCAAGGATTCAAGTGGAAAAACAGCCAGCGGTACAGCAAATTTTAAGGTCATCTGAATATAATTTACTAACGATGTTAACCGAATCCATCAGGAAGTATGCTGTACAGAACCGTCTGGAGCACGGCAAAGCCAGCGAAAACGCGATACTATGAAGGATAATTTTACAAACCTACCACCTGCGGCGGCGCATTCGACTGCGGCGACAATGTCTGCGATGCTGGCGAAACCTACAAGGTGTGCCCGCAGGACTGCCCCCGTGAAAAAACCACTGCTGAAAAATACGGCAAATGGGCTGCTGCGGTTTTGCTGATCGCTCTGGTTCTTCTGGGGTACCGGTGGCGGAAGTACAGAAAAGAGAGGCAGGCCTTCGGGCTGAAATGATGCAGGTACCCTCATTTATATTCTCAAAAAAGCACATAAATAATTAAAATGGTATACGCAAACATTGATATCGAAGCTGTGAAACAGCACATGGGCGTAATCTACCGGGAACTGAGTGAGTTAAGAAACCAGTTTGAAATGTTGGAATCTTTAAAGAAGAAGGATGCTCACGCATTTGAAAGATTGGACATTCTCGGTAAAAAGATCGAAGAGCAAATAGGCACAGTTTCAACAAAGGATATAATGGATGACATCAGAGGATAATGATTTATCTTGACACAAGTGTGATTGTAAACTCTTTCTTCACACACGAAAGCAAAGCAGAGCAATCAAAGAAACTGATGGAGAAAATCAGGGATGGAAAATATACTGCGTGCACATCGGAATTTACACTCCTTGAAATAGTCTCTGCGATATCCAGAAGAACCAATGATGCAAATCTTGCAAGTGGGTTTACCGATGGCCTGAGGGCATACCCTCATATCAGAATAATCCCCCTATCGGGGTTGTTATTTGATAAAGCATTGGAAATCGCAGCAGATACCCGTCTTCGTGCCGGGGATTCCATTCAGGTTGCCTCTGCGGTGCTTGAAAACGCAGAGTGCCTTGTCCAGCGGGATACTGATTTCGAAAGAGCCAAATACCTAATAAAGATTTTAGAACCGGAAGACCTGTTGTCCTAAAAGTTAAGAAACCCTTGAAAATAATATAAATTCTTTCTATAGCACGATGTTAACCGAATCCATCAGGAAGTATGCGGTACAGAACCGTCTGGAGCACGGCAAAGCCAGCGAAAACGCGATAATAGGAAGGATAATGGCGCAGTTCCCCGAAGCCCGGGGCGACGCTACCGGTGTGCGCAAGACGATTGCGAAGATTGTTGCCGAGGTGAACGAGCTGCCCGAATCCGAATTGGGTGCGGATAATTCTGCTGAAAAAATATCCGTGAAAAAGTCAGAATTAACTATTCCGAACGCTAAAAACGTCGTAATGCGCTTTGCCCCGAATCCGTCCGGGCCCTTGCACATCGGCCACGCCCGCGCCGTGATACTCAACGACGAACTTGTCAAAAAATACAACGGAAAACTGATTCTTCGGATCGAGGACACCGACCCGAAGCGTGTTGACCCGCAGGCGTATTCGATGATCGAGGAAGACCTGAAATCGCTCGGTGTCGCATGGCATGAAAAAATCGTGCAAAGCGGCCGCCTCGGCATCTACGAGGACTACTGCAGAAGGCTTATCGAGGCCGGACACGCCTACGTGTGCGACTGCGACGAGGATGAATTCAAGAAATTGAAGCTGAAATCAAAACCCTGCCCGCACAGGGGGGCGCCTGCCGCAGAAAACCTGAAACTCTTCGATGAGATGAAAAACTGGCCGCAGGGCANGGCCTCCGTAAAACTGAAAACCGACCTTAAGCACAATAACCCGGCCGTGCGGGACTTCCCGATTATGAGGGTTGTCGAGAAGGAGCACCCGCTGGTCAAGGGGCACAAGCTATATCCCCTTATGAACTTTTCGGTTGCGGTGGATGACCGGCTGACGGGGGTAACCCATGTTTTGCGCGGCAAGGACCACATAATAAACACGGAAAGGCAAAGATACGTCTACAAATATTTCGGCTGGAACGAGCCGGTTTTCATCCACTACGGGCTTATGAGAACGGACGTTGTATTAAGCACCTCAGACATGAGGCGCGGCATCGAGTCCGGCAAATTTTCCGGATGGGACGACGTTTCGCTTTGGACCATCAGGGCGCTCGTGCGCCGGGGCATAAGGCAGGGGGCGATACGCAGCTACATCACGGGGCTTGGCCTGAAGGAGAAGGACATCGAGTTTTCGCCTGAAAACCTTTATGCCGAGAACAGGAAGATCGTCGAGCCGACGGCAGACAGGTACTACTTCGTCCCGAAGCCCGTGAAACTGTCGGTCGAAAACCTGCCGCGGCTGAAGCTGAGAATCCCGCTTCACAAGGACTTCAAAGACCGGGGCACAAGGGACTTTGATTTCGGCGGCAACGGGGAATTCTACGTGCCCGAAGCGGACGTGCACGAATTCAAGAAGGGGGATTCCTTCAGGCTTATGAACTTCGCCGGCGTCCGTGTGAATAATGTCCAGGGCGGCAGCGTGCATGCGCAGTACGTCGAGGGCTCTGCCGGGCCGATGGTCGAGCTTCTTGAGCGCGAAAAGGATACTGCAAAGGAAAGGCAGCACATCGTCGGGGCGAAAAAGGTGCAGTGGGTCCCGGCGGACGGCGCGATAAACGCGGACATCCTGTCACCCGGCGGAAACCTGAGTGGGGCCTGCGAATCCGCGTGCGGGAAACTCAGGGTTGACGACGTCATACAGTTCGAGAGGATCGGGTTTTGCAGGCTGGACTTGGGGGGCGGGAAACTATTATTTTGCTTCGGGCACAACTAATCACACAACAGCGCCCCTGAAATCGTAGAATGTCGCGCCCTTGATTCTGACGTTTATTCTCCTGCCGAACAGGTCATCTCTGCTCTTCAGAAGTATCGGCTTGTAGGCGAAGTTGCGCGCCGTGAAATTGTAGTTTCCTTCGTTTGCCTCGCAGACAAAGGCTTCGCCCTGCCAGCCGATCCATTTCTTGTTGTTTTCAAGCGCGATTTCTTTGAAGATTTCGTTCATCCTGCGCGAGCGCGCCTTTGTCACCCGTCCAGGGTGCTGTTTCATCCCTGCGGCTTTTGTGCCCGCCCTCGGCCAAAAGCGGGATATGTTCATGACGTCGGGCATTGTTCGCCTTATCAATTCCAGCGTGTTCTCAAATGCCTTGTCATCCTCGCCCGGCAATCCGCAAATCACGTCGGTCGAGATGGTTACCCCTGAGATTTCCGCCCTGAACCTCTTGACGATTCTTGCGAAATCTTCCGCCTTGTACTTCCTGCCCATTGCACTTAGAACCCCGTCGTCCCCCGACTGCACCGGCAGGTGCAGGAACTTGTAGAGTTTTTCGTTCTTGTATGCCTTGATGAGATCGTCCGGAAAACCAAGCACATGGTTCGGGTTCATCATGCCCACACGAACCCTGAAATCACCTTCTATTTCGCACACCGCCCTGATGAGGTGCGGCAGACTCCCTCCGATGTCTTTTCCGTAGGCTCCCGTGTCCTGCGAGGTCAGCCATATCTCCTTGGCGCCGGTTGAAACCGCGCCTTTAATGTCAGACACTATCTTTTCAAGCGGATAAGAAATGAGGTCTCCCCTGGCGGACTTTGTCAGGCAGTAGGCGCACCCCCCGAGACACCCCTCCGAAATCTGCACGATCTCAACCACAGGATTTTTCCTGATCTTCGCAGTGCAGACCTTTTCAGACGGCGCGCCAATCATGAAATTGCCACGAGCAATTTCAGGATACCAAAATCGCTTTGCGATTTTGCTTATTTTCACGAAGCGGCCGCCGGACGCAGTGCATTCGACTGCGGCGACAATGTCCTGAACGTTAGTGCCGATGAACGAGAACTCCGGGAAATCGTCCGAGAAAGATGGGTTCGCGGCAGGCATGCACCCCGTAACAATAACTTTTTTTCCGGTAAGCCCCTTTAACAGTTTTATTATCTTGTTCTCTGTCGGGGTCTTGACCGTGCAGGTGTTAATAATGAGAATGTCCGCGTCTGCGTCAGTGGAAATTGAAAATCCTGCCTGCGAAAGAAGCCCTGCCATGATCTCCGAATCCGACTGGTTGACCGCGCAGCCGTAGGTTTCGATCCGGACGTTCACTTTAAATCTTCGCCAATGTTATCCTTTTTTGGGCCTGGTACTTACCCTTTTTGTCGGCGTAGCTTGTTTCGCAGCGCTCGTCCGCTTCCAGAAAGAGGAGCTGTGCGATGCCCTCGTTTGCGTAAATCCTCACGGGCTTATTCGACGAGTTCGTGATCGAAATCGTGGCATACCCCTCCCAGCCCGGCTCGAACGGCGTAACGTTCACGATGATGCCGCAGCGGGCGTAAGTGGACTTCCCGAAGCATATCGTTATGACATTTTCCGGGATCTTGAAGTATTCGACGGTTTTGCCGATGACAAAGGAGTTCGATGGGATCTCCAGGATGTCGGTCTTCAGGTCTTCGAAGTCTTCTTTGTTGGTCTTCTTCGGGTCAAGGACATTGCCCCTGAAAACCTTGAACTCGTTTGAAATGCGGAAATCGTAGCCGTAGGATGATGTGCCGAAGGATATTCCTGTGCGAACCTGCTTCTGTGCGAACGGCGCTATCATGCCTTCCTTGGCCTTTTGAATTATCCACTTGTCGCTTTTTATCATTTTTAAGCCCGGGATACTAAGAATTAGTATGGCAAGAAAATATATGGTAGTTTTACTCGCCGCGCTGATTCTCACCCTGATACCTGCGGTTTCTGCAGAGATTATTATCGTCAATGAGACAAAGCCCCAGCTTTATGCTATGGAGAGTGTCATCTTGTCAGGAGACCTGAGCTCAAATGCGCTTTCCATTAACGGTCAGGGCGAGGTCATCATCGGCGAGAACGTCAAGGTCTATCTGTTCGGCATGGCATCCGACGTCCTTGTCGAGAAGATCGTAATCGACGGGAAAAAAGTTCCGGTTTCGTTCGACGACAAGGGCTATTTTTTCGTCGCTGAAAAGGGTAAGTTCGCATTCTACGGCGGCCTGAAAATCAGGACTCCGGGGCAGGTAAAACTCTACATCCACGGTCCGATGAACGAACTGAAATTCGACATCAAGAACGGTTATGCAATCGGCGGGGACAAATACGGGCTTTACGATAGCGAAGTCATAATCCAGCGAAGCGGTAAGGTTGCAACGCTGGTCGACGGAAATTTTAAGTTCGCTTACGCCGAAAGAAACGAGTTCTATTATCAGGTTAATTACCGCGCTTTCGGAAAATCGCTCGGCAGGGAGGAAATTCTCTTGAACAACGGCGAGAACGTTATTTCGGTCGTCGGGGCGAAGGACTACTCGGTTCAGGGCAAAAAACTCATACTCGAGCTTGAGGGAGGTGAGGCATCGGTTGTTGTTTCCGGAACGTTCGACTCGACGAACCTAAGGGTCCCGCTGGCGGAAGGCACGCACCACGTTCTTATAGAATCCGACCCTGAGAAGAAAATAACGATATCGACGGATGCCCGCGAGGTTGACCTAAGCGAATCCACGCTCGGTCCGGCATATGGTAACGCCCGCGCGTTCCTCGCTTCGGATAAAAGCAGGTTCACGATTGTAGTAACTACTCTTGAAAAATACCCCTCGCTTGCGGCATCCGTCGGAAGCGCGACAAATAGGGTCGCAGTAACCGAACTGGGCAGCATGCTTGGCGAGCTGAATTACAGGTACAGCAACACAGGGGTTGACTACATAGAGATTGACGCGCCGGGGACTCCTCTTTACGCCGCCGCGAACAGCGGCGCCGTAAAGCTTACGAAGGACGGCGGGAAACTCTTTTTGAGCCTGCCTAAAACTGGCTCCGGTTCCGGGAACCTCGACATGATATATTTTGAGGCGGGCGATGCGTTAGGCCTTGCAGGGAACGTGAAAATACCGGTGGCAAACACTCTTCTTCCGGTAACCCAGCAGACGACGACAATCTACCTACCAAGCGATTACACTGTGCTTTACACATTCGGCGCCAAGGGGGGCAGCGAGATTCCGGCGCTTAAGTCGATAGTCCTTTTCATACTCCTTATCGGCGGGCTTGGCATTGGGCTGAAAAATGCAAGGGTTTTTGTCGCGCCGTATGTCGCATTCATGGGCGGGCTGTTGCTGTTTGACAACCTTCTGTTCGCCGTGGCGGTAATCATCTCGATAGTCCTGGTCATCAAGAGATACGTCGCAAAGGGCGCGGTAAAATGGATGCTTGCAGGCGCCGGCGTTTTGGTGGTGCTTGCCCTTTTCACGATAGTTCTTTTCAGCGTGATGGGTGTGTTTAGCGGCGCAGGGTCTTCCGGTTCAAACGCGAGGATCGCATCTGGTTACGCAGTTGTCGAAGAAGCGCCCGCCCCGATGGCCATGAAAAGTTTGAGTATTCTGGGGGAAGGAACCGGGGCTATAAGCGTGCCGCAAAGGGAGGGGGTGCTTCCAGTACGGCTGGAGCTGCCAAACCTTGGAAAGTCGGTTACCGTAACGAACTACCTTGTAACAAAAGAAACCCCTGTTGAACTGAGCATGGTGATCGTTTCGAACCACCTCAAGTGGCTTTTGTACCTCGCGGCCCTGGTTGCAGGGTTGATGTGCTACAGGGTTTACTGCAGGAAGTAATCGGGTTGACTGTATTTTT
>MCBF01000001.1:1146152-1152453 GCA_001742785.1 Candidatus Altarchaeales archaeon IMC4
TTGTATGGATCCCAATCGTCTACGTAAAATACTGCATCTAAATGTTTCAATTTTTCGTAGAGTTTTTTAGTTGTTTTAATAGAACGATCGCCAATAACCCATCCGATGGTTTTATTTGTACTGCAATCCAAGGCTCTCCAGATCCATATTTTTCGTTTTTTTTATTGAGGAAATGCCACATTTCATCGATTTCAACCTCTTTGATTTCACCATCAACACTTGGTTCTGTCAATCCTTTGCCAATAGTTCTTATCCATTTCAAAACTGCAGGTCTCGATACATTAAAAAGTTTCGCGATAAACCCATAACTTGCTTTACCAGTAGAATATAACAAAACTGCCAAAGCTTTTCCTTCTGGCCCAACCTTTTCTCTTTTATCAACGAGCACAAAGTTATACCCACACAGCTTACAATTGTATCGCTGCTTATTGCGAACTTTTCCACTCTTTACACATTTTGTACCCCCACATTTTTTGCATACTGCTTCCATATGTTTAATTAGGATGCAAATATTAAATATATTTATAGTTAACACTCCCAAAATAAAAATAGGAACGCATAGCAACCGGAATATCCGGGCTTGACGAAATGATAGAGGGCGGCCTGAAAAAGAACTCAATCACACTTGTATCAGGCGGGTGCGGGGCCGGAAAGAGCATATTCTGCATGAACTACATATATGCCGGTGCAATGGCAGGTGAAAACGGGCTTTATGTGACATTTGAGGAAACGGCCCATGAGCTCAAGGACAATATGTCTTCATTTGGCTGGGACCTGGACGGGCTCGAACAGGAAGGAAAAATCAAAATCGTGAGGATTCCAAGGGAGGATATACTGCGCATAGTGAAGGACGAGTACTCCGAAATCAAAGACTACCTGGACGAGGTAAAGGCCAAACGCGTAGTCATAGACTCGATAAGCGGGATTGAGCAGGGGATAGCCAATGAAGTGGAAAGGAGGGACGCCGTGCTTAAGCTGTGCGAATGGCTCAAGGAACACGAATGCACGACCCTGATAACCTCTGAGGCGGAACAGGAGCCATTGGCATATTCCAGGCACGAAACAGTAGAATTCCTTGTCGACGGCGTGATTATACTTTACAACATAAGGCACGGGAACAAGAGGCTGAAGGCACTGGAGGTGCTGAAAATGCGCGGCACGAAACATACGCTTGGTCTTTTTCCGATAAGGATAAGCAAGGGGATAGAGGTCTTCCAGAATGCCGAGATATTTTAGCAAACGCCCTTCGTAGAAGGCACCGCATCGCCTGCAACCCTTGTCGCTTCGTAAAGCGCCTTTGCCAGTGAGTACGCGGAGGGGGACCCCCCCCCCCATACTACACATACCCTGACCCACCCCCCGACAAATAGGTCTTCGGTTTTCAGATGGTTGAATAATAGAAACAGAAAACTGTTTTTCTGAATGTTCCCCACACGGTAGAACGCTCTGTTTTTTAAGGTTTAGGACTACAAGATAAAAGCGATTAGTAGCAATGCGTATATCAAAAGATTACCTGTCAATCTTAGGGTATCCTGTGTATCTCCAAACAAATATGCCTTAAAAAACGTGATTCTCATTTTTGTCACACCACACCCTTCGTAGAAGGCACCGCATCGCCTGCAACCCTTGTCGCATCGTAAAGCGCCTTTGCCAGCGCCTTGAAGCATGCCTCAACCTTGTGGTGGTCGTTCTTGCCAGCGACCTTCACATTCAGGTTAAACCTGCCGTTCAGCGCAAACGATTCAAGGAAATGCACCACGTTCTCCTTGCTTACGTCCCCGACCTTCTTTTCATGGAATTCCGAGAACGGCAAATCAACGACTGCGTAAGGCCTGCCCGACATATCGACGCTCACCTCCGCCCTTGCGTCGTCCATCGGGACGATGGAGTGCGCCATCCGCTTTATGCCCCTCTTGTCACCCAATGCCTTTTGAAACGCTTCACCAAGGCAGATGCCAAGGTCTTCGACAAGGTGGTGGTCATCCACATCGACATCCCCGACCGCAATTATCCTCAAATCAAACCGTGAATGTTTCGAGAAGTTTTCGAGCATGTGGTTCAGGAACCTCAGCGGGGTTTTTATTTCGGACTTGCCCAAGCCGTCGATGTTGAGTTCAAGCCGTATGTCAGTTTCGCCCGTTTTTCGGGTTGTTTTTGCGGACCTCATTTTTGTAGTTTAATATTTGTATTTTCAATTATTAATGATACGCTATGAAAAAGGTTTGCTTGATTCTTGTTATTTTAGCCGTATGCACAGCAAGCGGGCAGATGTTCCCCTACATAGGTACTGTTGTTGCAGGGGCAGTAACCTACGAAAACCAGAGTATTGCAAACGCAACGGTAACCGTTGTCGTCGAACGAACCGGCCAGACAAAAACCACCGCGACATCCGCCGATGATGCAAACCCGGGGTCATACTCATTTATTCAACTTAATGCGAAGGCAGGGGATGTGCTAACTGCGACGGCAGCCTACGGCAACCTTCAGGGAAACGGCTCGGTTGTGTGCGACGGAAGCACGCTTCCGCAGAGGATAAACATCGAATTGCATGAAGTAAAACAATCCATAAAAATCACTGCCGGAACCATAATCATTGTCGTTATGGCGCTTCTGTTTCTTCTGACAGTGCTCGTAATAAAGAGGATGAAATGACATTATCCGTAATGCCTTCTGATATCGTAAAAGCGCGCAATGTCGGTCAGGACTTCGGGGGTTATATAGCCCGCGATTTTCGAGCCGGCAAGGACAATGGTCAGTTCGCTTGACATGAGTTTGTTTATCTCCTCCTTGACGCTTGCATTAACCTCTATGGTTTGGGGCCCGATTATTATCTCATTGATATTCTTTGTGGAGACCTCATCCCTCATGCCGTGTATCTGGAATATATCCACAATCCCGCTGACGTTTCCGGCAGTATCCTTCACAAAGTAGAACCTGACATTCGGCTTTGCCGAGTTATCCAAAAAATCGTGCAGGGTGTCAGATTCCCTCGCGTAATGTAGCTCCTTTATCGCGACATCGCCGGCTTTCAGTTTTGAAAGCGCGTGCCTTATGCCTACGATTTTTACCTCGTTATCGCCTGTGACGTAGAGGAAAAAGCCGATCAGCATTATCCAGAAATCAAGGCGCAGGATACCGAATATTATCATCCCAATGAAGATTATTTTCCCGACGGCCATCGCAAATTTCGTCGCCTCCATGTAATCGACAAATAAGGCAAGGGTCGAGCGGAAAATGCGGCCCCCGTCAAGCGGGAACGCAGGGATTATGTTGAATACCACAAGCATCGTGTTTATCATTACCAGGGCGCTCAGGATGAAGTCTGGGCTGAGGTTTACAGCCCCCGAATCCAGCACATCATAAATGCCGGAATAGCCGATGAACGAAAACTCGGTGAACAAGAGAATCGCAGTACATATTGCCAGTATTGCGACGTTGAACGCAGGCCCCGCAGCCGCAACCTTGAGCTCCAGTTTGGGGTTCTCCGGGATCTCGATGTTTGCAAGCCCTCCGAAAGGCACAAGGATTATGCGCGGCACGTAGATGCCCTCCCTTATTGCCATGAATGAATGGCAAAGTTCATGCCCAAGCACAATCGTAAATATCAGCGCGAAAAAGAGGAAATACGCGTGGCTCGAAACGAGCAACAGCAGGAAGAACAGCAAAAAGGTTACGTGCAGTTCGACAGATATGCCCTTGATTTTGAAGATTTTATAGGAGGATTTCATTTCTCTTTCTCTTTTAGAAGTTTTTCCAACTCTTTTTTTGTAAGTTCAGGAAAAAAGATACCGGTATAACCGCAATTATTGCATTTATGCTGATTGAAAAGAGAAGCTCCAGCACACGCGTCCTTTGACAGGTCCCAGCTAACATCGGGGCTAGCACACATCGGGCACACAACATGTCTTTTTGACGGTTTCGGCGGCGGGACTAAATATAACGGCTCTTCCAGGGTTTCTTTCTTAGAAGTTTTCTGAGTTTCTTCCTTTGTATCTTTTATCTCCTTCCTTTTTCTTGCCTCAGCGCCGTAAAGTTCATGTAGTATGTTTTTTTTCATCTTTTCCATTTAATGTTGTTTTAGTATATTTACCCACGTTCTTAAAGTGCATTTTCGCAACCTCGGGGAGGACATCCCGGACATCCTTGGGTTCGCAGTTGCGCAAATCCACGCCGAAGTTCCTATTTAGCTCATCAACCCTGCGCTCGAAGACGTATTTTGCAAGTATCGATGCCGCCGCAACCGGGACCTCGGATTCCGCATGGGATTTCTGCACGATCTCAAGGTTCGCTTTATCAAGGCCCTTGAGCCTGAAATCGGTCTTTTCCGCATCAAATTTATCTATAATAACCCTCGCCTTTTTGTACTCCAGTTTGGATGTCAGGTCTTTTATCACCCTTACATGCGCCCACGCCATCATGTCGTTGAGCGTTTTCCCCTCTTTTTTGAACTCTTCATACTGCTTGTTGTAGGTCTTTGGCATCAGCACAAGCGATGTTCTTGCAAAACCCATTTTTACAAGGTTGCGGGCGATCCTTGCCAAGGCGTCTTTTTTCAGCGTCTTGCTGTCCCTCACGCCGAGTTTCCGCAGTTCGTCGATTTCGCATGGTTTCAGGGCAACGCATGTTACGACAAGCGGCCCGTACCACTCACCCTTTCCGGTTTCGTCAGTACCGATAACATAATCGAAATCAGGGGCCTTTTCCAACACACCATGCACAAGCCCTTCAAGTTTTTCGTCGTAAACGACCTTTCCCGATGTGTAGACTATGAGGCTTGGATTTTCAAAACGCATGGATTCGTGTTCGCTTTTTGTGGGAATTTTTTTCAACCCCCCTGCGGCAATATTTTTCTTCAGTTCCTCTAACTCATTGGAATTCATCTGGATGACTGGCATGTGATATTATTAATTCGTTCGTAATAATTAGCAATGACCCAAAGATTAGACCCATGGGGGCAGGTGAAAATCGAGGACTACCGGAAGCTTTTCGATGAGTTCGGGATAGAGTCCTTCGAGAAATTCAAAAATAGGTTTTCGGAGAATCGTTATGTGCGCCGCGGGATAGTCTTCGGGCACAGGGATTTTGACAAGATAGTTTCTGCAATCGACTCGAAAAAACCCTATGTTATGATAACAGGGCTTATGCCTTCGGGCAAGTTCCACTTCGGGCACAAGATGGTGGCGGAGCAGATGATATGGCACCAGAAACTTGGCGCGGAGATTTACGTCTGCGTCGCTGACATGGAGTCCTATCTTATGCGCGGGATTTCGTTCGAGGATGCAAGGAAAATTGCGGTAGATGAATACCTTACGAATTATATCGCCCTTGGCCTTACCGAGAAAAACCTGCACGTTTATTTCCAGTCGGATTACGTCGTTGCGTACTACAGGTTCAGGGATTCGCTATCGGGCAAGGCGACATTGAATGAGCTTAAAGCAATCTACGGGGAACTTACGCCGTCCAAGATATTCTCCGTTTTTACGCAGGTCGCGGACATCTTGCACGTTCAACTTGGTGGGTTCAGCGGAAAAGTCCCGACGGTTGTCCCCGTTGGCCCTGACCAAGACCCGCACATACGGCTTACCAGAGACATAGCATCGAAACTTGACCTAATCCAGCCGTCTTCCACATACCACAAGTTCATGACAGGCCTTCAGGGAGGCAAGATGTCATCGTCAGACCCAAAGTCCCATATAGCGCTAACCGAAGACCTGCCCTCCGCAAAGAAGAAACTGATGGGCGCAAAAACCGGTGGCAGGGCAACGGCCGAAGAGCAGAAGAAACTCGGCGGGGTCCCTGAAGAGTGCGCCGTTTACGAACTGATGGTTTACCACCTCGTTGAGGACGATAAAGAACTTCTTGGGATTCACGACTCATGCACAAGCGAGGGGCTCTCATGCGGCGAGTGCAAGAAGGTTTGCTGGGAGAAACTTGAGAAGTTTTTGACGGAGCACCAGGTGAGAAGGCAGAATGGGAAGAAAGCGGTTGAGAATCTAATAAGAATAATTCAACCATAAGTTGCGAACCAAAATATTTCGCATCAGTTCCACATATCTTGCGAAGCAATATCTTTCGTGGCATAACATCTTTTGGGGATATTCTATGTCGTATTACTATTAATAATACGACATCAAAAATTTAATCTACTATAAAATCGCTATGCTGGAACGTCTTTATGTAGTATAATGCCTTGGTGGATATATATGACTATTCAGCAGGATTGTGCTCTTCAAGTTTTAATCGCTATGCTGCGCCAGCATTCATAGATAATATGTCAATTTAAGGTGCTTTTTGAACTCAT
>MCBF01000001.1:1152553-1161775 GCA_001742785.1 Candidatus Altarchaeales archaeon IMC4
TTACGAAATCACAATAGCTCAACTTTTAAGTCAATAAGGACGCAGTGTTGGGTCATTCCAACTGTCTTTTGCGGTCATAGATTTATTTTGTACAAAAGAAATCCAACGGACACAATAAATATTGTTGGCTATGTCATACATGTTAACTACTATGTAGTATTTTCATGCGCAATTACAATGTTTGTTGTGTCCTTCTGGATTAAAAAAGTTTCTACAGGGTTAGCGGTAATGGCTAAAAAAATTGAAGAAGGGGATTATGAGTATTTCAACGATAAAATGTAATACTGTCGCAGTGTTCGATGTTGATGGCACTCTTATACAAAATAATATTGGTGTTACTCTGGTAAAATATCTCCTTAAAAATAAGGAGGTTAATTTTTTGCCAAAAATCATGATACTAATTTCTTACCCATTGTATAAAGCTGGTTTATTAGATTTCAAGTATGCAATTTTGATGGGGGCTTGGGCTCTTGCTGGGAAAAAAATTGAAATTATTGATGATCTCGCAAATGCATGTTTTGAAAGAGATATAAAGCAAACTATATATCAGCAAGGAATTGCTGAGATAAAAAAAAGAAAAGAAGAAGGTTGTTTTGTGGTTTTGGCAACAGGTGCTCATTTATCTATTGCTTCAATTTTTAGTAAATACGTAGGTGCAGATTATGTTGTTGCCACCACAAGCAAAGTCAGCAATGGGAAATATACTTTTGAAGTAAATAATCCGTTGCCATATAGGGCCGGAAAGCGCGACTTGGTATTTGAATATATCAATAAAATACATCCAAATTCAACCGTTGCAGTATATACTGATGAAGAAAAAGATTTGCCGATGCTAGAACATGCTGATGTGTTAATTGGAGTTAATGCAGATGAGATAATAGCTAATTATGTTAAACAGAAAGGTGGGATGCTCGTGAATTTTTCATGAGAGAAAAATGGCTAACAATTGGGTCAACCAGACGGCGGGGAGCAGCGTTGCGCTAATCGCGGTCAAGTTCAGTGGCCGCCGCTGGTTACCCTTGGCGTAAGTCAGACCGCTGCGCGGTCTGACTTATCGAAGAGCGGATGAGCGATGCTCTATTGACCTGCCAGCCAGATCGCTTCGCGCTCTGCCTATCAGGCCAATAGAGCGGACTGTGTCAATTTGCCCGCTGGCATGGCTGTGCCACGCCGCAGACAAATCGCCACACTCCGCTCATCCGCTCTTCGTTATGCCCTCTTGCTCGGCATCATAGCCTTCAAAATTTTAGTGTTCGGAGTATATTTTCGTCCTATTTTTACAAGCAGATCAAGTTCTTGGAGTTCTTTTAAATCTCTAAGGATAGTCGCTCGATTTGCTGTGGCATATTTTTTTGCAATACCAGGGGTAAGCTCGATTATTTGGTCAACATCGAATTCTTGATTTATTGGCATTTTAAGCATCAATTCTCTTTTTCGTTTAAATGCGTCTCTCTTTGTATATTTAACATCTTTAAAAGATTCATAAATGTAATAATGCCAAAATATCAGAAATTGATTCTGCTGTATGATATTAAGGTTCTCCTTTAACCCGTCTCGAAAGCCGAGGACTGCATATTTTATGAATCCAGATAAATTCCTATTTTTGCGCGCCTGGTCAAGTTGTCTGTAATATTCAGGCCTTGTCATGTTGTAATAATTAGATAGAATATGCGAAACTATACTAGGGAGTCCGGTCCTTAATAAGATGTAAAATTCTAGTAGTCTTCCTGTTCTCCCATTGCCATCACCAAAAGGATGTATCCATTCGATGTATACATGGGTAATAATTGCTTGAACTACTAATGTTGAGAAATTTTGCCCATCGCTATAGTGAAACTCTCGCCTTAACCATTCGCATAACATGTCAATTAGTTTTGGAACAAATTTGTGATCTGGGGCCAAATATCGGCCAACCACACGGTTGTCGTCTCTGAATCTACCAGGGATAGCGTCAAAATGATCGCCAAGATTTTTCCCTATCATGCGATGGAAATCTTTAATCAAATCTGGAGTGATAATTCTGACCTTGCCGTCAACGACTATCTCCCTGAGCAATTCATTGAACGCATCGAGGATATTTCTAACCTCAATTTCGAGGTATTCTTTACTCGGCGGCAGTTTCCAACCCTCATCCAATTTTTCAATTTCCTCTTGGCTGAGAGTGTTTCCTTCAATGGCGGTGGTTGCTTGCGCTCCTTTAATCAAAGAAACGCGAAGCAATTTGTCTCTGTACTCTGGCTTCAATGGTGTATCCGTTAATGCTTTTACATAAGCGTCGCATTCGCCAAGCATGTATGAACAATCAATGTCTAACTCCCATTCTTTATTGAAAGAAATGTGTTTATGTGTGTCCAATTTGTCGCCTCCTATGTTGTTTTAAATTGACAAAATGACCGTATCATTTGTATGTTTGTGTGTCAAGAAAAATAACAAAACTGGCATAACGAGCGGGGCAACCAGACGGCGTGGCGCAGACAAATCGCCACCTTCGCTCATCCGCCCGTTGTTGGTCGTCAAGGAAAATGAACATAATGCTTAATCGCATAACGAACTTAGGTGTCACTGTCGCGCTGCTCATGAACTTTACTCCTCTTGCGGTAACGGCGGCAGAACCAGCAGGGTTTAGCTTGCAGTTCCATCCCGTCGGAACACCAGAGTTTATGGGGCCACCGAAAATTGGGCAGTCTGGGTTTATACCTCCGGTTGCTGAAGTCATTCATGAACCAAAAGAAGCAAAGTGCCTCGCGGAGAAAATAACTGGAGAATACGAGGTGCTTGTGAAGGCAGATGGTTCGGTATCTTCCATACACTCACACCACAATCCCATAACTGGCGATGCGTGCGAAAAACAGTATCTATTTCCCTCTATCATGAAGTGGCGGTTCAAGCCCGCAACTTTTGAGGGCAAACCAACATCTGTTTATATGTGGTTCGGGCTCAACCTGTGAGTGTCGCCCAACGAACAAGGTTAGATTGTGAGAGCGAAGCGAACCACAATCTGAACCGGTGGTTGGACAAGCCCGGTGGATATGCATAGAAAAGAGCTTTTTCGTCTGAGGGGATTGAATCAGTCGGCGGGGTGGCAGAGAGAAGGAACCTTCTTCTGCAATGATCTTTGAAGAAGACTTTGATGATATATTGGGCTGTTACACGCTGAATTCGGCCTATATTTGGACGCAAGTATCCTGTTCCGATGAAATCCGGTTATGGCAAGCATTGCTGTGGGGTTGCGGTTTACATATCTTTTGCCTCCGGCTGATTTATTTGAGGTAAGTGTTTTTGCATAAATATTTATAAAAAATTACCATATGCCTCGAGCTTGAATTGTATGGGATTGATCAGCCTTTTTTCATTGTAGCTCCACATATACTTCCTGAAATGTGAGACAAGCTCGTCAAGACCACCCAGGGCCGAGAATCCATACACTTTTGGTTTTATCCAGCGCCAGAATATCTCAACAGGATTATATTTTGGTGAGTAAGGGGGCAAGCAAAACAGATGTATGTTTTTGTGACATTATTACCGGGCAATATATTTCTCTTTCCTTTTCCAGCATGGCAAAGGTGTTCAGCATACAATTTTCGCTCTTTCTTTTTCAGCATCATAGGCCAGCCCGATGGTCACCGTTAGTCCTGATTGTCGTGAAGCATGGTCTCTCTCGTTTATTGCGGAGAGCTGTTTTTATCGCTCTTTTGCCTATTTCCTTGCAATTCCTGTTTTTCCTTGGTATAAAAAAAGATTTTCCAGTATTGAGTGTAAGTAAATTTGAAGGATGCACCATGTCGGAGGGGCATGGTTTTTGAAAAAAATGTTGTCTATGGTAATCGATAAGCACTCGTCTTGTTACGAGTGCTTTTTTATTTTGACCCTCAAAAAATCCCGTACACGATCCCGGTAACAAGATCAAGGAATGAGAAAATGAAACAGGAAAAAATTCGGAATGTCGCTATTATCGCCCATGTTGACCACGGTAAAACCACGCTGGTGGATCAACTCTTCAAGTATTCAGGGATGTTCCGTGAGAATCAGGATGTGGCGGAACGGCTTATGGATTCGATGGATCTGGAGCGGGAGCGCGGCATTACCATTACCGCCAAGAACGGTTCCTATCAGTACGAAGATTTTTCCATCAATATCATTGATACTCCTGGCCATGCCGATTTTGGCGGACAGGTGGAGCGAGTTTTGCAAATGGCGGATGGTGCATTGTTGCTCGTTGATGCCCAGGAAGGGCCGATGCCCCAGACCTATTTTGTTCTGAAAAAGGCCCTGCAAAATCACCTGCCCGTTATTGTTGTTATCAACAAGATTGATAAACCGGCGGCCCGTTGCCCCTGGGTTCTCGATCAGGTCTTCGACCTCTTTGTCAAGCTCAACGCCCCTGATGATGTTCTTGATTTTCCGGTAGTGTATGCCTCGGCCAAAGAAGGGTATGCCATGGCCGATCCCGATGATTCCAAAGAGGAGGGTATGGGAATGCAGATCATCTCCAAGATGATCACCGAGCATATCCCCGCCCCGACTGGCTCACCTGAAGCATCCTTGCAGTTGCAGGTAAGCACGATTGATTATTCGCCCTATCTTGGTCGTTTAGGGATTGGCAAGGTGGTCAATGGCACTATTGCCATCAATCAACCTCTGGCGGTAGCTCGGCGGGATGGCAGCATCAAGCCGGTGCGCATTTCCAAGATCTATCGCTTTGAATCGGACGGCAAGGTGCCCATAGAGAAAGCCAGTGTCGGCGAGATTGTGGCGGTGGCCGGCATGGAGGATGTGACCGTGGGGGTGACCTTTACCGACCCTGACAATCCCATGCCTTTGCCCCTGATTGCTATTGATCCCCCCACGATCTCCATGAATTTTATCCCCAACGATTCACCCTTTGCTGGTAAAGAGGGGAAATTCGTCACCTCTCGTCATATCGAAGAACGATTGAGCCGTGAGGTCTTGTCGGATGTCGCTCTCCATTATGAACCGCTCACTGACGCAGTCGGGTATCGGGTATCCGGTCGTGGTGAGTTGCACCTTTCGATTCTCATTGAAAAGATGCGCCGTGAAGACTATGAGTTTCAGGTGACGCGGCCCCAGGTGATTCTGAAAGAGGAAAATGGCAAGATTCTTGAACCTTTTGAGGCCCTTACCATTGATGTGGATGAGCGCTATCAGGGCGTGGTTATTGAGAAGCTGGGACGGCTCAAGGGGCAAATGGAGGAAATGAACACCGGTCATGGCGGTATGATGCGGCTGGTCTTCAAGATTCCAACTCGTGGTCTGCTCGGCTATCGCTCCGAGTTTATGACCGATACCAAAGGGCTGGGGATGATGAGTTATGTCTTTGCCGAGTATGGCCCTTACGCTGGTGAAATTAAAAACCGGGTCAATGGGGTGTTGCTGGTGAAGGATCCCTGTACCGCGGTGGCCTACGCCTTGTTCAACCTCCAGGAGCGGGGTACGCTGTTCATTCATCCTGGGGCTCCGTTGTATGTGGGCCAGATTATCGGCGAAAACAGCAGGGTTGGCGATATGGTCGTGAATCCGGGCAAGGGCAAGAAGCTCACCAATATGCGGGCCTCCGGTTCGGATGAGGCGGTTATTCTCACTCCGCCTCGGGTGCTCACCCTCGAAGATTGTATTGCCTATATCAATGATGATGAGCTGGTTGAGGTCACTCCCAAATCTATTCGTCTGCGTAAAAAAGGGGATGTGCGGATCAGAGGGTAGGGGGGCTTGGGGTAGAAAAGAAAAGGGAGGGGAAAAATGAGAGATATGTTGTTTGTGCTGATTGCGGGAGTGGCCGGAATTGCCTCGTTTTTCCTCATTGCCAAGAAGTTTGGCAGCGATTGTCTGCCCTGACTGATGCTTTATAGCTCCATAGGTATGGGGCTGGTGGTGTTCTGGATACTCAAAACTCTTTTTTAGCCCTTTTTGCTTGCACAATAATCGGCCAAAATTGTGGCATGATCAAAGACCAGCTCAGGGAGATTGGCCGTTGAAAAGAGTCGAGCCTCGGCCGCATCATCTCCAGCGCAGGGGTGGTCATCGGCCTGGGCAATAAAAACGGTTGAGGCGGTGTGTTGCCTCGAGTCGCGGCCCGGATCAGAATAGGTGTGGAACTGGATCAGGTTTCGCACGGCCAGACCGGTCTCTTCAAGGGCCTCCCGAACCGCTGCTGCTTCATACGATTCACCGTAATCAACAAACCCGCCCGGCAAGGCCCAGCCGAATGGCGGGTTTTTTCGTTGTATCAGCACAATTCTCGCACCCACTTCAATAATAATATCGACCGTAGGCACCGGATTGCGGAATGAAGGAAGTGAGGCTGCGCAGTGGGGACAGTTCATGGGGGGGGCCTCCAAAAAAGGGAAGGTGGTTCGTTGAGGTTTGCGTATTATCCGAGTCCCTAACCTCTCATTCCGAGTCCTTAAGAACTCCACAAGGAAAAGGGATATTTCACCAGGCTGGCATTGGCGTAACGACGATCAGCACTGACCTCTTCCCCGATCCAGGCTGGTCTTGTAAAGGCTTGTCCTTCTTCGGTAAGTTCAATCTCGGCTACCACTAACCCCACATTTTCACCAAAGAATTCATCCACCTCCCAGAGAGCGCCCTGATGGTTGATGGTGTGTCTTTTTTTTTCAATAATCGGATGCTGGCAAAGTTCGGCCAGCATGATCAGGGCATCTGTCATTGGAATTGCATATTCAAACTCGGTTCGACTGATCCCGCTGGTGGCCCCCTTGATGGTCAGGAAAGCCTGTTCGCCGGCAATACGAACCCGTACCGTCCGTCCTTTCTCTATACACAGATAGCCTTGGCGATAGATAACGCCAAGGGCAAGCCCCCGCCATTCGTCACTGGTCACTAAAAATTTTCGTTCAATCTCTGTTCCCATGATCAATCACTGGATGATGCCGGTTTCGGTGCGTGTTGTTTCTCCTGTTGCAGATGCCAACTGTCGTTTTATCCAGCCAGTGCGGATAAAATAGTGTTGACCGCAGTCTTTCCAGGATTCACAGCTCTCTTCGATGGACTTCACGGGGTAGTTTGTCATTCCTTTCACCAGCTTGCAGACCCCGGAAGCCGGTGCTTGCAGACTGAAATGACGACAACTGAGGCAAATTTTTTTGGGTAAATGCATGATGGTTCTCCTGGTGCGGGGTTAGGGGCTCGGCCAGAATAAACCATTCCACCCTGCGCAATATGGAATAATGTATTCCCTCCGATCCCCTTATGCCGGTAAAATATGGCGAAACAAGGGGCCGAAATCCAAAGGCTTCTTCTGCTGAAGGTACTCTTGGGCATTATACAGATCAATCACGCATTCACGATGTCCATATCGCCGTAAATACTGGAAAAAAATACGGGCAGAATCGTTCCCGATGATCGTATCTTCCTCCTGATAACGATTATAGATGATCCCCAGCACCGTCAAGCCTCGATGGCGTGCCAGTTCGAGAACTGACAGGGTGTGATTGATGGAACCGAGACGAGGAGAGCTGACCACAATCAGGGGGGCGCCTTCCTGCTCCAGATAATCAAGAAACGACAGCTCTTCGGTTAAAGGAACCAGGAGGCCGCCGGCCCCTTCCAGTAGCACCACTTCATAGCGTTCGGCCAAGGCGCGGGTGGCCCGGCGGATCACTGACGGGTCAATACTGCATCCGGCCAAATTGGCGGCCAGGTGGGGTGAGCAGGGCGTTGCAAAGCAGTAAGGGCAGGTCAGACCCTGGTGATCCTCGGCTTGAAGAACTTGGCCCATCAGGTGTCGATGGGTGCAAATGTCCTCCGAGAGCCCGCTACAGCCAGTCTGGGCTACTTTCTGGGTGATGACCCGCCGCCCCTGGTGTATCAAATACCGACCTAGAAGTCCGGTGGTTACGGTCTTGCCGATATGGGTGTCAATACCGGTGATAGCGATAACAGGGGAGTGAGAGTACATTATTGAGACATACACGGTCGTAACTGTTCGCGATACAAGGTGAAGAACGCGGACTGGATGGCATCCCTGATCTGATAAAAGCTGTGAATGATATGCTCGGAAGTTCCCTGTTCTTGGGAGGGATCGGCAAAACCATAATGGAGTAGGGGCGTTACTGTCCCGTCAAAGACGGGACAGTATTCATGGGCCCCTCCGCAGACGGTAATGACACAATCCCAGTCCTCATGGAGATAGCGGTTGATGTGGGTCGGGCGATGATGACGGATGTCAATGCCCTTCTCATTCATTATCGCAATGTCCAGTTTGTTCATCGTTTTTGCTGGTTGCCTGCCCGCTGAAAAGACCTGAAGCCGAGGGGCGCAAAGGATTGGAGAAAACCATGGGCCATCTGGCTGCGGCAACTGTTACCGGTGCAGAGAATAAACCTATTCGTATCTTCATGGAAAGCTCCCCAAGGGGATCAGTCAGGTTGCCTCCGGGCACCCTCGGCACTGACCCCTTGTTTGCCGTAATTACTGGCCCCGCACTCATTTTTTCCCAGATCCATCACATCGGCCTCGTCGTCGCTCACTTCGAGGAAACCGATATTGACCTTACGGATTTCGGCATAGACAGCGGGCTGCGGGCGCATGTTTTCCTCAATGAAATCGGCGAATTTTTTTTCATTCGCCAGGCGGAAGGCAACGACATGCTTTCGTAATACCCCTAATTGCTCCATGAAGATATTGCTTGTATGGGCCTCTTCCCAGGAGGTGTAGTGGCCGGGGAGGATGTGGATATGATCGGGCAATTCCCGTAGTCGGAGCATGAGGGTCAGGTACAGCTCTCGGGCCCATTCCGCCCAGCGGCCACCCAGGTCAGGACGGCCAGCGGTGCTGATAAAAACCGTGTCACCGCTGAGGAGATATTTGTTGTCTATGAGATAACAGGTACTTCCCATGGTGTGACCGGGAGTATGAATGGCCTGTACTTCCGGCCCTTTTTTTGTAAAGTTACAGATGTCCCCATCGGCGATGGGCTTGTACGCAAATGAGGCGCCGGTAAAATCGAGGGTATTGGCATGCATGGTGCATCCATGTTCTTTTGCCAATCGGGGGCTGCCGGAGATATAATCGGCCTGACGGTGGGTCTCAAAGGTGTGGATAATCGTGCATCCATGCTGCCGGGCGAATGTTATGTATGATTCAATATTCCGGGAAGGGTCAAAGACCATGGCCTCGTTTTTCGAGAGTTCAGACCTCGTAAACAACATGCCAAAAGCGTCATTTTTTTTGGACATTTGT
>MCBF01000001.1:1161875-1169578 GCA_001742785.1 Candidatus Altarchaeales archaeon IMC4
TATATTGAGTACTGCTGTCTGACTCGGCTCATTGTTCACGGTTATGTTGATTGTACCGTTGTATGTACCTGCGTAGGTATATTCTGGTATGATAACATTAATCGTGACGTTTTGCTGTGTGTATTCTGTTATGTTTCCGATTGAAATTTCATGGCCATGTTGCACGTCGAAGGAAAAATTAACCCAGTCGTCTGCAATTGTTTCGTTAAAGAAGGTGAATGTAACGTTTATCAGCGGGGCGTTGCCTGTCGAGTTTACCTGGAAATACGCAATCTGGTTTTCGCCGTGGGCTGTGCTTATGTTCTTATCAGCGATTTTCATTTCAGGTAATATGGTCATGAAGACATTGATCTGCCTGTTCTTGCCCTCGATGTTGTTTATATGTATCGTCCCGTTGTATATGCCCTGTATGTAATCCAGCGCCTTTATGCTCACATTTATAGTCCTATTGGTGTATTCCGGAATCTTGTCTATGAAACTGCTGCTGACCGATACCCAGCCAGGTGGCATTGTGTCGTTGATGAAGGTTATATTTATGTTTGTTACAGGCGAGTTTCCAACAGCCCGAATATCTACTTTTGTTGTGTGATTGCGGCTTATGTTATTTGTTATGTTTATCGCATACTGCGAGAGGTTCATTGCAGGGCTTATGGTTATAGAAACATTTATCTTTTTTGTGATGTTCTCAAGCGTTGTTATGTTGATTGTGCCACTATATGTCCCTTCTGTATAGGATGTTGCGTTTATAGTAACCCTTAGGATAGCACCAGTGTACTCGTTTATCTGCGTGAAATGGTTTGTATTCCACGAGCCTTCGTCTGAATCGAAGGATATCCATGTTGCTGGCATATTTATCTCGTCGTAGGCAATCGTAACGTTGGTTATCGGCGAATTTCCTGTGCTTGATACATTCACCATAGTTATGTTGCCAGCCCCGATATTGTCAGTTATGTTAATCATGGTTACGGAAATACTCATATTTGGATTCACGGTTACCGAGACGTTTATCTCCTTGTAGGTCTGAACCTCACCTAAGGCGTTGGTTGCAGTTATGTTTATGACGCCAGTATAGATTCCAGTAGTATAGTTAGTTACTGTAATGTTCACCCTAAGTGTCCTTGAGTAGCCAGGGCCTATGTTGTCCCAATAGTCCTCAGCATCGTTCCACGTTACATGCGAAGAATAAAACGAAATCCACCCGCCAGGCATGTTATTCTGGATGAAGCTCACGTTCACGACACCTGTACCTGAACCGAGTTGTTCGTTTCCTGTATTTGTAACTATCACGTTAGTTATACTTGAGTGGGAGAGGTTGTCTGTTACGTTTATTTTACTTAGAGAGAGGTTCATCTGCGGATTTCCAGATATAGTTATGATCACATTATCAATTGTAGCCTCGCCTTGCGAACCATCGTTGTTTGTCCAGTTCGCCCTCCAGTCAACATAGATGGTCGTGCCAACCGGAAGGTCAGCAACAAGGGTTATATTAAACACAATTATACACTGGCCGTTGTATTCAATCGTTTCATTGCACGAGGTTATGTTTTCTATGGAGACTATCTCTGTGTGGGAGGATGTATTTCTTATGCTTGCGTCGAACATATGCCCCTTGAACGAATTGTTGAGTGTGGCGTTCAACAAAAACGATTTTTGTTGTCCTACCTCAGTTGGAACGCTTTTTTCTGGCACATACAGAACCCCTGTGGTCTTCGGCTCCTCGATGTACGCTGATTGGAACTGTGTGGATGCGTTCCTGTAGTATGCTGATTCGTTCCTTGCTGTTATGTTAACTGTGTAGTTGCCAGCCCTCAAGTCACCACCATGGCCAATGTAGAAGGGACATTCTGATTCAGAGGAACAGTTCTTTGAAACAGAAACTGTAGCATTGTAGATAGTCATTTCCACGAACCCGGAGATTGCTGTGTCTGTATCTGTCCGCCAGAAATAGCCAGTTACATTGTACCATGTTACAGTTCCGTTGGAATAATCTGTGCTGTTGGTATGATTGACAAGCGTCGGCGCCCAGACCTCAAAGGTTGTCTGGTTCTCGCCGTAGATTCCGTTGCTGTCTGTCAGATTTACTGTTAGGTTGTGCATGCCCAGTGTCAGATTTGCAGGGAATGTATATGTATAATATCCGGTTGAGTTTGTCTTGATAAGTGATTCTTTTACAGTACCTAGATTTCCATATCCTGCATAATTCTGAATTGCATTCTGGTAGGATTGATTAATTTCTGTGGCTGAGAGTGAGCGGTTATAGATGCGGACTTCGTCTATTGTGCCGTTGAAATTATATAACCCAGAATCCCCCCAAACTCCAATTCTTTGAGTTATAGATGTATCAACAGAACCTGCTGGTGAATTAGCATCTTTATCAAGCAAACCATCTACATATAATGTTACTTTAGACGAATTTTTAGTTAATACTATATGATGCCAAGTGTTAATTATAAAATTATAATTAGAATTAAAAGTTACTTCAGTATTGCCTGTTACTTGTGCCCTGAAAGTATTACCATTCGTTCCGATACCAATTCCTCTTGCCGCCCCTATTCCTGTATTCCCTTTAAATACACATGCATGAACCACACTTATGCTATTTGGTTTAACCCAAAGTTCGTATGTAAAATCATTAGTTCCAAAACTCAAACTCGCACCATTGCCAGCATCAACATAATCATTGCTGCCATCAAAACCCTGAGCCATGCTTATATTTCCAGTTGCTTCAATAGGTTCATTTGCAGCGACTTTTGTTCCGTTGTTTCCATAGCTTGTTGAGTCTTTTATTATGCTTGTTGTATTATCCTTCATGTGCTGAACCATTACTGTTGATGAGTTCCAGACATTCTGGGGCAGGTATGAGATTACATTTCCTTTTTCTACTTCAAAAGGAAGCTGTGCAGTATCATTAGCAACAACATAATCTGTGCAGTTATTATAGTAAACTGCCATTCCCACCCCTGAGCAGTAAGTCCAGACTATTTGATTCTGTCCGCACCCTCCTAAATCAAAACCAGAGGAGCCATTGATTACCAAAGGCGCGCCATTAGTCATCTGGGCGCAGGAGATGTTCATCCGGTAGGTGTAGGATGCATTCCACCAGTTTTGGCCCGCGGTCAGCGCCTGTCCGTCGAGTGAAAGGCGAACCGTCTTGTTCGCTACCGGTGTGCCGTCCGGCTGAAGGATCGCCTGTCCGGAGACAGTTACGTTCTCTGTTGTGTTGTAGTCGGTTTTGTCGGTTTGGATGCCGATAGAAATAGCCTCCACCGAAACGTTGAAGGTTGCCGTTGCGCACTTGAAATATGCTGACTCGTTGCAGGCGGTTATGTTCACAGGGTATATACCAGTTGAACCAAGCGAGAAGTTTCCTGTGCAGTTTTTCGCCGATGGGCAGTTTTTCGCCTGGCTGTTGACGGTTATATTGATTTCGCCTGCAACCGGCATGCCGAGGTCAGTCCACCAATAGTAGGCAGTTACATTGAACTCCTGGGCGATTTTCACGTGCAGGTCTTCGTCGGTTACTGTGTAGTTGGCGTTCGTTCCGGGCCAGATGCCGGTGGTATAATTTGCTGTAGTGTTCTCGTTTCCTGCCTTGTCCATTGCCTTGCACGCCCATGTATATGTGCCGTTTTGAAGTGCAGGCTGGAAGATGGTTGAGTTTGACTGTCCGCCGACAGGATTTACGCTTGTGTTCACGAGAGCGCCTGTGAAATTCCAGACGTAGAGGGTTATGTTTGAAAGCCCTATGTTGTCTGCCGCTGAAGCGTTAAATGCTGCGCTCCCATGCGCCGTAAGATTCTCTGGGGAATTTATACCGGCTGAGGGGGCTATCATATCTATTGTTACAGTCCTTGTTTCGCTCTGGTTCTGGTTGCCTGCTGAGTCATTTGCCCAGCCAAAGTAGGTGTAGACCGAAGACTGAAGACCGGTGATATTAGTATAAAAGTACCACTGCGTTGAGTTGAACTTCTGAAGGTTCGAGTAGTAGTGCATCCGGATTTCGTCTGCTGATAGCGCCCGATTGTAGATGCGGACTTCGTCTATCGTGCCTGTAAAATAATAACCTGTCCCGCAATCAAATTTACCGATACGTATTGGGCTAGAGGGATTTACAAGCGCGCCTGATCCTACAATTGTTACCGATTGCATTAATCCGTTGACATAGATAGAACCAGATGTTCCATTTGAAGTAACTACAATGTGTGCCCAAGTGCCTATTGGAATGTTGCTTGCGCTTGTATGCACCTTTACTCCGCTAGTTGTCTCTATCCCAAAACTGCTCCCAGCATCATAGTAAATCTGCCAGTAGCTAGACTCACTATCATACTGAGTGATATATCGCAAAGTAGTTGCTGATGATTGATTCATCCAAAATTCAAAAGTATATGCGCCAGTTGAAAAATTAAAAGATGGACTATCAGGAACGCTTACATAATCATCACCCCCGTCAAACCTAAACGCCCCGTCGTATTTTCCGCTTGTTGAGTTGTAGATAATCCCACCCTGCGTGGTTCCGTTGTTGCTGTACTGTGAATAATCATAAACTGTGTCGCCTGTTGACGGCGAGTTGTAGCTGTTGCCGCTCCAGATAGGTCTTGTTGCCCTCATGTCTTCCTGCCATTCTGTCCTCATGTCTTCCCGCTTCGCTGTCTTCGTGTCTTGCGAAGACCTGAAGACCCGACACGCGTTTGCGACAGGTCGCAAACGGTGTCCTCGAAACTGCATTGCAGTTTCGGGACATCGTTTGCCTTTGGCAAACGCTTGTCCCGTGAATCTATTTGATTCACGCGGAAGACCTGAAGACTGGTTCGCCAGTCGGCGAACCAAAATAACGTGGTTGTCAACGGTTACGTCGTAAATCCTGCCGGTGTATGGGACTTTTTCGATTGACTTGACTTTGACTGGATTCAGGTTTTCGTCTGAGAAATAGAGTTCTGGGGGCTCAAGGCACGTAGTGCCGCAGACCCCCAAAGTGCCGGCTGATTTTGCAGCCGCGTAGAGGTCGGTGATTTTCGTTAGGCGGAAGTCGTCAAGTTCCGGGGGCTTGAGCGTTAGCGAACCCCCCAATCTGCCGGCTCCGCATGAATCCGCTGATTCATGGGAACCAAAAGTGCAAAGGCACTTTTGCGTTGGATTCTCCAGCCGTAACGCATTTAAATAATCCGAATTTCTATTATTATCGGTGATTAAAATGGAAAATGCACTAATCATGGAAAGACTGGAGAACGTTGATAGGGAACTGCACTCCCTGATGGGCGAATTAGTTGTCGGCAAGCATAAGGTGCTGTCGTTATCAGAACTGAATAAACTCATGGCGGAAGACAGGGTATCTGATGTCGATTCGACGAAGTTGATACGGGAGATGCGCGACAAGGAGTACGATTTATGAATAACGTCACTCTGGACACCACCGTCCTGGCAAAGGGCATTATCCCGCCAAGGAGAAGGAAGAATGACCCCATCTATGCGGAACAATTCAGGTTGTACACCGTTGCCAAATCCATAATCAGAGAGGTCGAAACAGGGCTGGCTGTGATGAATATACCCTCCGTTGCCATTGTTGAAATTGCTGCAGTTGGTGCAAGGCTTACCGGCAAGGAGGGAAGGGGGATTCTGGCCTCTGAGTACGTCAGGAATTATGGACATATTCTCCATGACGTTTATCTGCTGGACGATGCCGTCAGGATAGCTGCCAAAACAAAAATCAGCGGCTTCGACAGCGTCTTTATAGCATGCGCCAGAATCACTGACTCCACCCTCATTACCGACGACAAAGGGATGTATGACGCTGCCCTCAAGGCCGGAATCAGGGCTAAACTTCTTAGGAATATTCAATAAATCCGCCGCATATACTTTGTGCTCAGGGCTAACCACTAACTCCCCGCCGTCCGTCGTTATCCTGTACATCTCCCCGTCGAACCCGTAGTCCTGATACCTCCACGGCTTGCGGAATTCGGTTTGCCCGGTTTCGGGGTTGAGGGTGGCGACCTTCTCCGTTTTGTCCAGTTCCCAGAAATACTTCCAGCCCGCATCCGTCAGGATCTGTGTTTTGTTGTCGTAGCACTCGTGGACTGCGGACATGTTGTTGAAGGTCATTGCCAGAACCAGCGACGGGTCTGATAGATTGTAGATTCCGGTCGAGCCTGTGATGCCGGGCTCAAAGGTGTAGTTCGTCCCGTTCCAGTTGAAGAGGAAGGTGTCGAGGTTCTCATCAACTATTGAGATGTTTATCTCGGTCCAGTTCTGGTTCAGGTAGGAGTTGTTTTCTGGGGCAAGGGTGAAGTTCAGGGCGGGGTAGGTTGTGTCTATCGTTATCGTCCTTGCCGTGCTTGAGTTCGTTACACCGCCGTATGTGCAGTTCACCTGCCACTGATACACCCCGTCGGGGGTTATCGAGTGGTTTGCGGTTACGGCTTGTGCGACGGCGTTTTGCGCTGTTGTCGAGTTGTAGCCCGTGCCGTTTATATATAGGTTGCATGTGTAGCTGGCAATGCTTCCCGATACCGTGTAGTTGAACTGCGGCGTGGTGTTGCTCGTGTAGTAGTTGTCTGTCGGCGAGTTGGGGGTTACCGTGAAGGTCGTGCCTGAGCAGGCGTAGGTGCACCCGAAGGGCTCGCCTGTGTCGGCCCAGTTATACCATGTGCTGCCTGTGTTGTTGTCTCCCGTGTTTGTTTCGTTAAGGTTGTAGATGTCGTACCATGCCCCACCTGACTGGTTGTTCGAGCACAACGTGTTTGAGTTTAATGTGTTGCCTGTTGAACCTGATGTGATATAAATTCCGTGCTGGGTGTTATTATTCGCTGTGTTGTTAGTTAGGATGTTGTTTGAAGATTCGGATAGATAGATTCCAATCGCGGTGTTGCTGTTCGCTGTGTTGTTGGTTAGGATGTTGTTTGATGAGGAGTATAACAGTATTCCCCATAAAAAATCACTTACCACGCAGTTTTTTATAATGTTGTTTTGTTTGCTATTCAGGCGAACTCCATAATCAGAGCCCGAATCATCCCCGTCTATGGTATGCCCATGACAGTCAAAAATCTTGTTAGTAAAATTCACAGGGGAGTCGATACAAGTTCCTGTGTGGTTGAGGATGTTTTGTGAAACCTCCACAACAGGGCAGAAAACAGGATGATTCAATTTAGTAGTGCATTCAGAGCAAGAAGAACAATAACAGTCCGTTAAACAAGTATAAGTGCACCCCGTAGCGCCATTGTCATTGTAGTTATAAGTCGTGTTGCAGATATTATTGTCCCCTGTGTTAGCATCCGCATCATATATGTCATAGTATGCCCCGCCTGACTGGTTGTTTGAGCAGAAGATGTTGGTGTTCAGGGTGTTTCCTGTTGAGGTTGAAAGTGCGTAAAAGCCGTGTTGTTTATTAAATTGCACCGTATTTGAAGTGAAATTATTCGAATCGGCATTGTCCAAATAAATTCCATGTAGGGTATTATTGTTTGCCGTGTTGTTGGTTAAGATGTTGTTGTTCGAGGAGGAAACTAAAAGAATTCCATAGGCACTATTTGAGTTTACTGTGTTGTTGGTTAGTGTGTTGCTTGAGGAGGAAAATAAATAAATTCCGTAATTGACATTGCTGTTTGCTGTGTTGTTGGCCAGGTTGTTGTTTATGGAAGAATCTAAATAAATTCCATACAATGTATTATTTGTAACTACCAACCCTAACATTTATTAGGTTGGATACACTA
>MCBF01000001.1:1169678-1177456 GCA_001742785.1 Candidatus Altarchaeales archaeon IMC4
TAGCGCTTCTCCCTGATTTTATGGATTTCCGCCATTGCTCTTGGTTCTTTAATCATTTTCAATTACCTCCTCTGGAGTACATATCTCAATTTCCCTGTACCCCTCTAATTGGTTAATTGCATTTGCCTCAACGCGGGTTTTCAATTTGACAATATGCTTCATATTCCAACTCACTGTTGCATTAAGACCATATACCGCAGCAAATGCGATGTGCATGGCATCATCTTCAAATTTTTTTGGTATGATGCCCTCTGCGATATATTTTTTTGAAAGTGATCTAACCTCATCATTATCTCTTAGTTTAATGGGGTTATATTCATTTATAAGATTTGTCAACCTCTTTCGGGTTTGGGGATTTGCATCGTCAATTTCACCGATTACTGTATTTGATATGTAAATGTCATACTTTCCTCTTTCTATTTCATCAAAAAATTGCTTCGTAATTTCCATCTTCTCGGGGGCGTCATCAGCAAATACGAAATTCCAGACCGATGTTTCGAGATATAATTTTAATTTTCTCATTCCCTTTTCCATTCATCCCTTATCTTATTAACGTAGTCGACGCCTGTTTTTTCACTCTTCCATATCCCGAACGTATCCTCAACTATGGATATGGTCCTCTTTATCTCTATCTCTACCACGCCGTGCTCTGACATTTCCGTTGAAGGTATAATCACCCCTTTTTCAACCCTTCCGAATAGGATCGTTGATTCCATCTCTTTCGGATATTGCCAGTATTCGGTTAAATATCAAATCCACACGGCCAGTTTGAACTCCGCCGGCCCCCACAGGGAAGGGACGTTTACGGAATGCACGACGTCACTTGCGATGTTTCCAGTTATCCTCACATCTATCGGGTTACCATCGCAGCCGTCCCCACAAGTTACGCCTGGGCATGTCCCACTGCAATTTATCGGCGCAACCGCCACACCCTCGTTCGCATCATTAACGAAATTCAAGGCATCCAAGAGCCGCACGAAGGTATCGTCCAGCGAATCGTTTTCCGGGTCGAACACGTCGCTTTCGTTCCCGATAGATATCGTTATGTTTCCGGGCAGGCCGGTTATTGAGTCAGTATACCAGATTGTATGGTTTCCGCTGCCCTGAGCCCTCGGCAGGGGGTTGCCATAATTGGCATCAGCCGGCAGGGATATTCTGAGGGAGACTATTATCGAGTTGTTTTGCGAGCAGCCAGTTCCCTGTCCCGGGGAATCTCCGGTCCCGAGGGTTATGTTATTTTGCCCCTTTGCAACATAATGAACAGGTATCTCTACATGGTACGGGTCCCCCATGAGGGTGTAATCCCACCCAGAGGTGCTCAAATCGTAGACGACCTGGTTGAGGGGGGAGTTATTATTTGTTATGTCTAACCGGTCTGTCCAGTGCACCCCTGAATACGAGGTAACCGTAACTGAGTTTACCTCTGCACCATATACAGGCACGAAGAAATTCCCGCTGCAGCCCATAAGGCGATTTGTGTAAGCGGCAGAGACCTCCCCGTATCCAAACGATGCCGACGGCGTGTAATCAAAACTCATTTTCGAGTCGCCAAAGAGCCGGCTGGCCGTGCCGTTTGCCGAAAAGTTGCCGATCACCGCCTGGCTTCTATATCCTGCAACCACTAGTATGTCTTGCGCTATGGTCCGGTATGCCTCTGACAGGTTGTATGCGTTCGTCGCGTTGTAATACATGGATATGTTGCACGCCATCGCCCTCAGCGTGATTTCATCCGCGTCGCTTCCGAAGGCGACGGTGTAAACCCTTATTCCTGCATTGCACGCCGACTGCGCCGCGTTTATCGCATCTTGTTTGGCATCCCCGGTGCCCTGCTGGGGGCACTGCACATTCGCCACGCCGTCGCTCATAACCACTACCGCCTTGCTTGAGGAGGCATTGCTCTGGTTGGCGAGCATCCCTACCGCCTCGTTCACGCCGCAGCAGATGCAGGTTCCCGCCCATGTTTCCAGCCCGTCTATGTGATTATCTATCGTGATGTCGTTAGCCGTCAGATTAACGTAACTAACGAGGCTGTCATTGAACATCGTGTTATTGCCCCCGGGCCCGCAGTATAACTCCGGCGGAGAAATAAATTCCGCAAAGACGCCGCCTGTAACAGCGAATAATAGAATGCCTGTTATGGCACCAGCCAATCTTAATGTCGGTGTTTGTTCAGGCGAAAAAATTCCATTGTGATAAGTCGCAATAAATACTAAGATAAGGACTAAGAGAACGAGAAATATTAGATAGGGGTTGTACGGAGCACTAGGAGGTATTGAAGATATAGAATGGATTACTAGGGGGTTACTTTTCTCATTATTACCCTCATACAGTTCCGGAATAACCTGCCCCGAATCAGCCCATACAATAATCGTATAGGTTCCGTCAATATCTGGAGCAGTCATATTTATTGAAACGTTGGTTTCGGTCCCTGCGGCAAGCGAAGCTAAGATTTTAGATTTTATAAGGGTTGTTTTGTTGTTTAAGTAGAAACTCACATTAAACCCGCTATTTATCGTTGCCCCGTTGTTCTTGACCTTTGCAGTAATGTTTACCGGATTACCTGTTTCAATATAATTCGGGGTGATAATTAAATCGGTTATAGTCAGGTCTGGCCATACTGTTATGTTTATCTGGCGTTGATTGTCTGTTTCATTACATTCGTAGATCTCCCCCGGAGAATCTGCGACTGCCATGAATGTGTAGTTTCCGGCAGTGTAACTTAGAGGAACCGTCCACCTGATGTGCGTAAGGCCGCAACGGGTGCCTATCTTCTCGCCCGGAGCGAGGGACTTAACGTTCAGTGTGCCTATCTCATTGCCTCCGGTGGTTACCGAATATACTTTCAGAGTGGATGTTCCCGACTCGTATCCACCGGTGTTGTTTATAATCGGTACGAAATAGAGTGATTGTCCTGGAAGAATATCTGTAACTGTACTACAGCAACCTGGGTATTGAGAATGGCATCCGCCGCCGCCGGCCGTACAACCGCAACTTTGCAGTTGGAGGTTACTCGTCATAAGGTTCGGCCGACTCACATTGAGGGTCATGTTGTTGTTCAATTCATTGCTTTCTGCTACATTCTCCGTATCGTCTGCAAAAACCGTAAAGGATAGTTGCTCATCGCAGTTTTCCGGGAGGCTTCCGTGCCATGTGATGTTAACCTTTTTTGTAACACCCCCTCCCGAAAGATCATCAACCGTGGTATTCCCAACTCTGGTTCCACCAAGGTATAACCCAACCTCAAACGGTCCCGTATTGCTTTCGTTTTTGTTCATAAGTGTTATGTTGAAGACCATGTCTTGTTCCTCAACCTTAGGGTTAAGGCCGATTGTTACGTCCGTAACTACAATATCTGGTGGATAAATTGTCGTAACGGTGAGGGTTATGTTCATACAGTTGTCGGTTTCATCACATTCGCGTATCGTGCCATTTGGGGCTGGTTTGGAATCAGCGCATGCCACGATTGTGTAGTCTCCATTTGCCAACGATGGCACCGTCCAATTTAAGAAGGGCATTACAGGTGAAAAACACCACATACAACCCGGGCACGCCCACCAGCCGTTCGAATTCCACCATGGTTCATTCCAAGCCTTAGTACACCCACTGCTCATATTACTCATAAATACTCCCCCCTGAACATAGGGCAGTGCTATAAACTCTATCTCATTTTCAGATTGAAGTGGATCAAGTAGTCCGGTGGTTTCATTGAAAAAGTAAAAACTGATGTTAAATGAGGAGTTCATTAGAACTGGTTGATTGTTTCCTACTTCAATCCCCAACTGGAGATTATCCCCTACGAAGGTGCGATTTAACTTAACCCCATGTTTCCATGTCTCACATGTTTCGGGTAAACATGGTGAAGTTGGTGAGGCGCCGTAATAATCGGGTGGCGGCGCGCCATAAGTGAGCCAAAATTTATTCATCACGAGATTCGGTATTGTTACAACCAATGGAACGGTTTTATTGTTGTTTAATTCATTGCCTTCTGAAACATTGTAGCCGGAGTCTGCGAACGCCGTGATATTATAATGTTGGTTGCAGGTTTCAGGCCATGTGTGGTTCCAGATATAGTTTATAACGATAGTATTGCCGCCCATAGTCGTACTATTAAGCCGCTCTATGAAAGTCGTATTTATCAAAGTAGAATCCCAATAAAAACCCACACTGAAATTAGTAGCTACTCGTTGACCTATATTGGTTACACTTGCGGTTATGTTTAATGCGGACTGGTTTGGCCATATCTCAACGATGTCCCCTGTTATAGGTCCATCATCCGGTTTGATTATTAGACTATCTATTATCAAATCCGGCGGAGAAGAGGGTACTATGGTCAAATTCCTGGTTGCATTGTTATCGGTTTCGTTGCACTCCTTGAGAACACCATTTGACAGCGGCATGCCGTCAATCCAAGCGACTACTGTGTAATTACCAACGGGAAAGTCGTTAGGAATAGTCCATTTAGTATAAGGACGAAGATATGAATGTCCGTCAAGATTACAATAATAGCAGTACATTGGGCTAGTGCAATAAGAATCCACATCATTACAACCGCTCCACTGCTCGGCGTTCCCTCCAATATTTGTAAATGTTGTATTACCGATAAACACCAACCCACCGTTTGATTCGTTGATGTAATATGCACTTATATTAACTTCCGCAATTGTGTATGGCCAATCGTTTCTTATCGTAAAACCAATGTATATGTCTTCCGTTTGAGATACACTAATATCGACGGGGCCATAAGCTACGAAGTTGAAGTCACTTGTCCACCAATTATAGGGAGTGGCATTAACCCTCGGATCACGAGTCAGCCACATATCGAATGAGGGATGATCTGAATTGGCGATCTTGAGGTTCATCGCATTTACGTCCAGAGGAGAACTGTAGCCAACCATCCCGACCCTGCTGTTGTTGTTTGTATTTAGAATTGTTTCCGCAAAGACTTTGCTTGCGTTTTTGGCGATGTCTATCTTTTTTGATATGTTTTCTTGGCATGTCGTATTCCACCTATAACCACCCACTGTCACATCATTTACCTCCCACATCTTATGTACATAGGCGCACGTTCCATTACCACAACTACACACATTATCCTTGCAGATAGATTCGCTACAACAACTCTTATCCTGCCCCTGCGCACACCACTCCATGCCCCCCGACAAATCCGTAACCAGAACCACGTCGCTGGCGTTGCCCGCCGCAACTGCAGTGGCATTGCCGAACCGCATACCGAGCCGCAGGGGGACGGTTTTTCCACTCATAGCGCTGTGGCTGATAACATCAGTAAAGTTGTTGTCGTCGAGGTCGACTGTTATGTCCCCGGTCGCATTGCTCTCGTAAACCGTAGCATTCCCGACCCTGAAAAAGATTGTAACGTTGCTCAAACTCTCGTTGACGAAGTAGTGCAGATATGCACTTACATTGGTGAGCGCATTGGTGGGGATGTAAAACGAGTCGTACAGGTTTATTATCCCATCGATCGCCGGGAAGCGGTAGTCGGTATCAACCGGCGGAAGTTCGCTGCCTTTCGTTGCGTTGTACACGACCTTGATATAGCCGCCGCCGATGTACTGCCGACTTATCTCGCTGCCTGCGAATGCTATCCTTATAGTGTTTTCCCCGCGCGTAAAATTGCCGCCGCAGTCAATAGTTATGTCTTGTGCAACGTTCGCGGACATGCTCGACGATGCCAATCCGTTGAACGATCTACAATTAATGTCATTAACAAAAAGCGTGAAATTATCGCCCGCGTCAAGCTCGATGTAAACACTAAGTATCTCGTCCAGCGCGTCCGGGAGGGTTACCATAGTTGTTATATTCCCCTGCCCCACGAACCCGCCGAAATACACAAATGACGAAACGTTGCCCATCTGCTCCGCTATGTACGCCCTCGCAACCGTCCCCATTGTCGGTTCGTCCGGGCTGAACCCCGTCAAAAGGCGCGTCGAGTGCGTAATCTCGGTTGCATCGGCCTTTATCGGCCTTCTGCTTGCAGGGTCATCTTCGCTCGAGTATATGCCAACTCCATCGATTGTCAGGTTATATCCCATGTTCGCCGGGACAATGGAATCAAGGTACTGCCTTGTCAGGTTCTCTGCCGCGCCCCACTTTGGGGAGGATTCGTTGTTTGCCGCCGCCGCCCAGTCCTCCCCTATCCGGTCGAGAACCCCCTTCTTGTTCAGGACTTCGAGCGCGTCTTCCGAAACGAAGTGGAGTTTCTTGAAGCCGGTTTCATAGGTCAGGTTCTGCTGGAGATTCGAAAAGCCGTACAGCAGGACGAAGACGAAAACAAGGGCCAGGATCGCATCCCACGTCATTACGTAGCCTTTTTTCATATTTTCACTCGGTGTAGTACATATCTCAGTTCCTTTTAATCTCTTCCGCCCCCCTATGAATGTATTCCATCTTTTCTTTCAAGGAGAGGTGTTTTGTTTCATTATATAATTCCTCCCTTATCTTATGCAGTTCCTGCATCGTTTTTGGTTCTTTCGATTTCATATCATCTCCTCCGGTGTGCATATCTCAATTTCTTTGTATCCTTCCATTCTGTTTATGCCATTCACACCCAGTTTAGTTTTCAGTCGGACTATGTGCTGCATATTCCAACTCACGATTACATCGAGGTCATTAACTACCCCCTACGCAACATGTATTGCGTCGTCTTCATATTTCCTTGGAATTATTTTTGCACCTATGTATTTGGCTGCCAGATTATACACTTCTTCACTTCTTGCAAGTTCTGTTGGGTGGTATCTGGCAATGGGTTCTAAAAGCAGTTCCCCCTTTCTTTTATCCTTTGTTCTCCTAAGTTCAACAAGCGTGAGTTCTGATATATAACTGTCGTATACGCCCTTAGATATTTCCTCGAAAAACTTCAATGTTTTATCCTTTTTCTCCGGGGCATCGTCTGCAAATACAAAATTCCAGACCGATGTTTCAATGTATATTTTTAACTTTCTCATTCCCTTTTCCATTCATTCCCTATCTTATTGACGTAGTTGACGCCCGTTTTTTCACTCTTCCATATTCCAAAGGTGTCATCAACCACGGATTTGACTCTTTTTATTTCTATCTCCACAAGACCCTTTTCAGATATTTCTGTTGAAGGTATAATCACCCCCTTTTCAACCCTTCTGAATAGGACCGTTGATTCCATCCTTGTCAGATATTACCGGCATTCGGTTAAATATCAAATCCACACGACCAGCTTGAACTCCGCCGGCCCCCAAAGCGAGCGGACGTTTACGGAATGCACGATGTCTGCTCCACTACCAGTTACATTGCCTTTTTGCCCACCGTCAATTCCTTAATCATATCAAAATGCCCTAAATTTCTTCTAACGAGTTCTGCGTCAAGAGTTATGGCAGTGGATACGATCAATGCACCCATACATTTATCTGATAGGGTTTCACCATATCATTTCGTCGGCAAAGTGATACCATATTCTCGTTTTAAATTTTCTGCCTTTTTACGAAAATATCTTCTCTCCTCTGCATCAGTCATCCTCATTGTTTCATAATAGTGCTTCTCCCTGATTTTATGGATTTCCGCCATTGCTCTTGGTTCTTTAATCATTTTCAATTACCTCTTCTGGAGTGCATATTTCAATTTCTTTATACCCTTCCGCCAAATTAATGGAATTTGTTTAATGCGAGTTTTCAATTTAACGATGTGCTTCAAATTCCAGCTTACAATCGCATTGACATTATTAATAACGGCAAAGGCTATGTGCATTGCGTCTCCTTTAAATTTCTCGGGTATAATCCCTGCTGCAATAT
>MCBF01000001.1:1177556-1181857 GCA_001742785.1 Candidatus Altarchaeales archaeon IMC4
CGAGGGATACGGGACATCGATTCCTTCGAGGAATCGCTTGTCCCATGAATCTATCGATTCATGCGGATGAAAATCAAAAAGGATTTTCAATGTCTTAAAGGATTAAACAGCCCCAACCTGTTTTGCGAGATTTTCGCAATACTCAAAATATTTTTTTCTTTCCTGATATTCTTTGTCAGTTGGCTTTAGGGACTCTATTCTATTCATTTCATCTAAAAATCTTATTGCATCACCCCCCTCCAGTTTTACTCCGAGCTCAAGCAGTCTTGCCATTTTTGATAATTATATGCAATTCCTTAAATAAATAGTGATGGCCTTCTCAATCATACAAAACAACCCATCGAATATCCAGAATTCGAGAGTCTCTCCGAACCAGATCATCACAGAGGACGACCTTTACATCCCCCCGGAGTTCAAGCCGATGGACATCGGCGGGAACCAGATGGATTACACAATAACAAAGAACGGCGACAACTACACCGTAGAATGGGAGACGCGCACCGCCCCGAATTTTTCATACCCTGACGACGATTCGATGGGCGTAAGCGCATCCGCAGGAGGCAGTGGCGACTATGCCTATCTCACCAGCCCAAGGCCAAGATATGTCCCTCTTGAAATAGATGGAAACATCCACTTCAGCGGCGAGCGCTTCATGGTCAGGGCGGTCATCCGCAATCTCAGGGAAGACCCGAACAACCCGGCGGCAGTCCCCGCAAACGCAATCGGTGTCAAAGCATCACTCAGAAACCACACTGCGATAAAACTTGACCCGGACACGCAGGAGCGGACAATAAGTGCGGGGGACATCCTCATAGGCCAGAACAAGAGTGTCCAGTGGCTTGTCAAGGCAACGGAAACCGGTACGCACCACATCTGCGTGGACGTGGCAGACATCTACAAAAACCAGTGGGAGGGCTGCGCGGACGTGAAGGCGATTGCCTCGCCGAGGGTGAACATCATGTACATCGTCCCGCAGTATGTAACGAGGGGCGAACCATTCGACCTCGTCGCGGAGATTACGAATCCGATGGAACTGACTGTGAAGGACTTCTCGATAACATTGGCCCCTATGAAGAATATCTATCTGTTCGCAAGCGAATCCGCAGCAAAGCACGTGGGCGACATTGCACCGAGAGAAACGAAAACGGTTTCGTGGAGACTGGTTTCCGGGTTTTCCGGCGAGGTCGTTGGCGTGGCCTTCGAGACGATTTACGAGGGAGGGCCGGTCGGGAATAATGCGACGGGGGCGAATGATACGTGTTTTAATGGTGTTCAGGACGCAGGGGAGTTGGGTGTGGACTGCGGGGGGGTTTGTACAGAATGTTTGCCAGATATGGGAATATTCCAAAATGATATACTTTTTGCATTGATAAATGAAAATGGACAAAACTAAACAAATAAACGAAGGGGGAAAAGAAAAGAATGGTTGGTTTGTGGTAAAGAAAAGTACCAAACGGATTTGGATTGTCGGAGCGTTGTTATTTTTAGGTCCAATAGTGCTTATATCCTTCTTATTTTATTCTTACTCCGCAGGATCGAGCTATCATGGAATTTCATATCTCGTTTTGTGGGCGGTGTTTCTTTTCTTTATGAGCCTTCCCATCATTATATCTGTTTTGCTTGGCGGATTCATTATGTATAAATGTTCTAAAAAACACACTTTGATAATTTTTAAAGTAAGTATAATATTGTTGGTAGGGAGTATCTTGTTAGGTCATGTCGTTTACTTTTATACCGACTATAAAGTCAAAAACGAGTTGAGGGATTATGCCACCTCAATTATTCCGAAGCATCAAGGAATGGTCGAATTAGCTAAAGAGATTAGTAGTACTGGAGGAGATGCTTGGAGTAGAGATTATTTCACTAAAAGAACTGCTGTAATAGAGTGGCATGCTAATGAAACTTTGTTTAAGTGTTATCTCGTAACAACGAATACCCTGAGTAACCAAGAATTGCGTTATGAGCAAAGAGGTTGTTTTATGGAAATCAAAAACAACAAGATAAAAGATTTGAAAGAAAGAGAAACTAATTCGTGGCTTATCAGTTATGTTCGAGGATTCATTGAGGAAAATACCCTATATCATCCTCTTGAGTTCAAAAATCTTGAGGTGCATGATTCCAATGAGCGTTTGTGCTCAACGAATTCATCAATTCAAGTAAAAAAATATAGTGATAAAAACTATTGGGTTCAAGTACATTTTGAAGACATGAGGCGTGAAAATATCTACCCTTATGCCACATTTGCTCGCATTACTGACCTAACTAAATTTTTTGAGGATAACCAAGAACTAAAGCCGTATGCAGATATATGAGGGGTTTGATTAACCCCCTCTTTTGTGAATCTATCGTTTTTTCGGGCGGTTTTTCCACCCCCACCCGTATTTTCCCTTGAATATTGTGCCATACCTAAGGCGTTTAACCCCTTATTCCACCCGTAATCTCCTTATTTCCCTCGCGTTTCCACCACTTATCTTAGCTCACGCTATATGATTTGCGCTTTAGCGTAACAAGTTGGTACAGGTTGAAGGCGAAGCACTTGAACATTTCTTTCGCGCACACCCTGACGAGAGTCTTTACAAAGGTATGTGTTCCGTGGAATGTGCGTTTGATGACTGCGAATGGCCGCTCGCCGGGGGAGCGAATCCTGCTTATCTTTTTGTTCCGTTTCTGTTCGCCGCCGTTAAGTTTACGGGCGCGGGTGGCGCGTTTCATGGTCTCGTCCCGCACACCCTCCGCCGATAGGGGTTTTCCAAAGTAACCTTTGTCGCGGTAGGCGGCGACATCGCCATTGTTCACCAAGTCAATGTCCCCGTCATGCGTTTTGGCAGTAGTTACGTCATAGTCGCGTATCAACTGATGGTCTCGATCCATTTTCGTGTGGTTTTTGTAGCCGTAAACCACTTGGTTGTTTTTTGCTGTGAAACTGCCGTCGGCGTCTATGTGGCTCAATTGTTTCGGGGTGTAGGTTATTTTCCTGCCTTGCTTTTTAGCCGCCTTCTCTTTTTGCAGGCGCTTCCTGCCGGGATCCGCTTTGATGAAACTGGCGTCCTGTATGACGCCAGTCTCCACTTTGTAGCCTAACTTGTGAATTTGCTGTTGGAGTTCGCTCCAGATTTTTTTGTCAATACCATGGTTTACCAACCGGTCTCGTATCTTCCAGATTGTGGTGAAATCCGGCACCTTGTCAGGGTAGCCCAAAAAGTTCCTGAAACTCAGGCGGTCGTTGCACTGGTATTCGAGTTCGGGGTCGGTTAAACCGTACCATGCCTGTAGTAACATGCAGCGGACTACAACCTGCTCGTCGGTGTTTGGTCTGCCGCCAACACCGGTGTCGTTGTTGAACACGCTTTTCACCAACGGCACAAACGGCACCCAATCAATCTGCTCCTTCATCAATGCGAGTCTGTCGCCTAAACCTCTCACTTTTTTATACTGCTCCCGTAAAATATATTCATTGAAATCCATGTAAGGTTATTGGAATACAAGACAATAACCTTACAAAGAAGGGTTATTCAAACCCCTCAATATACTTTATTTTTAATCTTTCCATTGAATCTCTCAATCATTCCATTGGTCCAAGGATGCTTAAATTTTATTGTTCTATGGTTTATTTTGTTTTCTATACAAAGATTCACAAAAGGATGTGTTTTCTTTGTTCTTTTGTTTTTTGGCAGTGAATTATAACAAAATTCTTCACCGTTGTCGGTCAGGATATAATTAACCTTATAGGGGTAGAACTTGATGACATCTCGAAGGAATTCCTTTCCGTTTTTCATTGTTTTGTTTTTCCTCATTTCAACATAAGCAACCTTTGAAACCCTGTCAATGCATGTGAAAACATACCTTCAGAAATTTCATCAGAAATTTAGGATCTTTGAACGAAGCGAAGCGGAGTGAAATGACCTCTCTTTGTTTATTTTAGGAGCATCATAAAGTGTTTACACTTTAGGAGCCAAAAATTTTGTATAAATTTTTAGGATAAAGCACATCTATATGAAGATATCCAATCGAATACTTCTTGAATTTTTTAATTTTCCTCTCCGCTTGCAGGAATTCGTTTGGAAGCACACCCAAATTGTATCTTTTTAAGCACCGGTAAATCTTCATCGGATAAAGCCCTGGAACCCTATCCCTTAAGGACAGATATATTTCATCCAAAGTCTTTTTGTATTGCTTCCTTTCAAAAAGAGGGAGTGTTAACTATAAATATATTTAATATTTGCATCCTAATTAAACATATGGAAGCAGTATGCAAAAAAATGTGGGGGTACAAAATGTGTAAAGAGTGGAAAAGTTCGCAA
>MCBF01000001.1:1181957-1188982 GCA_001742785.1 Candidatus Altarchaeales archaeon IMC4
AGATTTACAGGACACCATTTGCAGGTGCTGCAAATGCTTGTCATTTGCCTTCCCTTGAGATTGCCGTGCAATCTCAGGGTACCATTTGTGCTTCTGCACAAATGCTTATGGCAAATGCTTATCCCGTGAGTCAATTGACTCACGAGGGAAACTAACCGCCTATTCTGAAGACTTTTGTGCCGCATTTCGGGCATGTGCCTTTTGTTGCGGGCTTTCCGTTCTTCATCTTTATCTTTTCAGCATTCTTCATTTCAACCTTTTTCTTGCATTTAACGCAGTATGCTTCAGCCATTTTTTTCATCTCCGGACTTAATGTCCGTTTATCAATACGTTTCAGGTTATAAATAGGAATGCCCAATATGTAATACTTCCAGCACAGAAATACGATGAAGGGTACAATTGTAAACTACAGGATTGGTAGGAGGACGCAGGATACGAACCAGTTGATTGTTTCGGTGGACGGGTGCTCCACAAAAGAAGCGGCGAGCAAACTGATAGGCAACAAGGTTACATGGAAAACGCCGTCCGGAAAGGAGATAGTCGGCAAGGTGGCATCCGCCCACGGGGCAAAAGGCACTGTCAGGATAAGGTTCAACAAGGGGCTCCCGGGGCAGGCGCTCGGTACGGCAGTTGAACTGGGCTGAATTTCTTTAAAACGATGTCCTACACAAACACCAGTTACAAACCAACAAAGGACGACCTCGTATGCCTTTTCCGCATCGAGCCGGCAAAAGGGCTCAGCATAAAAAAGGTTTCCGAATCAATCGCCGCCGAATCCTCGATCGGCACATGGACTGATATTTCAACCATGAGCCCTGAAATCCGGGACACGCTCCAGCCGCACGTTTTCGAGTTTTTCGATGCGACAGACAACAGCCCTATGCCAGACATTAATTCTCAAAAGCCCGCCAAGGTAAAAATCGCCTACCCCTCGGCCTTGTTCGAAGAAGGCAACATGCCCTGCATCCTGAGCTCCATCGCAGGCAACATATTCGGAATGAAGGACGTTGCACGGCTTCGGCTTCTTGATATTTCCTTTCCGAAATCGCTTGTGAAGTCCTTCCGCGGCCCGCAGTTCGGGATCGCAGGCGTCCGAAAGATAACCGGTGTCAAAGACCGCCCGCTTGTCGGGACGATCATAAAGCCGAAACTGGGGCTTCCGTCCAAGGAGCACGCGCGCGTGGCTTACGAAGCGTGGGTGGGGGGGCTGGACATCGTAAAGGACGACGAGAACCTGACGAGCCAGAAGTTCAACCCGTTCAAGGAGAGGATTGCCAAGACCCTTAAGATGTGCGACAAAGCGGAAGCGGAAACCGGCGAAACCAAGATTTACATGCCGAACGTTACCGCGGAAACATCCGAGATGCTGAAGCGCGCGGAACTTGTCAAGGAATCCGGCGGGCGCTACGTCATGGTCGATATCGTAACCTGCGGGTTTTCGGGGCTTCAAAGCCTTCGGGAAAAAACGCAGGAGCTCGGGCTTGCAGTCCACGCGCACCGCGCGATGTATGCTGCCTTTGCGCGCGACAAAACCCACGGCATGACGATGCTTGCCCTTGCGAAGATTATGCGCCTCATCGGGGCGGACCAGCTCCACACGGGAACCGTCATCGGGAAGATGGAGGGAGACCAGAAACTCGTAACATCTATTCGCGATGAAATTGTTAAAGACAGCGTTGCCGAAAATTTTGAAACCGACATGCTCGCCCAAGACTGGTACGGGCTGAAAACCGTTTTTCCGGTTTCCTCGGGCGGGCTTCATCCGGGCCACGTGCCGGAACTTGTAAGAATGTTAGGGCGCGACCTGATAATACAGGCAGGCGGCGGGGTTCACGGGCACCCCGGCGGGACCACTTTAGGCGCGAAGGCGATGAGGCAGGCGGTGGATGCGGCTATGGGGGGCGTTGCACTTGGGGAATATGCCAAAACGCACGAAGAGCTGAAGAAGGCGCTTGGGAAGTGGCCATTATAAAACCAAAATCCCCCCATACCCGACAACCTGCCCGTAATCCTTCGTAACATCCCCCGATGTCTCGTATTTTACAAGGCACGCCTTTTTCGCGCCCAGTTTTTTGCACGCGGAAAGCATGACTGCGACGGGGGCGTATCCGCACATGGTTATATCAAGCTCGCGAACCCTTGCGAATAACTTTTCCTCGTCAAGTCCAACTATCGCATTTATCGCCTGCATATCTTTCCTTTTCGCCTCATCCTGCGGCTCGTAGTGGGTGAGGTCCGAGCTTGCGATTATTACTATTTTTTCATTTACACTACCGACCGCTTTTGCAATCGCCTCACCAATGTCCCTGCACGCTTCAAGAAGCTCGTCCATATAACAGGAACCGGCAACCACAATAGGCACAATCTGCGCATCCTTGGCGAAGTACTGGACAAACGGAACCTGAACCTCGACCGAATGCTCCCTTGCGTGCGCCATCGGGTCCGGCTCAAGGAACCTGGAATTTTTCAGTATCTCGCCGGCCAGTATGCTGTCTATCATGGCCTCCCCAAACGGCATATTCCAAACGCCTTCGGTCATTATCGAGAACGGCATACCGAGCCCCGTGTGGTTCGGCCCTATGATTACGTAAGTATCGGCGCTTTTCATCCTCGAAAAAACGGCCCCGGCAACCCGTCCGGAATATATGTAGCCTGCGTGCGGGCAGACTGCGCCAAGGACCTCTGTTTTCTGCGCTTTTTTGTCAGTGCATTCCTCTACCTGTTTCATAAGCTGTTGCGGGTCGAAATTATAGAACTGCCCGGCAACCGCCGGCTGCCTTATCATTATTGGTAAACCTCCTCTGGATTAAAAACCTTCTTGGCGATTGTTTGCACATTCCCCCCCGAAACCTTCCTGAAGAAACACGACCCGTATCCCAAGTGGCACGCGCCCCCTTGTTGTTCGACCTTGAACAAAAGCGCGTCCCCGTCGCAGTCAATCAGGATCTCCTTGACCTCCTGCGTATGCCCCGAACTTTCGCCCTTCAGCCAAAGTTTCCCCCTTGACGTTGAGAAGTAGTGCGCCTTTTTGGTTTCGATGGTCTTTCGGATTCCTTCTTCGTTCGTGTACGCCTGCATCAGGACATCGCCCGTTTCGGCATCCTGCGCTATAACGGTGACAAGCCCCGCAACGCCGTCAATCGTCCGTTTTTTCAGAACCTCAAATGGAAAAACAGCCATATATTAATAGTAGAATCAAAGGTAAAATATGAAGGTGCGAGTTTTCTGCGTCGGCCGGCTGAAGGAGGAATTCTACAGGGAAGCCTGCGCCGAATACGTGAAGCGTTTGAACAGAGTCGAGGTAATTGAACTCCGCGACTCAACGCCGGAAGGTGAGGCCGAGGAAATATTAAAGCGCCTGAAGGATGACTTTCTGGTTGTTCTGGATGAGACGGGAGAAGAAAAAACGTCCGAGGGGTTTGCGCAGTTTATAGGGGGTAGAAGCGGCGGCATAACATTTGTAATCGGCGGCCCGGACGGGACTTCGGATAAACTGAAAAAGCGGGCTAACCTGATGATGTCCATGTCCAAAATGACCTTCCCGCATGAGCTTGCGCGGCTTGTTCTTTTGGAGCAGGTTTACCGGGCGCAGATGATAAACCAGAACCGAAAATACCATCGCTGACTAATACGATTTCCCCATCTTCACGGAATTTCCTTTTTTGCCGCAGACGGGGCAAACCCCCTGCTTTTCCTCGACCGAAAGTATGTCAGCGAACTCCTCGATTTTTTCCGCGCAGCTCTTGCCGCCGCACCAGCCGACGGAGATTATGCCGTATCCCGCCTTCGATTTAAGTTCCTCCAAACCTTTTGCAGAACCGGCCATCGCATCGAATTTCTCCTTTGCGGATTTGCGAATGTTGTTTTCAATTTCGGTGAAGATGCCTCGGACATCGTCAATCTTGTCAAAGGATAAACTCTGTTTTTCGCCGGTGTCGCGCCTGACGGCCATGACTGCGTTCTTTTCAACGTCCCTCGGGCCGATTTCAATCCGCAGCGGGACGCCCTTCATTTCCCAACGGTAGAACTTTGCACCAGGCCGCCCATCACCGGCATCGGTATACACGCGAATGCCCATGCCACGAAGCTTATCCGCAACCCTTTCTGCAAATGCCATGACAATGCCCTCGGACTCCTTGAATATTATCGGCACGATTACCGCCTGAACCGGAGCAATCCTCGGCGGCAGGACAAGGCCATTGTCATCTCCGTGAATGGAAATCGCGGCGGCCAAAAGCCTTCCGAAACTCGGTCCGTAGGATGCCTGAAAAACGTGTTCATGCCTGCCTTTTTCGTCTTCGAATTTTATGCCAAAGACCTTTGAGAACGTCTGGCCGAGGTTGTGGACCGTGGCAATCTGGAGCGTCTTGCCGTCGGGCATTATCGTGTCAAAGGCACACGTGTAAACCGCGCCGGGGAACCGGTCCCACTCAGGGCGAATGCTCAGGTTGAACGGCAGGCACAGAAGGCCGCTTATGAGTCTGGTATATATCTCTTTGATATCCGCGATGTTCTTTTCGGTGTCAACAGCATCCACATGCGCGCTGTGCCCCTCGTTCCAGAGGAATTCCCTGCCCCTCATCAGGGGCCTCGTGTGCTTCGTCTCGTAGCGGTAAACGGCACAGCTTTGGTGAACCTTCAGGGGCAAATCGGTATGCGCCCTTATCCACAGCGAGAACATCTCGTATATCGAGGTTTCCGATGTCGGTCTCAGCGAAAGTTTGCGCTCAAGTTCGTTTTTTCCGGCGTGCGTAACCCAGAAGACCTCCTCCTCGAAGCCGGCAATGTGTTTTGTTTCCTTTCCGAGGACGTCTTCGGGAATGAGAACCGGCATGAGTATGGGTTCGTGGCCTGACGCCTCAAGCATCCCCTCAAGTTCATTCTGCATCGCCCTGATTATGGAAAGCCCCCACCGGCGGTAAACCAGCATCCCCTGGACAGGATAGCGCTGGTCGATAACCTCTGCGTTCTCAAGGATTTCGTGATACCACTGGCTGAAGTTGGATTTTTCTGTCATTGGTTAGTTATTACAGAGGTCGGTATAAATTATAAGTATCATTTTAGTCTTGGGCAGACAAACAAGATAATAATCGAGAAATAGTTTAACTTACTCCTAACAATAAAATGGACATCCTTGAATGCATAAAAACCCGCCGCAGCGTCCGCGAATTTCTGGACAAGGACATCGCCGAGGGGACAATCGATGAGATTCTTGGGTCTGCAAGGCGGGCACCCTCCGGGCTCAACAACCAACCGTGGCGGTTCGCGGTTGTGAAGAATGCCGATGTTAAAAATTCGCTTGCGGAACAGACGCATTACGGCGACATAATAAAAAATGCCCCCGTCTGCATTGTGGTATTCCTCGACAACACCGCGGTTTACGACCGGACAAAGGACTTAATGGCAGTCGGTGCATGCATCGAGAACCTGCTTTTATGCGCGCACTCTTTGGGCATCGGCGCAGTATGGCTCGGGGAGATTCTGAAAAACAAAGAGGAGGTCAATAAGATATTGGGCGTTGCAGACGACATAGAACTCATGGCGGTTGTCGCACTCGGGTATCCTGCCTCAAAGGTAAAAGGGACCGAACGGAAACCGATGAGTGACCTAATAATTAAAAGATTACGATGAAAATATCCGACGTCGTTGATACAAGCAGAGACCAAAAATCCGCAGAGGTTCTGAACGAATTGATAGAAAAAGATTTATCGGACGCCCTCGGCATGCGGATTCAGGACACGGTGCTGGTTTTCGGCGCGGGGCATTCGCTTGCAAAAGATGCCGCAAGGGTCAAGTCAAAGCAGTTTCACAAGTGCACGACAACGATTGCGGCCGACGGCGCAGCGCTCTCTCTTCTTGAGTGGGGCATAACGCCGGACATAATCGTAACTGACCTGGACGGCGATGTCAGGGCGATAATCCGGGCAAATAAAAAGGGCTCATGTGTCGTGGTTCACGCGCATGGGGACAACATCGAAAAAATAAAAGAGGTTGTCCCAAAATTAGAAAACGTGGTCGGCACGACACAGACCGAACCATTCGGAAACCTGCACAACTTCGGCGGGTTCACCGACGGCGACCGGTGCGTTTTTCTTGCCGAGCATTTCGGCGCGGGGACTATCGTGCTTTTCGGGATGGACTTCGGAGGGGAAATCGGGGAATACTCGGGGGAATACGAAAAGGACATAAAGATAAGGAAAATGGAGTTGGGCAAAAAACTCATCGAGGACCTTGCCGCAAGAACCGGCGCGGCAATCCTGAACGCGACGTCGGGCGGGAACCATATAGCGCACGTCCCGAAAATCGGGATAAATACATTGGAGGGGATAATTTAACAATAACCATATATCGCCGCAGAGGTCGCAGAGATGGACATTTCTGAATTTGGTTAAGTTTTCCTTCTATCAAATGTTAGGAAATGATTTTTTCTGTTAAGGTTTTTGTCATTTTAATCTTCATTCTGTTCTTCCTCTATTTTAAATCTTATTAATTTAACAACCATGTATAGTATGTGATTTTTATTCTGNNATTCCCAATTAATAGATAATGCAAATAATTTTCTTCGCCTAAATGATAATTATCCTTTAACTTTATGCAATGTTCCTCTGAATTGGGGTTTTTCCTCATAAATTGATAAGCGCCCCACTCAACTATTTTCTGCTCATGCGGGTGCTTCGAGCTGCATGGTCCCTCACAGTCATATTGCAGATAAGGGAGAAATGCAAAATCATTCTGATTCATAATATCATAATCTTGGTCTATTAATGTGGTTTGGGCTCCAGAAGTTTCTTTGTTTTGTTTAAGCACAAACTTCATAATCTTTGGCTTGATGAGACCAAAGCTTTTTCCGTTGTCTCTTATCTGAGAAAATGTTGATTTGGCGATGCTTTCGAGCAATGCGATCTGTTCTGGGCGTTTAAGTTTCTTATTTATCTTATTCCCTCTGCCGGTAATTTCTTTTTGTGCATATATCCGCTTCGATAAATTATCAAATTCAGTTTCATAGTTATAAACTACAAAAGAAT
>MCBF01000001.1:1189082-1192451 GCA_001742785.1 Candidatus Altarchaeales archaeon IMC4
TAATATATTACAATCAAAAATTTATCAAAGTAACCAACGTATCGTTAGCGTACAGGTAATATGTTAAACCAATTTTTCTTAACCCAACTCCATTCTGAATTTTTCTTAGAATGTTTTTTTGCCATTTTGTATATCACACGCTACGAAGTCGTTGCGTGTTCTATAGAATTTGCCCTCGGCAAATTCCCTTTCAATCTTCTTTCTTTTTGGGACGCGACACTTTTTATTTCTTCGTAAGAAAGAAAAAGGGGTTTACTCAATCCACCTGAGCTTGCCGCCCTTGACTTCCGCAATTATCCCCTTGTTCCTGAGTTCGTTTATTATGCGCTCGAAATCGGACTTGTCTATGTTCTTGCCGTATGCCTCTGATTTTACATCCTCGATTGACGCAAGCTTATCCTGGCTCTTCGATGCGACATCGCGGATTATGTCTTCGATGGAGACGATTTTATCCCGCGTGGATTTCGGGTGGTCGGTTACGATGCGGTCTATGTCAAGCCTGCCGGTTTCATCGGTTGCGATCTCCCTCAGGACGAAGTTCGTCAGGTTTACGGCGCGCTCCACGTCGCTTACCGTCGCGGTGTTGCTTAAGCGCATCTTTGCGGACGCCTCTGCAAGGCGTATCAGGGCCTCAAGCTGCCTTGCGGTTGCGGTGACGCTGCCCCCCGCGCTTCTTGCCCTGAGGTCCACGTAATAATCCTCGATTTTTTTCGCGGCATCATCCGTCAAAACCGGAGAAACGTTTGTTCTGGCGTACGAGATGTACTTCCTGAACAGGTCGACCTCTATGTCGGGCGTTATCTCCTTCATTTCCTTTTCGCCCTTGTGCATCTTCAGTATGTGCTGTGCAATCTTCCGGTCCTGCTCCGAGTCCAGCACGTCCCTTATCGGGAATATCAAATCGAACCTGCTCAAAAGCGTCGGGGGGACGTCGAACTGCTCGCCCAGCGGCTTGTATACGTCAAAGCGCGAGAACTTCGGGTTCGATGCGGCAAGGACGGACGTGTTTGCCTTGAATTTTGCGATAATGCCTGCCTTCGCGACGCTTATTGTATTGTGAAGAATCATATTACCTGAAACAAAGGTTTGATTTGGTTCGACCGTAACATCGTAAACCCATTCGACACCGTCGTTCGGGATTTTTTCCACTTTTGTAACATTCGCCCACAAGACATCCCCGAATGCAAGTTTCTTTAGCATTCCAACGTCTTTTTTTACGGCCAGCGAATCCTCGCAGATTCCGCGTAATGCAGCACAGTATCTTCCAAGATTTGCGTTATCCGCCCCATATCGCTCCCAGCATGAAACGGTCTGCCTTATAACGCCCGCCCTGTCCGAAACCTGCTGCTGGGAGAAATTCAATGATTTTCTTAAGGCAATGAGACTCTTTAGTGAATTTTTCTTGTTTTCAAGATGCTCCAGCACGCCCTCGATTTTGTTTATTTTATCCTCAAATTCCCCGACGATTCTTTTCATAACCTTCCTCGTCAATCTTGTATTATCATTCTTGTGGCAGGTCAGGCTTTCGCCGGCAATCTTAGACTCGTGCAATTTCAGGGTTTTTGCTATTTTGGAAACCATTCGCCCGCAGTTCGGAATCAAATCGGTCAAAGTCCTGTAGGTTACGTTTCCTTTCAGATATTGTGCGAGCCTTTTGTTCTTTTTATCGGATATGAATCCGACATGCTCTGAAAATCTTGATATGTTTTCGTGTCCAGTAATGCTTGTTCTGTAAACAATATTCTTGCTTTTGAGCGTTTCTTCGAAAATCGTTGAATAGATTCCAAATCTTAAAAGGATGGTTTGAACCTGATGTGCCAACTCCCTCGATTCCGAAACAAATCCGACACGGGCGCATTTTCCTTTTGTCATGTGCCCATCTGACTCAAATAATGCCTTTAGCAGTTCGGAAACATCATTCAGGCGCGATTTCATTATCCTCGGCGGAATCCTTATCCGTTTGCCCTCGACAAGTAACCTTGAGTCAAGCCCGTCCAGAAAAGTTACCATGTCCTTTGAAACGTATCTGACGGACGGCGTTCTTGATTTTCCTTTCTGTGGTTGATAGTACCCCTCTAAAGAGAACATATTTTTCATCAACCCCCCGAAGTCCTCGATAAGTTCGGGATTCTTATTGTAGAAATTTATCCCGTTTCTGACGCCCCGGTTCAATTCGTAACTTCCGTCGCCGATTAAATATCCGAGAAACCTGCAAAACTGCGGTGAAGTATGCTCCGGGAAACGTATGCTTTTATTACCCCCTCTTTTAAACGAACTATTGAGTGTTTGTGTTTCTCCCTCAAAAGGAATCTTTGCAGGAACCGGAAGGAAATCATCAGTTGTCAATTCATCCGCCCTTTTTGTGGCAATCCCCCCATCCTTGATAACCCAGCAGGGGTGCTCAGGGGTTACAATGACTTCCCTGCCGTTTTGAAGCCGGATATTTATAAAATTATCGGGCGCAGTATGCCTGCTTACCCTGTTTACGCAGGTTTCATAGATTTTCCCGAAATCGGATGTGAATACATTTATTTTTTTATTTTCAACCGGCAATATATGGCAATTTTTTCCATCGATTACTTTTCCCGAATTTTTGCCCATCAACTCCTCAACGAAAGTCCCTATTTTCGTTTCCGTTCCGTCGGCAAGCATTAAGGGGGTATTCGGGTGGTAGGACTGCTGCTCCATTGCCTCGTGCATCGCCGAGCGGTCGTCCTTGTCCATCTTGTCGAACTCGTCGATACACGCGATGCCGCCGCCTGCCAGGACGAGGGCGCCCGCCTTAAGCGTCCACGCGCCTTCCGCGAATTCGTCGCGCTCCGCGGTCGCCGTAAGCCCCGCGCCGGTCGTTCCCTTCCCGCTGACGTAGATGCTCTTCGGCGCTATCTGGTCGACGTACTGGAGTATTCTTGATTTTGCAACGCCCGGGTCCCCTATCAGCAGAAGGTGGATGTCGCTTCTCACATGGGTGCCGTCGGCAAGCTTCTTGCCGGACCTGCCGCCGAAAAGCTGAAGCGCGATCGACTCCTTTACCTCCCTGTGGCCCCAGACGCTCGGGGCGATCGAATTGATGACCTTTTCGTATATTTTCGGGTCATTGCCAAGGGATTTTATCCCTTCGATTTCCTCATCAGTTATGTCGATGTCCTCGAACTCCTTCTCGACCGGCGCGATGTGATTGGCGTCAAGGAACTTGTAATAGACCGGCCCCTTCACCTTCGGCGGCATGAGCCTCAGAATCCCGTTGACGATGACCTTCTCACCAGCGGTCGCCCTGTCGGTCATGTCCTCCTCGACCCAGACCTCGATTTTGCGCGCCTCTTCGCCGCCCTTGAGCATTTCAAGGGACTCCTGTATCTCAAGCCTTTG
>MCBF01000001.1:1192551-1196649 GCA_001742785.1 Candidatus Altarchaeales archaeon IMC4
GAAATCGTTGCGGTGGAAAACCCGAGGGATTACCTGAAAGAAATAAAGATCGGCCGCGACGGGCTTATCGCCGAAAGGGGCCCTTTCCGGGGCCTTCTCCTGCCGCAGGTACCTGTTGAGTGGGGCTGGGGTGTCGAGGAGTTCCTCTCTCAGACCTGCATGAAAGCGGGTCTTTCGCCAACTGCGCTGCTTGACAGGGATACGAAGATTTACAGGTTCTCGGCGCAGATATTTGCAGAGGAAATACCGTGTGGGAATGTTGTTGAGAAGAGGATTTGAAATATTCTATATTTATATAACCAATTATATATTGTTATATAGGTGATAAATAATGAGCAATGTAACAACCATACAACTGGATAAAACCATAGTTAATGCCTTGAAGGAGGTTAGGGAATATCCACGGCAGACCTATAATGAACTACTTGCGCAGATGATCAAAACCTTTAAAAATGTGAAAACACAGAACCAGTATGATGAGTTCCTTCATAAAATCCAGCAGAACAAGATGAAAGAACTCTGGGACAACGAAGAAGACGAGGTATGGAACGATGCTTAATGCAGGGGATGTTGTACTGGCAAAAATCCAGTTCACAGATACTTTTGAGATAAAAACGAGGCCAGCCCTTGTCCTTTTTGAAGAGTTCGGCAACGTAGTTGTCGCCGGGATAACCAGCAACCTGAAGATGGATGGTATTGCACTTACGACATCAGACGGCGCAGTAAAAGACAGTGTAATAAAACTGAACTACATTTTCACCATCTCAAATGCGATGGTTTCAAAGGTTTTGTTCCGCCTGAGCCCGGAAAAGAAACGTGCTGTGTTCGAGGAATTAACGAAGCGTTTAGGTTCATTAAATGCTTAGGTTCCCGGCGCAGATATCTGCAGAGGAAACGCAAAGAGGGTATGTTATCGGGGCCCTGTAGGGTATTGTTCTTAGTGGCAACCCGTAGCGCTGCACGTCTTTGTTCCTCCAGTACCACAATCACATACTGTATATCTAATGCATCCGCAGTACTGTGGGCACTGGCCCTTACTCGCTGCAATCTTACATTCGTAAAAACAGAGTGGAGGAGATCCACTAGTATCACAAATAGGGTCGGTACTATAGTCGCAATCTGTTAGGGCAGCGAAGCACTGGCCCTTAGACCCAGAGAACTGTTGGGCACATAATGTATTGCAAGTGGCGGCAGTAGTTACCGTGATAGTTATAGATTTGGTGCCCACTACCCCTTTCTTATCTGTAATAATCATGATAGTGGGATATTCCCCACCGGTAGTGCCTATTGGGATAGTAAATGATGAGGTATCACATATAGGGTTTGTACCGGCTGTACATGCGCATGAGAGGCTTTGCCCCATAAATGTAGCAGTACAAGAATATGGGGGGGTGCCGCCGCCTCCATTCATCCCCCACGCCCCAAATGTTACGGTATCCCCTGGATTCACCGTCGCATAACCACTAGTCACAGCTAGTGTATATGTGAGTGATCCAGCACTTGTGAGTGATCCAGCACTTGTGAGTGATCCAGCACTTGTCCCGCAAGTCAGACCCAACCCGTAACCCCCGATCAGGTAGTTTACAAAGGTCACTGCGACAACGATCACCGTCAGGCCGACAAGGATCAGCACGAACCTCTCTTTCGCCTCGTGCCTTTCGCCCGGGTCGTCCCCGCTCCTTGCAAGCTGCATGCCCGAAAACACTATCATTATGACTGCCGCGATTATCGCTATACCCTTGATGATGTCTATGAGGAAGCACGAGACATCGTTTATGATTGAGGTTATTGTGGCTATCTCGGTTTTGCTGATGCTGCGCGGGGGGATGATGTTAAGGGGTGATAATGGTTTTACATTACATACGCTATAAAGGAGGTACCCTGAGTCGCAACGAACGTGAGAAGAACCCGGCCCAATATTACACTTTACACAATACTCATTCGCTGCACAATACCACCCATCACAATTACACGCACTGCCTACCGGATAACATGAACCTATTGAGCACACGTTGCAAGTTGTTAGGCAACTTGCAGCGGGGTGACCGGAACAACCAAGAATTGGCAATGATGGCAAAAATCCTATGTTGTAACAAAACTCGCCATTGTTGCAAAATTTTCCGTCACAGTTACATCCCCCGCCGGAGATGGCCGTACATTTAGCATCAGGACAATTACTTGCACAACTTCCAGCAGGCCTACCAAAACACTCAGGAGAGGTATAATAACTTACAACAGCTGGAGGTAACCTGCAGTATGGTTTGTCAGTTGTACAAGTTACACCTGTACTACATTTACAGGGCAGTACGTCTTGAGGGGTACAATCATTAGTGGAACATTGAGTGCTTGGTAGAGGACCTGCCGGACATACACATGCGCCGTTTTCACAGTAGGCTTCATGGCCTAGACATACGCGATCACACCTGTAGGATTTAGAGCTGCAAGCAAAAGCAAATGATGTTGTATAGTAATATTCTTTTAAAATGCAAGTCCCTTGATTACAAACGATACCACCGCTACACGTATCTGTCATAGGTGGGTTATTCCTACATACCCCCTGGCTACATGACTGGGGTGTGCATGTTCCTGCCTCTAGTGGATTATCCCCATTATTTATGCCGTTGTCATCGGTGTCTGCCGCATGACAATCGCCGGCATTACTACAACTTCCGGGCGCTGGGCCACTACAAGTGTTACTATAACATGTTTTTCCAGCGGCGCATTGTTTGCCATCACAATCACTATCCGAACAATCCACATTGTTATCACAGTCATTGTCTTCGTTGTCATCACAGGTAACCTCAGGCGTCTCAGTCGGGGTGCATGATGGACTGCTCGTGCACTTTCCATCTTGACCGCAGGTCTGCCCACCCGGACAACCACAAGATCCGCAGGAATCTACCAGATTTCCATTATTGCAGTATTTTGGTTTCGTTCCAGCGCACTGACTGTTACGGGTGCCGTCAATGCATGAACCGTCACACAAACCTATAACCTCTATGTAATAAATTGATGGATAAGCACACTGCCTTATTGTTCCTTTAACACACAAATCATTTGCGATTGGTGGTATGTGATCTATGCAGCCTATAGAGGTGTCCCTACCGGGAATCCAGCCATGTGGATCATCAATCATTACATCGCAATACAAAGAAGTACGATCATGACCTCCTACACAGTGAGGGCTATTATCTCGACATCCTGAAAAATAGGAGGTCATACCTTCACGAGTTTCTAACCAGGCACGCCTACCCTTTTGAGTGAGACTATTCCAGTGCTTTCCATCAATCATGTTATTACAATTAAATGGTTCACTTTGGTCACCTGGTACTGCCACCACAAAAATTGATAGAAGGATAAAGGTTAATATTCCTAAAACAACCAACACAGAAAGTTTTCTTGCCCGCATCTGGATGATAAAATTTAAATCTTTCATAGGAACTAAAAAGTGCTTTGCACTTTTGGTTTCCAAAACTCAAGAGAGTTTCGAGGAACGCCAAAAATTCACGGGGTGAATTTTTTCGTGTGGTAAATTATACGCATTTACGGGATATATATCACACAATCAGTATTCTGTTTCGGAGTATTCCAGTTTCAGTTTCTTCAAGAACCTCTTGGGTGTGGTGTATTCCTGATGGTTTTCATAATCCCTGTCATAAGCCACCAACTCAGATAACTTCAGGTGTTTTACAGTAGCCAAATGTTCAAGGTCTTTCTCATTAATACTGCCCCGCCACTTTTTGACTTCCTTGGTAATATCGCTCCTTGAAACAATCTCAAAATTTTTTCTAATCAGGGTTGCAATGAGAAACGCGTAGTGTCTGCCCTGTATTCTTTGGAAATACCCGTTGACCTCGCGGAGAACTTTTTCACTGACTATAGCATGAACTTCGCCGTTAACAACCAATCGTAGGGTGCAGGCAGAATTCGAGCCCTTTCTTTCAAGCCCGCATATGATAACGGAACTATAGGCAAGAGCATAAGTTTTGGAACTTTTTATTTTAACTTATGCTCTTGAATATAAGCAAAACCCTTTGGGTTTTGGTATACTGATTTTGCCACTGCAAAATCATTATATCGAATTGCATTTATAAAAAG
>MCBF01000001.1:1196749-1201865 GCA_001742785.1 Candidatus Altarchaeales archaeon IMC4
GAGGAAACATACCGGTGGGAAATCCGCCGGATATTGCGCCAAAAAAATTTGACTAAAATGTTCCGTTATTTAAATCACTGACTATAACAAGACGGCAAAGATATTTCCAGAAGATATCCGGGCTCAATGACAAGGAGGAATTCATACGGGAAAATCTTGGTAAGGAAAAGGAATTCCTGAACAACAGAATCTTGAGGAAGGCGATATATAAGGAATTCCAGGAGACTATCGAGATCGTAGCGGATTTATCTGCAATGGTGATAAAGGATAGCAACAGGGTTGTAGAGGATGATTATAGTAATCTGGAAAAACTTGCCAAAGTGCTTGATTGTGAGGACATGCTTGAAGACCTCAAGGCAGCAAACGGGCTGAGGAACGTTCTGGTTCACCAGTACAACGGGGTAATCGACAGACAGGCCTACGACTCCATAAATAGCCTCCTCCCTTCGATAAAGGGGTTTACGGCAACAATCGAAAGATGGATAAAAAAGGGATAGTCAGGGATTTTGAACAGTTTAAGGACAAGGTCATGGGGATAATGCTTTTTGGCTCAGGGGCGGGCGACTCGCAGCATGAGCGCTCTGACGTGGATATATGCATTGTGGCAGGGGACTATGATGCCGACAAACTCTTCGGGGAGTTGATACGAACCAGGCTGCCGCAGAAATACGACGTGAAGATATTCGAGCTTCTGCCGATAAAATTAAAAGGGGGCGTTATAGATTGCCATAAGGTCTTATGGGCGCGCAGCAAGCCGGAGTTGAGTTATTACCTCTACAAATGGAGGCGGATGTGGGACGACCAAAAACTGGAACTAAAAAAATTAGGGATACAGATGTTCCATGCAGGGTAGGCAGGCAGCGGACGGGAAACATGTTTCGTTAGCCTGTCCAGTCCGATGCGTTGGTTAGATACACAAAAACCCCCTCGCCGGAGGATATTGTGAAGTTTACCTCAGGGTAAATCTGGAAGCCGTTATCGTATTTCGCTGCCGCTATGCAGTTCTTCACTAATGTGCCGCAAAGCGCATTTGCGCCCGTGCCATCATCAACCGAGCCTATCAGATTCCACCCGGTAGCTAATCGGATGGTTGCATTTTCAATCGGAAGGCCGGTTATCGTTTTGCTTCCGTTGGTCGGGCAGTAGGTGTAGTAGCCCCTGCCGGGCGTAACGTTGAAGTTGAAATTTGAGGTACCCTTTATGTGCGTCTGGATCCCCCCGTCGTATTTTGAGACGAGGGCGCAGTTTGTCTGATTGAGGAAGGATTCCGCAGTTGTTGAAACCGACAGCGAAAATACGTCAATCTTGCCAGATGCTGAAAAATCGCTTGTTGCTGAAAAACCCCCGAGGCTGTTGATTGCCGCAAGAACGTCAACACGCGAAAACATCAGCGTCGTTGACGAATCATATACCGGCGCGCCTGTTTCCCAGAACAAATCCTCTATCTGTCTTGGTGTCAGGTTCAAGGCCATTTCCTTTTGGTACTGGTTTAACAACAGCGCCGCCCCGGCTACATGCGGAGTGGCCATTGATGTGCCGCTCTTACCTTCAAAACCTCCCCCTCTTTTCGTTGAGCATATATTTTCGCCGGGGGCTAGCAAATCAAGAAGAACATTCCTGTTTGTGAAACTCAATACGCTTTCATTTAAGGTAACGTTTGTAACTGAGAGATCAATGGTTACGTTTGTGAGGTTCAACAGGTAATTTCCATCTTCTAGGGATATCGAGACCACAGGTATCTCAAAATTATTAGTGAGATTGAGCGTTCCCTGAAAATTGCCGGCTTCCTTATTGAATATAATCGCGCCAATCGCGCTGGCATTGTAGGCATTTTGAACCTTTTCGGCAAATGTCAGGGTTCCTCGTTTTATAAGCGCTATTTTTCCTGTGAAGTTCTGCCCTGTGAAATTTTCCGGGTAGCCGAGGTCAGCATAAAGAAGCGCGCCCGAAGCATTCGCAACCGCTGAGTACTCCATCGGATTTGCTTGCAGTTTTTTGTTGCCATCGGAGGTTACAAACAATTCCCAATGAAGCGCTGAATAAGGCGAGCCGACGTAAGACGAGCCGACGGATGTCGCATTTTCGATGCATGCCGGCGAAGAAACCCCATAGGCGGAACCGTTGTTTCCGGATGCCACTGCAACCAGGATTCCATTGGCAATGGCACTGTTTATGGCTCCAGTTTCAGGGGAATCGTTGCAGTATGTAGAATGCAAAGTCCCATCACCAATGCTCATACTGATTACCGATATGTTAAACTTTGTGGCGTTGCTGACGCACCAGTCGATACCTGCGATAACGGTGGCATCCGACCCCACTCCCCCCTGATTCAACACCTTTACTGCAACGATATTTGCATCTGGCGCAACCCCTCTGTATGTTCCGTTCGTTGATGCAACTATGCCCGCGCAGTGCGTCCCGTGGCCGTGGTCGTCCATCGGGTCGGCATCATTATTTACAAAATCGTACCCCCCAAGAACCTTGCACCCCGTGCCAAAACACCCGCCAAGCGCCGTGTGATTGTAATCAACGCCCGTGTCGATGATGCAGACCGTTTCCCCTGCCCCTGTTATGTTTTTGCCGTTTACCCGCAGCCCCCAGACATCGTCGGCATTTATCAGCGGGACGCTTTCGTCAAGCATGGCGTAGACCTTGCCGTTAAGCGATATGGCCTCCACGTCGGCCCTGTTTTTCAATTTGTCAAATCCGCTTTTGGTCAGTTTCCCTGAGACCGCATTTATGACAGAATACTTGTGCTTCAGTTCAAAATCAGGAGCAACCCCTTTAGTGGAAACGGCAGACAAAATACCGTCCTGTCTTGCCATTACCATCGATTTCTTCTTTTCAAGGCCGGATTTTTTGTAGTTTGTTTCCTCGACGCAGATGGTTTCCGGCAGTGCGCCGTCTTTGAGTGTTATAATCACGTCGGCCTCGCCTTTTGAGGTGAGTTCGTCAAGGACTGCGGGGTCGATGTTTGCCGCATGGCACGTCCCGGCCGCAAAAACAAAGAAAACCAAAAGCGCTACAAAAACCCTCATCTTTTCAGCATTTGAACCCTCTTCAGAAAATCATCCCTCAGTTTCTTCCCGATAAATTCGCCCTTGAAGTAGTCCGCTTTTGCCGCTATCGCAAACTTCGCCGCGAATGTCCTTGCCAGTTTACCGCGCACTGGCTTGCCTGCGCTTCTTATCTCAGGCAGCTGGAATATTACCCCGTGCTTAGGGGGGTCTCTTTTCGTGCGCAGGAAGTTGAAGAACGCGTCCTCCGCGCCAAGGATCTGTATCGTGCTTGCAGGCATCTGGGACAGGCGCTTAAGCCCGCCCGCAATCAGGATAAGCCGCGCGGCAAGCAGCGGACCTGCAAGCTCCCTTGTGTTCGGGGCGACGTCCTGCATAAGCGAGTCGATGTAGGCTTCGGTCTGCGCCTTTGTTTCGGTAAGTTTCACTATCGTGCCCGCAAGCGACTTCAGCGCCTTCTCGTCTGAATCCGAAAGCTCGAATCCGATGGAGTCCTTTTTGTAGTCCTCTATGTTATTCATCGAGCCGGCATCTATGTTTTTCAGCCCCGTGATGTTTTCCCGCCTGCCGCGCTCGGAAACGATCCGCGCGTAAAGGTCCGGGTTCTGTACCACAAGGGCGAGCTCCGGGAAGTGAAGCCCGTACCACTCTCGCAGGCGCTCTGTCATCTTGTTCACGACATCCTCGACCTCGTCCATCGTCGAAATCGCCTGCATCACCAGCTGGTCGCGCTCCGGGACCCGCATCTTTCGCTTGGTGAGCTCATGGTTGACTGCCGTGATAATCTCGTTCACCTCATGCTTTTGTATGCCAAGGTGCTCGGCAATCACTGCAATGTTCGTAAATTCTTTGTCCTCCAGAAATTCCACATCAAGCCCAAGCCCCCTGAACCTGTTGGGGTTGTCAACCAGGACTATTTCGGTTTTTGTGTCCTTAAGCCTTTTTAGAAGTTTGAGTTCCTCTTCGCAGACACCGGTTTCTGCCGTCTCAAGGCGCTTCGCGATATCCTTCGGGTCTTTCGGGAACGGGAACTTTTCGATGACCTTGCCGTTTTTGAGGGCGAATGCGCCGAAGACGTTCGTTACGAGTTTTATGTTTGCCATGTTAAGGTTAGTATTTTTGTTTTGGATATTAATATCTATTCATGGAAAGGGCGATAAGAACGCGGAAACGAAGTGAAGAAGAAGAGTCCGCTATAACGAGGGTATGTGAAATGCGCATCAAGCGTGATGTTAAGATAGTCAACGGCAGGATAGTGTCAATAAAGGTAGATGGCTGAGAATAAATTTATACTTTTGGGTAAAATCTCCGGGAGGGTACGGCATAAACCGATTCTTGTAGGGGGCGGTGCGGTTGAGTTATATACCAGAGGCGATTATGTTAGTCTGGATTCGGACATTTTAGCAAGGAGGGAGGAAATTGAGCCGGTGCTGAAAGATTTCGGATTCGAAAAGGACGGCCGGATCTATATATCCCGTGATGCAGTCATCGATATTGTCGGCACCTCGACGAAAGACAGGGTTCAAACGATAAGACTCGATGGTACTCCTTACAAAATAAGGGTTTTATCCATCGAAGACCTTATAGTAGACAGGGCAAACGCATGTAAGTGGTGGAAATCCGAGATAGACTGTGAGCAGATGAGGCGGTTGATTCATCTTTATAAGAACGCCATTGATAAAGAGTATCTGTTAAAAAAAGCCCGCAAAGAGGGGGTGTTAAAACTCGTGAAGCCCCTGCTGTAAATTTCATTTCCGACGATGGGACAAACAATATCCGAAAAAATATTCGCGGACAAGACGGGGAAGGAAGTAACTCCGGGTGAAATCGTAGAAGCGGAAGTTGATTACGTGATGGTAAACGACGTAACCGGGCTTCCCGCGTTCGAGGCATTTGAAGAGTTCGGGGTCAGGCCGCTGAGGGAAAAGGTCGTCTTGATTCCAGACCACTACGTCCCGAACAAGGACGTTGCCTCCGCCCGGCAGGCGAAGGCGATGCGCGATTTTGCGAAAAAGTACAACATCGGCAATTACTTCGAGGTCGGCCGCGGCGGTGTCTGCCACCAACTAATGATAGAGCAGGGATTTGCCGCACCGGGC
>MCBF01000001.1:1201965-1207299 GCA_001742785.1 Candidatus Altarchaeales archaeon IMC4
CGGTTTAACAACCGAAATTCCAATTTATTTAAGAAAGTATTCAATATAATATATGGGCAATTTGGTACGGAAAACGACTAATTCCCATAATGTAACTGGGTCGATTAACTGACAGGGGGCAGTGTTACGGTTTTTGCCTTTTATAAGACTTCATTCTAATTTGTTACAGGACTAACCGGATCAAACACCCTGAAGATGAAAAATCGTGCGCAGAGTTCGCTGGAATTTCTTATGACATACGGTTGGGCGATACTTATAGTCATTGCCATAATCGCAGTCGCATGGCAGATGGGCGTTTTTAAGTTGAGTGGCGAGTGCCAGAAGGGAGCGTCCGGGTTCTGGGGCGTTGTCCCGACGGATTTCATCATGGCGGCAAACGGGAATCTAACATTATCCCTCACGAACAACGTCGGGGCGCCGGTTAACGTTACGAGCATAAATGCGACAATGGGTGGTACAAGCGATGCAAACAACACATTAACTACTGATGTCCCTGCAGGGGTTAGTCGTAATTTCAATAACATAGTTAGTTTACCCGCAGGCCCATCCGGTTCTTGCTTCAATGCGGATATCTCCATAGACTACACCGACTCCAGAACGAATACGAGTTTTAGGAGTTCCGGCATGCTTTTTGGCTCATACGGCAGCTAAACGATGGTCGCCAGATACGGCAGCGCTATAAAGGTTCCGATCGAGCTTCCTATGTTCGCAAACGTCATAACCAAAAATATCCTCGTTACCCGGTTTTTGCGGTAGTCTGCAAACGAGTTCAGCTTCATAAGGCCTTCGAAGTCCATCACCCGTGGCTTTCTCACCCACGCCTCAACCGCCCCCGCGAACCACCCGGCGGCTAATATGGGGTGCAATGACGTGAACGGGGCGGCAACAAACGCAGCTGCGGCAGAAAACGGGTGGCCGAACGCTATGAGAACCCCCAGCGCAGACAGCGTGCCGTGTATCAAAAACCATTTCACGAGCATTTCAACTGCTATATCCGAACCGTGCTGGTAGAACCCCCACGCGACCATGCAGGTAAATATCAAGGTGATTGCATAACCCATGTACATGAGTCTGCTTTTTCCAACAGGCACCGATTCAAGAGCATGCATTTCGGCAGTGTGCCATCCGCTTGCCGCGGCGTTTATCCGGTTGATTATGCCCTGCACGTGGCCTGCGCCCACCACAGCCACAATCTTTCTCGCATTTATCGCCACTATCTTCTTTGCAATGTACTCGTCGCGCTCGTCTATAAGCACTCGCTTGACGGACGGCACCTCCTTCGCCAAGTCCTCCATGATCTCGGTAAGCATGTCCTTTTCCTTGAGCTTCTCTATGAGGTCCTCATTTATTTCCTCCCTCTCGAATATCCCAAGAACGAGGTCATAGGCAAGGTGAAGTTTTTCACGCAGGGGCATAAGCGCAAACGCGCGTTTTAGTGTCACGGCGATGTCGCGGTCGACAAGCGCAACGGGTATGCCCGCATCGTTTGCCGCATTGATGGCCTCGAGCATCTCGGCCCCAGGCTTTACACCGATTTCGTCGCCAAGCTTTCTCTGGAGGTTACCAAGAAAAAGCTGCATCAGGAGCATGTACGAGCCGCCGGTTTTTATAACCTGGTGTATCTCGGTTTCGTCCCAACGCTCCTTGTTTTTTATCGCCTCGTTTCTTCGGCCGCAAAGCTCAATCGCAACGACGTCTGGCTTTTCTGCATTTATCGTTTCTCTCACGAGTTCGACGCTTTTCTTTGATATGTGCGCCGTTCCCACGAGGATTATCTCCCTTCCGCCGACATTAAGCCTGTTTACGTTCGTCATTTTACAATCTTAGTTTCGCGAATTTGCATTTTTCACTTTGCATTTTGACTTTTGCACTTTTCATTTCCTATAGTTCTTCCTGTAATACGACAGCGGGTGCTTAACGCCGCAATCTGTAGCGCACAGCCCGTACGATTTTATCGTGGCGCAGGTCGGGCAGGTGTACTTGGTCCCGCCGCGCTCCCCCGAGAGGAACGAAAGCTGGTATCTGGTCTTTTCCGCATCGAACTTAGGCGAGACCGAAAACAACTCCACAATCTGTTCGGTGTCGAGGCCGAGATTGGTGAAAAACGTGGCTAATATGAACATCACGTTGTGCGATGCGCTCCCTGACCCAAGCGACGCCAGCATCCCGGATATGCAAGGCGGTATGGCTTTTTTGTTTAGCTTTCCGACCTTTATGTCCTGCTCTCGCGCGGGTTTTAGCTGGTTTGCAATCTCCCTGAGTTTTTTTGGGATACCCTCTGTTTTTACCGGCTCGGCGACCCTGTTTCTTATCGCTTCCCCCAAAAGTAAGGGAAGGTCCTCTTTTTTGACTTCAACGAACCCGTTTTCAATCTTCCTGTTCACGAGGCGCCACTTATCCTGTTTGAGCCCTGCAGAGTAACTTAGGTAATCCGCAAGGTAGATTTTCCCCCTGATTTCAAAACCCAAATCATGGGCAACCCCTTCAAAATCCGCCGGGTTTTGTTCCATGAACATCCGTGCATTTTCAGCCTCGGACTTTGCGTAATTTGCAATCAAAACCCGGTCGCCCGTGAGGTTCACCAGAATCCGCCCGACTGCATAGCCCAGAATCTCAAGATCCATTGAGAGTTTATCATCAAGATTTGCCTGCGCCCCTGCAACTCTTTGCCTTCCGGTTTCTATGCTCGCAGAATAAATAGGGTGCCCTTCTATCTCGTCAAGAGAAAGCCCCAGTTTTTTCACGTAATCCTTCGCCGCGTTGGTAAAAGGATACTTTGCGAGGAATTCAAGCTTCTGCACGATAATTATTAAGGGGGTACGTTGAAAAACCCATGTCTTTAGGTTTCAGGATTATGTTCGCCTTTTGATTTCTGCCGTGCAATACGGTCATCAAAATTCGGTTCGAACCCCTCTATTTATATACCTGAACTGCACGATTATTATTACTTTTTGTAAAACTGAGGCATCTAAAAATGACATCGGAAGAATTTGTTTTTGGCGGAAAATTTGGAGACGGTGATTGGGATGATGGTGATGATGACAACTGGGATGACGACGATAACGACGGGGGTGACGATCAAGACGATTAGGTGTTGAATAATGCATAGGGCATACCACTTTATATTATGATAAAAATAAACAACCGCCGACTGAAGTCGGCGGTATTTTGCCAGCGTAGTTACGCTGCGAAGTCCTGCATCCGCGTGAATCCGCTGATCATGTGAATCAATAGATTCACAGGACACCGTTTCCGATTCGTCGGAAACGCGTGTTCACGGGACAAGCGATTCCTCGAAGGAATCGATGTCCCGTATCCCTCGTAGGGATACGAGGATACCGTTTGCGACTTTGTCGCAAACGCTTACGGCAATTTCGAGTATAGACCCTTCTTTCGCAAAGAAAAGGCTATATTCAATAGGACAGGAACCGTATATCGCAGTCTGCCATCTTCTCATTGAATTCGAGGTCGGGCTTGGCCCTCTTTGAGTCAAAGATTATCATGTGCATGCCCTCCCAGAACAGGAACCAGCCTGCGGGGTCCAGAAGGACTACAAGGAAGCTGGAGAGGAGGTCTTTGTTTTGATACTTGAAAAGGATAAAAGTCGCAAAGAGCATCACTATTACCCCGACCAGCGTAAAAAACAAGCCCCTTTTGATTATGTCCCTTGTCTCCTTTCGGGCGAGGGCAAGGTGCTTCTTGAAGTGCTCCCTTATGCGTTTTTTTATTATGGCTTCATGCCCGAGGTTTCTTTTATCCGCCGCCACGAGGAGGTTTAACTGGATCCTGCCTGAGGGCTTGTCCCGAATCGCCTTTTTCGCCTCGTACAAAAAATCATCGGATAATAACCGCTCGGAGTATTGGCGCGGGTCGAAATCCGAGAAGATGTAGTCGTAGTCTTCCAGCATCAGGCCCACCTCGGACATCCGAAGCAGCATCTCCTTGTCTTGTCCGCCCTGCGTTTTTTCCTTGCCGCCCCATCCGGATTCACCCTGCCCGGCTTTTTGTGCCTCTTCCTGATCTTTTTCGTTCATGAATGTTCACCTAACTCCTTTTTTGTAAATTTCCAGCGTCCTGTCGGCAATCTTGTCCCATGAAAAATCCTTCACCGCCCTCTTGCAGTTTTTCCCGGTTCTCTTTACAAACTCCGGGCTGTTGATGGCGTACTTTATGCCCCACGCGATTGATTCGGGGTTGTTGGGGTACGCCTTTATGCCGGTTACGAAGTTCCATATCAGCTCGCTCGGCCCGCCGACGTCGGTTGCGACGACCGGTTTTCCCGCACTCCACGCCTCAAGCACGATTATGCCAAACGGTTCGTTCCGGCTTGGCACGCAGACAACATCGCACGCCTTGAAAAGTTCGATGAGTTCCTCGTCTGGAACGTAGCCTAAAACCCTTATCTTGTCCGCTACGCCAAGCCACGAAGCCCGCCCGATGATATGGCCATTCATGTCCCCGCTTCCTGCGAATATGAAGCGCGCGTCCGGGCGCTCGACCAAAACGCGCGGAATCGCCTCGACCAACAAGTCCGGCCCCTTCTGGTACGAAAGCCGCCCCGCAAAGAGGATTACCGGGTCAAGCGGCCATATCCCGTAGCGTTCCTTTACCCGGCCCGCGTCTATTTCGCCTTCGAAGTTCTTGGGGCTAACGCCGTTGTATACCACGCTTATCTTCGCTTCAGGAATCTGGTACTGGTGCATAAGCTCGTATCTCATCGCGTTTGAGACTGTTACTACTCTTTCCGATTCATAGCCGCCGAGCCACTCCCTGTGCATTATCCTCTTTGAAAACCACGAATCACCGTAATTGTTTCCATTCCTGCCCCATTCGGTCGAGTGGTATGTCATGATGAAACCGTAGCCCTTTGAGTACTTGATGTTCGTCAGCGCGTTCACGACGTGCCAGTCGTGCCCGTGCAGGACGTCGAATTTTCCATATTTATGCTCGACAAAGTGAAAGCACCCTGCCATCGCATCGCACATGTTGTCCATGTACTGAATGAAATCCAAATCTGGCTGAAAAACGACCCTGTGTTCAAAAACTCCGTTAATTTCCTCGTGCTCTTTCTGCCACCACTCCCCTTTTCGCGTGAAAATATGAACTTCGTTGCCCTTTTCAGCCAATGCATTCGCAAGCTCGCTGGCGTGCACCGCTACCCCACCGACCCTTATGGAGTTCAGCGACTCCCATGAAAAGAGACCAATTCGCATGTTAGGATATTATCAAAAAAATGTTAAAACAAGGAGGGGTGTGAACAAGAATGAACTTCACGACCCCGGTAAAAAACGCATCAGTCAAGTATCCTTATCTCGTAGGATGTCTTGGCCTTTG
>MCBF01000001.1:1207399-1214846 GCA_001742785.1 Candidatus Altarchaeales archaeon IMC4
CCATTGGGATTTGTTTAACGAGGTGAAGCACAGCATCGTCGAAATCCATTTCAGATATAGATCAGAAAGAAAGATATAGTTAACAACATAACAAATTAGACGATACCCTTTTATCACCGCAGAGACAAGCATTGCCAGAGGCAAATGACAAGCATTTGCAGCACCTGCAAACGGTGTCCTGTAAATCTAAAGATTTACATGATGTCCCGTGAATCTGACAGATTCAAACGGACGCAGAGTCCGCAGAGAACGACATGAAGACCCAATGATTTGGTTTTTTTGTCTTAGCGTTCTCCGCGCCTTCTGCAAGTCATACGAGCAGACCATTTTGCACAAAGCAAAAGGACTGCGGTGATATATTTGTCTAAAAAGTTATGTTATGTACTATAATAAAACTAATGCTCTTTTTAGTTAGGGGAAACCCTTTCCATTCCATCAAAAATAGAAGCGTCCCTATTTTTGCTAAGTCTTTGTTTAAGACTACATCTTTTAAGCATAGATTGAGGGGTTATTTTTTCTATTATTCCCACATCAATGGTTGCCTCAAATCCTTTGTTCTTAGCTAAGGTAGCTAATGGCCCCATACCTTCAATTGCCTTAATACGCCTGCTTAATACCTCTTGATGTTCTAATCTGTAATCTGTTTCCCTTTTAGCATTGGTTTGCGGTTTAAATCCATATTCCGTGGCTATCCTCTGCAGTCTTTGCAAGGAGTTAGGAAGATGAAGATCGGGATCTAATTTCATCTCGCCGAGGGTTACTCCATTACCCTTAAACAAGGTTAATAGTACATTAAGCAGAATATAATCCATATCACTAAAGCTATAGCGAGTATTGCGCGGGCTATATCCGGAAGAGACCTCTAAAAATTTAATTGATGCCTGTTTATCTTTAATAGCAAAGGGTATCCTGGCTGCCTCTTTGGAGGTATTGCCGAGTAAAAAGTTAAGGTCAACCAAAGAGAGTGCCATAGTCTGTTTTTCAACATCCAATCTAAGATAAAGTTCTTCTCCCAACAGTTTTTTACCAAAGATAACTACGCGGCCTAACCATTGGGTTCCTTTGTTTAAGTGGAATAGATCAATCTTTGGCTTTTTAACCAAGCAATACTGAGGGCCAAGAAAATCTTCTGGGGCATCATCAAGCCATCCCATAAGGTGACAGAATCGTATCATAAGCCATCTCTTAGTAACTCCCACTCCATATTTTTCCAGAGGGGTGTCATTACCCCGCGCCTTCACTCGCTTACTCATTGCACCCAACCAGAGAACCCAGCCCTTAAAATCATCGGGTTTAATTTTAATTATTGCCTCTTCAGGATGGCTCTTCTTGCTATCCAGAAATTCTCCCAGGGTAATATACTCATTCAAGCCCTGGGTATGAGGATCGTGCATAAACATATTCTGAACCACAGCAGTATTTAGGGTTGAGCCGTCGGCAAAGAAGAAAACCCTTGCCATCTCAATAACCTTATCCAACGGAAGAACCTTTCCCTCCCTTATCTTCCTGCTTACCTTTATTACCCTACCTGCATTGTCTCTTTTTATTGCTTGATCGCATTCATAGGTAGAATCACTGATAAATCCAATGTTATCTGAATTAACATTTAGTTCATCCTTGATTTGATTCAGCAGCCCTTGTTTATCCCTCTCTTTATTTTTAGTTGAGACTATCCTAAATAAGGAATCCCTGCCCCAGCATTGCTTAAGTTTTTCTAATGCCTGCCTTACCTCATCCTCAGAATAATCCGAAATAAGATAAAGCTGATAACCCCTGCATCTTTTAAGCTGGCTTTCTACCTCATCGACAATAATTACTTCCTTTATTGTAGATATGTCCTCTTTATCTCCGATAATGCCGGGACGAATAAGAAGATTATCGAGGTCAAAGACGAGTACCCGACGGGATAAATCCTTAGGTCCATCTGCGCTAATAACCTCATGATAAAGGCTCTGGGTAAGAATATAATACTGAATAGCGCTGGCAATCACTGGCAGAAGGTCATTCTCAGTTGCACGGGGGCTAACAAATACCTTACCAAAACAGTGTAAGGCATGGGCCGGAGAAAAACCCTCGGTATATCTCTCCCACGCCTGTCTTGTTCTCTCTCCAATTCCCGGAACACGGCTAATCAGATAAAATCCCTTACGCATAAGATTAGGTGACATAAACCAAAACTTCCACTCAGCCATGCGACTTAGCCTCTGCTGTTCAAGGAGAATAAGATTTGCTAATATCTTTTTCTTAAGCCACTGCTTCTTCTTCAAAGAAAGGGCATTAAACTGTTCATCAACTATTTTATTAATTATTTTGGCTACTGGTTCAAGCTCCTGTTCTGTCTCTTTTTCATCAACATTTATCTTCTTAAAATATCCTCTAAATCCCTGCATATGGTTAAATAAACCCTTTCTTTGTTTCATCTTTTCAAGGTCATAAGTAACCATGTTTCTTAGCAGGTTGCTATATATAGTCCCTAATGCCCCTGAATAGATATCCTCAACGCCATCCCAGAGAAGAGTAGCTATCCTTTTTTGGCATCCATTCAATTGCTTCTGGGGCAGGAGCTTTATCTGGCTGATTGTCTGGGCATAAAAGAGCTCAGCCAATATATCTTTTTCTAAAGCCCCTGCTTCCTCAAGCAGGGCATTTAATTGCTCACCGATCCAGACCTTATCTTCATCCTCAAAAGCAAAGAAATTGCTAAGTTCCCCCAATTCTTCATTTCTTACTCTTTTAAGATAATCGGCAAATTGAGAAGTTAATTCCTGCCCCTGGGAGTTTATCTTGTTCTTAGTGCAGATCTCTAAAAGAGGGGCTAAGGAGCAAGAAGAGAAGCTCTTCTTTAATTTCCAAAGATAATAATCCCCCCAACCCATCTTCACTGCGGATATATCTACCCCTTCAAAATTAAGACTCCGTCTCCTTTCAATCTCTTTATCGGAAAGAAGCACTCTTACTGGAGGAATAGGAAGTATTTTTCGTATCCTTGAGTACAGCCAATCCCTATACTGTATCCCCAGACAGAGAAGATAAGCTACCATTACCCAGAATGCCCAGAAAACTATGGAATCTCTATCTATGCCAAGAAAATCAAGAAAATAAATGCCCACAAGATAAGGAACTAAAATAATTGAAAGTATAGCAATAAGACTACTTAACGTATGGCGTAATGATAAATGTATACTCTGATAATAGATCCGATTGCGTAACTCCTCCCAGAGTCTGCCCTCCTTGATAAAGCCAATAGCCATTATACTATGGATCATTAGGCGGATGACCTTAATCGCTCGGCTTATAGCAGAAAGGAGGGCCGTTATCGGGCTAAGCATCTTCAGGCCAATATCTGCCAATGCAAAGGCTGCCCCCTTTACTTCCACCACATCAGTAAGCCCCACATAATCCTCAACAAGGTCAGGATGATGTACTTCGTGAAAGACATCAGCCGGCTCTCCAAGCAGCTCAGCCCCCTCGATTGCAGCTACCGTAGTGCTAGACTCAGAAACAAGCCCGACATCAGTCCATACCTCTCCTTCCCCGGATTTACTCTTAACCCGATGTGGGCCGTATAAATCTCGTAAGAGATAATGAAGCATAACCAGATTACGATACTTCTCCGGCAGGGGTAAATAGGAAGAGGCTCTCTTCTGCCAGTCTCCCATCAAAGCCAAGTCAGTAATCATCTCCTCAACCAACATGGCTAGCCCCAACCATCTTAATGCCTCTTTATCTATTCCCTCATCTCCTAAAAGAGGATAAGTCTTGCTTACCCTCTCTCGATAAAATTCGTATCTCCTCCTTATTATTGCTGGTTTTTCCTCTGCCTTGAAGTTGCTCAAGAAACCCTCTATATCCTCAGCCGCTAACTCATCCAAGGCATCTCTTTCTCTCAAGAATCCCCACAGGATAGCCGGTATCTCGAAAATACCCATGGGCGTCTGTCTGGATTTAATCTCTCTTCCTATCTGATAATCGCTATCAGAACTAAGTAGTTTAGCCCATCTATTACTGCATTTCTGCTTAAATATTTTCCATCCCCCCTCTATTTTCTTAGGTTCCTCCTTAATAACAAGGTTCTCTGCCTCGTGGGGAGAAACTATTGCCTCTATATCTAATAAATTCCGGTTATATTGGCCAAGACCAAGGAATGTCCAGATATATTCTCTCTTTTTTAATTCTTCCTCTGGTGACTTAAGATAGATAAGATAGGCCAAAATCTTTTCAAAATCCTTACTGCCGGCAGGAATAATCTGCCGCAGGAGAACTGCCGCTTTATATAAAGCAACGCCAGATAAATTCTTCACCATATACTCCTTAAGCAAAGAAAATGAGGGATTTTCCCCTTCAAGCAGACAGTTAATCTCTTGAGCAACTGCCGTCCATGAGCTATCACTTCTTAGGGCTTCGATAGCTGCATTAGATAAATCTATTTTTTTAGCTTCACGAGAAACCAGTATTTTTCCGGTCAGAGAATCAAAGAGGTATCCGCCGGCCTTTTTACCTTTTCGTCGGCATACTTCAGTAAAGGCAGGGGGTTCAAAAACTAAGGTATTAGTGATAAATTCATCTACCCTCCTCTTTATTTCTTCTTCTTTTAAATATCCCCACCGATCGAGAGTCTCTTGATAATTCTTTTCTATTCTGCGTAATTCCTCTGCCGGCAAATACATTGCTTTTATTGCCCGGACCCCTCTTATGGTAGCACAGGTCTCTTTCTTGTTTAATGCATCTCTAACTGACCAGAAAATTAGATAATTAAGAGCCTGCCCGATCCTTCTTGCAGTCAGTTTAATCCGGGTTAAGATAGAAACTTCATGAGGGAGCATAAAGGGAATCTTCCTGCCCAGAATTAAGGCTAAGTGTTCCTTTATCCAGATTGAGCGCGTAATCCTCATTCCACCCCCTAAGCACTTTCTGCGCATTGTCATATCCGCCTCTTTTCGAGGCAGCCGCCGTTCTAATAATTGATGATAAATATAGAATATTGCCCTTACAGCAAAAAAATGCAATGGCAAAAGCAGGTTCACCATCCTCCATGAATATTGATCATAAGTCCCCAATAATAACTGCAAGTGTCCGGATAATTTGGTACGTTTTTCCCTAATCACCCAATTCTTTACCACAGTTATAGAAAAATAGAATCATATCATCCATTCAATCCATGGGTTTGAAATCCTTGAACAGGAAATCCTTAAGACTTCGGATTTTTCGGTTTTTGACCAGTATATGTTCACTATCAAGCAGTTCTATTTTTCTTTCGGCGCCCAGCACGTAGCCTCCGACCGAGCCGTCCGAGCGCACTACCCTGTGGCACGGAACCCTGACAGGATCCGGGTTTTTGTTCAGCGCGCCTCCGACTGCCCTTGCGGCTTTCGGCTTTCCGAGAGCCTTTGCCAGCGCGCCGTAGGTCGTTACCCGCCCCATTGGGATTTGTTTAACGAGGTGAAGCACAGCATCGTCGAAATCCATTTCAGATATAGATCAGAAAGAAAGATAATTAATCAGTAATGAAACTCAAGGCAAAAATACACCGGATTGAAGCGGGCGAGCCGGTCGTCGTCCTTAACAAGGAGGATGCCGAAGAGATGGGCATATTCGTCTCCGACAGGGTGCGGATTTCGGCAGACGGAAAGTCCGCCACAGCCCTCGTGGACCTTACGGCATCGGTTGTCAAAAAGGGAGAAATCGGCCTTCTCAGGGATGTCTGGAAGGTCTTACCTGTCGAGGAGGACCAGATAGTCGATGTGGTGCCGACCGAGAGGCCAAAGTCCGTGGATTACATACGCAAAAAAATCGACGGCTTGGAGCTTCACGGCCACGAGATACGCGAAATCGTACAGGACATCGTTGACAATAACCTCAGCGGCATCGAGCTTGGGGCATTCATAACAAGCACGTACATTACGCCCTACACGATGGATGAAACAGTTGCCCTGACGAACGCGATGGTGGAAACCGGCAAGCAGATGGACTTCGGGACTGCCGTCGTGGACAAGCACTGCATCGGAGGGGTTGCCGGCAACCGGACGACCATGCTTATAGTGCCGATAGTTGCCGCGGCTGGGCTTACGATACCAAAGACGAGCTCCCGCGCCATAACCTCGCCTGCAGGAACCGCGGATACGATGGGCGTTCTTGCGGATGTAGAATTCGAAATGGACGAACTCATCGGCATAGTCAAGAAAACGGGCGGCTGCATCATCTGGGGCGGAAACGTGAACTTAGCGCCTGCCGACGACAAGATAATACGGGTCGAGTATCCGCTTTCCATAGACCCAGAAGGCCAGCTCTTGGCAAGCGTGATGGCCAAGAAAAAATCAATAGGTTCCGATTACGTCGTGATAGACATCCCAGTGGGGGTAGGCGCCAAGGTAAAAGACATCGATACTGCGGACAAGCTGGCCCACAAGTTCATCGAACTGGGCAAGCGCCTTGGGATTTCAGTCAAGTGCCTCGTAACCGACGGAAGCGAGCCGATCGGCAGGGGGATAGGCCCTGCGCTTGAGGCAAGGGATGTCCTATTGTCCCTCGATAACAAGGGCCCGAGGAACCTTACCGGAAAGTCTCTTGACCTTGCAGGCATACTGATCGAGATGTCCGGAAAGGTGCAAAAGGGGAAGGGCCGCGACTTGGCAGAGGAGATACTTTCATCGGGTGCCGCAATGATGAAGATGCGGGAGATAATCGACGAGCAAAACGGAAACCCCGATATCAAGCCCGATGATATAATAATAGGCAAGAATGTCCATGAGGTGAAATCTGCGCATAAGGGCGTCATCCGGGGCATTGACAACAAGCTGATATCCCATGTTGCGCGTGCGGCGGGCGCCCCGAAAGACCCGGAAGCGGGCGTTTACCTGAACATGATAAAGGGCGATTGCGTGAATAAGGGGGATACGCTCTTTACAATCTATGCAACGAAGGGGTGGAAGCTCGATGAGGCGATTGCATTGACGCGCAGGAGTCCGCCTGTGGACGTCGGCGGGGTCATACTTGAAGAAGTGGATTAGAAACAACCCCTTTTCTTTCCCGCGTAATTGCAGCGGCAATTACGGGGCACAAACAAGTGCAAAGCACTTCCTCGTGTTCGCAGGGCGAACACGGGACACCGTTTCTGCCGTTGCAGAAACGCTTGTGTTGTGCAGAAACTTTTCACAAGTTTCTTGCACCGTTTGTGATAAATCACAAACGCGTGTGGTGAATTTTTGTGTTCGCAAAACTTTGAAAAAGTTTTGGAAGCCAAAAGTGCAAATAGCACTTTTGCGCTCCCATTATAAAATCCAAACTTTCTAATGCGGACAGGGACACGAAGATTTACAGGTTCTCGGCGCAGATTTTTTCTGAGGAAACGCCCTGTGGCGGTGGGGATGTTGTTGAGAAGAGGATTTGAAATATTCTATATTTATATAACCAATTATATATTGTTATATAGGTGATAAATAATGAGCAA
>MCBF01000001.1:1214946-1219084 GCA_001742785.1 Candidatus Altarchaeales archaeon IMC4
GGTACCTTCATCGACATTATCCGAAATTGCTGTTGCTTTGGGACGGCGCGCCGTGGCACCGGAAAAAGGAAGTCCGAGATTACTTGAAAAAACACCAAATCAAGACATTGAAATTCCCAGCGTATTCACCGGAAGAAAACCCGACGGAGCAGGCGTGGAAAACCACCAAACATGCAGCGGCTAATGCGTACTATATGCAAGAGCATAAGTTTTGGAACTTTTTATTCAAACTTATGCTCTTGGATATATCGAATTGCATTTATAAAAAGTTCCACAAGCGTTTGCGACATGTCGCAAACGATGTCCCCGTTTGTCAAAACAAACATGGATTAATTATGCAATTCGCTATATCCTGATGAGGAAACATACCGGCGGGAAATCCGCCGGATATTGCGCCAAAAAAATTTGACTAAAATGTCCCGTTATTTAAATCACTGACTATAGTAGATAGATTTATGGGTGCATTGATTGTGTCCACCGCCATAACTCTTGATGCGGAACTTGTTACAAGGAATTCGTAATAACGAATTTCGGTTCTGTATAAAGTTGCAATACTTTATACTGCAACAAGAAATTTAAAGCATTTTGATATGATTAAGGAATTGACGGTGGGCAAGAAGACAATGTAACCGGTAGGGGAACCGACGTCGTGCATTCCGTAAACGTCCCTTCCCCGCGGGGGGCCGGCGGAGTTCAAACTGGCCGTGTGGATTTGATTTGTCGGGGGGTTAGCGGTCATATTTATCTTCTCGATACTAAATATAATCATGACAAAGATATTTACTGCCATTTTGCATAAGGATGAGGATATGTATGTGGCCGAATGTCCAGAAGTAGGTACAGTCAGTCAAGGATATACAGTGGATGAAGCATTATCTAATCTAAAAGAGGCAACAGGGCTTTATATAGAGGAATTTCCACTAAAAGAAGGACACAGATCCCTTATGACCGTCATCGAGATTGCAGAACATGACAAAACTAAAGAAGCTGTCGGGGTACCATCTGGTTAAAATACTCTGCAATAAGTTTGGTTTTTCTGCTAAAAGGCAAACGGGCAGCCATGTTATTCTAATAAAACAAACGGCTAAAGAGAGGACGGGTTGTGTTGTCCCGTTACATAACGAACTTAAATTAGGAACATTAAAAGGAATCCTTAAGCAGGCAAAAATAAGCGAGGAAGAATTTACGGAGGTAATCTAATAATTATGTGGGTGTCTGCGGAGTTCAAACTGGCCGTGTGGATTTAGCCAGCACTTATAAATCAAGAAATTTCGCACTATGCGAAATTTGTATCGAATATAAAGTATACTTTATATTACGATAAAAAACAAATAGTTTTATAATGGGCGATTCTTCTACAACTAAGGGAAAGGGCGACGAAGAAAAAATTCTCGGGATGATAGAAAACTCCGGAAGGATAAATCTTAGTTCTCTGGCAGGGCAGCTTGGCATGCAGATGAAAGACTTAGATGCCGCCATTATGCGCCTCGAATCCGCCGGCAAAATTAACGTTAAAAGGCAGGTTGACGGCACGATAATAGAATCAAGGAAAAAGCCGCAGGAACAGGCTCCGTCGGATAAGCCTGCTGAAGAGAACATCATCAAGCCACAGGAAACCGAAGAAGAAAACGCGATAGAGATCGAAAGCAGCCAGATATTTTTCCACGATATCCCCTTTAACATAAGGGTACTGGACACCGGGGACTACGTACTTCATTATCATATACAGACGCCGCAAATCGATTTCGTGACAAGGGCGCTTCTTGACGAGACAAAACAGAGCCTGGTCGGGGACATGCAGATAGAGACCAAGGATGTTTACGACCCGGATAAGTTCAAGGAACTGAGAGAGAGATTCTTAAAGAATTCCAAAAACAGGCTTGGCAACGTGCTTAAGAAGGCCACCGAAGAGGACATAAACCTGTTGAGCAACGTCCTGGTCAATGAGATGCTCGGGCTTGGCGACATCGAGTACATACTTGCAGACAATAATATAGAGGAGGTTGTCGTAAACAGCAGCAGGGATGTCGTATGGGTTTACCACAAGGGGCACGGATGGCTTAAAACCAACGTGCTCTTGCCGACAGAGGACCTCATAAGAAACTATTCCTTGAGGATCGCACGCGAAGTGGGCAGGGAGCTTACGCAGATGAAGCCCCTGCTTGACGCGCACCTTGTGACCGGAGACCGTGTGAACGCAACGCTTTACCCGATATCATCCGTTGGAAACACCATCACCATACGAAGGTTCTCAAGAACCCCTTGGACTGCGGTGCGCCTGATTGACCCGGCCATCGGCACGTTGAATTCCGAGGTTGCGGCCTTCCTGTGGATGGCGATCGAATACGAGCTCAGCATTATAATGACCGGGGGCACGGCATCGGGCAAGACAAGCGCCCTGAACGCCCTCATGCCATTCATCCAGGCAAACCACCGCGTAATATCCATGGAGGACACGCGGGAGCTGATGCTTCCCAACTACCAGCACTGGGTGCCGATGGTTACGAGGCCGCCGGGGCCTCAGGGCGAGGGTGAGATCTCGATGCTCGACATAATGGAAAACGCTCTGAGGATGCGCCCTGACAGGATTGTCATAGGGGAGGTCCGCAGGAAACGGGAAACCGAGATAATGTTCGAGGCGATGCACACCGGGCACAGCGTTTATGCTACATTCCACGCGGAGGTCGCGCAGGAGGTGGTGGACAGGATAACCTCGCCGCCCATGAGCATTCCCCCGATTGTCATGAGTTCGCTCCACCTTATAGTCACGCAGTACAGAAACCGCAGGACCGGGAAAAGGAGAACATTCGAGGTTGCAGAACTTTTAAAAACCACGGAAGGAATGCCGAAAATAAACCTCCTTTACCAGTGGGACGCAAAAACGGACACGATAAAGCAGGTAAACAAGAGCATCCGTGTAAAGGAGGAGCTTGAAAGGTTCACGGGCATGAACGAGAAGGAGATGTATGAGGAACTTGCGAATAAGCAGGCGGTTTTAGAATGGCTTTTCGAGCAGGGCATACACTCCGTCAGCGATGTCGGCAAGATAATAAATGAGTATTACAGTGACAAGGAAACCGTGCTTGAACTTGCCAGAAGCAGCAAAAAGGGGAAGAAACCAGAAAACAAAGAGACTGTGGTAATAAAGAAAAAGAGCAAATAATTAACTACCAAAATGCCATCGATGTTCGAATCCGAGAAACTGCTGGACGCATCCAGACATTTTAAGAAGATTGCGGAGCAGGTTGGTATGATGTTCCCATATATCGAATGGGATTTGAAAAGGGCAGGCATTAAGGTAGAGCCCCTTGATTATCTGATGATATCCGTGTATCTTGTAATCATTACATTAGTTATATCAGTTTTTATCGTAGGTGCCCCCTTGATTATCGCCGGGGGGAGCGCTTCGTATATTGGAATCCTAATGCCCTTTATACTCGCGGCATTTATTGGGCTGTACTGCATAATCCTCCCAAAAACCAAGATAGAAAGGAGGGCCAGGCAGATTGATAATAACCTTGAGTACATGCTCAAGGACATGCGCATCCAGCTCGCATCGGGCGTTCCGTTGTTCAACACGATGGTAAACGTAAGCGTTGGCGGCTACGGGGAATGCTCGGTTATAGCCGACCGGATAGTAAAGGACGTGCAGTCCGGAAAGTCGATAACCGACGTGCTGGACGATGCTGGTATGGCATCTCCGTCGGAATATCTCAGGAGAGCCCTATGGCAGATCGTAAACGCCATACGCTCTGGTACGGACATTACCGTTGCGCTTGAGGCAATCTCAAAAGACATAAGGGTTATGAAAGAAGAGAAGATAAAGCTCTACAGCCATGAACTGAATTTATGGAGTTTGATATACCTCATGTTCGCCATTATATTGCCGTCACTGGGGGTAACGCTTTTGCTTATACTGTCAAGTTTCGTCGGGGCCGCGATAGGTGAGACAATATTATGGGGGGTGCTGGTTGTCCTCATCTTTTTCCAATTCATATTCGTATCGTTCATAAGAAGCAAGCGGCCGCAGATATAGCCCTTTTATTTCCGCGAAATTGCAAAGCAGTTTCGGGACAGGAAATTTCGCAATATGCGAAATTTGTGTCCCACGAATCAACAGATTCGTGCGGAACCAAAA
>MCBF01000001.1:1219184-1224516 GCA_001742785.1 Candidatus Altarchaeales archaeon IMC4
TTCGACGTAACGCCTGCGAAATACGTGGCAGGGATAATAACCGAGGGAGGCATCATTTAGAAATTCTGGTTTTTTATTTTTTTATTCCCACCTACATAATTAACCAATGGATAAGGGGGTAGGCATACTTGGCAGCGCAGACATCACAAAAGAGGACATCAGGGAGACGTACTCGAACATAAGGCAGATACACAAATCCCTTCTTGACGAGATGAGGCTTGCGGTCGTCGGGCAGGATGACATAATAGAGCAGATACTGATTGCGATTCTCACGAGAAACCACGCGCTTTTGGAGGGCTACCCGGGGCTTGGCAAAACCCTGATGATAAACACGCTTTCCAGGATACTCGACCTGGACTTCAAGAGGATACAGTGCACACCCGACGTGATGCCGTCTGACATTACCGGAACATATATCGTCGAAAGCGACGATAGCGGCAAGAAGGTCTTCAGGTTCGAAAAAGGCCCGGTATTCACGAATATACTTCTTACGGACGAGATAAACAGGGCAACCCCGAAAACCCAGTCCGCGCTCCTCGAGGCAATGCAGGAAAAGCAAGTAACCTTAGGAACGTCCACCCACAATCTTGAGAACCCGTTCTTTGTCCTTGCGACCCAGAACCCCATAGAGATGGAGGGCACGTACCCGCTTCCCGAGGCGCAGCTTGACCGTTTTTTGCTCAAGATACTCATAGGGTATCCCACGGAAGAGGACGAAAGCCGCATAATCGACCTTTATACAAGCAAGCATGAAATCGAGATAAAAAAGGTTCTCGGCAGGAAGCAGCTCATAATACTCCAGGAATTGACACGCGAGATGCCGATTGCCGATGACGTAAAGAAACACGCGCTGAGGATCGTAACCAAGACAAGAAGCGGCGAGATATACGACAAGTATCTTGATTACGGGGCATCCCCGAGGGCATCGATAGGCATAATTCTTGCTGCAAAGGCGCGGGCGCTTCTCAGGGGCAGGAACTACGTAAGCCGCGAGGACATCGAGGCGATGGCGTATCCGGTCCTTAGGCACCGCATAATCCCTAACTTCGAGTCAGAGCGGAAGGGTGTTTCGCGCGACGAGGTTATCAAAGAAGTAATAAAGAGCGTCTAAGGAGATGGACGCGCCTGAAGCCGAACGCAACATCGGGATTCTTGTCTACAAATCCGAAAGCCCCGGCATCGGCGGGGAAATAAAACAGGTTCCGGATGATTTTCTTGTAGAGGAGATAAATGATAGTGGTGTTGTAGGGTTTAATCAGGATACAAAAGGACAAGCCCAAACCCCCGGCGACTTCGTCCACTTCACCCTTGAGAAGAAAAACTGGGACACGATGCGCGCGCTCAAGGAAATCTCAAGGCGGCTCGGTGTAAGCCAGCGCCGCTTCGGGTTTGCGGGCACGAAGGATAAGTTCGCGATAACCCGTCAAAGGGCTTCGGTAAGCGGCGTTTCTATCGAGGAGCTGTCAAGGGTAAACATAAAGGACATCGCGCTTGGCGATTTCACTTACGCCGATGGTGCCGTACAAATGGGCGATTTGCTGGGCAACCGTTTCACGGTTACGATAAGGGGCCTTGACTGCGACCCTGCCGAAAGGATAACCGCCATCGCCAAAGAGCTAAAAAACGGGTTTCCAAATTTCTTCGGCATCCAGAGATTCGGGGAGATACGGCCTGTAACGCACCTTGTCGGAGCGGAAATCCTCATGGGTGATTTCGAGGAGGCTGTGATGATCTACCTCACGAAGGTTTATGGCGGGGAAAGCCATCCGGCAAAAGAAGCCAGGGCCCAACTTTGCGAAACCCGCGACTTCAAGGGCAGCGCCGGTTCGTTCCAGCGCATGGGCTACGAAAGCGCGATGATAAACCACTTGATTGAAAAGCCCGGCGACTATCAAGGCGCGCTTCTTTCGCTTCCGCCGACGCTTACGCAGATGTTCGTCCACGCGTTCCAGTCCTATGTCTTCAACCTGGCGTTGAGCGGGTATATCGGGGGGGGCTTTGCCATCGAGCGGCTGCCCCTTGTCGGCTATTTGACCGAGCCGGACGAGATAAGCGCCGAAATACTTGAAAAAGAGGGCATAAACAAGGAGATGTTCCGCTCAAGGCGCCGCGAGTTTAATTCTAAGGGGAACCTGCGGGACTGCTTCGTGCCGGTTGACGACTTTGAGGTTTTGAGTGTAGATAAAGATGAGATGAACGAGGGAAAACTGAAAACGGTTCTGAGGTTCTCGCTGGGCAAGGGCAGTTACGCGACGGTTTTTCTGAGCGAGGTTATGAAGGGGCAAAACCCTAAAGGGGTATCCTCTCGACCTCAAGAGCGTCGCATGTCGGGTAATTCTCGATGATAAAACACACAAGGTGCGTCTTTTGCGCAATTTTTTCTGCCATTTCCGGCCCCAGTTCGATCCTCTCTTTTTCGATGTCGACTGCATAATCCCTCTTCTTAAGCCCGAAATCGTTCTCCAGAATCTTCGCGGTCCCACCCAGGTCGCCGGTTTCGATTATCCCCCTGATGATTGTCCCGTCCTCGGTTATGATCTCAAAATCCCGCACGATATTGCCCGCCCTCTGGATGAGCCGGTTCCTGAGTTGTACCGCATCCTTGTACCTTGACGTGCAGACGTTTATGCCCATTTTGGCGGGGGTCTTCAGCATCTCAAGCCCTGCCTGCATTGAGCCGGCCACGCCAACGATCGAATCCTCCCTGAGGGTATAGCCACGCTCCTCCAGGGCCCTGATGTTCGTCTCGGATATCTCAAGCTCGTTGAGGTTTATGAATGGCAGGTGGAGTTTGTCCAGCGCAAGTATCAGCTTTTTCATATCCGCCTTTTTGTCTGGCAATATCGGGACCTCGACGGCGGGCGTGATGCTTGATTTTTGAATTTCGGTTAGCGAATCATGGTATCTCGAGCCATCGAATTTATCCCATATTTCAGGCGGAACCTGGATCCTCAGCTCGTCAAGCCCCGCATCATCAAGGAGCTTTATCTGCCCTTCGTTTACTGCGGTTGCGGTATAAAGGTGGATGTGGTGCTTTTTCCCGAACTCTTTTTTCAGGATTTTGATGTATCTCGCTGTCCGGTCGAGAACCTTGATAGGGTCCCCGCCGGTTATGCCTGTCCCCTGCGCGTTGATAAGTCTCGCCTCTTCGAGCATGGCAGAGATTCCGTCGGCATCGTCCGTTATCTGCCTCTCGTTCGCCCAAATAGTGTCCGTGCCTCTCCTTCTTTCGGAAATCGGGCAGTAAAAGCAGTGGAAATCGCACCTGCCTGTGATGAACAAAACCATCTTCCTGCCCTTTGCGCACTGGCGGCACCCAACGGAAATTCTGCCGCGATAACGGGCATCCGCGCCGAGGGATTTTATTTTTGGTTTTGGCATGCTAGGGCGAGAGAAGAAATGCAAATGGCATCTGATGAAGTGAAAAAATTAAGAAAAAAGAAAAAGAAAAACGGGATTAATATCCCGTATCAAATGGCATTCCTGCAAATGCGCCACCCATACCAAACGTCGCTAGCATCGCAATTACAACGAATACTATCAATGCAATCAATATCGCGACAGGTACAAGAACAACAATTATCGCCTTACCAGTGGATAACTGGTGAACTGTCTTTGTCGCGATGACGTAGCAGGCAAACGACCACAACCCTCCGATAAGAGAGCCGATTATCGGTATAATGCCAAGCGCTGAAGGGGCATATCCAAAACCGGTTGCCTTAAGGTAGTCCATGAACTGTGCCTTTCCGCCCAGTAATTTTGCTAGTATGTGCATTATCCCTGTCCCGATCACCCATACAGCGAGTATGAATACCAGTGCAGGTATCAGGAAGAGTATACCAAACCCTCCGCTGAGGACTATAGACAATATTTGAGAAATCGTCGCGGCCAGAAGAACAACAACAACGGCCTGGTTCAATCCTTCTTTGTCCTTTGCTATCTCCGCATAGACCTTCTCGTCCAGCGAAACAGCACGCTTTATGCGTTCGATGTCAAACAATGGCATTTTTATTACCTTTTGAATTTGTAAGATATGGAACGTTCTGGTTAAATAATGGCGCTCGTATATAAAGGCGTATATATCCGCAAAGCGATATATTTTAACATTATCAGGGGTTCAAAAATGATTGGGGGAAAAAAACTAAGCGAATATAAGGAGATAATAAAAACGCCGTTGATTGTTCTGGTTGGCTGGACACTGGTATCTATAGCCATTGGTTTCGGTTTGCAGTTTATGATGCCGGGTGCAGGACAAACAGAAACATCCGGAGCAATGACCGAAGAAGTAGTAAATGAATTGGCACCAAGTATGGTGGCAATTGGTATTAGTCTGGTCGTGACAGTATTGGGGATACTTGTTGCGATAGGCGTATACGGGTACACCGGCTGGACAGCGGTGAAGAAGCACAACGGCAACTTAGCCACCGGGGCGATAGCCGGCGCGCTTCTTGGTTTGATCGCAAGCGTAATATCGGGCGTAATCGGAATTATTGTGATGTTGGTTTCCATTGGCACGGGCGTAAGCGGCACTGAATTTGATAGTGAAGGAGGTCTCGCAGTATCTGGTTTAATAATGGTGCCATTTGTTATAATCTTGTCGTTGATAATCGCTCCCGTAGTTTTTGCAATTATCGCCTCAGTATGTGGCGTCATAGGTGCGTTAATCGCTGGCTCCAGAAAATTTGAATAAAGATGGTCGAGATGGCAAAAACATCAGAAGGTAAACCCCCCAATGCGGACGAGAAACTGATGGCTGCGATATCGCATGCAGGGATAATAATCGGCGGCATTCTGGTGGCATTAATAGTCTGGCTCGTGCAAAAGGACAAATCGAAATATGTTGGTTTTCAAGCGAAGCAGGCATTGGTTTATCAGTTGGTGGTTCTTGTCGGAGAAGGTATATTGGGGGTTGTTGTGTTCGTACTGGGCGTTTTAACCTTTGGCATTGGTTTTTTCATATTAGTGCCCCTACTGGTAATTATCGGACTTGGTACATTAGTTTACGGTTTATACGCTGCATATAAAACCTATTCGGGGGAAGAGTTCAGATACTGGATTATAGCAGATGTGTTGGAAAAGAAAACCTAATGTCCGACAAAGCCGCAGCTTCCGCACTTGTACTTGGTCGTCAGAATCCTGCAAGAGGGGAATCGGCTATTTTTTGTTCCCGGTTTTTGTAACTATAGGCAAGAGCATAAGTTTTGGAACTTTTTATTTTAACTTATGCTCTTGAATACACAAATAATTGGCAAAGCCAATTATTAGTGCGCTGGCAAACTATGTTTGCCCGCGTATCGAATTGCATTTATAAAAAGTTCCACAAGCGTTTGCG
>MCBF01000001.1:1224616-1232985 GCA_001742785.1 Candidatus Altarchaeales archaeon IMC4
TTTCAAATTCATTTTATACGTTGGTTAATATATTACAATCAAAAATTTATCAAAGTAACCAACGTATCGTTAGCGTACACTTAGTGCGATTTAAACGCCCTCGGGCATCTGTCGAGCAAACAACCAATGCTGATTTCCATCCTCGCGGACGAAATAAATCGTGTTTTCTTCCCGTTTCAGGATTCCATCATTTGTTAAGTAGAGCGTTTGTTTCATTGTTCAGCGTTTCTAAGAGTTTATCTGCGAATTCCTCAAAATCCTTTTTGTTAATTTCCGTCAAAAGAAGATTTTCCACTTCGTCTAATCCAGCAGATTCCAATGTTAGCGCCATTCTTGCCTTGAAGACCTCTTTGTATTTTTCGTAGGTCTCGATTGCGAATTTCGTCTTTTTCACCCATGAATTGCCCAACTTGAACGCATCAATGCCGAAATTCTTGCGAATTAGATAAAGGTCTATCAGATCCCTTGAGTTTATGGCCCTTCTCGTCAAAAGCGTCCTTACTTTCTCGCATGCGATTTCGCGGATGTCGTAAACTGGATAATTGAGGTCTTTGTAAAATTCAAGAAAATCGCCGAAATAGAACTCTTCGTTCTTTGGGAATCTTTCTATCAGCGGTTTCAGTTCCTTCTTCACAACCGGAAACTCCAAGTCCTCAAGGAAATTTATCTGAATCTTAATCATCGAACGCCTTCCTTGTGTTGAATCAAACCAGATAAGAAAGGTGACCAACTTATTACTGCCGCCTAACTGCACATAGTCCCTGTTATGCTTCTCAAACTTGAAGTCGAATCCGTATTTTTTTGAAATTTCGAGCAGGGCAGAACCAATCTCGTTTATAAGTCCTGAACAGATTTTTCGTATCTGCTTTGTTCCTTTTCCCACAAATATCTGCTGGTCTTTCCATGTGAAATCCAAATCCTCTGAAAAGCGGTGGTAATCAAGATACGCTTTTGCAAGGCACGTTCCGCCCTTGAAAACCAGATTTTCGTGGAATTTCGCATTCCGGAGTTCTTTGAGAATTATCGTGAGGTAGAGGTCTTTTTCTATAAGATACTGCGACTTCGTGTTAAGCAGTTTGCCTGCGGATTTGCAGAATTCCTTTACTTTCTCCCTGCGCGCAGCATCATTGATTGTCATACTATCAGTTTTTGAACGGATTTGGGATAATTCTTTGAATATTCTTTTAACAGTTTTTTGTTCGTTCTGTCTTCATATTCGATAAATATTTTTTTCGCTGCTGTATCAGACTTGCCATTTTTTTTGTCTAAATAAGCAATGTCCAGAAGCGTCTTCTCAATGTCGCTATACTTTATCAAAATCCCGTTTTTCGTTTTTTTCGTTTTTATTCCGAATCTAAATAGCAAGGGTTTTATTTTCACAAATTCGTAGGTTACGCCGGCAAATGCTCGCGGCACCCTCTTCATTGCGTCATTAAGAATCCATTCCCTTGTGAAGTACTCATGTGTTACATTTAAAAATTTCAAACCGGTTCTCAACCCGAAATACCAGTTTTTAATTCCCTTCGTTTCAAGACCCTTCGCAACAAGTTCGTCTGGCGAGTATTTCAAAACCCCTATCTTTTTTTCATTGAAATCCTTTACATAGAAAATTCCTCGTAATATCGGTTTTATGAAACCCTTGTTGAGCAGGATGACCTTAGTTTTTCTATAATCAAGTTTGTATTTTTCGCATAATTCTTTTATATCTTCTGATAACACGAACTTTTTATCCTTGTTTATAAGCGTCCTTATAATCATTTCACTCTTTTCCATTTCATTTCATATTTCAACCAAATAGTTGATTTATGATATAAATTATGAATCACCGATTAAAAATCAAACCCTGCAAAACTCAAAGTAACTGCACCGCCGGCAGTATCTCTTTTTTTCTGCTTTCGGCGGAGTTTTGAGATTCGTGATATTGGGAATGTCTGCAACGATTCCTTCCACCTCCCTCTCGATTTCCGGAGTCAAAACAAGTTCCTCCCGTTTTTTCTCAGGGGGGTAAACCGGCATGCCTTTAACATCCATGCCTTTTTTGTTCTTCAGGTACCACATGTAGTAGTAAAGCTGGTAATTAGTCGGCTCCTCAAGGCGGCTTGATTTCTTGACCTCGAATATGGCGGCACCGTCCTTATCTTTAACGAAGTCAACGGCGATTTCTCCGTCGATCAAAATGTTCTTTCTTTCGTCAGAATAAGCGGTTTCGTGGATCAGTTTGCCGATGTTTATGTTGTCATCGTCATAGTTCATGTTCAACTGGTTCGCATAAAACCACAACTCGCGCTTACACGCCTTGTAATACTGAACCATTACGCCGGTAATTTTAATTCAAACTCGTGCGTTCCCAGTTTGAAGGTTTCGGGAAGGTTTTCAAAGAGCGCTTCGATCAACTGTAGTATAGGGGACGATATGATGAGGTTCTTTTTTTCGCCCTCTTTGAAATCCCCGACGGGCCATATATTGGAAAAGGAAAAGAACTTGAATTTCGGTTGGTCGTGCATTGCGGAAAATTCCGTTTCCTTCAGGGTGTTCCATATCAAGGAATGGGTGAAATAGGGATTAACCTCTTGGTAAGCAAAATCTCCCGCAGGTTCCAGTTCGAGCATTAATCTCATAATTTTGCAGATGGTAGGTATTACATACTAAAACCTAAAAACCCCGAAACTAAAAATAATCACTCAGCCGTTTCTGCCTCAAAACCTCGCTCCTTTTTACATATTCGTCGGTTGGAATCCTAAGCCGGCTGCCGATGTCCTTGAGCGCCTCATCGAGCGCTGCGAACTTTTTGGGCTTGTTCATGAACGCGTGCCTGACGTTTTCGCGGACCTCCCAGACGCCGACCGGCATGATGTACGTTTCGTAAATCTCGCGGAATATCACGACGCGCGCCTGCCTACCCATTCTGTCCATCGCCTCGGCGGCCGCAAACCTGCCTGCGTAGTAGCCGCCGCCCTCGTTTATCGCGTAGTCGGTCCGGCCTTCAAAACCCTCGCCGTCCTGTTGTATGACGGGCTGGTCGTTGGCCATCGTCCAAAGCGTCTTCGGAGCCCACGCCTCGAACTGCTCGAACTCCCAGTTGCCGGGTATCAAAAGCACCTCGAAATGGTTCTCGAGGTATGTGTTGGTGTAAACCATAAACTCGTTTATCTGGGGGTACTGTCTCACGCGTTCCATCAGCACCTTCGCAAGCATGTCGTCTATCGCGGTTATGCTCCAGCGGGTCGGCACAAGTTTTTTCCGCTCATCCGCACCGAGAACTCCCGAAGCCAGCACGTTCGTCAGGTAGTAAACGTCAAAGCCCATATCCCGAAGTTTAGAAACCGCGTCAGTGGAATTGAGGTCATCCGAGACAACGTAATCCACCCCTTTTGGGATTTTTGGGTTTTCAGCCAATCGGAGTTTTTTCAGGATGCCCGATGCACCCATCGGCTGGGACATCGTGGAAAACCCAAGGGAATACGCCGGCTTTTTCACGAAATCTATCTCGACGTCGGTGGGATTTACCGCAAGTGCGATTTCCTGTGAATCCTCGATTATCTTTGTCTTCGCCCTGACGTTCTGCTTTATCTTCGTGCGCACAAGAAGCGACCGCATCCGGATTATATCGGCGAACCCAGCGCCGTACCACTTGCCCGGGTCGTCAAGCACCTGTGCATTTTCCGGGCTGAGCGCGGCCATAGGACCTGTGAAAACGTCAGGGTAGTTTTTCCAGCCGACGAATATCGACGGCGCCGGCCCGAACATGGACTCGGATAGTTTTTCCTGGCACGGCACCTGAATGTTGATCTTGTCAAGAATCGGGCATGACGGAAGGCCGCACAGAAGCCGCCCACCCTTGCATATCAGGCACTGCCTTTGGAAAGCAGGTTTCGACTTCGCGATAGCATTTGAGACCTTGCACATAATCTTTTCCCGATCATGGTGTTTTTCCTGCATCGTAATTACAAAGTATATCTCAATCTACTTTTAATGCGACACAATTTCACTAAGAGTGAAATTAGTGTAATTTCAGACAAGCCTTATCGCCCCGACGGGGCAGTTCTCGACGCACTGTTTGCACTCGACGCACGCGCTGGCGTTGACCGGGCCGGACTTGTTTTCCGCCAGCTCGAAAACGTCAACAGGGCACACGTCAACGCACATCCCGCAACCTATGCATTTTTCTTTGTCAACCTTTGGTTTCATTGTCGGGGTTTACGTTTAACTAATAATCCTCCTTAAGATAGTGTCAACGAATCTGTAATATATGTTCGGGTGATACCTTATCCTCTTCTTGTTGCCGTAAGTTGCATTGAACGCGGCAACCTTGGCGGATTTTTCCGCGAATCCCGCAGAGGCCGGGTAATTCTTCTTTGTCAGGTAGCACGTTGCATCACCTATGGCATAAACGTCATTTAGTTTTTTTCTCTTACCGCCGCGCTCGTGAACGAACGCCTCGCCGAAATCGTCGCAGAAAAGGACCCTGTCCCTTCCGAAATCCTCGCCGTCTATCACCGGCACGTTTTGGCGAACCCCTGCGGCGAATATCACAACATCGCAGCCGACTAAAAACTCTTCGCCGCGAAGCGTTCTGCACAGCAGATTGCCTTCCCGTACACTGCATGCCTGTGTGGAAAAGTGCATTTTAACCCCCCTTAGTTTTAGCATTTTCGCCACCATGTGCCTGTAAATCGGGTGGTTTATGAGCATCTGCATCAGCACATCGTTGTCGTGTTCCACAAGGGAGACCTCATGCCTTGAGGCAAGCCGGAGTGACAACTCGAAACCAATAGGTCCCGCACCTACGACGGCAACCTTCTTCGCGTTTTTTAGTTTCTCCCTCGCATTTATAAAGTCGCCATAAGTGTCGAATGTTGTTATCTTGTCGCTGTCTGCGATTTCAACGCACGGCATCTTGGGCACGGAACCGGTTGCGATTATGAGTTTGTCGTATTTGTAGGTTTTTTTCTTTCCGGCAACATCCTTCTTTTTCGTGTCGATATTTTTTACTTCATCGATAACAAAATCAACATTCATGTTGTTTTTTTCTATGTACTGCGGTATATCGACGATGAGTTTGTCACCATTGATGCCACCGGATTTCACGACCAGTTTCGACATGAGCCATTTTTTCGTCATGTACCTCTCCTTGGAAATCCAAAGGACACCGCCCTTCGTTCCCTTTAGTTTCTTCACGCACTCAAATCCCGCATCCCCCGAGCCGATTACGATTGTCGTCATTTTCAATTTGAAATTTGCATTTTTCAATTTGCACTCACGCCTTCTCCGCCCATCCCCCGATTATCTCGAAGACCGTCTGCGCCGCAAGCAGGGCCGTTGCGCCGTTGTCGTATTTCGGGCAGACCTCGACGATGTCCGCAGATATCACGTCGCAGTTTTTCATTACTGCGCGGATGAGTTCCAGATACTCAAGGGGCAAGAGACCGAAGACCTCCGGGTTTCCGACGCCGGGGGCGTAGCATGAGTCGATTATGTCCATGTCGATCGAAAGGTAAAGCGGCTTTTTGATTTTCTTCGTCAGCTTTTCTATCGCGCGGGCGACACCGTCCTTTCGTATATCCTTCATCGGGGCGATGCTTATGTTCTTTGAGTATTCCCAGTCTTCCCGCGATGCGCAGCGCGCGCCGAACTCAAACAGGTTATCGTTTCCGATTTCCTCGGATATCCTGCGCATGACAGAGGCGTTGGAATCCCTGTTGTTTTTGTAACTTTCCCGCAGGTCAAGGTGCGCATCTATGCTCAGAACCTGCAGGTCATGGCTTTTTGCCAGCGACTTAACAAACGGATATGTTACAGAGTGTTCCCCTCCGAGTGCGACAAACTGCCTGCCTGCGCACCTGCCGACGAATTCATCCGCCGATTTTACAAGCCCTTTGTAGGTTTCGCAGGCCAGGTTTCCTGCGTCGTGAATCGAGAGTTCGTCGAAGTCGATGCCCTTGTCGATCATGTAGGTCTCGATCTCCCACGATGCGTCCCTTATCGCATCCGGGCCCTTCGCCGCGCCCTTGCGATAGCTACAGTTGCCATCGAACGGCACCCCGCAGATTACGAACTTTGCGGCCTCGTCAAATCCCGAACTTGTGAATAGTTTCATCATTAATTACAGGAATTAGGTGCTTAAATCATTTGTAGAAAATACTCGTGAACCCGAGTGTCTTCGGTAAGTTCGGGGTGGAAAGCCAGGGCGAGCACATTGCCCTGTCTTGCACCCACTACCTTTTCACCAAGGGAAGCCGCCGCCTTTGCACCCTTTCCAACAGATTCTATCGCGGGCGCCCTTATGAAAACCCCGGGGAATTTGCCGATGCCCTCGAAATCAACGCCCGCCTCGAAGCTTTCCCGCTGGCGGCCGAACGCATTGCGCCGCACGGAAATATCGATCAGGCCGAGTGATTTTTGCCCTTCGGCGCAGTCAACGATTTCCCTGGAGAGGAGTATCGCGCCGGTGCAGGTGCCGAGGATCGGCTTGCCTTTTTTTGCCATTGCCTTTATCTCATTCGCAATCCCGTCCATCTCTATAAGTTTGCCGACAGTGGTGCTCTCGCCGCCGGGGATTATCAGGGCGTCAAGCGGCGGGATTTCGCAGGCGTTTTTCACAAGCACGATGTCGCCTGAAATCCGCGAAACCGCTTCCGTGTGAATCGATAGATTCACAGGACACCGTTTGCGACTTTGTCGCAAACGCTTGTTGCGGTTTCGGGACACCAAAACACGAAGTGTTTTGCGTGTATTCAGTTTTTTCAGTGCCCGTCTCAAGCAGTCCGCATGCTCGGAAACGTCGCCCTGGATAGCGAGGATGCCGATTTTTAGAAGTTGGTTGGTCATTTCTGTTCAGAGTGATAAGAAAAATTGCCGCCTCAGGGATTTGAACCCTGGACACCTCGGTCTTCAGCCGAGTGCTCTCCCGAGCTGAGCTAAGGCAGCATTTGTTTTTTTGTTTTTTTTGTTCTGTTAGCGTGATGTGTTACCGAGCGCAGCGAGTGTAGCACCAGCGTGTGCACGGAGCTAGCCGTGCGCCGGCAGCTCTCCCGAACTGAGCTAAGGCAGCATTTGTAAGTAAATATTTACGAGCCAGTAAATAAAACCCCCTGCTACAAAAGGCCGTAGTGCCCAAGCAGAACGGATGCGACCACAAAGTATATCAATATTGTTGCGATGTCGCTCACCATTGTCGCAAAAGGCCCGGATGCGAACGCAGGGTCCTGGTTTACCTTACTGAACAAAATCGGAAGGACGGTTGAAAAGAATATCGCCGCGATTATGCTTAAAAACATCGAGATGCCGACGATAGCCCCGACCAGAGGGTCTCCCCAGCCGACAATTACAACGGCTCCGAGAAGAAGCCCGCAGATTAATGCAAGGACACAGGCGACCATGAATTCCTTGATGAAATATGCCCTAAGCGAAAGGTTAGGGTTCAGGGCAATGCTTCGGACTATAAGCGTCTCGGACTGTGTCCCGGCGGCATCGCCCAGGTATGCCAGAACCGGTATGAACGCAGCCAAGATTATCAGGTGGCTGAGGACGTTTTCGAAACCGCTCACAACGGACGCGGTAACTGCGCCGCCCAAAACACCAACCACCAGCCACGGAAGCCTGTGCCTTACCATTTCGGACGCGGATAATCCGTTGACAGAAAACTCTTTCCCGACCCTGTGAAATATCCCGCCAAATTTTATCATGTCCTCGTGGGCTTCCTCATTGAATATCTTAAGCAGTGCATCATACGGGACTGCCCCCAAAAGATGCCCCTCTTTATCGACTATTGGCACTGCCTTTATATTGTGCGAAAGGGCAAGATAAACCAGCCGTTCCTGATGCGTAAGTGGGTGCGCTACGATCAGGTCCTTTTTCATGACGTTCTCGACACGGACGTTCATATTCCTCACGGACATGAACTCCTTGACAGAGATTACGCCCTTTAGGACGTTGTCCTTGTCGACAACATAGACGTAATCGATTGTTTCAAATTTCTTTGCACCCTCGAACACCATGCCTTGGATGTCCCCCATCGTAGCCCCGACCTGGGCGATAGGGATATTCGTGATGAGCCTGTTCTTGGACGCGTGAGAGTGGACTTTTTTCGGCATTGATAATTATTTGTCAAGGTCAGAGAAAAATGGAATAATATCGGCGCTCAATCCAGGGGTTTGAAATCCCGAAATAGGAAATCTTCAAGGTTTTGGATTTTGCGGTTTTTGACCATTATTTGTTCGCCACCAAGCAGTTCTATTTTTCTTCCGGCACCCAGCAGGTAGTCCCCGACAGAGCCGTCCGAGCGCACTACCCTGTGGCACGGAACCCTGACAGGATCCGGGTTTTTGTTCAGCGCGCCTCCGACTGCCCTTGCGGCTTTCGGCTTTCCG
>MCBF01000001.1:1233085-1243471 GCA_001742785.1 Candidatus Altarchaeales archaeon IMC4
TTTAGATTTACAGGACACCATTTGCAGGTGCTGCAAATGCTTGTCATTTGCCTTGGCAAATGCTTGTCCTGAAAGGGCTTTGCGCTTTCGGGGATGTCCCATATCGCGCTGTTCACCGGTTTGAACGTCGTGCCTGAACATCGGCCAGTCCCCGGCAGATTCCGAGGCGTTTTTCTGGACATAGACTGCCTCTTAGGGGGTGTTCTGGAATATGAATACCGCGCTTACTGCAAAAACCAAAATCGCAAATACTACAAATCTTTTGTCCATCTTATAATAATTCTATTTCACGTGGGTTATTTTTTATTATTAGGAATGGATCTAAAAATAGATAGTCAATATCGTTTTCCAGAAATGTCTTCATGGCATCAAATGGGGTTTCAACTATTGGTTCCTGGCAATTGAAAGAGGTGTTTAGTACCATAGGGACCCCAGTTATATCTTCAAATTCTTTTATCAGTTGGTAATATCGCTCGTTTTCTTTTTGGGTTATAGCCTGAAGTCGGCTGGTACCATCTACATGGACAACGGCCGGGATTAAATCTTTTTTATCCCCCCTCACATTGGCGACGACTGTCATGAAGGGCAATAGGTAAACTGCCTTATCCACATCAATATCAAAATATTCCAAGACCCTCTCTCTTAGAATTGTTGGGGCAAAAGGACGGAATGACTCTCGTTTTTTTACCTTGTTTAACCTATCCTTCATATCCCTTCTTCTCGGATCAGCTAAAAGGCTCCTGTTGCCTAAAGCCCTTGGACCGAACTCCGATCTCCCCGTGAAAAATCCACAAATTTTGCCATCCGCTAACGCCGATGCTATCTTCTTAAGGGGTTCCTTGGTTGGTGAGATCTCCTTGCATATAAACCTTGTATGAAAAGAGGTGTTTAGATCTTTCAAAAAAGCACCTATCACTTTGTCGGAATATTCTTTTCCAAGATACGGCATTCCAAAAAATTCCTTTTTATTTGAATTATCTGATTTCTCCAAGAGGCCCCACATCGCACAGCCTATCGCGCAACCGTCATCCGTGGCTGCTGGCTGTACATAAATCCTTTGAAATGAACTTTTATCCATTATTTTTTTATTCAATATCGAATTCAGGAAGGTACCCCCTGCTAAACATAGGTTTTTTATTTTGGTTTTATCTTCTATATCTTTGATTAGGCAAAGAACTCTATCTTCGATATTTTTCTGTGCGAAATATGCAAGGTCCTTGTGGAGGTCTGTTATTGGTTCGTGTGGCAGTCGGCAGTCAACCCTCCATTTTACATGTTCTGGAAAATTAATTCCTAATTCTTTTTCCTGGATAGGTTTAGGGAGCAGTCCCTGTGCATCAAGCATATTTTTAAAATCAACGGCAGGTATATTCTTGTTTTCCTTGTAATAGTCAGTGAAATCTGGAAAATCATCCCTGTTTTTGCCATAAGGTGCCAGACCCATTGTTTTGCCTGCCCCTGAAAAAGGAATTTGTGAACCACCGAACCCAAGCAATGCTGTGATGAAACTATAAAGCCACCCGGCACTAATTTCACCGGGGGTTCGATAGTTTCTTTTTATTATTTTGGGTTCGTTCCTTCTATCGAATAAAAATGCGGTTTCGCATTCCCTTGCATATTTATTTGGTGCATAACTTCCAACTGTATCAGCAACCAAAACAACCGCTTCCTTGAATGGGCTTGTAAAAAAAGCGCTATACGCATGGGCTATGTGATGGCTCGGTTGTGGTAAGAGGGCGACATCATGGGTAGGATATCTTTTAGATGCCAATTCTTTAAGCCAATCCTCTTGTTCGGGGGAGTTTATCACAATACTATCGATATCTTCAATAGCAATATTTTCGAGGTTTAACAAGTAGTTAACTGCATGGTGCATCTCGAATCCATCTCCAGTTATGGGACCAGAATGTTTGATTCTATTTAGTCTTTCAAGTGAAATAGCAAAGACTGCCCCATTTTGTACAATACATGCACTGCTATCATGTCCAGACAAATTTAAACCAAGAACACACCTATTAGAAATCCTTTTGTCCATCTCATTCGTAGATTAACGTATAGGATTCGAGCGCTAAATAACTTATTATGTCCGAGTTTAAGAGAATTGTCAATATCGCGGCTGCGAAGAATATGTGGGCGGATGGTACGTATCCTTTGACAACAAAGCCTTCGATATTTTTTATTTTCTTAATCTGTTCAATATCATCCTCGCTGAAGCCCCTTGCCATTATCCTTTCTTTTTCTTTGAAAGTTTTTTCCATGAAGTTGTTGAAATCAATATCCCCTTTTGATTTTGTCATAATCCCCATCGGGATATCGCCGGGTTTTATATCTCTCAGATACCTCTCGTCGTGGGAGATGTGAAGGGCTAATATGCCGACGGCATAAGCAACAAGCAGCACAAAAAGCGTCGGCATATAGCTTATTAAAAAGCCGGTTGAAAAGATGATTGGGTCATATATCACCCTGAGCGCTGCCAATGGAAGGAGGATGTATATGACGTATGATTTAAAAAATTTATTGAGTATCATGTAAACCAAAAGGGCGGCTATAATGTTGAAGAGGTATATACTGACACCTGACGCAGACATAACCTGCATTACTACCCAGAACAACCCGAATATGAGGAGGGCGAGGTTCGCTACATTGGACGGCTTAAATGCGGTTTTGACTACCATTGCCTTTTCGCTCGTCTTTGTCCTGAGGATTAACGAGGGAATCCATAGGATAAAGCTCAATATGAGCACGTTGAATATCACTATTTCGGATGGGAAAATCGAGTCATAGAACGCCGGGGGCAGGTATAACGAGATAACAGCAAATAATTTTCCGTCGCCAGCATTCCAGAACCTTATCTTCCACAGGACTACCCCGATAAGAAGGCAGACAAGAAAGTTAACGCCGTAATTTATGATATTTCCAGGGGTTGCAAAAAAAAGGCATACTCCGACTGCCGCCATGATGATGAGGTGCTTGTTGTATATCCTGCGCCGCCTCAGGTCTGTCAATGAGATGAGAACCCCAAATAAAACCAATATAAGAATCCTCAGGGCAAATAATTGATCCATTCTATTTTTGGGTCCCTCTCAGATTATATGTACTTTTTATCCCCTTCATTTAATCCTCCCAAGTTCTTTTAGGAAATCGCCAACGTCGTTTATCATATTTCCAGCCACATGCTTAAATTCCCCGGTACCATAAAGCCCGATATATCCCCTCCAAACGCCGATGCACACATAAAAGTATTTGCATCCGATGCATTTATCTGCCTTGGTTCTTCTTCCGATCTCAAGGTCCTTTATTATATCCTCCTCTTGATTTGTCTTTCTCTTGTAAAACCTTCCCTCGATGGACGGCAAAAGCACGGTATTTAAATCGCCGCAGTATTCTTCGTATCCCTCTAGAACGCAGAATGGTATCGCATCCGCTGTGATTTCTGTGCCGAGCTCGTTTGCCTTTTTGATCGCCCCTTTCACGTAATCCTCGATCTCTCGTAATCTTGGGACTATCTCGTGCCATTTTGCAAACCTGTTTCCGCCTATCTGCGGGAACGTCAAACTTATCTTTTTTGCCCCAAGCCCAGAGGCGAGTTCAACGATTTTATCAAGGTCTTTGTAATTGCTGCGCTGGATGACGGTTTTTGCGCATATGTTGCGCGCCCCGTATTTTTTCAGGTTTTTTATACCATCGGTTGTCTCTTTCCATGAGCCGCCGACCCTTGTGATTTCGTCGTGCGTCTTGGGCTTATCACTGTGCAGGGGTATGGTAAACGACATTTCCGGCGCAATATCCATGACCTTCTTTGCGAATCCTTCGACACAGAAGGTTCTCCCGTTGGTCTGCAGGGAAACGGATAAACCTAAATTTTTTGCAACTCTCAAAAGTTCAAGGAAATCACCCCTTATCGTCGGCTCCCCGCCTGTAAAGAGAACGGTGCCTATCTCTGGGTTTTGCATCTCTTTTTTTACCTCGTCCGTTGGTTTATCCAGTGGTTTTCCGGCAGCCCCGAGTTCAATCCGCGTATCTTCCATGAAGCAGTGGATGCAGCGGTTGTTGCAGGAATATCCAACGACGAGATGAAGTTCGCCTGACATGTTAATCATTAGATGGCCAAAAGAATTTAAATGATTGATAGGAAACACGTGCATTTAAGCGCCAGTTCATAAGATACAACATGCCAAATTTTAAATTCTCGGTTCCTTACAACAACGATTTCTCAATGTTGGAGATGCTTGCGGGGGATTTTGGAAATGGTATAGGAAACAATAAGATAGGGGAGTTATACCTCTCTGGTCCGCAGGAAATATTCGGGTCCGGAAGGATTATTACCAAAAAAGTAAACATTGCAGACATTGTTAAAGTAATAAGTTTTTGCCACGAGAACGGAATCAAGGCTAATCTCTTGTTAAACTCGAGCTGTGAGGGCACACAATGGTACCAGCCGGGAAATGTCGGCATGGTTTTGAAATTGATTAGGATATTGCATTTAGAAAATGATTTGGATGCAGTAACCCTCGCAAACCCCTTGTTCATCCAAAAAATCAAAAAGGAGTTCCCTGAGATTGAGATAAACGCTTCTGTCATAAGCCGTATTGATTCTGTCCAAATGGCGATTTTTTTTGATAAATTTGGCGCGGACGTGATAATCCCCGACAGGGACATCAACAGGGACCTGGGATTGCTGAAGGAGGTAAAAGAGGCCGTTGACTGTGAACTGAAATTGATGGTGAACGAGGGCTGTTTGTTTAAATGCCCTTATAAGATATTCCATGATAACTGGATTTCGCATGCGTCCAAAGAGTTGATTAACAGAAATCAGGACAGATTGGCCCAACCGGAGATCAAGAATTGCTCTTCAATTTTTAAGATAGACCGGTCCCAATTGTTAAAATCAAGTTGGATAAGGCCAGAAGACTTGGTAAGATATAGGGGGATAACGAGTTGGTTCAAAATTGTCGGCAGGGATAAGCCCGGTGGGTTTATTTTAAAAACTGCTGCTGCGTACCTATCCGAGAAATCGCCGAAAAACCTGATGGAGATCATTAACGGCTCCCCTCCTTTTTTTGTTGATAACGAACTGCTCGATAAAGATAATTTCTTTGAGAGGGTTACTGGTTGTAATAAAAACTGCTCCAAATGTCATTATTGCGAAGAGTTTGCAAAGAAGGCGGTAAGAGAACTCTAGGCCTTGTTGATTCTGCAAAGCAGCCCCCTTAATTGGTAACTGCCCATTTCCGCTCCACATATATCATAATCTGTCAGGGCGTTGGCGTTTGATAAAAAAACCCCTTGTAATCCTTGTTTTGTTTCCGGGAAATACCAGCCATGTTCTATACTTATTACCTTTGGGTGTATATCCTCCGTAACCTTCGCCTTTTGTTTTATTTTGCCCCTTGGCGTTTCTATCCATACTGTGTCCTCCTTTTTAATTCCATTCTTCTCTGCAGTATCTGGGTGCATTTCAACCAGTGGATATGGGTGCGTTTTTCTCAAACTCATTACCTGTCTCCCTGCCGAGTGAAAGTATTCGATACTCCTTCTTCCGGTAATCAGGATTAATGGATATTGTTTGAAAATTTCAGGGGTACTGATTGGACTTTCGGGTGGTTCTTTATAAACTGGCAAAGGCTCAAATCCTTGCTGCTTTAATCTCTCTGAATATAACTCAATCCGTCCTGTTGGGGTCTTAAACCCAGTAACCTCGTATTTTTTATATTTAGCATTAAAACTCACCTGTCCTTTTTTCTTTAGTTCGTTAAAGGTTATCCCACTTGGTGCTAGTTGATAATTATAGATATCCTCCAGACTCATACGGCCTAACGGCAAGCCCAATTTTAGGGCAAGTTGTAATAATATCCACTCGTCTGGCTTGGATTCTTCGATTTCGATAATTTTTCTCTGGCAGAATATTGTGTCCCCAATTGGTGTCAGAAGAGTGTCTGTCTCAAGCCACGTTGCAGCCGGCAGGACAATATCTGCTAGTTCTGCCGTAGGGGTCATATAAATATCGCTGCACATAATAAAATCCAAATCCATGAAGGCATCGTAAATTTTCCTTGGATAGGGATAACTAACGAGCGGATTAGCCCCAAAAATAATTGCAGACCTAATCGGATAGGGCTTTCCTGTTTTTATAGCGTTTATCATACTTGGGAAATGCGCCCCTGGAAGGTAAGGAAAATTATTAACTGGTCGCATCTTCATTTTGCGGTGAAAGGATGGGATGCATTGGACAGGCAAATAGGGGATTAGATTCCCCCCACCAACATCGAGGTTTCCGGTAATGCCCACCAGAATCGAGATTGCACGGCAGGTTTGAAGGGAGTTTATATTTTGCTCTAACGAAAGGCCGAATCGTATACAAGACGGTTTGTTTATTGCATACTCTCTTGAGATCTTCCTTATATTGTTTGCCTTAACCCATGTTATTTTTTCTGCCCATTCGGGCGTACAGTCTTGCACATGTTTTTTTAATTCTCCAAAACCAACACAATATTTTAGAACAAATTCCTTGTCATAAATATCTTCATTTATTATTGTGTTTATCATCGCTAGGGCTAAGGCGCAATCCGTACCCGGCCTTATTTGTAGATGGGTTTTGGATAGTTTTGCTGTCTCGGATTTCCTAGGATCTATTGTTATAACAGTACTGCCTTGTTTTACAGCATCCAAAAAAAGAAATGGCGGGTTCGGGTTTAATCCAGAAACAACTGGGTTGGCACCCCAGCATAGTATTGTTTTTGGTCTGATGGAAAAATCACAAAGTGTGTCTGAGCCATAGGTCAGCTCCTCAGCAACCCTGTGCGGGTTAAAGCAAATTTGTTGATGCTCTGCCCAATTTGGGCTCCCGTATTCTAAGGCGAATTCAATAACAAAAGAATTGTGATGCCTCAGTGTCCCTATCAGAAAAGATACTGCATGTGCTCCATATCTGTCTCTTATGTCAAGTAATCTGGATGATGCGATTTCTAAGGCCTCTTTCCATGAGATTCTTTTCCATTTTCCTTCGCCCCTTTTGCCAGTTCTCTGCAGTGGGTATTTTAGGCGGTTCTCATTATAGAGGTGCTCTAAACTCGTCCTTCCCTTCGGGCACAAACGGCCCTTGTTTAAAGGTGAATGTTTATCACCCTCTATCTTCACCACTTTTCCGTCTTTAACATGTACTAGAACCCCGCAACCCCCGTGGCACATACTGCAAGTGCTTTTGAATATTTTAGTCCTTTTCATACCCTTTACAACGTAACAAGAAAAATTCAACAGAGTTGAATTTTTGTGTCGAATATAAAGTATAATTTGTATACTTTATATTACGATAAAAAGATAACGCCCTACAAAGGACCCACCTCCATTGTTCCTCATTATCAATTTTGTAATCCCTGTCCTATATAAAAAACTGTTAATATATGATAATATGCCAAATTTTAAATTCTCGGTTCCTTACAACAATAATCAGGGATTGTTAAATAGGATATCTGATGTCAGGGGATCTGACGGAAATGGCGTGCAGGAGATATACCTCTCCGGGCCCCCAGAATATCTTGCCTCAGGAAGGATCATGCCACGCCTAGATATTGAAGGCTTCACCAGTATTCTTGGAAAAATACATGACATGGGTTTGAGGGCGAACCTGATTTTGAATTCCACTTGTGAAGGCCTCGACTGGTACCACCCGAAAAATGTGAGCAGTGTCATAAGATATGTGAAGAAGATGCATACGGAGCATGGGCTTGAGGCAGTCACCGTGGCGAACCCGCTTTATCTGCAGAGGATAAGAAAAGAACTTCCTAAGATAGAGATAAATGCGTCTGTGCTGGCTGATATAGATTCCGTCCAAAGGGCTGTTTTCTTCAAAAAGTTAGGCGCGGACGTGATAATCCCCGACAGGGACATCAACAGGGACCTGGAACTGCTGAAGGAGGTAAAAGAGGCCGTTGACTGTGAACTGAAATTGATGGTGAACGAGGGCTGTTTGTTTAAATGCCCTTACCGGAAGTTTCATTTTAACATGGTGTCCCATTGGTCGAAAGAGGGAAAAACGCCGAAAGACCAATTTTTCTTTAACTGCCACCACATAAGCAGGATAGACCCCTCCCAAATACTGAAGTCCTGCTGGATAAGGCCCGAAGACCTGAAAAAGTACTCCAAGATAACTGATTACTTTAAGATCAGCGGAAGGACGAGGGATACAGAATGGATTATAAATGCTGCTAAAGCTTATCTAAACGAAGGGTTTAATGGGAATCTCCTTGAGATAATGGATAGTAACCTCAACGAGGTTAGGGTGCGGTATAATGCCTTCGTAGACAACAAATCCCTCGACGGTTTTCTAAAGAAGGTCGCCTCGTGCGATAAGAACTGTTTTAGGTGCCATTACTGCGACGAACTCGCTACAAAAATTATCAATTTCGCTTAAGTTCAATCCGCCCCGTGATTAATCCTTAATGAGGAGCCATTTCCATATAGGGGTTATGTTTATCGTCTTGTTCTTGATGTCTCTTTCTTCCTCTTGGTCGGCTGTGATGATTAGATGTTTGGGGCACAAGTTTGAAAATCTTTATAGCACAATTAGAGGTTTGGTAACAAAACCTTTAATCAAGATTAAAGGTAATGGACTATTCAAATCAATTTCGTTTAAGCCCGACCCACTCCTTGACGATCTCGAATTTTTCCTTGTTTGGGATTATATCGCCAAATATGTAATCCAGCTGCCCTTTTTTCACAAGACAGTTGAAGGAATTCGGCCTTTGGATTATGTTGCCGTTCTCGCCGTAATTATCAACTATGCACGGGCCGCAGAATGGGTGATACACGCAGGTTGCGCAGTCAAATGACATCCCGGTTGACAGGCAGACAAGGTCCATCACCTTCTGGCTCGTATAAAGTTCCTTGTAAGTTGTTTCCTTGACGTTTCCTAGTATAAATTCCTCAAAACCGCGGGCTTCGTCGCAGGTGTAGATATTTCCGGCATAGTCGTACGACACCTGGCTCCATGCGCACCCGCAGGGGGATGCCATGCAGACAAAGTTGCAGTAGCTCTTTGAGAATATCATATTTCTTGCAACGATGTCAACGGCCCCTTCGACCATCTTTTCCCCGCTTTTGTTTAATTCAAGGATGTATTCGAGGCATTTTTTCCAGAAATCAAGGAACTCCTCATGGGAGTAGCCTATCGCTTTCCAGTTTTTCGTGGCTTCCCCGCCGATATTGAGCCTTCTTGCCCAGAACCTGTTCAGGCCAAGGCGCCTGTACTCATCCACTATCTCCTTCCAGTAGGGCAGGGAATACCTCGTGATGGTTGGCATGCAGGATATGCCCGCCCCTTTTTCCTGAAGCCTTTTTATCCAGTAGACGACATCGTCATAAGTCCCTTTTCCGCTGTCGTATTTGCGGTTGTGGTCGTGCACGTGCTTTGGGCCGTCCAAAGAAGAGTTCAGCCCGATTTTATTTTTCAAGATAAAGTCCAGTTTTTCGTCGGTCATCTGGGTGAGGTTCGTGACGAGCCTGAACTCAACGTTCTTGTTCTTCTTTTTCTTTTGTTCGTTTGCGTATTTTATGATGAACTTGATTGTGTCGAAATTAAGCAGCGGTTCCCCCCCCTGGAGTTCTATCGTTATCGAATCGGAGGGGCACTGCATCGCGAAGTCTATAATCGCCTTTGCGGTGTCTTTTGTCATATCATATTCCTTGGCACCTTCAGGCCTTGAGTTTGCATAACAGTAGATGCACTTCTGGTTGCACCTTAAGGTGGGGGTCATTATGTGAAGCGTTGTCCCCTGATAGATCTGCTGGTACTTATTCCTGTAGTTTCCAGCTATCCTGTCCGAATCATCTTCGACAAGTATTATGCCTTCCTGCCTGAGCAGGTTGTACAACTGGATGTCATCTTCGACCTGCCCGTGCCTTAGCTTTCGAAACTCTTCTTCGGAGAGTATTGCCCAGCCGCCGTGCATCGTGGTCACCAGAAACCGACCTTCAGACAGATTCTTATGAAAGAATTCATTCAATACGTACGCCTTCGTGTCTATTGAGTATGTGTATGCCATTTTAAACACCCTTAACCTGCAGGTGCAGCGCCCAGTTTGCGAACTGGTATGCCACCTCTTCTATGTCATCATTCCCCTTAGGGGTTATCTCGGCAGTAATCCTTTTTTTGTCCCGGTCAAAAACCAGTTTTATCTTAGAGATGTCACTAAACCTCTCGCAGACCTCCGTGATATAGTACTGGTCGTAAAACTCGCTGTTGAATGTTAATGTCGCCTTTTTTTCCTTCCTGTTTATATCCACTGGGAACATATTTATCTTTTGGAATACTGATTTAATAACCTAAATTTCTCCATGATTTTCCCCACTACGTCCAATAACTGATTTCTTGATACCTTTTTTCCACAA
>MCBF01000001.1:1243571-1250114 GCA_001742785.1 Candidatus Altarchaeales archaeon IMC4
GTACAGATCATCCAGTGACTCTGGCGCGTGTCTGTTTGACTTTATTAACCAATATACCGACAACCCTATACAATGTTATTATGGAGAGTGTAATAATGTGAGGGGCAAGGAGACAACAGTCAGTGCTGCGGGGATTGGGGGTGCTCGCTCGGTCAGAGGTGCAAGGATAATCTCTGTTTCCGGGGGGGGTGGTACGGAGCAGTGGTGCGGGGGGAGGATCATTAAAGAAACAAGTGCGTGCGGGTTTATACAAACAAGGGACGAGAAAAAAGGACCCATTAGCAGTTGTAGTATTGGTCCAATAACCTCCGAGGACCTGATAGAGAAAATTGATTCAGAGCCCTTCAGCGATTCGGTAACCGTGCCCGACTACTGGTTTGCGAACGTTAGCCGCCCCCGGCCGGACATGGACAGCGGCCTGCCGCATGCCAATATCAGGATAAACGGGACGATCGACAGGTGCGTTGGTTTGAACAACGACGAGGTTACGGGAACGCTTGACATCACTATGGAGCCGGATGTCCTGAGGAAGTTCGAACTCATGATGGGGAATCATTACAAACTATATTCCCCGCTCACCTTCTTGATGCCGGCGGAACACATTCTGTACGAGAGGGCTTCTGAATCGGACACAGGTGAGGCGCTGCGAAGGTACAACCTGACTGACCGCTACGGTTATGAAAATTGGCCGGATTATCCTGAAGAATGCAAAAAGACATGTCCTGATAACTGTTTTTGCTCGTATGACATTCGCCTGCCAAAGTGTAAAAGCCCGGGCCCTTCGGGGCAGTTGTATGATCCGAACGACCCGAACGACCCGAATTATAACGAAACCCTGTATCCGTGTGTATGCGCCCCACAGGGTGACCAAGAAGACACCTGCCTGTCTGAGAGAAATTTCCATGAATTCGAGCCAACCTATTACGATTTTGTAATAAACCTCATGTATAAAGGCCCGGAAGTTGAATTTTCAGTAAAAGACACCCATCTGACGAACATAGAATACTCCGGCAACACAACCTCGTTCTCGTTCCGTTTTAAACCCGACCAGGGGATGGACTCTGCTAATACCAACATTGTCACATACAATGTATCTAAAAGTGATATCCTGAACGCAAACATTACGATTTACACACCCTACCAGAACATCACGATAGATTTATTTCCGGCCGCCGGGAGGTATTCCAACAACATAGACGTGGACGTACGGATAAGGAACGGGCCCAAAATAAAGATTACCCAGGTATATCCCGGGGAATTTTTCGTGAGTCCCGGAACAAAGGTCAGTATAACCGGAACCCTCACAGACGCGTGCAATGGAAGTCCAGTATCTGGAGGAACGATAAGCCTCAATACGAGCGAGAATGTGGCAATGATAACGCCGCGCGCGCTGAGCACTGGCCTGGGTGGAAACGTAACATTCGCTTTCACAATAGGCGAGAAAAGCACTACGGCAAAGCTCACTTTCAACGGCAGTAATCAATATGCAGACAGCGAAGATTCGGTGTACATAGATGTGTGGAGTTTCAGCAGTTTCTGGTTCCTCCTTTCGCCGGACGTTGTTCTGCTTATATTGATATTCATAGTCGGGCTGCTTTCGTACCGCTTTTTCAGGAAGGGCCGCATAGACTTCGGGGGAATGTGGCGGGAACTGAGGGGGGAGAAATAAGGTGCAAATTGCAAAATTCATCCGCGTGAATCGGATAGATTCACAGGACACCGAATCACAAAGTGATTCGCGTGAATTGAAAAGTGAAAAGAGGTGGATCGGGATATATGCCGTGATATGCCTGATTATCCTGGCGAGTGCCGGCATATCCGATGCTATAGATATTAATACAATAGGAAAAGCTGCAACCCCTGGTATTGGCGATCTGATAGAATCTGTTGCATGGCCCCTATGGACTAGTTTTGCCACATGCTATGCGTCAAAGCCCCTCACGGCCATAGCAGATAGTTTTTATTCAAATTTCGTCAACATGGTGCTTGCAAATCCCGATTTGGATAATGAAATGATGAATAATATAATGCTCTTCTTTATCCACATATTGGAGCCGGTATATGCAGCTATTATGCTGCTTCTCGGTGTGTACGTAATACTCATGTCGGGCTCATTGGCTGGAAAAAAGCGGGCTAAGTCGCTGGTACCTGTGATTATTATCAGCATGGTAGCGGTCCTCATGTCAAAATACATAATTATAGCAATGCTCTCGGCTTCGCATTCGGTGGCACAGTGGGCGATAGTCATGGCGGTTCAGTCGTCGCCGACTGCCGCATCTGCGAGTACGTTCGATGAAAAGACGCGCATTCTCACAAAGGGTACGTTCTCGCCGCTGGTGGAATGGTCGAAAGACACGTGGTGGGCTGCAGGGCACTGGACCCCCCAGGCGTCTTTTATATTCCTTGCTCTCCCGACGGTGCTTCTGCTTGCTGTGATGATAGTGCTCGCGATAAGGTACCTAGTGCTGATACTCTTTTTTGCAATCTTCCCTATGACGTTGTTCCTCTATTCGTTTAAGGCAACGCGCGGTATAGGAAGGCCGCTTCTGGAGAAGACAATACTCTGGATATTTGCGCAGGGGGCTGAGGGTTTGATGTTCGCGGCCGTCATTTTCGGGCTTTCGGCCGGGGGCATACTCCTTCCGGTTTACTCGATGGCAATGCAGTCGGGGATGATAATGGCGGCGCTTTTGGCATTAATGGTCGCGCAGCCGCTAATGGTCCTTTTGTTTAAGGACTTTTTACCTTAAGATGAAATACAAGGCAGCGTTTTTGATCGTAACCATTGCAGGGTTGTTATTGGCGGGGACGGTGACGGTATCCGCCCCCCCCCACAGCGAATGTAAAGAGATCTGCCATAAACTACACGACATACCGCATATGATCGCCGGCAAAGCAAGCCAGCCCCTCCTAAGATTTCTCAATATTGCTACACCCGCTCCATCAGCAAACGTTGATTACGACGATCTTATACCTGATTTAATACTTATGAATCCAGATGCAACGGACCCCCAGATAAAGGCAGCTATGGGGATATTCCTGCGCGTAATCGAGCCGATGTACGTTCTTGCGATATTATTTGTCGCAATGTATTCTATGTTCATATCAACGACTGCGAAGGGCCGCTCGAAAGCGAAAACAATGCTCCCGATGCTTATATTAGGGATGTGCCTTGTAACGCTCGCGCCCCTGCTGATGAAAATCCTGCTGCAGTTAACGCATTCGATAGCTGGCACTATACTCTCAAATAATGCGGCAACCGCAGATCCGCTGAACCAATGCGGCTCGTGGTTCATGCTCAAATATGAGATATTTACGTGGTCTGCGCCCTACGGGCTTATTTTTGGGGTCATAGACCTGATGCTGTGGTGGGGGCTCTTTTTCATACTGTACATAAGGTTTGTCATACTGATGCTGTTTACCGCGCTTTCGCCGGTTACTGTGTTTTTCTATTCGTTCGAACTCACGAAGGGGCTTGGAAGGCGGATGGCAGAACAGACGATACTATGGAGCACCTCGCAGGTAGCGGAGGCGGGCGCATATGCCGCGATTGGTATAGGGTGGGCGTCTCTTACGGCAGGCAATATCGTGGTAAACAAAACGATTGATGCGCCTACGCCCGATATCAACTTCATAATCGGGCTCTCCGCATTCTTCGTACTCATATTAATCATCCCGATGATGGTCGCATCGTTCAGGAAGTTTTTGCCATGAAAAGAAAAAAACTCGCACCAATCGTTGCGGTCGTGCTGCTGCTTTTTGCAAGTACGTACGTGGTGGCAGGTGTTGATTGTATGATAGATTGTGTTAAGGGTGCTGCCCCCGGAGTCATTGGGGCTGCGTTGGACCAAGCCGAGGAGCAGGCTATAAGGGCCATTACAGGAGCGAGCGTAGACTCCGTCGGCCAGGAAGCGATAGACTCTTTTTATTTGAATTTCAAGGATATGATAAAGTTATCCCCCTCGATACCCGACAGGCCGGAAACCGACGGGACCAAACGGCTGATGCTTTTCTTTGTCCACGTACTGCAGCCGATTTTTGTTATAGCGATAATATTCGTAGGCGTTTACATAATCTTTGCCTCTGCTTCAATAAAGGGCCGTGCAAAAGCCAAGGGGGTGCTCACCAACTTGCTCTTAGGAATGCTGCTCATCGGTTTATCGCCGTTTATACTCAAGGCCATGGCATTTACCTCGCATTACATGGCATCCGCCGTGCTTGAGCCAACCATAAACGTCCATCTGGAAGACGTCTACGCCACGACGCTGAAGGGGTGGCTTTTCGTGCTAAAATATGATGCTGCCAAGCAGATTAATCCCGAATATGCGCTGGTTTATGGTTTCATGGCAGTCATTCTGGCTACCGGTCCGATGATGGTGATGGCAATCCGCTACATTGTTGTCGTCTTTTTTTCCGTGATATTCCCCATAACGCTGTTCCTGTACTTTTTCAAGCCAACCCGCGGCATAGGAAGGACGATGCTTGAACAGACGATACTCTGGAATTTCATCTCGGTAATCGAAGCCCTCATGCTGGTCATTGCCCTGTATGCGGTGGACCTTGGAAGGGCGTTTCCGGGGGAACTGCCTTTTTACGTTGCAATGACGACACTCATATTGCTGACTGTTGCCCCATTGATATTCATCTCATCACTTAAAGAATTTTTACCATGAATGCCAAACACATTGTTCACTCGAATAAAGTGAAGGTAAGATCAGTCGTAGCATTGTCAGTATTGATACTGCTCTCTGCCCAGGCATGGGGGGACTTATGCGACATACCTCAGGAGGTACCTGACTGGCTAAACGCTGAGAACAACCAAGCTCAAGGTGCGATAAACGACATTATAAAAAGCCTAAAACAGGCGTACATGGATTATTTCGCGACGCTCCTGAAACTCGAGCCAGAGCCCCAGAATCCGATGGTTTTAGGGCTTATGCACACCTTTATAGCAATCCTCGTTCCGTTCTATACTGCTGCATTGCTGCTTACCGGCGCGTATTTTATATTTCATTCTGCATCCCCCTCGGGCAGGGCAAGGGCGAAATCCATGCTGCTGCGGCTTATAGCGAGCATGATACTCATAACGCTTTCGGTTCCGATATTCATGATGCTTGTGGATCTGGAACATTTTGCAAAAGATGTTGTGCTCATGTTTACAATCGGGGGCTCTTCTACAGACCTTCAAGACTATGCAAACAATCTGATGGAGCCGACGGTAGGCTGGTTTAATATCCAGATGGATCAGATAATGAACTGGGAACCTGCCGTTTCAATACCGTTTTTCCTGATGATATTCACATTTTTAGTCGGCCCCATGGTGATTCTGGCATTCAGGTATATGGCGCTTATATTTTTAGCGGCGATATTTCCTGTAACCATCTTTTTATATTCATTCGAGCCAACCAGAAAATTGGGAAGGGGCATATTCAAGGTTACCGTGATGTGGATTTTCGTGTCTTTTGTCGAGGCGGTTGTCCTCGTTGTTTACGGCATAGGGATGCAAAGTGTTGGGGCATTTGGCGCAACAAATCTGAACCTGATTCAGGTGGCAATAGCCGCTGCGGGGGCGTTGATGTTAATCGTTGCACCCATGATTTTGCTTGGCATAATGAACTGGGTCGCGGGAATTGGCATGCCAGTGGCGTTCTTTGCGGAGCCGTTAGCGGCGATGGTTGCGGCGCTTGAAAGCATCGAGGTGGAAAATGAATAGGAAAAAGGTTATCGTGATATTGTTTGTGGCATTGCTGTTATCCCAGAGCGTATGCGCTGCTTTGGTTGGACCTATTGTCGAGAGGATCTGGTACTTCAAGGATTGGGCGCAGGCATGTGAAGACGTATATACCCTGCTTAAGGAGGATTTAACAAACAACATATTAGGCATGCTAACAATATGCCATCTCCCTGATGGTACGAGGGGTGTGGCGGATTATTTGTCCAACCTCCTCTATACGGTTTTCGCGCTCGCGATACTTGGAGCGGGTGCTTATTTTATGTTTGTTTCCACGGATTTCGAGGGAAGGGCGAGGGCGAAATCCATGCTTTTAAAACTCATCGTCGGCATGCTTTTTGTTACGTTCGCATTCCCGCTTTTTGAGTTGCTGCTTTTGGTTTCCTGCACGCTGACGGAGTCGATTGAAATGTCGACAGGGCTTACTGCCACAAACATTGGAACGGCCGTTGACTTGTCATGGACATGGCTTAACGATACAATCTGGAAGACAAAGAATCTCGAACCAAGTGCTGCCCTTCCATTCCTTTTCATGATACTTACGCTTCTCTGGGGCCCGATAATAATGCTTACGTTCAGGTACATAGCGATGGTCTTTTTGGCGATGATATTCCCGCTGACAATATTTCTCTACTCCTTTAAGCCAACAAAGAAAATCGGGGAACTGCTTATAATACAGACAATCCTCTGGATATTCTTCCCTGTCGTTGAGATAACCGTTCTTGCGGTTGTCTCTTTTGAGGTCGTTCAGTTCGGGGGTTTCATCGGGGTTTTGATGTCAATGGCTGCCTTGTTCTTTTTGATAACTGCGC
>MCBF01000001.1:1250214-1256028 GCA_001742785.1 Candidatus Altarchaeales archaeon IMC4
GGTTAAGCCAAATTCCCAGTACGTGCTCTTTGCGATGGACTTCGGACAGCTGGCCGAGCTGAACAAAACAGCGCACGAGAACGGGCTTTTATCAATCCTTGACCACAAGCTCTCGGACATCGGCCCAAGCAACGAAAACGCGATTAAATTGATGGGCAGGGCAGGCTTTGACGCGTTCACCTTTTGCCCGTTTGCAGGGAACCTGAAGGAGACTACACAGATGGCGCACAAAGAGGGGCTCGGTATCTTCTGCCTCACCCTGATGTCAAACCCAGAGGCAGTGGTGCTGAAAACCGCGGATGCCGGCGGCGCGCCGATGTACGAGCGCATAGCGCTTGACGCCCACAAATACAAAACCGACGGCCTTGTCGTCGGGACGACCGGGCATGTAACCCGGGATGACATAACAAAAATCAGAAGCATTGCAGGCGATGACAAGATATTCCTCTGCCCGGGCATCGGGGCGCAGGGCGGGGACATCGAAAAACTTAAAAGCGCAGGCAGGAACATTCTTGTGAATGTCGGCCGCTCCATAATACTTGACAAAGACCCGAAGAAAGCAGCTGAGAAGTTTCATGGATTGCTTAAAGTGCTAAATTAAAATGAAGGATCGTTTGACTGCCGTCGATGTTTTTTTCTTGGTCCGTGAACTGGACGAAAAACTGAAAAACTCAAGAGTAGATAAGATTTATCAGCTCAGCAAACAGGAGCTTAAGCTAAGGTTTCACGTTTCCGGGGAAGGCACTCAGGAGCTGATAATCGCCCCGAATTATCTTTGCCTTACGAATTATCCGCGCGAGGTTCCTACGCGTGCGACATCCTTTGCGATGCAGCTCAGGAAGAACCTGTCGGGGGCTTTTTTGAGGGGCATAAAACAGCATGAATTCGACAGGATTGTCATCTTTGATATCGAGGGAAAATATGAGAAATACGAACTTATCGTCGAGGTGTTCGGCGACGGCAACGTATTCCTTTGCAGGGACGGAAAAATCGCTGGGCTCCTAAATTGGCAAAAATGGAAGGACCGCACGCTCGGTGTCGGGCAGGAGTATGTTTACCCGCCGGCTGCCAAGAACCCGCTTAAGGAGAGTTTCGAGGATTTTGCGCGCGACATAAAAAAATCCGAAAAGAACGCTGCATCGACGATAGCGACCGACGTCGGGGTCGGCGGCATTTACGCCGAGGCCATATGCATGGAAGCGGGCGTGGAAAACAAAAAATCCGCCGCAGAACTTTCCGATTCGGAAATCACCCGTCTTTTCAAATCCTTCAAAAACCTTCTGGAAAAACTAACGCATCCAACGCCCGAAATAGTCGTAAAGGATGGAATTGAACAGGACGTGCTCCCTATCGGCATCCTGCCTTACAAGGATTGCGAAAGGATCCCGTTTGAAACGTTCAACGAGGCGGTTGACGAGTTCTTCAGCAAAAAAGACATGGTGCGGGAATCCGGCAAAGAAAAAACCTCGTTCAAAAAGGACCTTGCAAAACTGGAAAATGTGCTTGAAAAGCAGGAGGAGACTATACGCGGCCTCGAGGAAAAATCCGGGCAGTACCACGAGGCAGGAGATGCGATATACCGGCACTACAACGATATCGAATCCCTGCTTTCGGCGATCAGGTGCGGCAGGAAAAAGGGGTTGTCCGACACCGAAATCTCAAAGAAGCTTGAAGAAGCGAAAAGGAATGGCGTGGCTGGTGCGGCGCTGTTCGGCGGGCTGAAAGGGAACGATGTTGTTGTTGAAACCGATAAAACAAACTAAAATATATTACTCCGTCTCCAGTTTCTGTTGGACTTCGGGCTGTTTCTGACCTTCCTGTTGGTCTTTGAGAATACCCATACCGGGGCCCTCTTCCTGACCCTGTTGGCCTTGACAAGGATATCCTTTATAATTGATTTTTTGATGCTTGACATTTTTTTGTAGGCTAATTAATTACGTTTTTTGATATAAATAGGGTTAGTTTGGATTTTCCGGTGCTTTCTCTTCTTCAGGCTCTTGCACCCCCTTGCCTTTTTTCATCGGGATCTCGTCGCTTTCAAGAAGCAGTTTGAAGTCCGCCATGCTGAGGCGCTTCTTGTTCTTGAGGGTTTCCTTCGCCTTTGCCACGGTCGTTTCCTTCACATGTTCCTCTTTTTCTAGCCTTATCTTGTCCAGCTCATCAAGGTACGGCGCCACATCCTCGCGGATTTTCTTTATGTCCTCCTTCAGTTTTTTGATTTCGTCTCTGTGGGGGGTCATCTCATCATACTTTTGCATCAGTTTCTCGTGGCTCTCGTTTGCGCTTTTTCGGATGGCGTCGAGCTCGTCGTATATCTTCATCGCGCTTACGTGGTTCTCCTGGGACTCGTCCGCAAGCGTTTTTATATCCTTTGATATATCCCTCACTATCTTGTTCAGCTCCCTCAGGGCGGAGTAATTGTTTGAAACGGATTTGTGGATTTCATCAGCCTTCTGCGAGCTTTCAAGGCGCCCCTTCAAATTTGATATGTTGCGGAATATCTCAATCTCCCGGTCAAGTGGTATGTCTTTGTTCAGGAGCGCGTCCATATCGGACTCGTATATCCCTGAAAGCATCTCGTACGTCCCGCGCGCAGACTCGTTAAGGTTGTCCCGTGCGCTTTTTGAATCGTTTATCTCGCTGCTTAGCTTCTTTATCTTGTCGGTGTGCTCGGCCCTTTGCTCCTTGAGCTTAGCTATCTGGCTGTTTAGCTCGTCGCGCTTCTTCTTGAAAACTTCTGCCTTTTCTGCCAGTTCCCTTATCTTGTCGTTGCCTGCGTCCCTTTCAGTGCGGTATTTTTCAGAATCTTTTTTGTGGGCATCTATCTTTTTGTAAAGGTCCTCGATGAGGCTGTTCTTGGCGTTCATCTCTTTTCTGAATTCATTCACCTTGACCTTCAACTCTTTCTCGTTCATGTTTTGTAATTTCGATTACGAAACAGACAAAATTTCCTTTGGAAATTTTCCTGATTTCTTCTTTTTGGTTTTACTCGGAATTACCGCGCGAGTTCGGGATAAGCGAATCTCCCCTGTTTTTGATGCGGCCCCTTTCGCTTTAGTTTTCCCATCAGGCTTCGCCTTCTTAGCTACGGGCGCCTTCGCCTTGGGAGCCTCCTTTTTCTCTGCGGGATTTTCCGTACCCGCTCCTTTTTTTGCAGATGCTTTCTCTGGTGCCGCTTTCAAGTTCCCCGCGGGCTTTTCTTTGGATGCCTTTCCGGAAACCGCAGCCTTCGCCTTCATTTTGGGGAGCATCCTGTTGTATTCCGTTTCCCACCACGCGAGGGCCTTCTTGTGCGACGATATCCTCTTTTTCAGCCACTGGTGGCGGTCGTTTGCATTGCCCTTGCTGTCGATCTTTGCGAGTTTTTCCTCAAGGTGCTTTATCTCGCTGTCCGCGGCTTTTTTTTCTTCTAGGTACTTCTTGACGGTTGACTGTTCTTTGCCTGCGATCCAGTTCTCAAGCTGGTCCGACTTTTCCCTGAGGACTAAAGTCCGCTTTATCGCAAAATCCCTGTCGCCGATGTTGCTGTCAAGTTCCTCGAATTCCTTTGTGTATTCTCCGAGAAACCCTTTGTGTTTTTTGATAACGGTCTTGATTATCTCCATCTGCTTTAGTTCGTTCACAAAATCACCATTTATCTGTCCTGCTTGAAAAGGAAGCAGCCCATCGATTTTAATTATTACAGAACTGCTATTTAAATATATAGGATATCACACCTTCGCCTTTCTGAAAGGCATGTTTTTTACTATTTTGTCCATCTGCGCCTTTGTCACGACGACCCGCCCGCCGATTGATATGTTGAATTTTTCCGTTACGGTGCCCATCTCGACAACCGGGCATTTGTGCTTTGTGGCAACCCGGAGTATCTTAGGTACCTCCCCTTCCGGCACCGAGATCATGTAGGTGCCCATGTACCTTGTGATATTGGGGTACTGGATGCTTGTTATGTTCACGCCGACCTTCGACTTCACAAGGATCTCCGTTAGGTTTCCGAACCAGCCGCCACGGGATGCGTCCTTCGAGGCGTGGATCTTTACGCCCTTTTCGACAAGCTCAAGAAACGTGGCGTACTTCACCTTTGCGCGGTAGACCCTCTCGCCGATCTCGCCTTCTACGACCTCGCCGAGCATCAGTATCTTGTCCCCGGCTATCGCCCCTGCATCAGCAATCGGCTTTTTGACCAGTTTGCCGATGACGACAAATGATGCGCACGGCACGAGATTGTTCTCGAGCTGGGTGTTGCCGCCGACTATCGGCACGCCGAGGCCGTCGCTTTGTTTCTTCAGGTCGGCTGCGATCTCCTGCGCCTCCTTTAGCGAATCGACCTGCATCGCGTTCAGCGCAAAAAGCGGCCTTGCGCCCATGACGACTATGTCCGAGCAGGTGTGTATGAGGCCGGTCTTGCGTGCAATCTTCATCGGGTACGGGCCCTCCATGTTCACGACCGTGTCCCCGACGACCACGGCGTCGTCGCCCTGCCTGATCCCGAAAAGCAGCCCTTCCACCTTCTCGTCCATGCGCCAGAAGGTCCTGCGTATGCCGTTGGTTTCTGCCAAATGCTCGATTGCGTGCTTTATCTCGTAGTCCACTTTAGGTTATTGATTGGGTTTTGAACTATTATAATTCGTCCAGTGGACTTTTAATATTTTTAAGTTTTGGATTTGTTACATGAGTATAAATCTGGGTTGTTCTAATATTTTGATGCCCTAAAAGTTCCTGAACATATCGAACATCAACTCCGTTCTCTAAAAGATGCGTTGCAAAACTGTGACGCAAACTGTGGAATGACGCATCTTTCGTTATTCCGGATTTCTTAAGCGAATTTTCAAAAATTTTTTGGGCGGTTCTTTCGGTCAGTTTCCCGCCGCGTTCGCTTGCAAAAACATAATCCTCTTTGTTTTTTAAAGAAATTAATTCATAAAGCCCTATTTTTAATTTTTTCGGGAAAATTGTTATTCTGTCGCGGTTTCCCTTTGCTCCTTTTAAGTGAATCGTCAATTCCTCTAAATCAACATCTTTTATTTTTAAATTTGTCGTTTCGCTTACCCGCAATCCGGCCCCGTAGGACAGCGAAATAATCATCTTGTGTTTCTTATTGTCAACTTTTTCTATTATTCTTGAAATTTCATCGCGAGATAAGACTACAGGCAATTTTTTGGGTCGTTTGGCAAATTTCAAGTCAATCTTCTGCGGAGATTTAATAATGTCGCGGTAAAAAAACTTAATTGCGTTTAGATAAAGATTAACGGTTTGCGGCGCCAGCCCCCTGTCCTGTTTGTTCAGTAAGAACCCGCGAATAAAGTTGATGTCGGCGCCCTCAATACTGTCTTTTTTTGTTTTAAAAAAGTCCTCAATACACCTCAAATAGATTTTTATCGTTTTCGGGCTGTAATTCCTTAACCTTAACTCGTTTTCGACCTGCGACAAATAGGTTTCCATGTTATATTTAGGTGATTATGCACATAGGTAAAATATGAATTAGGCAAACCCCATATAAATAACAGATACTTGTTGGTTATACGAAAACACTTCGTATAAAAACGAGTTATCCAAAATTCGCTTCGTGCCTGATTCGTTTTCGGGCTGTGGAGATGAAAAAATGGATCAACCCGAAAACTGGCACGATGCGAACTCTGCGCACCGTTCGGGTGCTTGCCCTCACTACGCTTCGCTCCGTTCGGGTCGGATAACAAAGTGTATCCGCTTCGCTTCGCTTGCCTTTCAGGAAATTTTGCTACGCAAAACTTCGGATGCACTTGTTCCGTTCGTTCGTTAAGTGAAATTGCCCTACGCCCGCCTAAAATAAAACAAGGG
>MCBF01000001.1:1256128-1260902 GCA_001742785.1 Candidatus Altarchaeales archaeon IMC4
ATAACTGGTACGGAAATTAAACAATTCCCTATATTAAATATCAAAGGCGATTAATAATATGCTAAAAGCAGTACTTTTCGACCTTGACGGCACGCTTGTTGATTCGTTTAAGTCCATAGTGCTCGCATTCAACGAATCCCTGAATCTTGCGGGCATGCCTCCCGTTGCGCAAGCGCGCCTTGGAAAGCGCATCGGAACGCCTTATGACAAGATAATGGTGGACCTTTACCCGGAACTGGCAGATGACCCCGGACTTTTGAAGGACATGTCCGCCGAGTTCAATAAGAGGCGCCACGAATTAACCGAAAAATATACTCGCGCCTACCCCGGCGTTAGGGATACGCTCGAAAAAATAAAGAATCTCGGCCTGAAAACGTGCGTCGTAACCACAACGCACCGCGACATGACGGAAAAGATGCTAAATGACACGAAGATCGACCCATTCATAGACCTAATCATCTCAAGGGACGATGTGAAAAAACTCAAGCCGGATCCGGAGCCCCTGTTTTTGGCGATGGAAAAAATGGGCGTGGTGCCTGGCGAATGCGTAATGGTCGGCGACCATCCGAACGACATCCTTGCTGCAAAGAACGCAGGTTTGCGCGTAGTTATCATACCAAAGGCTCATAAAAAAGAATCGTTAATAAAATATAACCCGGATTATCTAATTGATAACAGTAGCGTCTCATTTAATGAACTTTATGATTTGTTACGGAAGATAACTTGAAGATGCACATCGGAATAATCCCTGACGGCAACCGCAGGTACATGGAAAAGAAGGGGATCATGGAGCTTGAAAAATCGTACCGCGCTGGCATCAACAAGTTCTACGACTTTCTTGACTGGTGCATAAGCCTCGAAGTGGACGAGGTTACCGTTTACGCCCTGTCGCTTGAGAATATAAAAAACCGAAGCGACGGCGAAACCGGGCTTTTGTTCCGGCTTTTTGCAGAGCACGCAGAGGATATGTCCACGAGCAAGCGCCTCCATGACAGCAAGGTGCGCGTTGTCGTCTCGGGCGACATAGACGCCATCAGGAACATGAAGGACAAGCGCCTTGCAGAAAGAGTAATAAGCGACCTTCGCAAACTCGAGGAATCGACAAAAGGCTACAAAAAGGCCACCGTAAATTTCGCGATTGCTTACGGGGGGCGGCAGGAGATAATAAATGCCGCAAAGAAGGTTGTTGCAGAGAGACTACCACTTACCGAGGAAAACCTACAGAAGAACCTTTGGGTCAAAAACGACCCCGACCTGATAATAAGGACCTCGGAGAGCCGCCTCAGCAATTTCATGGTGTGGCAGTCTGCATACTCCGAACTTTATTTCGTCGACAAGCTCTGGCAGGAGTTTGAGTTAGGTGATTTAAATAAGATAATGGATGACTATAAGTTAAGGGACAGACGATTCGGAAAGTGACAAACAGAAAGAAAAAAACAGGCGTTAAGGCAGCGGACAAGAACAGGTCTTCGACCGCAGGCAAGAAAAATCTGGCAAAGCCGGATTTTTCCACCCCCCCAGAAGGTAAACTTTCTAATGCGGATGAAAATACAATCGGCCCGTTGAAGCGCCTTGCAGAACACATGGAAGAGCCGCTTTTCGCTGTTTCTGTTGTCGCATTCCTCGCCGCGACCATTGGACAGATGTTCAAGGACATCGCAGGTGCAGGACTCATCTTGTTCGTAGCTATCCTTGGTATTATCTCCGCCTATTTCGTCTACCTCTATTTCAAGGGCGAAACCAAGAACTACTGGTTCTTAGGCGTGCCGGTGCTTATCTTCCTAACCGCCGCATTTTTTTGGTATTCCATAAGACCGGAATACCAGGGTGTACTATCACGGGATTATTCCGCACTGTCGCTTGTAACGGCGACCGCCCTCTTGTTCTATAATATATTGCTGCACAAGATACTCAAGCCAAGCACTGCAGCCGTATCGTTCCTCCTTATATTCGCATTGATATTCCATCTTGTCCCGGCGCTGCCAAGCGGCCAAACACTGTCAAACGGCGAAAAGGTGTCTGTTTTCGTAGACGAGATCGACCCCTATTTCCATTATCGTTATGCAAACGATGTGTTGAATACGGGCAACGTCCCGGATATCGACCACAGGACTTACCCCCCCAAAGGAATGGATCTAAAGGGGCAGGCCTTCCTGACTTCTGTTTTCATGGGGTCCCTTGCCGCATTGTTTAAACCCATGGGAGTAACCCTGGATGACGTGGCGATAATCTGGCCGGGCCTGTTTGGCGCCTTGGGCGTGCTGCTTCTTTACCTCTTGATGAGGGACCTCTTCGCGGAAATGAAACCCTATAACCACATAGCGGCCATAATTGCCGCGGCGGCGCTTATTATGAGCCCCGGGTATTCCGGGCACTCCATAGCCACCAACTGCGAGGATGATATGCTCGGGATGTTCTTCATGCTCTCGACATTTTTGCTTTTCAGCATCTCGCTGCGCAGAAAGAGCATTGCATATTCCCTGATGTGCGGGCTGTCGATGCTGATGCTTAAACTAACGTGGAGCGGTTATACATATGCCGTGGTGGTGCTCGGGATGTTTGCCGCGATGTACGCGGTCGTGAATTTCATCCACAGGAAAAACTGCGCAGAGGCCGTGCCGTATCTGGCCATACCAGTTGCGGCAAGCCTGCTTTCGCCGTTGATCCTGCACGCGCAGGGGGCGGCGCCCAGCCTTGAAATGCCGCCGATGTTCGTTTTGGTTTTCGCGGCAGGGGCTGTTTTTCTTTCGGTTATTCTGGAAATATTCAGGATTTATGGAAGGGCTATTGGTCTAATGGGTATAATGCCAATCGGCCTGTTTATGCTTATCAATGGATTATACGCATTCACATCAATAATCCCTATTCCTACATATCTCATTGTGCTTCTGACATGCGCATTATTGGTATTGTTTTGGGGGTTAATCACACTGAGAAACTGGGCGCGGATTGGACATATTGCCTTTTTTTCTGTTGAGATACTATCGTTGATATATCTATTGTTGATATATCTATTATATGGAGGTATAAGTGCTGGTTTCAATGTTCATTTTTTGTCATGGATTCTTGCAATTGCACGTCTTTGTGCGCGATTATGGGCCTTCTGGTACCTTTCATCTACAGAAGTTAAAAGGTTCTATCACAACAAACCACTTACTATGGGTGAAATAAAAGACAGTATTAACAAGGTAATCGTATCAGAACGCATAGATGAGAAAACTACTGGAGACAGAATTGAAAATTTTATAACGAGGTACATTTTCCCAATAGGCATTATAATCCTGCTTTTGGGTTCTGGCGTGATAATCCTCATGAACATAAACCCTGCAGATTACATCCTAACTCTGGCAGAAGGCGTGCGCGTCTCGGACATAATAGGTCTGACCACTGCGGAGCAGGCCACTGTATGTGTTGGGGCGGACGGTTCACTTGATATCAGCAATTGTATAGCCGGTGGTTTTAGCTCATTCGGCGTGATAGGGCTTTTGGGCTTGGCGATGATTTTCGTACTTGCCTACCTTGCGATAGCAAAGAGGAACATCGGTGCGATATTCGTACTTGCATGGGCGGTCCCGATGATATGGGGGTTCATAAACAAGTCGCAGTTCCAGTTCATCGCAAGCGTCCCGATAACCGCACTTGGCGCAACTGTTGGTCTCCTAGTGGGGATAAATAGAAAAGACCTCGAGGGTGCTAGGGTCATCGCCACAGCGATAATCTTATTCATACCGTTGTTTTACATCCCATTCCCCGGTTACGACTTATTGGGGATTAGTTACGGGTCCTTTGAGGGGTTAACGCCGATGCACCGAGGTGGCGGGTTCTATCAGGACCGCCACATGTGGGAACCGGCGCTGCAGTGGATGAAACAGGCAGACTTTAACGGTTCGATATTGACTTGGTGGGACTACGGGCACTGGATAACCGCCGTCAGCGGAAAGATAAGCATAGCCGAGAACACAAAGGCAACTGAGTCTGCAGTCCAGGACCTGGCAAAATTCCACGTCATGTTCACCAACGAAACGCAGGCCTTGGAATATATGAAGAAGTACGACCCGGATTATTTCGTGGTGGATTATACGATGATCGGCAAGAGCGGGGCGCCGCATTTCATCGCGAGGGGCGATTTTACAAACCAAAGTCCACAGTACATAAAATTCCTCCAGAGATCAGATAATCCAAATAGGAGGGGTTACGGCTCGTGCACGTTCCTGCCGCCGGGCAATGCGATGTTCAGAAATCCCGACTATTCAACTTCGAGTGTAGACCAAAATACGGGCAGACTTGCGCCAAAATACGAATATGTAGGTAATGAACTGGTGTCAAAATTACAAATAGTCTTCGCGTGCGGGGCAGACATAGCCGGCTTGATATTTGAGATAAGGGACACTTCCGCCGGCCAAACCATGACTATATCCGTAATAGACCGAAACGGTGCAAAGATATCGTGGAAAAAGTGGTCTGACATGACAGGGGCGTCGATACTTGGGATCCAGCCGCTTTTCGGGGACCAGAACAGATCCAGTATATTGAGTTTTGCAGTCCAGCACCCGCAAGCCAACATCTTTCCGACATACATGCCGTACAGGACGCTCGTTTACGTCCCGAAGGACTTCACGGATTATATGATGACAAGGGCGTACTTCTACGATTACGTAGACGAGTACAAGGCGATCGGATTGTTCCCCACGAAGTAAAGAAACTTGAGCACATAAAATTAGAACAGGAATTCGAAGGTGGCTACATAAAAAGCGTACAAGATAACGTATCCTTT
>MCBF01000001.1:1261002-1264416 GCA_001742785.1 Candidatus Altarchaeales archaeon IMC4
GCATTTCCGATTTATCGGAAATGGTGTCTTGCAAATCTTTGATTTGCATGATCGACGTTTCTCGCGTCGTTCAGCTCTTCAAGGGCATTTCCGCGCGGAGACTCTTCCAGGAATTCCCGCAAATCCGCCGCCGTTTATGGGGCGGACACCTTTGGTCGAAGGGTAAGTTTTACCGCTCTGTCGGCAACGTTACTGCCGACACGGTCAAGCACTACATTGCCCAAAGCCATAAGCATTTGCGATTNAATCGCAAATGGTATCCTCGAAACTCTTTTGAGTTTCGGGACATCATTTGCCTCGGCAAATGCTTGTCCCATGAATCTACGATTCATGAGGAAGGTGAATGGAAGTTTGACTCCGAGGTCGAAACCCTGCCTGTGAAGCAAAGCGGTCCCCAGACCACTTCATGCGTTTCCGATTTATCGGAAACGGTGTCCTCGTATCCCTACGAGGGATACGGGACATCGATTCCTTCGAGGAATCGCTTGTCCCGTGAACACGCGTTTCCGACGAATCGGAAACGGTGTCCTGTGAATCTATTGATTCACATGATCAGCGGATTCACGCGGATGCAATTTCGGTACACCAAAACGCAAAGCGTTTTGCTTGTCATCCAAAAGAAAGGGAATTCAGCGAATTTCCGCGGATAATGAACTTGTCGAAACAATTTCAGTACATCGAATTTCCGCAGAAATTCGCGTGAATTCGCGTGAATTCTACGCAGGCGTTCATCGAACATCATCGCCCGACAGATAACTCCAGACCTTCTCCTTGAAATCGGAAACAACAGCCAGATAGTTTATCGCCGCATCGTAGGCGTTGCCGTGGTGCGAGAAATACTCGTGCACGCTCTGGTCGCCCATGCCCTTCGTGCACATGTAGTGGTAGTGGTCGCTAGTCAGAAGCATCCTCCAGAGCCTTTTGAAATTCTGGTTTTTGCTCTTTTTTACCAGCCATCCCAGGCGCTGAACCTCTGAAAAACAAAGCTGCTGCATGTGGTTGCCAATCCACGCCGAGGTGTCGCGCTCAAGGTCAGCCCACGAGGCCGTCATGTACCACGGCACGCTGATTTCCCCGACAGGCTTGTTCTTTTTTATGACCTCGCTGGGGGTTGCGAAATCAAGGTTTTCCCTCTTCAGTATCTCTCCCGGCAGAAACTTCAGGAACTCGAGTATGCCCGTCTCCGCCCACTGGTGCTCGCCGAATGTTTCGTAGTCCATGAACAGGTTTAGGGTGTCCCCAGGGGATGCAGAAAGCCACGAGGCGTACTTGTCTGCCGTCAGCGGGTGCTCCTGCCACCACCTAGCTGAGAACCTGTAGCCCACGTCGTCGCTGAGCTTGTAGTTTCTAAGAAGCAGGGCCATCTTGCTATTAGCCGGATTGTAAACATAGTTCGGCGATTTCCAGCCGTCAAGTATCCATTCGATGCCTTCTGCGAGTATCCCCTTGAAACCTAGTTTTTCCGCCTCCTTCACGATATCGTCGTTGTATATCAGTTCGGTGTTCCTGAACACCTGCGGCTTTACGCCAAGAAGGTCCTTCATAGCCTGCGAATGCAGTTTCACTTCCTCCACGAACTCGCCCTTGTCTAAGAACAGGCTTGAAAGGCAGTGGTAATACGTCTCGCCCAAGAACTCCGCACAACCTGACTCGGCCATCTGTTTGAACGTCTCAAGGATGTCCGGCTCCCAGCGCTCGCACTGGTCAAGCCATGTGCCGGTTATCGAGTAGCTGACCTTGAACTTGCGCCTTTCCGATTTGTACCGGTCTATATGCTCGAGCATTATGCGGTTCGTGTCCCAGTAGCACTTTTTGGCGACCTTGCGGAATGTCCACTCATTCAGCCCCTTGTCAAAGTACAGGTTCTCAAGATCTCCCTTGCAGTCCCGCCCGTCATCCGGCCAGAACCACTTAAGCCGATTGGGCTGGTGCACCTGAAAATAAAAACACACGGATGCCATCTTTTATTTATGTCACTTCTCGATAAAATATATGTTCTTTTCGTCCATCCCGAGCTCTATAAAGCGGCCGGTGCGCAGTATGCAGTGGCTTTTCGCGATGGGTGCCACCCGTTTTCCCGGGCCGATCACCGATCTGTCAAAAAGGGAAACGTTCTCGCCGATAACCGGAATCCTGTCCCGCCCTATCGTGGAATCGACTTCCATCTCGCCGTCAATCCTGCACCCCTTGCCTATGTTAGAATAAGATGCCACTATGCACTTGTTAAGGAGGGAATCCCTGTCGATGTTTGTGAAGTTCATCACGACAGACCCCCTGATAGTTACTCCGTCCCCGATTATGCAGTTGTCCCCGATGCACGAGTCTTCTATCTTTACGCCGCTTCCTATCTCGCAGTCCCCGCCGATCATAACGTTGCCGCAAATCTCGATATCGTTGTTCTCCAGGCGGTCCCCTATCCTTTTTAGCGTTGTTTCGTGAACCACCCTTTCACCCCTTCCATAACTGCCGATTTTAAGTTTTATGTGCCCGACCTTCTTGTGGAGGAGGTCCTGCGTCGTCTGCAGGTATCTCTCGATCGTTCCGACGTCGTTCCAGTAGCCATCCGTTACATACCCGTAAACGTCATACCCGTTGCGGGTGAGGTAAGGTAGGAGGTTATAACCGAAATCTGCGATAACGTCAGGGTCTATCTGCCCGAAGATATCCCTGATATTTGGCGAAAGGACATAAACGCCGATGTTTGCAAGATTGCTTGGCTCTTTCCCCTTGGCTGGCTTTTCGACGAACCTCTTTATCCTGCAGTCCTCACCCATGTCGGCCACGCCGTACTGGGACACGTCGTCGACCTTCATCAGCCCGATTGTCATAACTGCCCCCTTTTCCCGGTGGAACTGCATGAGCTTTTCCAGGTCTATGTCCATTATGTGGTCGCCCCCGATGACAAGGACGTCCCTTTTGACGTTGAAATAGCCCATGCACGCCCTGACAGCATCGGCGCTGCCCTTGTCCTTATAATTCGGCTGGTACCTGAAAACAGCCGGAGGCTCAAGCCCAAGTTTTGCGGAGAATACAAGCCCCCATCCGAAATAATCGTTCAGCCTCAGCGTGTTGCCGGCCCCGGTCGATGCAAAAATAAACTCCCTGCAGCCCTGGTTTGCCAGTATCTCAAGCATACGCCTCAGGATAGGGTAATTGCAGATTGGTATGAGCGGCTTGGGCAGGTCAAGGGTAAGGGGGTACATTCTGGTTCCCGAGCCGCCTACCGTTGCGATAACCACAGGGGATTTGTCAGGTTCCAAGACCATTGTATTTTAGTTGTTTAATATGCGCCGGATCCGTATCCTTTTTCTTTTGCCCCCGTAGTTTTATTGATGTACATAAATAAATACCATTTCTCAACGAACCCGTCTATTTTATTTATATACTTAAACTGCACGATAATTATTAGTTTTT
>MCBF01000001.1:1264516-1270533 GCA_001742785.1 Candidatus Altarchaeales archaeon IMC4
TGAGGTTCAGCAAAGGGAAAACCATTATGCAAAAGGTGGAGATGATGAAGGGGCGAAATACATCGGTTACTCTTTGATATATCACAATACATGTCTAGACATAGCCGAAGCAACTAGACAATACTTCGAAAAAGACATCGTGGAGCGTGCATTCAAACAGATAAAGGGTGCATTATCCTTGAGACCGATTAGGATGTGGCTGAAAAGCCATGTGAACGGGCATGTGAGAGTATGTTACCTGTCATATGCCGTGCTCAGCATGCTTGCGTATCAGATCAGGGATATTGAGTTAAGCCCGCAAGATGCACTGAAGAAACTCAAGACGAGTTATAGGGTTCATCTTAAAGACAACGAGGGCGACTTTTCATGGTCGAGGGTNGTGAATCTTGAGAAGATTCAAGACGATATTCTCGAAAAGGTTGGTGTAGTGGGGGAAAAAGTAGGGAAAAGTTAGGTTAATTATACATCAGACCTATCTATGATATGACGAAAACTCTCAAGAAACGATCAAAAAGGTTACCAAAGCAATCTGGGAAGCAAACGCACCCCTCCCCTTCCCTTATTGAAACCATCGAATTATTGGTTGCCGCAATGCTCTGCGGATATGGGATACTTCTCCTCCTTATCCTCTTCCTTCTCGATTATCCTTCACCTTCCACTCCCATCCTTGGAAATACCGAGAAAGCGATAGTGCTGATTCTCGCCCTTGCAGTGTTTTTGGCCCACATAGTGATAATAGGGGGGGTGAACGGATGGAAGGGGTCTCTGCTCGGAAGATATTGGGAATGGTGCACTCCCTCAGTTGCGTATATCTTCGATTTATGCATCTCTTTTACCGTGGTTATCCTCTTACTATCATTCTTTTTACCTCCATTCAATCAAATCCCGAGTATCAAGGGTGTTGGTATTGAAGATGTTGGGGTCAACGAGTTCCGAAACTTTATCACCGATTTTTACGTGACTGGGGTCTCATGTGCCTTATTTGGTCTTGTAGCTCTTCTAATATTTTTCATCCTGTTTGAAGCTTTTGTAAAACTCATTGACCTCGTTGATTCTATCCTTGCCTTCTTTGGTATACGTTCGAAAACCCTTGGAATCACAGTTCTCTCCATCTGCATTATTTTAGGGAGTTACATACTCATTCTATTCTTTGGGGACTCTCTGCATGGCGACACAATAACCCCCTACGGTTTTGAAAACATCACAGATATTGGTAATATTTTTGCATCCTTCTTCTTCCTCGTGCTAAGGTTGGTTTCTAATACAGTGGGTGCGTATATTCTTCCGCAGATAGTGAACTTTATCTTTAATGACTCATTTTTCTATTTGCTGGTTGGCGGGGGCTCGATACTTATCGGTTTGAAATACCTATTTTGGAAAACCTAAGTCCTCAGTGTGTGCAACTCCCTTTTCTGCTCCCCGAACATTTTGTCAAGGCACTTCAGAAACTCATCCTTCTTGTCCTTCGGAATCCTCGCNCCNGCGGCTATGTTGTGGCCCCCACCCTCCCCGCCGACCTTTGTGCTGCAGTCCCTCATGGCGTTGCCGAGGTGGATGCCGCTTCTCACAAGCCCCCAGTTCGCCCGAGCCGAAACCTTCTTCATCGCCTCATCGTCCTTGTCGTCGGCAAGCGCGATTATCGGCATACCTGTCGGTGCAATGCGCGCGCTGTACGCCATGCCTGCGATGATCCCCACGATGTTTTCGCTTATCTCGCTTGTTGCGTCGAACCAGCAGAAGTTCTCTGCCTTGTTGACCTTAATAGTCTTCAGGTAATTGATGCCGCTCCTCAGCATATCCCTGTGTTTCTTAAGCACCTTGCGCGCCTTTTCAAGCTCGACCCCCCTGTCGCCAAGGCACACGTGCACGCCGAGGGCGGACATGTCCTGCCTGCCGCATGCGTTCATCATGGTCGCGAACTCCTTGGCGTCCCTAAGCTCGGTCCCCTCCTGCTCCCTAAGCAGCGTGTAGACCTCCCCGAACATCCCGTGTATTATGAAGTCCGGTGTTTTGCTGTCCACAAGCAGGGTGTATATCGCGCTTACGAGTTTTTGTTTCTCATCCCCAGACAAGCTGACATAACTGCGCTGCGGTCCGCCGGCTTCGAGCTCTATACAAAGATCCCTTACGAAATGGGCGCAGGCAATCTCGTCGCCGGTGAGCCCCGGCAAAAAGGGGTCGCTGTTGTATGCAAGCATCTGCGTCAGGGTGCGGCTTTGGCGGCCGAACATGCGAATGTCGTTTTCGACAAGGATCGTGCCCTGCATTTGGGCATCTTCGAGTATCTGCCGGTTCACACCCTTGAGCGCCCCGGTGGAATCCTGCATGTCGCCGACCGCCCCGACAACCGCGATGTCCGCCATGTTGGTTCGCCCGAGCGCCTTTGCGACAAAGTAGGCCATCCCCGCGCCGCTGACTTCACAGCCGCCGTCGTAGCCGAAAAAGTGCGGGTTAATCTGCCTCTCGTGTTCCTTTAGGGGCGGGTGGTGGTCGATTATGTAAAAGTTATCCAGCGTTTTTTCAAGCAGATCAAGCTGTCCGGAACCCATGTCCGTGAAAACGATTGTACACGCAAAATTCGAAGAATTTTGGTGTCCTGAATTCCCTTGGAGTTCATGATCGTGGCCGTTTACTGTTCCGATTGTGGTGCTGTCGAGCTGCTTCATTATCTGAAACTCGACCTTTTTGCCGTGGTGCCGCAGGGCATCTACGATTATCGCGCACGCTGTGATGCCGTCTGCGTCGTGGTGGCTCACCACCAGAAAATTGTCATTTTCTATCAACCTTTTTGAAAATTCCTCGATACCTCTTAGAAATTCGTCGCTAACATAACCCATTATCAACCCTCTTTTTTATCCTTTCGAAAACCTCGCCAATAGTGCCGTTGCCGTCGATCACGGTCACACGCGTTTGTGATTTTTCATCACAAACGGTGTCCGCGAAACTGCAACGCAGTTTCGGGACATCATTTGCCAAAGGCAAATGCTTGTCCCGTGAATCTATCTGATTCACGCGGATTTCCTGTTTCATGTAATTCTCCCTGACCTTTTTGAGAAAATCAAGATTTTCAAATATTTCGTTTGTGCTGGTCCTTTTCACTGCGACCTCAGGATCAACGTCAATGAACAGCGCCAAATCCGGTTTTCTTGCGAATTTGTTCATCTCGACAATCCATTTCTTGTCCACGCCAAGCGCGGACTGGTAGGCGATTGTCGAGTGGTAATAGCGCTCGCAAACCACGATTTTTCCACAGTCAAGCGAATCCTTGATTTCCTTCTGGTGCTCATATCGGTCTGCGGTGAAAAGAAGGGCAAGCGTCTTTGCATCCACCTCGACGTGTCCCTTGAGAATCTCCCTTATGAAACTGCCGATTCGGTTCTTTGTGGGCTCGGTCGTTAGGATGGCGCAGTGAGTTTCATTCAGCCAGTCCACAAGCATTCCCGCATACGTGCTCTTTCCGCACCCGTCGATTCCTTCAAGTACTATAAACATCTTACCCGAAAATAATTTCAAACCCCTTGACATCCGCCCTTTCGATAACCATGTTATTTATCTTCCCTGTCCCCTTCACATCCGCATCGATTTTTTTGATTATCCCGAGGGTTTCATCGTCCGCCTTTATCACGACCTTCTCAATGTCCGCGCCAAGCGATATCCCATTACTTGACTTGTGCTTCCTTATTCCCCCGACAATCCCTCTTGCAATCTCGCCGGTTTTTTCCGCTTCGTCGCTGATGAGGTTTTTGTCGGCATCGGGCCATCTCGCGCATGTCGAGCGTCCGCCGAATAATTCGTCGTGTATCTCGTCGGCTATGTGCGGCGTGACGGGCGCCAGAAGCCTGAGGCACGTTTCCAGAACCGTGCCGAGCGTGTACTGCGCCGCGGTACGGGATCCTTCGCCGTAGATCTCGGGCTTGTAGAGGCGGTGCTTCACCATCTCGATGTAGTCGTCGGCCAGGTCGTGCCAGATAAAGCTGCGAACCGCATCAAGGGGCGCGTTGAACCTGTAATCTTCGAGGCCTTCCGTGCAGGTTTCGATTAGGCGGTTCAGGCGGGAAAGTATCCATCTGTCAATCAAAGGCAAGTCTTCAGTCTTCAGGTTTTCAGGTCTTCGGTCTTCAGTCTTGTCAAAATCTTCAAGGTGCATCTCAATGAACTTTGAAACGTTCCAGAGTTTGATCAGGAATTTCTGGGAGTGCTCGCATTCCTCCCATGAAAACGGATAGTCGTCACCCAAGGTTCCGGCCGCCGCCCACTGCCTGAGGGTGTCAGCCGAGTACTTCTTGAGCGGCTCCTCCGGTTCTATCACGTTGCCCAAACTCTTTGACATCTTCCTGCCGTCGGGGCCCGCCACCATCCCGTTTATCACAAGGTCTTTGAAACACGGCTTTCCTGTCAGGAGCCACGTCCTGAATATCGTGTAAAACGTCCAAGTCCTTATTATCTCGTAGCCCTGCGGGCGAAGCGAAGCCGGATAGGTTTTTCTGAAGAATTTTTCATCGACCTTCCATTTTGATATTCTCAGGGGGGTTATCGACGAATCAACCCAGCAGTCGCAGACATCCTTTTCACCTGCCGCCTCTTTGCCGCACTTGCCGCACTTTTTTGTCGTCCCCCTCGGATCGACGGGGAAGCTGTCGGAGGGAATTGCGTTCCCGCACCCGCAAACCCAGAACGGGATCGGGGTCCCGAAAACACGCTGCCGCGATATTATCCAGTCCCAGTCCATCGCGTCGGCCCAGTCTTCGAGCCTGCCACGCATGTAGTCCGGCTGCCAGTTCATCTTAAGGGCCGCCTTCTTGATGTCGCCGGTGAATTCCTTGACCTTGATGAACCACTGCTCCATCGGCAGAAGCTCGATAGGGGCGCTGCAGGAGCTGCGCTCCACGTGGCAGGTTACGCTGTGTTTGATGTCCTCGATTTTCCTGATGTGCCCGTCTTCCACGAGGTCTTCGGATATGGCCTTCCTTGCCTTTTTGGAGTACATGCCTGCGTATTTCCCGGCAACCGCGCTCATGTGCCCGTTTTTCTCTATCGCCTCGATGACGGGCAGGTCGTACTTTTTCTGCCATGCGATGTCCTGCTCGTCGCCGAACGTGCAGACGTACACGACGCCGGTTGCGAACTCCTTGTCCACGGCATCGTCGGCTATTATCGGTACCTTCTGCCCGAATATCGGGATTTCGGCTTGCCTGCCGACGAACTTTTTGTAGCGCTCGTCCGCCGGGTGGACCATGACCGCAACGCATGCAGGCATCATCTCAGGGCGGGTGGTTGCGATAGTCAGATTGTGCCCCTCGACCAGAAGGTCAAGGTGGTAAAGTTTTCCGTCCTGTTCTACGTGCCCTACCTCTGCCTTTGCAAGGGCGGTGCCGCACTTGGGGCACCAGAGTATCGGGTGCTTTTCCCTGTATAGGAGCCCCTTCTGATAGAAGTCAACAAGCGACCTTTGCACCATCGCATTGTAATCGTCGTCCATGGTGCGGTATGTGTAGCCCCAGTCCGAGGAATAGCCGATGGAATCAAACTGCCCCCTCATCCTTTTGATTGCGGTGTTCGTCCACTCAATGCACTTTTCGAGGAATTCTTCGCGGTTCTCCTTTGAAACCCCGAATTCCTTTTCGACCTTGAGTTCGGTCGGCAGGCCGTGGCAGTCGAATCCCTGCGGCAGGTAGACCTCGAAGCCGCGCATCCTCTTGTAGCGGGCGATGATGTCGATCCACACGTGGTTGAAGATGTGGCCCATGTGCAGAGTCCCGGACGTAAATGGCGGCGGCGTATCAATCGAATAGACTTTTTTTTCAGTTTCCGGGTTGAACGAATGGGCATTTTCGTCCGCCCACTTTTTCTGCCATTTGGCCTCTATTTCCTTAGCGTATTTTTTGTCGAGAATTTCAACCACCCGTACCTGTATAAACTTCAAAATGCAAATTGAAAAGTGCAAAGTTAAACTAACTTTTTTGTTGGTTCTTCTTTATGTCGGCATAAGTTACTCCAATATTTACATTGTCTGGATC
>MCBF01000001.1:1270633-1273880 GCA_001742785.1 Candidatus Altarchaeales archaeon IMC4
TTAATCCTTCTTTCGATACAGGTCACGATGATGTTCCTCTGGGCATGCAAGTGGCGCATTGTACTTCGGCACTTCGATGTATCCTTCAAAAACGTCCTGCCGGTGAACATGATCGGATATATGATGAACAACATGACGCCCCTTGGGATGGCCGGCGGGGAAACTACCAAGGCGTACCTGCTTTCGAAGATAGACAACATATCCGCAGAAAAGTCCATGGCCAGCGTGATAGTGGATTTGTTTCTTGACATATTCCCGCTTATTTTCATGGTGCTGGTCTCGGTATTTCTGGTTTTCCTTTATGATGTCCCGCTTGAGTTTGCGGTGGTTCTTGTGATCGCCGCGGCCATACTCCTGGTTGCGGCGCTCGCCATTGCGGCCCTGCCCTTAAACAAAGAATTCGCGATGCGGATACTGCATTTTATACTCAGGTTCGCAGCGCGTATCCCATTCCTTAAAAAGCGTGCGCATGCCATGACGAAAAGGGTCGATGAGATAATAGAGAATTTTCAGTCCGCGATGCATAAGACCGCTACCGATAGGGTTATACTGTCTTCCGGGATACTGCTATCCTCAACGATATTCGGGCTCGGATTGCTGAGGACATACATAGTGTTCGGTTTGCTTGGCATAGATATAGACATTCCGATACTGATTATAGTCCAGGTTAGCGTCGGCATCCTTTCGTTTGTTCCGATCCTGCCGGGTGCGATAGGCCTGTGGGAGGGATTAAGCGTGGCGCTTTACTCCTTGGTCGGCATCCCAGCGCCTTCCGCCATGGCAGTCACGATAATAGACCGCTTTTTCTCGTTCTGGGTGGGCTCGTTCATCGGTCTGATCGCAACAACGTACATGGGGCTGAACTTCGTGCTGACCTATAACAAAGAACAAAAGGGGGGACTCGGAACACGTCGAAAACGCTCTTGAAAGCCTCACCTGACGAAGATTCTTAAGGCTATGAGGCCTGACGATGCCGTTATCGTCTTAACCGCCGCTTCGACCGCGCGCTTTGCGTGGACGGGAAGCGGACAATGCCTTTGTCATCTTAACCGCCGCTTCGACCGCGCGCTTTGCGTAGTCCACGCGCTCGTGCGCCTCAAGGCGGCTCATCCCGGGGCCTGCGACCCCCAACGTAACCGGCTTGTTGAACTCAAGGGAAAGGTCTGCGATCTTTCTCGACGCGTGCTGGATGACTATCTCGTCGTGCCCCGTCTGGCCTTCTATTACCGCGCCAAGCGTTACGACACAGTCCACGTCCGATCTGCCGAGCATGTCCTTGACCGCAAGAGGCATGTCGAAAACCCCCGGGACCTTTAAAACGTGCGAGACCCTTGCGCCCAGAAAATCAGCGTGCTCCTTCGCCAGCTCAAGCATGGCGCGTGTTATGTCAAAGTTGAATTCAGAAACCACGATACCTATGTTTATGGCCATGTTATTTATTATGATTGGGTTTTATAAAAGTCGAATGCCATACTGGGACTACCCTCGTTCATATATGTTTTTCCTGTGGCCGATTTTTATGGTGCATATTCGTTTCTCTTGGTCGTCAATGTCGGCTATAATCCTATGGGTTCTCCTTTGTCTCCAACAGTTTTTTTATATGTCCTTTGGCCAATCTCTTTTGGAAGTTTGGCCAGTTCCTTCCCTGCATTCTCATCAAAGATCAAGAGGTACGTCATTCTATCCCCAGAACTTTAGCCATCTCATCCTCTGTGTAAAACCTGCCCTGTTTAATCCTCTCCCTTGCAGCTTCTATTTCCTCCACGGTTTTTTGGCTTAACTTCGGCTGGGTTTTCAGGTTCTTGACGATGTAGACCATCTTCCTCAAAATCTCGTCGTAGCTTTCGTTCTTATACTGCCTGAAATGGTCGAGGCTGCTTTTTGTTTCATATCCGATTTTTATCGTAGTGGTTGCGCCCATTTTTGGTTTACTTAAGTATACTATGGGATACTAAAGTATAAAAAGGGTGTGGATGTTCTGACGATGGCAATAAGCGATTTTTAGCCGCATTATCCACCTGCGTGGCTGTGTGAGGTGAGCGTTTCATGGAGATTAGCGACAAGAACGCTTGATTTTTCAATTAGCAAAACCCCGCAATTTGGGATTCATATGGATTCACGAAGTGAATATTCACTTTGTGAAAATTTCAAAATGCAACGGGGCGTCACCTGCCGCACACCTGAATCATGGATTCGACCGCGAACTCCGACTTAGAAGTCCTTGCCCCTCGTCTTCAAAACCTTTGTCCTGATTTCAATTGAGGGGTGGCACCGGTGGTCAGTTATCTCTATGTCGTTGAGGTTCTTAAGGCCCATGTTCCTTGCGGTTTTCTCCATACCGAGTTCTATGTCGCTGTCGATCTCCAGAACGTGCGCCATAAGCTCGGGAATCCCAAGCTGCAGCGCCGCAACAACCCGGTGGTGCCCGTCCACAAGGACGAAGTAGTCCTTCTTCTTGATCACTATTATCGGCTCCGCCAGCCCCTTCTGTATCTCGTACTTCCTGCCGTCAAGCTCGTCTGCGTGTATCACGTTCTGCGTCGGGTAAAGGCTCTTTATCGGGACGATGTAATGACGAAGTTCAACATTAAGACCGTGTTCGTCCTCAAGCATCTTCTTTATCATATTGACCTTTCTTGGCGTGGTCCTCTCGATGTTTGACCTCGATATGTCGGTGTGCGTTATAATCCCAACCAGGTGCTGCTCGTCATCGACAACCGGCAGTTTCCTGAGGCCGTAGCGGAACATTATGCGCTCGGCACTCTCAAGCGGAACGTCTGGGTGTAGCAAAACCGGAGACTGGTTTATTATGTTCTTTATGCGCATTGATGGTTTTTTAATATAGCGCAGAAGCCGCTTCGCAGTTATGAAGCCGACGAGTTTTTTGTCTTTGTCAACGACCGGGAACGTGTGGGACTCCGACTCCATAAGTATGTCTACCGCCCGCTTTACCGTGATGTCGGATGGCAGGTACTTGACCTTTTTGGACATGTAGTCCCTGACCAGTGGCTTTGTCATATTCTGTCCTATTCAATTATATATAAAGAGCACGAATAACAATAAATGGCAACCAGGGAGTAAAATTGAATGCATATATAGCCCTTTTCTTTTCCAAAAGAAAAGTGCTATCATCCCAAAAGAAAAGGACATACTTTATAGGACAACACGAATAACAATAAATGTCAAACAGGAGGGATAAAATTGAATGCATATATAGCCCTTTTCTTTTCCAAAAGAAAAGTGCTAT
>MCBF01000001.1:1273980-1278407 GCA_001742785.1 Candidatus Altarchaeales archaeon IMC4
ATGTGGTGAATGCATTTTTAGCCGCATCTACTGAGAATTTATTGAAAATAGCCGCCTGATTTTCTTGTTTTTTATGACAGACTTTCAGGAGTAAGGTACTAACTCGTGCCTTTCTGCCGTTATTTATAAGGGAATACACATTAGCGTTGTACCAACTTGAAAGCGAATTGGAATTACATCTATCGAAGAGCGGATGAACGGAGTGTGGCAATTTGTCTCTGCGGCGTGGCCCAGCCATGCCAGCGGGCAAAGTGACACAGTCCGCTCTATTGGCCTGATAGGCAGAGCGCAAAGCGATCTGGCTGGCAGGCCAATAGAGCATCGCTCATCCGCTCTTCGATAAGTCGACCGCGCAGCGGTCTGACTTATCAGGAGAACCAGGATGCCTTTAATACGATCAATCGTGGTCTGGAATTGGCCAGGGGAGACTTTGTTGCTATTCTCAACTCCGACGATATCTATACCTTGAACCGTCTGGATCGATTAGTGGCAATGCAGAAGGAAACCGGAGCGCAATGTCTTTTTACCGATGTGGTTCCCATCTCGGATAGTGGCGCTGAATTTGTTGTTCCCGCCTTTGGCTGGAATCTCTGGCATCAAAAAAACAGAAATTTTTATGCCCAATGTGGGGATCTCTATACGGCCTTTTTGAAGGGTAATTTTATGGTGACGACCTCCAACCTCTTTATGACCGCCCAGGCCGTGCAAAAGGTTGGCAAGTTCTGTTCCTTATGTTATCTCCACGATTATGATTTTATCTTTCGGATGATGCTCGCTTTCCCCGGTCAGGTGCATTATCTGCAGGATGAGAAACTGCTTTACTATCGCATTCATGACGGCAATACTCTGGGAGAGGCATTCCCTATATCCGTATTTGCATAATCAGGAGCACCATTCATGCCAGCATCATCACTTAATAAGGGTAAACTGCCATTGTCATCAATGGTTTATATCAGTCTTATTGCCCTATCCACGCTTTTTTACGAACTCTCTCTTATCAGGATTCTCGATATCCTTTGGTATCCCCATTTTGCCTATATGGTCATTACCCTGGCCTTGCTTGGTTTTGGCATCGCCGGGGTTGTCACCTCCATCATTGCCGACCGAAGATCGTTTGGCGGCAATGACCTTTTATTGTTGACTCTGTTGTTGGCCATAAGTTATGCCGGTCTTTTTTTCTTTCTCAACCGGTTCCATGTTGATTTTAAAAATTTTAGCAGTGTCGCCTATCTGGGAGCCAAGGTTATCCTCGTCTTTTCCGGAATTGTGGTTCCTTTTTTCTTGAGCGGGCTGATTCTGTCCCTTATGTTTACAGAAAATGCCAGTCAGTTTGGGAAACTTTATTTTTGGGATCTGATTGGCGCCTCCCTTGGATGTTTGCTGGTACCCCTGCTGATTCCGACTTTTGGCGGGCCGGGACTCTTGTTTGTTGCCTCCGGTATGGCCCTGTTTGGGGTTGTTCTGATCAGCCGGTCGAAGGTGGTGATCACTTTGGCGTTACTGGCCGCCATAGGCGTTTCAGGATTTCAGCTCTTTATGGATAAAGAGTATCTGGAAATCGCCTTTCACATGGATAAAAGGGGTTTCAAGACCCTGCAGGGAGGGCATCTCCTGACCCGCTGGGACCGGATCTCAAGGATCGATCTCATTCAATATCGGGATGCCTATGTGTGGATAGCCTACGATGGCGGATCCCAGACCAGTTATTTTTACAAATTTGACGGTGATTATAAAAAACTGCGCCAATCCCTTCCTGAGAAGACCGTTTCCCAGTTTTGGGATCGATTTGTGTTGGCCTCCCACTGGTTGAAAGAAGGTACCGGGGCCAAGGTGCTTGTTATCGGCGCCGCTGGAGGTCAGGAAACAAAGGCTGCGGTTACCTTTGGCGCCAGTGCGGTGGATGCCGTTGAGATGGTTGGTTCGGTCATCGATTTGGGAAAAGAAAAATATGCCACTGAACCCTACAACAATCCCGTTGTCAATGCCGTTCGGGGCGAAGGGCGGAGTTTTCTCCGCTCCAGCAACAAGGTGTATGATATCATTCAGATGATGTCCAATCATACCTCTGCCAGTGTCGCCTCGGGTTCCGGAGCGGTATCACCAAACTATCTCCAGACCACCGACGCTTATAAGGAGTATTTTTCCCATCTTTCCTCAAATGGCGTTCTTCATGTGAATCATCATATCTATCCGAAGATGGTTTTGACAGCGGCCCAGGCCTGGAAGGAAATGGGCCGGAAAGATTTTGAAAAGCATGTGCTCCTTTATTACACGGACCGCTGGTATAATCTGCCGACCTTGCTGATTAAAATGGAACCCTGGACTCAAGGAGAGTTTGATCGGGTTCAGGCGCTTATGGGCGATAGCTTTACCCTGATTCATAATCCCCTTGAGCCTGATAAATCAAAATTAACCGCAGATTTTTTTACCGGAACCCTGCCTGAGGCCGTGCTCGCCAAGATTCCGTATCGTATGGATATCCCCACTGACGATAAACCGTTTTTCAATCACATCAGAAAACATCTGCAGCCGGTCTCTTTTGATGAACCCTATGTGGATATGTCCATCAAAACCCTGCTCAATGACTCCATCAAACATGGCCTGCCCATGGATATTATTCATCTCATTGTCTCTGCAGGCGCCGCTTTGCTCATTGCCGTGGTCTGTCTGTTCGGCCCCCTGTTGTTTTCTCAGGTCGGCCGTGAACAGTGGGATGGAAAGGCCGCCTTTGTCAGTTATTTTGCCTGCCTCGGGGCCGGTTTTATCGCTATTGAACTGGTCTTTATCCAGCTCTTCTACAAGTTGGTCGGCTTTCCTCTCTATACCTATGTATCCGTGGTCTTTGCCTTTTTGCTCTCGGCAGGGATCGGCAGTTATTGCACTGATATCTTTAAATTACATGAACGGCGATTGGCGCGCTTTCTCCCCTTTATTGCCATTCCGCTCTATGGCTTTGTCCTGCTGATGCTGAAAGAGCCGTTGTTGAATTATTCCTTGCAGTGGTCAACCTTGTTACGCATTGCGGTAACCATCGTGCTGATATCTCCCTTGGGATTTTTTCTCGGGATGCCTTTTGCCATCGGGATTGCGAGTTCATATGGCAATGGGAAGGGGGCTGTGGGCTGGGCCTGGGCAGTGAACGGACTGTTTACGGTCTTGGGCAGTGTGACGAGTATTGTTGTGGCGATCTTTATCGGTTTTATTCCCACATTGCTGGGGGCATTTTCGATTTATATCCTGGCAGGTCTGCTGTTGCCCAGGTTTTCAAAATCATAGCGGGGAGAGTTGCCCAGGTTTCTCATGGAAGAAAGAACATTCTTTAATCTTTCCCGCCTGATTCAAGTTGGTGAACAGCTCGCCCAGGGATGCGATACCGTATCCTTTGATATCTTTGATACGCTCTTTATCCGCCGGGTCCATGATCCAGACATGTTGAAGATCCCGGTGGCCCGTTATATCGCGGCCAGAGCCGGGCAACAGGGATTGGGGTGGTCATGGCAGAAGATTCAGAAACTTCGTGATACCTTCGAGGCTGAGCAGAGAAAACAAACTGCGTTGAACTTTGAAGATCATGAAGCCTGTTATCCGGTTTATATGCGGCAGGTGCTGGCCGCTATTTTTGGTGATGCCCAGGCGGATGCCCTCTTGGATGAGGTGACGGCATATGAGCTGGCAGTCGAGAATTCCATGCTTGTACCCCGCCAGGAACTGGTGGACTGGCTCAGGCGTTTACATGGACTTGGAAAGAAGATATTCCTGATCTCTGATATCTATCTGCCCGCCGCTCACTTGCAAAAACTGGTTGATTATGGCGGATTTGCGGACCATGTCACCGATATTATCTCTTCGGCGGATTCTTTTTTGGCCAAGGCCTCCGGAAAGGGATTTACCCTTGTTCAGGAAAAATATGGTCTGGATGTCAATACCTGGCTGCATATAGGAGACAACCCGGTTTCCGATGGCTATCGGCCCGGTCAGGCGGGAATCAGGGCCCTGGTGTTGAAAGATGGTCTGGAAAAGATGCGCAAGGGACTGGTCAGACGGTATTGGCAGTATGGTCAAGGCCGCCCTTTCTTTCGCGGCCGGACGCTTCTGCAGGTGATGCAGCCACTGGAGGAGGAAAACAGGTCGCGTTCTCCTCTGTACATTGAAGGATATAATTTTCTTGCCCCGGTTATCGGGACCTTTATCCAGCGTCTTGCCGAAAAAACACTGCAGTACAAGATCCCCCATATCTATTTTCTTTCCCGTGAAGGCTGGATGTTTCAAAAGTTCTGGGAAAGAGCAATCCCCAACATCTATCCGGCTACAGAACTGCCTGCGAATTCCACGTCAATCCGGCCAGTGATTCCATTTGAATCCGGCCACCGATTCCATGGGAAAGCGGTCAGTGATTCCACGGGAATCCGGCCAGTCATGAGAAGGGT
>MCBF01000001.1:1278507-1281672 GCA_001742785.1 Candidatus Altarchaeales archaeon IMC4
TGGAACTTTTTATAAATGCAATTCAATATATTCAAGAGCATATAGCGAATTGCATAATTAATGGAACTTTTTATAAATGCAATTCAATATATTCAAGAGCATATAGCGAATTGCATAATTAATGGAACTTTTTATAAATGCAATTCGATATATTCAAGAGCATAAGTTAAAATAAAAAGTTCCAAAACTTATGCTCTTGCCTATAAGTTAAAATAAAAAGTCCCAAAACTTATGCTCTTGCCTATACAACGGATGGGAACTTGAGAAGATCCATGATTTGGTAAAACTCCTGAAAGAGGCGAATAAGTACGACCAGTCATTTGAAAAGTTCACTGGTTTTATGCGGGCTGTGGCGAGGTTCTATTTCGAGACCCGTTATCCGGTGGGCTATGATACGGATTATACAAAAGAGGAATTGTATGAAGTAATCGAGGTTGCAAATGACCTCGTCAGGTTGGTAAAAGAAAAAGTGCAGGTTTAGAAAAATGACCCGAAAAATAAAACTACTTGCGGCGCAAAACAGTGGCAAAACACTTTCTGCGCAGAAAGACGTGAAAGTCTTTCTTGCGGCTGTATTGCTGGTTTGGTTAGCCATGGGTGCGGATGCTTACACTCCTTTGGGTGGCGGTGTATGTAATTGTGGTGTTGTTGGTGTTCCAGACGCCTGCCCGGACTGCACTGCCGCATTAAACGACAACACAAACTGCTACGCCAGAGTAAAACTAAATTCAAGCATAATGAATTGGAATGGAACCTGCATAAACAACCCCGCAAATTTCAGCAATAAAATTTTTGATTGTCAAGGGTATACGATTGACGGCAGCGGAGCCGGCTACGGGATTTACATTGCAGGAAAAAACAGCNCCACCATAAAGAACTGTGTGATAACAGATTTCAATTCAGGATTCTACGGCGGCGCTCTTTCGGACGCATCAGCGGTATCGGCGGGAGATTACCACACCTGCGCCCTGAAAAACAACGGCACTATAGAATGCTGGGGATGGAATATCTACGGCCAGTCCGCAGACTACACCGGAACCGACGCATCGGCGGTATCGACGGGAGTGTTCCACACCTGCGCCCGGAAAAACAACGGCAGTATAGAATGCTGGGGGAATAATGACTACGGCCAGTCCGCAGGCTACACCGGAACCGACGCATCGGCGGTATCGGCGGGAGGGTGGCACACCTGCGCCCTGAAAAACAACGGCAGTATAGAATGCTGGGGGGATAGTGACTTCAGCCAGTCCGCAAACTACACAGGAACCGACGCAGCAGCGGTATCGGCGGGAATGTACCACACATGCGCCCTGAAAAACAACGGCAGTATAGAATGCTGGGGAGATAATTACTACGGCCAGTCCGCAAACTACGCCGGACTTTTACCGAGCAATTTTTATACAAACCTTACGAACAATACAATCTCAGGCTGCGCTTACGGGATAAAACTCGAAGGCATGGACAACAGCGCAATAGAAAGCAACACCGTAAACTCAAATAATTATGAGGGGATTTATATACGTTCTTCCTCAAACAACATTTTAACCAACAACACCGCAAACAACAATACCCGGCACGGAATCTATCTAGACAATGCCAATTCGAATAATTTCACCTCAAACACAGCGAAATTCAACCAACGGCACGGCTTTTACGCGCTTTCAACCTCAACAGGAAACATTTTAAACACAAACGTTTTCTGCTCAAACAACCAGTCGGGCGGGGCGTACTATGACGTTTACAACCTCAACGAAACAAACACAGGAGACAACAACACAGGCAGCGCATGGTACAACTGGGCCGACACAGGCGAGCCCTTCGGGTGCGCCTACGCCTGCTCAGGCACGTCATTCGGCGTAACCCCGAACTCGCCGCAAGACAATTACTACACGAGCAATACCGCGCCGCAGTTCAACTATACGGTATCGGGAAGCATCGCCCAATACACATGCAACCTCTTCATAAACGGCGCGGACTATAACTCAACGGTGGCGCAAAACGCCGTCGCACAAGTCGTAACCGCAAACCACTCGATAACCCCTGACGGGGCGTATCAGTGGCAGGTGAACTGCACCTACGGCGGGGNAACGAATTCGACAACTGCAAGAACCCTGACCATCGACGCCTCTGCCCCAAACGTAACCCTCAACTCCCCGAACGCAACCGACGAGGTCTCGCCCGTAACCTTCAACTGCGCGGTATCCGACTCGGCAGGAATAACCAACGTTACCCTTTACGTCTGGAACTCGACAGGCGGAGTGGCGAACACGGCCGTGAACCTAAGCGGGGCGAACAACGCAAACTACACGTTTACAGTCGGACTGGACGCAGATTCCGGCTACAAATGGAACTGCCTTGCCTGCGACAACGCAACCACCCCGAACTGCGGATATTCGCCAGCCAACAAGACGTTCAACGTCGTGGGTGTCGATTTGTTCATAAATTCAGGTAATATTTCCGTCACAGATCCGATAAACGAAAACCAGACAATCCAGATCAACGCAACCGTTTACAACATCGGCAGCATCAACGCAACGAACGCCAGCGTCTCGTTCTACGTGGGCGGCGTGCTGAACGGTTCGCAGGCGGTCAACATAACCAACGGCTCGTCGGTTCAGGTCAATTTCACGTGGGACACGTACGGCATGCCGGGCAGCCGCACGATATTGATAGCGGCCGACCCCGCAAATGCAATCGCAGAATCAAACGAGGCGAACAATAATGCGACGAAGGACATAATAGTTCGGAAGGTTGCGGCTCTGCGGTACATAAGCCCGGCAAACGGCAGCGAGGTTGTTCGGGGGAAAGATGCAGAGAACGAAGACAGTGCAGGTCATCTGGTGGGCAATTACCTTACAATTTCGGCAAGGGTTTACAATTACTACAACACGTCGGAAGGCATCTTAGCAAACTGCTCGTTCTACTGGAATAATTCGCTTCTGGGAACGAACCTGACATCAGGCGGGAACTGCTCTTACACGTTTGACAAGTCAAACAACAACACGGGCTGGTACGATATAACAGTCAATTTCACGCTGACGGACACGGAAAAACTCACGAAGCACGACACGCTGAGCGAGAACACAAGCACAGTAAAACTCGTTTCCATATCACGACCGTCACGGAAGACAACCGTCAGAGGGTCAGCGTACAATGTAGGAGATG
>MCBF01000001.1:1281772-1284943 GCA_001742785.1 Candidatus Altarchaeales archaeon IMC4
TATTAGTGTATCCAACCTAATAAATGTTAGGGTTGGTAGTTACCATAATAGTAAGTAATCCAATCCGATGTTGTGTAATTCAGGCCGATGTTGTGTGTCTCATAAGGCAGGAGGGTTACGGGCGTCTCTATGACTCTCATTATATCTGTGACGTTTCCGAACAACAATATACTAAATGTTATATTGGCGTTGCCGGTGTTTGTTATGTTCGCGTCTGTGTTTACCCTTGTAAGATTCGCAATCCCGTTTATCGTAAGGTTTTCGCGGCTGACTGTCCATGTTTTGCTTTCTGGTATGGTAACGTTAACTGTGTAATTGCCAGAATAATGGTCGCTTGTTACCTTCACTGTGAAGTGCTTAACGCCCTGTGGGGTTGCAGGGTCAACTGAGACGTTTATCCTGATTTCAACGGGACTACCAACATCTATCTGTTGTATACCCGTTTGGTTAAAGGTTATGGACAGGTTATCATCATGGTTTACGGACATTATGCTGAAGAGCGTTTCATTTGCATTCCCTGTCACGTTTATCAAAAACGTCGTAATCTGCCAATCAGAATGGTTGATGGTCATCTCTGTATCGGCTGGCACAAGCTCGAACCTGTAGGTCGGCTCCACAGTGAGGGTTACGTTGTTTGATGCTGTTTCATTGGCGCTCCCATCTGGGTCTATCCACACAACCCTCGGGGTAAAGGTATAATTGCCTGGCGGTGTCTTTTCAGGAACAGTTATCTTGATGGAACCACATTGTGTCGTGTTCTTGGAGATCGTTGAAAGGGATATATTATTGACTATAAAGTTTCCTGGAGCAATGCCCGAAACAGTAACATTGTATGCATTTACAACCCCGGTATTTGTTACGTTGAATGAAACCGTGGCGTTCTGGCTTTCGTTCTGGGTTACCCCTGAAACGCTTGCAGACGAGACAGTATTTATTGACATGTTTGTATTCCCAATAGAAGTAAACTGGTAGGTTGCGGACAGGTTTTCCCTTCCAGATTCGTCCTCTATTGTAGCGTTGACGTAGTATGTTCCGATAGCCTCAGGAGTGTAGTTCATCGTGAAATTCATTTTTACGTAGTTTCCGGAGAGGGTTTGGTTTTCTCCTGTGGTATTTGGAGCATAGTACATGCCGGCCATGCTGAGATTTATCGTTGAAAGGTTCAATGCAAGGTCGTCGCTTGATATGACCTTTATCATTATGCTTTTGTTCAATTCGACATAAGCCTGCTCCGTACCGTTTACATAGAATTTTATGTCAGTTATTTCTGGCGGCTCTTCTGTTATGTTGAAGAGCATGTATCTCATCATGCCCGAGATGTTAATCGCGATGCCGATGTTTGGATAGCTATGTGAGCTTCCATTCTGGTAGATGAATATAGTCTGGCTTGAGTTCGCAGAAAGGTTCGCGCCTGTTGGATTCATTATCACGCCTGAAACATTCTGGTTCAGATTGAAAAGTCCTGAGACGTCTGTGTAATTTCTATCTCCGTATTCGCTGTAGTTTATATTCAATGTAACATTCACGTTCCCATTGTTGGTTATCGTGAGGTTTGCCACTCTACCTTTCTCATTTAATGCAAAGGAGTTCGACTGGTTCCATGTCGGCATTACTGTAAACGAGGGGTCAGGTGGAACGCTTACGGTAAAGCTNATCAAGAGAGGGTCTGTATCCAGGCTTGTAATATTGAAAAAACCGGTGTGGTTCACTGGTTCCTGCCCCTGTGGAACACTAACCCCTACTGTAACGTTTTTGTATTCACCCTTTGTTATCCTAGAAAAGTAATCCGGTGAATAGTCACCGCCTATCCAGCCAGATGGAATCTCGTTTGTAATGAAATTGATTGTCACTATGGACACGTTCATATTTCCTGTGGAGTTTATTATGAAGGTAGTTTCGGTTCTGGCCCCGTGCGTGGCATTAATGGTTTGATTTTCAACAGTGAGAACTGGATTTGGAAGTAGAGATATTATAACATCTGAGAAGGTCTTGTTCTCAGTTGTCTTGTTCGGGTTCATCCAGATAACGATCGGAGTGAAGGTGTAGATGCCCGGGGCAGTATTTGCTGGAATGGGAATGTTGATTGTCGTATTCTTTAACTGTCCTTGTGTGAGATTTCCTAAGTTGACGCTTGTAAAGTTCCATGCGCAGGAGCCGGTTACATTGACAAGGTATGCGTTCACCAAACCGATGTTCGTAACATTAATTGGTATGGAAACGTTCTGGCCAGTGAAATATCCGACATCGCTTGCGTCCACATTCGCACTTGTCAGGTTCAGCGTCGTATTGCCTATAACATCAAACGTATTGGAGTTGCTTGCTATCGCATTTTGGGAGGTATCCTCAACATAGAAGGAAAAGTTGTATGTTCCGGAAACGTTTGTATTTACGAATGTTAAATTGAAATAAACCCTGTCTCTTTCTGCACCTATTGGTTCAAGTGATCTATTGGCCGTTGGCGGGTATGTAGTTGTCTGTCCGCCTATGGTTACGTTGAAGTACGCCGTGGATTTGTTAATGCCCTTGTTTTCGCATTCAAAACCAATACACTGGTCATCTGTAACTACAGTTTCCAATAATATTGAATTGTTAAGTTCAACATAGTCACTTGAGTTTAGATAGACTAACTGTGGCGGCGAGTTGCCTATGTTAAAGAACATGTATGCTACCCTTTCTTGTGGGTCTGCTGTGGTTTCTGTGATGTTTATCTTTATCCCGACGTTTGACTTGTCTATCGGTGCTCCGTTTTGGAATACGAAGATAGTTTTAGCAGAATTTTTTGGCACATATATTGAGTCAGGGTTCATTAAAATAAATCCTGTATCGGAATCATTCTTATTTACAGTAAGGCACCCGAATGCGGAACACGAGGTTGTTCCGGGGGCATCCGTGTATTCTATTGTAAGATTGCGGTTGAGATTGCCTGTGTTGTTTATTGTCAGATTCGCAACTATCCCCTTTTGGTTCAGCCAAAAGTTGTTTGTCCGGTTCTCTGCTGGCCGATAATGCCATGTGTTGTTTTCGCTAACGATTATATTGAGTACTGCTGTCTGACTCGGCTCATTGTTCACGGTTATGTTGATTGTACCGTTGTATGTACCTGCGTAGGTATATTCTGGTATGATAACATTAATCGTGACGTTTTGCTGTGTGTATTCTGTTATGTTTCCG
>MCBF01000001.1:1285043-1291455 GCA_001742785.1 Candidatus Altarchaeales archaeon IMC4
AATTTTTTTAATTTTCCTCTCCGCTTGCAGGAATTCGTTTGGAAGCACACCCAAATTGTATCTTTTTAAGCACCGGTAAATCTTCATCGGATAAAGCCCCGGGACCCTATCCCTTAAGGATAGATATATTTCATCCAAATTCTTTTTGTATTGCTTCCTTTCAAAAAGAATCATATCCTCATGGTCCTTTGTAAGCATAGTGTTGAGTTTATTTGGCCTACTGCTTTCATCATCAACCCCTGTTCTATTCTTCCATTTCCTGACCGTCTTACGTGATAACCCATACTTTTTCGCTAAAGCCACAATAGTCTCGCTGCTACTTTGAATTTCCTTTCTTATCGAAGGCGTTGTTCTTGCGTTTTTATGCAGTTTCAAATTCATTTTATACGTTGGTTAATATATTACGACCCAAAGTTTATCAAAGTAACCAACGTATCGTTAGCGTACATATATTCAACAATTAGGAATTAAAGATTAAATATTAAAAGAGTGTGAGAAAACTGCTGGGAATACTCTTATCTCTTGCTCTTAAGTATCGCCTTGACTAATTTTTCTATATTTTTATTGGACTCTTTTCGTTCCGCTTGCATGGACTTTTTAAATTCCTGCCGTTCTTTTACGAGTTCCTCAAAGATTTTGTTCATATTCTGGGCTAAGATACCATATTTTATGTCAAGGTGCTGGAAGTTTTCGTTTGTTTCGGTTCTGAGGTTCTGTGTTTCGGTTCTAAGGTGCTGGAAGTTTTCGTTTGTTTCGGTTCTTAAATTATTGACATTTGCGCCTACGTTTTTTATCTCATTAATTGTTTGCTCCTGCTTCTCAAGCATACTGTCCTGCTTCTCAAGCATACTGTCCTGCTTCTCAAGCATACTGTCCTGTTTTTCGTTGCTTTCTTTTCTGAACGCCTTCATCTCACATAGCATCCCTTCTTGCACATTCAACAACCCAACCCCTGCATTGGCAAACTTCTGCTGTTGATATGCCATAAATCCAGACCTGAATGATTCCAAAGGTTTGACGTAATCATCATAATCATCAGGTTTTATGGAATCGACTTTTGCATGCTCGGGGCGGTTCTCTTTATTTTCTACAAAAGCAAGAAATCTGTTTATGTTCTCCTGCGAGGATTCGACTAAAACCTTGACGCATTGTTTTCCGTCAGACATTATATTCTTTGCGTCAAAGTTCTCAATCCTGAAATCATCGGCGGAATTCATTAAGAATAATCTGTAACCGACATTATGAACCTTCTCGCCTGTGATTAGAATCTTTTTCTTTGTCATTTTTCATCTGTGTTATCATATCCTATCCTTGATATAAATATCACCGCCCCCGCCCACACACCTTCTTCTCACTCTGCGCATACTCTGCTGCCTTCAGCGTCCTAAGCCACGCCTGCTCGAAATGGCGTATCGCCACCTGCGGGTATTTTTTACCCAACCCATCCTGCGCCATATCCATCTGCTTTTTAGCTGCCCGAATCTCCAAATCAAAGCAATTCTCGTTCGCGGGATTAACGATGTCCATCGCCTTCGCGTCATCTATCGCAGTCTGCGCGATGAGTCTATCCGCCTCCACGAGATTGCCGGACACGTCCTTGCATACCTCGCCTTTCACATAATGATTGCATATGGTAATGGCAATACGTTCGTACATGAATACATTAAGTCCGCTGTATCTTCCTCTTGCAGTATTCAGGGTGTCCTCGTCAACCCAATAATCGTCGCTTAAACTGTCCTCGATGAACCTGATGACAAACCCGACCCTCCAGTCGTATATCTTGTTCCGGGTTTTGATATTCTCAAGCATTTCGATCGCTTCTCTTTTCAGGGTTTTCGGGCTCTTTGAGACGTTCACGTTCAAAACCCATATCGGCGAGTGTCCCTGCCAGCCCATTGCATCATAGCACGACACCCCTCAGTCGTAATCGCCGTTTGCCAAAGTTTTCGTGAATTCCTGCGCTACTCCTTGTGTTATTGAGGTATCAGTTTCGTTCAGGATTCCGTTGACGTGCAAACTGCAATTTACGATGCCAGATGCCGCATCGGCTACGTTGTATTTGAAAGTAACCAGATTTGTCGTATTCTCCGATGTGCCGTTGGCCGGTGATTCGAGAATTATCGTCGGCGCTGAGTTATCGACGTTTATCGTGATGTTAGTCGAGTTCTCGTTGCCTGCCGAGTCATTTACCCATACCTGAATCTTGCAAACGCCGCCGTCTGAGCATAAACTTGTGTCAAAGTCAAAGGTGCCTGTGCCGCATGCGGCTGTATTCCATACACCATCATTATATCTCCACCTGCAGGTTTCGTTGTGTGAATCATGCAGCGTATAATTTATTGCTATAATGCCATTCTGCCACGAGCCGGTTGCGGGGGAGTTTATCACGGCGGCGGGGTTTGTGTCGTCCACAGTCAGGGTGTAATTTGTTGTGTTGGTGTTGCCTGCCTTGTCGGCTGCGGTTGCTGTGAGTGTGCACGGGCCATCACTTGCGCAGCCCAAGGCCGACGGGGTGGTTTCGAGGTACCAGATGCCTGCGGTTCCTTGGGTCATCGGGGTTGCATTGAGGGTTACGTTTGCTATGTTTATGTCCATTGCGTTGACCGTGAAGTTCAGCAGGGCATTACTTCTTGAGACGTTGTCGGTGTCGTTTGAGCGTAGGGAGTGGATTTGCGGGTTCGTGTTGTCAATGAGTATGGTTGTCGTATAGTTGCCCGTGTTGTCATCCCCCGAATCGATGCTGTCGTTTGCATAAATCGTAATGTGGTATTCCCCCTCCGAAAACTGCGATGTATTTAGTTCGACCGTAAAACCGATACCGGATATGTTGCGCATCTGCGTTATGTTAGTGTATGTAGAATTCCAAAGGTGCAGGTAAACCGTGTTGTTATTGATGCCTGAACCCAAATCGGTTATGTTTGCATTGATATTAATGACTCCCTTGCAGTAGTGCCTGCTGTAATAGCACTCCGGCAGTGCTACATTAGTTATGTTCGGTTCAGTATTATCAACATAAACCTGCCTCGTTGTTAAATTTACTACCCCGAAAATTCCAGTGTCGTATTCATAAGCCCTTATCGTTATGTTATGCCACCCATCGCCGGCAGTGTCCCAAGATATACTGCAGGTATCGACAGTAGTTGCATTTGATGAATTGCACGTTTTGTTCAGGGCGCCGTCGAGCCATATTTCTATGGACATGCTGTTTGCGTATCTTCCGTTCACACCGGTCGCATCTACACTTGCATTTATCGTCCGAACGCCTGAAACGTACGTCCCGTTTGCAGGAGTCGGGGCGGCAAACTCAAACGCGGGTGGTGTGTTGTCGACGGTCAGGTTTGCTGTGAGCAGGATTTTGTTATTTGACAGGGTGTCGTTTGCAGTTATCGTTATGTTGTAGAGGCCATCGGGATGGTTTGCAGTATTCCACGCGGCTGTAAACTGCGCACCTGTTGTGTTTGCCATCTGCACCCAACCCGTAACGTTTTGACCGGTCGAATTGAAAACCATGTAAAAGACCGTGTTGTTGTCAATGCCTGCGCCCGAATCCTCCACGTTTGCGGTTATGTTCACTGCCTGCGAGAGCCAGCCGTTGCCGACGATTGAGGTAGGAGTTATCTGCGGGCCTTGCGTATCGACCAGAAGTTCCGCAGGTTCGGACGTGTTCGTATTGCCTGCTGTGTCGTTGCAGGTTACNGTTACGTTGTACCTGCCGTCGGGCAGCGCAGTGGCTGTCGTGCCGTTGGCGGTTCCTGAAATTCCGGCATCGTTGTCCATCGTACCGTGGATTACGAGTCCGGTCGCGTTCGTAACGTTGAACGAACAGGATGCTACGCCGGATGTCGGGTCGCTGAAGGTTGCATTGATTCTTATGTGTGTGTTTTGGTTTGTCGGCGAGACAAAAACCGGGGCACCGATGGTAGGCGGCGTGTTATCAAGGGTAATTGTTACGTTCTCGGTGGTGTTTACATTCCCGGCGTTGTCCGATGCATTGATAGTCAAGGTATAGTTTCCATCCCCGAATTTGGAGGTTATCTCGGACGTGTTCAGCGTCGCGTTGTAGAATCCGGAGGTGTTTGTCATCGAGAGCCAACCGGTTACGTTTCCGCTTGCATTTGACAGCCGGTAGTAAACTGATGCAACTCCACTGAGCGCATCCGCAACCGTTGCGTTGATGGTTATGCCGCCGGAATAATTGCCGCCAGAAACGGGGTGATTTATCGTTACGGTTGGGTTTGTGGTGTCAAGTATTATGATTCTCGTTTCCGTTTGGTTTTCGTTTCCTGCCGTATCATTCGCCGTGGCGTTGAGGTAGTATCTGCCCTGCGGGAGGTTCGTGAAATTATAGGGGCACTGCGAAGTTGTGCAGTTGGTTGAATTGAAGAGCGCGGTGATGTTGTAGAGATAAATCGTTATCCTACTCAAGCCGCTCAACGAGTCGTTTGCAGTTACGTTTGCGAATATGTAATCCTGCGAACGGTTGCCGGTCTGGGTCGTCGATGCGTTGAAACTGATTGACGGTTTCGTGGTGTCCAGTATTATGGTTTTGGTTCCGGTGTTGTTCAGGTTTCCAACAGTGTCGTTAGCGGTCGCGTTCAGGTAGTATGTTCCCTCGCCGAGACCTGCAAACGTGTAGTTGCACGGGGATGTCGTGCAGGAAAACGAATCGAAAAGGCCGGTCAAGTTGTAGAGGCTAATCGTTATCGTGCTGAGGTTGCTTGCGGCGTCCGATGCAGTTACGTTCGCAGTGATGTAATCTCGCGAATAGTTGCCGGTATCGGTTGTCGATGCGTTGAAGTCGATTGACGGAGGGATTGTGTCTAAGGTTGTGTTGCCGGCAGGGTTGGTTATACTTGGGGCATATCCACTGCTACTTATAACTATTGCATTCGGTGGAATCCAAGCATCCACATAGTGTCCATCTGAAGAAACAATTACTGATGCATTAATTGTATAAACAACATATATTTTAGCAGTTCCGTGTGATATAATCATTACGCCATTACTATTATTTAGTGCGCCAGCATCACTTGCCCCATTACTATAGATATCACGAAATTCTATATCTATATCATTTCCTGAAAAAACATTTGTCCATCCTAACGAATAATCACCAGACGAAAGGTTACCAACACTATCAGTTTCAAGGTATAGACTAATATTTGAGAGGTCTGTTTTGTCTGTATTATTTGGTCTTATTCTTATTTGGGTTATAATCTTATCAGCCTCTTGATTATTGTAAAACTCCAGTTTCAATATCGGAATAGTATCTCCCGCCTTCGCATATTCCGGTGTAGCATCCGTTACGTTAATCCCTATTGTTGGCACAGTAAATGTCCAATTCTCAGATGAAAAATTGCAATTGCTCACATTGTCGCAGGCGTAGCAGTTCCACGCGTAGGTTCCGTTTGTCAGGTTTTCGAGTGTGAAATTCACCAACTGGCCGTTAACCGATACCTCAGTCGTCGCATTTGCGACGAACTGACCGGATATGTTGTGATACAGCGTTATGTTCCTAACCCCTGAATGCGCATCGGTCGCGTTGCACTGGAGGGTTACGTCGCCGTCAAGGTCGGTTGAGGCGTCTTCTGGGGAAGTCAGGTTCACAACGGGCGCGGTTGCATCTATTATCGTGTTCCCAAGAGGGTCTTCGACAGTCGCAGGCAGATGAATGTAATCCGTGCCGTTGTAATAAATCGTGATAGCATATTTAGGTATGCTTGCATCAAGGGTGTGTCCGCTTGCCGCAGATAGATTTATGGTGTACTTCAGATAAATCGTGATGCTCGCTCCGGCGGAAACGTTCACGTAATCGCCGCCGCGGCTGAGATTTCCTGCGCCTGCCCCGCCGTCTGCATTGCTTTGGTTGAACGTTATGTTTCCGTTGGCGAATGTTGCGTAGCCAAGAAGAACATCGCTGGTTCCGTTCTCAAGGTACAAGGACACGTTGGCAATGTCCGCGTCGTTGGTGTTGCTTGATGCGACGATAATCTGCGTTACGTTGCCGCCCATGCCCGTGGCGTTTATAGTTATGTTGAGGACGTTGATGGTCTCACCGGGGGCTGCAAAATCCGGGGTTATACTGGTTATTGTTACTGTAAACGGGTCTGTTGGAGCGCTCACTAAAGTCGTTAATATCAGAAATAGGACAAGACCCCCAATGACGATACGCTTCAGAGAGACCATATATTTGTTTACTAACGATACGTTGTATTCCTTAAATTTTAACTTTGTATAATGTATTATGTTTAAAGGATTAAATATTTGAAACTTTAATTTTATTGAGTTGAAGGTCGAAATTTTCTTTTAGATGTTCTGCGGGCGTTTTGAACTTCAGTCCTTTTAGAGGAATGTTGAAATTGTAATCATTGACATAGTCAATGATCTTGGCATTTAGGTCATCAACATTTTC
>MCBF01000001.1:1291555-1298817 GCA_001742785.1 Candidatus Altarchaeales archaeon IMC4
GGTTAATATATTACAATCAAAAATTTATCAAAGTAACCAACGTATCGTTAGCGTATACGTATTCGGTAACCTTCAGTACATGACTTTTGTCATAGGTGGGTGTAAAACCGAGGCAGTGGTCCCGCTCGAGTATCAGATTTGTGTTCCACTGCCCCTCTTCGCTAATTGCCTTCCCGAGAACGCCAATGAAATCCTCTGGCGGAGGGTTCAAAATTTTTGTGTACGCAAATTTCCATGCGACTATTATTGCCGCAGCAATGACCAAACCCAATAGCACCTTCCTGAAGATTGTCCTTTTCCTTTCTACTGCGAACAAATCAATATTCTCCTTCATGGTATTTTCGTTGCATTCATTCATTTTTACCACGCGCACCCTGCTTCCAAGAGCGATTGCATGTTGCTTTTAGGTATCGTGAATTTCACATTCTGTCCGTCAACCTGCGGATTTATTGCTATATAAGTAGCGCTGCCGCAGGTGAGCTTAAGGGTTCCAGTGCTTGGGGTTCCAGACGGGACCCTTACGGTTATCGTCTCGTCATCGACGGCGGGCCTTATCTGGCAGCAGCACTTCTGAAGGTCAAAGCCGCTACACGGATAAGTAAGGGCGCAATTGACATTTGTAGTGGTTCTGCCAAGCAACTGATTTATACCACACCAAAGACACACCCTCTGTCCCGAATAATCGCATGAGGGGGATGCTATCTGCTCGATACCTGAACAGTAATCTGTACAAATCGTGCCAACCGGGACATCCATCCAGTTGGTAACATACTCAACAGAGGAGTATTCGTCTATCACCCACTCCCAATATTTGAGGTTGTAACTTCGGACACCGCCAAGGCTGTACAAGAGGTCGTTGAGCTTGTTGCATACAGCATTCCAGTTGCTGATGCCGGTTATCAGGTCCAGATATTCATTTATAGTGCCCTTTTCAATGACCTCGGTGCTTTTCGTGCCGATAACCTTGCCTTCAGGAACGCCCCCATCATCATACCACCCCTCGCTTATACCTGCACAACCTGCCTTCCAGACGGTGTATCTTATATAGGCACGGCATTCGCTGATTTCCTTTTTGTAGTCCTCGAAGAATTATGTGCACGCGAACGGGTCCATGTGCCCGTTTACAAGGTAGTTCACAAGGGTTACGGCGACAGAAATCGCAATCAAGCCGACGAATATCTGGATTACCTTCCTTTTGGTTTCCTGGCGTACAACCGGGTCATGCCTATAAGCCCCGACCTTCAGTCCCAGAAGCGTAAGGATTATCGCGGCGACGATTATCGCGATGGCCTGGATAAGCATTACGAGTTTGCAGGACCACATCTGGATTTTGTCGATTATTGTGAGGACTATGGTGGCGAGGTCTGTGGGCGGCGGCCAAACACCACTCAATCTAAGATACTCAATGCTTCCTGCCCGATATGCTGAACCGTCTTTATATTCGTGCCATGCTCCTGCAATCATCGCTTTCTGATAAACTGAAAACCATTCTATGTGTGTTAGCGTACACCCGTTCTTGCAAGAAAATAACGGGTCTTTAAAGCGATTATATCCTGTCGCACCTGAATCGCTATACGTCTCTCCACAATAATCTATACAATTTTTAAGGGTATCGGTATTTGATGGGTTTATATAATAGGAGTATCCAAGTCCACATATTGTGTCGGCGTATGCCTCCGCCGCTGATATTTTTGCATTTTGATCTTGTAAGTTGCCCTCGAAATAACACTTGTTGATGGATTCGTGGTGATCAGCATGATCACACCCATGAATGCATGACGATTTGGTGGACCCATCACACACCCCCCAGCTAACACACTCGTTATTGCACCAGGCCTTACACTCCTTCCATGTTATTCCTGTCGCACACCCGACCAGCAGAACAACCAAGAACAGAACAACCTTGAATCTCATCAGATAAATATATGCCACATAAGGTAAAATATACTCAGAACCAACTATCCAAACTCTTCTGCGAAAACCGTTTTAGTGCTTTTTCCGAATTTCAGACATAATCCCCGATGTCGTTTCTTTTAATTTTGGAATCTTGTTCTCCGCATTAGAAAGTATAACTTTCTAATGAGGACACAATTTCACTGGAGGTGAAATTCTTGTTTACAGATTCCCAAATTATTTGCAGATCCACACCAAAATATGCATGGGTTAGTATATCTCTTAACCCGGCGATTTTTTTCCATTCTGTATCTGGGTGCATTATTTTAACATTTTCAGGAAGGTTCTTGACCGCTTCACCAATAATCTCCAGATTTCTCACCACACCATCTGTTTTAAGTTCGTTACCCACAAACTCGTCAAAAGTAAGATTTTCTGTATATGTTTCAATTTTCCTGATAGAATCTAAAATGTCTTCGAGATATACGGTGTAATCACGTTGCATATCTCACCCCCCCTAAGATATACGGACGTAAAGAGGGTTTTATGGTTTCTGATATAACAAGGTCCACCCTTCGATTAAACAACCCCTCTAGAAAGAACTTAAGTTCCATGTAATTATCAAATGTCTTCTCCCCATTTTCAAATTCAACCAATAGGTCTATATCGCTTTCAGCCTGTTGTTCGTCCCTTGCATAAGAGCCGAACAACCCAATTCTATTTGCTCCGTATCTCCTTATATTCTGCCTGTTCTCTTCAACCCGTTTTAGTATCGTTTTGGATGTTAACATTTCGTTTAATCATATATGCATTACAAAGTAAAATATCGTCAGAACCAACTATCCAAACTCTTCTGCGAAAACCGCTTCAGCGCCGCCTCAAGATTACCGGCAGTACTCCGCACGCGCTTAGGGGAGAAGTCGTGCTTTTCGCAAAGAAAAGAGACCAAAGACTCAACATCCGGGTGTTTCCACTCGATTTTATAATCCTCGGTAACCTCCGGGTGCAGGAAAATCTCGCGCGCTGCATCCATGTCGAAGTCCACTTTGATGCTGCCAACGTTACCCTCCCTAACAGCCTTCAGCGCCTTCTTCGGGCCGATGCCCTTCACACCGGGGCTGAAGTCCGTGCCGACGAGTATCGCAATATCGATCAGCTGGCTGCGCGAAACTCCGAGACCCTTGAGAGCCTCGTCAAGTTTTATCATCTCTATTTCCGGATTCCCGCTTGACGCAAGCCCGCGGACGAGCCTTGGCGCGCCAAGGAGAAGCGCGTCGTAGTCCTGGCTGGCAACGGCCCACGCGTCGCACCTTTGGCACATGTGGGAGCACTGCGCCTCGCCCTCCGCAGGCGACTGGACATACGGGACGCCCATGAAACCGAGCAGTTCCTTCGATTCTTCGGCCATTTCCTTTGTAAAGCGCGATGTCCGCATTGCGTATTTACGGGCGTCTTCGGTGCGGCCCTCCGCCATCGCGGTTTCATACTTTGCGCGGGATTCCTCCTTGAGCCCCCTCCTTCGTTCTATCTCTTCCCGTTTGAGCTCAGGCGGCTTCCCGTCAAAGACGTAAACCGGCTTTATGCCGCTGCCGATGAATCGTACGGTTCTGTAAAAAAGGCCCGAAATATGGGAGGTAACGTTTCCGTGAGAATCCATAAGCGGCGTACCGTCCGGCTGCCTGACGGAACTTAGAAACTGGTAAACAGTATTCGGAGCATCTATCGCAAGCACCTTTCCATCCAGCGCCTCAAGGCGTATGCCCTCTTTTGGAATTATGTCCTTCAGGTTTACCCCCATTTTTGTGTTTTCAAAGTGCCGAAAAAAGTCCTTCGAACAGAGGATACACGTTTATCAATACGATCAAAATGGTGGCCGTTACTACCCACTTCGCAATCCTGTCGGCGGACGCCTGCGTCGCGGTTAGCGTTTTTGCAAGTTCCCCGAGCATCCGCCAGCCGTCAAAAACCGGAAGCGGCAGGAGATTCGCAAGCGCTATGTTGAAGTTGAAAAACAGTATCCAGCCAATCAGGACAAGCATGAAGCCGGGAGCATATTGCTGGGCGAATATTATGCCGATGAATGAACTGCTATTATCCTCTGGGTTTGCTACGGTCGTTATCCCGACCACCCCGCCGTCGGTCATGAGCGTTACGTTCTCACCGGGCTTCACGCCGGACATCGCCTGCTGGAATTCTCTGGTTGTTGCCGTTTCAATCCCGTTAACCTCGAGAATCACCGTGCTGGAATTCAGAGCCCCCCATGCAGGATACCCTTCGGTTGTATTCAGGACGAGGACACCTGCCTCGGTGGCGAAATGGGACGGGCTTGCCATCATCGCGATTATCGCGGCAACGGCAATGAAACTTACGATCATGTTCGAAAAAGACCCGGCTGCAAAAACGTGCATCTTCTCCAGGGTCCCGTGTTTTTTCATGTCCTCGTCGTCCGGCTCGACGAATGCGCCTATCGGCATTATGCCAAATGTCAGAATCCCTGTCGATTTGAGTTTCATTTTATAAACCCTTGCCAGCACCCCGTGCGCGAATTCGTGGGCGAAGAGCGTTACAATCAACGCGATAACCCCGAAAACAATCGGGACGAAGATGTCATATCCCGGGAACTGGAAACCGACCTTTCCCTCTTGTGTGCCTGGCAGAAGCGGCGATATTCCGGGCATGGTGCTGTGGTCAAATACGATCGAGTATCCCTGGCTTAGAAGCGACACGATGATTATTGCGGCGGGGCCCATCATGCCATCGGCGACGGAAAAAATATAGATGAGTTCGTTTGGTGATTTTGACGTGCCCGGGGCGGTAAAAATCGAAAGTGCCAACATGAGGACTCCGAAGAAGGAAAGCCCGACCACGGCAGATGAGAACAAAAAGTCAAGGGCGGCATTCTTCAGCGCGCGCAGTCGGACTACGATCAGGTGCAGGGCCAGGAGCAGGGCGGCCGCCAGCAACGGATTTTTATACCATATCAGGATGCACAAGACCCCGATGAAATAGAATATTATGTCCAGATTTTTCCGGCTGCCCTTCTTTGACAGGTATGCGCCGCCAAGCCCGCCGAACGAGAAGACGACCGCTAAGTCTGCGAGGAATATCCAAAGCCAGGGTGCGATCGAGGCGATGCGGTCAATGGCGTTCAGGAAGTATCTCGTGCGTATCATGAACACGATAAAAAACCTCTCGTTTTTGGTTGCCGCAAGGAGAAGCGTACCGATTACAAATATCGCCAAAAGTGTCAGGGAATCCATCTTATTTATTTACTATACAACATCTAATAGTTATCTTGTTAAAATAGAGTATTATATTGTTGATGTTGAAAATGAAAACGACGAACATAAGTGTTTGCGCGGTGGCGCAAACAGTATCCACGAAACTCGAACGAGTTTCGGGAACGCAAAAGTGCCGCGCACTTTTGGTTCCCGTGAATCTGTCAGATTCACGTGGACACCATCTGCTCAGCAGCCGCTTGTCCCGAAATCGCTCGGCGATTTCACGGATAATCGTAATGGCCATATTGTTGGTTCATTGCGCGGCTGCAGCTGAAATATCAAAGGTTGAGATAGTTCCTGAAAACCCGACGGTTGACGACGAAAAGTTCTATGTCAAGGCATACTTTAATGGAGACACGTGCGGGACAAATATCGCATTTTCAATGGATGAGAAAACCTTCTTCACGAAAAACATCGGGTGCGGTGCGGAGGTTCAATTGTCTTCAGGGCTGGACATAGACAAATATCCGTGCGGGGTTTATACGGCCTCTGTGAGACTATCCAAGGGCGACACCGTTCTTTCCAACGTTTCTCGGGTGTTTGAGACGGACAACGTGTTGAACGTGAATGTAAGCCCTGAAAGGCCGGCTACGAAGGATACTGTAAAAATAACGGTTTCTGACACAGAGGGCAAAGAACTCTCGGAAAGTATCAGGATAGCAGTTCTTAACGAAGATGATGACGAGGTAGTGTCCGAGTACACGAAATCGGATTTGTCATTCAAACCAGCTTATTATGGCAGGTACAGGGNTTACATTGGTGACCCTCTATACTGCGTAAAAGAGCAGGAGGTTTACGTCAAGAAGGTGTTGCCTGTTGACGGGCCAAGGCCGAGCAACCCGGTGGTTGGTGATGTTATAACGATTGCAATCCCCTCAGACGTTGGTATAAAGATAATAGATTCAAACTGCACACCCTGCATGTTCCCGAAGACCACGATATCGGGGGGTGCGAATTTTACGATAGATAAACCAGGCACATACATAATAGTCATAGGAGAGAATAGCAGGGAATACTGGAGCGTAAACAAGACGCTAATTGTTTCTGCAAAGGGCGCTATAAATACGGTGTTTTCGCCTGAAAATCCGATCCTTGGAAAACCGCTGACAATATCGGTTACATCGGGCGGAAACCCTCTAAGCGAAGCGGATGTGAAGCTGACGAGGCCGACCGGTGTAGTTGAATCTTACAAAACCACCCCCGACGGAACGGTAGTCGTCGCGCCCCAGGATGTGGGCAGATACACCCTCACAATTAAAAAAGAGAAATTCGAAACGGCAACGCAGAGCTTTGAACCTAAGAACTCTTTTAGCGTGCAGATGCCGCAGGTAATAGTAGTCGGGCAGAACGCAACCATTAACGTACGCGACCAGTACGGAAATCCCGTAGTTAACGCACAGATATTTATAAACGGCGCCGCTGAAGGCAGGGCAGATTCTGGCGGAAATTTTGTGGCCGAATTTGGGAAGGCGGGTGTCAATAAAGTGACCATAACGAAGGATACCTACTTGGATTATGAGGCGGACGTAGATGCGTCCGGTGTTATGGAGATTGTCGCGCCGGCAGAGTCCGAACTTGGCGAAACGGTGGCCGTCTCGACAAGGGATGCCAGAGGCAACACAATCGAATCAACGATCGAGATAACGAAACCAGGCGGAAACAAGAATAGCGTCTCCGGCTCATTTGTACCGGCTGCCGCAGGGATATACAAGATAACGGCAGTAAAGACAGATTACAAAACCGCTGAAATTACCATAAATGTAAACCCCCGCCCGCTGAACCTGTCCATAACCACGGACGGCGGTTTCATAGTAATTGCCGCCGNAAGCCGCAAAGCACCGGTCGCCGGGATAGAACTTGAGGTCAAGACCCCCACCCGCACAGAGGCGCTTAAAACCGATGCGAACGGTATCGCAAAAACGAGCATTGAAACCGGAAGCATCGTCGTAGCTTCGAAGTCAGACGAGTACGAAAAGATTGTCGAGACCCATGAGGTCATAAAGCGCCGCAACTACCCTCTGCTTTTGGTTATTGCAGTGATAATCATCGGGGTCGTTTATCTAATCGGCTCTTCAGGGAAAGAAAAAG
>MCBF01000001.1:1298917-1305112 GCA_001742785.1 Candidatus Altarchaeales archaeon IMC4
AAGGTATGTCCAACAGTCTAACGGAAAATTTTTCAAACCACCCTGCTATCTCTGGATTATTAACCTTTTTCATTGACTGCACAGTTCTCCTTTTTTTAAGCATTTTTGGTAATAACACAAGGGCATCAAACCACGCCTTTACTAAATTCCACACAATCTTTTGCATTGGAGACCTCTTAGTATATTCTTTCCCCCTTCCCCGCCCTCGTATGTTTGAATATAATAACAGTAAGTGTCTTGCCGCATTATAAGGCACCGAGACAATCAAATAACTATAGGGGTAGTTTTTTACAGCAGTAAATATCCTGTTTCTCTCACCATAATATAATTTAAATAAAGAAAATCCCGAGGTACTCCCAGAGTACACGTGATAAACAACCGCTGTCGGGACGTACATACATTTCCAGCCGTTTAATCTTATGCGCCATGCAAGGTCAGTATCATCCGAATACATAAAGAAATCTTCATCAAAAAGTCCAACTTCATCAAGCGTTTTTTTTCTGTAAAGCGCCCCTCCGGCCGGCGCACCAAATACCTCCTCACTTTTGTCATATTGCCCCATATCCTTTTCATTACGTCCTCTGTTAACACCACCACCATCTTTTAACAGTAGCATTCCGACAGAATCTATGGTATCGCGTTCATTATAAAATAAAAGTTTAGATGCACAGGAACCAATCGCATCATTAGTCTCAATGACCTTTACGAGTTCCTCCAGCCAGTGCTTATCCACCTCTGTATCGTTATTCAATGCGGCGATATACTCTCCTTTTGCTGATTTAATTCCAATGTTGCATCCCTTCGCAAAACCATAATTTTTATCATTCACTATTAATTTTATTTTGGGATAAGTTTTACGTACAAATTCAATGCTTTCGTCTGAAGACGCATTATCAATTACAATAATCTCGTAATTTGAATAGGTCTGTTTCTTCAGTGACGAAAGGCAGGTACCCAAATATTTTTTCCCGTTATAGTTCACGATAATCACTGAAATCAGTGGATCGGCCATTTTAATCTTCATATACTATTATAATTTATTGATTGAAATGATAGAGGGAGTCAAAATAAAGAAATTAAAGCCGATTTACGACGAGCGGGGTTTTCTGATGGAGATACTTCGCGCCGATGATCCGATATTTGATAAGTTTGGACAAGTCTATATTACTGCGGTTAATCCGGGTTTTGTAAAGGCATGGCACTGTCATAAGTTACAGACCGACAATTTTACATGCGTTAGTGGCAAGGTTCGTGTCGGGCTCTTCGACGCAAGAGTGGATTCAAAGACTCATGGCGAGGTTACCGAGTTTATATTAGGTATTGACGAACCGATGCTCATACAGATACCCTCAATGGTCTACCATGGTTTCGAGAACATCACAGACGAAATTGGAATCATAGTAAACACGCCGACCGAAACGTACAATTATAAGGCTCCTGATGAACTCAGGCTACCGTTCGATACCAAAAAAATACCTTTTAAATGGGATGCCAAAAAAGGTGGCTGAATATGAGATTGCTTATAACTGGGGGAGCAGGGTTTATCGGCAGCAATTTTGTAAGGTATATGTTTGATAAATATCCAGACTGCAAAATTACCACTCTGGATAAACTGACATATGCGGGGAATCTTGATAACCTGCACGATATAGAAAAAAATCCAAATTACCGTTTTGTCAAAGGAGATATATGTGACGACAAAATTGTAAACAAAGTCATGATTGATGTCGATTACGTTATTCATTTTGCAGCCGAAACACATGTTGACCGTTCAATAAAAAACGCGGAAAATTTTGTGGACACAAATGTCAGAGGTACTTATGTGCTCCTCGATTCCGCGAGAAAAAATGACATAAAGAGATTTGTTCATATATCAACCGACGAAGTTTATGGAAATGTTGGGTCAGGATATTCGAAAGAGACTGATGTTCTTGCACCGAGAAACCCATACGCTGCAACTAAGGCAGGTTCTGAGTTACTGGTTAATTCTTTTTTCAATACACATGATCTGCCCGTTATAATAACCAGAAGCTCAAACAATTTTGGCCCCTATCAGCACCCAGAAAAACTGATACCTTTGTTCGTAACGAACCTCATGGAGGATAAGGGGGTGCCACTGTACGGTGATGGGCTGAACCTTAGGGACTGGATTTATGTAAAGGACAACTGCGAAGCGATCGATTTTATCATGAGTAATGGAATGGGTGGCGAGACATATAATATCGGTGGCGGGAATGAGAAGAGAAATATTGATGTTGCGAGGATTATTCTGAAGGAATTTGGAAAAGATGAAAACTGCATACAATATGTCAAAGACAGGCTTGGGCACGATAGACGTTACGCTATGGGGTGCAAAAAGATAAAAAAACTTGGCTGGAAACATAGTTTTAAATTCGAAGAAGCGCTGAAAGAAACAATCGAATGGTACAAGGAAAATCGATCATGGTGGAAAAAGCTAAAGTAGTGATAACCGGGGCAAACGGCATGCTTGGGTACGACCTTGCAGATGTTTTTAGCGACTGCGAACTGCATGCTTTTGGTAAAGAGGGATTGGATGTAACGGATTGGGGAGATGTTAAAAGAAAATTTACTAGTATCAAACCGGATATTGTACTAAACGCCGCCGCCTACACAGACGTCGATGGTTGTGAGTTAAATCGTGACTTGGCGGTATCTGTAAATGCAGATGCAGTAAAAAATATGGCCAAGGTATGCTCTGCTATAAATGCCACATTTGTACAGATAAGCACCGATTATGTTTTCGATGGAAGAAAAAAGGGCTATACAGAAAACGACGATAAAAACCCGATAAACTTCTATGGCGAGACAAAGGCCCTATCCGAGGATTATGTAGAACGATACGCAGATAAATATTATATAATCAGGACTTCGTGGCTTTTTGGAACACACGGGAAAAATTTTGTCGAGACAATAATAAAAAATGCGCGTGAAAAGGGGATTCTACAGGTAGTTGACGATCAGATAGGATGTCCTACTTATACTTATGACCTCGCAATGAAAATAAAGAGCATGACGGATGAGGAATTCGGCATCTACCACATAACGAACAGAGACTCGTGCAGCTGGTTCGATTTCGCACATGAAATAATTTCACTTTCCGGGATAGTTGCAGTTATTGAACCAATAAGAAGTAATAATATACAAAGACCCGCAAAAAGGCCCCGTTGTTCAATCCTTTTAAACACGAAGATGGAAGATGATATGAGGCATTGGCGGGACGCTTTAAAAGAATATCTAACAAAGAGGAGAAAATGAAGGGAGTCATACTTGCTGGGGGGACTGGAAGCAGGTTGATGCCGCTGACGAAGGTTACGAACAAGCACCTTCTGCCGGTGTACGATAAACCGATGATTTACTATCCATTGAACACGCTCATAGGCGCCGGGATAGATGATATATTAATTGTCTCTGGACCGGGACACGCAGGGCACTTTCTAAACCTGCTCGGCTCGGGGAAGGATTTTGGGGTACGACTTACGTATGAAATCCAGGACGACGCCGGCGGCATTGCACACGCACTCAGTCTTGCACAGGACTTCTCGGACGAGGAAGAGATTGCAGTAATACTGGGCGACAACATATTCGAAGACACGATTGTGGAAAAAATACACGGCTTCAAAAAAGGGGCGAAGATATTTCTAAAAGGGATTGAAAATCCCAGACGTTTCGGGGTTCCAGAGCTAATTGGCGGCAGGATTATCTCAATAGAGGAAAAACCCAAAAACCCAAAATCCAGTTACGCCGTTACCGGGCTTTATCTGTATGATTTCGAGGTTTTCGATATAATAAAGACCCTCAAACCATCCCCCCGAGGGGAACTTGAAATCACGGACGTCAACAATTGGTACATCAAAAAAAGGAAGATGGATTATGGAATAATAGACGGTTTCTGGTCAGATGCCGGAACCTTTGAATCTTTGTTTAGGGCATCGTGTCTCGTTAAGGATGCGAAGAAGTGAGGTTCATATTTTCAAACTAAAATCCTTTCTTTCCAACGTCAGATTCGGATTATAATAGGGGTCTTTCTTCAATAAACTACCCCCTCTGTTCTTCATATATTCGCACTCTTTTTTAAATCTGCGCAATTTATATAGTGTGTCCTCATAACCCCTGCTTGCAGATTCATGATGGTATAACTTGGCATAAGGAGTATAAACAATCAGGTAACCTCGTTCCCTAATCCTTAAACAAAGGTCTATGTCGTTAAATGCCACCGTAAGGTTTTTCTCATCGAATCCGCCAACCTCTTCAAACACTTCTTTTCGCACCATCATACATGCGCCAGTAACTGCGCTGTAATTACAGATTGAATCCAATCTAGAGCAGGAACACCTATCAATTGGACAGTCGGCCACATAACCCGCTACCCCTCCCAACCCCAATATTAAACCCGCATGTTGTATTTTTCCATCTGGGTAGAGTAGTTTCGCACCAACCGCACCAACCTCTTTTCTCTGGGAGTGCTCAAGCATTGCAGATAACCATTCCTTGGATATCACTTCCGTATCATTATTCAAAAATAACAAATATTCTCCACTGGCATGTTTTGCCGCGAAATTATTTATGGCTGAAAAATTAAACAGGTTTTCATATTTCAAAACCCGAACATTTTTACGTTTTGAAATACAAGTTAGATATTTAATAGTTTCTTTGTCCTCGCTGTTATTGTCAACCACAATTATTTCATAGTTTGTGTAATCCGTCTTTTTTATACTACCAATGCACTTTTTCAGCAGTTCTGCCTTGTCCTTGGTTGGTATAATTATACTCACTTTTGGATTACCTAAAATTTCCATTCTCACCCTGTATGTTCCCCATGCGATGCTATCTGTAACAGTTCCTTTCCACCCCCTCCGGTGTAAGGCACCTTTTAACGCCTTCTTGGCTGCATCATAGGCATAGTTCTTAGCATTCGGGGAAAACGCCGTAGAAGTAGGTATCTTCCGCCAGTGATACAAAACCTTTGGTATGTGATAAATCCTGGGTGTTCTTTCCGTAAACCTCAGGACAAGGTCATAATCCTGACTTCCTTCATAACCCCCTCTGAATCCTCCAATTTCTTCGATGATTCTCTTTCTGTAAACGCCAAGATGGCAGGTATACATACAAGACATAAAAAGATCGGGGGACCAATCCGGTTTAAAAAAAGGGTCGCAAAGATTTCCATCAACACCAATCTTATCTTCATCGCTGTATATCATATCTGCATCTGGGTGTTCGTTCAATAGTTTTACAACCTCATACAGAGCGTTTAGAGTTATCTCATCGTCATGGTCCAGAAATGCCACAAATTCGCCGGTTGCAAGTTTAAGTGCCTCATTTGATGCCCCGGAAATATGCCGATTATTCTTCAGATACCCGACTTTTATCCGTTTGTCTTTTTTCGAATATTCTTCAAGCACTGGTTTGATATGTTCTTTTGTGGATGCATCATCCACCATGCACAGTTCCCAGTTCTCGTAAATCTGGCTCCTTACGGAATCTATCGCATTCCTAAGCCATACTTCATCCACGTTATAAACGGGCGTAACAATACTTATCTTCGGGAGATATTTGAGTTTGTTTATATCGTCATTCATCCGTTTTATTTCATTTGTGGTTATCCTATTTTTTTCTAACCATGCTTGGTATTGTTCATTGAGTTGAATCCCTCCAGTTCTACGAGTCCCTATATAATCAATAGTTTTTTTTATTGTATCAACAGGACCCACCAGAACAAGATTTCGCAGTGCAGTTTTAAAAAGACCAAGAATCAATAGGATTTTTATACGCATTCTGCTGAGTTTCCTGTGCAGTCGAATGAGTTTTATGTCCTCTAGACTCTTTATGCGCCGTTCTTTACCTTCAATTTCATCTTTGAGACTTTGGATCTCCTCGATCGGTAGCGAAGAAATATCTACCATTGGCACTTCAATTTCGTTGATGCTTCTATTTTCCTTTGGATACGCCTTTATTACAAATTGATAGACGTCTGAAAACGGGATTTTTTTAATGAAGTTCGATATCGGAGGCGGCACGGCACCTATAGTACTACCCAGTTCGGTATGTCCAACTGCAATATTCGTTGTATTAAGTTCACTAATATTGTAGCCGCTCTCATCTAACATCATCTTCACATTTCCAAGCGTAAAAAATCTTAGATGAGTGATATCAAGTAATCCCTTTGATGTATAA
>MCBF01000001.1:1305212-1312903 GCA_001742785.1 Candidatus Altarchaeales archaeon IMC4
TGAAAACCACACCCAGCGAAAACCTGCCGGACGTCATAAACTTTCTGATGGGCATGTGTTCGGCCCAAAGCCGACAAACAGGCGTATGTGGTCTGGCATCACCTGAAGTTCATAGATTGTGACAAGCAAATCACAAAGTGATTTGGTGTGCAAAAATTGCAGAGCAATTTTACGCAAGCCGTATGCTTCAGCAATCTCGCGGAAAATCCGCTCGCATGCGGATTTAATCTCACAGTCCCTAAAGATATCGAAGCGATACTTCGGGGTGCTCACAGTGTGGTAACACAGTTGTCCGTATCCATGGTTGTAGCTTCGTATATCCATTTTTCCTCGGTGGCGCGCGCCAGCGCGCCTCGAGGAAAACTTATACCTTATGAACGCGCGTATAAATTTCGCGCGCGAAAAACAAGCGAAACACGAAGTGTTTCGGTGTGCAAAAATTGCACAGCAATTTTATGCATCACGCTAAAAAACAGGAGATACGCAAGATTGCGATTACGCAATTCCTCTGCGGGCTAAAGCCCGCAGTATCCTTGCTAAAATGTAATGAACGAACACGAATACGAACGCTTGATCTATAATCTTGAGGCAACGAACAACCGGCTAAAACAGACGATAAAGGACATCCACCTTTCGGAAAGCGTGTTTGCCCTGAAGAAGATTCACGCGGACTTCGAGAGCGAAATAAAACTCCTGCACAAGGACTTCAACAAAAAGTGAAGCTAAACGCGAAAATAAATTAGATTATCGGGGGAACGCGGCGCGCGATGCTTTACAATTTGGGTGTGGTGGGGGGGTTCGCTTTGATTTTAGGATTGGCTGATTGAATAAAGAAAGGTTTGTTTAACTGGAATTATACGCAATCGTCAGCGTAAACCGCCGACTTTCGATGCCTGCTCTCTGAATGATGTTTTAGGTGTTTTAACTGGTCCCTACATACATATTTAACCACTAAATCTATTTTTTTAATAAGTTAACTTTTTGATTCGTATGAACTTCATCGATCTTTTTTCTGGGCTTGGGGGATTCCATATAGCATTAGCAGACCTTGGCCATGAATGTGTTTTTGCATGCGAAATAGACAGGGAATTGCAGGATACTTATGAGTTGAACTTTGGGCTAAGGCCGGCGGGGGATATTCGTACGGTTAATGTAAAAAGTATCCCCAAGCACGATATACTTTGTGCGGGGTTTCCCTGCCAGCCATTCTCTAAAGCAGGATTCCGGGAAGGCCTTAAAGACAAAGACAGAGGCCCTCTTTTTTATGAAATTCTTCGTATTCTGAAGTTCCATAAGCCCGAATATGTAATCTTAGAGAATGTCCCGCATATACGGCGACAAGATGACGGAAAAACGTGGGAGATGATTCAGAAATCACTGAAGTCTGAAGGATACGATATAAGTGACAATAATCTATCCCCCCATCACTTTGGAATCCCTCAGATAAGGCTTAGAACGTATATCGTTGCTTCAAGGAAGGGGCTTACTGGATTCAAGTGGCCAGAGCATTCACATCATAAACAGTCTATATCCCTTAAGGATGTTCTTGATCATAAACCCAAAGAAGCAATACCTATGCCAAAGAAAGTTTATGATTGCCTCAACCTATGGCAAGAATTTCTTGATATAATCCCCCCCGATGAGTCACTGCCTAAGCCAATTTGGGCAATGGAGTTCGGAGCAACATACCCCTATAAGAGAAGAACTCCCCACTCAATGCAGGTTAAGAACCTGAAGAGGTATCGCGGTTCTTTTGGAAAGGGCCTGAAAGGGAAAATAAGGGAGGATGTATACCTAAATCTTCCTTCTCACGCCACAAGAGAAGATTTAGTTTTCCCTAAGTGGAAGGTAAGGATAATAAAAAACAATAGGGACTTTTACAAGAAACATGGAAAGCAGATATCACAGTGGATAGATAAACTTAAAAGTTATCCCTCCAGTTACCAAAAAATGGAGTGGAATCTGAGCGATAGCCCAAGAGACATCAGAAAGTACATTGTGCAGTTCCGAGCATCAGGAGTGCGTGTCAAGCAGCCAACAACTGCACCCTCACTTGTTGCAATGGCCTCGACCCAAATCCCAATAATTGCATGGGAAAATAGGTACATGACGCTTCGAGAATGTAGCCGTCTCCAAAGTTTAGATGTTCTTGAGCACCTACCGGAAAGAACAGGTAATGCATACACGGCGCTTGGAAACGCGGTGAATGCTACTGTTGTTAAGCAGATTATGAACTCGTTGCTAATAGGGGGTGGCCAGAATGCCTAACGAGCAACTGACAATTAACATACGCCCCCCCGTCAGTGTATATTCTACCTATCGTCGCCTCAGTTACCTGCCCTGGTATGCAATTGCTGAGTTTGTGGATAACTCTTCTCAAAATTATCATGATCATAAGCACGAATTGGATAAAGTTTATAAAAGAGAGGGCGTGGGAAAGTTCACTATAAAAATCCAATATGATTCAGATAGAAATACATTACAGATCTATGATAATGCTAACGGGATGGACTTTTCAGAACTCCAAAGAGCAGTAATCCTGAATAGCCCCCCCGCAGATATCTCAGGCAGGTGTGAATTCGGGATGGGATTAAAGACCGCTGCTTGCTGGTTTGGTAGAAAATGGACAATAGAGACCAAAAGGCTTGGTCTAGAGGAAAAATACTCAGTCACCGTTGACGTAGAAGACATATCCCACGAAAGCGACGAGACATTAGTAGTTGACGCTACTAAGGCCAAGCCCTCGGAGCATTACACAATTATTACTATTGAGGGGTTATACAAACCAATTAAGGGAAGGACTGCGGGAAGGATAAAAGACCAACTCAGCAGTATATATCGTGCAGATTTACAAATAGGTGGAATTGAGATTTGGTGGAACGGCACTCAACTATCGTTTCCACAGCCACCTTTTTTGGAAGAAATGCAATCAGATGGAAGTAAGACTGTGTGGAGAAAGGAGATTTCATTCCAAGTTCCTTGGGATGTTGAGCACAAGGTTCTTCCAGTTAATGGTTGGATAGGAATAAGAATTCCTGCAAGCCAAAGAGACGCTGGATTTGTCCTCATGAGACGAGGGAGAGTTGTTATAGGAGGTCCTGAAAAGGGATATAAGCCAGAGGAAATTTTTGGGCAGGGTAACTCTTATAGGTCACAGCGTCTGATTGGAGAACTTAACTTAGACAATTGGCCAGTAACTCAAGCTAAGGACGCATTTGATTGGACTGGTGGGCTTGAGGACGTTTTTATAGACCTGCTTAAGGAGAAATGCAAGGATTATATGGAAAAGGCAGAAGGCCATAGAGAGCGCAAGCCTCCTGCCAAGGAAGAGATGCAAGAGGCAGCAAGTGAAATAAAGAAGATTTTTGAGAATCCGGTTTTCTCCAGTGCGATAAAGACGGAGATATCTTTACCAACACCTATACCAACCCCCAAACAATACACCGAAGATATCAAGAAAATACATTCAGTAAGTGAAGGTCCACTTATATTTAACCTTCAACTTCAGAACGATCAATGGATATTCAAGATTTATTGGCAAGGCCAGATATCAGATGCTCATTGGATGAGCGTGGAATACCCCAGCGACACTGAGATACACATCTACTTGAATTCAAGCCACCCCTTCTTTGAGCCCTACATAGATAACCTTCAAATGCTTGAGCTACTCCAAAAATTTGTTCTTTCCCTTGCGCTAGCCGAAAAACTTGCTAGGCAATCATCTAAGGACAATATGATTCATGCAGGGGATTTCCGGAACTATATGAACCGCGTACTGAGATATGCTTCTGAGATAAGGGGAGGGTCAAATGATGCCGCGAATAGGAATTGAGCCAGTACAAGGCAGCGATTTGCCACGATGGACAATTGAGGTAGATACCCCTGAAATTAATTTCCTTAGGAGTAGGTACTCGCATATATCTGACGAGGAATTCAACCGAACTGTTAGATCTGCCACTATGATACTTAGCCAATGCCCAATGCCAACGGGCGGTAGCGCTAGCAGGACCGGGCTTGCAATCGGCAAGGTTCAAAGCGGTAAGACGCTATCCTTTACTACATTGATTGCTCTCGCAGCTTCCAATGGCTATCCAATTGTTGTTGTTCTAGCAGGGACAAAAAAGGCCCTTCTAAATCAGACCTCTGATAGGCTGCAGAAAGATCTCGGGGTAACAAATCCAGATCGCCCAAGCAGGATATGTGCCTACCCTAACCCCACTATAAGGAATATTGATGGGGTGCGCAACATAATACTTACGGATAGATGCGTATTATTGGTCGTGCTTAAGAACGGAGCGAGTATCCGCAAGGCTACTCGGCTTTTATCTTCTTCTGAGATACCTCCGCGGCCAACCCTTATAATAGATGATGAGGGGGATGAAGCCTCGCTCAATAACTATTTCCGCCAAGGAGAGCAGTCCTCAACATACCAAAGCATACTGGCCTTGCGGCAAGTTCTCCCACGACATGCATATATAGCGTATACTGCTACGCCACAGGCTAATCTTCTCCTCGATGCGATAGATGCACTCAGCCCTGATTTTTGTGAGTTGATTGAGCCAGGGGGCGGGTATTGTGGCGGCTCAACTTTCTTCGGCGATCGCACTAATAATTTTGTCCGGGAAATCAGGGATATTGCGGGTAGCGCTTCCGAAGTTGAGTCAATCCCTGAAAGCCTTATGGATGCGCTTGCCGTCTTCTTTTTAGGGGCGGCTGTCCGCCACATCCGGTCTGGCGGCCAACGGCACTCCATGCTTATTCACATGACGAACCTAACAGGCGGCCATGAGTCGATGACAAGATCCATACGGGATCTTCTCCGCAGATGGACTGACCGCTTCGCGCTTCGACCAAACGACCCCGACAGGCAGGAACTGGTGGAGCGTTTTAGGCGAGCCTATGATGACTTGTCAACGACTGTAGCAAATCCACCCTCCTGGGAAGAGGTGCAGAGCAGGCTTCAAAGAGAACTCCAGTCATATGAGACCCACATGGTAAATAGCCTTCCGGAGGGCATACCAATCGCAGAGACAACATTCCAGCTTGAGAATAACATTGTAATAGGGGGAAACATCCTAGGGAGAGGCGTTACCATTAAGGACCTGACTGTGTCTTATATGGCAAGACGAGCTGAAAACACTACAAGCGTAGATACAACAGAGCAGAGAGCAAGATGGTTCGGCTACAAGTCCGAGTACCTTGATTTGTGCAGGATATATCTCCCCAGGCGGATAATGGATGACTTTCAGGGCATACTCATTCATGAGGATGATTTTTGGGACTCTCTCGAAAGAAATATCCGCCAAGGCATACCGATACGTGAATGGCCACGCTTCTTCAGGCTTGATTCAGGGCTGGACTTGCTTCCAACAAGGGCGTCAGTTGCAAGGTACCATGCATTCCGTCCACATAACTGGGAAACACAAAGAATTCCGATACCCGATCCTGCTAAGGTAGATTCAAATGTTGAGATGATAAACCAATTCTTTGAAAGCCATAATGCACAAGAAGAAGATGTTGGAACCGCAAGGCACAAGTTCATTAGGGGCTGTAGTGTATCTGATGTGATCCAAAACCTTCTGCAAAGAATAGACGTATCTGGGACTGATTGGGATAAATCGTACCATATCGAGTATTTGATTAGGCTTTCGGTTGCAGGGGCGCTTCAGGCAATGGATGTAGTTCTGATGAGTTGTGGGAAATGGCGGGAACGTAGCCTTGTTGAGGGCAATAAAATCAACCAACTGATGGAAGGGTCGCGCACCAATAAAGAACATGTAGTTCTGTATCCAGGCGATAGCGAAATCCATAATAACAGAGTACAACTTCAAATCCACTATATAACCTGCTTAGGTGATGATCGCGCCAAAATTCAGCGGACAACTGCGCTCGCGTTCTATGTCCCCGAGGATAGCCGATTCAATATATCCTACATTGTCAGGGAGGAGCCAATATGAACTTCCAAAGCATATTAGATACGCTTCGCTCAAGCCACCAGGATTACCCCTTCAATGCACTGGAATATGAAGGAAGAGAGGGAGTGCTTGTAGGGATTGATTCTGACAGGGGTATATGCGTTTTCATAAGATCATCTGGGGAGGCTGCATCGCCCTCAATAAGGACTGCCAAGATAATGATTGAGTTTAACGCCCCCTATCGGCTATTTGTTGATGGAACAAGACGGGAGACAGGGGGATTCCACACTATCCGCTGCCTTAGTAATGACCCGGAGGACACTAGACTTTTTATCTCTGTATCCGAGTCTATTCTCTCAAATCTCTCTACTCCACTTTCTGTGTATTCATTAACTTCTATCTTTTACTCTCTGGTGAGTTTGTTTAAGATCGGGGCCGCCTCTGACCTCCGGCAAGAGAGGCAAGGCCTTTGGGGGGAGTTATTTTTCATGAAGCATTTTGATGGGTTTGCCAAATGGGCCCCGACATGGCATAGCGATCCTGCTAGGCTGTTTGATTTCTCCCGCGATAATAGGCGGGTTGAGATAAAGAGCACGCTTCGAAGCGAGCGCATACATGAGTTCTCCCACCGGCAGCTATTCTCCCTGTCCTCAGAGGATATTGTGATTGTATCTCTCCTACTGCGGGAAGATGATACTGGGATAAGCCTTAAGGCGTTGATAGACGAAGCGAAGGCAGCCCTCAGAGGAACGCATTATCTTGTAAGGCTGGAGCGGGCAGTGATTAGGGCTGCAATGAATGATCCTAAAGAGACTGGCCCCCAATACAATGAAGCGGAGGCTCTGAGCAACATTGCTTGCTTCAAGGCAGGGTGCGTACCCCAGTTCCCGACAAACGAGCCGGAAGGAGTATCTGGTACAAAATATAGAAGCGACCTATCCACTGCTCCAAGAATGGGAGAGGAGGATATTAGGGAATGGCTTGCCGCTTGGATGAGTACAGTTATCTAAGGTAATGGATAAGATATGTCCAGAACTCAGGAGCAAGGTAATGTCGAGGATCAAGGCAAAGAACACTCAGCCAGAGTTAATCTTGAGGATGGCCCTTTGGAAAAAAGGCCTGATGGGCTACAGGCTCCATTGCATGCTTCCGGGGCGGCCCGATATAGTCTACTCCTCAAGGAAAGTCGCGATCTTTGTAGATGGAGATTTCTGGCATGGATATCTTTGGAAAGTTAAGGGCAATGCCCCCCCCGAAAAGATATTGGCAAGCTAAAATCGAAAGAAACATAAAGAGAGATAGGAGAGTTACAAAAAGTCTTACAACTGATGGGTGGATAGTCCTAAGATTTTGGGAGCATGATGTGTTTGGGAAAACTGACAAGGTAGTTGAAGGAATAACTTCTGCATTAAGAGACCGTACTATAAAAAGGCGTAGAACCGATTAAGAAAACCAGAGCAGAGTTCGAACCCATACAGGGCGCATAACCCACATTTAACGGCTCGCCCTCCAAATCTACAACCACCCTCCCCCGTTCTCCCCCCACCACTCCTTCCTTTCCGCCTCCAGAGGTTTGTTTTTCTTCCCTATGTATTCGGCAAAGGACTTTACCCGCTTGGTTTCGTAAACTGCGCCGAACCTGTCCGCGTCCTTGTATTTCAAATCCCGCAGGAGGTGGTGGTCGAGCAGGACCTCGCAGCCCGTTTCCCCGATAATCCTCAGCAGGTTTTCCCTTGACTGCTCCATGCTCCTGCGGCTGAACTTCCAGCCCAGAAA
>MCBF01000001.1:1313003-1316619 GCA_001742785.1 Candidatus Altarchaeales archaeon IMC4
AACAAGCGAAACACGAAGTGTTTCGGTGTGCAAAAATTGCACAGCAATTTTATGCATCACTTCATTACGAGAAACAGACGCGGGATACTCCACCCAGATTATCGCGAAAAGTTGAGGAAATGCAACCAGAAGTTCGGGCTAAAATTTGTCAAAATAATGAATGAGAAAGAATTCATTAAACACCGTGGGCTGGAGTAGGCTCAGCGCCTTCTCTATCAACGAGAGCTTTCACCCCCTCATACATGCGCGCACCCTCCCTTTCCCTAAGTTCGTCAAGCCACTTCGGGATTTTTGTTGCCATAATCACCTATAATATTATTCAGGTTAAAGTATAAAAATGTGAAAATGATATCATCAAAACTAAAATCCGGCATAAAAACCGCCCCGAACCGCTCTCTTCTGCGCGCGACGGGCCTGAAAGACGAAGACTTCAAAAAGCCGTTCATAGGAGTTGCCAATTCGTACAACAACATAATCCCGGGGCACATCCGCCTCGACAAACTCACGCAGGAGGTCAAGCGCGGCATCCGCGATGCAGGAGGTGTCCCGTTCGAGTGGGGCGTGCCGGGCGTTTGCGACGGAATAGCGATGGGCATCGAGATGAGGCTTTCGCTTCCTTCGCGCGAACACATCGCAGACAACGTGGAAATCATGGTTCGCTCGCACTCGTTCGACGGCTGGGTCGGGGTCACAAACTGCGACAAGATAACCCCTGGGATGCTGATGGCGGCAGGCCGGCTCGATCTGCCGTGCATAATCCTGACAGGGGGCCCGATGCTTGCCGGAAAGGTCAAGGGCGAAAGGCGCGACATTATCTCGGTTTTCGAGGACGTCGGAAAAGCAGGCGCAACCGAAGAGCGGCTTTACGAAACCGAGTGCGGGGCGTGCCCCGGTGCTGGCGCGTGCGCGGGCCTTTTCACCGCCAATACGATGGCGTGCATGACCGAAACGCTTGGCATGTCGGTTACGGGGTGCGCAACGGCACTTGCTATTTCAGATGAAAAACTGAAGCAGGCGTACGAAACCGGCCGGCGCGCGGTCGAACTGGTCAGGAAAGACGTAAGGCCGTCGCAGATAATGACGCAGAACGCATTCGAGAACGCCGTCCGGGTTGACCTTGCTATGGGTGGCTCGACGAACAGCACGCTTCATCTGCCTGCGATAGCGCACGAACTCAATATAAAACTTCCGCTTTCGGTATTCGACGAACTGTCGCGCAAAACCCCGAACATCTGCAGCATCCGCCCAAGTGGGCCGTATTTCATGGAGGACATAAACAGGGCGGGCGGGGTGCCTGCGGTTCTGAACCGGCTTGCGGATTTCCTGAACGATTCCCGGACTGTGAACGGAAAGGGGATCATGGAAATTGCGCGGACCGCAAAGGTTCTGGACAACGAAGTCATCCGCCCGCTTTCGAACCCGTTCCACAATGAGGGGGGCATTGCGGTTTTGCGCGGGAACCTCTGCACCTCGGCAGTCATAAAACAATCCGCGGTTTCCGATGAAATGATGAAGCACTCCGGCCCGGCGCGCGTTTTCGACTCCGAGGACGAGTGCATGGACACCGTGCTCGAAAGGAAAATAAAAGAGGGCGACATTCTTGTCATCCGCTACGAGGGGCCGAAGGGCGCGCCGGGGATGCCCGAGATGCTTTCCCCGACGAGCGCTGTGATGGGGGCCGGCTACAAAAAGGTCGCGCTCATAACCGACGGCAGGTTTTCGGGGGGAACGCGGGGCCCGTGCATCGGGCACGTCTGCCCCGAGGCGGCGGCAGGGGGCGCGATTGCGGCGGTCAAAGACGGCGACATAATCGAGATCGACATCCCGAAGAGGAAGCTGAACTTGAAGCTGAGTGCGGTGGAAATCAAAAAGAGGCTTGCTGGTTTGAAGCCCAGAAAGCGGAAACTGAAGGGGTTGCTCGCGAGGTACGAGAAAGAGGTCGGTAGCGCCGAAGACGGGGCGGTTTTCAGGTGAAGATCCTACCCCGTTTCTATTTATTCTTTCCATACAATATTTCTTTCTTACAAGCCCGCGTGGGGTAGCTAGGATATCCTAGAGGGTTGCGGACCCTCCGACTCGGGTTCGAATCCCGACGCGGGCGTATCTCGAAATGCCACAATTGAACCACGACAGCACAGAGGGGCGGATTGTGAGGGTCCTGCTGAAGTGCTCCCCCCTTACATTTTCCGGGCTTGCGAAGGAATTAAAGCTGCGCGACTCGGAGCTGGACAACGCGCTGAAGAAGCTTTCGGTTTCTGGGGTTATCGAGGTCGACCCCCTGCCTGACGAAAAATTCGTGAGGCTTCTGCGCAGGGACATCCGCTTCTTCGGCATCCGCGGCCAGCAGAAGGAAGAGATAAAAAAGAGGTTCGGCAAAAAGGAGCATATCCCGGGGTACGAAGGGCCGATGTACGCTTAACAATTAACTATTTGACCGAACCCGTCTGCGGGCGGCAGCATCTATCAAAAGCGGCATTGACAGCACCATGGCCAGTAGAATCTCCGTGCTGCTTGCGCTGGAGAAGATGAAGTATATCATGGACACAACCGCCCCCAAACCGACGAAGTTCATAAGTTTCTTCGGGCGCCGCCCGTAAATCATCCAGAGCGCCCCCAAAACAGACGCCGAAAAGAATATGACTGAAATCCCGTGCCCGAATTCTTCAGTGAACTTCCCTATTTTATATGATTGTTCTACCACACAAAGTTCTCGGAATATGAAGCTCCAGTCGTGGTTTTGCGCATTCATGTCATTGTAATTTCCAGTAAGGGCTCCTGCAAAAGAGGTTCCGGAGGGGTGCTCTGCAGACTGCATGTATACTCCTGTGGAATACACACTCATCCCGGCGCACATAATGAAGACGCAGCCCGCAAGATAAATCGCCTTCTCCCTGAAGCACATCAAGGCCGGGACCAGCGTGAACAGCATCTCATTCAAAAACCCGCCGAATGCGCACAGGAGCCTGTTTCCCAGAAGGCACCAGAATCCATGCCCTGCCTCGTGAACCCATACGATGACAAACGAGTAAAAAATATCCATCGGCAAAGATAATATCATAGCGAACGCCGCAGGCAGGACAAAACTCATGAAGACAATCCCGTTCAGCATGGTGTACTCATCACGTTTTCTCTTTTCACCCGTTCCTTCAGGCAGCGAAAACGCAGAACTCCGCTTATGCTCTATAGTTCCGGGCCCTAACATGTCGAGGGCGACATCAAGTTTCATCTCGGCCCCGAAACGATCCCCTGACTTGTAATCCCTGACTGCATCGCTCACTATCTTCTTTATTTCGGACAGGTCATGACCCTTTTTCGATTTCTCTTTATAGATCTCATCCAACTCACCGTATTTTTCCCTGAAAGAGTCAACAGCCATCTTCTTTGATTATATCTGATCCCACCCGTCTTCCCCGACCAGCGGCACGAAGACGCAGCCGCCAAGGTTCGTTTCTTTTGTTTTTCCGCGGGATTTCTCGACCTTGACGAGGTTCTGGAGCCACCTGCCGCCGACCGGCATGAGGAGGATCCCGCCGTCCGCCAGCTGGTCGATAAGCGCCTTGGGGATTTTAGGCGCGGCCGCGGTTACGATTATCCGGTCGTACGGCGCTTTTTCGGG
>MCBF01000001.1:1316719-1321066 GCA_001742785.1 Candidatus Altarchaeales archaeon IMC4
GATTGAGATCAGGAGAATAAGGTGGGATGAACACAAGTACGATACCTAATGATTCCGCGAACTTCTTGGTCGCCTCTGCGATGTGAGACCTTGCATTATCAAGGAGGATTATGATGCCCACCACAGGATTCTTATCGCGTATTGTGCGAAGGAACTCGCACACGTACTTTGAAGTCGAGTGTTCCATGAACTCCACGACTTCCCTGCCGTTAATCGGATAAAAGCCAAAGGTATTGGCCATGTATTTGCTCGTGTTTCTGGCAATCGTTGGTTTGCCAAACGACCAGAAGCGTTGCTTCTTCGAAATTGCCGTGCAATTTTGAGACACCATTTGTGCTCGGCACAAATGCTTGTGTTGTCAGTTGTCTGGGGCGACGCTTCGTCCAGAAACCCAACGACACACTTGTCGGCAATTTTTGCCGACACCTCTTTTATGGCGCATTCCAGCATTTCCTGCGCGTTGTCCGGCCTGCGGTAATCGCTTGGGTACGGTTTGGCATAATGCATCCCGAATGTGCGAAGTATTTTGCGCACATGCCGGTCGCTGTAAGCGACATCAAACTCCATTTTGATCAGGGCGCGCACTTCATGAGTCAGCCAGTTACTCTTTGACTTAAGCTTTTGCCTCAGTTGTTCTTTCTGTCCTTCGGCCAGTTTCGGCGGCCTGCCGCCGCCGAAACGGGGTCTAACCCCTTCGTAACCTTCGGTATTCCACTGGNCTATCCACATGTAACCAGTCTGCCTTGATACACATATTCCACACATTTCTGGCAAAGCCAGAAATGGTGTACTGCAAATCTTCGATTTGCATTATCTCGCATGCTTGTTCGACACCAACCCCACCATACAACTGCCTGATAAACAGAAGGCGGCGAAGCACATGATTGTCCTTCTCCTTCCGAATCAAACCTTTTAACACCCTCAAAGAAACATGCCTGACAACACGACTTTGGGGTTCCATGGACATTTATTAGCCCCAAAGTCTAAAAAGTTATGACCGGTACTATATTACCAGTTTTCCGTCTTTCTCCAGTTTCTCAAGGTCAAAACCGTACTTCAGCATGTCCTGCCTCACCTCTTGGGGGTTCTGCTCCATGGTTACGAGAATCCCCGGTTCGTTGTATTTAACAATGCCGTTGTACAAAAACTCAATAGCAAATGTGGTTTTGCCGGTTCCACATGCGCCGGAAAGAAGAATATTGCGCCCCATAGGAAGCCCACTGCCCATTAACTCATCAAGCCCAGAAATGCCAGTTGGACACCTATCAATGTTCGTGTTTGCCATTTTTTGCCCCCCACTTAATATTTATATGTGCATGCCCAATTATAAATGCGCTAAGGTAAACGGCAAAATCATGCGATTTTGCAATTTATTGCAAAAGCGTGTGGTTTTCAAAAACCATCTGAGATTTCAATGTTTTGTAATTCGAAGAATTACAAAACCACAAGCATTTGTGATGAAATCACAGACGGTGTCCAATGAATCTTCGATTCGTTTGGATGAAATCTCTCTGAGATTTCAATGTCCTCAAAATGACTGAACGGGTTAAAACCGGTATAAAAGGGCTGGACGAGATGCTCCACGGAGGGCTGATTGAGGGAAGGCCGTATCTTGTTTCCGGGGGACCCGGTGCCGGAAAAACGATTCTATGCATGCAGTTTCTGATGGAGGGTGCAAAAAACAAGGAAAAGGGCTTGTACATATCCCTCGAGGAGCCCGCTGCCGAACTCAAAAAAGACATGGTGTCTTTTGGCTGGGACCTGCAAGGGGTAAAGATAATGGATGCGACGCAGGAGGCTGGCTCGGGGATATGGCTCTTGAAAACCGACAGCGTTATGTCAAAGCCCGAGTTTAACGTAACCAACCTGATAAAGGTCATAAACGACAAGCTGGTTGAGTACAAGCCAAAGCGCATAGTGATAGACTCCGTAACGAGCATAAGGCTGCTCTATGAAAGAAAAACAGACATGCGCAGGGATCTTTTATCGCTCATAAACTTCCTTATCAAGAGCGGGTGCACTACAATGCTTACTGCCGAAACCGGCAGCCGTGAAGGAAATTCGCTTATGGAGGAATTCCTAACCAGCGGCCTGATAAAACTGCACAGCATAGAAACCCGCGGTGAACGGATAAGTGCGGTATCTGTGGATAAAATGCGCGGCAGCGACTTTGACCGTCACATAAGGCCCATGAAGATAACCAACGACGGGATCGTTGTCTTCTCAAGCGAGTCTATCTTTGAATAGCCCTTTCTTTAGAAAAGAGGGGGTTATCACGCGAGGAACTGCACGGCAGTTCCGGCGCACCGAAACAAGAATGTCCGCAAAACTTTCAAAAAAGTTTTGGGACAGGAAAATCACTTTTGTGATTTTGTGTCCCACGAATCGGAAGATTCGTGCGGAACCAAAAGTGCACAAGCAAATTTGCAAAGCAAATTTGGTGTCCAGAAATCGCAAAAGCGATTTCTTGGAAAGCACTTTTACACTGTTTCGCGTGCCCCAAAGAAAGGGAATTTCACAGGGTGAGATTCTACCGAAGACTTACTAGGCTTCAATCACTTCTACTTCTCGCTCAAGAATCTCAAGCTCTTTCTTTTCGACCGCCGCAGGCCTTATCGGCACAAGCAACATCGAATCCTTTGTAGAAACATTGTCACGCGTGTGCTGGACGAAGTGGAGCGTCCTTCTGTAGTCGTTCTTCGTTATAAGGTACTCAAGGCCGTCAATTAATATGATGCTCTTCTCGTTGCCGCTTATGAACTCAAGTATTATCACGGATATCTCTTCGAGTTTATTCGGCGCTACCGAAAACTCTTCGGTGACGGTATCTGTAAGCCAGTACACCTCCGTGCTCATCAGGTTATATTTCTCCTTAACCCTTGTGGGGTTTGTTCTGGTGATACACAGCCCCGAGTACCCCTTTTTTATGTAGTGCATAAAAATCTTGAACGTCATATCAGGATTGTTTTCCTTTATCAGGTAGGTATAGCCGGATGCTATGGACTTCAGAAGTTCCTCTACGCTCTTCTTTTTCTTTGCTTTCTTTTCCTCCTCGAAGAGCAGCTCCATACCCTCCTCCTCCTTCTCAAGTTCCATCCGCCGTTTGTTCAGGGCATCCTGATCGAATTTCAGCCTTTCTTCGACATCCTTTATCCTGTTGAGTTCAGCATCCAGCCTCTCTTTCTCAACTCTTATTGCATTGGTTTCCCCTTCTGATGCTTTTTTCTCAGGGGGTTTTTTTGAGTATTCCTCGACAGTCTTTATCAGTTCTTCGACCTTAGACGTAAACGGCGTAGTTATCTTGACTATGTGGCCGGTGTCGGTTGATATCCTAAGGCTTCCAATGAGTGACTTGAGGAAGGTGAATGTGTAGAAAAGGCCGAAAACCGCCAAAACAGGTATCAGGACAAGCGCAAGACTGGCCGCATCTATCTCTGAAAGCGACTCTGACATTTCCGGGATGACGCTGGTGATAAACCCAAAGACACCAAGTATAAACCCCGCAGCGTAACCCGGCACGGAGGCGTAGTATGAGACCCCTAAGAACAGCACTGCATACACAAGGCCCCTCCAGTCTATATGCGTGTAATGCTCCATGTTCATTACGTTCTTGTACCTTATTGGTATGAAAGTCTTTGGGAATTTCCTTAAGCAGATTATCCTGCTATTCGTAGCAATGACGCGGTACATGCCGATTATGTATTCCGACACCGGCTTCTCGTCTTTCAGGAGGTATTTATCATAATCGGAATTTGCCCCCTCTTTTTTGAGGACAAGTCCACTCATTTCTGGAACACCACCTTCGTTGGTCTTTTTGGTTTTGGCCATAATAGAGGGATTACACAATAGGTGTATATAGATTAGATTTAAAACTTAAAAGCTTAGGGCGACTTGGATGTGGCAGCAACGGCCTTTATAAGCGCCCCTGCCTTATTCATCGATTCTTCGTATTCCTTTTCAGGGATGGAGTCCGCGACTACCCCCCCGCCTGCTTGTGTATAGGCAGTCCCGTTCTCTATCACCATTGTCCTTATCGCGATGGCGGTGTCGAGGTTGTGGTTGAAAGACAAATAACCCACCGCCCCTGCATAAAGGCCCCTTGCATCTGGCTCAAGCTCGTTTATTATCTCCATCGCCCGCACCTTTGGCGCGCCGGAAACCGTTCCGGCAGGGAATACTGACTGGAGTGCATCGAACTCGTCCTTGTCGTCCCTTAATTTTCCAACAACCTCCGAGACCATGTGCTGGACGTGCGAATACTTTTCGACGCCCATCAGTTTCGTAACCTTGACTGTGCCGAATTTTGCCACCCTTCCGATGTCATTTCTGCCGAGGTCAACAAGCATT
>MCBF01000001.1:1321166-1324896 GCA_001742785.1 Candidatus Altarchaeales archaeon IMC4
ACATGCCTGACAACACGACTTTGGGGTTCCATGGACATTTATTAGCCCCAAAGTCTAAAAAGTTATGACCGGTACTATACTTTTCGGGTTTAATAGTTTTAATGTGTCGTTCAGCACCGCCGACAGATTTTCACGGCAATAACCAAAATGGATTCAGATAAAGCATTAGTCGTGTTTCAGGGAAAACATATCAGAAGGACATGGCACGGCGAGCAATGGTATTTCTCAGTAGTTGATGTAATAGAAACACTCGCCGAGTCATCAAATCCACGAAATTACTGGAATATGCTGAAAACTAGGGAATCTGAACATGGAGTTGAGTTGTACACAAATTGTGTACAACTGAGATTACTTTCTTCCGATGGAAAATATTATGCAACCGACTGTGCTAACACCGAGGGGATTTTCCGTATAATCCAGTCCGTCCCATCAAAAAAGGCAGAGCCCTTCAAACGCTGGCTTGCAAGAGTCGGCTACGAGAGGATACAAGAAATTGAAAACCCCGAACTTGCGCAGGAGCGGGCAAAAAAATATTATGAGCTTAAAGGTTATCCGAAGGACTGGATTGAAAAACGCCTCAGAGGAATTGCAATCCGGCAGGAATTAACAGACGAATGGAGCCAGCGAGGGGTTGAGGAACAACGGGAATTCGCAATCCTTACAAACGAGATTTCCACTGCGACATTTGGGGTTCCAATCAAAAAACACAAAGAAATAAAAGGCCTTGACCCAAAGTTTAAAAACCAAAATCTTAGAGACCATATGACGGATTGGGAATTAATCCTCACAATGGTGGGGGAGAAAGCGACCGCTGATATTACGGTCACCAAAGATTCGCGGGGGTTTGTGGAATGCAAGGATTCGGCTATTAAAGGCGGGACAATCGCAAAAGATACCCGGAAGGCAGTTGAGCAAGAAACCGGCAAACCTATCGTCTCAAATGAGAATTATCTGCATTTGACAGGAAAAAAGGCAAAACACGTTAAGTAAATAATCACAAAAAATGGATTTGATAACCAGAAACACCGCGGAAATCACAACCGAGGAGGAGCTTGCCGCACTTTTGAAAGAGAAAAAGCACCCGGTCGCCTACTGCGGCTACGAGACCTCCGGACCGGTGCACATCGGCACGATGGTCGCCGTGATGAAGCAGGCCGACTTCCAGAAGGCGGGCCTTGAGGTAAAGGTCCTGTTCGCCGACGTCCATACTCACCTCAACAAGAAGGGGGCCTCCGACTGGGTCGAGCGGATGGTCGAATACTGGAAGGCGTGTTTCATCGGGCTTGGGCTGGAGGCTGATTTTATACGCGGGTCGGATTTCGAGTTCGACCGCGACTACGTTGCAGACGTGCTTGAGCTTGGCCTTCACACGACACTAAACCGCGCGATGCGCAGCATGCAGGAGGTGGCGAGGGACCTTGAAAACGCGTCGGTTTCGCAGATGATTTACCCCCTGATGCAGATCGCCGACATCAAGGCGCTCGGCGTGGATATTGCGCACGGCGGCATGGAGCAGAGGAAGATCCACATGCTTGCAAGGGAGGCGCTGCCGGGGATAGGGTACAAAAAGCCGGTCTGCATACACACCCCTCTTCTTTGTTCGCTTCAGGGCCCCGGCTCGAAGATGTCGTCAAGCAAGCCTGAGACCATGATAACGGTCGACGAAAAACCGGATGACATAAAAAAGAAGATAAACCACGCATTCTGCCCGCCGGAGGTTGAAGGAAACCCGGTGCTTCAGATGTGCAAATACCTGATATTCCAGTCGCTTGGGATGCTTGAAATAAAAAGGCCCGAGAAGTTCGGCGGGGATTTGACGTTTGATTCGTACGACTGCCTTGAGTCATCATACCTTGGAAAAAAACTGCATCCGATGGATTTGAAAAACGGGGTCGCCGAGGCGCTCATTGAAATGCTTGCGCCGGTGCGCGGGCACCTTGAGGAAAAGGGGTTTGATTACAAGAAAATCTGACCCATTCCGGTTTCCTTTTTTTTGAACATGGATAAATCACAAATCCAAGAAAGGACAAAGAAACTGCTTGAAAAGGCAGATAAGCCAAAGGAATTTACAAAAGGATTAGAGGAGCTCCTTAAATCCAACGTGGATAGGAACGCAACAAAAAATTACAAAAGAATCATTCCAGAAACAGGAAAGTTTTTTGGAGTTCCATTCCCTATTTTGAGAGTAGTGGCTGCTGAGATAGGAAAATTCATCCAGAAAGAACCAACAAAAGCGCCATCATTGTTAGAAGCCATCTGGAATGAAGGTTCTTTTGAAGCAAGACAGATAGTAGGGAAATGCCTGGAGAAGTTTGGTCCAAAGAATCCAAAAGTTTGCTTAGATTTTGTTTCTTCAGTATTACTTGATCTTGACAACTGGGCTGTTTGCGATAACCTTGCTATGTTTGGGGTAGAACCGATACTTTATTCAAGTCCAGAACTTGTTTTGCCACTTTCGGAAAAATGGATTAAAGATAAGAATAAATGGATCAGGCGTTTTGGAGTGGTGAGTTTGCGAGGATACAAGAGAATCCAAATAACGGACAAAGTTTTCGAGATTCTTGATTTGGTCATGGAAGATAATGAGAAGGATATAAAAAAGGCGGTCGCTTGGATTTTAAGAGAAATAACAAAAGCCAACCCTAAAGAAGTTTTTGAATTTTTAACAAAATGGGCGAAATCAAAACCAGATAAAAATACCCGGTGGGTTATTAAAGATGGGATGAAGAAATTAAGAAGTAATGAGCAAAAAGAAATCTTGAAACTAATGGAGGAATGAAAATATGAAAAACACTAAAGAAATCAAACCTTTCAATAATTGTCCTTGTTTAGATGGTTACCATTGCCAAACCAATTCATTAGCAAAAATCTTTCATTTTTATAATCATCCTCTTTCAGAGGATATGCTACTAGGGCTGGGGGCAGGAATGGGATTTATCTATTGGCGAATGGGCGATGGTCGTCAATTGGGTCCCAAATCTGAGTTTGGAGATATTATTTTCATAGGGGGAAGGGGGAATAACAAAGATTTTTTTCAGGATCTTGGGAAAAGAACCGGAGTCAAAATAGCAGTGAAATCAACTACTAGCGAAAAGAAGGCGAAAAGCGTTCTTGTTGAAAAACTTTTAAATGAAGAACCGGTTATGGTCTATGGCGATATGGGTTTCCTGCCATGGTTTGATTTGCCAAAAGAGTATCATTTTGGCGGGCACACTTTTATCGTTTGTGGTTATGATGGCAAAGATTATGTTTTAGCTTCGGATATTGACCAGAAAGCAAGTGGACTAAAGAAGGGCTTTTATTATCCAATTTCATTAGAGCAATTAGGTAAAGCAAGAAGCTCAACATATAAACCTTTTCCTCCCAAAAACACATATTTGGAATTTAATTTTAAGAATTATCACGATCCAAAAACCGAAGATATTTACTCGGCAATCAAACAAACAATCGACACACAGCTTAATCCACCTATTAAAAACATTGGTGTTAAAGGAATACGGCATACTGCCAAAGAATTATTGAAGTGGCCAACTATATTTAAGGCTAAAGAATTAAGAATGAATTTATTCAGCATGTATATTTTTATTGAAATTGGTGGTACAGGTGGTGGTTGCTTTAGATATATGTATTCGCGATTTTTAGAAGAATCAGCTAAAATTACTATGAACAAAAAATTATCAGAAGCGTCAGAAAAGATATACGAATCTGGCAAATTGTTTTCTAAAATTGG
>MCBF01000001.1:1324996-1329298 GCA_001742785.1 Candidatus Altarchaeales archaeon IMC4
GAACTATCGGCGTTATTACGGTGGTGAGTAAACTGACCATGATAATTGCAACATATACGTCCTGTGTGATTATTCCCTTAGTCAGTCCTATCAGGGCGATGATCATTGCAACCTCCGCGCGAGGGGACATGCCAAACCCGACGATCAGCGAGTCCCTTGTGCTCAGTTTGAAAATTTTTCCTCCCGCAGAGCACCCGACAACCTTGGTCAATATCGCAACTAAGGTAAGCAGTGCCGTGAATAAGATTATCCTGCTGGTTACCGCATGCAGGTTCACTATTATCCCGAGCGACACAAAGAATATCGCCGCAAAGATTATGTGGAGGTATTCTGCGCCGTTCTTGAGGTCCTTGCTGTGTATGAGATTTATCCCCCCCATGCTGACCCCTGCGATAAAAGCCCCGATGATGGCAGACAGCCCTACAAATTCGGCGGCCATGCTGTAAGCGAATGCGACCATCATCGCAAAGATGAATACGAATTCGGGGTATGTCTTTGTGATATCTGCCTTGTCAAGATTTTCGATCCACCGCCTGAACACGTGGTGGCCCAAGAGCGAACATATCAAAAGGAACAATACTGCCTTTAGGCCGACAAGTATTATACTGCCGTAGTTGACTGTACCAAGGTCGACGATCTGTATCGTTATCGAAAGCGCTATGAGGCCGAGCACGTCGTCTATGACCGCCGCGCCAACTATTATCTTTGCCACGTTGGTGTCAAGCCTGCCCATCTCCTTCAGGACGTTGGCGGTTATGGCGATACTCGTGGCGGTCATTGCGACCCCTATAAAAAGCGACGTATGGAACGGGAAGCCGAAATAATCGGCCAGCAGGAACCCCCCCACCCACGGCACTACAACCCCGAGAAAACCTATCACGCTGTTTGGTATGTTGTAAATCTCTTTCACCTTGAACTCGAGGCCTATGACAAACAAGAGAACCACCGCCCCAAGGTGGGCAAGCCCTTCGACGAAAGCGTCATATTCTATAAGCCCGAGGATGCTTGGGCCGACAATTATCCCAACAAGGATTTCGCCTATGACTGCAGACTGGTTTATTCTTGATGCCACCAGATACCCGAGAAGTGCAACAAACAAAAGTAGGCTCATCTGGAACTCGATTGAAGTCGTTATACTCATCTTTTTTACTGAACCTTAATAAAATGTATTAAAAAAATAAAATAGAGGGGCGTACGCCCCCAGCCAGGACGGCGCTTTCTATACTTCTTCCTTCTTTTTCCTTCCCCTTCTTGTCTCCACTGCGATGCTGTTAACGGAATCCTTCAGGCCCAAACCGATTGCCATCGCAAGCCCCAAAGACAACCCGGCAATCACTATAAGGAAAGAGTATGTGAGGATGGTTACATCCTGAATGCCGAATTTCGGAAGCGCAAGGACAATACCGAAGAACAATATAATGCCTTCAGCCACGACAGTGATGGTGTCCGCAAACGGGTAATTCTTCTTCTTTATCAGTACGGCCACGAAGTCCGCTAACACGACTGCCACAAGCAGCACGGCCGCCCCGAGTATCGCACTGGAGATATACGCCATCAGGCCCGCTATCATGTTTTTAATTTCATTCGTCCCTACGCTGTTTGCCGCCTCCTGAAGGAACATCAGGACAACGTACAGCTTGATAACGCCTGCGATTGCACTCGATATGTGGATGTTGCCGATGGTTTCCGACATGCCGTGTTTTCTCAGCGAGGCATCAAAGCCCGCCCCGGCAAGAATGTCCTTGGCGATCTTGTACATTATGCCGCTAGTAAGTACACCACACAGCACCAGAATCGAGAACACGAATAGGTTTGAAACGGCATAAAACACACAGTTTACCACAGAGTCTGGATTCGGGCCTCCGAAAGTGGCCGCAAAAATTGCTATCACAACCCACACGAACACGAACCTCCCAAGAAAACCGACAACGTTGCTCCATAATTTTCCGGTTGCGGCGCCGTAGTTTACAAGCCCGGTCTCGATCTCGGGCCGCTTCAGGACCCTGACGACTATCTTTTCGACAAGGGCGCCTACGACCCATCCGATTGCAAGTACTATGACCGCATACACTAACAGCATCGCATATTCCAGTGCGTTTCCGGCGACGATTCCAACGCTTTGAGCAATCTTGTCCGCAATAACTTCCGAGGTTGGCATTTGATTCACCCTTTTAATCTCTTTTTGAGATTTAAAAGAATAAGGTATTACGCGCATAAATATCCAGAATACGCCATTACCAAAACAAATTACCTGAAACGACCGCCACACCCACGATAAAACAGTAATATGCGAACACGTTAAGCGGGTGCTTTTTTACGAACCCAAGAAAGAACCCTATCGAGACAAAGCCCACGATAAATGCAGAAAGCGTGCCTGCGAGTAGGACCTGCAAAGAAACCTGCTCCCAAGCGGAATCGACGAATGCCTTCTTCATGGCAAATGCCCCTGCGCCGGCTATTATCGGGACTGATATGAGGAACGAAAATCTTGTTGCCGATTCCCTTGTCAAGCCTAAGAGCATGCCTGCTACAATCGTTGACCCTGACCTTGAAATGCCCGGCAGGATTGCAAGCGCCTGCGCAAGCCCGACAAACACTGATTTTTTTGCATCGAGTCTTTCGATTTCCATGGAATCTTTGGCAATTCTCTCTGTGGCGATCAAAACCACACCGGTAACGATTAGAAAGAAACCCGCAGATAAGGGGTCTGAAAAAAACGCCGCAAACTCGTCCTCGAAAAGGAAGCCGATTACCGCCGCCGGCACCGTAGCAATTACAATCATTATCCCAAGTTTCCGGTTCAGTACATCCTCTTTTGAGCTGCTGCCCGAAACAAACGACCTCGCCATATCAAACAAGTCTTTCCTGAAAAACAGCACGACTGCAAAAAGCGTAGCCACGTGGACCATCGCGTCAAAGATAACGGGCGCGTTCGGGAAGCCAAGGACATACGGCACGATAACCAAGTGGCCCGAGCTGCTGACCGGCAAAAATTCGGTCAGTCCTTGCACGATTCCGAGGATTAGCGCTTGTAGGATGTCCATTTTTGGTATTTGGTCTTGAGTCATCAGCCCCTTTTTCTTCTGGAATAGAAAGAAAAGGGTATGGGGCTAGGGGGATTTGAACCCCCATCAGCAGGTGTCTTCCATGTTAAAACCGGCACACCATTCCGTTCATCATCGCCCGAAGGCTCAGCGCTCCAGTTTTTTTTGTTGACTGGAGCCCGCCAGGATGCCTAGTTACCCCATAGCCCCGTATAACTAAAATATTAGCATCAAGTTTCATATATTAAATGTTAAAAAATGCAGTGCGAGATATGCGGCCGTGTTTTCAAGGAGGGGGGATATAAAATCCGGGTGGAGGGCTCGGTTGTTGCAGCATGCGAAGGCTGCTCGGGCTCCGGCGAGATTTTAGGGCCTGCCGTCGAAGTGAAGAAAAAGCAGTACCTACCCGAACAAAAGCCGGTCGGGCTGGACATAGACACCGGGATGGAAATCGCAGACGATTACGCGTCGCTGATCCACAACGCCCGCCAGAAAAAGGGCATGAAGCAGGAAGACATGGCCAGGGCGATAAACGAGCCGGTATCCACGATACACAGGCTTGAATCCGGCCACTTTGAGCCGTCAATCGCGATGGCAAAAAAGATCGGCCGCGCGCTGAACGTGTGGCTTTTCGAGAAGGCTGCGGCTGAAGATGCGGGGGCAGGCAATGTCGCCAAAATGCCAAAACCGCAGGTGCCGAAAGAACTGATGCTCGGGGACATGGTACGCATAAAAAAGAAATGACTGCTATCGAAAAGGATATCCAAGTGCTCGTTGAGTCGGTTCTCGGCGAAGGAATAAGCGTTGAAATCAAGAAATCGAAGGTCGGCGATTACACCTCAAACGTTGCCTTCCTCCTTGCGCCGAAACTAAAAAAGAACCCGGTACATATTGCAGAGGAAATCGCAGGAAAGATAAAACCTGCCGGACTCGTAGAAAAGGCCGAGGCGGTAAACGGTCACCTGAATTTTTATCTCAACTACAGCGAACTTGCCATGGTTGTGCTTCTTGAATCCAGAACGGAGGGTTACGGAAAGCAGCCGAAAAAGAGGAAAAAAATAATCTTAGAGCACACCTCGGTCAACCCGTCCGGACCGGTGCACGTGGGCAGGATAAGGAATTCCATAATCGGGGATTCGTTGGGGAAGATACTGGAATATGCAGGTTACGATGTCGAAATCCACTACTTCGTAAACGACATCGGCAAGCAGATTGCGATAATCGCCCAGGGATTAGCTGAGGGTGTTGAACCTGACAA
>MCBF01000001.1:1329398-1336691 GCA_001742785.1 Candidatus Altarchaeales archaeon IMC4
ATGAAAATCGAGGGGAAAAACATACAGGTTTACATCGGCGAGGTCATCACCGAGGCGCAGAAGGGGTCGTTTGAAAAGGCCGCTGACGCATGGGGGGAGGAAATGGGCCCTACGCCGATGCCCCGGGTTACCGACCTAAGGCACTGGGACAGGAAATTGCTTAACAGGTACAAGCCGAAGTATCACGCATTCATAAAGCAGTGCCAGTTCTGCGCTTTCGGGCCCTGCGACCTTGACAAAGGCAGGAGGGGCGCGTGCGGCATCACATTGGAGCGGCAGATGGCCCGCGAGTCATTGTTCCTTGCGATTACGGGGTGTGCGGCGCATGCGGCTCACGGGCGGCACCAACTCCACACATTAATTCATAAATTCGGAAGGGATTTAAAACTGAATGTTGCCGAAAACACCGAGGTTGAGGCGCCGAACATTCGTCTTGTCTGCGGCTATAAACCGGAAACATTGGGCGACCTTGAAAAAGCGATAAGTTACGTCGAAGAGCAGTTGTGCCACCTGTTATCCTCGCTTCACATGGGGCAGGAGGCGTCTGACTTTGATTTCAATTCAAAGGCGCTTCATGCTGGAATGCTTGACCATGTCGGTATGGAGGTCTGCGATATTTCACAAATTTCAGCATTGGATTTTCCGAAAGGCGACCCTGAGCCGGAGTTCTGCGAAATCGGGTTCGGGAGCATTGACAAAAGCAAGCCGGTGATTTTATGTATCGGGCACAACGTTGCGGCGGGCGCTGAGGTAATTGATTATTCTGCCGAGAATAATGCGGATGTTGAAACATGCGCCATATGCTGCACCGCGCTTGACCTCGGAAGATATAGTACGGGTGCGAAAATAGTGGGGCAATTATCGGCCCAGCTTCAGTTCGTTAGAGCGGGAATTGCCGACCTGATTATGGTTGATGAGCAGTGTATCAGGGTGGATATTCTTGAGAATGCAAAAAAACTCGGAACCCCCGTGATTGCGGTTACTGACAAGCTTGGCGCGGGACTTCCCGATTTAAGCGGTGAGAATCCTGATAAAGTCGTTTCAAAACTCGTCTTCGGGGAAATTGCCGGGTGTTATATGCCAGACCTTGAAAAGGCAGGGGAAGTTGCGGTAAAAGCGGCGGTTCTTATTAGGAAAAGAAGGGAAAAGCAAGGAAGGGCGAATGATTATGAGAGTGCAAGTAAGAAAACCGCCGACTGTATCGGCTGCGGTTTGTGCAAAAAGGCGTGCCCGGTTGGCGTGGATAACCGCCTGATAATTCAAAGCATCGACCACATATTCAACCCCAAAAAGAGTAAAAATGCCAAAGAATCGGGCAATGCAAATGCGTCTGCGGATGACTGCATCGGCTGCGGGATATGCTCCAAAAACTGCCCGAACGGCCTTGAGATCAATGCCCTTATGCTTGCGGTAAAAGATAAAAAGAAGATTGACGGCAAACTGTTAGCCGCATTGAAGCAGTGTACCGAGTGCGGATTGTGTCAGGAAAAATGCCCGAAGGAAATTGACATTAAATCGGTTGTAAAAGCAAAAAAGAATGAGCTTAACATAAAAACGGAAATTAAGTACCTAACAAATGACGAGATTATTGAAAGATTGGGGCAATGTTTGTTCTGCGGCAGGTGCGAGTCATGGTGCCCCGTGGACATCCCGCTTGTCTCGGCATTTACGGAAGTTTATATGAATCGCTTTGAGAACGAGAAGGCAAAGATTTCCCCGGGCAGGGGGGCAATTCAGGACGTTGAAATCCGCGAGGTTGGAATGCCTATCGTAATGGGCGAAATCCCCGGCATCATAGCGCCCGTGGGGTGTTCGCTCTGGCCAAGAAGCGGGGCGGAACTCGGAGAAATTATCGAGGAATTTTTGAAGCGAAAATATATTGTTACAACGTCGGGGTGCAGCGCGATGGCGCTTGCGACCGACTACTCCGGGACATGCAACCTCTATGAAAAATACGGGGGCAGGTTCGCCGCCGGAAATCTGGTTAATGTCGGTTCATGCGTTGCGAATGCGCACATAACCGGGGCCGCGATTAAAGTCGCAAGCATATTTGCAAAAAGGAAACTGAGGGCGAATTACGAGGAAATCGCTGATTATTGTTTGAATAGAATCGGTGCAGTAGGGCTTGTTCTTGGAACAATGTCCCAAAAAGCCGTCTCCATCGGATTTGGTTGTATGCGTCTCGGTGTTCCTGTAATCTGGGGCCCGCAGGGCGTAAAATACAGAAAGGAATTGCTGGGGGACATTGACGTTGATTATGAAAATGATGATTATAACGATGTTTTCAAGTACAATAAAGACAAGGGCTTGGGGCGATGGGAGGTTTACGATACCTTTTCCGGGGAAAAATTCGACGGGGGACCGGCACCGGAGCACCTGAGCTACGTCGCAAAGACGAAGGAGGACGTAATGATAATGATCCCGAAGCTGACGATCCGCTCCGGCGACAACTTCAAGGGCAGGCAGATAAAGCTCGCTAACTGGATCAGCATGTACCAGACTTATTCCGGCAAGGGAAAGAACGCCCTGCCCGACGACCTTCAGAGGTTCATAAGGCAGGAGTCGGACATTCCGATGACAATGAAGGATGACATCATGGACTTCCTTGCGAAGAAGGACTGGAAGCCCAGGAAGAAGAACCCCGACCCGACGCTGGTTGAGAGGCTGGTGAGGAAGAAGAAATAATATTGAAGAATGCATCCGCGTGAATCTGACAGATTCACGGGAACGCAAAAGTGCATGGCACTTTTGGTTCCCGAAACCGCAAAGCGGTTTCGCGGACACCGAATCACGATAAGTATTCGCCTTTTGGCGAATGGTATCCCGAAACTCTGTTGAGTTTCGTGGAAGTGATTCGCTTGAAAGTCAAATTTAAAATTGAAAGATGTTGACATTTAAAACCTAAAAATCAATTGATGTTCACTAATAAGGTAATCAAAATGGAAAGTGTAAACGTAAACCTAAAAAACATTGAAAACCAGATGGAAAACATGGCCGTTGAGATGACTGTTATAAAAAGGGTCTTGGGCGTTAAAACCGAAACGAAAACCAATGAAGCATGGCAGGGTCTCGAAAAACTGGGCCGGAAAATCGGAAAATCGTGGAAATCTTCGAAGCCAAGCTGGGAGATAGTCTCTGAATCAAGGGGGTAAAATGTTTTGCTTTGATGCGAGTGTTATAACAAATTCGTTCATTGAGGACGAAAAGTTCCATGAGTTCAGCAAGATGTTGCAATATTCATACAAGATTCTTCATTATGCAGAAAAATACAAGATGAGGATAGTCAAGATATATGTATTTCCGCGGTTAAGTAAACTCTTCAATATGCAGGTATTCAATACAAAAACAAAGGAGGATTACACTAAAGAAGAGTATTAAAGTATTATAAGAGACGTAAAAACAAAAATGACAATAAACCTAAAAGAACTTCCTGTGGAAGTGGGGCTTGTTCACGAAGGGGAGCGGATACGCGGCCCGGACACGTTTCTGGAACTCGGCGGCCCGAAGGTCGAGTACAAGGCGGAGCTCGTCCAGCTTGCGGACGGCAAATCGATAAAGGACGAAGGCTTCGAACTTGTCGGCAAGGACATCCCGGATTTCAGTGAGGGCGACAAGACGCCGTTCGGAATCCTCGTCGAGGTCTACGGCAAAAAGATTGAAAAGGACATCGAATCCGTTATCGAGCGGCGCATCCACGACTTCATAAATTACATACAGGGCATGATGCACCTGAACCAGCGCTACGACATCTGGTGCAGGATAAGCAAGGAGGCGAGGGACAAGGGGCTGAAATTCGAGCACATCGCAAAGGCCATGATGGCGCTTTTCAAGACCGAGTTCCCGTTCATAGAAAAGATACAGGTAACGCTCATGACCGACGAGGCCGCGGTCAAAAAACACCACGCCATGGCGATGAAGGTCTACGAGGCCCGCGACGCAAGAATCCGCGGGATGAAGGACTCGGATGTCGACGAGTTCTACGGGTGCACGCTGTGCCAGTCGTTTGCGCCGACGCACCTTTGCATAATATCCCCCGAGCGGGTTTCGCTTTGCGGGGCGATATCTTGGATCGACGCAAGGGCGGCGGCGCGTGTTGACCCCGAGGGCCCGAACTTCGTGGTAAAGAAGGGGGAACTCTTGAACGAGAAGGCCGGGGAGTACTCGGGCGTAAACGATGCGGTCGGGGAGTACTCGAACGGCACGATCGGGCGTTTTAACATGTACAGCATGTTCGGTCCGATTCACACTTCGTGCGGCTGTTTCGAGGCGATTGGGTTTTACATCCCGGAGGTCGACGGGATAGGTGTTGTCGACCGCAACTTCGCAGGCCCGGCGGTGAACGGCATAAAGTTCTCCTCGATGGCGACGCAGGCCGGAGGCGGTGCGCAGGTCGAGGGCTTTTTGGGCTTTGGAATCCAGTGGATGTACTCCGACAAATTCTTCTCGGGCGACGGCGGGTTGGGCCGGATCGTCTGGATGCCTTCGCACCTGAAGGAGCGCATGAAGGGCGCCATCCCGAAAGACCTGCTTGATAAGATCCCGACTGAAAAAGACGTCGAAAGCGTCGGCGACCTTAGGTCGTTCCTTGATGGGAAAAAACACCCGGTGGTCGGGCGGTGGGCAAAGGAAAAGAAGACTGAAGACTTGAATGCTAATGAGGGGGGGCTGGAAACCGCACAACCAATCCTCGTCCCGGAAATGGGCATCCCGGCCGCGGGCGGCGGAGTTCGGATAATACTCAAGAACGCCCGCATATACGCGGACAAGGTAATAATCAGAAAAAACACACTCCCATAACACCACAGAGGTGCAGAGTGCGCAGAGGACATCATCGGAGATTGCAGGTGTTGCGTGTTGTGTTATATTTGTGAGTAATTTCAATGATTAAAGATGCCAGCAAAAACAAAAAACAAAGCAAAAGGACAAAAGAAACTGACAGCAGCCCTGTCATTTGTAGTCTTTATCCTATTGCTCCGCATAATCTACCTGCCATACAAATCGTTCCAGTACTTATCCGCAGATATGCTGGAGAACATGCTCGTCATGTTCGGTGTTCTGGAAGCGCTCCTTTATATTATTGCAGTCATAGGAATAATGAAACGGCGGCAGTTTGGCATCCAAATTGCGGTCTTCACTATCTTTTTGGATGGTTTAGGTTCGCTGTCTTCCCCGCCGGTCGGTGTATTCAGTTTCCTGTTTGCGGTGTTCCTGATTTATCTGTTGTGGATGAATCAGGATTATTTCAGGGACTTCGACCAAACGGATAAATCCGTTTGGGTTGTGGCTCTGTTACTCATCACAGTTTACGGACTGTCATTCTGGTATGTGTTAAATTTCGATGAGGAAGAATACGTTGCGGGTGTAATAAAAGAGGCGATTGAGAAGGGTGACGTGGGGGTTTGTGATAAACTAGGTAAGAGTTTTTTGATGAACAACTGCGTGAAAAGTTTTGCAGTAAACAATAAAAATGCAGATTTATGCGATAAGATAAATAGTAATAATGTTAGAGACCTTTGTTACTTTGATATTGGAATAGAACTTAACAGCCGGGAACTATGTGATAAAATACAGAATGGTTATGAGCAGGGGTTATGCCACGGTGCTTTGAAAGAATGAACACAAATGAAAAAAAGTTTAGGGGACAATTTTCATATCTGTTTGGAAGGATATTATTCATATTCTTGGTGCTATCGCTTTTATCGAGCTCAGTAAATGCAAGTTCAGAGATTGTTGGTAATATAACCGTCTACGTCAAAGACCAAGACGGCAATAACGTGAACTGTTTCGGCGAATGGTGGGGGTGCACATCTCATCTTGTTGGAGATACGGTAGTTGAACTTTGGTATGGGGGTGTATCGATAGCAAATAAAACGATTGGGGCAACCGACGAATACGCGTTTTTTAATGTCAACCACACCGGCCCCTATACAATCCGCGCAGTAGCAAAGTTAGAATACATCGACTACTATGAATGTCCCTATGACATGCCCATAGGATTCCACCATTACTCCTGCGCCACGAAATGCCACGACGGAACCGCAACCATAGACGCCGACGACAGAGGGCTGTACACTTGCATTTCAGGCGATGTTAACAGTGATTATCGGATAAATCACACTTACATAGTGGCGCACGATGTCCTAACCTATGTTGACCGGAACGAAACAGACATTGTGCAGGTAACTCTGCCGACAGATGAAAACCTACTTAGATGGTATGGAAAAGATGAAGAAGTTCTGGTAAATGAAACTAAGAAGAAAGGTAAATCGATATTCTATGAGGTTGGCATAAACACATTTCAGGAGGGTATAGAAACAGGTTTAACGGAAACAGGCGCCATGAAGAGTTCAATATTAGCCAGCCCCGCCGCAACCGTTATCGTAATCGGCGCAATGAAACCGGAGGATTTATTTACGAAAGAAACCGGAGTTGATGTACTGATATCAGCAGGTTCCGGCACCTTTGTAGAACGAGCAGTAGCATATGGTAAAATGGGCGCCGGAGAAGGATTTATTTATGGAGTCATAATAGGTACAATCATTGGATTGACGAAAGATCATGCATCCAGCCAATGGGATGAAAAAGAATTATGTAAATATGCAGAAACCGACGATCTTGATATTTTTATCGGAGAACTATCGCCCGATTGCACAATATGGAACCCCACATATTGTAAGATTGATACGTGCGGCAAATATGGCATAATTTCGGTTAATAAAGGGGAACCTATTCTGAATACATACTACGCAACCGAATCTGGACGGAAAGAGGGATATGGCTGTTCCTGCTACTGTTCGGTATTTGACCCACGAACCAACATCGCCCATAATATGAGTGCCTATCAAATCTTCGAGGAGAATATAACCCAAAGTTACATTGCAGAGGAAAGTTGCAGTTATTCTGCTTTTACGGATTGTTTCCGTCTAATGCATGAAATAAAACTTCTGCCGGGAATTTACTGCGATTTCGTTAAGAAGTATTTTGCGGGTTCCTTCTTTTATCTTGACCCTCCGCTAATAAGCCAATTCCAAAAAACAACCCCCCACATCACAATCCCGATTTATCCAATCACAGCCCACCTTAGCGACCCCATCACAATATCCGCCGAAATCATCGACGACCGCGGCATTTCATCCGCCGCAATCGATTGGTCTTTGAACAGTCCGCAACCTGCCGCCCCGATGACCGAAACATCCGGCTCGGATATGCGCGGAACGTGGCAGGCAACGCTTGACACAACCGGATTAACTGCCGGAACTTTATCGTTCAAAATCATCGCAACAGACACGGACG
>MCBF01000001.1:1336791-1340781 GCA_001742785.1 Candidatus Altarchaeales archaeon IMC4
AAGAGGAATTGAGGAGGGAAATGTCCGAATATTCAAAGAACTACGTTAAAGTGTATGATTGGCCCAATATAATAAACAGGACAGAGGAAATATACATCAACTTAATTGAAAAATGGCAAAAACCGCGCTGATAACCGGAATAACGGGGCAGGATGGCTCTTATCTTGCCGAATTTTTACTTAAGAAAGGTTATGAAGTGCACGGGTTGATTAGGCGGTTGAGCACACCCAACCTTGAAAGAATTAAGCACATACTCGATAAGATTGAGCTAATCGAGGGGGACCTTACAGATCAATCCTCGATATTAAATGCGGTTAAAGGCTCAAAACCCGATGAAGTTTATAATCTTGCCGCCCAGTCGTTTGTAGCAACATCATGGAACCAGCCGGTGTTAACCGGCGATGTTACAGGGCTGGGTGTTGTGAGGATTTTGTAATCGGTTCACGTTTGAATGGTAAACTCCTTCCGGGTGCGATGCCGGCCCTTCACAGGTACATCGGGAATCCGTTTTTGACGTTTGTGTTGAACCGGATGTTCGGGGCAGGCATATCGGATGCGCACTGCGGGATGCGGGCTTTCACAAAAGACGCGTTGCAGAAGATGAACCTGAAAACCCCAGGTATGGAGTTTGCATCCGAAATGATTATCGAAGCGGCACGAAATAAACTGAAAATCGCCGAGGTTCCTATCGAATACCGCCCAAGGGGTGGCGGGAGAGCAAAACTAAACTCATTTCATGACGGATGGCGCCACCTGCGCTTCATGCTTCTCTACGAGCCTACGGCGGTTTTCTTTATACCAGGGATTTTGATTTTCATTACGGGTCTGGCCCTTCTTTTGTTGTCAACGACCGAACGGGTCCATTCTATGATACTCGGGAGTTTTCTGACGATATTAGGCCTTCAGGTAATCACCCTTGGGCTGTACGCAAAGATTTACGCCGTGCTGTACCGCAGGGAAGTGCCTGACATGATCACGGGGGTTTTCCTTAGATACAACTCGCTGGAGTACGGCATGCTTGCCGGTTTCATGGTCTTTCTCATCGGCGTCGGTGTCGGCTTTAACATCCTTATGGCGTGGGTTGCCTCAGGTTACGGGGAGCTTTCACAGGTAAGGAGCGCCATATTTTCGGTGACGTTTGCGATCCTTGGGATCCAGATGATCTTCTCTGCGTTCTTTTTGAGCGTACTGCTTTTGGAAAAAGGAGAATGAAGTGATGCACTGTAATTTTAAGTACAGGGCAGACAAAATTCCCAAGGGAAATTTTCTTGATATTTAAATACATAGATATTCATGTAATATAGCACACATAATACATGATTACGATGATAAAAGAAGATATAATCTCCCTGCTTTCTGAGTGGAATTTTTGGGGTAAAACGCCATATACTGGCGTAAAAAGGACAGCGCATTTAAAAAAATCATTAGGGTTTCTCGGAACAAGGGCAAACAAGGTGCTGGTGATAACGGGGTTGAGGAGATGCGGGAAATCCTTTTTTACAAAGCAAATTACGGAGGGAATCATAAGCAAGGGGGCAGACCCCAAGGATACATTAATTGTAAATTTTGAAGAAGCAAGGTTTGATGAGGAGATAAGCCTCGGCCTTCTTTTAAGAATTTACGATGCATACATAGAGATTATAAGGCCGCGCGGGAAACCATTAATAGTTCTTGATGAAATACAAGAGGTGCCAAGATGGGAGAAATTCGTGAGGACATTGCAGGAGAAAGATGAAGCCAAGATCATCGTTACTGGTTCGTCAAGCAAACTTATGAGCGACGAACTTGCCACCCTGCTTACCGGCAGAACACTTGAAATAGAATTTTTCCCGCTGGATTTCCGGGAATTTTTAAGCTTCATGGGGGTTGAATTTGCAGAATATAACGACCTCATAATCAAGAAAAAAAAGATTATGGAAATGCTCAGGCAATACCTGCATTTCGGCGGTTTCCCGGAAGTGTCGCTTGAAGATGACGAGGCTGTGAAAAACGCGATTCTAAAGAAATATTATGACGACATAATATCAAAGGATGTCGTAAGAAGATACAACATAAGGAACATAAAAAAAATCGAAACGCTTGCCAATTACTATTTGAGCAATGTTTCCTCTATGATAACCTTCAACAGGGTTTCTAAATTCCTGCATTTGCCTTTAAAAACGGTCGAGATTTACTCAAAATACCTCGAAACATCCAAACTTTTATTCTTTGTCCAGAGATTCTCTTTTTCCATAAAAGAACAGGAAAACAGCCCGAGAAAGGTTTACTCCACAGATATCGGTTTGATGAATGCGGTGTCCTTCAGATTCATGGAGAATTCCGGGAGGGCTTATGAGAACCTCGCTGCCGTGGAACTCAAAAGAAGGGGCAAGGACATTTACTACTGGAAGGACCAACAGCACAGGGAGGTCGATTTCGTGATTAAAACAGGTCATGCGGTGGGACAACTAATCCAGGTGTGCTATGAAATCGAAAACCCCGAAACGAAAGAGAGGGAATTGAAATCCCTGATAAAAGCATCAAAGGAACTTAGGTGTAACAATCTTCTGGTAATCACTGAAGAATTCGAAGGTGAAGATGAATTTAAAGGCAAAACAATAAAATACCTACCGCTTTGGAAGTGGCTATTGACGTAGAAAACAAGAAAAATCAAGATATGATTGATTTCATGCATTTCACCGAAAAGGTGAAATGGTGTACTGCAAATCTTTGATTTGCATTATTGTGTCCTCATTATAAAGTATAGGAATATACTTTATAATGCGGATGAAAATCGCCTTCGTTTACGATGCGGTGTACCCATATGTCAAGGGCGGCGCTGAGAAAAGGATTTGGGAATTGTCCAAAAGACTTTCTGAAAGGGGGCACGAGATCCACCTCTTCGGGATGAAGTGGTGGGTAGGCGAAAGCGTGATTGAGAATGAAGGCATTCACCTGCACGGAGTCTGCATGGCGATGCCCCTGTACACACAGAACGGTAAACGGTCGATAAAACAAGCGCTGTGGTTTTCGGCTGCCCTTTTCCCGTCTTTGCTGAAAAAGGATTTCGATGTTATAGACTGCTCGGCGTTCCCATATTTCCAGTGCTTTACATCAAAGGCCTGTGCTATGGTGAAAAGAAAGCCCCTGATTATCACATGGCTGGAGGTCTGGGGGGAGTACTGGTATGAATATTTAGGGAGGTCCAAAGGGTTTGTTGGTAGGGGTATTGAGAAGTTCGCATCAAAACTGCCAGACCAGATTATCTCGATATCGGAAAAAACAAGAGGTAGATTAACCGAAGAACTTCAGGTTAATAATTCTAAGATAGTCACCATACCTCCAACTGGGATTGATCTTGATGAGATTCGCAAAATACCCAAATCCAAAGAAAGTTTTGATATCATATTTGCCGGGCGGTTAATCAAGGATAAAAACGCAGATGTCTTAATCAAAGCGATTAGCATAGTTAAAGAAAAAATACCAAACGTTAAATGTGTAATAATCGGCGAAGGCCCTGAAAGAAAAAAAATAGAAAATCTGGCCGAAAAACTAAATATAGGAAATAATATTAAGTTTTTAGAATTCATGAAAGATCACCGCGATGTGATTTCATATATGAAATCCTCAAAGATATTTGTTTTACCTTCAACGAGAGAGGGGTTTGGCATAGTTGTCCTGGAAGCAAACGCATGCGGTTTGCCCGTAATTGCAATAAAACATCCGATGAACGCCGCCGAAGATTTAATAATTGATGGGGAAACCGGATTTAAGGTGGAACTTTCGGAAGAGGTTATATCCGAAAAAATAATACAACTCTTGGAGAAAGAGGAATTGAGGAGGGAAATGTCCGAATATTCAAAGAACTACGTTAAAGTGTATGATTGGCCCAATATAATAAACAGGACAGAGGAAGTATACATCAACTTAATTGAAAAATGGCAAAAACCGCGCTGATAACCGGAATAACGGGGCAGGATGGCTCTTATCTTGCCGAATTTTTACTTAAGA
>MCBF01000001.1:1340881-1345844 GCA_001742785.1 Candidatus Altarchaeales archaeon IMC4
ATGAAAAAGGCTAAAGAGTTAGTTGGTAAAAAATAAACAACCGCCGACTGAAGTCGGCGGTATTTTGCCAGCGTAGTTACGCTGCGAAGTCCTGCAAAGTGGTCTGGGGACCGCTTTGCTTCACAGGCAGGGTTTCGACCTCGGAGTCAAACTTCCATTCACCTTCCTCATGAATCGTAGATTCATGGGACAAGCATTTGCCGAGGCAAATGATGTCCCGAAACTCAAAAGAGTTTCGAGGATACCATTTGCGATTTAATCGCAAATGCTTATGGCTTTGGGCAATGTAGTGCTTGACCGTGTCGGCAGTAACGTTGCCGACAGAGCGGTAAAACTTACCCTTCGACCAAAGGTGTCCGCCCATAAACGGCGGCGGATTTGCGGGAATTCCTGGAAGAGTCTCCGCGCGGAAATGCCCTTGAAGAGCTGAACGACGCGAGAAACGTCGATCATGCAAATCAAAGATTTGCAAGACACCATTTCCGATAAATCGGAAATGCGTGTGTTTGGCTTGGCGCCGACAAAAAGGTGCACGTGGTCGGGCATGACCATAAGCTCAGAAATCGTGAAGCCGTAGGCTTCGGCGATTTCGCGGAAAATCCGTTCGCATGCGGATTTAATCTCACAGTCCTTGAATATATCAAGGCAGTACTTCGGTGCAGTCACGATGTGGTAATATAGTTGTCCGTATCCGTGGTTGTAGCTTCGTAGATCCATTTTCCTCTATGGCGCGCGCCAGCGCGCCTCGAGGAAAATTTATATATTAGGAACGCGCGCATAAATTTCGCGCGCGAGAAAAAATCACGCTAAAAAACAAGAGGTAAGCAAGATTGCGGTTACGCAATTCCTCTGCGGGCTAAAGCCCGCAGTATCCTTGCTAAAATGTAATGACCGATAACGAACTATATAAAAATTGTTTGCAGGACATAATCTGCATTTTGAATGAGATAGCTCTTGACGAGAAAAAAGATGTTGAAAAATTCAGGTTGAAAGGTAAAAAAACCGGAGACCCCTTGTATGAATACTTTAAAGGACGTAGTGTTGCATATTTTGAAGTATTAGATCGGATATGTAACGAATTAGAAGCATTTAATATCAATTCTAAAGAAGTAGGCATGGATATAGATCCTGAAAAAGAGTTAGAAGAGATCCCAGATGATTGGACTCCTGACATAAGAAAGGAGTTTGAAAATTACCTGAAGGGGAAAGAAATTCAAAGCATACAATGATGAGGGGCATCAAAGGAGTTTAGACGGGGCGAAAACAGAGCTTATGAAAAGAGGTTTAGGTCAGGCGATTGCCGGCGCAATTATCGGCGAAGCCCGGTCAAAAAACTATAAAAACGAGAGTTTTATGGATGAAGAAAATCGCGTCTGCTATGCGGTTGAATGGTATTCGGAGAAACTTGGAGTTGACTGGAATCAAATGGCGGATAAAGATTTAGGGCAGGGCGACGTAAGAAAATTCAACACTGAAAACGCCGGAAAAATATTAAAAATATTAGGGAAATAATAAAATGATAAACCAGTTATTAAACATCGTAAAGCCCAAGGTCACTGAAGCCTTCAACTTCAGGGACGAGGAGTTCGAGGAGTTTGGGATACATCTGAAAAAAGAAATCGCATGCATATTCGGCAGAAGCCTTGCCATACGAGTGGTTGATTCCGGAAGCGATAATTCCCCTGAGATTGAGCTTGTTAACCTGACTGCGCCTTACTATGACGTTGAGCGGTTCGGAGTCTCGTTTGTTGCCTCGCCCCGGCACGCTGACGTTCTTGTCGTTACCGGGGCAGTGACGCGAAACATGGAGATCGCGGTGAGAAAAACATACGATGCGACACCCGAGCCGAAATTCGTGGTCGCTTTAGGCGACGACGCCTGCGGGACGGGCATATTCAGGGACTCGTATGCAGTCCTCGGGGCCGTTGACAAAGTCCTGCCCGTGGATTTAAAGATACCAGGAAACCCCCCAAGTCCGAAGGAAATTTTAAAAGGCCTTCTTGCGCTCATGGAAAAGATAAGACGAAATAAAAATTAACAAAAATCAGCATTATATCTAAAGGTATTCCCATGCGCCGCTGATTACGAACATGCTTCTTTTTGATATGTTCAGTGCGTGGTCGCCGATTCTTTCGAGGCATCTGCCGGCAAGCAAGAGATTAAGCCCGAGCGAGGCGTTATCGGGGTTTGCCGTCATCCTCTTTTTTAGTTTCGGGAATATGCTGCCGTAAAGCGAATCAACCTTCTCCTCATCAATACTCACTCCTTCCACGTAACTTTTGTTCTTGTCAATAAACGAGTCCATCGCGTGTTTTGTCATTAAGACGCAGAGGTCGCTCATTTGCTGGAGGGTTTCTTCAACGTCGTCCAGCGGTTTTTCGTCAATTATATATTGGACGAGCATGGCGATGTCCTTCGCGTAGTCGCCGATTCTCTCAAGGTTGGATGCGACGCTCATCGCGGTGCTGAGGAACCTCAAATCCCCTGCAACCGGCTGGTGCAAAGCGATGCATAGAATGCACCTCTCCTCGATTTCCCTGTGGATTACGTCAATTTTCTCTGCGTCTTTTTCAATCACTTCGGACGAGAGCGTCATGTCCCGCTTCCTTAAAGCCTCAAGCGAGTCGCTTAGGTTCTTTTGCACGAGCTCGCTCATTGACCTTAAATCCTTTTTCAGTTTTGTCAACTCCCAATCAAATTTTTCTCTAACCATTTTTTTATATAATTAATTTTTGATTTGGATTATTATTTACCCGAACCTGCCTGTTATGTAATTTTCGGTTAATTTATCATGCGGGTTTTCGAATATCTGCTTGGTTTTACCGAATTCGATCAGTTTACCGAGGTACATGAACCCGGTGTAATCCGAAACCCTCGCCGCCTGCTGCATGTTGTGGGTTACTATAATCACCGTGTATTCCTTTTTAAGCTCGTTTATCAAATCCTCTACCTTTGACGTTGATATGGGGTCAAGGGCGGAGCACGGCTCGTCCATTAATATGACCTCCGGTCCAATAGCAATCGCCCTTGCAATACACAGCCTCTGCTGCTGCCCCCCCGACAAACTCATTGCGGAATCCTGCACCCTGTCTTTGACTTCCTCCCATAGTGCTGCGGCCTTCAGGCTTTTCTCGACTATTTCGTCCAGAACTTTTTTATTCGAAATGCCGTGTATTTTAGGGCCGTATGCAACGTTTTCATATATCGATTTAGGGAAGGGGTTTGGCTTTTGGAAAACCATGCCAACCTTCTTTCTTATCTCAAATACGTCCGCATCCGCCCCGTAAATATTTTTTCCGTCGAAAAGAATCTCCCCATTGGTCATGCAGCCTAAAATAATATCATTCATGCGGTTAAAGCACCGGATCAACGTGGATTTACCGCAGCCCGAGGGACCTATTAATGCAGTAACCTTATTTTTTTGAAACCTCGCATTAACGTCAATAATCGCGTGTTTTTTGCCATACCACAAGTTCAGGTTTCGCGTTTCAACGACATCAATATTCTCTTTTTCTTTTCCCATCTTGATTACCCCCTCGTACTCTTTTTGTAGTGATTACGGATTAATATTGCAACCAAATAAAACCCGACAACGATCATTAACAAGACAAGCGCCGTTCCCGCCTGGTTCAGCCGCGAGCCGGGGATGTTTGTCGAAAGGACAAATAAATGATAAGGCAAGGCCATAACCGGCTCCATGATAGAGTCCGGTATGAACCTCTGGCTGAAAACAACAGCCGTGAACATGATTGGCGCGGTTTCGCCCGAAACCCTGCCTATGCTGAGTATGGTGCCGGTAACTATCCCGGGTATCGAGGGCGGCAGGACTACCTGTTTTATCGTCTGCCATTTGGTTGCCCCAAGAGCAAGGCTGCCCTCACGGATTGACTGCGGAACGGTTTTCAGCGCCTCCTCCGTTGTTCTTATTATTGTCGGAAGCACCATTAGGGCAAGAACTATCTGCCCGACGATAAGAGATATGCCTAAATCAATGAACAGAACCAAAAACGCAAATCCGAACAATCCGAATACTATGGACGGTGTCCCGTTTAAAAGCTCCACTGCCGAGCGGATTACCGTTGTTACTCTTCCTTCTTTTTTGTACTCTGTAAGGTATATGGCTGCGCACACGCCGACCGGCAGCGCCATAATAATCGCGCCGCATATAAGATAAAACGTCCCGACTATCGCGGGAAATATGCCGCCCGCTCTTCCGAGGTCTTTCGGGTATTCTGTCAGGAATTCCCAGCTTAACGCACCCATCCCGTTGGAGATTATATAGTACAGTATAATGCCTAAGAGAAACAGGACGATTACAGTTGAGGATGCAATAAGCACAAAGGCGGCTTTCTGGGTATTTTTCGGGGACATGTACCCACCAACCATGTAAATCCCCGCAGCAAAGAATACAACTGCAAGCGTTACCGGGGCATTGCCTGTCAGGTAAAACAATAATCCGGATAATATTAAAATTAATAATCCGCGAATATATTTTTTAATTTTATTTATATTCTCGGCAGGCACCGAAATAATTGAGAGTATCCTGTTTTTCTTTTTGGATACTTTCGAGGCCTGCCTATCACTTAATCTGCCTAAGACGAAATTAGCCGTGATATTTATGATAAGCGTTATGGACATCAATATAAGCCCAAGCCCGAATAACGCTTGCTGCCACTGCGACCCCATTGCTGTTTCCCCCATTTCAATCGCTATAGCGCCCGTGAGCGTTTTTACCGTTGAAAACACGTCAAACAGGGGCGCAGGAATTATTGCGGTGTTGCCCGTTACCATAATCACTGCCATCGTTTCGCCTATGACTTTCCCCATCCCAAGGATGATCGCGGCGGTGATCCCGGATAATGCCGAGGGTATGATGACACGGCTTATTGTCTGCCATTTGGTTGCGCCAAGCGCAAGCGACCCCTCTTTATATTCCCGCGGTGTTGAGCTTATCGCATCCTCG
>MCBF01000001.1:1345944-1349950 GCA_001742785.1 Candidatus Altarchaeales archaeon IMC4
GCGAAGCCGATGTGAGTATCGGCTCTTTGTACAAGGTCTGGGACGAACTTGAAGCGATTGGGGTCGTTGCTCCGACAAGGAAATTCGGAAACACTACACTCTATAAGTTAAATGCGGAAAACCCGTTGGTCAAGAAACTCGTAGAGTTCGATTTTCAATTGAGCAAAGCAGGTGCCGATAGGTTAATGGATAAAGCGGTAATGCCGGTTGCAATGCCTGCCTAAACACGCGTTTTGCGAATAGCAAAACGGTGTCCTCGAAATTACCCTGTAATTTCGGGACATCGTTTGCCTTTGGCAAACGCTTGTCCTGTGAATCTTCGATTCACATGATCACACAACCCCCAAAATGCCAGACGAAACAAAGGCAATGATAGAGGCGGCGCTTTTTATCTCGCCCCGCCCGCTTGACATCGGCGAGCTTGCGCGTGTGTGCAACCTGGGCAACCCCGGTAGCATACGCCATGCGGTCGAAGAGCTCCAAAAGGAATATGCGGGGCGCAACTCTGCCGTGGAAATAAGCGTTTGCGCTGTGGCGCAAAGGGTATCCCGAATTCACAATGTGAATTCGAGGATCGTAAAGGAAAAGGAGGGGTACATCATGCGCCTCAGGGCGGATATGGAGGAAAGGCTCACCTACCTCGCCCCCCAGCAGGATATCCCAAAACCGCACCTTAAAACACTTGCCCTGATAGCGTACAATCAACCGGTAAAGCAGTCGCAGATGGTCGCAAAACGCGGGGCGGTGGTCTACGAGCATGTTAGACATCTTGTTGCCTCGGGATTCGTTGAGGCAAAAAAAGAGGGGAGCACGAAGATTCTAAGGACGACGCCCATGTTCAAGGAGTACTTCAAGTTAAGGAATTTAAAAGACCTGAAGAACAAATAGTATACCAAAATGCCAAAGGAAGGGATGTCGATGCTGAAACCGGGTCTGATAAGGAATACGTCGCGTTTTTTTGTAGGGGTCGGTGTGGTGCTTTCAAAGGTTTTCCCGTACCTTGACACCTCGCTCAAGCAGTCTGGCATCTCCAAGAAGTACAATATAAGAGATAGGGAATACCTGTCCGTCTGCTTTTTGGTCGCCCTGTTCGTGTTCCTGATCATATCTCTATCGTTATTCATTATATTGCGGCTTGGCGGCGGAAACGCGCTGATATGTCCTGTGTTCGGTGCCGTTGTCGGTGCGGTCGTATTCCTTTATTTCACGATGTACCCGAAGTCGATAGTAAGCCGCCGGGTGAAGTACCTTGAGCGAAACCTGTTGTTTGCCCTGAGAAGCATACTTATCCAGATACGCTCGGGCATCCCGATATTCAATACATTCGTCTCGATATCAACCGGCAATTACGGCCCGGTGTCAAAGGAGTTCGCCCACGTAGTAGAAAGGGCCCGCTCCGGGACTTCGGTGGTTGACGCATTGGAAGAGCTGGCGGTCAGGAACCCGTCGATATATTTCAGGAGGGCGCTGTGGCAGCTGGTCAACGGGCTCAAATCCGGGGCCGACGTCGGCGACAACTTAGAGAACGTTATAGAGTCCCTGTCAAAGGAGCAACTGGTAGAGATACGCAGATACAAGTCCGTGCTCAACCCGCTGGCGATGATGTACATGATGGTGGCTGTGATAATGCCCTCGCTTGGGATAACGATGATAATAATATTAGCTTCGTTCCCCGGTATGGGGGCGTTGGGGGACCGGATGGTTTTCTATGGTCTTCTGGCGTTTACGGTTTTCCTTCAGGTCATCTTCATCGGGATAATCAAATCAAAGAGGCCGAACCTGCTTGGGGACTGAAACAAGAAAAATCCGACAACGTCGGATTTCAGGTATTTCACCGAAAGGGTGAAACAAGCATTTCCACTTTTGTGGAAATGATGTACTGTAAATCTGCGATTTACATTATGNTGTACTGNAAATCTNNGATTTACATTATGATGTACTGTAAATCTGCGATTTACATTAGGGGGTACTGCAAATCATAGATTTGCATTATAGCACTTTTCTTTTTGAAAAAAGAAAAGGGCTATTTAAGATGATTTTAAGAATTATGAGCCTGCGTTTAAAAACATTCGTCTCCATCACCGCATAGGCGCAGAGAACGCAGAGACAAAATTGCAAAAGTCAACTTGCGAAATTGTGATGAGGAACGGGTGAGTTTCAGGGTGAATAATAAGGGGATTGTGAGTTCATCGTTTTGAGTCGCACTCGGCACAAGTAAAATCTCCGTTTGGGTGCGACCTTCCATTCATCTTCTTCTCGGTTAAGGTATCAAAATCTATTGCTCGGTTTACGAACTTACCCGAACCAAATGCTACGGAGTTGCCACACTCGCAACATATTTCCGTTAATTTTTTCATTTAATCGACCTCGAAATACCCAACGCATCTATAACCTTAATCGTCTCGTATTTTCCGTTCCGTCTCTCTCAGTTTTTTATCCCTCATCCCAAAATTTTTTGTTTCGTTTCGGGAAGTCTCCCCGCACGGCAGTTATGGCCGTGCCAAAAACAACCGTGTACGAAAATAGCGGTTTTGTATTTCGGCAGGACTATATCGGGGGTTCCTGGATAACGTTTATCGTTTTTTCTGTAACGGAATCCTTTTCGAAACAAAAACTTTCTGACCGAAATATCGGGTCCGGTTTCCTTGCCGGAAATTTTCGACATAAGTTCTGACCTTTTCTTTTTCGAATAGATGTCGGTCATGTTTGTTTTTCGAAAATCGGAGGCAATCGACTTTTCGGTTTATTCTGGAGGATTTTTTTGAAATTAATTCATCCCCCATCACCATTAGTTTTACTTTTATCGTTTAATCCTTCAAGATAATCAATAACATTTTTTGGATTTTTATCTGTATTTCTCCCGATTTCTTTGAACACTACATTATATTTACACAACCACCCTAAAAATCACCACTTTCGGAAAAAAACCCCGGCCTTTTATAATTTTCCTCTGCGTACTCTGTGTCTCTGCGGCGAACAATTACCAAAACATTTATACTTCCGAACCAATAACTTAACCAATGAAATACATCGTCGTAACCGGCGGGGTCTTAAGCGGCCTCGGAAAGGGTGTGGTGGCGGCCTCGATCGGCAGGATTCTCAAGGACCGGGGCCTCAACGTCATCCCGATAAAGATCGACGGCTACGTGAACGTCGACCCCGGCACGATGAACCCGTACGAGCACGGCGAGGTTTACGTCCTTGACGACGGCGCGGAAACCGACCTCGACCTCGGGCATTACGAGCGTTTTCTGAACATCAACCTGACCCGGGATTCGAGCATAACGACGGGCATGATATACAAGTCGGTCATAGAAAAGGAGCGCCGCGGCGACTACCTCGGAAAGACCGTGCAGATAATCCCGCACGTAACGAACGAGATAAAAGAGCGCATAAAAAACGTTTCTGCGGATATAGTGCTGATCGAGGTCGGCGGCACTATCGGGGACATGGAGAGCATGGTTTTCATAGAGGCCCTTAGGCAGATGAGCATCGAGGAGAACAACAAATTCCTGTTCGTCCATCTGGCGTATGTGCCGGTCATCTCAAGCGGCGAGGAGAAAACCAAGCCTGCGCAAAGGAGCGTAAAGGAGCTGCAGAGCATGGGCGTCCAGCCGGACATAATAATCGCCAGGTGCCAGAAGGAACTCACCGACGATGCCAGAAGGAAAATCGCTTTGTTCTGCAACGTCAAGGAATCGGATGTCCTAAGCGACCCGGACTTAAAGGAGATATATGAGCTGCCAATTGTTTTGAACAGGCAGAACATCGGCGGCATAATCACGAAGAAAATGCGGCTTGAGAGGACCCCCCCGTACACCTTCCACTGGGAGCACTACATTGAGCGCATGAAGGATTACAAGAGGCAGGTTGATATAGCGGTCGTCGGGAAATACACGGAACTGGAGGACGCATATCTCAGCATAAAAGAGGCATTCAAGCACGCCGGCATGTACAACTCGTGCAACGTGAATCTCGAGTGGGTTGGCTCGGATGACGGAAACGC
>MCBF01000001.1:1350050-1353398 GCA_001742785.1 Candidatus Altarchaeales archaeon IMC4
CGAATGCCTTTTCCGCCGCATCCATGTCGCGCGCCTGTGCTACGTCCGCCTTGTTTATCACAACGTGGATGTTCCCGAAAAGACTCCTTATCTCCTTCAGGAGCGAAAGCTGCGACTCAAGTTCCTGCGCAGGGTCCACGATGAAAAGGACTGCGTCGGCAAGTTCCTGTATCGCAAGCATCGCCTGGCGCTCTATCGGGTTTCTTCGTTCGTTCGGGCGCTCAAGGAGCCCCGGCGAGTCAACTATCTGGACGCGCTCGTATTTCATCATCTTGTGGCCTACCAGGAGGTTCTGCGTTGTAAAGGGGTATGCGGCTATCTTTACCTTCGAGCCGGTCAATGTCTTGACGAAGGTGCTCTTTCCAACGTTCGGGTAGCCTGCGACGACCAATGTCTTCGCGTCCTCCATGAGCGGGAAGTTCACAAGGGTCCGTTTTATCTCGACAAGCTGGTCCAGCTCCCCTGAAATCTGCTTGATGACCGATGCGGTCCTCCCGAAAAAACGCTTGGCTTCGTCGCGGTCGTTCCTTGCCGCCTTCAGGGAATCCTTGCTCAGCTGGCGCGTCTTCTTGAGGGCCCACTGCAAAGCGCCTAAGTTCTTCTTGTAGGTGTCCTTGTTGATCTTTATGTCAAGGAGTTTCCTGTAGAAATCAGGCAGGAGCTCGTAGCTTGGGAACTGTTTTATTACCGCATTCAGGTCGCCCTCGATTATTGCGGATGCGGTCCTGATGCGCGCCAGGTTCGCGTTCCTGATCTTGGCGTCCCGTTTCCCCTTTGCGGACATGATCTTCGCGGCCTCCTTGCCCGCCCTGCTGAATGCGTGGTCTATGAGGTTCTTCTCGGTCGGGACGTTCGGTAGTTTGAATAGCATTTTTCAATAGATTCATATAGATATATATTATTGCGTAGTAAGTGATATACGAGAAGATGCACTTCATAAAAGAGATATTTTCGGGAGAGGCGGAAAAAGCCCATGAACACTTCGTCAGATATGGGAAGGGGCGCTTCGAGGGCCCGATTATCCGGATAACAAAGTCAAAGAATGCAGTTAGGATCGATGCATCAATCGATTACGTAAATTCGATAATCTCCATCCTTTCGGGCTTTGCGGACTGCAGGTTCGAGGTTTCGGGCAAAATTGTCAGCAAGTGGGATATTGAAGCAGAGATAGCAACTATCGGCATCGCGGTAGAGAAGACCAAAAAGTCGGTGTTTTTTGCCGCAGATGTAGCGGATGTCGTGGACTGCAAAAAGCTGGCGGCATTATCGGGCATGAACGGGTACCTCCTGCTTGACGTAACATCCGACAAAGGCGTCAAACTGAAAACAAAGAAGAACCCCCCGAAGCCAGGGAAGGTTGACGACAAATTCTGCTCTGCGATACTCGGGGTATCCTCTCTTAAAAGGGTGCTCGACGAGTTCTGCTTCGAGGGCGCCCCCGAGGATTTTAAGAATATCGATATAACCCACACTTACGTAATCAATGAACTGGTGGTCCCCGAGGAGTACAAAAATGACCCTGCTACAGCAAGAATTAAGGCGAAACGCAAGGGGGCGCTTGAGCGCTCGGTCAATATAGACGGCAATGTGAGAAAAACCAATGTGGAATTTACCGCCTGAAATGAAAACGGACGACATCATATCAAGAATAGACCTCGTGCTTGAGAACTGTTCGACACCCCGGAGCGTCAGGGGCGTGCTTGAGAAGGTTAAGCGCGATATCCAAAAAGACAATGACCCGGACATAACCATCACGTCGGCGATATATGAGCTTGAAACGGTTGCAAACAACGTAAACCTGCAGATGCACGTCAAGACCATGATATGGGATATAATAAGCGCCCTTGAGGCCCAAAAGGCCAGAAAATAATACTGTGCGATGATAAAGTCAAGATTCAAACTGGACGGTGCCAGCGTCAGGATCGGCATGCTGTTCTCAAGGATAAACGTTACCCCGACCGCGTGGACGTTCTTCACGCTCACGCCGGCGGTCGCAGGTTTTGTATGCCTCTCTAAGGGAGACTTGTTGACAGGGGCGATAATGTTCATTCTGGCAGGTTTTTTCGACGCTGTTGACGGAGCCGTGGCGAGGGTTACCGGAAGGACGAGTGCCATGGGGGCATTCCTTGACGGAGTGATTGACAGGTACGTCGAGATCCTTTTATATTTCGGGCTCTTGTTTTACGGCATACAGGACCTCCTTTTGCCTTCATACTTTTGGTTGTCCCTGCTTATCGTGGGCGCGCTGATGCCGACATATGTGAGGGCTTATGCAGACCACCGCGGCGTTGTAACTGAACCCGAGGACCTTGTTACGATGGGCGGGCTTATAGAGCGGCCAGAGCGTCTCGGCCTGCTTTTTATCGGCATGCTTGCAGGCGGCGTGTATCTGGTCTATGCAGTTGCCGCAGTCGCTATACTCTCGAACCTGACTGCTGTGCAGAGGATATTGTTCGTTGTCAACTATAAAAAGTAACTGGCCTATACGCCAAGCAGGTAAAGTACGCCTTCTGCAAAACCAAGAAAAATAGAGTACCTGACAAGTTTTGACAAGACAACCGTAATTGTAAAGATAATGGGACTCATCTTCGTTAGGCCGCATAGTATCGTAATCGGGTCCGTCGGCAGGGGAAGCGCGAGCACAAAAAAAAGACCAACCGCCCCGTATTTGTCCATGATTTTTTTTGCCCTTGCAATACGCTCCGGCTTAACCCATTTTTCTATAATCTTCTCGCCATACAGCCCCAGCAGGTAGTTGACCCATATACCTACCAAACTCCCGATTGTCGCCGCAGCCAGTATCGCGTACGGGTTCTCGTTGAATCCAAGAAGCAGCCCCATCACGGGCTCAGGAGCCCCCGGCACGAATATTGTCGCAAAGGCGGCCGATACTAAAAAAAGCCCAAAAACTCCATACTCTAATATAAACTGCTCAAACATATTTAGATATATTTACTATCGTACTATAAAGTATAACAAATTACATTAATCAAAATACTTTATGCGACACAATCCATATATTTGCTTTGCAAATATAGGACACCATTTTCGATGAATCGAAAATGCTTGAAATTCAACTCATTAAAATTGCTTTGCAATTTTATGGCTTTGAAAACCACTGGTTTTCAAAATAAAGTTGAATTTTTCTTGTTCATAATTTTAAAAAATGACAAAAGAGATAACGCTAAAGGTCACAGAGGCACTGCAGAACGATGTAGGAAGGGGTATTGTCAGGGTTGATTCACAGTCTGCGCATTCCCTTGGGGTGACATCGGGGGACGTTATCGAGATAAAAGGCAAGAATCTCACAGGGGTGATAGTATGGCTTAGCCATCCCCAGGACGAGGG
>MCBF01000001.1:1353498-1359123 GCA_001742785.1 Candidatus Altarchaeales archaeon IMC4
CCATGGACATTTATTAGCCCCAAAGTCTAAAAAGTTATGACCGGTACTATAAATGATGAAAGGACTCCACGAATAAAGGACATCATACATTTTCTTGTCTCAAAAATAAAAAAGAAGGAGCGGTCAGGTAAGGCGGAATTTTTGGGCTTCGTAGGAATTTTTGCATTTTTTATCATAACCGGGTGGGCACTATATGATCCTCCAGCGAAACCAAACCTTTTACCTAACTGTAACATCACGCTAAAAGAATATGATGGCATGTACCTCACATGCGATATGTTAATATCAAAGGACAAGACAGCCGATGATTTCTTCACCCCCCTTTTTAATATCGATAAAGTAGATGTTTACGCATTAACTCCCAAGATAGAATCTTCTGGTGATGTGTATATCAATGACATTCAAGTTTATAGTTATGAAACCCAAAAATATACTTCTATAAAAGACGGCGAAGCTCTTATTAAGAGAAATGCGCCTATTGGCACCAATATAACCTTAAAATTTAAATTACCAGTATCAATGTATGGTAAAAGTGAACTAAATGTCATCACGGATAACAGTACGACTCTACTAAAAAAACCAAAATATCCCTTCTTGGTTACATGGATTGGGATTCTTATTATAGTGCTTGGGTTTTTTATGAATGTTTACCAAACATTTTTCATGAAAAGATGAAGTAAAATTTTTGTTATTCGGTGTGCTTGAGGGCGAAGCCCAAGCGAAAACGCCACCCTATATATAAGTCTATATCTATATAATTATATACCCAAATAGGCAACAAAAAATGCAGGAAGTATTACACTACCCCCGGCTGGATACCGTGCTGATGGTCGAAAGCGCGCTGAAAGACACCGACTTAGCCATATCGAAGAACGAACTTTTAAGGCGCCTGCCAAAGCAGGTGATGAGGCCGACCCTGAACGTCATAATCGATTACCTTGAAGAAAAGGGGCTGGTCATGGTCGGCGAAAAAGGCGTTCTCTGGGTTCACAACGAAAGCCCGAAGATGAGAAAACTACTGGAGGAAAGTGTCGATGCAAGCTGACAAGCAAATCAGGGTCAAATATTCCCCGGATTTTGAAAAGCAGTTAAAAGACCTGCGGGATGCAATCAAAGAAAAAGACAGCAAATTCCACGGGCAACTCATAACAGCAATCGAGAGGGAAAAAGGATAATCTGTTCATCAACCCCCACAGGGGCACCCAGATACCGAAGCGGCAAATCCCGAAAGAATACGTCCTCAAGTACGGCGTTACAAACCTCTGGAAAATAAACCCGCCGGATTATTGGATGATGGTTTATACCATAACCGGCAACGAGTTAGAGATTATTTCAATCCTGCTTGAATTCATGGATCATCCGACTTATGATAAGAAATTCGGTTACAGGAAAAAGTAGCTTACCCTTTTTAACCACCAACGCAATATCCTAATCCGGGTAGCGGCCGGGGGCCTCCGCGGCTTCGGCCGTGAGGAAGTTCCGTCCACCGCAAATGCAGCCCTCACGGGACGCGCGAGAGTGCGGGAAGCATCACAGAGACGAGCCGGCTTAATGCGCACTATGAGAGCATTCGAGATTGCATTAAGCCTTGTGAAACGCAGGTGCCCTGCTGGTGCAACACCTTCGGGTGGCTAAGACGAACGCCCCAGAGCAAATACTGGACACACGAGTGCTCGAAGCACTCGCGTGCACCATTTGCATAAAAGCAAATGCGTGTGGCCTTTAATGCTCACAGGAGACGGACTACTGCCGCTGCCCGGCTATTTTACGTTCGTTAAGTGTGCTTGAGCGAAGCGAAACACACCTCGGCGCAAGAAAGTGGTAAAACACTTTCTGCGCAGAAAGACATTCATGTCTTTCTTGCGTCAACTGACGAAACGGTTGACGCGACTACTGCCGCTGCCCGGATTACACACATCCTTTTTAAATACCCCCTCACATAATATTACCTTACTTATTCTGGATTTTGAAAATCAAAAGATTTTCAAAGCCATGAAATTCTATTGAATTTCAATGTGGTGCGGGTTTTTGACATATTTTGTTTTATTTCATACACATATGATAGTCTTACAACGGCAACCAGAGAAAGTAGGTTTTTAAATACCCCCTCACATAATATTACCTTACTTATTCTGGATGGTGCGGGTGTAACCACTCGGCCATACCGCGCAAAAAATCCGGAAAAGAAATTTCACGATCAGGTATTATTGTCAAAACCATGGCACGTATGCACGCAAGAGCAAAGGGTAAGTCGGGTTCGAAGCACCCGGAAACAGGGTCGAAGGACTGGGTAGCCTACGAGCAGAACGAGGTTAAAGAGTTCATCGTCGCCCTTGCCAAGGAAGGAAAGTCCCCGAGCATGATCGGCCTTGTGCTCAGGGACCAATACGGAATCCCAAGCGTGAAAGCGATTTTGGGCGCAAAGGTCGGCAGCGTACTCGCAGAGAACAAACTGCAGACCGAGCTGCCTGAAGACCTTCAGAATCTTGTAACGAATTCCCAGACTCTCAGAAAGCACCTGAATGAAAACAAACGGGACCTGCACAACAGGCGTGCCCTTCACCTGATAGAATCAAAGATACTAAGGCTTACCAAGTATTACCGCAAATCCGGCAGGATTCCCGAATCATGGAGATATGAACCCTCCGAGGTCCAACTCAACGTATAAAATGAAGCACAGCGCAATACTTGAAGTTGAGTCGAAGAATGCCGCTGTTGTCGCAAAATCAACCCATGTGGATAACGTTGATATGGAAGGTCTCCGGATAAAAACGTACTCCAAGGATAACCTCGTCATCACAAAGGTCGAATCAGACAGCATAAGGACGCTGCTGAACACCCTCGACGACGTAATATACTGCCAGGGGCTGGCGCAGAAAAATTTAAACTAAAATGGCACAACAACCAGAGAAGAAAATAACAAAGAAAATAAGTTCATGGAAGCAGAAGACGGCGTACCGGATACTTGCGCCGGAGTCATTCAATTCAAAGGAGATAGGAGTCACCCTCGCAAATGCCCCGGAGAACCTTGTCGGGAGGGTTATGGGCATCTCAGTGAAGGACCTGATGGATGACAAGTCAAAGCAGCACATGAAGATCGTTTTCGAGATATACCGGTCAGAAGGCGACAAGGCGTTCACAAGATTCAAGGCATTCAACATATCATCGGGGTACCTTCGCTCAAGGGCACAAAAGGGCACAAGCAAGGTCTCTTGCATAGACTTTATCGACACGGACATGGGCAGGGTCAAGATAAAGACCATGATAACCACTCACAAGAGGACAACGTCAACAAACAAGGCAAGCATGATAAAGGGCGTTTCCGAGGTTTTGTCAGGCAAAAAGCGAAAGTTGGACTCATTTGTGCAGGCGCTTTTGGCAGGGAAGGTCGGGACAGAGCTTTACAAAAGTATAAAAAACATCTGCCCGGTACGGCGCGTTGAGATTTATTCTATCGAGAGGGTTTAGGGTATTGTTTGGCTACAACACCATCAGCGCCACATCCCTTATCGCGGGCCCCAGCCCAAGCACAAGGATGACGAATTTTATAAACCTTCGCTCAAGCGCATCTTCCACGCTTTTGTCAATCAGGTAAAGCACGGCAACGACCACAATCAGCTTCAGCGGGAACATGACAAGGGCGGTGCCGAAATGTTCTATCAGAAACCTCGGCAAAACGTGCTGCTCGCCGCCGCCCAGTAGGTCTATTCCGACGTATGTTGCGCTCGCATCGAAAAGGTGGGCTAAAACGACAAGGTAATTTTTCTCGTTGTAAAGAAAACCGAAACCCCTAAATTGCATTATAATGAAGAGGAACGCCCCGGAAATCACAAGCGCGGCTGAAACGTAAAATAGCGGGGCGGCATTTTCGATATTTGCCATAATCAAAAACACATTGTAAACCATAGGCACCAATCCGATACAGAAAAGGGTTTTCGTGTAATCTATGCCCTTCTTTTTTTGAAGGTACTTAGCGGCCGCCAACGCAGCGAGCGTCAGCGCAAACATGGTTAGGAATATCCCCGGGGAAACCACAAAGAAAGCCCACGGATTTTCCGGATAAACGCCGGCGGAAGAGTAAATGCCCAGCCCGCGGTAGACAAGCTCCCGCATTGTCGCGCCGAAGACGATGAACGGCGAAACCGCAACAAGGAATCTTTTTGTTATCTGGACGCAGTACTTTCTCAAGAGCGGGATGATCCCGAACACAGCAAGGCCTAAGATTATGCCGTAGGTCAGCGTGTCAACTATGTCGTAACCCGGCACGATGTAGTATTTGTGTATGAAGTTCCAAACCGTTTCGATCATGGTTATTTATCCGTATTATAAAGTATAATGATACTTTATAATAGGACACAAATTTCGCTAATCATGAATTCCCTCGGAATTCATGAACGCAAAACTGCTTGCAGTTTTGGTTTCCAAGACTCAAAGAGTCTTGAGAACCCCGAAATTCTTCGAATTTCGCGGGAAGCGAAATTTCTTGTCCCTGCGTGGAAATAAAATTACGATGCAGAGGATAATCAACGTATCCTTCCTGACACCGGGATTTGAGGTTGTCAATGAAGGGCACATCGTGGTCGAGGATGGCAGGATTTCAGATGCGGCGGACGGATTTATCGCTGGAGAACCCTACCGCGATTTTTTGGCGGTTCCGGGCATGATAAATTCGCACACCCACCTCGGGGACGCTTTCGCCAAAGGTGCCGACTTTTCAGGGCTTTCCGTCAACGAGGCCGTCGGGCCGAAGGGGCTGAAGTGGAAACTCTATGAAAACTCAACCCGCAGGCAGAGGATTTCAGCAATGAGAAAAACCGCAGGATATATGCTTTCTTCCGGAACAACGACATTTGCGGACTTCCGCGAGTTTGGAAACGAGGGCATAGCAGAATTGAGGGCAGCATTAAGAGGGATTGCAATAAAGCCAGTGGTTCTTGGCCGCAATTGCGAACTTTCTAAATGCGGCGGTTTGGGTTTGAACGTGGATTCGCTTGGGCAAATCCAGAATAACATGAAAAAAATCATCGCAATTCATGCCGGAGAGAATACGGGAGAAATCGAGATAGCCCTCAAATACGACCCCGATGTCTTAATCCACTTCACAAAGGCGACAGAACAGGAAATCGAGACTGCCGCAAGAAGGGGCTTGTCCGTCGTCGCCTGCCCGCGAAGCAACATGAAATTGGGCGCGGGAAAACCCCCGCTGCGCCAGATGCTTGACGCAGGAATAAACGCAGCCCTCGGCACCGATAATGCGATGATAAACACGCCCGATATGTGGTGCGAGATGAAGTTCGTCTTTGAGAATTTTGACGTTTCCCCCGAGGAAATCCTGAGGATGGCGACAATAAACGGTGCCAAGGCGTTCGGTTTGAACGCAGGGGCGATTGAAAAGGGCAGGTTTGCGGACATCGTTTTCACTGACAAACCGAATAGTGATGCGGTTTATTGGCTTGCGGAAAAATGCGGCGCTGGGAATGTCAAGGGGGTTATGGTTGGTGGTAAGTTAATAATAGGTGATTATGGCAAATCTGCACCAGTTATTCATGGAAATCGATATATATAACTGGTGCAAATGGCAAAAAACTTTACCGGAAAATTTTTGGATGGTAGAAAGTGTATTTT
>MCBF01000001.1:1359223-1362812 GCA_001742785.1 Candidatus Altarchaeales archaeon IMC4
CACATGCATAATTTTGTTATGTCGAGGATTTCGGAGTCTCGCAAGCTCGCTTAGGAGGCTACTCAAAATAAACTGGACAAAATTGCGCTCGGATTTGGGTTGGATTTGGTCGGGACGATTGAACAAACCGCAGGCATAATTGTGTTATGTCGAGGATTTTGTGATTGAGAATCGGCCAAATACGACCCGAAGACGAGATGCAAGGTGTTCAGGTTATTTTGAATAGCCTCCTTACCTGTGATTGAGACATAGCCAAAGATAGCCCGAAGCAGGGATGCAAGATGGTATATCAGTATTTTCCGAGTCCCTAAACACTCCTTGGCAGGGAATTGGTTTTTATGGCAAATGGACGCAAGATTTCATGATAAGATCTCGAAATTATATTGAGTAATCCGTTCGGTTCGTGGCTACGACATTGCCTCAATCATTTTTGAAAAAGAATGGTATTCCATTTGCAGAAATGGTAAGAAGAGAAAAAGCTGGATTCTACATCTTACAATGGAGGGTATGCACTATGAAGAAGCTCATGAGTATTATCGCTGGAGTAGTTGCTCTCGGTGCGGGTTCAATCGCTCAGGGTGAAGATTGCCCTGGAACTCCCTGGAGGAAAGGGCCAACCTGTGCGAAATCCGAGCCAGTTCGACGCTGGTAATCTTTAGGAACAATTTTATAATTGAATATGACGAGTGAGCAGCTTTTTAGTGGCTTCATAGTTCAAAAAAATAGAGAAGAAGAGAGATGACTGTTGGTTAGTTCCCTCTGCTATATGGTGTTCTCTTGACGGTGAGGTGTCGGGAGAATGAGAAGAAAATTTCCTTTTTACGCTATCATGGTTACGAATCCCCGCAATGATACTCTCCCCCATTCTGTTAGAAATTATCGAAATATCCCTCATTATGATATTCAGACCTTGTCTCGGTCGCCAGAGTTAGAATTTATTGCCAGTACGATAGAATCTCTTCTCTGTCGACTTGGATTTTCAGGGGAAGAGGAAGCCTTTATAGATAGGGATGCCGCAAAGTTGTTGGAGCTGTTTTTTGATCAGTATCATTTTAAGAATCTCAGCACCGACGGGGTTGATCCCGGCCTGCAAAAAAATTATGCCCTGCTTCTTGAGGTGATTGCCGAGGATTTATCGGATATTCCCATCGAAGATCTGGTGCGCGTCTTGGCTTTTCTTTATCGGAGCATTCAGCGGAGAACGAAAGGGGGGGATGAGTACCTTCGGTTTATCAATGAACATACTGGAGATTGACGGGAGAGGGGCTGTCAGTAACTCTTCAAGAGTCCCTGTTCTCTTTGGGCAAGTTTGTCTTCAGGTGAAAATCACAGACCACCGGAGAATGATCTGAAAGTTGGATGTCGGGGATATGAAAGTCCACGGGCTCTATTTGCGGACTGTGCAGGATGAAATCCAGTTGCCGATGGGGAGCTCGACTGGGGTATGAGGGATAGTGCATGGGGTTTGCGTCGAGCAGGCCTGTCGCCGCCTTGAAGAGTTCTAACTCCCGACTGCCGCCAAAGGTGTTGAAATCTCCGGCAACGATGATCGGTTTTCTGGTATCTTTCATGAGTCGGTGCAGGTGTTCAAGCTGGAGCTGCCGATGGCGATATTTCAGCGAGAGATGGACAATAAAAATGCGCAGTTCAGCAAGTTCTACTTCAATCACCAATCGTTTGACCCCTTCAGCAAAATAATGAAATTGATGGGCGGTAATCTCTTTGCTGGTCAGCAGGGCATTGGATTGCTTGTTCAGTACCGGTACCTTGCTGGCCAAGGAATTGTTGCCATATTTTGTCTCAACAATATGAAATTGCTGTAGTTTTTTAGCGATAATGTCGGCTTGGCAACATCGGTGTGAACGATAGGAGCCCGCATCCACTTCAATCAAGGCAATAACATCAGGTTTGACTGATTCGATGAACTCAACAATCTGGTTCAAGGTCGTGGCGGTATGCCGAAAAAATCCGGAAAAAGGGAGGGGTAAATGATAGCCCAAGCCATGGCCGGTAGCGTAACGGATGTTGTAGAGGAGGAAGCGCATGTTTTGATGATACTGCTTTCTGCAAGGGATAGCAATACGAAGACTTTGGCCAGTTACGGAACAATTATTTTCTATCATTCATCCTTGTACGATAGAATCACAAAATAAATCGTAAAATATATCCAGAAGGAAGAAAGAAGCATGAGCATCATAAAGATCGGGTCACGAAAGAGTAAATTGGCCATGTGGCAGACCGAGACCGTTGCCCAATCGTTATATGAGCAGGGGATAGAGACGACTATCAGCTCTATGGAGACCAAGGGTGACAAGATCCTTGATGTCTCCATTGCCAAGATTGGCAGCAAGGGGGTCTTCACCGAAGAACTTGAGGAGCAGCTCCTGGCGGGAGTTACCGATATTGCCGTCCACAGCGCCAAGGATATGCAATCCATATTGCCGGATGGGTTTGAGCTGATAGCCTTTACTGCTCGGGAAAAAGTTAATGATGTCCTGCTGGCTTTGGATACGAGCCTGAATCTGGACGATCCCACCAGGAAAATCCGTATCGGCACTTCGTCGGTGCGGCGGATTGCCCTGCTGAAGCACTATTATCCCCATATCCAGACCGTTGAGATGCGTGGCAATCTGCAGACCAGAATCCAAAAGCTGCGAGATGGGGCCTGTGACGCCTTGATGCTTGCTTATGCCGGAGTTAAACGGATGGGCTATGAAGAGATGATCGTCACAATTTTTCCAGAAGACCAGTTTGTGCCACCGGTAGGTCAGGGTTGTATTGCCATTGAGTCGGCAACGGGGCTGGATGCCGACAAGAAATCCAGGGTTCGCCAGTGTCTCAATGACAGGGACAGCGAGGCCTGTCTCCTTGCTGAACGGGCTTATCTGCGCACTTTGGAAGGCGGCTGCTCTATTCCCGCCTTTGGTCTGGCGGTACTCAATGGTGAAACCCTGACTCTGACCGTTGGCCTTGCCAGTCTTGACGGAAACACCATCCTGAAAAAAACAGAACAGGCTCCCCGTCAGGATGCTGAACGACTTGGCGAACGGCTGGGACAGTACATCCTTGAAAATGGCGGCCGGGAAATGTTGGCGGAGATTCGTCGGCATATTGGATGAGTTGCGGCGGAGTTGTCAATAACTGCAAAGCCCCCCGTATTTTCCAAAATAAAAAATATACCGCAATATCCATTGGCAAGAGGTCTGCTCAGTACGATACGGGTAATGATGATACCTGAGCACCTCTTTTACCTGCTCCATAAGTTTCAGTTCAGGATTTGGCCGAAACCTCGGCTTGCTTTTTCTTGACTTTCCATATTTATCCCAATAGTATCATGCATACATAGAAAATAATCACAAGAAACCTAATATGTGGACACACCTTATGGTTGTTTTCCGTATTTCAAGATTAATATAAGAATAAGTGGAAATTTTGTCCGCCCATATAAGAAAATAGGGTGGATAAAATGGCGGCTTATTACACTGATAAGTCAGACCGCTGCGCGGTCTGACTTATCGAAGAGCGGATGAGCGATGCTCTATTGGCCTGCCAGCCAGATCGCTTCGCGCTCTGCCTATCAGGCCAATAG
>MCBF01000001.1:1362912-1365988 GCA_001742785.1 Candidatus Altarchaeales archaeon IMC4
CCCTGTGTATGGTGCAAATGGGTTTGCCCTAGGATATGCCATCGGGACTGCCCTTGGGGTTCTCATCGGGGCTGGCCCCCTGCTTCTCATCGGGTTTGCCATCGATGTTGCCTTCATGGGTGCCCTAGGTGGGGCAGCATTGGGGATTGCACTGGGAGATAAAAGGAAGATTCTTTATTTATCAATTGCTGGTGCTATCGGGTTTGGTATCGGGTTTATCATCGGGATTGTCCTCATAGGTGTCATCGGGGATGTCATCGGGTTTGCCATCTGGGCTGGCATCTGGGTTGTCCTAATTAGTGGCATAACGGGTGCCATAGGTGGGGCAGCATTGGGGATTGCACTGGGAGATAAAAGAAAGATTCTTTATTTATCAATTGCTGGTGCTATCGGGTTTGCTATCGGGTATGCTATCTGGGTTGTCCTCATGGACGCTATTATGAGTACTATCCAGGATGTCATGTGGTTTATCATAGGGGGCGTCCTCATAGGTGCTATCATGGGTGCCATCGTGGGTTCAACAATAGGATGGGCTATTGCATATCTGACAAAGGATGATTGAGGAGGCGATCAAGGGCAACGGGCGTTTGGTATTGGGGAGTGTTTATAGCGAAGTAAATATCTTAATGGTTCAAAAATGACAACTGCATCGGCACCGGCAAAGGTGATTCTACTCGGCGAGCACGCGGCGGTTTACGGCAACCCGGTTTTGGTGGCAGCCGTTGATCTCAGGACTTATGCGGAGGTCGAAAAAAGCAAAAGCGGCGAGTTCACGCTTACGAACAAAAGCACGAACATAAAAAACCTCAAATTCAGGTTTTCCGATTTGCCCGGGATGAAGGCGGGGTGGGCGACCGTCCTGACAGCCGAGGCGATAGAGAAAACGTACGGGTTTCTCGACCTCGAAAAATCCGATGGCCTGAACATAAAACTTAAATCGGACATCCCGGTATCCTCGGGGCTTGGCAGTTCCGCATCCGCCGCATCTGCGATGGTTTTGGCGATCGCTGAGGAATTCGGCCGCAAAATAACAAAGGAAGAAATCGCGAAAATCGCGTGGGATATCGAGAATATCGTCCACGGGAAATCCTCGGGGGTCGACCCGTTTGCGGTCACGCACGGCGGCGTGATAAGGTACCGGAAGGGGGAAGGCAAAACGGTAAGGGTGAAAAGATACCCGGACATCACGATAGCCCACACTGGCATACGATCCGACACCAAGGAATCCGTCGCCGAAGTAATGAAACTGAAGGACGAGTTCCCGCTGTTTTTCGGCAACTACCTGAAGGCGATGCGGGACGTTGTCGACTCCGGGCAGAGGGCGCTCGAGAACGGGGACCTTGAGATGCTTGGAAAGTCCATGAACATCTGCCACGGGATGCTGTCCTCCATAGGCGTCTCCTGCGCAGAGCTTGACGGACTCGTCTGGGCGGCGCGGAAAAAATCGCAGGGAGCGAAGCTGTGCGGCTCGGGCAGGGGAGGGATTATGATGGCGCTGGGGGATGTTTCGAATGAGCTGAAAAGGGCAGGTGGGAAAGTGATAAAGACCGAGATTTGCGAGGAAGGCGTGAGGTTAGAGGATTAAATAAAATGCCGAAAATAAACAACGAACTCTGCATGGGGTGCGGAAAATGTCTGGAAATCTGCGGATTCGATGCGATCGACATGGTAGGGGGCAAGGCAAAAGGCAACAAAAAATGCATCGCATGTAGGATGTGCGCAGGGCACTGTCCCGTCGGCGCGATAACTGTGAAGGAGATACCGGATCATCAGGGGGCGGTTGAGAAATGGATTCACGCGTACGCGAAAAAGCACGGCTTCGCCGTTAAGGAGGAATCGGTCGGGCGGGTTGCGCAGGGGCTGCTCATGAACCTGAAAAAGCACGGCGCGATGTACTGCCCGTGCAGGATCGTTACCGGAAAAAAGGATATCGACGAAAAGAGCGTCTGCCCATGCGCGTACCACAAAAAGGAGATCGAAGAGGACGGGGAGTGCCACTGCATGCTTTTCACAAAATATCTATGTATCGATGACCCCTATGATACTTGAACCCACCGGCGTTATCCTCTTTGCGCCATGGTTTTTCATGAGCGCCGCGACGTCTTCTTTTGTATAGGAGTTCCAGACCTTCATATCCTCGAATTCGTTTATCCCGTCATGATCGCCGAACACGTTGTGGTACCACCTCGAGGACCTGAGCCTATTGAAGCCCTCGTTCTTGGCGCCGCCGTCATTATAGGATTCGCAGACTATCACCCTCGAAGCCCTTTTTTTGCATATTTCTATAAGTTTCTCGTGATTCGGGGTCACATGGTGAAGTATATCCGACAGAACGATAACATCGCAGTATTTTGGGTAATTATCCGGGTCCAATATGTCTCCCTTCTTTACGTTCAGGCCGTTTTTCACTGCATATTCGATAAATTTTTCATTGAGGTCAATGCCCATATAAGTGCACGAAGGTTCCAAGGACATCGACAGGAGCCCGGTCCCGCAGCCAACGTCAAGGACGGATTTGTTGTTCCCTATTTCAGCGGATATCATACAGTACCTCTTGGATAACATACGCCCGTGCAGTATCCTAAGCGTCAGGTTGTATATCCTTGGGTGGCAATACATCAAACTCATTTTTAGATATATGAATACGGATAGATTAATCCAGTCCGATGATTTCGGGCAGTTTTCCCCACATGCCTATCTTGTCGGCCCGTATTATCAGCACCCCGTCAATGCCCCTTATTTTTTTTGCTATCTCAAGACCTGCATTTATCCCGTTTTTGCCTTTAACCTCGTTTCCTATTGCTGTTGCAACTGCGTCTGCCACCGCCGTGTTTTTTGCGCAAACGGCGGCGGCGTCTGAGTCCCCGAAGCTTATGGAGTGCCCGACAGTTCCCGATGATGTGCATATCCCGTAAAACCCGCCCGGGTTTATCTTGAAGGCAAGTTTGTTCGAAAGTTCGGATTCGCCGGCGAAAATCTTGATTTCGAAGTCCCTCTTGCCGCAGAGACATATGTCCCCCGCCGTTTTCGACCAAAACGGATTTTGCGCCAAGCTCAACCGCCTTTTTTGCGCAGA
>MCBF01000001.1:1366088-1370530 GCA_001742785.1 Candidatus Altarchaeales archaeon IMC4
GAAAAACGGGAATTATCACAGAAATGTTAATAATGTGGTGAGCGGTTATGTTGAATGGGGCGTATCTGAATACGGGGAAAAGATACAGCAATTGTTGGAATGCATAAAAAAGAATCTGAAAGAAAATGGGCAGGCGCTGATATTTTCCGGGTGGAACAACAGCAATGTAATCCATGAAAAAATTATGCAGTTTGATGGGCTGACCCTAAGGGGAAAACTATACTGGACTTATAATTTTGCCCCGGCATGTAAAATGAGACCGGCTCATAATGTGTATGAGGTCTATTGGATTACTAAGGGGGACGGGTGGCATTTTCATAATCGGTGTTCAACTCATCACTGCCAGAGTGGAGAACCTAATTTAACTACACTCAATTTTAAAAGAGATTACAAAGTTAATATGCCCAAGTATCCTACGGGCTTAGCGGGTTAATATTGTTTCAAAAATTAAAATAAATATGGAAGATTATGAATTACTGGCATCCCCATGGAAAAATGAATTTGTAGATGTTCTAAAGGAAACAGAAGAACATCTTTTTATCTCATCACCATTTATAAATGTTGGTGGGATAAAAACTTTGTCAACCGCTGTTTCTAAAGGGAACTTAGACTTAACCCTTTTAACCAGTCTAACAGTTAGAAATATACAAAATAATATCACAGACCCCCAAGCAGTATTAGATCTTTATGACATATTTGGAAAGGTGTCATTATCAAGCCTTGGGAGACTTCATGCAAAAGTGTATATTGTTGATGAAAAAATAGCAGTCATAACTTCTGCAAATTTGACTAACGGCGGTTTGTTAAATAATTTCGAATACGGAGTAATGATAAAAAATGAGAAGATTGTCAAAGCAATAAAAAATGACCTCCAGAAATATTTTAATTTAGGTAATGTCTTCCCGTTTGAAACACTTCAAGAAATCGCGAAAGAAGCAAGCGAACTGATTAAAATTGAAACTAATTTTAGAGAAGATACAAAAAACACTAAACTTAGCAAGTTACTAAATAAGAGGGCGGAGGATTTGGATTATGAAATACTAAAAAATAGAGTTAGTGAAGGCAGAACTATTAACAGTATTTTTGCAGAAACGATTTTGTATCTGCTGGAAAAGAAAGGAACGCTCACTACACAAGAATTGCATCCGATGATTCAAGACATACATCCTGATATCTGTGATGATTCTATTGATAGAATTATCAACGGGCAGCATTTCGGTAAGAGATGGAAACACTTTGTGAGAAATGCTCAGCAATCACTTAAAAATGGGGGTTTAATTGAACTCAAAAATAATAAATGGTATTTAACTGATTAAAATGAAACCAATTTGGCTTGTTACAATTAAATCGGATAAGATATTATCCGATGCCAATAAGGATTTAATCGTTGAATTTATTGACCATGAAGCACACAAAGCCATAGGCGACAACGGATTTATATTACATGATGTTTTAGAATATAAAAAATTTTCCGAAGTGATAATTGAGGGCACAATGAAATCCGTTATTAATTTACTTTGCGTGCTTAAAGACAATCTTGCCCATAAACTTTCGTATAAATTGTTACAAAAAATATGAACAGCGTCATGGAAATTCAGGGTCCGAAATACGGAAACACGGAATTTGACGGCTTTAAAGGAATTCCATGGGATTTTAAGGCCCATGCCATCAACACAAGCAGTCACCAAATTATCGTTAATGATAGTGAAGCCACCGCAAACGCCATAAAACAATTCGGATGTGTTGGTTTAATACTTGCTATGGGTAAGGTCAAATACAACGATGATGAAAGAACGTTTCAGAAGTGGCATGAAGAACTAAAAGGTGGAAAATCAAAATACGAACTTGAAAGAATTAAACGGGGTGCGTGGTCGAGATTAAGAAAAGTGGAATTTAAATTAGAGCAAATATCGTTTATTATAATAGATGATTCGATTCTTGTTAAATGTGGGTCTTTCCAAAGAGATTTTAGAAATTCAAATGGCACTCCGAGAAGGGAGAAGGTTTTATTGGATTTAGAAAAGTTGGATGAAGAAATAGTTTTCTTTTTAGATTTTAATTTGAGTTAGAGTCTATTTATCTCCGCGCGCTCTGCGCCTCTGCGGCGAATAATCACAAAAATGGTAGCCATTGACGACCGGATAAAGGAGATCGAGGATGAAATCCAAAACACGCACTACAACAAGGCTACCCAGCACCACGTCGGGAAGCTGAAGGCGAAATTAGCCCAGCTCGTAGAGAAGTCGCTCAAAAAAGTGGGCGGCGGGGGCGGTGGCCTGGGATTCGGGCTGAAAAAAACAGGGCATGCCACGGCGATTCTTGTCGGTTTTCCTTCGGTCGGGAAATCCACGCTCCTCAACAAACTCACCAACGCGGAATCAAGGGTTGCGGCCTACGAGTTCACCACGCTTTCGGTTGTCCCGGGGATGATGGACTACGAAGGCGCAAAAATCCAGATACTTGACCTTCCGGGGATAATATGCGGCGCGGCGACCGGGAAAGGCAGAGGTCGGGAGGTCCTGTCGATGACACGAAACGCCGACCTTGTCCTCATCATAGTAGATTCCCTTAACCTGAAGCAGGTTGACGCCCTTCTCAAGGAGCTTTACAACATAGGGGTTCGCGTGAACTCGGCGCCCCCGAACGTGAGCATAACGAGGACCAGCAAGGGCGGCGTGAATCTCCTTTCGACCGTGAAGATGACCAGGACGAACCTCGAGGACATCCGCGCGATACTCAACATCTACGGGATCCATTCCGCAGACGTTTCGGTGAACCAGGACATAACGCAGGACCAGTTCATTGACGTCATATGCAAGAACCGGGTGTACATGCCGGGGGTAATCGCGGTCAACAAGATGGACATGACAAGGGAGTCCCCCGCCGAGATAAGAAAAAAGCTCGGCTACGACTTTATCCCGATATCCGCCGAGAAGGGCGAAAATCTCGACAAACTGCGGGATGCGATATTCGAGCGGCTCGGCATGATAAAGGTTTACCTCAAAAAGCGCGGGCAGGAGGCAGACCTCAACGAGCCGCTGATAATGAAAAAGGGCGTGACGGTCGGGGATGTCTGCGACGCGCTTCATAAGGACTTCAGGAGAAAGTTCAAGTACGGCAAGCTCTGGGGCAAGTCCGCAAAGTACGACGGGCAGACCGTAGGGGTTTCGCACGTTTTGCGCGACAAGGACATTTTGATGATCGTTAGGGAAAATTGAATATTTTTGTTTTTTACTTACAAACCCAATAATTCAATGCTAAAAAATGGCAAGACTTATTCTGTATACTGCGACGCAATGCCCGAGATGCCCGGTCGCCAGAAAACTGGTGCGCGATGTCGCAAAGGAACTTGGGATGGTTGAGGGCAGGGATTTCATTGAAAAACTTGTGGACGGCGAAAACCTGAAACCCGGCACGATCGCTGAACTTGACGGGGGAAAAATACACATAGTAGCGTCCGGAAAGGATATAAAACCGGAAAATACGCCTGCGGCCGTCGGCGGGCAGGACCTGGCAATCGAGGCCCTGATGCACCAGATCGCTTTGACCCCCGCGATAGTTATCGATGATGCGCTGGCCTTTGCGAAAACCCCGACGAAAGAGAAACTTATAGCGAGACTTAAGGCGTAGACCCAAAAATCGATTTTATCGCAGACGGCGGGATCTCCCAAGGCCTAAGCCCTGCGAGTTCTTCCGGCGCACCGGAAACCGTATTTTTCAGTTTTTTGTTCCGCTGGCTGAAGAGCAGGTTCACGAACTTTACGTATTCTGGCGACAAAACTGAAAACGGCTCAATCCTGACGACCGATGACCAGACCTTCGGCTGCGGCTCAAACGCCGAGGGCGGCACGTCCTCGATGATTTCGATATTCGCCACGCTTTGCGCCATGACGCTTATCGCCCGGTAATTTTCATCGCCCGGTTTTGCAGCCAGTTTTTGCGCGAACTCCTTTTGGTAAACGATCAGGTAACTCCTTGAGTTACATGACACCCTTTCTGATTCATCAGAAATGCGTGTTGTTGCGAACCGGAACGGGTGCTTCAAAATTTTGATTGTAACCGGGCGCGATATTTCGTAGGGTATGTTGGATACGATGTTGTCGAACTTCGGGAAGTCCATCTTCAGCGCGTCGGCGTGGATTATTTCGATGTTGTTTCGACCCGAAAATTTATCCCGAAGCACCGAAACAAAATCCGGATTCTTCTCGACGGCGTAAACGAATTTCGCGCGAGCAAGCATCTCCTGCGTCAGGTTGCCTGTGCCCGCGCCGATTTCAAGGACGACCGAGTTCTCGATTCTGGCGATGCCGCAGATTCGCTTAATCAAGGCGTTGTCGATCATGAGGTTTGCTGTCATCATTAAGGTATAGGCTATCGGGATAATAATATTAGGGAATTGTTTAATTTCCGTACCAGTTATCTATGGAAATCGCCATATATAA
>MCBF01000001.1:1370630-1373981 GCA_001742785.1 Candidatus Altarchaeales archaeon IMC4
TGCCGCCAACACCGGTGTCGTTGTTGAACACGCTTTTCACCAACGGCACAAACGGCGCCCAATCAATCTGCTCCTTCATCAATGCGAGTCTGTCGCCTAAACCTCTCACTTTTTTTATACTGCTCCCGTAAAATATATTCATTGAAATCCATGTAAGGTATTGGAATACAAGACAATAACCTTACAAAGAAGGGTTTATTCAAACCCCTCACTTTTATACTCGACACAAAAATTAATCTGCGATTAATTTTTCTTGTCTTGCGGAAAATGAAGGCGCGTGTACAAAAAATAATCTCAAATGCCGGATATTGCTCAAGAAGAAAAGCCGAAGAACTGATACTGCAAGGGTTGGTAAAAGTAGATGGTAAGGCGATAAAATTAGGCGACAAAGCAGAGCCAGAGAAAGACGATATAACGATTAACGGGCTGGAAATCAAAATAGAAAAAAGAATTTATATTCTATTTAATAAACCGGCAGGTTATATCACGACCCTAAACGACCCCCTTAAAAGAAAGACTATTTTTGATGTAATAGACATCAAAGAACATATTTTTCCGGTCGGCAGATTAGACAGGGATACCTCCGGGCTTTTGATTCTCACAAATGACGGCGATTTTGCAAATAAGATAATGCACCCGAGATACGAAATAGAAAAAATCTACAGGGTAAGGATAGACCATGAATTGAAGGAATCGGATATAAAAAAATTAGAAAACGGGGTGATTGTGGATGACAAAAAAACATGGCCTGCCAGAATCAGCGAAATAAAACCAGATATTTTTGATATCACGATACATGAAGGAAGAAACCGGATAGTGCGAAAAATGATGTCTGCCCTGGGGTATAATGTTCTGTCACTGGAAAGGATTGCGATTGAGGATATAAAAATTAACGGGCTGGCGCCGGGGCATTACAGGAATTTAACCTCTTCTGAAATAAATAAACTGCTGACAAAAAACAATAAATTTACAGAGTAAATTGTAATTTTGTGGCACCTCAATGTTCCCATCAGCCAGGATTCAAATTCCGGCCCCGGCCCTTAAAACCCTTTTTCTTATTCTTGCACACACATGTCATTACACTATAATGGACTTCTCAATCATCGGAATATTCGGGGATAAAAACCTCGGGAAGGAACTCGCAAAGAAGGGAACCGAGAGCGACATCACGCTTTACAACATAAAAAAAGAGGACAATATTATATCCTTTGTCGAGCCGACCCGCTACCCTGAAAAGATCCAACCCCTGAGCTACACGCTCAACATGATAGACTACGCCATCCTTAAGATTTCCGCGATAGACAAGACGCTTGCCGAAACCATCGTCGCGATTGACGCTTTCGGCATTGAAAACGGATGCATAATTTTTGACAATTACATAACAAGCGAACAGATAAAACCGTACGTCTCAGGCACGATTCTTGAAAAGTACGAGGTCATCGAAAACGACATGATTAAAATCCGGGAGGTGGTTTTTGGATTCGAGCCGGAGAAAAAAGAGGGTGCGGTTAAAATCCCGATAGACCACCATTTCAACGTCAAGGGGGTTGGCACGGTAATCCTTGGGACGGTTAAGCGCGGGGTTGTGAAAAAGCACGACGAGCTTATGGTTTACCCCGCAAACAAGAAGGTTCAGGTGCGCTCGGTCCAGATACACGACAAGGATTACGATGAAGGCGCAACCGGAGCGAGGGTCGGGCTTGCGCTTAAGAATATCGATTCCGATGAACTTGACCGCGGTTTCGTGCTCGCGCCCGAAGGCACATTAAAAACCGGCGATGAATTAAAATTGAAATTAAGATTAAGCAAGTACTGGAAGGAGCCTTTAGCCGTTGACCAGGTGCATCACATAGGTCTTGGCATGCAGTTTTTCCCCGCAAAGATAATCAACGTTGAAAAGGGGGAGCTTAAAGGCGGCGAGACCGGCGAGGTTGTTTTTAAGACCGACAGAAAAGTTGTTTTTGAAAAGGACGACAAGGCAATCATTCTAAGGCCAGACGGTGGGGGCCTCAGGGTTGCGGGCTGCGGGGCCGTTTTGTAGAAACTTTTATTTTGTATTCCATTTTTTCACTCGCCGTATTGCAGGCTAAAATCCAACATCCATGTTCATGTCTTCAAATTCCAGTTCAGATACAATATCCTCTATGTCCGATAGGTCTGATAGAGATTCGTCAATCTCGCCCTCGGTTATCGGCAGTTCAAACTCTATGCTAAGGCCACTTTCGGCTATATCCTCTGTATCAAGTTCTGAGGATATTGTTTCTATTTCACCCAGATCTCCAGATAACTCGTCAATTTCAGAATCTGTCACCGGTGCTTTGATATCTATGTCCAGATCACTGTCGTGTATATCTTTCGGGTCTAATTCTACGGGCATCGCATCGATTGTATCCAAATCTGTTGATATTTCATCAAGTTCTTCATCACTTATCTCCTCGGTTGTTACTTTTCCTGTTCCTACCTTTTCCTTTTCAACACAACCTGCCACCATAATGCAGATTATTAAAAACAAAAAAATAGTTTTTGGCTCCATTTTATTCAATAGTTCTATTGCCGCTACCTCTCAGTTCCCTGACAATCTCCTTCAAGGTCTTGTGCGCATTTCTCAGGTATTCATTTGCCTCTTTTATGAACCCGTGGCCTTCTGTGAACAATTTGTCCGCATCCTGAATATCGGATATTTCATCAAATCTATCTTTTGCCAAATCATTCTTCTCCTTTGCCAAATCAATCTTTGAATTAAAATCCGCTAACAAAGCTTCAGCATTTGCAGTATCCTTGCCGGCATCTTTTAATCCCTGAATCTTTGCATCCGCCCTTTCGGATACATTATCCAGTTTTTCAATAACCCGATCTATCTTTGCACATAGGATTTCTCCAGTAACCTTCTTCACATATGCACGAATTTCGCCCCATTTCTCTCTTATAGTTTTAGAAATATCAGAAAGTTCCTGCCTCGTTTGTGCATTTTCAATGTCTGATTTCTTGTTTTCCAGCCACTCAATATCTGCATCTATGTCTGCAAGAATGTCATTTTTTTCACTTTCATCCAGGTTTCGTGTTGTTTCAACCCTTGCCTTAAGCACCTCAAGGTGCCTTATCATCGCGTCATCCGCCTTTAATAAAAAGTCTTTTGCCTTCTCTAGCGCACCAGCCCCTGCAGTTGCATTCCTGCTTGTTCTATATTGGTCTCTGGCAGCAATCCAATCAGACCTTGCATCTTTGTATGCATCTTTCGCCTGTTTGTAGCTGTCTCTGGCATTATTGTATTTTTCAATCGCCGCTTCATCCTTCTCCCTCAAGGTTGCATTCACTGTAAAAACACTAAACAAAAACAGTGTCAGAACCAGT
>MCBF01000001.1:1374081-1377312 GCA_001742785.1 Candidatus Altarchaeales archaeon IMC4
GGTCGATGCGCCAAGGTAAAGTACATTCGTGTGGCGGTCGATAGGGAGCCTCTTGAGCCGGTTTTGTATCGCCGCCCCTAATTTGCTTCGGTGGGGGTCCCAGATTCGGTACTCCTGCCCGCCTTTTTTCACCAGCCGCTCGTCGTAAACCCTGAAGCCCCTCGTCGAATTTTCAGTCGCTATGTCGCGGCCGATCCTGAAAACACCCGGAAATACTTGGTTCATTATAAATTTATTGGCATACTGCAATTAATAAGGGTGGCAAATATACTCATGTGCGTCTGCGGCAGCGTCGCGGCAATCGACACCCCGAAGATTATAAGGCGGCTGAAGAAGAAGGGCTCTGAAGTGCGGTGCGTGATGAGCGAATCTGCGCACGAGATAATCAACCCGAACGTGCTTGAGTGGGCATCCGAAAAGCCGGTGATTACGAAACTCACCGGGGCCGTTGAGCACGTGAAATCCTGCGGGGTCGGCGGCTTTGCGGACATGCTTTTGATATGCCCTGCGACATCCAATACGATATCGAAAATCGCCTGCGGGATAGACGATACTACTGTTACGACATTCGCCGCAACCGCGCTCGGGGCAAAAAAGAGGATAATCATCGTGCCTGCGATGCATATATCTATGTACGAAAACCCGTTTGTTAAGGAAAACATCAGGAGGCTTGAGAAGGCCGGCGTAGTCTTCATGATGCCAAGAATCGAGGATAACAAGGCAAAGCTCCCAGAGGTTGAAGATGTGGTCGATTTTGTAACCGGGAATCTTGCATAGGTTTCAGAACCGCCCTGCAAAGAAGCCGCATGACGCATTTATATACCTTCAAGGGAGATTATTAACCTTGTACTGGTGATTTTTATGAAACCATTGGACGCTCTGGGGAATTTGCTCGGGAAGGAAGTGCTGGTCCGGTTGAAGAACGGGATGGAGATAAGCGGGAAACTTAAGGCATTCGACATACATATAAACCTTGTGCTGGACGACGCCGGAATAAAGGAGAACGACGTGGAGAAGAAGTTTCAGACGCTTTTCCTAAGGGGCGATATGATACTATACATATCCTGAAACCCCTTTTCTTTTGTTAACACGAAAAGAAACAAGCATTTCCCACGGGAAATGGTGCAAGAAACTTGTGAAAAGTTTCTGCACAACAAGTGTTACGCACTTGTTTGTGCCCCGTTTGCCTATCGAGGCAAACGCGGGAGGTGTCGTGTCCCCAAAAGAAAATGTTGATGGGTTGCTTTGCAACCCATATGTATATTATCGATACAATTAAGGATACTAAAAACAAAAATGAGTAAAGGTACTGCAAGTCTCGGAAAACGTAACAAGAAGCATACGCATATCCGCTGCGGAAGGTGCGGGAAGCAGTCGTTCCATGTGAAGGACGAAATATGCTCCTCGTGCGGTTTCGGAAAGAGCAAAAAGCGAAACGATTGATAAGGCTTGACGACCTGCAAAGGAAGACCTCAGAGAGAGGACTTGAAGACTTCTTCCGGGGGGCCCGTAGTCTAGACCGGCTATGACGTCGCCTTGACGATGTGCGCTTGTGCATCAAAATGGCGAAGACCCCCGGTTCAAATCCGGGCGGGCCCAACCCAAATCAGTCTTCGGGTCTTCAAGTCTTCGGACAATATGCAAATAAAAAATGAACTTCCCGAAAAGAACAAACATCCCGGAATCCGCAACGTTCAAGTACGAGGCATTGTCCAAAAAGCCCGGCGTGATAAACCTGACTGTCGGGCGGCCCGACTTCGACACCCCCACTGCGATAAAGGAGGCGGCTAAGCGGGCGCTTGACGAAGGCAAGGTGCATTACACGCCGACGAAGGGCATACCAGAGCTTCGCGAGAAAATTTCCGGGAAGCTTTTATCCGAAAATAAAATAGAAGGCATCGACCCGGAAAAGGTTATTGTCAGCGCGGGCGGAAAACAGATACTATTCGAGATCATGCTGGCGCTCGTCGAGCGAGGCGACACCGTTGCCCTGCCCGACCCCTGCTGGGTTAGTTATCCTTCGATGGTGAAGCTTGCCGATGGCAATGTAAAGTGGCTGGCAGCCAAGCCGGAATCTGGTTTTATTCCCGATGATGATTTCTTCAATGACCTGGAAAACTCGAAGGCAACGCTTCTTGTCCTGAACTCCCCGAGCAATCCGACCGGGGCGGTTTATCCGAAGAGGATTATCGAAAAAATCATAGACATCTGCGATTCAAACGGCACTTGGATAATCTCCGACGAGATGTACGAGAAGTTCATCTACGAGGGGCAGCACTTCAGCCCGGCCTCCGTTTATGACAAGACGATTACAGTCAACGGCTTCTCGAAGGAGTTCTCGATGACCGGCTGGCGGCTTGGCTATGCGGCCTGCCGCGATGCAGAGGTCATAAAGAAGATAAATCTCGTGCAGGGCCAGAGCGTTTCCTGCCCGACGTCTTTTGCCCAGTACGGGGCGCTTGCGGCGTATTCCGCCGAGGTAAGAAAAGATGTCGATGCAATGATATCGGAATTCAAAAAGCGCCGCGATTACGTCATGAAGCGGATGTCAAAGATCGATGCCGTCTGCGTTAAACCGGCCGGCGCGTTCTACGTATTCCCGCACTTCGGCCGCGACGACGTGGAGCTGGCGGACAAGCTGATCGAAGGCGGCGTCGGAAGCGTGCCGGGCAGCGCCTTCGGGGACTGCGGAAAGGGGTGCATCCGGCTGAGCTACGGAAGCGCGAACATAAAGACTCTGGGCGAGGCGTTCGACAGGATTGAGAAGGTTATCTGAGTGGTGTTATTCTTTTACCCCTACATTTTTATCCTATTTATATATTTGTAGGTCTAAAAACGTGCAGGAAATTCTTTGCGGTGTACATGAAATATATCAAGTAGTGTGGGTGTAGGAATGTCATTTAAACCACTTCCGCGGGTCCAGATATTTGCCGTATTTTCTGATTAGTTCGGTTCCCAGGAGGATCGCCGAGATATAGAAGGTTATATCGCTGATTACTATGAGAACCACGCCGATCCAGATAACCCCTTTGATTTCCGGGCGCACCACAAGCAGTGCAAGCCCCAAAATCCAGACCGCCGTCGAAAAGACGAAGAGTATCTTGCCGAGCCGGATTCTGGACTTTTTGTCCGCCACCCACATCATATAGAGATATTAAACTGCCGTTCAATAAATAACATGATTCTGGATATCGATTTTCACATACACTCGAAATACAGCGGCGGAACGTC
>MCBF01000001.1:1377412-1380674 GCA_001742785.1 Candidatus Altarchaeales archaeon IMC4
ACTTACTCGCGTCCGACGGAAAAACCCTGACTGTCGCAGGCGTTCTGTTTTCGGCAGGGAAAGTGCGGTGAAAAGGCATTTTCCTGCAATGCGCCTTGACGTTATACGGATAAAGGGAACGCAGTGGGGCAAGGACAAAGACCTTTTTTTATCCAGAGATCTGACCGGAAATCTTTTGAGCATGTGGACGTCCGCGCTTTTCATCGCGAATTTTTACGAAATTTATTTTGCAAAGTTCGTCAAAAGCGACAGTCGGATTTCTTTTGCCGCCAGCCCAAAGCGTGTTGTGGGATTTTTCAAGGGCGCGTTTCAGTTCCGATTTATCAAGCACTTTCAAATCCCAGTCCGTGTCGCCTTTTTTGTAGCGAAATTCCTCAATTTTTCCGTAGGAAATAGGAATATCGGTAATGGTCGCTTTTTCCGGTTCTTTGTCGTTCCATTCGGCAGTTTCCATTGCGCGGCGAGTATTGCCCGCAACACAAATCGCAAGCGGAGCGTGAAGCACGCGAGCGTTAGCGATTGCCTGTTTAGTGGCTTGCTCAAACTCCGCGTCGGAAATGCCGTCTTTTTTACACTCAACAACGATGTAGGGTTTTTTCTTTGCGTCATCTTCAAAAATAACAATATCTGCATAGCGTTCCGGCGTTCGGTCCGGCATTTCCGTTTCAAGTTCAATTCGTTTGACGGAATAGTGATATTTTTCAAGCAAATCAAAATAGTATTCGGCGCGGACTTTTTCCTCGGGGTCGTTCAGGTTTTCTTTGTGTCCCGACGGCAGATATTCAATTTTTGCGCCGTCATTCAAAACGCGAAAATATCCTTTTCGCTCGCCGTCTTTCAAAATTTTTTCAAAAGTATTTTCCATAGTTATATTTTGTTAAACGCCTTTTTTATAATTCCAGTCATCAACCTTCTTCTTTCTTGCAAAAAGTCGTCATATTCAAGCTGATAAAAATTTTCTGGAATAGCGTGTTGGGCTAGCATTTCTTTAATTTCACTCTCGCCGAACCTTTTTTGCACAATTGCAAAATATTCGCTTGGTTTGTCGTCGCTGATTTCGATATTATCTTCAAACTCCAAAAATGTCTGGTTGGCAATCTGGTTTATTTTTGCCTTGTCCTTGTTTTTATCAAATCCGTATTTTGAAATAAGATGATTTCTCGGAAAAATATGATGTTTTTCCAAACGCTTCTTTTTGATTTTCAGCGACGGATCATAAAGATCGCCAACAAGTTTGCGAGAAAATAAAACTGGCGAGCCGAGTTTGTTGAGTGCGGCATAAAATGCATTTGCTTCTGGACTTCTTGCCGATGATGTTTCCATTTGCCCGACAAGCGTAATATCCCAAAAATCATTGGTTAAATTCTCGCTGATTATCTTTTCAAGCCCGCTAATAAATCCGTCAGGATTAAATTCTTTTATCCTATTCAAATCTTTTTCAAAAGCGGTTTCAGGCGAAGAAGAATATCTGCCTGTGAGCGAAGACATAACAAACCAACGCCCGATAATTCTCTGCAGTTCGTGATTTTGGGTATTGAAATTTTGCTTGCCGATAAGATAAAGAATATAGCTATATAAAACGGCATTTTTTGACGATATAAGTTCTTCGTCTTTATATCCGCCACCGATAAGAATTTTCAGAAAACTTTGCCAATTCGTATTATCAAGAATAGTCGGCAAATTTAATTTTAATTTATCAAATTGTTGCGTTCGCAATTCTTCTGAAAATTCTCCTGTTTCCATATCGCGTCCGCGAATAATGGAATAAACATCTTTCATTTTTGCTCGGTGAAATGTCAAACCAACCAAAACACGAAGCATATCGTCTGGATCGGGCTTTATCAAATAATTAAAAGACGAAAATCGAGTTTCTTTTTCTGGAATATTCCTTGAATCAATACAAAATTGCTCAATTTCTTTTCTTCCTTCTTCCCAATAGACGGAAAGCAATGTCAAAATAAAGTCGGCTTGCGTCAAACTTACGCCTTGGCTGTTTATGCGAACAAAAATATCCGAGACAATTTCTTCTTCTAAATTCGGGACAATTTCAAGAGCCGTGAGAGGATATTTATTGATATTTATGAGTGATTGAATGTTTGAAGAAATTGTCTTTTCTTCTTCCTTTGTGATTTCTCTTTTTTCTTTAAGCGCTGAAATGAAATTACTGATAATGGCAAAATCACCATCGCCAGACCAAAGAGCCGAAAGGTCGGGAATATATTCGGGGTCGCGATCAGTCGCCGCGTCGCCGACTTTGAAAATCGCGTCTATTGGACGAAAAGCAATTTTGATAGTTTTGCTTTCATAATCAGGAGTCAAAACTTCCTGATTTTTCATAACTGCAAAAAGTGCCGTCAATCTTTGTTGTCCGTCAATAATCAAAAATCTCGGAATTTTCCTTTTCTTCTCATCAAAACCAATATTTTTGTAGTCGCTACGATTGGCATTTTCCCAAAAAAGCAAATATCCGATTGGATAACCGCGATAGATCGAATCAAACAAATCACGAACCTTGGAAATTTTTTTATACCAAACAAATGGTCGCTGAATATCAGGCAAAGCAATATCGCCGATTTCTATATCGTCCATTAGCTTTCCAATCGTATAATCTGTTGTTTTGAATACTTGTGCCATATTTTTATTTCATTAAATCATCAAGCGAAACGCCGAGCGCGTCCGCAATTTTTTTCACTGTATCGATGGTTGGATTTGTGGTAGAGCCAGCTTCAATTTTGGCAATCGTATGAAAAGCCAAATCAGCCTTTTTTGAAAGCTGATCTTGCGAGATACCGAGATTGTTTCGGTATTTTCTTATATTGTCCCCAATTGTGGATTTTTCGTTTGACATATTCGTATGGTTTTACTATTATAGTTATGTAGTATTAAAATCATCACTTATCAAGAGTTAGTATATGAAATTTTAGCATTTAGTCAAACAAAGATTTTAAGGAGTTCCTTAGCGTTGCCCGCGAATGGGTTGGGTGGGTCAAGGGCAACATCTCTATCGGTGGCGCATTTTGCTTTGCAAAATACGAAATTCGGAAGCGAAAAAGGAAAGGTTCAAAAACCCGCCCGCATTCCTCCCCGGACCCCTCCTGCGGGCGGGAAGAAAGCCGAGGCGGGGCGAAAGAGGCAACCCCGCTTAGCGTGGCCCAAAATCCGAATTCTGAAAATTGGCGGTGCGGACGGGATGTTGAAGAAAAGGGGGCGGGCTGAAGAAGAATCCGTGGTGATGCTCAAATCCTGAACCTCAAAATCGCCG
>MCBF01000001.1:1380774-1384209 GCA_001742785.1 Candidatus Altarchaeales archaeon IMC4
AAGAGCATAAGTTTTGGAACTTTTTATTTGAACTTATGCTCTTGCCTATAGCAAGGACCGGCGTTACTGCGATGCAGAGGGGTTAGGAGCAAAGCCCGCTCGGATATATGGACTTTAAACCGGTTCTGTAATATATAACGATGCCAGTTCCTAGCAGGATTCTTGAGCGGGTGGAGCTTTTCGGGAGGAATAAGGAGGACTACTTCAGCCAGAACTATAACGAGGCTCGGCTGAGGGAGGAGTTCGTCAACTTGTTTTTTGAGGAGCTTGGCTGGGATGTCCCTAATCGTTCCGGGAAAGCTGAGGCCTATAAGGACGTCATCCACGAGGATGCGCTGAAGATCGGCGGGTCGACCAAGGCTCCGGATTATTCTTTCCGTATCGGGGGGACGAGGAAGTTCTTCCTTGAAACCAAGAAGCCGTCCGTGAACATCCATGATGATGCTAAGGCAGCTTATCAAATCCGCAGGTATTCTTGGAGCGCTAAATTACCCCTCGCCGTCCTCACCGACTTTGAGGAGTTTGCGGTCTATGATTGCCGGCAGAAGCCTCTGCCGACTGATTCGGCGAGCGTCGGGAGAGTGCTTTACTTCACCTACAGCCAGTACGCGGAGAAGTGGGATGAGATAGCAGGCATCTTCTCTAAGGCCGCGATCGAGCAAGGTTCGTTCGACAAGTACGCGGAGTCGATGAAGGGTAAGCGCGGCACTTCCGAGGTCGGCGACGAGTTCCTGAAGGATATCGAAGGATGGAGAGAGGAGTTGGCGAAAAATATCGCTTTGCGGAACCCGAACTACTCGGTCCGCGAAATCAACTATGCTGTCCAGAAGACTATTGACAGGATAATCTTTCTGAGGATGTGTGAGGACCGCGGTATTGAGCCTTATGGGCAGCTTCAGGAGATAGCTGAGAAAGAGGGCATATATCCGCACCTGATGAAGCTTTTCGAGAAGGCTGACGAAAAATACAACTCCGGCCTGTTCTATTTCAAGGAGGAACGGGGACGGGTGTCTTTTCCTGACTACGTGTGTCCTCATATCCGGATTGACGATAAAATATTCAAGGACATCATCAAGAACCTGTATTACCCTAACTGCCCTTACGTGTTTTCGGTCATCGGCGCCGACATACTCGGCAACGTCTACGAGCAGTTCTTGGGTAAGGTCATCCGGCTGACCGAAGGCCACCATGCCAAGGTCGAGGAGAAGCCGGAAGTCAAGAAAGCAGGCGGCGTCTACTATACGCCGAAGTACATCGTCGAATACATCGTCGAGAACACCGTCGGCAAACTCATCAAAGACAAGCCGCCGAAGCAGATATCCGAACTGAAAATCATTGACCCGGCCTGCGGCTCCGGTTCTTTCCTCATAGAAGCGTATCAGTACCTCCTGAATTACCACCGTGACTGGTATGTGGGCCACGGCCCGGAAAAGTACCGGGACGAAATATTCCAAGGCGGCGGAGGCCTATGGTTCCTCACTCTAGACGAAAAGAAGCGGATTCTCCTGAATAACATCCACGGCGTCGATTTGGACGAGCAGGCGGTGGAGGTGACCAAGCTAAACCTGCTTCTCAAGGTTCTTGAAGATGAGTACCGCGAGCCTCAGAAGCGCCTCGGCGGGCGTATCCTCCCGGACTTAGACCGCAACATCAAGTGCGGCAACAGCCTAATCGGCCCGGACTTCTACTCAGGCCAACCGGCCACACTCACAACCGAAGAACAGTATCGCATAAACGCCTTCGACTGGAACAAAGAATTTCCCTTCAAATTTGATGCAGTAATCGGAAACCCACCGTATATCCGGATTCAGGTGATGAAGGAGTGGGCGCCGCAGGAAGTTGAATTCTATAAGAACTACGCCTCTGCGAGTAAAGGTAACTATGACATCTACGTCGTCTTCGTCGAGAAGGGATTAAGTCTGCTTGATGACAGCGGCGTCTTAGGCTTTATCCTGCCGCATAAGTTCTTCCAGTCAAAATACGGCGAACCGCTGAGGAAAATAATAGCCGACGGCAGGTACTTGGATGAAGTCGTCCACTTCGGCGACCAGCAGGTCTTCAAGAAGGCTACAACGTATACTTGCCTGCTCTTCCTGAATAAGGGCAACAGCAACCGTAAATTCCGTTTCATGAAGGTCGATGCTCTAGAAAAATGGCAGCTAACCCACAAAGCAGAAGATGGAAAAATAGACCTTAAAGACGTAACCGACAAGGAGTGGAATTTTAACATCGGAGAAGGCTCGGCGTTGTTTGAGAAACTCGGAAAGATGCCGGTGAAACTGGGGGATGTTACTAGAATATTCCAAGGATTAGTTACTGGTGCAGATAAAGCATTCATCCTCGATTCACCAAAAAACATTGAACCCGCTGTTTTACGTCCCTTCTTGAAAAGCGATTTGATAGAACCCTACGGGCATCCTGAAACTCGTTTATGGATGTTGTTCCCCTATTACCTCGAAAATGAAAAGGCGATACTCATACCCCAAGCGGACTTTGAGAATAAATATCCAAATGCTTGGAAACATCTAAAATATTACGAGAAAATTTTACAAGATAGAGAACGAGGTAAATGGAATCATGAACAGTGGTACGCATTCGGTCGTTCACAAAATCTAACACAGATGGAAGACCCTAAACTCATTATTCAAGTATTGTCATTAAGTCCAAGATGGATATACGATGACCGCCATCTTTATATGACTGGCGGGGGTGGCGGGCCTTTCTACGGATTGAAGCCAAAAACGGACGATATACACATACTCTATTTAATGGGGATACTCAACTCCAAGTTATTCGGTTTTATCGTTGCTAATCAAAGTACAAAAATGAGGGGCGGTTATATCCGATTTTCCAAACAATATATCGAATCTGCCCCAATCTGCACCATCGACTTTTCCAACCCGAACGACAAAGCCCGCCACGATAAAATGGTTTCGCTGGTCGGGCAGATGCTCGACTTGCATAAGCGTCTGGGCGAGGTAAAAACGCCGGACGAGAAGGTGAGAATCCAGCGGCAGATTGAGGCGACGGATGGGGAGATTGATAAAGTGGTTTATGGGTTGTATGGGCTGACGGAGGATGAGATAAAAGTGGTTGAGGGTGAATGAAAATAGGGAAGAGAGAATTATACCAGATTAGAGGTTAAAAGATGATTCGAGAATCTGTTAGTTCAAGTAACATACGATCGGTTTGTTATGATGCGAAATCCCAAACGTTAGACATAGAATTCCGTAGCGGCGGAGTTTATCGGTATTCTAATGTACCTGAAGCAGTTTACACGGGTTTGATTACTGCATCATCTCAGGGTAACTATTTCCATAGAAATATCGAAAACAGTTATCATTAGACTTATTGCGAAATAACTCATTTTTCGCTATGCTGTGGCGGTTTTTTGGCTTTTTGCCCAAAACCGCTATGCAGAGGTCGAATTTTGGC
>MCBF01000001.1:1384309-1387551 GCA_001742785.1 Candidatus Altarchaeales archaeon IMC4
CCCACGAAGAAGAGGATGAAAGATTATGATAACTCTGGATGCGAGTGCGTTGTCAAGTGGTTCAAAAAAGGCGAGGCGTTTGAGGATGAGGCGTTATGGCTTTATCAAAAAATCAGGGGCTTGGAGATTAATGCCTCTACAAGCGAATGGACGATTTTAGAGGTAACGCGGGCATTGACAAACTCCTGGGGTCCGGCAGGATAACAAGGGCGGTCGAGATAATCGTTGACAAGTGCACGGACAGGGCGAAGGAGAAGATAGAGGGGGCCGGAGGGAAGGTTATCGTTCTTGAAGCGACCGAGACGGCAGTCAAGGCAGAAGCCGGATAATCGGGGCAACTAATCCATGAAAAACTCACACCCCCTCGCAATTATCTTTTTCATTTTGGATTTGTTCAATAATTCTTCCTGTTTTTTTGTTAATTCTCCGCCATATTTGCATTCAAGTAATGTGTCCTCAAAAACAAAATCCAACTCTACACCAGCCTTATAGTAATATCCTGGTTTTTTATCCTTTATCTTCAGGAAAACGAGATTTTCGTACAAACTGCCCTTGTCCTTAAACCCCACCGTAACGTTCCTTAGCCCGACATCCCCGACATATACCTTCTTCGGGGAATATACCCTTTCATTCAATGATCTTGCGTACCTTTCAATAGTATAAAATAAATACGCATCTTCGAAATAGGTGATATATCTCTTAATTGATTCGGGGCTTGTACCTAATACTTTTGATAATTTATTATATGTGAATGGTTTTCCCACACGTTCGCATAATAATCTGAACAATTCCAAAACGGTTTTTCCCTCTTTTATCTGGTGGAATGCAATCACATCTTTGTATATCACCTGTTCGATTAACTCCGTTAATATGCCTGCGTCTTCCGTCAATACGTATTCGGGTAAACCCCCGATTTTAAGATAGTCCTCAAAGTAGGACTTGTACAATCCGGCATCTTCACTTTTAATCTTGATTTCCCTGAAATCCAGAAACTCTTTGAAGTTGAGGGGTAAAACGTTTATCGTCTTGGTTCTCCCTGTGATATAAGGCACCTTTGATTTCAGGATGGAAGTGGATGATGAAGAAACAAATATTTTTACATTGCCCATGTCAAAAAGATTTTTTAATTCAATCTCGTAATCCTTTTTGTAGCCCGCCTCGTCTAAAAACAGATAAACCTTTTCTTTAAATGGGATTCGGTTTATTTTTCTGAACTCTTCCACAATGTCTGATATGCCAATGTCCAAAAAAGCGATGTTGTCCAAAGAAACGTAAAGTATCCTTGTCGGGTCTGTTTTTTGCTTTATCAGGGCAGCAATCACCATCTTCATAAGCGTCGTCTTGCCTACCCGCCTCAATCCGGTAAGCACTGTAATCTTGTTATCGCTAATGGTGTTCCAGATTTCAGGAAATATCTCCCGCGGGTTGTACGTAAATTCGACTTCGCCACCCCACCAGAGATTATATCTGTGCAATATTTTCTCCATGTACATATATTACCACAGGCCTTTATAAAGGTTTAAGGTGGCATCTTAAACTATGGATAAGATGCTTGAGATGTAAACTTTAATAGTTAAATGATAGGACTAGTTTGGTGTCTGTAATATATAACCCGTAATTGCCTATATTCTAAGTGCAAAATGTAAAATTCAAATTGCAAATGTCTCCTATGCACCTCTGCGGTGAAAAATTAGAAAATTCAAATTGCAAATGAAGAAGGTTTTCGTGCTGGTTATTCTGTGGCTGGGTTTTACTCACAAAATCAAACTATCCAAACAAAATGCAACCAAAAGAACTCCACTTTATAGACAGTTCGATTTTTGTTGATGCTGTCAAAGAAGGTGAGAATGACCATAAACATAATTCGGCTGTTAGACATCTAAATAAAATCCGCCGAGGGGTATTTAAAGGATTCACAACTTTCACCGTTCTTGCCGAGGTCATTTTCATAGTCATGAGGGACGTGGAAGAAGAAAAGTGGACTGCGACATTGAGAAGGCTTTTGGAATTTATTAAGATCAGTAAAATAAAATTAGAGACGCCGGAACACAGCAAATTTCTATCAGAACTAAATCAAATAAAGCATCTTGAAAGAAGATTCGGCCCTACTGACATTAAATTGTTAGCAGAGGCAGTGGCTATCAAACCCTCTTTAGAGAAAACATACAATAAGAAACTTTACTTCGCAACGTTCGATACGAAATTTGGAACCCACGTTTGCGACTCTAAGGGGGTAAAATTACTGGATGTCGAGTTGATCAATTAGGAGTTCCTCAGCAGATAACTGAACGCGAGTCAAGTTCTTTTCTATGCAACCTGACAATCTCAGTACCACTCAGGTGCCTAACCTCCTTCCTCCATGCAGACAGCGGCACATGCGTCTTTATGCCCATCTCTTTTTCCAACTCCTTAGTGGATTTATATTCGTCTTTCATCTTTTATATGATAAATATTGATTGCTGGTTTAAATATCGAGTTCATGTGGGATATATAATCTGTAATTGCCTATAGTTCTACATGCGAATGAAGAAGGTTTTCGTGCTGGTTGTGTTTGGGCCGGTTTTATTGTTTTGAGAAAGCATTTTTATAGTAAAACCACTACAATATTACTATAAACTAAAATGACAACATTAACACTGAAATTTGAGGGGGTGTATGAGCAAGTAATTAATAATATGCTCAGTTCCAAGATGGTAAAAACAAAAACAGAAGCGGTTAGGTTCGCGCTTCTGAACTTTGGGCTGAACACCGGAATGATAAATGACGAGACTGTTTTGGATGCAATCCAAAATAATTTGGCTAAGTCCTCAAGGGCAATGGGGGACATTAAAGCCGACATAGACCAATTAAAACATGAGACTATTTGTAGATATAGCGAATTGCATAATTAATGGAACTTTTTATAAATGCAATTCGATATAATGATTTTGCAGTGGCAAAATCAGTATACCAAAACCCAAAGGGTTTTGCTTATATTCAAGAGCATAAGTTAAAATAAAAAGTTCCAAAACTTATGCTCTTGCCTATAGTTCCGTTATCATATGCGGGCTTGAAAGAAAGGGCTCGAATTCTGCCTGCATCCTACGATTGGTTGTTAACGGCGAAGTTCATGCTATAGTCAGTGAAAAAGTTCTCCGCGAGGTCAACGGGTATTTCCAAAGAATACAGGGCAGACACTACGCGTTTCTCATTGCAACCCTGATTAGAAAAATTTTGAGATTGTTTCAAGGAGCGATATTACC
>MCBF01000001.1:1387651-1390915 GCA_001742785.1 Candidatus Altarchaeales archaeon IMC4
GCCACTGCAAAATCATTAAAACGACTTTTGTACGCAAAAATCAAAAAACGCTATCGTGAGGCCTTATGGCGGTTTTTGTCGTTTGTTTGAAAACTTCTGGGTGTTTCGAAAAACCGATATGCTCAAAGCTTATCGGGGTATCTAAACACATACAAATATTCATACTTAAAAACCTTTCTTTTTTTGGGCGGGCGGATGCGGATTGCGTATAACGTATGCCGTTAAAAGAAGTTTTTGCATTAGCAAAAATTTGGAGAAATTTCGCAGGAATTTCTCTTTTAACGGCTGTTAGGCGTCCTGAACGAAGTGAAAGCCCGCAGGGCGTGGCAAAATTTCTGAAAGAAATTTTGAGTTCAGAATTCGGCGGTGGCGGGACGCCACAATTTTTATAGAATAAAGAGGGGTTGCTTTTAATATAATTTTGCCGAAGGCACTATATGTCCGAAAGACAGGGCAGGGGCTTTTGTTTTTGCTTCTTTTTCTGAAAAAGAAGGTAGTTTGAAAGGGGGCGTCTTTCAGAAACATTTATTAATATGTGCGAATATGTCTATAATAAGAGGGTGTGAAATGACAAGCAAAAATGTTACTTTAAAGATTGATTCTAAAGTTTATGATGAATATAGGAAGTTTTGTAAAGAGGAAGGTATAATAGTGTCTAAACAGATTGAAAAATTCATAAAGGAAGAATTAAAAAACAATAAAAAACAGGTGTTATGATGTCAGAATTAGAATTTGAGAAAAGTATTTTAGGGCAAACCGAAATTAAGCGGTTTGCACAAGTAACAAATACTAAATCAGCATTTGATGTTTTAGATGAAGTAAGTTGGGATTTCAAAGATACAAAAACACAATATTTAACTCATCGTTTTCATTCTTACCCAGCAAGATTCATACCACAAATACCAAGAACTTTTATAAAATTATTCACCAAAAAGGGAGATGTTGTTTTAGACCCATTTGCAGGATGTGGTACAACTTTAGTAGAATCACAGTTATTAAACCGTCATTCTATAGGAAATGACCTCAATCCGTTAGCTACTCTAATTTCAAAAGTGAAGACTACTCCGATTTCAACAAAAAGATTAGAAATAATTACGGTACTCTTGGAAAAAATCGAAAAAGAAATTAAATCAAATAATAGAAAATTAAAGTTTCCAAAATTGCCTAATAGAAATATTAGTAATATATTTAATGACCGAATGTTGGAAGAAATACAAATAATCAAAGAAAACATAGACGAATTAGATGACAAAGAAATATTCAATTTATCTCTTGTAGCTCTTTCTTCTACAATAAGAGCAATCATAGAATCTGAAAATGGAGATAATATACTTCAAATTTTTAAAAATAAAATAAATATGATAACCGAAACTCTAAAGGAATATAGTAAATATGTAGACAATCAAACAAAGGTTTCAATTATCACAGCGGATTCGAGAAGATTAAAAAATGTTGAGAGTAATTCTGTTGATTTGATTGTTACTTCTCCACCTTATGTAAATGCTTTAGATTATTACAGGGTTCATATGTATAATATGCTGTGGTTGGGAATGAATTATAGTGCTTTTAAGCAAAATGAAATAGGTGGGCATTCTCATCATCTTTTTAACAGATTTAGACTTCTCTCTGAATATTTGGGTGATATGTTAAGGTCAATGATAGAGATGAACAGAGTTATGAAAAAGGGCAAAGTATGTGCGATTGTAGTTGGCAATTCAAGTATTGATTACGAATTAATTGAAAGTTACAAGCACTTTATGAATATGGCGAAGTTTATCGGCTTTGAAGTCAAAAAAACAATTTTTAGAAATATAGACAAATCCTCAAAATATTTCAGCAACGGCAAAATAGATGATGAGTTTATAGTCGTATTACAAAAAATGAAAGATTGTGAACATTCTTACAAAGATGACGAATTTATAGCCAAAGTTGTAAGAAAGGAACTAGAATCATTCAGAGAAAGAGTTAAAAATAACCCTGGCTCATCTACAAGAGGTAAGCATGTTACCGCTGAGAGATTAAAAAAGAATGTTGACAAAATTGACGAAGCTATAAAAAATGTTGAAAAAGACATAAAATTTGTTGAGGTATAACAATGGAAAAACTGTTAGATAAAATAATAATTGCGATTTTGAAGGGCAAAGACCACAGACCTTATGTTCTTCAAACAATAAACAAGAGATTTACAGATACGGTTTTTGATTTGTTAAAGCTGATTGTTGAAGCACGAAATAGAAACAAAAAAGATTCTTGGTGGGCAGATGAATTTTTGAATAATGCAAGTATACCAAAAAGAGAACTTCTATGGTTTGGCGGGCTAAACAATAAAACGGTTGCGAATATGGCCAACACAACAGCCAGAGAAGTTTGTGTTGATTTGGGAAAAAAGAATGTAGAGTCAATAAATGAGCTGATTAAAGAACTTGATCATAACAATATTCCAAAAATAGAAATCAAAATAAAATACAGAGAGAAGGAGGTTACTCTAACTGAAAGAGAATCATTGGTTTTATTGAATACTATTTCTGCAATGAAACTTACATTACAAGGTGGTGCGTGGAGCGAGGTTGGTAAAAAAGTTGAAAAAAGACTTCTGTTTGCCATTTTTGAAATGATGAGTTTAGATAACAACAGTTACATTCTTGTTCCAGAAAAGATGAAAAGTAAAGGTCTTGTTGGTAATAGAGAAGTTGATGCCGTGATATTCAAAGACAAAAACGGTAAGAAATTGATAAAAATAGAACTAAAATTGCTCGGTATTGGAAATCCTGAAATAGGCGATGAAGCATTAGCTAGAGGTGTTGAGTTATTTTTAACAGACAGAATGACGCCTATGATGATTGAAGAAGGTAAAAAGAAGGGAATAAGGTTTATAGAATTAAGAGACTCACAAGCACTTATCAAAATTTATGAATATCTGAACTCTGAAGGGATAAAAGTTTCAAAACCAAGTCTTGAAAACATTGAGGAACAAGTAAAGCAAATTACCCAAAAATATAATGAGGAATATGAAGATACAAAGATAATGAAAAAGGCTAAAGAGTTAGTTGGTAAAAAATAAACAACCGCCGACTGAAGTCGGCGGTATTTTGCCAGCGTAGTTACGCTGCGAAGTCCTGCAAAGTGGTCTGGGGACCGCTTTGCTTCACAGGCAGGGTTTCGACCTCGGAGTCAAACTTCCATTCACCTTCCTCATGAATCGATAGATTCATGGGATACCATTTGCGTATTTAATCGCAAATGCTTATGGCTTTGGGCAATGTA